>NZ_JAHVKO010000004.1 GCF_019800665.1 Microbulbifer agarilyticus
TAACGGCTTGAAGCTTATAAGCCAGAGTATAACGATCGTAATTACGCTTTTTTGTTTGTCCCATACTGGACCTCTTTCGTGGATAAAAATACCGTCCACGAAAGTGGTTTCAGATCAGCAGCTTACCTTGTGCACATTTTGCGCAAAAATGGGAGCGTAGCGACCTGCGCAAAAGGTGCACAAGGTAAGCTGTCCCGCGGAGGGCCCCAGGCCCGGAGCATTTTGCCCGGCTTTGTTATGTGGAGCTACCTTGATTTGTTGTAGCTTATTTCGATCTCAGCACCTAAATCTTTAACTAAGATAGGCGAGATGCCTGATTCAATATTTTTGGCTATCTCAACAGCGACCATCCTATAACCTAACTGATCCTTGGGGACTCTAGCGCTTGCGTTATACAAACATAAGCTCGCCAATTTATTTAGATATGGATTTACTTCCTTCTGAGTCATATTTGTCCGTATCTGAATATATCCGGTTACGGGTGAACTTACATTCTGAAACTGAGTAAAAGTCTTTTGCTTTACATTAAATGAAATTCTTGTTCCTTGAAATTTCTCACTCCACGAATTCGCTTGATCTGGCGCACTAACAGCGCAAGACCTAGTAATTGGTATCTCCGCGACAATTGGAGAATCTCCGGTGCAAGAGGAGACAAGTAGTAGCAATGCTATAAAAACTAGTGGTTTCATTATTCTCATGAATTTGATCTACACATAACGCCGCAAGTTGCGGCAAGCTTTGCTTGTCCGCAACCTTGCCTCGTTATATTCATTCATTTTTATGCCACCTGTCGTAATCGCGACCACTCTCACCCACCACAACATCGTTTAAATATCTATTATTCTTGTCTTTAGCTAATTGTGAAAATCCGTCTTTTGGAATGACAACTTCGAATGTATCTCTATCTGCCTCTTTAATAATTCTATTATAATAAAAAACATTTCTTTTATCTTTAGAATAATAACCACCTAATTTTTCCCAGCTTTCTACCTCTACTTTTTGCAAAACAGAGGCGCCACAAAAGACAAAGTCATCATCTTTACCGAAAACACCATCATTAAGTGATACAAAGTTTTGAGGATTAGCCTTTCTAACTATTTTTGCTTTACCTTGGAAATCATAATAAAAAACATTGTTGGCATCTTTCCCATAACCATATGGGGTTAACAAATTACACCCATAATTTATTTTTCTACCTTCATCACAAGCTTCAAATGTTGAGGAATCAGCTTCTTTGAGAGAACCCATCAAATAATAAACATGGTTCTTATCTTTGTAGAATGTATTACTCAGTGCATGAAACGAACTGGGGTCCGCCCCGCTTATTCTTTGGGCGCCATTCCAACAATATTTTTTATCTTTTGCAAAACCGCCTAAATAGAACAAGAATGTTTCAGGGTCTGCTCCTTCCAGAATATCTTCCTCGTTAAAGTATATGTTTTTACCATTACTTGCGTATTGCTTATATGGATTTTCTTCATCATATTCAGATGAAGGTTTCATTTCTTTAACCAAATCTTCAGATGGAATTATTATCTGCTTCATATGCTTTAAATTTTGGAATATAACGCCCGGCTTTGGGGCGGACTTGGAGCCGCAAAGCGGCGGAAAGGCCGTCCCAGCCCCGCAGGGGCGATAACAGCCGTTTGTTATGTTTCGACCCCACTTTTTACTCGCCAATAGAGGTCCACGGAGACTAATGGGATAAACGCTGCAAAAATTGCCAGCGTTTTCCGCGTAATCTCAACTCTGCCACCAAATAGATCGATGGGAATTTTACCCTCAAAAAATTTGAACACTGCGACCATTGTGACAAGACCGATAATCAGTGGAATCTTTGACTCGACAATTCTCAGCATTTTTCCAAGACTAATGCTCAGTATTATCGCAAAAAATATTATCCCAAACTCGAATACTGGATACTTCTCAGTCGAGACTAGCAATGCGCCAAGTGTTGGTGTTACAGCCAATGCCGTTCCAGGTATGTAGGCTCCGTAATTCGGTTTCACTCAACGTCCTTGCCAGAAACATAACGCCCACGGCAGGGGCGGCTTACCTTATGCGCGTTTTGCGCGAAAATAGGAGCGAAGCGACCGCGCAAAACGCGCATAAGGTAAGACGTCCCGCGGAGGCCCGAAGGGCCGTAGCCTCGCTGCCCGTGATTGTTATGTATTTTGCACCAGTTGCGCCGCAACGACAGCTAGAACAGCGACAAGTAAAAGATATCTGGCTCCAGTTTTTTTGCTTTCGGCTTGAGTTTTTATGCCTGTAACTTGCGTTGGGTCTACACTCAGGAAGCCATTTTCTGATATTTCCTTGACGAACCGATCGAGATTTTTCTGAAAGCGAGGCTTCATCATAAGTGGTTCAAATGGAAACCCCCAGTTCCCGACGCGAATTTCTAGCTCATGGCCGACAACTTCGAGAAACACCTGCATCTCGATCGTCTCTGCGGAGTAGTCAAGCTCTAAGGCAAGTGCAGCCCCCCGCTTATAAAGCCACTTATTATTGCCACACTCTTTCTCAACGAAGCCATTTTCGACAAAAGACTCCTGCAAACGAGCAAGGTCACCAGGAGTTGCGATTCGTTCCGCTACATAGCAATAAACAATTTCTTTAAATTTCACGGAATCACTCCGAATACATAACAGTTTTATTCATAAGCCCCAGATATAGACATAATTGCCATATCTGGTCATGACATGGCTACATCTAGGAATTATTGCTAAATATAGCCATGTTGCGACTTGCGCCTAGATGTCTACATCTAGACATTGATCGATCAAGCCTTCAACTATGCGATGCTCAATATCCATGCGTTTTGCAACTGAGCGTTTGGCTACCCAAGCTTTGGCAACGCGGCTCCAGCGGCCACCCATCCTTCGCACTTCGTTACGCAGCTCGATTTCTTCAAAGGCGATTTTTATCGCCACCCAGTCGTTTTTGTTAATCGCCTGGGGAGTTGCCTGAGGCCTTTTTTGAACATAAGCCTCCCTTTGCGCGACAACAATTTCTACCGTGGTATACACGGTTTTTTTGCATGGCGAGCGTCGATAACGCACGGCGCAAAGTTGCTCGCCGTATTTTTCTTGGTAACGCTTACTACCGTCGTGGCCTGGCCTGATTGTTTTTATGATTTCCATACGCCCTCCTTGGCGTTGTGGTGGCTTATTTAAAGTCCGAGTTCATCCCAGATCTCATCAACCTTCTGTGTTACTTCTGGGTCTTTCACAATTGGGCGTCCCCATTCGCGGGTTGTTTCACCCTCCCACTTGTTGGTGGCGTCAAAACCGATTTTGGATCCAAGGCCAGATACAGGCGAGGCGAAGTCCAGGTAATCGATAGGTGTGTTTTCGACCATTACGGTGTCCCGCGCGGGGTCCATCCGGGTGGTCATGGCCCAGATCACATCCTTCCAGTCGCGGGCGTTCACGTCGTCGTCGGCGACGATGACGAACTTGGTATACATAAACTGGCGCAGGAAGGACCAGACTCCCATCATCACGCGCTTGGCGTGGCCGGGGTACTGCTTCTTCATGGTGACCACGGCGAGGCGATAGGAACAGCCTTCCGGTGGCAGGTAGAAGTCGACGATTTCCGGGAATTGCTTGCGCAGGATGGGCACGAAGACTTCGTTCAGCGCCTCGCCGAGTACCGCCGGCTCATCGGGTGGGCGGCCGGTGTAGGTACTGTGGTAAATGGGATCCTTGCGGTGGGTAATTTTCTCGACGGTGAATACCGGGAAGCTGTCGACCTCGTTGTAGTAACCAGTGTGGTCCCCGTACGGGCCCTCATCTGCCATGTCTTCGGGGTAGATATACCCCTCGAGCACGTACTCGGCGCTCGCCGGCACTTGCAGGTTGCTGAGTTTGGCCTCGGCCACTTCGGTTTTGCTGCCGCGCAGCAGGCCGGCAAAAGCGTATTCCGACAGGGTATCTGGTACGGGGGTGACAGCGCCGAGGATGGTGGCGGGGTCGGCGCCGAGTGCGACAGCCACCGGAAAGGGCTCACCGGGGAATTCCTGCTGCCACTCGCGGAAGTCCAGGGCACCCCCGCGATGAGACAACCAGCGCATGATCAGGCGGTTCTTGCCGATCAGCTGCATGCGGTAGATGCCCAGATTCTGGCGCTTCTTCTCCGGTCCGCGGGTAATCACCAGCGGCCAGGTGACCAGCGGTGCGGCGTCGCCGGGCCAGCAGGTCTGAATCGGCAGTTTGGTGAGGTCGATGTCGCCAGTTTCGATTTCGATCTGCTGGGAGTCGGCCTTACTCACGACCTTGGGCCCCATATTCATGACTTGCTTGAATATGGGGAGCTTCTGCCAGGCGTCCTTGAAACCCTCTGGCGGCTGCGGTTCCTTGAGGAAGGCCAGCAGCTCACCGACCTGGCGCAGCTCGGAGATGGACTCTTTACCCATACCGAGGGCGACACGCTCAGGCGTACCAAATAGATTGGCGAGCACCGGGGTATCGTAGCCGGTGGGGTTTTCAAACAGTAACGCCGGGCCACCGGCACGCAGGACGCGGTCGGCGATTTCTGTCATTTCCAGATAGGGGCTTACCGGGTGGGTAATACGCTTCAGCAGGCCGCGCTTTTCCAGCAGCTTGATAAAGTCGCGCAGATCTTTGTATTTCATGCTTTATTGGTCGACGGGAAATTCACCGGCCAGTGTAAAACAGTCAGCACAAAATAGGGAATGAACGCTGCCAATTCGACAGAGTTGGGGGGGGGATTTTGAGAGGGAAGAACAACCCGCAGTACAGGACTGCGGGCTGCCGAACTTCTAAGAGATCTTAGAAGCGGGGACGACGCGGACGGTCTTCGCGCGGCTTGGCTTCGTTAACACGGATGTTACGGCCAGACAGCGGCTGATCATTCATTTCTTCGATTGCCTTACGCGCTTCGTCGTCGTTCGGCATTTCTACGAAACCAAAACCTTTAGAACGGCCAGTTTCCCGGTCAGTGATTACAGTAGCCCGGGAGATTTCACCGAACGCACCAAAAGCTTCGTGCAGTTCGTCAGAGGTTACGCCGTAGGCCAGATTTCCGATATAGATATTCACAAAAAAGTCTCACATGAGTAAGTGGGCTGTCGTGCATTCACAAACGGATAACCAGCACCACCACGTTATCCACTTGAGTTTGGTCCGGAGTCAGACAACTTCCCAGTTATCTGGAACCAATTCGGTAAGTGTTGAAATACCGATCAACACATTGGTGAAAGCCTTTATATGCCTAACACCGCGGCTTTTCAACTTAATTCGGCGTTATTTCACGCCTCATTCAACGCATTGCAAATTTCATCTGCATTACACGAAAAAGGCCGGCAATTAGCGCCGGCCTTTACAATAAAAGAGAATTATTTCCGTTTCATGGACAGGAAGAATTCGTCATTCGTTTTAAAGTCTTTGAGCTTATCGATAAGGAATTCAGTGGCGGCCAAATCTTCCATATCGTGAAGCAACTTGCGCAGAATCCAAACCCGCTGCAGCTCGCCTTCCGGCATTAGCAGTTCTTCGCGGCGAGTACCGGAGCGGCGCACGTTAATTGCGGGATATACGCGTTTTTCAGCGATCTTGCGATCCAGCTGCAGTTCCATGTTGCCGGTACCTTTGAATTCCTCAAAGATCACTTCGTCCATTTTGGAGCCGGTATCCACCAGTGCGGTGGCGATAATCGACAGGCTGCCGCCCTCTTCGATGTTACGCGCCGCACCAAAGAAGCGCTTCGGGCGTTCCAGTGCGTGCGCATCCACACCACCGGTGAGTACCTTACCGGAGCTGGGCACGGTGGTGTTGTACGCACGTGCCAGACGGGTAATGGAGTCCAGCAGGATGACCACGTCTTTCTTGTGTTCTACCAGGCGCTTGGCTTTTTCAATCACCATCTCTGCAACCTGCACGTGACGTGCAGGCGGCTCGTCAAAGGTAGAGGCAACCACTTCACCGCGCACCGAGCGCTGCATTTCAGTTACTTCTTCCGGGCGCTCGTCGATCAGCAGAACAATCAGGTGGCATTCCGGGTTGTTACGGGTAATCGCCTGGGCCATGTTCTGCAACATGATGGTTTTACCAGCCTTGGGCGGCGCCACGATCAGGCCACGCTGGCCCTTGCCGATTGGGGCGACCAGATCGATGATGCGGCCGATCAGGTCTTCAGAGGAGCCATTACCGCACTCCAGTCCCAAGCGGTCATTCGGGAACAGCGGCGTGAGGTTTTCAAACAGAATCTTGTTGCGCGCGTTTTCCGGCTTGTCGAAGTTGATGTCGCTGACTTTCAGCAGGGCGAAGTAGCGTTCACCTTCTTTGGGGGGACGAATTTTGCCGGAGATGGAGTCGCCGGTGCGCAGATTGAAGCGGCGAATCTGGCTCGGGGAGACATAAATGTCGTCCGGGCCTGCGAGGTATGAGGAGTCTGCGGAACGCAGGAAACCAAAACCATCCTGAAGGATTTCCAATACACCTTCGCCGTAGATGTCTTCACCGCTTTTGGCGTGGCGCTTGAGGATATTGAAAATAATGTCCTGCTTGCGCGAGCGGGCGAGGTTTTCGAGCCCCATGCCCTTGGCAATTTCAATCAGCTCTTCAATGGGTTTGGTTTTTAATTCAGAAAGGTTCATACCAATTGCTTTATTACGGTTTCTTCTGTCGGTTCGCGCGGACGCGCTGGACGTTTCTGCGGAGGGAGTTGAAGTTTCGATGGTGATAATGCCTGGTTCGACATGCTGACTGGATTACTGACCGAAGCAACGCTCATTCAAGTTATTCACATTCGATCCCGAGCCCTAATCGATAACAACGGCTCAGATAAAACGAATACCCACTTACCACGGCACTAGTGCCAGATTGCCAATATGGCTGCGGCAGATATGCCTGTGGGGGATGTTCAACTTGAGGAGTTTGCGCCGGAGAGGCCGCGTCAGCAGCGGGGTTGGCGACTTGGCTCAGGTTTGGACTGAACAGTTAATTTGATTACTAGCCAGTATAACCGCAGTTCGGCATCCTGCAAGGGCTATTTCGCAAGCTTGGGGCGCCATTACCCGGGGGCTGCAACCCTCTTATCTCCTGCCCCGCACGGGGCCCAATGCCCCAAAACGACACAGGGCGCCAATGGCGCCCTGCGGGATCAATCAGATCTGGCTGTCGATGAACTCGGTCAGCTGAGCTCGGGACAGGGCGCCAACCTTGGTGCCTTCCACGTTGCCGCCCTTGAACAGCAGCAGGGTCGGGATGCCGCGCACGTTGTACTTGGCCGCAGCCTCTTTGTTCGCATCTACGTCCACTTTGACGATTTTCAGCTTCTCGCCGTAGTGACCGGAAAGATCTTCCAGAACCGGAGCGATCATCTTGCAGGGGCCACACCACTGTGCCCAGAAGTCTACCAATACCGGGCCTTCGGCCTTCAGTACTTCGGCTTCAAACTCTGCATCGGTTACGTTTACGATGTTCGCGCTCATAATGCTTTCCTGTGGTTCTGTTTCTTCAGGCCGGTGCCCGGACTGGCAGACATAATAAGTAGGGTCCGCAGCCCCCGCAAGGCAATTACTTTCACCATTCATGGCGTTTTGCCCTATATGCGGCCCGATTCCGGGTTTTCAAGGGCAAAGCTGTGGAATGCTGCAGCGGCTCAGCTTTCCGTCAGGTATCGCTGCAGTATCTCGTCTATGTAGTCATACCCAAATCGGCTGGTACCGATGGTAGGTCCCAGCGGGCGCACCAGTTCCATCGCCTCGAGGTGCCGCCATTCCCGCCGCAGGGTGTCGAGCGGCAGGCCGGTATATTGCTCAAAACTCTCCGCGGGCACCCCGGCTTCAAGCCGCAACGCATTCATCAGGAACTCCAGCGGACGCTGCTCCTCCACCACCTCCTGTAATTTGGGCAAAGGAAATTCCACGCCGCCCGTACCGGTTCCACACCCCAGCGCCAGGTAGTGCTTGGGCGCACGGGTGCGCTGAGTGCGCAGAATCCTCTCGGTTTGCGGCAGGGTGACCTTGCCGTGGGCACCGGCACCAATCCCCAGATAGTCGGCAAACGACCAGTAATTGAGGTTGTGCCGGGAGGCAAGCCCCGCGCGGCCATAGGCCGACACCTCATAGCGGTCATAGCCCTGCTCTGCCAAGTACGCCCGGCCGACCTTTTGGATCGCCGCAATCTGCTCGGACCCGGGAGTAACCGGGGGTGCCGAGTAAAAGGCGGTATTGGGCTCGATGGTGAGCTGGTACCAGGAGATATGTTCAGCACCCAGATTAACCGCCTGCGCCAGATCCTGCAGCGCTTCGGCCTCGCCCTGCCCCGGCAGGCCGTGCATCAGGTCGATATTGATATTGTCAAAACCCGCCGTGCGCGCCTGGGTCGCCGCGGTCAGTGCCTCGGGGCCCGAGTGGATGCGCCCGAGGTTCTGCAGCTGCAGCGGGTCGAAGCTCTGCACGCCGATCGACAGGCGATTGACGCCGGCATGGCGATAGCCGGCAAACTTGGCCTGCTCAAAGGTACCCGGGTTCGCCTCCAGGGTGATCTCGATGTCGTCGGCAAAGCCCACCAGCGACTCGGCGAGATCGAGAATGCGGCCGATGGCCAGCGGCGAAAACAGGCTCGGCGTACCGCCGCCAAAGAAAATGGACCCAAACTTGCGCCCCTGGACCCATGGCAACTGGCTGCGCAGGTCGCGCTCCAGCTGATCGACATAATCTGCCTCTGGCAGATGGCGTTCACCGGCCGGACTACCCTGCGCATGCTCCAGCGTGCCGGCAACAAATTCATGAGAGTTGAAATCGCAATACGGGCACTTGCGCACACACCAGGGGATATGCACGTAGAGGCTGAGCGGAGGCAACGCCAACAGTGAGCGGCTGGTACCCTGAGCATTCATTTAGAAAAACTTCGTGCCGGTTGCGCTGTGGGCCTGCTGCTCCGGCACCACCATTTCCTCATGCCACAGCTGCTCGAATTTCTTCACCGCATGCGCCCGATGACTGAGACGATTTTTCACTTCTCGTGGCAACTGCGCCGAGGTGAGCTGTTCCGAGGGAACGTAAAACAACGGATCGTAGCCGAAACCCTGGTCGCCGGCGGGCGCAGTCAGAATTACCCCACTCCAGCGCGCGGTACATACCAGCGGCACCGGGTCGTCGGCGGTGCGCACAAAGGCCAGGGCGCAGTGAAAACTGGCACCACGTTTTTCTGCAGGCACGTCTTTAAGGGCTTGTAACAGTTTCTGGTTGTTCTCTGCATCACTCGCGCCGGCACCGGCGTAACGCGCAGAATAGATTCCCGGTGCACCGTCGAGCGCATCCACCGCCAGTCCCGAGTCATCCGCCAGTGCGGGCAAGCCGCTCGCGCGGCTTGCATGGCGCGCCTTGATCAGCGCGTTCTCGATAAAACTGAGGCCAGTTTCTTCCGCCTCCTCCTGCAAAAATTCGGACTGTGGCAACACCGCAATCTGCCAGCCGGAAAACAGCTGGGAAAACTCTTTCAGTTTGCCCGCGTTGCCGCTAGCGAGGACGATTTTTTCCATGGGAAGCGAGTTCCATTCAACGCAAAACAGCGAACGCGGTGCGCTCGCTGTTAGTCAGATAGTTAAAAGGTGACGGGGTGCGATTCAGTTCTTGTGCAACTGGCGGCGGAAGGTCAGCTGCTGCTTGCTGCCGTCGGGCATTACCAGATCGATTTTGAAAGTCAGGCTTTCTTCGTTCTCAAAGCGGAACGGTGCCAGGTAATACACCGCGTCGCCATCGCGGACTTCCTGAAACACCAGGGGGCGCGACTGCTGGATCAGGTTCATCGCGTTGCCGGAAACATCGGCACTCTCGCCTTTGGTGCCGTCTTTTTTACCCACGGAAATATTCACAAAGGCGCGGTCACGGGCACGCACCAGATTGTACTCACGGGCAATTTCCGGGGTGATGAAATCGCTGTTAAACACCGAATAGCTCACCCGATAATCGCCGAAATCCTGATGGTTCTCGATGATTTTGGCTTGTTGCGCCGCGGCCGCTGCAGCCCACAGCAGTAAGGCCACAGAAATAAAAGCAGCAAAATAACGTTTCACGGCGTCCTCCTGTCAGGTTTCCGTGCGAAACCAGGCTTATCGCGGCCTGTCCGCATGGCGGATAAAACGACCCACTACAGATAATATTAGCGAGTCAGATGGTAAATCGCTGTCTCGCCGAATAAATTCGGCAAAAAGTCCTTCAACACGCCGGAAACCGGGGACTCCGATACCGCCTGGCGGTGCAGAATCTTCCAGTTGTGCTCCCGGCACAGCACTTCAAAGTCTTTGAAAGTACAAAAGTGAATATTGGGCGTGTCGTACCATTCGTACGGTAATAAATCCGATACCG
Organism: Microbulbifer agarilyticus; assembly: GCF_019800665.1. Classification (GTDB taxonomy): domain Bacteria; phylum Pseudomonadota; class Gammaproteobacteria; order Pseudomonadales; family Cellvibrionaceae; genus Microbulbifer; species Microbulbifer agarilyticus_C. The sequence goes on from NZ_JAHVKO010000004.1 coordinate 10,340, forward strand.
GCATGCGGCCGGAGAAGGCCAGGTGCCAGCGCGCTTTCCACTGCCCGAAATTGGGGAAGGTAATAATGCATTCACGCCCGACCCGCAGCATTTCCTCCACCACCAGATGGGGGAAGCGCAGGGTTTGCAGCGCCTGGGTCATTAGTACGGTATCGAAACTGTGGTCGGCAAAGTTTTTCAGGCCGTTATCCAGGTTCTGCTCCACCACGTTGACACCGCGCTCGACGCACTTCTGGATTTCTTCCGGATCAATTTCAACGCCGTAACCACTGACCTGCTTCTCACTGGCCAGACGCTCAAGCAGCGCACCGTCACCACAACCCAGGTCGAGCACCCGCGATTGCGCCGGCACCCAGTTGTGGATGATATCGAGATCCTTACGCATCATTGGGCCACCTCGCTGCGCGCGCTGTCGGTTAGTTCGCGGGCAACATTGTTCATGTAAGCGGCGAAAATATTTTCGTAGCGCGCGTTCGGCAGCAGGAAGGCGTCGTGGCCCATGGGGGACTCTACTTCCGCATAGGTGACCGGGACATTGGCATGCATCAGGGCGTCGGCGATTTCGCGGGAGCGCTCCGGGGCAAAACGCCAGTCAGAGGTGAACGACACCAGCAGGAATTTACTGCGTGCATGGGAGAATGCCGCCACCGGATCGTCGCCGTACTCCCGCGCCAGGTCGAAATAATCCAGAGCGCGGGTCATCAGGATATAGGTGTTCGGGTCAAAGCTGCCGGAGAAGGAATCGCCCTGGTAGCGCAGATAGCTCTGCACCTGAAATTCCACCAGCTCTTCCACGCCCTGCTCAAAGGTACCGGAGCGCAATTCGCGGCCAAACTTTTTACCTAGCCCATCGTCCGACAAGTAGGTGATATGCCCGATCATGCGCGCAACGGCGAGGCCATGGCGCGGCAACGTATCTTCTTCCAGATAGCGGCCATCGCGAAAGTCCGGATCTGAAGTGATGGCCTGGCGGGCGGTTTCGTTAAACGCGATATTTTGCGCAGACAGTTTCATCGCCGAGGCGATCACCACGCAGTGGCGCAGGCGCTCGGGGTATTCCAGTGACCAGCGCATGGCCTGCATGCCGCCGAGACTGCCACCGACCACCGCCGCCCACTGCTGGATACCCAGCAGGTCGGCCAGTTGGGCCTGGCTGTGCACCCAGTCGCGCGCGCGCAGCGGCGGGAAGTCCGCCCCCCAGGGCTTACCGGTTTCCGGATTGATGGAGGTTGGCCCGGTGGAGCCGTGGCAACCGCCGAGATTATTCAGGGCAACCACGAAAAACTTGTTGGTGTCGATGGGTTTGCCGGGGCCGATATAGTGGTCCCACCAGCCCGGGCGCTTGTCGCTGGCACTGTGGTAACCGGCGGCGTGGTGGTGGCCGGACAGCGCATGGCAGATGAGTACGCCGTTACTTTTATCGGCGTTCAGTTGCCCGTAGGTTTCGTAGACCAGGGTGTATTCGTCCAGCACCCGGCCACAGGCCAGTTTGAACGGGCCGGGGAATGTGTGGCTTTTTGACTCGACAATACCGACGGAGTTGGCGGGCAGCCCTGCCGGTTTTCCTGAGTGGTGAGATTGCGCTTCCGTGGTCAAAATTTTTCGCATTTACTTACTGGGCGGGGCGCCAAGTTTACGAAAGCTGGGGACTGGAGTACACCTGTTAGCTTGTTGTGGTCACTCGCCGCCGTGCCCCCGGGGGCACAGCTAACCGCGAAAATTGCCCACAGGCTAGGAAGTGGCGGGCGCCTTTAACGGGGTGACGTTATCCGCAACCGCAGCCACCGGCGCCGGTGCGATCGGCTGTGGCGTCGCCTGAGTGTGTTTGAGCAGATCTTCCAGCGCACCCAGCGCGCTGTGGTTGCGCACCAGCTCTTCTTCCAGTGTACGCAGATCGGTGCGCTTGCTCTGGGTTTTCTGCTTCAGCTCGGTGAGCTTGATCATGTGGCGATTCAACAGGTGCTTCTGGTACTGCACATGCTGTTTCAGCGGTTCGAGTACCTGTTCCAGCCAGCCATCCACCGAGGAGATCATCTGGCTGTACATGCGGCCCACCTCGTTGGCGAGGGTTGCCACGAAGCGTTCGGTCAGGCGATTGCGTCGCGCCAGCAGCAGCTGCGGTGAACGGCGCAATTGCGCCGCCTGGCGGTGCAGACCGCGCAGTGCCGCCCGGAAGCCGCCAATATCAAAGTGCTGCTCGTTGGAAACGATGTTGTTCAGGGTGGAGCGATCGTAAATCGCGTCTACCAGACGGTTGGTCTGATCCACTTCCCGCTCGAGGTTGGACAGCTGATATTCCACGCCACCCATGAAGCCGTCGATGGCGCGGGCCAGTCCCAGCGGTGACCAGCGCTCATTCAACGCTGTGCGCGTCTCGTCGATCAACTGCTGCAATTGCTGGCTAGATACCGGCGCCAGCAGGGAGGCGCGCTGGCGGGCCAGCATGCGCTGGCTGGATTTGAGGGTCAGCAGTTCCTGGTGACAGTACTTGTGCTGTTCTTTGGCAGTGGCGTGCAGCTGTCTCAGCTCTTCGAATTGTTCCGGGCTGGCGGAGCCACGGCGCTTCAGATGCTCCAGGGTTGCACGACCACTGTTGAGGCGGTTTTTGAGTAGGTCGCGGGTATCCGCCATCAGCGTCAGTGCCTGATGCAGCGAACGGTGGTTGGCCACCTTGTCGCGGTGCTCCATCAAACGCTGCACCAGCAGTTTTTCAAACTCGCCGAAGCAGCTTTGTTGCAGCAGCATCGGGTCGCGCTCGGCGCGCGCCAGCAAAGCTTTTTTCGCGGACACACCGACCACGTTTTCCTGCGGCAGCGACAGCAGCTTGCTCACCTCGCCGCGCATCTTGCGCAACATCTGGTCTGGATCTTCGTCCGGATCGTCCCACAGCACGTCGATCTTATTCAGCAACGCCATCACCGCGGTGCCGCGATGCTCCTTGAGCGGCACCAAGTGGGTTTCCCACATATTGAGATCGGTGCCGCTGACGCCGGCATCGGCGGAGAGCAGGAACGCCACCGCCTGCGCGCTCGGCAGGGTGGACAGGGTCAATTCCGGCTCGTTACCCAGGGCATTAAGCCCGGGGGTATCAATAATGCGCAGGCCCTGGGCCAGCAGCGGGTGCGGCAGGGAAATCAGCGCGTAACGCCACGCCGGGATCTGCACCAGATTGCCATTGCCATCCAGGTGGCGGCGATCAAAACCGTAGCGCGCGGCCTCTTCCGGCGTTACCGCCTTGGTGGCGGCGACTTTCATCAGCGCTTCGCGAGTAGCGCCAGCGTCTTCCGGGTCAAAATCGAAGTTGACCCACTTCTGCGGAATACGGCGGAAGCTTTCCAGGCTGGTATTGGTAGCGAGGGTCTCGATTGGCAACAGGCGCACCGAAGCCTGTTCGGTGCCATCGCTGTAAATTTCGGTGGGGCACATGGTGGTGCGGCCGGGGCGCGAGGGCAGCAGCCGCTTGCCATAGGTGTGCGACAACAGCGCGTTGATCAGCTCGGTCTTGCCGCGGGAGAACTCACCTACCAGCGCGACGGTGAACTGGTCGTCCACCAGCAGCTGGCGCGCCTGCTGCACCACCTGGCGGGCACCGGCAGAATTGGGAAAGTGCTCTTCCAGCCAGTGACTAAACCGGTGGAACTGCGTATCCAACCCCTTCTTCCAGAGATCGTAGTCGGCTATGTGCTGGCGCAAGGTCACATCTTCCATGTTTGGGAGTTCTTATTCTTACTACTTCAGATAGATTTTCAATTTCACCGGGCATTTTCCAGCAAGCGCGCGCGGAGTTAAACCCTGGCACAGGGATTTCGCGAACTGGATAGCGTTAGAAAAGTGAAATGCGGAGAGAGAAAAGAGGGGCTGACAGTTAAGACAGCTTTAATAGAATGGGAGGGGGCCGGCATGGCGACCCCCAAATGCCTTAAAAGGGGATATGCCAGAACAAGTTGTATACCAGCTGCGGCATGTTGGCGCTCTGGGCAAAACCCACCAACAGTTTGTCTGCCACCGTCAGCAGGATAAACACGAAGATCGGGCTGATATCGATCACCCCCAGTGGCGGAATGATCTTGCGCACCGGCGCATACACAGGCTCCAGCAGCTGGCGCAGCAGCATCAGCGCCGGGTGTGAGCTTTGCGGCGCGATCCAGCTGACCACAATGGAGATCAGCATACCCACAAACAGGATGGCGATCAGCGTCATCAGCACCCCCAGCAGCGACCACAGCAACGCACTCAGCGGGTTCAGCATGCCGGCACCGGCGAGAAAACCGGCGCCGATGATCATTACCCAGCCCACCAGCAGTGCGAGTACCAGAGAGGCCATATCGATACCGAACACGCCGGGCACAATTTTTCGCAGCGGGCGCAGCAGCGGGTTGGTTACCTTGACGATGCCCTGAGAGATTGGATTGTAAAAGTCCGCCCTCGCCAGCTGCAGCATAAAGCGCAGCAGCACCGCAAACAGAAATAGAATCCCGATGGTGGCGAGAATGAATACGCCAATATTGCTAAAGGTGTTGGCCATTAAGCTTCCTTTTTACTTATCCAGTTCTTGCGCCATTTCCGCCGCGCGCGCCGCGCAGTCTGTCATCGCCTGTTCCACCAGTTGCGGCAGGCCACCCTCCTGAAAACGCTTGATCGCCCGCTCGGTGGTGCCATTCGGCGACATTACATTGCGCTTCAGTTGCGCCACATCCACATCCGCGGCCACCGCAAGTTTCGCCGCGCCCAGAGCGGTTTGCAAGGTGAGGCGCTCGGCGTCGGCACGATCCATGCCCGCCTTCTCCGCCGCGTCGATCATGGATTCCATAAATTGAAAGTAGTATGCGGGGCCGGAACCGGATACCGCGATGATTTCATCAATGCCGGATTCCTCCGCCACCCACTGGGAAATCCCCACCGCCTGCGCCATCTGCGTGGCTACGGATTTGTGCTCGTCGGTGACACCTTCGCCCGCATAGAGACCGGTAACCCCGGCACCCACCAGCGCCGGGGTGTTCGGCATGGCGCGCACGATCGGCACACCTGTACCGAGCCAGCGCTGATACGCGGACAGGGGAATACCGGCAGCGAGCGTTATCACCAGCGGTTTGTTGGCACTTACTTCCGGTGCGATGGTTTCACACAGCGCCTGCATGACCTGTGGTTTCACCGACAGCACGATCACGTCGGCCTCTTTTACCGCCGCCAGATTATCGGTACGCCCGTGCACACCGGTGCGATCACAAAATGCCTTGAGCTTCTGCTCGTCGCGGCCGGTCGCGATAATCTTGTCCGCCGGATAACCGTTGGCCACCATGCCACCAATCACCGCGCCTGCCATATTGCCGGCACCGCCGATAAACACCATCGCTGAATGCTGCTGTCCTGACACCCTTTCGCTCCTCTTTGCTGGCTGCTGCCTATGGCTACCTGTAGCTGCGTAATCAACTACTTTTGCTGCCGCGAATTATGGACACTCAGCACACCAATTGAAATCCTCGTCAGCCGGCATCGGCTCACCGCAAATGCGCCCGCTAGCGGTGGCATCCAATAGCGAGTTGGATACCATGGTGGAGACGGTACAAACCAAAGATTCAAAGAATAAAGATACAAGCAATAAGGAAAGCCCATGAACAAACCCCGTATGTTTGCATCGCTGTTGCTCGCGTCGGGTATTGCCTGGTCTGCGGTTGTCTCCGCAGCCGTGGAAACCCGCACCCTCAATAACGGCAATCTCGTTCTTGAAGATATTCCCGCCCTCCCCGAAAAAGTCGCAGCAGACCTGAATCGCTACCAGAATGTGCGCTCCGCGGCGGTACTGGGCTGGACCGAGGAAGGCGACTCGCTTTTTGTTTCCACCCGCTTCGGCGACGTAAACCAGATCCACCGGATAGATCAGCCGGGCGGCGCGCGCCAGCAGCTGACTTTCTTCAAGGAGCCGGTTGGGCAGGTGGAACCGCGCCCGGGATCCAATGAACTGGCATTTACCATGGATGCCGGGGGCAGCGAGGATGCGCAGATCTTCCTGTTCGACGCGACCACCGGCGAAAGCCGCATGCTCTCCGATGGTGAATCCCGCAATAGCGCCATCGCCTGGAGCCCGGATGGCTCCTTGCTTGCCTACCAGAGCACCCGCCGCGACGGCCGCGCCAACGACCTGTGGATAACCCGCATCGAAGAAAATGGCGAGACCAGCACCCTCGCCCTCGAATCACCGGACGGCAGCTGGTGGGGGCCGGTATCCTTCAGTGCCGACAACCGCCGGTTGCTGGTACAGCAGTACATCTCCTCCACCAATTCACTGGTGCATGTCCTGGATCTGGAAAGCGGTGATTTACGCTTGATCGCCGGCGACAAGGACAAGCAATCGCGCAACTACGCCGCAGATTTCACCGCCAACGGTAACGGGGTTTTCTTTGTATCCGACCGCCGCGGTGAGTTTGCCGAGCTGGTGTTCCACGACCTCAGCAACGGCGAAGAGCGCGTAATCACCGGCGATATTGCCTGGGACGTTGCCTCGGTGGTGTTCAGCGAAGACCGCCGCCGCGGCGCCTTCACCGTGAATGAAAACGGTATGGACCAGCTGTATCTCCTGGACCCGCGCTCCATGCGCTACCGCAAAGTCGAGGATATGCCGATCGGGGTCATTGGCGGCCTGGCGTTTAATGACGACGGCGATCAGCTCGCCCTGTCGATCAACACCCCCAAAACCCCCACGGATACTTTTGTCCTGAACCTGCGCAGCAACCCGTTGCGTTCCGCCGGGCTGCAGCGCTGGACCTTCAGCGAAGTGGGCGGCCTGGATACCGATACCTTTGTCGAGCCGGAGCTGGTGCACTACCCCACCTTTGACGAGGTGAATGGTGAGCCGCGCAAGATTCCCGCGTTTGTGTACCGCCCGCGCAATAGCGAAGGCCCCGCGCCGGTGATCATCTCCATCCACGGCGGCCCGGAAGCCCAGTACCGCCCCTACTTCAGCAGCACCTACCAGTTGTGGCTGGAAAAGCTGGGTGCGGCGGTCATTGCACCGAATGTGCGCGGCTCCGCCGGCTACGGCAAGACCTATGTGGCACTGGATAACGGCTTCAAGCGCGAAGATTCGGTGCGCGATATCGGCGCCCTGCTGGACTGGATCGAAACCCAGCCCGACCTCGACGCGGACCGCGTTGCGGTATTTGGCGGCAGCTACGGCGGCTATATGGTCCTGGCCAGCGCCATGCACTACAGCGACCGCCTGCGCGCCGCGGTGGATATCGTGGGTATCTCCAACTTCGTCACCTTCCTGACCAATACCCGCGACTACCGCCGCGACCTGCGCCGGGTGGAATATGGTGATGAGCGCAACCCGGATATGCGCGCCTTCCTGGAACGCATCAGCCCGAGTAACAATGTGGAAAAGATTCAGGTACCGATGTTCGTGGTACAGGGTGAAAACGACCCGCGGGTGCCGGTAACCGAAGCGGAACAGATTGTGGCGGCGCTGCGCGAAGGCGGTAAGCCGGTGTGGTACATGAACGCCCTGAACGAGGGGCACGGCTATCGCAAGAAGGAAAACCGCGATATCTATTCGCAGGTGACCGCAATGTTCTTCTCAGAACACTTGCTGGAGAAGCCGGTAGCCAGCTGGCAGACCGAGACCAGCAAAGAGATGCGCGCCGAGCGTTAATTCCGCTCCCTTTTTCGCACTAAACTCTCACAATCAAGCCCCTGATTGGCCTGGTCGCAGTATGCGTCCAGGCTAATCCCGGCGGCCGAAGATATCGGTGCCGATGCGCACAATGGTCGCGCCGCTGAATATCGCCGCTTCCATATCCCCCGACATCCCCATCGACAGGGTATCCAGAGGCTGTTCCGGCAGTTGAGATTTGAGCTGGTCCAGCAGCGTCGCCAGCTGAATAAATGGTGTGCGCTGGTCTTCCGACGCACCGCGCGGCGCGGGAATCGCCATCAGGCCACGCAACTGCAGGTTGGGCAGGCCCGCCACGGCCGCAGCCAATTCCGGCAGATCCTCCGCACTCACCCCAGACTTGCTATCCTCTCCATCGATATTGACCTGCAGGCACACATTCAGTGGCGGCATATCCGCCGGGCGCTGTTCCGACAGGCGGCGCGCAGTTTTTAACCGCTCAACCGTGTGCATCCAGTGGAAATGCCCCGCCACATCGCGGGTTTTGTTCGACTGCAGCGGGCCAATGAAGTGCCAGGTGATGGCGCAATCGGTCAGCTCGGCCTGCTTGTCCAGGGCCTCCTGCAGGTAGTTCTCGCCGAAATGGCGCTGACCCGCCTCATAGGCCACCCGCAGGTCCGCCGCCGGACGGGTTTTGGACACCGCCAGCAGCGTGACATCGTCGGCTTGCCGGTCACAACTGCGGCAAGCTGTGACGATTCGCTCAGCGACGGAATTCAGGTTTTCGGGGATCGACCCTTTGCGCATATACTGGGACCCAACTTTTGCTCGGCGGGCATTCTATGTGCTTGCGGCCCCCGCGTCATATCGACCAGTGAATGTAAGAAGAATAAAGGTAGCAGTATGGACATTACAGAACTCCTCGCCTTCAGCGCCAAGCAGAATGCCTCGGATTTGCACCTCTCCGCCGGTCTGCCCCCGATGATCCGGGTAGATGGCGATGTGCGCCGTATCAACCTGCCGCCCATGGAGCACAAGCAGGTGCACGGCCTGATCTACGAGATCATGAACGACAAGCAGCGCAAGGACTACGAAGAGTTCCTGGAAACCGACTTCTCCTTCGAGGTCCCCGGTGTGGCCCGCTTCCGTGTGAACGCGTTCAACCACAACCGCGGCGCCGGCGCCGTATTCCGGACCATTCCTTCCAAGGTACTCACCATGGAAGACCTGGGGATGGGCCAGGTGTTCAAGCAGATCTCCGACACCCCGCGCGGCCTGGTACTGGTGACCGGCCCTACCGGTTCCGGTAAGTCCACCTCACTGGCGGCGATGATCGACTACATCAATGACAACAAATACGAGCACATCCTCACCGTAGAGGACCCGATCGAATTCGTACACGAATCCAAGAAGTGCCTGGTCAACCAGCGGGAAGTCCACCGCGACACCCACGGCTTCTCCGAAGCACTGCGCTCCGCACTGCGTGAAGACCCGGACATCATCCTGGTTGGTGAGATGCGAGATCTGGAAACCATCCGCCTGGCACTGACCGCCGCGGAAACCGGCCACCTGGTATTCGGCACCCTGCACACCACCTCCGCCGCCAAGACCATCGACCGTGTCGTCGATGTTTTCCCCGCGGAAGAAAAAGCCATGGTGCGCTCCATGCTGTCGGAATCGTTGCAAGCAGTAATCTCCCAGACTCTGCTCAAGCGCAACGGCGGCGGCCGAGTGGCGGCCCACGAAATCATGCGCGGCACCCCGGCGATCCGGAACCTGATCCGCGAAGACAAGATCGCGCAGATGTACTCCGCCATCCAGACTGGTGCCAACGTAGGTATGCAGACCATGGACCAGTGCCTGCAGGACCTGCTTGAGAAGCGCATCATCACTCGCGAAGTCGCGCGTGAAAAAGCGAAGATGCCAGAGAATTTCTAAATAGCGCCTGCGTTACTGATTAAACGAGCGCTTACGAAGTACTGAAATAAGAATTGAAGGCGAGGTGCCGGGTAGGGATTTTCAGGAGCGTCGCAAACAGGATGTTTGCGACGCAGCGCCCAGGGATGGGTTTACAGCGGTTCTGAAAATCCCTGCCCGGTGCCTCGCCGCCACCGAATAAAGTTAAGAACGAACACCCCACGCGGTAAATAAAAATGGAAATCGAACGACTTCTACAACTGGTGAGCGAAAAAGGCGCATCCGACCTGTTCATCACCGCCGGCGTACCAGCCTCCATCAAACTGCACGGCAAAATCGTTCCCGTCACCACCTCACCGCTGTCCCCGGAAAAAGCCCGGGAAATGGTTGTCGGCATCATGAACGACCGGCAGAAAAAAGAGTTCATCGAAAACAAAGAACTCAACTTCGCCATCTCCCTGCGCAACGTCGGCCGTTTCCGGGTATCCGCGTTCTTCCAGCGCAATCTCGTCGGCATGGTACTGCGTCGAATCGAAACCAAGATTCCCACCATCGACGGACTCGGCCTGCCCGAGCAGCTCAAAGAGCTGGCCATGACCAAGCGCGGCCTGATCATCTTTGTGGGCGCGACCGGTACCGGTAAATCCACCTCGCTGGCCTCCATGATCGGCCACCGCAACGAAAACTCGAAGGGTCACATCATCTCCATCGAAGACCCTATCGAATTTATCCACCAGCACCGTGGCTGTATCGTCACCCAGCGCGAAGTGGGCCTCGACACCGAATCCTTCGAGACCGCACTGAAGAACACCCTGCGTCAGGCTCCCGACGTCATCCTCATTGGTGAGGTGCGTTCGCGGGAAACCATGGACCACGCCATTGCCTTCGCCGAAACCGGCCACCTGTGTCTGTGCACCCTGCACGCCAACAACGCCAACCAGGCGCTGGATCGGATCATTCACTTCTTCCCGGCCGACCGCCACGAACAGCTGTGGATGGACCTGTCGCTGAACCTGCAGGCCATGGTCGCGCAGCAGCTGGTGCCGACACCGGATGGCGACGGTCGCCGCGCCTGTCTCGAAATCATGATCAACACCCCGCTGATGTCGGACCTGATCCGCAAGGGCGAGGTACACAAAATGAAGGAGCTGATGAAGCGCTCCGTCGAACAGGGTATGCAGACCTTCGACCAGGCGCTGTACGAACTGTATGACCGCGGCGAAATCACTTATGAAGACGCTCTCGCTCACGCCGACTCCGCGAACGACTTGCGCCTGATGATCAAGCTCAAGTCCGAATCCGACGCCGAGTACCTCAACAGCGCCGCCGACGAACTAAGCCTGGCCGGCGACAACGACAACAGCAGCGGCCCGCAGCTGTATTGATTCAATGCCCGGCGGGAGCCATTCAATAGGCTCCCGCCCACTCCTCTACTCCACGAGAAGTTCACTGTGAAATTCCAGGAACCGAATGATGCTTCCGGGAAACCCATCGCCCTGGTGACCGGTGGCAGCCGTGGTATCGGTGCCGCCACCGCCGCTTTACTTGCCGAGCAGGGCTATGACCTGTGTATTAGTTACCGTGCCCGCGAAGCGGACGCGCACCGCATCGTGGAAAAATGCCGGGCAATGGGTGCAAACACGATTGCCATTCAGACCGATATCACCGTAGAGGCCGACGTTGAACGGCTGTTCCGCGAAGTGGACCAGCAACTGGGCCGACTGAGTGCACTGGTAAACAATGCCGGCATGCTGCTTACCCAGTCGCGACTGGAAGATATGACCGCAACGCGTATCAATCAGATACTGCAAACCAATGTAACCGGCACCCTGCTTTGCTGCCGCGAGGCGGTGCGCCGTATGTCCACACTGCGCGGCGGCACCGGCGGCGCCATAGTCAATGTTTCCTCCGGTGCCGCGCGCAGCGGCTCACCCAATGAATATATCGATTACGCAGCCAGCAAAGGTGCCGTAGATACCCTCACCATTGGCCTGAGCAAAGAGGTGGCCAAAGAGGGAATTCGGGTAAGCGGCGTGCGTCCGGGTTTTATTCACACCGAAATGCATGCGGACGGTGGGGAACCGGATCGGATCGCGCGTCTTACGCCGCAGATTCCCCTCGGGCGCGGCGGCAAAGATACAGAAGTGGCCGCAGCCATCGCCTGGCTACTCAGCCAACAGGCGGCATACAGCACCGGTACCTTTATTGACGTGACCGGCGGCTGCTAAACAGGAACAGCATTTATGACATTCGTTAACACCCTCGCCCTGTTCGGCGCCATGATCGTACTGGCGGCAATTCCCGGCCCGGGCACTTTTGCCGTAATGGCGCGCTCAGCCAGTGGCGGTATGCTGCATGGCCTGGTCACCACCATTGGTATTGTGTTCGGTGACTATGTCTTTATCGCCCTGTGCCTGTCTGGCCTCGCCTATATTGCCGATGTGATGGGCAATGCCTTTGTGATCCTGAAATATGTGGGCGCGGCCTATCTGATCTGGCTTGGCCTCAGCCTATTGCGCGCGCGCGGTACCGCGGAGGTAAACGCAACGCCGAAGCAAAGTTCGCTCGCCTCCAGCTGGTTGCTGGGCCTGACGACGACGCTGGGCAACCCCAAGGCGATCCTGTTTTACCTGAGTTTTTTCCCCGCATTTCTGCCCATCACGGAAATTACCGTGATGGATACCATTATTATTTTCGTCGTTGTTACCCTGGCGGTAGGCGGTGTTATGTTGACCTATGCGTGGGCCACGGTGCGCGCACAGGCGATATTGAAAAACCGCGCCGAGAGCCGGCTATTTAATTATATCGGCGGCGCCACATTAATCGGCAGTGGTATCTGGATGGCCGCACGCGGTAACTGAGTTAAGCGACAGCAGTAACAATAAGAATATAAATGCACTACACGAACCTTCTACGTTTTCTGCTTATTATTTTCGGCGCATTGATTTGCGCCTGTTCAAGTTCCGATAAAGCCGACCGCATTTTCATCAACGGCACCGTGATCACGCTGGACGGGAACAACACCATCGCCGAGGCAATTGCGGTCAGCGAAGGCCGAATCCTCGCCGTCGGCAGCACCCGCGAAATCCAGGCGCTGGCCAGCATCGATACCGAAGCCGTCGACCTCGCAGGCAAAACACTACTTCCCGGCTTTGTTGCCGCTCACGAGCACCCCGCCATCAGCGCCGTGTTCGGCAACTTCCTCGATATGAGCGGCTTTACCCATGCCTCGGCAGCGGAAGCCTGGCAAGCTCTCGAGAATGAAATCGCCAACACTCCGCACGGAGAGTGGGTGTATGCCATGGGGCTGGATCCAATTCTGCTTGCGGACCTGCAAACACCCGACCGCGCACAGCTGGACGCGCTGGCACCCCACAACCCGGTATTTATTCTCGCGGCCAACCTGCACACCGCCTGGGTAAATTCTGCCGCTCTAGTCGCCGCCGGAATCGATGAAAGCACACCGCCGCCCGGTGAAGGCTCATATTTCGGGCGGGACGAAGACGGGCGCTTGAATGGCATGCTGGTGGAAAAGGAAGCGATGGAACCGTTTACCGCGGTGCACAAAAAACCACTCAAAGTGGCTGCGGCATACCAGGCGCGTCTGGATGACCTGCGTGCTGCGGGTTTCACCAGCGTGGCTTCCCTCGGCTTCAATGTACCCGCGTGGTTGGCACGCTGGGCCGCGAGCGATAACTTCGCGCCGCGTATTCGCCAGTTCTTTTACTATCGCGGTGAGAACCTGACCAAGCTGGATGGGAAACCGGATTTCGACAGCGATTTCTTCCGCGTACTCGGCGCCAAATTCTGGTACGACGGCTCACCCTACAGCGGCACCATGATGGTGGAGCAGCCCTATCGCGATAGCGCGCTCAGCGAGCAGTTAGGCATTGGCCATGGCAGTCACGGTGAGGCGGTGATTACCGAAGAGTCCTTCCGCGCTCAGCTGCGCGATAAAAATGCACGCGGCTGGCAAACCGCCACCCATGTGCAGGGTGACCGCGCCGCACAAGAATTTGTCGAACTGCTGCAGCGGGAATTCGACGCGCTGGATGCGCGCGAACGCGCAGCATTTATTGGCAGACGCCACCGGCTGGAGCACGGTCTTTTAGTCGACCGCGCAACGCTCGCACCAATGGCCAAGCTGGGCATAACCCCCAGCTTCCATATCAACCATCTCTACTATTACGGCGATGCGTTGAAAGAAAGTTTACTGGGCCCCGCGCGCACCGAACAAATTCTGCCGGTAAAAACCGCGTTTGATCTCGGCATGTACCCAACCCTGCACGCGGACAGCCCGATGTTCCCGGCCGAACCGTTTAGCCTGATGCAGACTGCCATCACCCGCATGTCCCGCGCCGGCACCCCAATCGGTCGCCATGAAGCGATTACCCCGCTACAGGCACTGCAGTCCATGACCATCAACGGCGCCTGGCAACTGGGGATGGAACGTGAGATCGGCTCGCTGGAAGTGGGTAAGTATGCGGACCTGGCGATTGTGGATCAAAATCCACTACAGACGCCTGCACAAAACTGGCGGAATATTCGGGTACTGGAGACCTGGATTGCCGGCAGGCGCTGAGCCTTTCCAGGCTTCTCACACTCAAATCGGCTCACACTCAAATCGGCTCACATTCAGGCCACCGCAGACTCAGGCCATTTCCGTAAGCAGCGCCTTGATACCGGCGAGCAAGCGGCGCGAAACCGCCGGGCGGTGCGCGCAGCCCGCCAGGGCTACCCGGTAGCCGTCGCCCTCTTTTTGCAGGCCGGTGATATGCGTCTTTGCCACAATGGTATTGCGGTGCACCCGCGCAAAACGCTGGCCAAATTCCGCTTCCAGCTCCTTCAGCGATTCGTCCAGCAATGTCTCGCCGGCACTGTGGTGGGCAATCACGTATTTATCTTCCGCCACGAAACAGCGGATATCTTCAATATTGAGCAGCTGTACACCGCGGCGGCTCACCGCCTTGATCTGGCGACGGCCACCCGTTGCTTGCGCGGGTTCCGCGTTGCGGTCCAGCAGTTGCGGTTTGCTCAGTCTTCGCGCCTGGGCAATCGCCTGTGCCAGTTGTTCCACATTGACGGGCTTGAGCAGGTAACCCGATGCAGCAACCGCAAAGGCAGGGAGCGCAAATTCGTCGTGGGCGGTGCAGAATATGATCGCGGGTGGATTGGGACGGTTGGAGATTTGGTTGGCGAGTTGAAGCCCGTTTTCTCCGGGCATTTCGATATCCAGTAACAGCAGGTCCGGGTCGAGTGAATCCAGCTGTTGTAACGCGCTTTCCCCATCGGCAGCTTCTCCCAGCAGTTGGCAACCATCAATACTCTGCAACTGTCGGGCCAGTCTGGCCCGCGCCAGTGGCTCGTCATCGACGATCAGCACTCCCAGAGGGCGTTCGGCGACATTCACAACGCCACCTCGTCTCGAGCGCTAGCTTGAGGTCGCTCGCTCCGGGCCGGTGCATGCACTGGCTGAGTTGATCTGGTTTCCACTTCCGCGTTCATCGGCAGGTGTAGTTCTACTTGGTAGACGCCACCTTTCTGCTCCGCGCTAAAGCGGAAGCGATTGCCGTAAAACGCGCTGAGACGCTGGCGAATATTTTCCATCGCCATACCGTTGCCATCGTGTGCATCAAGATGGGCATTGCGGTTGCGTGCACTCTCAGTGTTAGCTTCTGCAACTGGATTATGAATCGACAATAGCAGTTCGCGTACCTCACTGCCAATGACATTTTGACGAGCACTTTGCTGCTCGCGCACCGCGATTTCTATCACACCACCACCGCGCAAGCGCGCCACACCGTGCAGCACCGCGTTCTCCAGTAACGGCTGCAACAACATCGACGGCACCTGTAGGCCATCACTCACAACATCGACCTGCCACTCCTGTTGCAGGCGATCCCCGAGGCGCAGGGACTCAATTTCCAGATAGCGTTTTGCCAGCGCAATTTCCTGCTCCAGCGGTACCATTTTCGAGTCCGCCAGTGATGCGCGAAACAGCGCGGACAAATCCTCCACCAGCTTTTCTGCACGCTCTGCGTCCACAGCAATCAGGCTGGCGAGGCTGTTCATGCTGTTAAACAGGAAGTGCGGGCGAATGCGCGACTGCAACGCCTCGATACGCGCGCCGAGTTCGGCCTGCTGCTGGTTGTGCAACTGCTGTTGCACATAGGCGTAGCGCAACACCACTCCCGCGCAGATAGCGCCAACTAAGAAATTCGCCAGCAGCGACAGCCAATCGATAGAGGTGCTCGCCATATCCGCCGCCCACCAGTGCTGGCCGAGCAGCACCAGTAACAGCACCGCAAGTACCGCGCAGTAGCTGAGTGCAGCGGCGAGCTTGTGAGTAAGTTGTGCCAGGAATGGACGCAGGCGGCACAGAATGGCGGCGGCAGGCAGGGTCACCCACTGCACCGTAAGCGACACCAGCCCCAAGCGTTGCCAGTTAAACGGGTGGATACCATCGGTGGCGAGCACCAGCACCAAAGCCAACAGCTCGCCCATCAGAACCAGGGCAGTTACACCGGTCACACTGCACAGGTCGGGGAGGAAGTGGGGATACTGGGGAGTATCCGAATTGCCAGAATCCAGACGCGCAGAATCTTTGCCTTTGGGGGCAATTTTACGAATTTGCTGCGCTATAATGCCCGCCGCTTGCGCGGGCCGGGAAGATGTCATACCACTTTATCTTTATTCTGGAGCCGCTCTAGAGAGTAAAGAAGATACCGCCATCCCGGATCGACTTCCATATTCCAACGCACATTCGAGCAGAGGCAGCATGAGTAACGACAACGCATCCACCAACAATCCCGCAGCCAAGCTCTGGGGCGGCCGCTTCAGTGAAGCCACCGATGCGTTCGTGGAGCGCTTCACCGCCTCGGTAATGTTCGACCAGCGCATGGCACTGGAAGACATTCAGGGCTCCCTGGCCCACGCGCAGATGCTGTCCGAAGTGGGCGTACTCACCGCCGATGAATTCCAGCAGATCGCCGGCGGCCTCAAGGATATCGCCGAGGAGATCAAATCCGGTGACTTCCCCTGGTCGGTGGAGCTGGAAGATGTGCACATGAACATCGAAGCGCGCCTGACCGACCGCATCGGCGCCACCGGCAAGAAGCTGCACACCGGCCGCTCGCGCAACGACCAGGTGGCCACCGATATCCGCCTGTGGCTGCGCAACCGCATCGACCAGATCGCCGCCGAACTGACCCGCCTGCAGACCGGCCTGGTGAACCTGGCCGAGCAGGAAGCCGACACCATTATGCCGGGCTTCACCCACCTGCAGTCCGCGCAGCCGGTAACCTTCGGCCACCACCTGCTGGCCTGGAACGAAATGCTGACCCGCGACTTCGAGCGCCTGATGGACTGTCGCAAGCGTGTGAACCGCTCGCCGCTGGGTGCCGCGGCACTGGCCGGTACCAGCTACCCGATCAACCGCGCGCGCACCGCCGAGCTGCTGGGCTTTGATGCGCCCACCGAAAATTCGCTGGATTCCGTGAGCGACCGCGATTTCGCCATCGAATTCTGTGCCTTCTCCGCGCTGCTGCTGACCCACCTGTCCCGCGCCAGTGAAGAGCTGGTGCTGTGGACTTCCAGCCAGTTCGACTTTATCGACCTGCCGGACCGCTTCTGCACCGGTTCCTCGATCATGCCGCAGAAGAAAAACCCAGATGTGCCGGAGCTGGTGCGCGGCAAGACCGGCCGGGTAAACGGCCACCTGATTGCCCTGCTGACCCTGATGAAGAGCCAGCCGCTGGCCTACAACAAGGACAACCAGGAAGACAAGGAGCCACTATTCGACGCTGCCGACACCGCGCTCGACTGCCTGCGCGCTTTTGCCGATATGGCGCCGGCGCTTAAACCGAAGAAAGAAAACATGCTGGCCGCTGCCGGCAAGGGCTTCTCCACCGCCACCGACCTCGCCGACTACCTGGTGCGCAAAGGTGTGGCCTTCCGCGATGCCCATGAGATTGTCGGCCAGTCCGTGGCTTTCGCCATCGACAAAGACTGCGACCTCGCCGACCTCAGCCTCGCCGAACTGCAGAAGTTCTCTGACGTAATTGGCGACGATGTATTCGACGTGCTGACTCTGGAAGGCTCCGTCGCCGCCCGTGACCATATCGGCGGCACCGCGCCGAACCAGGTGCGCGCTGCGTGTGAGCGTGCCCGTACACTGATCTCCGCACGATAAGCAGGCATAAAAAAGCGGGCTTTTTGCCCGCTTTTTTATTGGTGTTGCACCGCCACAATCATAGGCCGAGGGCGACCGCACTCCCCTGCTGCTCGGTCAACACGCGGTCCAGCAAGGTCGGCAGGTCTTCACCGGTGGTGGTGCACTTCCAGCCGGGGTTTTCGAAACTCAGGTGGTAACCGCCGGAGCGCGCCGCCACCCACAACTCCTGCACCGCACTCTGGCGCGACAGAATCACCTGGGTGCCGTTGTCTTCCAGCACAATCGTGAGCACCGCATCCGCGCGCTCGTAATCCATATCCACATCGCAGTTATCCAGCGCATCTTCGATCGCAATCAGGGTTTCTTCGATGGCGGCGTTGTAGCTGGCTTGGGAGGCGGCCTGGGTCATAATTCGGTTACTTTTGTTACTGTGTTGCATTAGAGCGAGGGTCGCTATACTAGCAGGCTTTTCTGGTCTTCTCGTCCCGCGTCACGGCGGCAGGTATACCCAATGCGCACACAGCTGATTTCACTGACCGCCATCGTCGCGCTTTCCGCGACACTTGGCGCCTGCGGCCAGAAGGGCCCGCTCTACCTGCCGCAAGATCCAGCTGCGCCCGGCGCAACTGGCGCTCCGCGCGCCGCCAGTACGACCACCGGCGGTCACAGCCACGGGCAGCCTGTGAACAGTAGCGAGGAGAAGCGGAACAAAGCCGATTCTGCACAACAAGAACAAGACAACCACCAGCAACACACGGAAGCGGAAGCAGTATCCAAATGAGCGATTTTCACTATCAGCAGGGAAGCCTGTGGGCCGAGGGCGTCAGTCTCGAGGAGATTGCCGAACAGTTTGGCACTCCCACCTATGTGTACAGCCGCGCCCACTACGAGCGCCAGTATCAGGCTTACGCCGATGCACTGGGTGATCACCCAGGGCTGATCTGCTACGCCATCAAGGCCAACAGTAACCTGGGGGTCCTCTCGGTACTTGCGCAACTGGGTGCCGGTTTTGACATCGTGTCTGCCGGTGAACTGGAGCGCGTACTGATGGCGGGCGGCGACCCGGCCAAAGTCGTTTTCTCCGGCGTAGGCAAGACCGCCGACGAAATGCGCCGCGCGCTGTCAGTGGGTGTGCACTGTTTTAACGTCGAGTCGGAATCCGAGCTAAACCGCCTTGAAGCGGTGGCCGCCGAAATGGGCGTGACGGCGCCGGTGTCCCTGCGGGTGAACCCGGACGTGGATGCGAATACCCACCCCTACATTTCCACCGGCCTGAAAGAAAACAAATTCGGCATCGCCATCGAGCGCGCACGTGCGGTTTACGCGCGTATTGCGGACTCACAAAGCCTCAATGCGGTGGGCGTGGACTGCCATATCGGCTCGCAGCTGACCGAGCTTGCGCCTTTCCTCGACGCCCTCGACCGCCTGCTGGTATTGATCGATGAGCTCGCCGAAGATGGCACCAAGCTGAAACATTTGGACCTGGGCGGCGGCCTCGGCGTGCGCTACCGTGGCGAAGAGCCGCCGCAAGTGAGCGATTACCTCGGCGCGGTAAAAGAGCGCCTCGCTGGCCGTGACCTGGAACTGGTACTGGAGCCCGGCCGCTCCATTGCTGCCAACGGCGGCGCACTGCTGACCAAAGTGGAATTCCTCAAGCGCACCGAAGATCACAATTTTGCTATCGTCGATGCCGCCATGAACGACAACCTGCGCCCGGCTCTGTACCAGGCGTGGCAGGATATCGTTGCGGTCACCCCGTCCAACGGCAAAACCGAGAGCTGGGACATTGTCGGCCCGGTGTGCGAAACCGGCGACTTTCTCGGCAAGCACCGCCCACTGGCGCTCGAAGAGGGCCAGTTGCTGGCCATGCTGTCGGCGGGTGCGTACGGCTTTACCATGAGCTCCAACTACAACTCGCGCACCCGTGCCGCGGAAGTACTGGTAGACGGCGACAAGACCTACCTGGTGCGCGCGCGCGAAACCCTGGCGGACCTGGTGCGAGGGGAATCCACCGTGCCGGCCAAAGACGACCAGTAAACGCACAGCTAGAGCAGACGGAATAGACGGACAGGAAATACAGTAGATGCGGCTCAAATTCACCAAAATGCACGGACTCGGCAATGACTTTGTCATGGTCGACGGCATCACCCAGCGGGTGAAACTGTCGCCGGAAAAAGTCCGTCAGATCGCTGACCGGCACACCGGTATCGGCTGCGATCAGCTGTTGCTGGTGGAAGCGCCGCGCAATCCGGATGTGGATTTCCGCTATCGCATCTACAACGCCGACGGCAGCGAAGTGGAAAACTGTGGCAACGGAGCGCGCTGCTTTGCCCGCTTCGTGCGCGACCGCCGCCTTACCAGTAAAGAGCACATCCTGGTGGAAACCGCCGCGGGTATTCTCGAGCTCAAGGTGCAGGAAAAGGACCAGGTGAGCGTCGACATGGGTGCACCGGTGCTGGAGCCCTCCGAGGTACCGTTTCAGGCGGACATTCAGGCAGAGTCCTACCCGCTGGAAGTCGACGGCGAAACCTATAACGTCGGCGCCGTTTCCATGGGCAACCCACACGCGGTGCTGCTGGTGGATGACGTCACCAAGGCGCCGGTCGACAGCCTCGGTGCCGCCATTGAATGCCACCCGCGCTTCCCTGCCCGCGTCAACGTGGGCTTTCTGCAGATTGAAGAGCGCGGTAAAGCGCGCCTGCGGGTGTTTGAGCGCGGCGTCGGCGAGACTCGCGCCTGCGGAACCGGCGCCTGTGCCGCGATGGTGTCCGCACGACTGCGCGGGTTGGTGGATGAAGAGGTGCAAATCACCCTGCCAGGTGGCACCCTGACGATTCACTGGCCGGGGCCCGGCGAGCCGGTTACCATGACCGGACCCACTGCCTCCGTATACCACGGCCAGATTATTCTCTGAGCCCGTTTACGCTTTGCACGCAGTGACTGCGATTTCGACAATACATAACGAACCCGAACATGACCGATCACAGCGACGCCCCCCTGCTCGATAGCGAAGTCGAAGCCAATCTGGACAAACTGGAAGCGGCCGACAGCGAAAACCAGCGCAACAAAAAGCTGCTGTCGCGACAGGTGGCCCGCTACCTGATCCAGAACCCTACGTTTTTCGCCGAGAATATGGAATTGCTGGAGACCATCCAGCTGCCGAAAGAATCCGGCAAGACCGTGTCGCTGATGACGCACCAGACCAACCTGCTGCGCGAACGCAATATCGAAATGCGCCAGCGTCTCGACCAGCTGCTGCAGGCCGCACGGGACAATGACCAGCTGTTTATGCACAGCCGCCAACTGGTGCTGGCGCTGCTGGAAGCGCGCAGCGTGGGCGAAGCGGGCGATGCGCTGCTGCGCAGCTTCGCCGATGACTTCAGGGTAGAAACCACCTCACTAACCGTATTTGGCCCCCTGCCCGGTTCCGGTAAACACCTCGGCCAGGTGCGCACCAGCAGTCGCGTCAGCGCGGAAAATGCGATTGGCTCCATTCTGCGCAACGGTCGCACCGTGTGCGGCACCCTGCGCCCATCTGAAACCACCTACCTGTTCGGCGACGCCGCCGACAAGGTGGCATCGGCGGCGGTGGTACCACTGGCAGGCCAGCTCGGCATCCTCGCGGTGGGCTCCAGTGACCCCAATCACTATCGCTCCAGCCTGGGCACCCTGTTCCTGTCGTATATCGGTGAAGTGCTCGAGCGCCTGCTGCCCGACCTGCTGGCGCGCAGCTAATCCCGCTGCACGCTCTCATCTCACGCCGCGCGCGTCGCCACCTACACACCACATATCCGCAGGGTTGCCTGCAGGCCTGCGTAACAAGTGGTGAAGGGAAACGAGAAGCGGAAGGAGAGGTGAAAGAAAGACGTGAAAAAGGGGCGAGTTCGGTAGAGAACTGGACCCCGGCACGGGCCGGGGTGACGCATTCAATCGGCGGGTGAGCCCCTTCAATCTGTCGTCTTGCCGGCCGAACCGGCACCCAGTATTTCCTGTTCCAGTGCGCTTAGATCGGCCGACTGCCGTACTTCGGCTGCGGCTTGCGCGGAGGGTCAGCAGTTACATCTGGCGCCACTTCATCGATGGCGCCGCCTCTGGCGAGAAAGGCCTCGACTTCGGCACTCAGTTGACTGCGGGCCCGCTGGCGGGAGGAAAGCGTGCGCTCTTCGGCGAAATCCTCATTGTCTTTCGATCGAGCGCTGGACTGGTCGTCTTTCATGTCAATTACCCTGTAACTTGATACCCCTGTTACAGAGGGAATACCCCTGCTGCCGCAGCACATCTCCGACATGCGTCATCGCTTGGCGGCAACTTTGCCTTTTCTCCCGCCGGTAAAAAACCGGCGCGGGAAAAACAGCAAATAAAACTCGCCAAGCAGAAGATTACCTGCGGCGAAATATTTATAGGCAGTGTCCAACCAGCCTGCCAGAAAAGGTTCCCTTTTCCGGTAGAGTTTTTTTGTGCGATTTTTGCCCGATTTATTGCTGTTGGTTATGCTTTTTTCGGCGCCACAATTACGACGTCATCCACAGCGACAAAAGCTTTTAGCCGCCAGGCAACGCACGCCTATTCAACATTTCTTTCACGCACAAAAAAGCCCCGCAAAGCGGGGCTCATAAAACACTGTGTCCGATTCTTTGATCAGACCGCTTCGCTGCCGGTTTCGCCGGTACGAATACGGATTACTTCTTCGAGCGCAGTGATAAAGATTTTGCCGTCACCGATCTTGCCGGTTTGCGCCGCTTTGGTGATGGCTTCTACAGCGCTATCTACCATGTCGTCGCCAACCGCCAGCTCCAGCTTAACCTTGGGCAGGAAATCTACGACGTATTCAGCGCCACGGTAGAGCTCGGTGTGGCCTTTCTGACGGCCAAAGCCCTTCACTTCGGTCACGGTCATGCCCTGCACGCCCACTTCAGACAGCGCGGTGCGCACGTCGTCCAGTTTGAATGGCTTTACAACAGCCGTAATCAATTTCATGACTTATCCCCTAATTATGTTTCTTGCGGGTACCGGCCCGAAAACCGGTACCGGAAGATTCCTTACTGCCGTCGATATTGGGAGCCCAACTATCGACGGCCTTCTTTAAGAGCAATTACTTGCTAGTAAATTCCGGATAAGCTTCCATTCCGCACTCGGCCAAGTCAACACCTTGTTGCTCTTCTTCTTCGGTAACACGGATACCGGTGATGAGCTTCAGGGCGTACCAGACTACGAAGGAGGCAGAGAATACCCAGCCAAAGATGGTAGCAGCGCCAATCAGCTGACCGCTGAAGGAAGAGCCATCGTTGGTAACCGGTACCAGCAGCAGACCCAGCAGACCAACAACACCGTGTACGGAGATGGCACCAACAGGATCGTCGATGCGCAGCTTGTCCAGGGTGATGATGGAGAAGACTACCAGGATGCCACCCAGCGCGCCGAACAGAGTCGCCTGCAGAGGAGTCGGGGTAGAAGGCTCAGCGGTGATCGCTACCAGGCCAGCCAGTGCGCCGTTCAGCAGCATGGTCAGGTCGGCTTTACCGAACAGGATGCGGCCAGTAATCAGGGCGGCAACAGCACCACCCGCAGCAGCGGCGTTGGTGTTCAGGAATACCAATGCAACAGAGTGTGCACTTGCAGCATCGCCCAACTTCAGTACGGAACCGCCGTTGAAACCGAACCAGCCCATCCACAGGATGAAGGTACCCAGGGTAGCCAGCGGCAGGTTGGCACCAGGAATCGCGTAGATTTCGCCGTTCTTGCCGTATTTACCTTTACGTGCACCCAGCAGCAGTACGCCAGCCAGAGCAGCAGCGGCACCAGCCATGTGTACGATGCCGGAACCGGCGAAGTCGGAGAAGCCCAGGTCGCCCAGGTTGTACAGGCCGAATACATCGCCGCCGCCCCAGGTCCAGTTACCTTCCAGCGGGTAGATGAAACCGGTCAGAGCAACTGCGAAGATCAGGAAGCTCCACAGCTTCATGCGCTCGGCAACCGCACCAGATACGATGGACATTGCGGTAGCAACGAACACAACCTGGAAGAAGAAGTCGGAAGCACCGGAGTACACGGAATCGCCTTCGAAACCGTTCTCAGCAGATGCAGTCAGAACATCGGTAAGGCTGAAGGCCTCGATGCCACTCAGCAGCCAGCCGCCGCCGTACATGATCGCGTAACCGCTGATCAGGTACATGGTGCACGCAATCGCGAACAGCGCTACGTTTTTAGTAAGAATCTCGGTGGTGTTCTTAGAACGCACCAGGCCTGCTTCCAGCATGGCAAAGCCCGCTGCCATCCACATAACCAATGCACCACACACGAGGAAATAAAATGTATCAATTGCGTACTGCAACTGAAAAATTTGATTTTCCATTTTTCGCTCCGTTTAACCCAAACTAGTCCGGGTTACCCCGGCAGTTGTTGTCTATTGATCAAAGAATCGTTTTGGCAATCTGTTCTATTAATTAGATCGCTTCTGCGCCGGACTCGCCGGTACGAATGCGGATTGCCTGCTCAAGGTTTGCAACAAAGATCTTGCCGTCGCCGATCTTGCCGCTTTGCGCTGCTTTACCAATTGCTTCCAGCACGGCATCCACCTGGCTGTCTTCAACGGCAATTTGCAGCATGGTTTTGGGCAGAAAATCCACTACGTACTCCGCTCCACGATAGAGCTCGGTATGTCCTTTCTGCCGCCCAAAACCTTTTACTTCGCTCACGGTAATGCCATTTACACCGGCTTCTGCCAGGGAATCGCGCACTGCGTCGAGCTTGAAAGGTTTGATGATTGCGGTTACCAGTTTCATGGTCTCCCCCCTAAATAATTAAGCCCACTCAAAGAGCGGGCTCATTTTTGTTGCTGTTACCAGCTGTAAGAAGCACCAGCCAGAACGGTCGGCTCACACCAATCGGTCAGGAAGCACTCTTCGTCGCTTACGTCGGTACCAACCAGGGAAGCGCTCAGGGCCAGGCCGCCGAATTCTTTACCTACAGATACGGAGTAGTCGATGTAAGAATCGGAACCGTTCAGGAAGATTTCTTCGTCAAACAGGTTCAGGCCAGCGCTCAGGTCCAGGGAAATGTCGTTGGCCAGGCTGAAGGAGTAGCCAGCGTTCAGGTAGTAGAACGCACCACTCTGCAGCCAGTAGTCGTCGGAGTAAGCGAAGCCAACAGAAGCGTCGCCGAAGCTCAGGCTACCGTAAACTTCCTGGTAGTCTTCGTCCTGATCGCTACCGTGGTAGGCGTAGTAGATGTAGCCAACGTCGTAGCCAACACCGCCGGCAGTTTCACCGGCGTAACCGCCATAGAAGTCCTGTTCGAAATCGGTTTCGTCAGCACCGTAAGCGAAGTCAACCTGGGAAGCCCAGGTACCTGCGTAAAAGCCGTTGCCCAGGTCCAGATCTACACCAGCCTGAACAGCAGGGTTGCTGTCGGACTGAGAAATACCGCGGAAACGGTAGTCGGTAACAACACCAACATTGGCGCTGAAGCTGGGGCCAGATTCTTCGGCAGTAGCGGCGCTGGAAATAGCCATCGCCAGAACGCTACCGGATACGATTGCTGCAACTTTTTTATTGAATCCCACTTTTAGGTTCTCCTAGATCTCTGTGTGAAATATTTGTTTTGTATTTTTTATGTAACGGCGCTGACTACGTCGGGGAGACGACACTGACCGCTCTCGCCCGGGTGCTTCACTAGAAGACCTGTTCCCTGCCTTCGTTACCAGGGCGATTCGCTGAGACTACTTGCAGAGTTAGTGCCAACTTTTAAAAAGCCATAAAAATCAAGGAGTTAGATCTATATTTGGACATTTCTCACAGAAATCGCCACGACCGCCTCACACCGCTGCGCAAAAATAGTGCGCACCAAAATGGAACCTGCACCCAAAGTGGGCACCAATCTGAGCTGACTTGCCGGTGCGTGACCTAAATAGGAGCAGCGCCAGATTGCCTTGGTAGGAAATCCGGGCTGCGGTACTATTTGCAGCTACGAATATCGTGTTTTGTAGTGGAGAATTGCGCTTGGCCGCGGAAAAATTGCAACAGTTACTCAATGAACTGCAACAACAAGGGGCAGTCATCAGCAGCGATCTGAAGGATGCGCTGGCGGTGGCGCTGGGCAAACTCCCGCTGGTAAGCCAGCAGGAGTTCGATATTCAGGCCGCCAAACTGGCGCGTGCAGAGGAAAAGCTCGCGCAACTGGAAACGCAGATCGGCGCGCTGGAACAACAACTGGAACAACAGCTGCAAGATCCGCAGTAACTGCCACACCCAGTTACACAGCAAAGCTGCGGGTTAATTTGTCTCGCAGCCGCTCGCAATGAGCAAAAACTTTCACGGAAGACATTTTTTCAGGACGAAAAGTGAGCCTATCCATTACCTATGCCCGTGCCCAACTGGGGGTCGCGGCGCCACTGGTCACCGTAGAAACCCATCTCGCCAACGGTTTGCCCGCATTCAATATTGTCGGCTTGCCGGAAGCCGCCGTGCGCGAGAGTCGCGATCGCGTGCGCAGCGCCATTATCAACAGTCATTTCGAGTTTCCCCAGCGACGCATCACCGTCAATCTGGCGCCCGCCGATCTACCCAAGGCCGGCGGGCGCTACGATCTGGCGATTGCCCTGGGCGTGCTGGCCGCCTCCGGCCAGATACCCGGGGAAACCCTGGAGCAGCTTGAATTTATCGGTGAGCTGGCCCTGTCCGGCGGCCTGCGCCCGGTGCCCGGGGGGCTGCCGGCGGCCATGGCCTGCGGCGACAGCGGCCGCACCCTGGTGATTTCGGCAGAGTCGGCGCCGGAAGCGGCGCTGATCAAGACCCCGGTCAAATCCGCCACCAGCCTGCTGCAGGTCTGTGCGCAACTGCACGGGCGCGAGCCCTTGCCCGATGCCGTCGGCGATGAACCCATAGAAGAAGCACTGTATGCGGACCTCGCTGACGTGCGCGGACAGCTGAAGGCACGGCGCGCTCTCGAGGTGGCCGCCGCTGGATCGCACAATCTGTTGTTTTACGGACCACCGGGCACCGGCAAAACCATGCTCGCCAGCCGCCTGCCGGGAATACTGCCGCCATTGACCGAGCGCGAGCGCATCGAGGTAGCCGCGCTCTATTCCAGTGCAGGGCTCGCGCGGGAGAGCCAAAGGCCCTTCCGTGCACCACATCATTCCGCTTCACCTACCGCACTGGTGGGCGGAGGCAGCAACCCGCGCCCGGGGGAAATCAGCCTCGCCCACCGCGGCGTACTGTTTCTCGACGAGATGCCGGAATTCCCCCGTGCGGCGCTGGAGATTCTGCGCGAGCCACTGGAGAACGGCGAGGTACGCATTTCCCGCGCCCGCGCCCAGGTGACCTTTCCCGCCCAATTCCAGCTGGTTGCGGCAATGAACCCCTGCCCCTGCGGCTATCTGGGAGAATCCCGCTGCCGCTGCACCCCGGATCAGATCGACCGCTACCGCAACAAACTCTCCGGCCCGCTACTGGACCGCATCGATATGCAGGTAGAAGTCGCCAGCATGAGCGCGGCCCAACTGCAGGATTCGCCCGCTGGAGAATCCTCGGCAGTGGTACGGGATCGGGTGCGCAGCGCACGTCAGGCGCAATTGCAGCGGCAAGGGAAGATCAACGGCGAGCTGCAGGGCAGTGAACTGGATGAATACTGTCGTTTGGGAAAAGCCGAGAGCGCACTGTTGCGCGCCTCGGTAGAAAAGCTCGGGCTGTCTGCGCGCAGTTACCACCGGGTACTGCGAGTGGCACGCACCCTGGCGGACTTGAGTGAGCAGGAACATATCGGCACAGCGCACATCGCCGAGGCTCTGGCCTACCGCAACCTCGATCGCAAAACCGTTATCCCTGCCTGAGCATGCCGTCTATTTCACACTAGAGTAGAAAGTGACTCGGAAAAGCGCGCTACCCGAAAAAACCTGCCCGGTATGCGGGCGCCCCTTCAGCTGGCGGCAGAAATGGAAGCGCTGCTGGCATGAAGTGCGTTACTGCAGCGAACGCTGCCGGCGGCAGCGCCGCAGAAGCACGACGAAAACTAGCGATGAAAAATAGCGGCGGAGGCTAAATGAAGCTGGTCTGGTTTCTCAATAATCTGCGCAGCCATGACAATCAGGCGCTGACTCGGGCCTGCACTCCAGAGCATGGTGATGAACCAGTTATCGCACTCTACTGTTTTGATCCACAATTTTTCAGCAATGATCCATTCGGATTCCCGCGCACTGGAAAATTTCGCGCGCAGTTTCTCCTGCAGAGTCTGGAAGATTTACAACAGCAGCTAACCGACCTCAATATTCCGCTGCTGATACGCCAAGGTGCGCCGGCACAAGTGATTCCACAACTGGTCACCGAGCACAGGGTAACCGAGCTGTTTTTGCAACGTGAGTGGACGCGCGATGAACGCACTGCGCTGGCGTCCCTGCAAGCGGCACCGGCCATGGACGCAGTGCACTTCCACACCGATTACGACCAATTTCTTATTCACCCCGACGACCTGCCGTTTGCGGAAGTCGCAGCGTTGCCAGAAGTGTTTACCCAGTTCCGCAAGGTGGTCGAGCAACAGTTACCCATACGCTCGCCACTGCCCACCCCCACAGCGCGAGCCGTAAAAAACCTCACCTCGGCGGGTGGCAGCTCGCCGTTACCGGCTCTCGAAGTACTTGGTCTGGAACAGACCGTAGCGGATCCACGCAGTGCTTTTCCCTTTGTCGGCGGTAGTTCCGCGGGCAGGCAGCGCATGGAAGACTATTTTTGGCGTAGCGAAAACATTACTCGCTACAAGCACACCCGCAACGGATTAGTCGGCACCGAGTACAGCAGCAAGCTCTCCGCCTGGCTGGCCAATGGCAGCCTGTCGGCACGGGAGGTGTATGCCGAACTGAAACGTTTCGAGCGGGAGGTACAGGCCAACGAAGATACCTACTGGCTGCAGTTTGAACTGCTGTGGCGCGACTACTTCAAATACATATCACTCAAGCACGGCGATCGCCTGTTCGCTCTCAGCGGTATTCGCGCACGGGAATACGAATGGCAGCTGGATCCGGAAAAACTCGCGGCATGGATAGACGGGCGCACACCCTACGACTTCGTCAACGCCAATATGCGCGAATTCGCCGCCACCGGCTGGATGAGCAACCGCGGGCGGCAGAATGTGGCGAGCTACTGGGCGAAGGAATTACAGCAGGACTGGCGCGCCGGCGCCGCCTGGTTTGAAAGCCAGCTCATCGACTATGACGTGCACAGCAACTACGGCAATTGGATGTATAACAGTGGCGTGGGGAATGATCCGCGCGACCGGCGATTTAATATCGAGCGGCAAGCGGAAAATTACGATCCGGATAAACAGTATCGCACGTTGTGGTTAGGTAATTAGCTGAAATTAAACACGCACAACGATCACGCAGATCGCGATAGCCGGTACAACACATGGTCCTGCATCGGGTGCCCGGCGGGTAATCCCGGATGCAAAAAGTTATCTTCCCGCACCATGCCCAGCTTTTCCATCACCGCGCGCGAACGCAGGTTGCCAGCTACGGCAAACGAGACAATTTCCTCAAGCCCTAACCGGGTAAACCCGTACTCGATACTCGCACGCGCGGCTTCTGTAGCGTACCCCTTACCCCAGGCTGCGGGGGCCAGGCGCCAGCCAATCTCCACCGCCGGGGCAAACGGCATATCGTCGGTAACATTTTTGATGCCAACGAAGCCAATAAATTGCTTGTCTGCCAGAGTTTCTACCGCCCAGAAGCCCCAACCGTGCTTGTCGATATGCGCAATCTGGCGGTCGACGCCGGCATCACTCTCTTCACGGCTCAGCAGCTTGGGGAAATATTCCATCACCACCGGGTCAGCGTTCATTGCGGCAAACGGTGCCCGGTCGCTATCGCGCCATTGACGCAAACACAGGCGCGGCGTTTTTATCTGGTCGGAATTATCCTGCATCGTCGCCCTCCCTAATTACACTTATAACCGAGGCCACCATGTAATAACAGATATCCAGCCCCTGTTCCGGTTCTGGATACTCGCACTGCTGAAAACCCAGTTTTTGATACAGCGCCAGTGCCCGGGGATTATCTTTCAGCACAAACAGGGAAGCGCGCTCGAGTTGTAGTTCTTTACTACCGTGAGCTAACAGCTGGGTTACCAGCTGCCTGCCCAATCCTGCACCGCGCACCTTGGGCGACACGATCAGGCGCGCCAGGTGGCAACAATCCAGACGGTTGTAATACTGGCCGAACGCCAGAATTTCACCCTCCGCCCCTTGCAGCACGAAAGTGGGCAGGTCCTGCCAGCGGCAGTCGCGGGAAAAACTGTGCTGGTCAAACGGGTATTCAAACCAGGTCCCAGCCCACTGTCGACACGCCTGTTCGCTATCAATCCAGGACATCAATTCCGGTATGCAGTTAGCGGTAAACGGGACCAGCTCGGCTTTTATGGTTTCGCGTAACGGCACTAGGTTTTTCTCCTTTGCACCAACCAGCGGTCCAGCTGATCGGCAAACGCCTTGCGCTCCTGTTGCCCGAGCGGCGGCGGCCCACCGGTATGCACACCACTGGAGCGCAAGGTCTCCATAAAATCGCGCATGTTCAGGCGCGCGCGAATATTGGCCTTGGAATATTTCTCACCGCGCGGATTCAACGCGGTGGCACCCTTGTCGATCACTTCCGACGCCAGCGGGATATCCGCGGTAATAATCAGGTCGCCCGCCTCACAGCGCTGCACGATTTCGTTATCGGCCACGTCAAAGCCCGAGGTTACCTGTACCGCGCGGATGTATTGGGAGGGCGGCACGCGCACATACTGGTTGGCCACTAGGGTCAGCTCGGTCTCGGTGCGCTCGGCGGCGCGAAACAGGATTTCTTTGATAACGGTGGGACACGCATCGGCGTCCACCCAGATCTTCGGCATTAATTGGACTCTCTCGATTGTGAGGGCGGCTGTTCATCCAAGGGGACACCCTCGTCGCACTTTTTGCACTGGAGTTTGAACCCCAGCATCTTGGCCCGGCCCTCCGGGGTAGTGACCCACGGCCGATTTTGCCACGGCGGGTCGTGACGCACATGCTGGTTGTGGCCACAGGCCAGCTGCGCCACCCAGTGATCCTCGTCATCGCGATGGTAGCCGGTTATCGGCTGCTGCATAGCGCTCCCTCTTGCTGCTCAACCCCATCTCGTTTGGGCGCCCTTTATAGACAAAATCCTGTTGCAGGTAAAAGCGGCGGCCTGCTGGTCACAATAAAACCTCACCACAGGCACAGCCAAGCCGCCCTTGCGCTGGTAAAATCGCCAGATTCTGTCGCCCAACCCAGCTGTATCTCGATCCTGTTTCGCTTATGACCAAGCTCAATCCACGCCAGGCGGAAGCCGTCAAATACATCGACGGCCCCTGTCTGGTACTGGCCGGTGCCGGCTCCGGCAAGACCAGTGTAATTACGCGAAAAATCGCCTATCTGATCGAAGAATGCGGCTATCAGGCACGAAACATCGCTGCACTGACGTTTACCAACAAGGCCGCGCGGGAGATGAAGGAGCGGGTCGGCAAGCTGGTTACCGGCGCCGATGGCAAGAAATCCAAGGCCTCCCACGGCCTGACCGTGTCTACCTTCCACAACCTCGGCCTGAACATCCTGCGCAAGGAATACCGCGCCGCCGGCTTCAAGCCGGGCTTCTCCATCTTCGACGCCGAGGACGCCCGCGCCCTGATCAAGGAGCTGATGCTGCGCGATGGCGACCTGGATACCGACCTGCTGGATCGGGTACAGAACCAGATTTCCAACTGGAAGAACGACATGCTCACCCCGCGCAAGGCGCTGGAAATGGCGCAGAGCCCCGGTGAGCAGGCCATGGCGGTGGCCTACGGGCGCTACTGCGACGCCCTCAAGGCCTACAACTCCGTGGACTTTGACGACCTGATCATGATTCCGGTGGAGCTTTTCGATACAGACCCCGAGCTGCTGCAGCGCTGGCGCCGCAAGATCCGCTACCTGCTGGTGGACGAATACCAGGACACCAACAGCTCCCAGTACCTGCTGGTGAAAATGCTGGTGGGTAGCGGCGGTGGCCTCACCGTGGTGGGTGACGACGACCAGTCCATCTACGCGTGGCGCGGAGCGCGCCCGGAAAACATGAGCCAGCTGAAGCAGGACTACCCCAACCTGCGCCTGATCAAGCTGGAGCAGAACTACCGCTCCACCAGCCGTATCCTCAAGGTGGCCAACCACCTGATCGCGCACAACCCGCACGAATTCGACAAGGCACTGTGGTCCGACCGCGGCCTCGGTGACGAGATCCGCGTGCTTAAGGTGGCCAACGAAAACGAGGAAGCCGAGCGCGTCGCCAACGAGATCTTCCTGCAAAAGGCCCGCCGCGGCTGCAAGTTTATGGACTTTGCCGTGCTCTACCGCGGCAATCACCAGGCGCGCCTGATCGAAATGAAACTGCAGGAAAACCAGATTCCTTACCAGCTGTCCGGTGGCACCAGCTTTTTTGCCCGCGCCGAGATCAAGGACGTAATGTCCTACCTGCGCCTGCTGGTCAACCCGGACGACGACAACGCCTTCCTGCGCATTATCAACACCCCGCGCCGCCAGATCGGCACCAGCAGCCTGGAAGCCCTGGGCAACTATGCCAAAGGGCGCGAGATCTCCATGCTGAGCGCGTGTACCGAGATCGGCTTCAAGGAGCACATCTCCGAGGCCGGTTACGAGCGGTTGAACCGCTTCGCCCTGTGGCTCGAAGGGGTGGCGCGCAACTGTGCCAACAACAGCGCCGAATCGGCACTCCGCGAGATGCTCGACGATATCGATTACGCCGGCTGGCTGTCACAAAATGCCAGTAGCGAGAAGGTGGCCGAGAAGCGCATGGAAAACGTGTACTGGCTGCTCGACTCGCTAATGAAAACCATGGAAGGGACCGACGACGAACTGGAACAGGACGTGCGCCTGGAGCAGGCGATCTCCAAACTGATCCTGCGCGACATGCTCGACCGCCAGGAAGAGGAAGAAGCCACCGACAAGGTCAGCCTGATGACCCTGCACGCGTCCAAGGGGCTGGAATACCCGCACGTGTTTATGATTGGTATGGAAGAAAATTTGCTTCCGCACCGCAACAGCATCGAAGACGACAATATCGAGGAAGAGCGTCGCCTCACCTACGTGGGCATTACCCGCGCGCAGAAAACCCTTACTATGACCCTCGCCGGCAAGCGCAAAATGTTCGGGGAAAATCAGGATACGACGCCGAGCCGCTTCCTCGAGGAACTGCCCGATGAAGACTGTATCTTCGAGGGCTTTGGCAAGGCGACGCCGGAGCAGAACCAGGCCAAGGGTAATGAGACGCTGGGATCGTTGCTAAGTATGTTTGACTAGGTGGAAACGGGCGGCGCTATACATAGGGTGCTATCCATAGATAGCACCGCCGTCACCTCGGCACCGAACTTACAACCCCAGTGCCGCCAGGTCCCAGTTCCAGCCCAGCTTGAAGGTACTATCCGCAGCCCGATCCAATGGCAACTCACCATCGGTATAAGCAATAAACATATTGTTTTTCAGATTGAGGACCGCTTTGGCATGACCGAATCGGTCCAGCTCCGCTTGCTCGATAACCTCAGGCGCGTCCACCTCGGAAAAGTAACGGTAACTCAACTCCAGGTCTTCGGCATAATCCCCAAGCAATTGATCAACCCGCACTTTGTAAAGGGCCTGAAGATCCCAGCGATTAAATGGCTCCAATGCATCACCGAGTATTTGCTGGCGCTCGCCGTCCGCTATCGGAGTGACTTCCCCAAAAGCCACGCTTAGATACAAGTCGCTACTCGTTTTATAGGTACCCGGCACACGGAAACCATAATGGGACAGGTAGCGCAGCCCCAGCACCGTTTGCTTGTCATCTAAAGACTGGT
Source organism: Microbulbifer agarilyticus (assembly GCF_019800665.1). GTDB lineage: Bacteria > Pseudomonadota > Gammaproteobacteria > Pseudomonadales > Cellvibrionaceae > Microbulbifer > Microbulbifer agarilyticus_C. The sequence continues at coordinate 43,908 of NZ_JAHVKO010000004.1, forward strand.
CTGCCTCATATTTGTAAACGCCACCGAATTGGTGCTGCCAGGGATCGCAAGTAATACTCTGGCAGTCACTAATTGACTTAAGATCCGCAAGCTTCACGTAATTCAAGAAAAGATCAAACTCCATAAAGTTCTCCGGATTGTTTTCCGGATCACCCGTGATGGTACCTTTCAGGGTATAGCCCCACTCCAGCTTGTCGGTATCGATTTCCTCCCAATCATCACCACCATCGGCGGCTGGATTGGAAAAATCACGCGACGACTTGCGCTTGAATTCATACGCAAGCCCCAATACCGCAGACCCGGAATCACCAGTAACTACTATGGGAGAAACCAACCTTTTTTCTTCCTGCCCATCTGCGTGGGCCGGAAAAGCCAGCATTAATGCGGCGAGTGAGCCCAGGGCCCAACGTATCTTGCTAATTGGCATCAGAATTCATCCTCAAACTTGCAGAAGCGATCCACCGTCGACGCCAGGTCAGTCAAGGTTTTTTCATCGCTGGCAAACAATTCGATTAACTCCCCCAAGAATTGCTCACTGGTCATTTCCCGCTGCTCTTTCTTGGGGCTGTAATCGTCCCGTAGCGCGCGAAAAAACATCAGCGCGGTAGGCTTTGCTTCATAGCCATCAAAATTACTGGTACTGGTAATGCGAAAGCGCAGATTCTTCAGCTTGAGATCACCAGCCTGCGCAAGCGGATAGTCTTCCGAATCAAACTGGTCCATCTTGTTCTGGCCGGACAAGATCTTGTAGGTAGCCAAACAGGCCAGGTTATTTCTCCACTCGTAAGACACTCGGATCTCCTTTGATATTATTTTCAACCGAAATACTTAAACAAAAAAATTTCTGCAATTTGGCTCACAAAGAGGAAAAACACGCTAAAGGAAAATGAGACACGTGTCACGAAGTGATCGCACCCATGGCGCGATAAGCATCTTATAGCCTCACGCGCACTACGGCGCTACCAGCACGCGCGACGATAAATCCGCCCTAACCAAGAGTTCGCCAGAGCAGAGTCTCGCCATCTTCTATATTTGGGCAGTTGATCCAATCGGAGCACCCTGCCCATGCGCTTCCAGTTCACCCTGCCCGCCTCACTTTGCGCCTTCCTGCTTGCAGCCTTGGCCAGCCCAATAACGCTCGCGCAGGGCGCTAAATTCGAGCCGGCGCCGAAAGACCGCATTTATTCACCCTACCCCGCGGAGAATTTTCCGCGCCGGGTCTATTTTGGTGACACCCACCTGCACACCAGCTACTCCACCGATGCCGGCATGGCCGGGCAGGAAAAGGTTGGCCCGGATGAGGCCTATCGGTTTGCCAAGGGTGCGGTGGTGGAATCGCAAACCGGGCAGAAGGCGCGACTGCGTGCGCCACTGGATTTCCTGGTCGTAGCCGATCACGCCGAGCTTCTCGGCCTGGCCCCGTTTATCCGCAAGTCGGACCCGTCCGTATTGAATGATCCGCTGGGCAAGAAGTGGCACGACATGGTCAAGGCCGGCAAGGGCTATGACGCTTTTATCGAGTGGCTGAATTTCGGCTCCGAGAAACCGTTCGATAGCCCAGAAATGACCAAGTCTGCCTGGAGCGAAATCGTAGATGCGGCGGAGAAACACAACCAGCCGGGCGCCTTTACCGCGTTTATCGGTTTCGAATGGACCTCACACCCGGACGGCAACAACCTACACCGGGTGGTGATCTTCCGCGACGGCGGCGACAAGGCCAAACAGGTGGTGCCATTTTCCGCCTATGACTCGGAAGCACCGGAAGAATTGTGGAAATACATGGACCGCTACGAGCAGTCCACCGGCGGCCGTATGTTGGCCATCCCCCACAACGGCAACCTCAGCAACGGCCGCTTCTTTGAAAAGAAGAAGTTTGACGGTTCCAAATGGGATCGTAACTATGTGGAGGCACGGGCCAAGCGCGAACCATTAGTAGAAATCACCCAGGCCAAGGGCACCGGCGAGACCCATCCGTACCTCTCGCCCAAAGATGAATTCGCCGATTTTGGTTTGCTGGATAAAACCAACCTGCAGGGTTCCGCGCCCAAAACCAACGACATGTTGGCAAACGAATACGCGCGGCAAGCATTAAAAGATGGCCTGGCCCTGCAGGAAACCTACGGCACCAACCCGTTTAAATTCGGTTTGATTGGCAGCACGGATAATCACACCGGCCTCGCCACCTCCGCGGAAAACAACTGGTTCGGCAAGGCGCACTTTGTTGAGCCAAGCCCGGAGCGCTACAAGGATGTACTGATCAAATCCCTGGTTGATCCGAACCTGAATATTTCTGCGGTGGACCTGCAGGCATCCGGACTGGTTGCAGTCTGGGCCAACGAGAATACCCGCCCCGCCCTGTTTGATGCCATGGAGCGCAAGGAGGCTTATGGCACCAGCGGTACCCGCCTGCAGGTGCGGGTATTTGGCGGCTGGGATTTTTCCGAAGACGACCTCGCCAGTTCGGAGTTCGCAAAAATTGGTTACGACAAGGGCGTACCCATGGGTGGTGATTTGAAGAGTGCGCCCAACGGCAAGGCACCATCCTTCCTTGTGCGCGCCATGCGCGAAGTCGAGGGCGGCAACTTGGATCGTATTCAGGTGGTAAAAGGTTGGCTCGACAAGGATGGCAAAACCCACGAGCGCATTTACGACGTCGCCGTTTCGGGTGATCGGAAAATTGACAGCAGCGGGCGCTGCAGGACTGCGGTAGGTAATACCGTGAACGAAGCCGACGCGAGCTTCACAAATACCATCGGCGCGCCCTTTTTGCAGGCCTACTGGAAAGACCCGGATTTTAATCCGGAAGAAAAAGCGTTTTATTACATTCGCGTACTGGAAATCCCCACACCCACCTGGCTTGCCCACGACGCTAAGTACTACGGTCTGAAAATGCCCAAGGGTACGCGCCTGTCTTCGCAAGAACGCGCCTATACCTCGCCCATCTGGTACAACCCGAGTTAGCGGCCCACAAAAAATTTATCCCAGGGGCACCCCATGATCAAAAAAATAATCAAAGAGCCACTGCTGCATTTCGCTGTTATCGGCGGGCTGGTGTTCGCGCTCTATGCGACGGCACCGGGCGATACAGGTATTGGGGAAAAGCAGATCGCTGTGTCCGCGCAGGATATTGAGCGGCATGTGGCACTGTTCGAGCGCAAATGGCAGCGGCTTCCCACCGCCAACGAACTCTCCGCGCTTCTGGAAAATGATATTCGCGAAGAGATTTTCTACCGGGAGGCGCTGGCACTCGGGCTGGATCGCGATGACGCACTGGTGCGACGCCGGCTCGCGCAAAAAATGGAATTCATTTCTGCCGATATCGCACAAATGCGCCGGCCCAGCGACGAAGAGCTGCAAACCTATCTGGACAGCAACCCCACCGCGTTTACCGCGCAGGCGCGCTACCACTTCGAACAGGTCTACCTGGATCCCGCTCGCCGCTACAGCAATGCAGATGTACTTGAACTGCTCGGGCAACTGCGCGCAGCAGCATCCGTGGATCACCGCCAGTTCAGTGACCCGATCATGCTGCCGGCCCAGCTCGTAGATACCGACACCCAGACAATCGACCGCACCTTTGGCGAAGGCTTTGCCGCTGCGCTTGCCAATGCACCCACCGGCCAGTGGCACGGGCCCATCCAGTCCAGCTACGGCATGCATCTGGTGCGGATCGCCAGCCACCAGCCAGGCCGCAATGCCAAGCTGGTCGAAGTGCGCGATGCAGTGGAAGGGGCCTGGCGGCAGGCGGAGCGCAAGCAGGCACAAGCGGCACTCTACCAATCACTGCGAGCGCAGTATCAGGTGTTGATACCGGAGGCTGCGCATCACTTGCTGGCGCCAACTGAGGTGCAGGTTGAGGTAGCAGCCGAATGAGACGGGTATTGCTAATACTGGGATTGGGAATCCTAGTGCCGCTCGCACTTGTGACCGGCACGCTCAGCCATGCCCACGAAATAAAGCCCGCATATCTTGAACTCAAACAAGCCAGCAGCGATGTATGGGAGGTGCTGTGGAAAATGCCCATCAAGGGTGGCATCCCGGCACCGATGGAGCCTACCTTGCCGGCAAACTGCCGCGAACAGGGCGAGCGGGTTAGCTTTGAAGTCACTGGAGCGCGCGTGCACCGCTGGCGGCTGGCCTGTGAGGGCGGTATCGACGGGCAGCCCGTTGCCATCGCCGGCCTGCAGCACTCGATGACCGATGCCCTGGTGCGGATTGCCGGAATCGACCGGCCCATCCAGACCGTCAGGCTGACACCCCGGCAAAACAGCACCATCGTGGATGCCGCCCCCGGTACCGGGGCGATTGTGTGGAGCTATTTCACGCTGGGTGTCGAGCACATATTGCTGGGTATCGACCACCTGTTGTTCGTGTTCGCACTGTTGCTGATCGTAATTGGCTGGCGTCGGCTGCTGGCCACCATTACCGCATTCACCGTGGCCCACAGCATCACCCTCAGCGCAGCGTCGCTGGGTCTGGTCCAGGTTCCACAGGCGCCGGTTGAGGCGGTGATCGCCCTCAGTATTCTGTTGCTGGCCGCAGAAATCGTGCGTGCCCAATTCGGACGGCCCGGTCAGACCCACCGCAGCCCCTGGCTTGTGGCATTTGGCTTTGGCCTGCTGCACGGCTTTGGATTTGCCGGCGCGCTGACGGAAATCGGCTTGCCGGCGACGGATATTCCGCTCGCGCTGCTGTCGTTCAATGCCGGAGTGGAGGTCGGCCAGCTGCTGTTCGTGGCCGGGGTGGTAGGCCTTGGTTACCTGGCGGTCGGGGTGGCGCAGCGCTATCGACAACTGGCACGGCTGGCCGCCGCCTACAGTATTGGCAGCATCGCCATGTTCTGGACCATCGAGCGCATTAGCGCCTTCTACGTATAGCCGGGGCAACAAAAAAGGCCGCTCAGTGAGCGGCCTTTTTGCGGGATAAGTAAGCGGTCGCTTACTTGCTGCCTTCTACCATGTAGTCAACGGCAGCCTTGATCTCGTCGTCGGAGCAGGTCATACACAGACCTTTCGCCGGCATCGCGCCGATACCGCTGATGGCGTTGGTATAAAGGGTATCCATGCCCTTGGCAATGCGCGGCGCCCAGGCAGCGACATCTTCATACTTGGGTGCACCAGCTGCGCCGGTCATGTGGCACGCTGCGCAGTGCGCGCCGTACACATCGCTACCGCTGCGGGTACCGCCGGCAGATGCGCTGGCTGCAGGCGCTGCCGCCGCACACTCATCGCCCTGCATGCAGGTCTTGCCAGCAGGCGCCAGGCGCTCGGCAATCTCTTCATCGACAGACTGGGTCTGGGCTACTGCTACTGCTGCGCCCGCCGCCACGGCCAGGGCCGCTACAAAATTGAATACAACCTTCATCCATTCCCCCTAAAGGCCAAGTCCGGCCCGCAGATTCCGGCGCAATCGCCACAAACCTCTACCAAATTGCCGCGCATTATAAGCATTGCGCCGCCCGCTGCGAAGGGCCGCGAGCCATAAGTGGGCAAATCTCCCGGATTTCCTTTGCCCTGCCATAGCCCTTCTGTATAATCCGCGTCCGCGCCAGACGTCGGTAAACCCTTGATTTGGCGCCGTTTTGACCACCAAGGTCACCCCAATCCGCCCGTAGCTCAGCTGGATAGAGCGTCGCCCTCCGGAGGCGAAGGTCAGAGGTTCGAATCCTCTCGGGCGGGCCATATATAAAAAAGGCCACCCACCGGGTGGCCTTTTTTATATATCGTCCAAGCCCGAGGGCTTCGCCCAACTCCCAGGTTCGAGCCGGAGGTGGCAAAGCCACCGGAGACCAGCGACCGTAGGGAGCTAATCCTCTCGGTTGGCCTAGCTCATGTATCTAGTCCAACCCCGGGCACTAGGCCCGCGCCCAGCCCAACCCAGCCCCAAGGCCCAAAACCCACCAGCTTCACACCCTAGAGCAACCGCCGTGATGATCTACCTACTGAATTCCGTAGGGCGCTCCAGCTCATAGATCGACTCCCCCAGCTCATCAACCTTCTTTGAAAAAAGCGCCTGAGCATCATACAGGCCTCGATTGTAGAAATACGCACCTACTTCGTCAGCGAAGAAGTCGATAAGAAATTCCGCATCAAAATTTCCAATATCTTGATCCAACTCCTCAGTGAAGTAGATCTTTACTTTTTGGACAATCTGCCGTTTTTCTTCTTCAGAAAATTTTAGTTTTTCCATCTTCCCTTTTACATATCTATCAAACCCACCAAGAGGCGGAAAACAATGAAATAAGAATTATCTAAATCTTCGTTTTATTAAAGGCACACCGCGCATACGCGAACATTACCAATATCACATCTTTATCGATGTTGATCGCTAACGGATTCTTTTCAACACAATAAACTGGTAAATTACTTGGTAATAGCAGCCGTCAGAGCCCGCTAATATAAATAACAAGCCCCTACGCCAGAGAGAATATGTAATAAATTCAAATACATATGAGGCGTACCGTGTTCAAACATATTTCCCTGTGGCGCAATAGCGCTACGCTCGTTTCTTTATTTATCGCCCTTTATGGGAGCCAAGCGCAAGCTGCTGTCGATTGTTCGGCGATGGCCAACTACAGTCCCGGTGCGGTCGCTACGGGCGAGCAAATCCGACATAACGGCGCCGCGTTCGAATGCACCGTTGCCGGCTGGTGCAATACCGGCGGCCCCTATGAGCCCGGTATTGGCTGGGCGTATAGCAGCGCGTGGATCGATCTGGGTAGCTGTGCTGTGGGCTCTGGCTCGTCCAGCTCTTCCTCCAGCTCTAGTAGCTCTTCCAGCTCGAGCAGCTCATCAAGTTCTAGTTCGTCCTCGAGCTCAAGCAGTTCATCATCGTCCAGCTCTTCCAGTTCTGGCAGCTCCTCCGGCGGCGGCTGCGAACCAGTTTGGGATAGCGCTGCGGTATACACCGGCGGTGACGTGGTGGGCCATAACGGGAGCCTGTACCGCGCCAAGTGGTGGACCCAAGGTGAGAATCCCGACACTGCGGCTGTCTGGGAATTACAGGGATCCTGCTCTTCAAGCTCGTCATCCAGTTCCAGCTCCTCATCCAGCAGCTCGTCGTCTAGCTCCTCAAGCTCCAGTTCCGGCTCAAGTAACTCATCGGGCTCCTCCTCATCGGGTGGCAGTAGCGGCTTTGTCTATTACAACGATTTTCAAAAACACCCAGTCGGCCCCTATTCAGCAAGCATGTTTGAGAGCGACTGGGGTTTCAGTCCGAATACTTCCGCCGGCGTTGCCGATGGGCGACTGGATATCGTCAGCGACCCCTACGATAGTAATAACGCCATATTACGCGTGAGCTATACGGCGAACGCGGTGGGTGGTAGCTCCGCTTCGGTATTTACTTATCAAATACCCGATGCCCCACACAGTAACTTGTGGCTGCAATACCAACTCATGTTTGACGATCAGTTTACTTGGGTGAAAGGCGGTAAGTTACCGGGCCTGGGCGGCTATACAATCAAGAAGCCCACCGGTTGCCTTGCGAACAGCGAAATCGATGGTTTTAGCGGTCGCTTTATGTGGCGTGAGTCCGGGCATGTATTCCAGTATTTGTACAATCCCAGCAAGCGTGAATACTGTGGCGACTACTCCAGCCTCTACCGCTTCTTTAGTGTTGGCCGCTGGCACACTATTACCAGCCATGTTGAACTCAATTCGGTTGGTGCAAGCGATGGAAAGATTACCGCCTACCTCGACGGCGAGCTGGCTCTGGAGTTGACTGGCCTTAACCTGCGGACCGACGAATCGGTGAGCATCGATAAACTACTGTTCGAAACCTTCTTCGGTGGCAGCAGTAGCGAGTGGATGCCAAGTTCACAGCAGTACAGTTATTTTGACAACATCATTATTAGCACCACAAGTCCGTTAGATTTTGTCGCCACCACCCCAGATAACGGTACCTATGAAGGCCCCCACCCAGCGCCGGGTTACAGCGAGTGGCAGGCCGATACCGGTTATGATGAAAATGACCTGGTTTATGCGATCGATACCGATGGAACCTATCACTACTATCGTGCGCGCTACGGCATTGCGGCCAACAAAAATCCGCTCGATAACTCTCTGCCGGAAAATTATGTTGGAATCTATAGTCCGGAACGCCTGGATAATGGCGCCCCTTGGGTAGAGTTGAACTCGCCTGAATAATCAACAGCGTAATTTGAAAGGAAGATCGCTTTAGATTTACCGCGAGCAGTCTTATCGACTGCTCGCGGCTTCTGAAGCCACTTGCTCGTCAAGCGCGCTCCATACCACGCAATTTCCACAGCGCATTGCCCAACCCAGAGGCGCCAAAAGAGAGAAATCCACCAATCACTATCTCTATTACCGTAGTAATTTGCACTATTACTGTTTCAGCATAGTTACTATCGTTTGTATATGCCCTATCTGAGAAATGAGCAAGCCACATCCCGTTATTGATTAAGTCAGGAATTGCCCATGAGAGGATGTAGACACCCATGATGCAAAAAGCTACCGAGAGCAAGTACCGTCCATTCTTGGATAGCTCAATGCTTTCTTCGCACTCACTAGGCAACAGTTTACGTGCTAGCAAATTTGGAAATTTAATAAATACAAAGGCCAAGAAGAAAATCAGAAAAATCTGAACTACTGTCAAAACAGCATAAAATCGAATATTCGGATCTTCATTGAAAGAAAGCATTGCTAGGGACATATATTGATTAGATACAGTTCGCAGCCCCAGAAAAACCAATATCACGCCGCAAACTCGTAGCCCCACTGACATCAGTTCACGATATTTCATTTAATTTCCTTTTTCCTTCAATAGAGCCATCTCTAGCATCTTGTGACGCCCGCTGCTTTTTCGTTTTCATCAGCGAAAAGCACCTACTAGGTTCCTAATATCCGCACGACCAGACCAACCACGACACCCAGCAGCGAATGCTATAGCTACCGCAACAACCAACATGGGCCACTCTCCATGAATCAGATGAGTTGTGATGGCGCCTAGCATTAGCAAGGCAAGACAAAATGAAGCAAGTGCGGACACCCGAGGAGCGAGCAACCCAATCGCGCCAATCACCTCGAGTATACCAATGGTATACATGAAAACCGGGGAGTAACCCCAACGTTCAAATGCTTCAACCTCGAATGGCAATGACAATAATTTTGCACCACCTGAAGTGGCAAAAATAAGCGCGAGAACATAGCTTACGATTCTTGTGTGTATCGAGGGCTCCATTGAGCAGTTACCATTAAGGGGCATTTATTCCCGCAATTACCACCATCAAAAAAGAATTGCGAAGATAGCAGAATAGCCTGCATCTCATTCGACCCTTCCAAATTCAGTAAACACCTGGCATCAAACGGTAATGCACCCGTTGCGCATACTCTCGATAACCAGGCAACTCTTCTTGCAAAGTATGGTCTTCAAGCATGGTTCGAATAACAGTTATGATTGACGCGACTAGCGCTGGAATCAGTGACCAGAGCGAACCCAGAGCAATAGCAATGCCAAATAGTGCAAGGATACTTCCCGCATAACCAGGATGCCGAACCGCTCGATAGGGGCCGGTATCACACACTACATGACCTCTGTCCAACCGAATACAGACGACGCTGTAGAAAAACCGGTTTTCAGCCAGTGCCCATACAGAGAACATGTACCCTAAAGTGATAAAGGTAAAGCCAATCGCATTTAGCCAAAGCGGAATTTCCGGCGACCAGCTATAACGATGATCCAGCCCTGCCACAATCACCATAGGGAACACGATACTAACTGCCATCATTGGAGCCAGCAATTTATCCCAAGCCTTTGCTCCCTGAAAAATTTCCTTATTTTGCCTTGCTGAAATTATTCCTGGATGTCGATGCTCAGCCCAATAGTGGCCACCAATACCAGTGAGCAAGATCAACATGGAATATAACCAAGCCTGCCACCAACCCAGCTCACCGCCACAAACCAAAAGGGTCAGCGGGATTAGCAGATACACAAAGATTAACCTGGCCCATTGCCTGATGGATGCCATTTGCGCAGCTTCTTCACTAGTTATTTTTTTGAAAGCATGTCATTTCTGGGCCTGAAATCGATTAATGTTGACCTCAAACCATCAACAAAAGTGGTTACCGGCCATAGAGAGACACGTTAAAGATGAACGAGGTACGCCACTCCTTTTCAACCCAGACCCGAAGTAAATTGTCCGGATGCATTATCTCATCTAGTTGGGAGCATGCTAACGCCGCGTTCAAGGGCTACCGGAGGAGCACACCGCTTTGTGTAAAATGTGAACGCCGTGAACTACACAAAACGGTGTATAGCTTTGGAAACCTCCTGCAACACTTTGTTATTTACTACCAGATTTCGTAGCGATCACCCGCGCGAATTACATTGGCGATACCATAAGCGACAACCAATATCCACAATGGGCCTATAAATGCTTCAGTTTTGAACTCTCCTTGCAAGGCCATTACTACAAGTAGACCTATCGCAAATATAAAGGAAAAGACTGCTACTTGCTTCTCCGCCTTAACCCAGTCTTCCCGCTTAGACATACCGAGCCACCCAAACTCTGAGCCTATAAAGTTCATGCGAAATAATAAAGGAAGCTTTTTCCAATCATCTGTTGTTTTGTCTATCACGCCTATCTCCTGTTCCAATATTGAAATATCAACCTCAAATACTGAAGCAAGAGATTTTAAAGACTCCAGACTAGGCTTTTTGCCGCTCTCGATCCTCTGAATAGTACGAACATTCAGCCCACTAAATTCTGCAAGCTGTTCTTGAGTCCACTTTTGACGCTTTCTTAATTGTTTAAGATACACATTTCTATCTCTTGCTGTCAGTCAAACAGGATATTGACTTAAAACATGTAATGTCGGCCACGAAATTTACCCGTAATCGACCCGACATTTGGGTTTTCAACTATAAAAGCACATAACAGTTCATTTATGAGCCACAGGCTCTATATCCACTTGACCGCTGTTTCTGGATCTTGAGCCAAGGTATATTTTTGATTGGAAAATCACTAATTTTCAGTAGGTTATATGTTTCAGATCAAATAGCAACTAGCAAAGAAGAGCCGTTGGCGTAAGTCGGCTGATTCAACGTGTGGCTTTTGATCGAGTTTTCGCGCTAATAAAATCAATGTCGTGGACAAAATATTCTGAGATACGAGCGATAGCTCATTAATTGAGCCTTGACAGTTATTGAACGCAAACCACAAAAATCAGATAAATTTATCCCGAGAGCCCATAGTAATATACATGAGTCGGGCCCTCGCTTATCAAATAGAACAAACATACATCCATTTGATAAAGCGATTTATTCATTATTATAAATTGCGTCATCCCCGTGGAATTTGTCTTGCGAAGTTGAAGTTTTCCTCAGTTATTTCGTATTTGATTATATTTGCGCTGTCAATATCCAACGTATAACACTCAATGCCCTTACCTATCTATGTAAGCGAGTATTGGGGATAGACCAACGTGTCAACACGTGGCGCCTACCTGTTGTTTATAGTCGTGAAGAGATTAAAGCTATCGTTTCCCAGCTAAACGGAGTTTACCGACTGGAGGTGAAGCTGATGTATGACTCCAGATTGAGGTGAGCTAAGCTGCTATCTCTCAGGGGCAAGGACACTGATTTTGGCACTGATAATGTGTTCGTGCGTGCGGGCAAAGGGGTACTCAGCCCGTGGATAGATTATAGGCCCGAGAAAATAGGGAGCTCTTCTGATCAGTTTACCTGTGAGCGATCATAAGAACTCCGTATTGCAATCGATATGCTTGCGATCTAGCAGTTACTGCGTTGAAGTATCAGCGGCGACCGGCACAGCGCTCGGGAAAGTTACTTTCTTTCCAGAGAACACCTTGCGTAGCAACGGCAAGCCGCGACGTAAGCCGAGGATGCTCTGTGCAGTAATCACACCCCCAAACATGGCACCGCCGACGCCACAGCTGACGATATCCTGCCCGGTAAGATACAAACCTTTGATGCGTGTTTTTGGTCGCAACCAGCTCTGCTGCCAGCGCGACGGCCCGTGTTGCAAGCCATAGATCTCGCCACTGCCGTAAGCACAGAAGTGTTTTGTGGATAGCGGTGTGGACAGCTCGTAGTAGTCGATCTTATCGCGCAGGTGTGGGAAATGGGTGAACAGTTTCTCCAGCATACGCCGGCTGAATTTTTCTTTCAGTGCGTCGTACTCTTCACCGCGCTTGCCCCAGGTCTCCTCTTCCCACTGTTTGAACCATTCGTAGCGCGCCGGAGTGACAATTTCGATGGTGGCGCGCCCGGGGTAACGGCGCAGGAAGTCCGGATCTTTTGCCGAGGGGAATGAGATATAGGCGAGGGGGAAGTCCGCCTCCATATCTTCCACAAAGGCTTTTACGTCGCGATCGTATTCGGCGCTGCTGTAGACCCAGTAGTTGGTCTTGGGTAGCCCCAGCTCTTCGGCAGTGTGCTGCAGTCCGATATACAGGCACAGGTGGGACATGGAAGGCTCGACCGACTTGAGGTCACGGTCGTAGCCGGCGCGCTCGGACGCGCTGTGCGGCAGCAATTGTTCGAAGGTATTGAATACACCGGCACCGGAGATAACGATGGGCGCTTCGATTTCGGTACCGTCTTTCATACGCACGCCGCGGGCGCGGTTGCCGTCCAGCAGAATGGTTTCCACCTCTGCGTAGGTAAATACCTCGCCGCCGGTGGACTGGATTTGCGGAATAATCGTTTCGGCAATACGGCTGGAGCCACCCACCGGGTAATAGGCACCGTGCAGGTAATGCCGGGCAATCATTGCGTGAATCACGAAGCTGCTTTCTGACGGCGGCATGCCATTGTCACCCCATTGCCCGGTTAGCACCGCGATCAACTCTTCGTTGTCGGTGAGCTCCAGCAAGACTTCGCGGGTGGTTTTAAATACGTAATCGGGTAACCGCCAGCGGCGCAGCGCACGCATCATTGGCCCGCACCAGCGCGGCAACACCTTTTCCGTTACCAGCATCGGCATAAAGCGGTTGGCTTCCGCCAGGCGTTTGAGATATTCACGCAACGCGGGTTCTTCGTTGGGGAAGCGCTTGAGCAGCTCCTGAATAAACTCCTCGCGGCCGGCGACCAGGTCGGACTGTTTGTCGCCGTGAATAATCCGGTCGTAGGCGGGGTCCATGGGTGCCCATTTAAGGGCACCGGCGGAGAGAAAATCGTAGAGGTGGCGACTCATGGAGGGACGCTCGCCCACATCGCCAATGTAGTGCACCCCCACGTCCCATTCGTAACCGTTGCGATCGTAGGCGTGGGTCATGCCACCGGCGGTGTAATGCTGCTCCAGTACCAGCACTTTTTTGCCGGTTGCGCTCAGCAGTGTGCCGGTGGTCAGCCCACCAATGCCGGAGCCAATAATGATGGCATCGTAGGGGCCGTCGAGGCGACTGGGGCGATAGCGCCGGCCGATGCGCAAGCGGCTGGGCTTGGGCGCCGACTTGGATGTCGATTCGGCTTTGGACCCGGGGGCAGATTTTGGGGTCTCGGTTTGCTGGCGTTCCACGGTTGTTTCCACGGCAGTGGACCTCTGTCTGATTATAGTTATGCGTTCCCCACCTTAGTCATTGCCAACCCGCGCTGCAATGGCCGCTTTCTATCAGCTGCCTTGGCCAATTCCGTAATACGTTGTCACTCCCCCGGCAGCATTGTGGTCAGCTGGGCGAGGCGATCTTCCTGCTTCACATAATCCAGCAGCGCCTCGGCCACCGGGGAGATCGGGCGGCTGCGCGAGCGCACCAGAAACCAGTTGGTTTTGATCGGCATGTCTTCCACATCAAGCACCACCAGGCCAGAAGAATCACCCACACTCAAGGCGTGCTCGGACAGGATCGACACCCCCATGCCCGACATCACCATATGCTTGACGGCCTCGTTGCTTTCGATGGTCATGCGCACATTCAGGTCGCAGTTGTGTTTTTCCATATGCCGCTCGATGGCATAGCGGGTACCGGAGCCCTGCTCGCGCATCAGTACCGGCGCGCGGGCAAATTCCTGCAGCGGGATACGGCCGGCCTTGCTCAGGGCATGTCCACGCGGGGCGATGGCCACCAGGTTATTGGGCAGGAATTCGGTGAGCAGGTATTCGGCTTTCTTGGGTGGGTGGCTGAACACACAGAAGTCGTCGATGCCCTCGGCCATACGCGCAGAAATCTGCTCGCGGTTGCCCACCTTCAGTTCCACGTTGATATCCGGATACAGCTGGCAGAAATCGCCGATCAGGTGCGGAATAAAGTACTTGGCGGTGGTGACCACGGCGATGCGCAGGGTACCGGCCGTCAGTCCGCGCATCTTGGTGAGATTCATATCCAAGCGTTCAAAGCACGAGAGAATTTCCCGCGCACTGGCGACCACCGCAAGGCCCGCATCGGTCAGCTGGATTTGCCGGCCCACCTGGAAATACAGCGGCATCTCCACCGCTTCCGACAGCTTGCGCAGCTGCATGGATACCGTGGGCTGGGTCAGGTGTAGGGCCTTGGCGGCGGCCATCACGCTGCCGTGATCCTTGAGCGCACACAGGATCTCCAGCTGGCGGATGGTCCCCACACGGGCGTGTAATCGACTCATCGGCGCCACTCTCCTCATCTTTGGATATATAAATGTTTATCTAATTTAGCCTTAGATAATATCTATTTTTGTTTATGCATAACAGCTCACATACTTACCGCCAATTCAGCATCGGTCACACCTCTCACAGGGTGCATCAACCACTCAAAGGGTAAGCAATATGCAAAAACAGCAACGGATGTTTGGTCTTTTCTGCGGCGCCACGGTTCTCGGCCTCGGCGCGGCACTCGCCACGGTCGGCATTATCGGCTGGGCACTGGCGGCGGTGGGTGCGGGCCTGTGCCTGCTCAATCTCGCAAGCCTGATTGTGCCGATGGTCAAACGCGCCCGCGCGGTACCGGCGCGCCTGCCCTATCTAGCGAATTCAGCGCCAGCCGGTGAGGGTGCGCGCTAAATGGGCATCGATATTGTCGTAGCGTTCTTTCTGTTCGGTATGGCCGCCACGCTGATCGGCGGCCGTATTGAATTCCCGCGGGGGCTGTACCAGGGCCTGACCCTGTTCCTGCTTCTGGCGATCGGTTTAAAGGGCGGCGTCGCCTTGAGTGAGCATGCCAGTGCGCGCCTTATACCCCAGGCGTTGGTAGTACTGCTGCTGGGGCTGGCGCTGCCTTTTATTGCCTACCCGATTCTGCGCAAGTTTGGGCAGTGGGACCGCACGGATGCCGCGGCGACGGCGGCGCATTACGGTTCCGTAAGTGTCGGGACCTTTGCGGTTGCGGTGGCACTGCTGGAGAGCCGCGGTGTCGATTACGAGGCGTATTTCCCGCTGTTTGTGGTACTGCTGGAAGTCCCCGCCATCGCCCTCGGTATCTATCTGGCCAGCCGCCGCGGCGCCGAAGCATCGGCACTTAACTGGCGCAGCCTGTTGCTGAACCAGGGCTGTGTCTTGCTGTTGGGTGGCCTGCTGATCGGCTGGCTGGCGGGTGTCGAGGGGAGTGCGAAGGTCATGGCGATGTTCGAGACCGCCTTCCACGGTGCGCTGGCTCTGTTCCTGCTGTACATGGGCCGCCAGGCCGCGCGGTATTTCCCGGAAGTGGTGCGCAACGGCGCCTTCCTCACCAGCTTTGCCATCGTCATGCCGCTCATCGGCGCGACCGTCGGTGGTCTGCTCGCAGTGAGCATGGACTTCTCCACCGGTGGCGTTGCGCTGCTGGCAACGCTCGGCGCCAGCGCCTCGTATATCGCGGCACCGGCGGCACTGGGCGTCGCCCTGCCAAAAGCCAACCTGAGCCTGCCGCTGACCGCTTCACTGGCGATCACCTTCCCGTTCAACGTGCTGATCGGCATCCCCATCTATCTCTCGATCGCCACATACATTCACACGCAGTTCGCGTAAGTAATCGCAAACAAAGCGCGTTACGCCCCGAGCACCTTGCGTGCCCGGGGCAATCATGGAGGACAAACAGCAATGACTGCTGTACGAAAATTTATTGAGCACGAATCTTTCGGCGGGATACTGCTGGTTTCCGCCGCGCTGATCGCCATGCTGCTGGCGAACTCGGCACTACAAGGGTTTTACTTCGACGGACTGAACACCACCGTTGCGGTGATCTTCGGGGACTTCTCGATCCAGAAGCCGCTGTTGCTGTGGGTCAACGATGGACTGATGGCGCTGTTCTTTCTGCTCGTGGGACTGGAGATAAAGCGCGAAGTGCTGGAGGGCCACCTGTCTTCCAAAGACCAGGTGATACTGCCCGGCCTGGCTGCAGTCGCCGGTATGGCGTTTCCCGCGCTTATCTACACCGCAATCAATTTTGATAACCCGGAAACCATGCGCGGCTGGGCCGTGCCCTCGGCAACGGATATCGCCTTTGCCATCGGCGTCTTCACCCTGTTCGGCAAACGCCTGCCGGTGAGCTTGAAACTGTTTCTGCTGTCGGTAGCGATTTTTGACGACATCGGTGCCATCCTGATTATCGCGTTGTTTTACAGCAGCGATCTTTCCATGGTGTCGCTGGGCGTAGCCTCCGCAGGCTTTGCGGCGCTGTTTATGCTGAACCGGGCGCGCGTGACCAACCTGGCGCCCTATGTACTCATCGGCATCATCATCTGGATCGCGGTGTTGAAATCCGGGGTGCATGCAACGCTCGCCGGCTTCTTAACCGCTTGGTTTATCCCACTGCGGGTCAACCGTGCCAAGCCGCGCGTGCCTCTGCACCGCATGGAGCACGGCTTGCTGCCCTGGGTGACATTATTGATCCTGCCGGTATTTGCCTTCGCCAATGCCGGCGTATCCCTGAGTGGTTTTTCCCTCGAGCGCCTCTTGAACCCGGTGACCCTTGGCATCGCCCTCGGATTATTTTTCGGCAACCAGGTGGGGATATTTTCCACCGCCTGGCTGACCGTTAAGAGTGGCCTCGCCCGTCTGCCCGCTGGCGCCAACTGGCTCCATGTGTACGGCGTCGCGCTGCTGTGTGGTGTCGGCTTCACCATGAGCCTGTTTATCGGCACCCTGGCATTTGAAGGCTACCCGCCCGCGTATCAGGAAAATGTAAAAGTGGGCGTGTTACTCGGATCCTTCCTGTCAGCGTTTGCCGGTATTGCGGTGCTCTATTACTCCTGCCGCAAACCGGCAGAGGAAGGGTTGAGCCGCAACGAACAACGCGCCGGAATTTTCCAGGCATCATCCGCTGGCAAAGCGTAACCGTACAAACTTAAGGAGGTTGCAGTACCGAAAAGTCAGGCATAAACACACAGCGAACAGTGACTATCGCGGGAACCTGTTTGTGCCTGAAGCACCACATTAAGCTTTAACTGTGTAAGTGCGGCTCAACATACCGATTGAGCCGCCGAGGGAGGCAATATGAATCTGCAGATCATCTCGCTGGAAGGACAGACGTACTTGGTAAACACCATCGATGAGAACGGTGTTCACCCTCTTGAGGACCGCAATAAAAGGCCCATGCAGTTTCATTGCCTTGAGGAAATCAAGGATTACCTGAACCCCCGCGCTTACGATGAAGTGTGGCTGGAGCAGCGCACACCCTACGAAGAAATGTGTGGACTCGGGGACGATACAGGGCCGCTCAGGGTACAGCTGCACTGGAGCTGACCATCCGCAGCGAGCAAGACATCGACGGCATTTAGCAGAGAAAACTAACCTTCTCACGCAAACACACGGGGCTAACTTTTAGCATCGTGCTTTGCGTCGCAGGCTTCACTCTGCGCTGTTGATTTCCGTCCAAGCCTCGTCGGCCTTGCTGATATTGCCTGCGGTATCCCTTTCCCAAATTTCGAACGACTTGGCATTGTTGTTGAGGTACAGCTTGCCATCGATGATGACCCAGCTGTCCGGGCGCGGCGGCGCTTCAAAACCCTTGGACATGGCGTAGGCACAGTGACCGCCGTAAGCGGGCACGTACTTTGCAGGGTCTGCGGCAAACAGGTTGCGGTTTTCTCGTGTGGCGAAACGCCAAGTCACATCACCCCATTCATAGGTGATGCTGGCGGAACCTTTTACCGCTTTTTCACCGGGCTTGAGGCTGTAATAAGCAACAACGTCGGCGCCCTTGAGCGCGTCGCGGAAGAAGTGGGAATAGACATTCTTGTCGGCGGAGACAGCCGCTGATTGGACGGGGCTCGCTTTGGGCTCGCTGTCATCGGCCAGAGCGAATACTGAAATGATCCCTAAACATGCGGCGAGAGCGGTACGTAGCAACATAAAACATCCTTGAGTATGTGTTCAAAGTATTTTTATAGGCTTTGGGTACGTAACTAGATCACCCACTTCGAGTGTACGGGAAAAGCACGTTTTGGGTAGAGGATCGCGACCGGTTTATTGGTGCGCTGGGGTATCAGTTGCGGTGATAGGAAGGCCTGTTACGACAAGGCGAGTAGCACATTCGTCCGTTTTTCTGGCTGCCTCATGGAAGGAGGACGGCCAACCCACGAAATCCGCCCGGCGGGAGTCGCCACCTTTTGCTATACCTAGCAATTGAATGACAAGACCGGTATTTTCTGTGGGTAACGCGGAACTTTTTGCGACGGTCTGATGTATAAATTCTGACCAACTAATAAATCGACGAACCAAAGTCACAAAATAAGCACAGGTTCCTACAGGAACCGTTGAGGAAAGAACAATGCTTCCCCATCTTCAGCTGAAACGCAGCCGTCTCTGGCATACCGGGCCATTACTGGCAGCGCTGCTTGCACTCGGCGGTTGCGGCGCGCCCACCGATTCCGGCACCGAAACCAACAAGCAAGCGGCGGTCAAACTGGACCCAACCAAGCTTGCCGCTGACCAGACCCTGGTACGCGGTGGCGGCTCTGAACCAGAGACTCTCGACCCACACAAGATCTCCGGCACCGTGGAATCCGCGCTGCTGCGCGACCTGCTGGAGACACTGGTAATCGCATCCGCTGACGGCGGCGTGCGCCCGGGTGTTGCGGAGAGCTGGGAGACCACCGACAACCAGCATTACTTCTTCAAGATTCGCGAGGACGCCAAGTGGTCCAATGGTGATCCGGTGACCGCAGAAGACTTCGTCTACTCCTGGCGCCGCCTGGTAGACCCGGCCACCGCCTCCAAGTACGCCTGGTACCTGGCCGCCGGCAAGGTGAAAAATGCCCAGGACATTACCGAAGGCAAGCAACCCGTGGAAAGCCTCGGTGTAGAAGCGGTAGATGCAAACACCTTCAAGGTTTCCCTGGAAGCACCGGTACCCTACTTCGTCTCCATGCTGGTACACGCCTCTACCTCGCCGGTACACAAGGGTACCGTTGAGCAATACGGCGACCAGTGGACCCGCGTCGGCAACTTTGTCGGCAACGGCGCATTCCGACTGACCGAATGGGTGGTGAACGAGCGCATCGAGTATGTGAAGAGTGAAAACTACTGGGATGCCGCCAACGTCAAACTGCAGAAAGTACGCAGCCTGCCGATTGCTTCTCCCAACGCAGAACTGAAACGCTACGAGGCGGGTGAGATCGACTTCGCTTACGACATCCCCATCGAGCACATCAACCGCCTGCGCAAAGAGCGCGGCGATGAAGTAAAAACCACACCGTATATCGGTACCTACTACTACGAGTTCAACACCACCCAACCGCCGTTTAATGACGCGCGCGTGCGCAAGGCGCTGGCCTATGCCATCGATCGCGAAATCATGGCGTACAAGGTGATGGGTCGTGGCGAAGAACCCTCCTTCCACCTGACCCCGGGCGTGGTAAAAGGCTTTGATGCACCGCCTACCGCGTGGAGCCAGAAAACCCAGGCCGAGCGCGTGGCCAAGGCCAAGGAACTGCTCGCCGAAGCCGGCTACAACGCACAAAACCCGCTCAAGTTCAGCGTGCTGTATAACACCAACGACAATCACAAGAAGGTCGCAGTGGCGATCACTGCCATGTGGAAGCAGACCCTCGGTAATGTGGATGTCACCCTGGAAAACCAGGAGTGGAAAACCTATCTGGACACGCGCGCCAATACCGACTTTGATATTGCCCGCGCCGGCTGGATCGGCGACTACAACGAGCCGTCCACCATGCTGAAACTGTTGCTGACCGATGGCGGCAGTAACTATTCAAAATACAGCAATACAAAATACGATGAGTTGCTGGCAAAAAGCTCCAAGGAACTGGATGTTAACAAGCGTGCGGAATACTACGCACAGGCAGAAGAGATCCTTGCCGAAGATATGCCGATCGCGCCTATTTACCAGTACGTGATCCAGCATATGGTGAAGCCGCATGTGGGTGGTTACGCCGCAGATCCACTGGATAACTACTACTCCAAGGACATGTGGATCATCGAGCACTAATTGATTAAAAGCCCGGGAACCCGTTGTGGTTCCCGGGCTTTTTCAATTCCAGGGGAACCCAAAGTTCCCAAGAGGTATGGAAGCGCTTCAGAACAAGTACGTTCCAAACTAAAGCTATAACAGAAGACGCTTATGTTGAGATTTATCGCCAAGCGCGTGCTGGAAGCCATTCCCACGCTGTTTATCCTGATTACCGTCTCTTTTTTCCTGATGCGCTTTGCGCCGGGAAATCCCTTCTCCGCCGAAATCGCCATGACCCCAGAAGTGATGGCAAATATCGAAGCCAAATACGGTTTCGACAAACCGGTGCACGAACAATATTTCAGTTACCTTGGCGGCCTGTTGCAGGGCGACCTGGGGCCCTCGTTTAAATACAAGGACTTCACGGTTAATGAACTGGTCGCGCAGGCATTCCCGGTTTCCCTGAAAATCGGCCTGCTGGCATTTATTGTGGCGGTGACCTTCGGGATTACCTTCGGCACCATCGCCGCCCTGCGCCAGAACACCTGGCTCGACTACACCATTATGACCAGCGCCATGGCTGGGGTGGTGATCCCCAGTTTTGTACTGGCACCGCTGCTGGTACTGATTTTTGCCATTGGGCTCGACTTGCTACCCGCGGGCGGCTGGCATAACGGCGCAGCACAGTATGTGATACTGCCGGTAATGGGTATGTCCCTTTACTACATCGCCTCCATCTCGCGGATTATGCGCGGCAGCATGATCGAGGTGCTGAACTCCAACTTTATTCGCACCGCCAAGGCCAAGGGCCTATCGATGCCCTACATCATCGTACGCCATGCCTTGCGTCCGGCAATCCTGCCGGTGCTCTCCTACCTCGGCCCGGCCTTGGTGGGGATTATTACCGGCTCGGTAGTGATCGAAACCATTTTCGGTTTACCCGGTATCGGCCAGCTGTTTGTGAACGGCGCGCTGAACCGCGATTATTCCATGGTGCTCGGGCTGACCATTCTGGTTGGCGCCCTGACCATTACCTTCAATGCCATCGTCGACATCCTGTACGCGGTGGTCGACCCCAAAATCCGCTACGCATAACCAGAGGCTTACGAGATGTTATCCACAACAGCCAATAAAGAAGCGGTCGAAAACTTTTCCGAACAGCTGGAGGTCAAGGGCCGCAGCTTGTGGGACGATGCCCGCCGTCGTTTTTTCAATAACCGCGCCGCGCTCACCAGCCTGGTGATCCTCGGGTTTATCACCCTGTTTGTTTTTGCCGGGCCAATGCTCAGCCAGTTCGCGTTTGACGAGGTGGACTGGGGTGCAATGCACGCGGCACCGTCGGTGGCCAGTGGCCATTTCTTCGGTACTGACTCCCTCGGTCGCGACTTGTTTGTGCGCACCGCCATGGGCGGGCGTATCTCGCTGATGGTCGGCGTGATGGGTGCACTGGTGGCAGTATTGATCGGCACCCTGTACGGCGCCACTGCCGGTTTTGTCGGCGGCCGTACCGACCGCGTGATGATGCGCACCCTGGAAATCCTTTATTCCTTCCCGTTTATGTTCTTCGTCATCCTGCTGGTGACGTTTTTCGGTCGCAACATCCTGCTGATCTTTATCGCCATTGGCGCGGTGAGCTGGCTGGATATGGCGCGCATCGTGCGCGGCCAGACTCTGAGCATCAAGGGCAAGGAATTTGTCGAAGCGGCGACCGTGTACGGTGTTTCCAAGTGGGCGATGATCACCCGCCACATCGTGCCCAACGTGCTCGGTATTGTTGCGGTGTATGCAACGCTGCTGGTCCCGCAGATGATCCTGTTTGAATCTTTCCTCAGTTTCCTCGGCCTGGGTGTACAGGAGCCGATGACCTCCTGGGGCTCGCTGTTGAACGAAGGCGCGCAGACCATGGAAATTGCCCTGTGGCAATTGATTGTGCCGGCCGTATTTATGGTCACTACCCTGTTCTGTTTTAACTTTATCGGCGACGGCCTGCGCGATGCGCTGGACCCGAAAGATCGCTAAGGAGCTGCGCCATGACTTTATTGAATGTGAAAGACCTGCGCGTGGAATTCACCACGCCGGAAGGGGCGGTAACCGCCGTCAACAACCTGAACTTCTCGCTGAACGCCGGTGAAACACTGGGCATTGTTGGCGAATCCGGCTCGGGTAAAACCCAGACCGTGTTTTCCATGATGGGTTTGCTGGCCAAAAACGGCATCGTCAGCGGCAGCGCCAAATTCAAGGGACAGGAAATCCTCGGCTTGCCGGAGCGTGAACTAAACAAAATTCGCGCAGAAAAAATCGCGATGATTTTCCAGGACCCAATGACCTCCCTGAACCCCTATATGAAAGTGGGGAATCAGCTGGCCGAGGTGCTGGTGAAGCACAAGGGTATGAGCAAGAAAGAAGCGCTCGCGGAAGCCGTGCGCATGCTGGATGCAGTAAAAATCCCTGAAGCGCAAAAGCGCCTCAACATGTACCCGCACGAATTCTCCGGTGGTATGCGCCAGCGCGTGATGATTGCCATGGCGCTGTTGTGCAGCCCGGAACTGCTGATTGCCGACGAGCCCACCACAGCGCTGGACGTTACCGTACAGGCGCAGATCCTGGCGCTGCTGAACGAACTGAAGCGCGACTTCAATACCGCCATCATCATGATCACTCATGACTTGGGCGTTGTTGCCGGCGCTTGCGACAAGGTACTGGTGATGTACGCCGGCCGCACCATGGAATACGGCAGCGCGGACGATATTTTTTATCGCCCGACCCACCCCTACAGTGAAGGCCTGCTCAAAGCCATTCCACGGCTGGACAGCGTCGGCGAAGAGCTGCCGACTATTCCCGGCAACCCACCCAACCTGTTAAGCCTACCTACCGGCTGCCCGTTCCAGGAACGCTGCCACCGGGTGCAGGACCGCTGCCGCCAGGAGGCACCAGCACTGCACAATTTTGATGCCGAACGCCTGCGTGCTTGCCATGCAGATGCCAATCAGATTCTGGAGGCCAGCTAATGACTGTTGCAAAAAAAGAATTGCTGCTGGATGTGCAGGACCTGAAAGTGCATTTCCAGATCAAGAAGGAAAATGCCTGGCCTTGGACCAAGCCAGCCAACCTGAAAGCAGTGAACGGAGTCGACCTGCAACTGTATGCGGGTGAGACCCTGGGTGTGGTGGGCGAATCCGGCTGTGGTAAGTCCACCCTGGCACGGGCGATCATCGGCCTGATCAAGGCCACCGACGGCAACGTGCTGTGGCTGGGTCAGGACCTCACCGAGCTGGACGACAAGGCGCTGCGCGCGACTCGCTCGGATATCCAGATGATCTTTCAGGATCCGCTGGCTTCCCTGAACCCGCGTATGACCATCGGCGATATTATTGCCGAACCCCTGCGTACCCTGCGCCCAGACATTCCCAAGCAGGAAGTCAGTGACCGGGTACAAGCGATGATGATGAAGGTGGGCCTGCTGCCCAATCTGGTCAACCGCTACCCCCACGAATTCTCCGGCGGCCAGTGCCAGCGTATCGGTATTGCGCGCGCACTGATCCTGGAGCCGAAGCTGATCATCTGTGATGAGCCGGTATCCGCGCTGGATGTTTCCATTCAGGCGCAGGTGGTCAACCTGCTCAAGCAGTTGCAGCGGGAAATGAACCTGTCGCTGATCTTTATTGCCCATGACCTGTCGGTGGTGAAACACATCTCCGACCGCGTGGTGGTGATGTATTTGGGTAATGCCGTGGAAGTGGGAACCGCGGACGCGCTGTTCGCCGATCCCCAGCACCCGTACACCCAGGCGCTGATGTCGGCGGTGCCGATTCCGGACCCCAATATTGAGAAGGGAAAAGACATCCAGCTGCTGGAAGGCGAACTGCCGTCCCCCATCAATCCGCCCAGTGGCTGCGTGTTCCGCACTCGCTGCCCCCATGCTGATGCGGGCTGTGCCGAGCAGGTGCCCAGCCTCAGCGGTAGTGCCGATCACCAGAGTGCCTGCCTGCGCCTGGATGCACTGCAGGCCGGCTGATTCAAGAATTAGCTGGAGCTATGCTTGTAAAAATGGCTGAGTAAACTTGCGCAACAACAAACTGCGGAGTAGCTAGGCCAGCTATAAAAAAGCCCAGACATTAATGTGTCCGGGCTTTTTTATATCGCATAAATGATTGCAAGCCTTCAACGACCAGGAAGCTGCCAGTTTACGATAGGCTGCTGATCCGCAGCCTGGCACAACCAGACAATCGCACGCAATCCGGGCTGGTGATTACCCTCGGTATCGAAGAGCCGATCCCAGTCGTCAGCCCTAAAGGGCCGCCCTGCAAGGCGAAACTGTGCCAGAACTTCTTCCCAGCTTGCCCCGGTCATTGTCAGGGACTCGCTGGTACCGTAATCAGTTGCGATCGCGAGATCGATGCCATTGCCCTGGCGAGTTACTCGCGTTATTTCACCTTGCCAGGAAGTCAGCTGATTCCTGTCACAGGTAACGTATTCAGGGACGGCAAGCCGTTGCGCGGCCACTTCCAATGGGGCCACGAGACTGAGCATACAAGCGAGACTGAAATTGCGGATGGTATTGGTATTCATAGGTAACAGGATATCGGGGGGTGTTAGCCCCCCGTACAACAATTACAAACCGCGGTAGGTACTACTTTGCTCATCGGCACGCGCGGACTGACCTTCAGAAAATTCATACATACAGCTGTCGTCAGTGTAATCCATGAAGTTCGTGATCGGATCCAATCCATCTGCGTTTTTACCCTTTGTACAAGAGTCGCGCCCTACCGGACATCCGTAGGCCGGAGACTTTTCCGCAGGTGTGTCGGCAACATAATCGCCACTGCCGGAGCATCCTCCCTGGAAGGTGTGGTACAGACCCAGCCAGTGCCCGACTTCATGGGTCAACGTATCCCCTTCATTGTATGGGGCCGCATCACCGCCAGGCATTGAGCCGGTTAAAATCACTACACCGTCATCCAGCGGAGCGGAAGCGTAACTGCTCGGGAAAGTGGCCCATCCAAGCAGACCATCGCCAATATTCGCCGCGTAGATATTCAGCGTGCCGGCATCGCCCTGACGCAGGGAAGTTTTCATGTCCTGCTCAGCAGCAGTGTTATAGCCAACGTTGTACCAGGCATTGTTCGCGGTTACCGTGGTTGCAACCAGATTGAACGTAAACGGCGTGCCCGCATAGGCATCGTTGAGCACGGCCATCTGCGAGTTGATCTCGCCACTGGAGAGTGCGCCATTATTGGAACTGTCAGTGATCACATGGAAATGCACGTCGACACTCACCGAGCCGGCCGGGCGCGGTGTGTAACCGCCGCCATCTCCACTACCCGGTTTGCCCCGCATAGCGGTAAAGTGCTGTTCTTTCAGCGCCGCTTCCTGAATCGAGGGGTGTTTGGTTCCGCAGCGCTTGAACTTTGCATTGCTGTTTGCGTTATCCATAGCAGAACCGCTTTGCGCAAGTGCGATACCCGGTGATGCTAATAGACACAGAGACAGAACTGTTTTGATTGATACTGAGAGAGCGGTTTTTTTCATAAACCTAGCCTTACATTTATTATTGAGTTGGATACCTCTTCAGACCCAAGCAACCTTCGGTTCTAAACCAAACTAAAGTCAATAGAACTAGTGCATACAGTTATAATAACGGCGTCAAATCCACCAAATTGGCGCCGTTTTCAAAAAATATAAATGTATTTCGCCAGTAAGACAGAAATAGCCTCACCTTGAAACAAACCCGTCAGTGGCTCCGTTTTCTGAATCTGATGTCCCCATGTTTATGAGGACTGCATCGCGCAAGCAAACAACCAGGGGGAAAATATGAATCACCTGAACAGTTGTCTTTGCCCGGAGATTTAAAGATCAGATAAAAAAACGGCCGCGCCATAAATGGTGCGGCCGCGCTATTTAAGCATGGATGTTCAGGCGCAAGGCGGCGCCCAAGAGTTGCCTAGAAATTGACGTGTAAGCCACGCTCATAGATGGCTACCGTCAGATCACCGGCTTGCTCGCGGAGCACTGCTAACTCGGCGTTGCCTTGACTGCGCCAGAATGCTTTTGCGCGGTTTTCGCAGGGGAAGCGCGTCAGCATTAACACTTCGGCACCGGACTGGTTGCCTTGCAGTACCGCACTGGGTGATTGCTGTGTCAGAACCTGGCCATCGTAGTCTTCTATCTGCTCGGCGTATGCCGCACGGTAACTAGCCATGGCACCGTCACTACGTAGCGAACCGCTCTGTACCAGATAGGCAGTGCGGTTACAGCTATTGCTGTAGCCATTCTGGCCGCTATCGGTAACATTGATCGACACACATCCACTAAGGCTGGTGAACATGGCGGCCAGGAGTACTGCTCGAGTCATCATTGGTTTTCTCTCTAGTTCCTACAAATGGATCAAATCGACCATTTAGACGCGCAGCGGGAGCAACTGGATGCAGGAGGTCATATAATTAATTGAGCCACCATTCGATTCAGCGCAAAAATTGCTCCCCTGACCCCCGCGTGCGAAACCACTTGGTAAGAATTACCTTTTCACCACGGGTTACTGGCATGCCACAGTGCATACTGTCCGGGTTCGGCAATCCGTTTTTATCCAAGCTGTTCCAAATCACCGCTTGGCCGGTCTGCGGCTGGAAACTTCGGTTCAGTCTGGTAAACCGAGTCTCGCCTCCCTCGCAATCGCCGTTCAGATAAATCATAAATGTCCAGGTGCGCTGGCCTCTGTCGCTGGCAAAGCGGCGATATTCATCACTGTCCGGCTCAAAATAATCTGTATGTGATTTGAACTCTTGTCCTTCGCTATACCACTGTGCCTGGATTGATTCTGAATAACTCCAATGGATGCCAAGGACATGGCAGATACGTTGATCCACAACTTCTGTCAGTTGTTTTTGCAACAGACCTAAATCGCAGGTTCGGCTAGTTCTATAACCGCGATATTGATCCGCTGTATTGGTGGTAGTTGATGGGCGGAGATTTGGTCGAATGAAGTGGATGAGCTGACGGCACTCGGCGGCGCTTAACAAATTGTCTAGTGTGAAAAGTTGCAACTTGCCCTGCGTGTCGATCGACGTGGCACCCTTGGGCTGTACGAGCGCGGCGGCGATTTCGCCCTGGCTGGGTGACCAGCTGGTATTGTTTTTATTGCTACTTCCCGTAATTTGTGAGTTTATGGGAGCATAATTGAGTGTACGCGTCACCAGACGGGGGCAAAATTTATTCGCCAACAGAATCCGGTAGAGCTCGCTGAGTTCACAGCCGCGCGCAATATTGGTCTGGATCCATTGACGCCAGCGGGTATCGAATTCGGTGATAGACACCTAAAATTCCTGCATTGTTATTTTTATTTCGACCCGCTGAAATTGTTATTTTGACTAAGGCAAGTCTGTCTCGACAGCATAACCCATTTTTCATCCCGACTAGCAGTATCACTGCGCTGTTAATTTTTCAGCAATAACTAGTAAGCCAATTTAACTATGAGCGATTCCAGCAAAAAACCCGCCCGTCCGTTTCGCAGCGCCCGCTGGTTTGATGACAAGGCACACGCCGACCATACGGCGTTGTACCTGGAACGCTATTTCAATTTCGGCTTGACCCGGGACGAGCTGCAGTCGGGTAAGCCGATCATCGGCATTGCCCAGACCGGCAGTGACCTGACCCCGTGCAACCGTCACCACAAGGATCTCGCCCAGCGTGTAAAAGACGGTATCCGCGATGCCGGCGGTATTCCCATGGAATTTCCGGTGCACCCGATCTTTGAGCAGGGCCGCCGGCCGACAGCCGCGCTCGATCGCAACCTCGCCACACTGGGGCTAATCGAAACCCTGCACGGTTATCCTATCGATGCGGTAGTGCTCACCACCGGCTGCGACAAAACTACCCCGGCCACCCTGATGGCCGCCCTGCAACTGGACCTGCCCGCCATCGTGTATTCCGGTGGCCCCATGCTGAACGGGTGGAAACCGGTGAGCTGTGAAGGGGATGGGGATTCCAAAGAACAGGAACACGAAGAACGTGTTGGCTCCGGCACTGCCATCTGGCAAAACCGTGAGCGCCTGGCCAAGGGTGAGTTAGATTACGCGGGTTTTATGGATGCATCCGCAGAATCCGTACCCAGCGTTGGCCACTGCAACACCATGGGCACCGCACTTTCCATGAACTCTTTGGCGGAAGTACTGGGTATGTCTCTGCCCGGTTGTGCGGCCATTCCCGCGCCCTACAAAGAGCGCGCCCAGATGGGATACCACACCGGCCGTCGCATCGTGGAAATGGCGTTCGAGGACCTGAAACCTTCAGATATTCTCACCCGTCAGTCGTTTATCAATGCGGTGGTGGCGTGCAGTGCGCTCGGAGGTTCTACCAATGCACTTGTGCACCTGCTGGCGCTGGCGCGCACTCTTAAGGGTGTGGAGCTGAGCATGGACGACTGGCAGCAGTATGGGGAAGATATTCCATTACTGGTGAACTGTATGCCCGCCGGTAAATACCTTGGCGAGGAGTTCTACCGCGCCGGTGGTGTGCCGGCACTGCTCCGCCAAATGATTGCCGACGGCCTGATTGACGGCAACCAGAATACCGTCACCGGCAAGTCCATCGCACACAACTGTGAAGGTTTCCGTGTGCGCAACCGCGATGTCATTTTCCCCACCGAAGAACCGCTGATGGAAAAAGCCGGTTTCGCGATTATGCGCGGCAACTTCTTCGACTCCGGGTTAATGAAGAAATCGGTGATCACCGACGCGTTCCGTGAGAAATATCTGTCGCACCCAGATCACCCCCAGTGCTTTATCGCACGCGCTATCGTATTTGATGGCCCGGAAGACTACCGTGCACGTATCGATGACCCCGCTCTGGATATCGACGAGCACTGCATACTCGCGATTCGCAACGTCGGTCCGATCGGCTACCCGGGCTCCGCCGAAGTCGTCAATATGTTGCCGCCCAAGCGACTGGTTAAGCAGGGCATCACCTGCCTGCCGACGCTGGGTGATGGCCGCCAGAGTGGCACCTCCGGCAGCCCGTCTATTTTGCATATTGCACCGGAAGCAGCCGCTGGTGGCGGTATCGCACTAGTTAAAACCGGCGATCAGATTCGTGTGGATATTGCCAACCACCGGGTGGATGTACTGGTCTCGGACGCGGAGCTGGCGGAGCGCCGGAATGCACTGCAAGCACTGCCACTGGTAAACCAAACCCCGTGGCAGGAAATCTACCGCAATACGGTGAGCCAGCTGGATACTGGCGCGGTAATGGAAACCGAAGAGGAATACGTACGGATTCTCGACGAGCACCCGGTGGGACGCCACTCCCACTAAGCGTGGGCAGTAGCGTCTCGTGTGGCGATGCCATGCAGCAAAATTCCGTCAGCGTAAAGTTTAGCTGCTGATATTCAGCACCACCTTGCCGATGGAATTGCCACTGCGCAGGCACTCGATGGCATCGTGGGCGTGTGCAAAGTCGTATTCGTGACCAACATGGGGCGCGGGCAAACTCAGACCTGCGCAGCCGCTCAGCAGCTCATCGAACAGCGCCTGCTCCTGCCACAACCAGATCAGGTTAAATGCCAATACGGATTTGTTGGTGCTGATCATATCCATCACGTCATAGCGCGGACGCTTCAGGTACAGCCAGGCTGCTTTTAGCCAGTTGGGCTTGTCCCCCGGGGTAAATTCCGCCGCACCGAACACCACCAGGCGTCCGGTCGGCGCAAGTGCGGCGAAGCACTGCTGCTGGAGCTTGCCACCAATGCCATCGAGCACCGCGTGCAGCGGTTGACCGCTCAACTGCAACTTTAAC
This sequence comes from Microbulbifer agarilyticus, assembly GCF_019800665.1. Classification (GTDB taxonomy): domain Bacteria; phylum Pseudomonadota; class Gammaproteobacteria; order Pseudomonadales; family Cellvibrionaceae; genus Microbulbifer; species Microbulbifer agarilyticus_C. The sequence goes on from NZ_JAHVKO010000004.1 coordinate 73,973, forward strand.
TGATCGGCAAAATGGTCACCGCGCACAATCACATCGGTAAAACCCTGCGCGGCGAGAAACTCACGCTTATTTTCTGAACTGACCGTGCCGATGGGGATGGCCCCCATCTGCTCCGCCATGCGCATCGCCTGCAAACCCACACCGCCGGCAGCACTTTGAATCAACACCTGCTGCCCCGGCTTTACCGCCGCCAGATTGGTCAGCGCATAGTAAGCCGTGAGGCTCTGGGCGGGAAAGGCAGCACCCTCGGCAAAACTCCAGGTATCTGGGACCTTGCGGCAGTGTTGTGCGGGTACATCGATCACGGTGGCATAGCCACCAAAACGGGTACAACCGTACACACGGTCTCCCACCTTTAGATCCGTTTGCGTATCTGCGGCTACCTCACTCACCACCCCGGCAAATTCCAGCCCGGGAATAAAACTCCCTTCCGGTGTCGCGGAATACAAACCAGTCAGTGCAAAAATATCCGCGAAATTAAGCCCGACGGATTTCACCGCCACGCGCACCTGGCCACTGGCGAGGGGCGCAAGCGGCTCTTCTAGCAGCCGTAGATTGCTGATCGCACCCGCCTTGTGTGTACGCCATACGTGCCGGGTTTGCTCCATCTGTCATTCCTTAGTTTTATTTTCCGGATCCTACTGAGGACCGGTGCTATACCGTCTCTAGATCGGTATATGAGAGTAACGATATTCCGGGGCCAAGCGCCAGTGAACTGTGCATGGCTCAGCGGTCGATGTGAAGTTTGTCCCACTTCCACACATGCTGTATAACCATACAGCCCCTGGATGGCGTCCATACCCTTCAACAGCAATTGATTTCCCTAGCGAAACTCCCATGGCCGAGCCCGTCGAACTGGCACCAGACTATTACCTAAGCAATTTCCACGCCCTCGTGGAATTTGTGGTAACGCGTTATGACGCGCTGCTGTCTGACGAAGAGCGGTGTTTCCACCAGTGCTTCTGCGCACTCGATACCGATAGCCAGAAACTCTATGTACGCCTGCTGTCACGCAAGGGCGTGCCCTCCACCGCTGGTGCCCTCTTTCGCCAATCCAAACTGGCGTACCAGGAAATTCACAATCTGCCGCAAGCGGCGGAAACCCTGGTGACGACCGGCCTGTTCCTGCGCAACCCTGCCGTGGACCTGACAGAAATTCTGCCGCTATTCACCAAAAGCGAACTGTTCGCCAGTAGCGCTGAACCGCTGCCCAAAACACTCAAGCGCCCGGCACTGGAGCAGGCACTCCTGGAGCAGGACCACGACTCTGTTCGCGCACAGCTGACCCTTGATGAACCACTCCTCGCGGTACAGGCGGCAGCAAACTTCGAGACCTTCAAGCTACTGTTCTTTGGCAACCTGAATCAGGATCTTACCGATTACGTACTGCGGGATCTTGGACTATTCCGCTACGAAAATTATCCGCTGGAGCAGTCGCAACTGCCATTTAAAAGCCGCGCGCAGGTCGAGCGCCACCTGCACTATTACGCGTGTCTTGCACAAGCCGAGCAGGTACTCAGCGAAGATGCGCAAGCCATCACCACCCTCGCCACCCAACTACCGGAAAACGCGCAAGGTGATACCACACTGCAACGGCGACTGGATCGCCTGCGCCTGGCACTGGCGCGCCAACTGGAGCGACTGCAAGCATTGGAAGCGGCCAATACACTGTACCACCAATGCCAGCGCCCGCCGGCGCGCGAGCGCCGCTCCCGTATCGCCGCCACTCAAGGCAATACCGATGCGGCCCTGGCCATCTGTGCACAAATACTCGGGCAGCCGGAGAATGAGCAGGAGCGCGAATTCGCTGCGAGCTTCGGCCACCGCACCGCCAAGAAAACCCCACACTGCGACAACTGGCCTGCACCAAAGCGTTATCGGGCACCGACGCAAACTGTCACCCTCGTACAAACCGATGAGCGGGTGGAAGTCCGGGCTGCACAATATCTCGCTGACACCGCTGCCGGCAATCAATGCTTTTATGTGGAAAACACCCTGATCAACGGCGTATTGGGCCTGGCCGTATGGGATATCGTGTTCGCGCCAATTCCCGGCGCTTTCTTCAATCCTTTTCAGGTTGCGCCGAGCGATTTTCGCAGCGCAGATTTTTATCCACAGCGGCAAGCGGCATTCATCCAGCGGCTGGGGGAACTGCAGGAAACCGGGCTCGGTAAATGGGTATGGCACCACTATCGCGAGAAGCGCGGCATCGCCAACCCGCTGGTGCACTGGGACGGACTTTCAGAGCCACTACTGGAACTGGCACTGTCACAGATCCCCACCGGGCACTGGCTGGCACTGTTTCGCCGGCTGCTGAACGACATTGCCCATCACCGCAGCGGCTTTCCGGACCTGATTCTGTTCCCCGCTGGCGGCGGCTATGAGTTGGTAGAAATCAAAGGGCCGGGAGATCGCCTGCAGCAGAACCAGCAGCGCTGGCTGGCTTATTTCGCCCAGCACCGGATACCGCACCAGGTATTGCATGTTGAGTGGGGCACTTTGTGACTGGCACCGCGAACGCGCCTCTAGACAGCGCTGAGTGCCGTTCTAAAACGGAAGATGTTCTGCGACTCTCGGTAGGGGAACTGGTGGAGTTTGCCTGTCGCAGTGGCGACCTGATTAGCGAGCACAGGCACGGCGGGCCTACAGCCGCGGAAGGTATCCGCGCGCACCAGCGCCTGCAACGCAAACGCCCGAAAGGCAGCGAGGCGGAATATCGCTTGCAGGTAGAACTGGAACAGGACGGTCAGGCAGTGGCGCTCAATGGACGCGTTGACATACTGCACCCCCAGGTGGACGTGCACAGCCCAGTCCAACTCGACGAGATCAAAACCACCTATGTACCACCGGAAGTGCTCGGGGAATCCGCACGCGCCCTGCACTGGGCGCAGCTGAAAATCTACGGCTTCTGCTACGGTCTGCAGCACCAGTTCACGGCAGATACACCCGTGGCCCTGCAAATGCTCTGGCACAACCTCAAGGACAAGAAAACCTACCCCGAATCCCGCGAGTTCCGCTGGGGAGAACTTGAGGCCTTTACCCGCGAAGCGCTCACCACCTACATACAGTGGCATCGGCGCTGGCAGGCGCACCGGCATGCCGTGCGCGCGTCGGCTCGCGCACTGGCATTTCCTTTTCCAGACTACCGCGCCGGCCAGCGCGAACTGGCTGTGGCCGCCTACCGCCGCCTGCGCGACGGTGGCGAGCTGGTGGTGGAGGCACCCACCGGTATCGGCAAGACCATCAGCACGCTGTACCCTGCCATCAAGGCGATGGGAGAGACCCCGCTCGATCAGCTGGTCTACCTGACTGCAAAAAATTCTGGCCGTCAGGTAGTGCGGGAAACGGCCACACGCTTACATGATCGTGGACTAACACTGTCGGTGCTGGAGATTCAGGCGCGGGACAAAACCTGTGCGTGCAGCCTGGGCCTGTGCAGCCGCGACGACGCCGGCATTTGCCCACGCACCCGCGACTTCTTCGACCGCCTGCCGGAAGCCCGTATCAACCTCCTGGGCAAGCCGTTGCTGACCCCAGAAGTCATTGCCGAGGAAGCCGACCGCCTGCAGCTGTGTCCGTTCGAACTGTCACTGCAGATGCGCCCGTGGGTGGATTTGGTGGTATGCGATTTCAACTACGTGTTCGACCCGCTGGTACAAATACATCGATTGCGGGATACGAGCCGGCAACGCGCACTGTTAATCGATGAAGCCCACAATCTGGGGGATCGCGCCCGTGGCATGTTCAGCGCAATCCTCAAGCGCGGCGACAGCCGCCGTGCCGCAGCCGCCAGTAAAGGCTCCCACCCGAGCCTGCACCGAGCTATCCAGTCGCTGGTGAGAGCGCTGGACAAATGGGTAGAGGAGCAGCGCGGCAGTGCGGAAGGTCCGGCAGAGAACGCTGCCGAGATATCCACAGTGGCAGATTTTTCCACCGAGGGAACAAAAAAACGCGAGCTGTGGATAACTTCACTGGCGGACGGCTCACCGCAAAAGATCAGTGCCGCGGTGCAAAAAGTGCTGCTGGTTGTGAACCAATTGTGGGAGCAAGGCCAGCTACCCCCAGAGGACATCAATGACTGGCTGCGATCGCTGTTTCGCTATCAGGTAATCGAGCAGTTTGTGGCGGAACAGCATCGCTGTGTTACCCGCGCCCAAAGCGCCACGAAGCCCGACAGTCGCTGGCGGGAACAGGAAGTCGAATTACTTTGCCTGAATGCCGCCATGTATTTACAGCAGGCATACCAAGCCTTCCATGCCGTCATCGGGTTTTCCGCCACCCTGCGCCCGCCCGGCTACATCTACCAGCAGCTCGGCTGGCAACAAGATGCGCCTTACCTCGCCCTGCCCTCGCCATTTCGCAGCGAGCAGCTGGGACTTTTCCTGTGCCCATACGTGGATACCCGCTACCGTGCACGGAACCGTGCCGGCAAGCACCTGGTGGAGCTGATCGCGCGCACCTATCAAAGCCGCCCGGGTAACTACCTGGTGTTCTTCCCCTCCTACCGCTTCCTGCAACAGGTGGCCGAGCGCTTTGCCAGTACCTACCCGGAGGTCACGCTTCTGCTACAGGAGTCGGGTAGCTCCGACCAGCAGCGCGCGGAATTCCTGCAGCAGTTTCAGTCGGGTAACCGCACCCTGGGGTTTGCCATCATGGGGGGGATCTTTGGCGAGGGGATCGACTATGTGGGCGAACAGCTGATCGGTACCATTGTGGTCGGCACCGGCTTGCCACAGATCAATGAAGAGCAGGAACTGTTGCGAGCAACCTGGGAGCAGCAAGGGCAAAATGGTTTCGATATCGCCTATCGCTACCCCGGACTCACCCGGGTGCTGCAAACGGCCGGGCGGGTAATACGCACAGAGAACGACCGCGGCGTGGTGATTCTGGCAGACTACCGCTTCGCCGACCCTTTTTATCGGGCCCTTTACCCGCAACACTGGCAACCTCACAGCTGCCGCAACGGTCAGACGCTGTCCGACGCACTGGCAAGGTTCTGGAACGAATAATTTTCTGCAAGCATGGTTTTAGATCGCAAGTTTTACCGGCGCAGCCCACACCTGCGCCCCCAATCGGGTGCACAGGAAACTGTGGGCTTTAACGATGTGCGCAAACGCTTCGACTTCCGCTCCATCGCTATTGGGCGCTGGGTCACCGAGGCGGAAAAAACCCGCGCGGCGGGATTGTTTTACGGCGCGCTGGAAGATCTGATGACTATTTTGCAGGGGCCGGAATTGCTCATTTCCCTGCGCGGCACCCTCGCTTTCCAGTACGGCACCGGCGGCCGCCCGGGTATCTGTGCCCACTATGAACCCGGCACCCGCACCTTTGCCCTGGCAAAAAACGCCGGCCCCGGCTCCATTGCCCACGAGTGGTTCCACGCGCTGGACCACTACCTCGCCGGCAAAGCGTTTAGCGATGCACCGGGAAACATGTTCGCCTCGGAAGCCTGGCTGCGCGAAGCCACACCGGTGCCCCACCCCATCAATGACCGGCTATTTGCCTGTTTCCGCGCGATTATGCTGGATGAGAGTGGGGAGCACCCCAGTGACATGTTCCGCGCATCAAAAGCGGCGGACAAAGCGAATGGCTGCGTCTACTACGCGTCACCAGCAGAGATGTGCGCACGGGCCTTCGAAGCCTTTGTGCAGGACGCGACCATCTCCAATAATTTCCTGGTAGCCGGCACCAAAGCAACGGAAGAGGCAAGATTGGGGCTGTATCCACAGGACGCGCAACGCACGCAGATCAATCTTGCCTTTACGGATTACTTCACTGTGCTGGGCGCGAGCTTGCGGCGCGCTGATCAGCAATAAACTGGTTCATCTGCGCTTCCAGCATCTCCATGGGCACCGCGCCGTTGGCAAGCAGCGCATCGTGGAATGCACGCAGATCAAATTGATCGCCCAATTCCCGTTCGGCTTTTTCGCGCAACTCGCGGATCTTGATCTCACCCATCTTGTAAGACAGTGCCTGCCCCGGCCAGGAAATGTAGCGGTCTACTTCCGCGCGTACATTGCCTTCGGATAAAGAGGTGTTGTCGGCGAGGAAATCCAGTGCCTGCTGACGGCTCCAGCCCTGGGAGTGGATGCCGGTGTCGATTACCAGGCGCGCGGCGCGCCACATTTCATAACTCAGGCGCCCGAAACTCTGGTAAGGGGTATCGTATACCCCCATCTCTTCACCCAGCCGCTCGGTATACAGTGCCCAGCCCTCGCCAAAGGCGCTCAGGTACAGGTTTTTACGGAATGCGGGGACATCTTCCAGCTCCAGTGACAGCGCGCCTTGCAGGTGGTGCCCAGGTACTGCTTCGTGCAGGGTCAGCGCAACCAGTTCGTAGAGCGGGCGCTGGTCCAGTGCATAGGTATTCAGCCAGTAGGCGCCACCGCGGGTGCCGCCAATCGCGGCGGGATTGTAGGACGCGGTGGTGTAGTTGGGGGCGATTTCATCGGGCACCGGTACCACGCCGTAGGGCAGGCGCGGCAGCTTGCCGAAGAATTCCGGCAGGCGGTAATCGATGTTCTTCGCGATGTATGCGGCTTCCTTGAGCAGTTCCTGCGGTGTTTCCGCATAGAACTGTGGATCGGTACGCAGGAACTCGGTGAACTCCTCAAAGCTGCCCTCGAACCCGCTGTCTTCGATCAGCTGATTCATTTCCCCACGGATACGCTTAACTTCCGCCAGCCCAATCTTGTGGATGGCATCCGGGTCCATATCCAGGGTCACATAGGTGCGAATAGCATGGCGGTAGTAGTCTTTGCCGCCGGGCAACTGCTCGGCACCGAGGCTGTCGCTGGCCGCCTTCAGGTAATCGCCCTCCAGAAAGGTCGCCACGCGATCAAACGCGGGCATGGCGTATTCGCGAATGGCCTGCTTGCCCTGCGCCTGCAGGCGCTGCTTGTCTTTGTCTGAAAAGCTCTCGGGAAACTTTTTGAAGGGCTCGTAAAGACTACTCTTGGTCGGATCCTGGTAAACCTGTGCGCGCACCGTCGGTGCAATGCCCTCGATCACAATTTTCGGCAACACGAAACCGTCTTTGATGCCAGCGCGCATATTCGCAATATTTTCATCAAAGAAGCGACCGGTATCCTCAAGGCGTTTGATGTAATCCTCGTAGTCGGATACCCGTGGCATATTCAAGCCGCGACTGGCGCCGAGGGCGGTATTCCAGAAGCTGTAGAAGGTATTGATCGGGGTGCGGTCCAGATAGAGTTCGTTTGAATCGATGGAATTATTCAGCACCCACAGCAGCAGGTCGCGGTTGACCTGTTGATCCCGCGACAGCTTCTCGGAGTCAATCTTCTCCAGTCGCTCTACAAATGCTTTTTCTGCCTGCAAGCGACGAGCGCGATCGGCATCGGCGACGCCAGGCAGGCGGTCGTTATAGCGTTTGTCACCCATGCGGCTGGCCGCCGTCGGGTTCTCTTCAAGGTAGTACTGCCAGTGATCGTCGATAACTTGCTGTAGCTGCTGCGCCGCGCTGTCAGCTAGAGCGCTGGCGCTGAAGATAAGAAGTGCAAACGCAACCAATAACCGTGGCAGGCTGCGAGAGGGGGAAAACATGACCGACATGTGGTTCTCCGGTTCTGTACCTAGTCGGTCATAAACATACCATGTCCACCGGACGCTTTGTTGTCCTATTCACATTGGCCTAGTCACATTGGCCTAGTCACATTGGCCTAGTCACATTGGCCTAGTCACATTGGTCTAGTCACGCCGCCCCATGCAAGTTAACCCATTCATCGAGACGGGTTCCTTATTAAGCAATACTCTTGATCAACCCGCCTTCCGCTTTGATGCTCGAGCCGTTGATGGCGATACTCAGCGGTGAGGCGACAAAAGCCACCACCGCGGCAATTTCTTCCGGATTGATAAAGCGCTGCAACAGTGACGTCGGCTCGGTCTCCTGAAAGAAGTCACGTACAAAATCCTCTTCCGATTTGCCCTGCACTTCCGCACTCTCCTTGAGCCAGGTTTCAACGCCCGAGGTAAGCGTCGGGCCCGGCAGCACAGAATTGACGGTGATATTGCGGCCGCAACCGCGGGTCAAATTTGCCATGCCCCGTCCCATGACAATTTGCGCCCCTTTGGTAACCGAGTAGTGCACCATGCTCTCCAGGCCGCGCATACCCGCCTCGCTGGAAATATTGATCACACGACCGAAATCCTGCTCCAGCATCTTCGGGAAGTAGTAGCGCGACAGTCGCACGGTACTCATCACATTGACATCGAGGAAGTTGCGCCACTCTTCATCGGATATCTCCGCAAAGGGTTTCGGGTTAAAAATGCCCATATTGTTCACAAGGACTTCAAGTGCTCCATGCTTGTCGATCTCGCCACAAATTCTTTCTGCATCACCTGCGTCCGCCAGGTCACCATCGATGCCGATCGCTTCCCCATATTGTGCGAGTTCCGCCGCCGCGTCAGCGCTGCCGGAGCGACCGTTGACGATTACCCGGGCGCCCTCCTGTAACAGGGTAACGGCAATAGCGCGCCCTATGCCTTTGGTCGAACCACTGATAAATGCCAGGCGGCCGTTTAGTTGCAGGTCCATGGTTTACCTCCCGATAAATTCCCCCATAGTAGTTTCGGTCTGTTTTGGATCAAAAAGGTGCCGTTCTATGCCCGCTGGACTACACTATGCGCGCCCGCGCAATTTCTTGGGCAGATTCAAGTTGGGCAAATTCGAGCTTATCGCCCTCGGCGCCATGCACAACCCACAACACAAGACAAATCGTTATGCAGAAGCTTCCCCTGCGAATCGACATCGTTTCCGATGTGGTTTGCCCCTGGTGTGTCATCGGGTACTACCGACTGCAGCAGGCCCTGGATAAGTTTGACGAGGCCATTGATCCCACGATTAACTGGTTACCGTTCGAGCTGAATCCGGATATGCCCAGCGAGGGGCAAAACCTGCGCGAACATATCGCCGAGAAATACGGTACCAGTCTCGAGGAAAGCATTACCGCACGCGAGCGCCTCACCAAGCTGGGTGCGGATGTGGGCTTCCACTTTGATTACTTCGATGAAATGCGCATGGTAAACACCTTCCATGCGCATCAGTTATTGCACTGGGCAGCAAGTGAGGGCAAGCAGCATGCTCTTAGCCTGCAGCTTTTTGCTGACTTTTTCAGCCACCGAAGAGATGTCAGTGCGTTCGACGTATTGATCGCCGCGGCGGAAAGCGTCGGTTTAAATAGCTTCGCCGCACGAGATGTACTGGCGCAGCAGACCTATGCCAATGATGTGCGTCAGCTGGAGCAGGGAATCGTCAGCAAGGGGGTGCGCGGTGTGCCGCTGTTTGTGTTTAATGGGCAATACGCGTTAAGTGGCGCCCAGGAAATAACGACCTTCGAAGCGCAACTGCAGCGCATAATTGATGACAAACATACTGCATGACACCCGTCTCAGTTCAATTTCTATCTAAGTTGAGAGTAAATATGATGCGCTTATCCATGGTAACCATGGGATGCCTTGTGGGCCTGGTCGGTCTACTGCAGGGCTGCCAACAAAAGAATGCCGCCACGGTTCCTGCCGACGAATTCCTGAAAAATATTTCCGCCTATTGCGGCAAGGCGTTTGCCGGCAAGATAGTCGCCAATGAGCCAAAAACGGATACGCCCGATCCATTTGAAGGCAAGCAACTGATTATGCATGTGCGGGGCTGTGAGCAACCCGATACGCAAATCAAGATTCCCTTCCATGTTGGTGATGACCATTCCCGCACCTGGATACTCACTCGTACCGACAACGGCCTGCGCCTGAAGCACGACCATCGCCATGAAGATGGTAGCGAAGATGCTGTGACCATGTATGGCGGTGATAGCCAAACGGTCGGAACCGAAAACCGCCAGGAGTTTCCGGTGGATGCGGAATCCATAGCCGTGTTCAACAAAGAGGGCTTATCTGCTTCTGTGGAGAACACCTGGGCGATGGAGCTTCACCCGGGATCGATGTTTGCCTATGAACTCACTCGTCCAACTGGTCGCAAATTCCGCGTGGAGTTTGACCTCAGTCAACCGGTCACGATACCTCCTATTCCGTGGGGATACGAATAACGCGAAGATTCTCGGATACCTATACCACGACTAGAAAATATTAAATTTCATACCCCAGTTGATCCAGTGGAAGCCCCGTCAGACGCATGGTTTTCTGATTACTTTGCTTAAAGCAGTTTTGATATCGTTCGCGAATTTTCTCTGTGAATTTCGCTTGTAATCGGTGGCTTACAATATCGCCAGGCAGCCTATTGAAGTGCCAAAATATTCTGTTCAAAAACTTTGCAAATCCCGAGTTTCGCGGCCGGGTCGGATCAACAGAAAGTAAGCGGTTAGCTTGCCTCCGAACCTGCAATGTGAACAACTTTTCACTAACATGGTCGCGGGTAAAATCACTGCTTGCTTCGGACTCCCTCCCTGTAAATTCACTTAACGCTGAAAAGTATTTCTCGGGAGCCTTCGATATCCACTCCAATGGCAAGACAAGTACATTTTTCTTACCGAATTTAGTCTGATAGTAGTCAATCGCACGATCATAGTGCAGGAAATCTTCTCGTAAAATCGATGTAAACGAGGATTGCTGCTTTGCCTCGCCAATAAAGCTGCGTAAAGAAGCGACCCCACCACCGAGCACATACTCACGATACATGGACAAGGCAATGGACTGTTGCCGTCTAATCGTTATTAGAATCTTTGCGTTGGGGTAAATCTTGTGAATTTTTATCGCATTTTGTAGCCCGTCGTAACGGGGTGACGGCGGGTTTCCGAGCAACATTTCTTCGGACCACACCGGTAGTTTTCCCTCCGCTCTTATTGGTTTAGCAAAACGCTCCAACTGTTCACGCACTTGATCGGAATCAAACGCGTACTCATTAGCGAGGAGAATATTCTTTACGAGTTGTGCCCTAGTATCCGGTCCAGCGGCTAATGCCAACTCGCCTGAATTCCCGGAAAAAACCTGATTTTGCAAAAATGTTGTTGCGGTTTTTATATACCCAACATGGACCAAAACAGGATCATGCATGCTTCAGCTTCTCCGCATGAAATGCCGAAAGGGTACCTAACAAATGGTCAATTCTCTGAGAAAATACTTTTTCAAACGCGTGCTTATTTGCGTATTCCAAGGATTTCTTGCATTGACTGATTGTATCCTTGCGATTTACGGATGCCTGCGCAACTTTTGATGCAAGTGCTTCATAGTCTCCCAAAGGGGCACACCAACCAGATTTGGAATCCTCACACAACGCCGTCCACATACGATTTGAATATCCCGCAATAGCGACCCCACACGCCATATTTTCGATATAGGAACACGAAGGGTCGGATTGTCGATGGCAACTCAAGTAAACATCTGCATTTTGACGTACAAACGGTACCAATTCTGTCTCAAAATCTATAGCGCCGCGCAAAAAAACTCGGTCTTGTAGCGCATAGAGTTCTATATCTTCTCGGATATCGGACTCGAGGCTACCTGCCCCGAAAATATGTAACTCGAAATCAATATTTTTTCGTGTCAATGCCCGAGCAATAGGAATGAGGTCTTGGGACCCTTTCATTGGTTCTAACCGCCCCGAGTGGACAACCCTAATTCGCTTTCCTGTGTTCAAGTGATCTACGCGGCTCGCCATTTCTTGATCCGTCGCAAACAATAACGAGCCTGTACGATTATCAAGGTAGCGTAAGGTATTTTTGCTTAACTTCTGATACGCGGAAAATGATGGAAACCCATTAGCTTGCAATCCGTCGGCACGCTTGAACGCCCTGCGGCGGTAAAATTCTGTCTTTACGTTCCATACGGCTGAGTACAGTTTCTCAAAAAAGTTTTTCTTAGGATCCAAGAAATTAATTTGTAATCGTGTTTCAAGTATATATTCGATGACATAGACCAATTTTGTCTGTAGCCCCGCACATATATCTGACATATAGAAGTATTCGTGATTGTCTCCACTACATAACACTAAGTCCACATTGACCAAATCTTCTGCTGTAATCCGCTGACCACGATTGAGCAGGCGCAGTTTAAAAGGAAGGTCGCCCTCTTCAAATTCCTGCCCAAATGGAAAAGCTGCTTCACGAAGATATGCAACGCAACTAACAGGCCCACCCCAAGCTTCCGCATAGAAACGCATGCCCTCACAGAATTTTTTATCCAAAAATGGTTTTCCAGCCACGCGTGCGGCGGGTGCCGATGTAATGATCAGGAGGCTTTTCATTTCGCTCAACATCCATGTTAACGAGAGGCTAATTCATTGATCTAGTCATTCACCGACTATTGCATATTAATCAAGATGGACAGTAAATAATCAATCACTCAACTAGCATATTTGAAAGGTAGTATTTGGCTATAAATGATACCCAATATGGTATCCATGACTTTCACACTTGTCACACCACACAAGATGATTTTGGCGACACAAGGCATATTTTCTTTCAGTACCGGGAAGGGTTATCTCTCGACTACTTTAACGAGTGATGTTAGAGGCTGACACCACTACGCTTTTGAAAAGTTCGATATATCAGTATGTCTGTGAGTGATCTATTCATTCGGCTTTTATCCGCTCGTCTCACACAGATACCCGGACAGCGCGATCTCCGGCCCGAAATACATAAACGTGCCAGTATTCAATTTCATAAAATAAATTGAATAGGCCAAAGATGATTAGGTATTTCGGGTATGGTTTCGCGCTCGCCTGCGTCCTGTCTAGTGGGGTATCACACGCTGGTACTAGCGATGTTGCAAATAATGCGTTAGGCAATGGCGTGCTGTTGTCTGGCGGTGCAGTGGGTGATCCCTGGAAGTTCTATGTGGGCAACCCAACAAATTGGCACACTCCAGTGCGCGACGGCTCCGCTAACACGCGCTCGCCGAAGAATGTACAAGTCGATTTTGTCGAGGATGCTATCGGCTACAACGTAATAGAGGCAAAGTGGCGAGCGGGGAGTACCGGTCAGATACTTTGGCAAAGCAAACGCAAGCTCGACCTCGAACCGCTGGCCACTGAAGGTGGTGCTCTCAGTCTGGTATTGCGTGTAGATGAAGCACCCAGTGACAAGGTGACTCTGCGAATGGATTGCGGTTACCCGTGTGCGGGTTCCTTTAAGCTCGGGCAGATTCTTTCTGCAGTACCGGAAAAGCAATGGTTCCATCTCGCGATCCCTCTTTCCTGCTTCGCGGATGCTGGTACCAAATTATTCAAGGTGGACTCACCCCTCGTTGTTATCACCAATGGCAGTATGGGACTTTCCCTTGCGGACGTCCGCTTGGTAACAAACGCGCCTGAGAGTTCAACGATCAATTGTTCAACTTAAAGGTTTTGCTGCGCTGGACTTGTAGAATAGCGATAAAAAAATAGCCCCACCAAAGTTTGGTGGGGCTTAGGCGAAATAACCGTGACGCACGGCTTAGTGCCTGAGAGGAAACTGCAACAATCTCTTATCTAACAATCTGAATCACTTAGAAACAGCGGTTGACGCTGGATGTCTCGTCGTAATTCAGGCTACCGCTGACGTCACTTACGCAGAACTCGACCGTCAGGTTGCCACCAGCACTTACACTGCTCTGTAGTACCGCAACACCGTTGGCATCAGTAACGCCAGATATGCCATTCTCGATAATGCCGCTGGTGAAATTACCGGTTACAGTGGCACCGGAAACCGGGTTGGCGTTGTTGTCCAGCACGGTAACCGTCGCAGTGCCGTACTTCTGGCCACGACCCGCACCCGCGGTACCGGTTACCACCGAAGATACATACATGTCGGTGCCAGCCGGAGGCGGCGGAGCGCTACCTTCCTGGATATCAAAACTGATCAGGTTAAAGCCGCCGGCACTGGCCATTTTCATTACCTGTATACCGGAAACGAGTTCAACTTCTTTGGTGATGTCAACCCAGTTATTCCAGGCACCAGTATTCGGCGTGCTAATCGGGCCGGAGACATCCACACCATCAAATTCCATATGGAAGCTGCCGTTGTCTGCAGCGGACGCCACACGGAAAGTAAAGCTGTAGGTACCGGCACTCTGCACGTCGACGGTGTAGGTCAGCCATTCACCGGGATCAATCCAACCTACGTTGGGTACACCCTCATTACTCGCCTCAATATCGACACCTACGTCAAAGCGATAGGCACCGCCCCAGTTCTCGTCGTCGATGTCGTGGTAGGCAACACCCTCACCGCCGTGGTCAAAATCTGCTGCGAGCAATGGGCTAGTAGTTGGAATCGCGGTCGGTGAACCATTGAAAGGACCGGGGGGCGGCGGCGGAGGCGGGGTCGGTGCATCAGGCGCGCCACCGGCTTCGGTCACATACGCCAGAGTGGCGGGGCCGTTGATGGAAGCATTATCACCGTTAGCAGAAAGTTTGCCCGCGTTTTGGCCGCGCTCAACACTTCCCCACAAGTGACCACCACCACCCCATGGGCGCAGGGCGAAGTCGCCTGCCGGTAGCTCCAGCCATTCCCATTTCTCTGCATTGCCAATACTGGTAGCCGTCACGGTCATCGGTAGGCCATCACCCGCCGCAGAGACATAGTTGCCGTTATCTGCGCGCAGGCCAACATAACCGTTGCCCGCATCTACCACAGTGAAGTTCTCTCCACTGGCTTTGCTATAGGTGGCCTTGTTTGCGCTGAGCTTGTCTCCATCCAAACTCACGAACATTCCCTGTCCACGACTATAGATACCAATCTCCGCACCCAGTGGAATGTTGGGCGCGCCGCTGGCCGGCCAAGTGGTTTCCGCCAGTTCGGGCTTCCACACAGTACCGGCATTATCCAGCTTGTTTTTCAGGTTCTCCAAGTCCAAATCATTCGCGCCCAGCCACTGGAACTGCTGCCAGCCGATGTGATACGTTTCAAACGCAGCGTTGTAACCGTTTTCTGTATCGCCCGGCCAGAACTCGGTACAGATCAGCGCGGGGTAGTCCGTGCTGGCCAGGAACGGTGCGATGGTCTTTTCAATATCCGGCAGATTCCAATAGCCATGGAAAGCGAAACCGGCGTTATCCCAGGATACGCCCTGTGCTTTCAGCTGGTCGGCACCTGCAATGGCCGCGCTACCGCCGAAGAAGGACATAAAAGAACCCAGCAAGATCATGGTGTCCGGTGCAATGCCACGGATATGGTTATACATGATCAGCTGGTTATCCCAGTCTTGCTGGGTCCAGTTCGATAATGTTGAAGGCGCCGGCTCATTGTGCGCCTCGAAAACCACATGGGTCTCGTTCTTATAGCGCTCGCCATACAGGGACCAGAAATCCAAGGTCTTTTGCATACTGTGGATCGCGCCGTTTTCACCGTTATTACCCACAGTAATAATCAGATACAAATCCGCGGCGCGAGTACGTGCGACCAGTTCATCGGCGAGCGCCAGATTAATGCCAACAGGATCAGGGTTTTGGCCCGCATCACCCTCAAGATATACGTGTACGGTGTTATAACCATACTCCGTATTCAACGCATCCAAAGACTCCTGCGACGGCATTACCGCGGGTAAAGTCCCATATGGATCACCACCATCGAAAGACAAGCTGACACCACGTAACGTGGTGTTTTTATCGGAGAGGATGACATTGTAGCCAAGTGACTGATCAATATGCGGGCGGTCCCGCACCGCCAGCGCATCGTTCGCGGCCAAAGTCATACAAAGCGCGATCCCTGCCGTACATATGCGCCGCCATCCTGGCTGCACTCTTCTCATCAAGATATTCATCGGAGATATCCTATATTTATTGTTATGCCGGCTCGGATACTGCAGACAAATCTTATATTTCTTTCCGTGCCGAGCTTTGGGCACCCGGTATATTGCATTGCTACCGGTAAGAGGTACTGCTACATCAAGTTCTAACGGCTAAAGAGAACGTGAAATTGGTCAAGCGCTTTTTCGGGCAAAGTTCGCCCCTCAGCATTAATAATTTGCTGAAAAATTTTCTATTTTATTGATGCGGCGCGACTGCGCCGCCCAGTGAGTTTGCTAGCTGTTAAATTAGCTACTGCAAGTCATATGATGTTTCGCCGGCGAGCCGATGGATATGCGACTGAAACTAAGCTGCATGGTGCCGTCGGTCGATAGCTGGAAGGGCATATCGACTTTACTAAAGTCCATTTCTCCACTTCCGAAACAGCTCAAGTCAACACTCAACTTTTGCCATTCGGATATCGAGAGATTTTTTACCAGGTCCGACACTTCCACTTTTGCACCACAATTGTCGCCACAGCGCATCTGGGCGAATATTGATGCGCTCGGCTTTTTGTCGAGGCGCACTTCTGCGACCAATGCACCATCCGCAACCAAGTACTCAGAAAGATCGAGTCGATTCCACGCCTTCAGGTACACCGAGCCGGTGCCGTTCCCGAGCCATTCGATGGAGCGCGCATCTTCCTGCATGTTGCGATCGATAGCCGCAATACTCATATGCGCATTATTGTGACGATTACCGGTCATTTCGAGCTCGGCACCCTGATCATCACCAATAAATAAATGCCAGGGTTCCATTGGTCGCGCGGCAAACAAATCCAGTTCTGCCAATTCCGACACATCAATTTGTGGACGCTCCTCATTCAAGCGAGCAAGGGAAACTTCGTCGTCAGCGCTCATACCAAATCCGTACTCGAATAGCGCTGTTGTTTTGTCATCGTGGCGATTTACCACTTTTTGCGCGAGACTCTCCGGCCAGCTAAATGAAAGCTTTCCGGTAAAGTCATGATTAATCGATCCATCACTGTTGCGGAAAAGGACGTCGGCGACCGCGGCGCCCTCGCTCCCCGGTAGCCAGGCGACAACAAAGGCATCAGAAGCGTTAATTTCCGCATTCACCCAAAGAGGACGGCCAGTCAGAAAAACGGAAACCACCGGGATACCCTGAGATCGGAGTTTATTTAGTAACTTCAGATCTTTGCGATTACCGGCCTGGTATTCGAGGGTCTTCAGGTCACCCTGCATTTCTGCGTAAGGATTCTCACCAAACACCACAATGGCAACATCCGCGTCAAAACCCTCTTCGATATCGCCCGACACACTCAGTTTGGCGACGCCGCCAGCTGCCTCAACAGAAGACTGAATGCCGTCATAGATTGACGTACCACCCGGAAAATCCGAATTTGAGTTTCCGGTCCCCTGCCAGGAAATCGTCCATCCCCCCGATTGCTTACCGATGTTATCGGCCCCATCTCCGGCAACCAGTACACGCATATCGCGCTGCAGCGGTAGCAACCGATTTTCATTTTTGAGAAGTACCAGAGACTCGCGTACTGCCTGGCGCGCAACCTCCCTGTGTGGCTCGGAACCGATAATGTCGAGTTCACCGGCGAGTGGACGTTGTGACGGGGGTGCGTCAAACAGACCCGCACGTAATTTCACTCGTAGAATACGGGTTACTGCATCGTCCAGACGCTGCTGCGGAATTTCACCCGTCTTCAGCTGGTCAATGGTGTTGTGATACAGGGTCTTCCAGTCTGCATTGGACGCCATAAACATATCGAGGCCGGCGTTTATCGACTGTGCGCAACTTACTTCACTACAGCCGGGCACAAATGCATGCCCAAGCCAGTCACCCACTACAAACCCGTCAAAGCCCATCTGCTCCTTGAGAACCTCCGTGAGCATGTAGTGACTGCCGTGCAGCTTTTCACCATTCCAGCTGTTGAACGACGCCATGACGGTTTGCACACCGGCTTGCAGAGATGAGAAATAGCCCTGGCCGTGAATCTCCATCAATTCACGCTCTGTCAGCTTGGTATCACCGCGATCGATACCGTTTTCGGTACCTCCGTCACCAATAAAATGTTTTGCCGTCGCGACTAATTGCCCCGATCCAAAACGCCCGCGCTCGTCGCCCTGGATACCGCGCACAATTTCGCCAGCATATTGATAGATAAGCTCCGGATCTTCCGAGTAGCCTTCATAGGTACGGCCCCAGTGATCATCTCGCGGGGCGGCGACAGTGGGCGCGAACAACCAATCAATTCCGGTCACCGCGACTTCACGAGCGGTTACCTCACCTATCTTGCGCATCAGCTCGGGATTGCGGGTCGCACCGAGACCGATATTGTGTGGAAACAACGTGGCTCCGATCACATTATTGTGACCGTGCACGGCGTCTGTGCCCCAGATAATAGGGATTGCGCGCCCGCCCTTCGATGTATCCATAGAGGCGAAGTAGTATTTATCGGCAAGCGCAATCCAGTCTTCGGGCGTCGCGTATTTGTTGTTCCCAGGGAAACTGCCTCCACCATTCAGCACCGACCCCAAGTGAAAATCGCGCACATCGTCCGGAGTGGTGAACTTGATCTCCGTCTGGATGATCTGACCGACCTTTTGCTCCAGCGTCATAGTCGCCAGCAGTTCCGCCGCACGCTGCTCCAGTTCGCTGTTTGGTTGCACTTCGCTGGCGATTTTTGGCCAACCTGAAGCACTGTTAGCGGACCCGGAGTTGGGGTTTTCCGCCTGCGCTATCGGCGCGCTGGGCCATTTGATTTGCTGCGCACTGTATTCGCTTTGTGGGTCCACACGCTCGCAACCCGCCATTAACAACAATGAACCCGCCGCGGCGGCAAATAGTGGGAAATATTTTCTCATCATTCACTCGTCAATCGCATAGTGGCAATCGACCCTATTAGAGTTATTCACGGATTCGACGGTAACAAACCGCCCCACCCTAGCTCCATGCGGATGCGACAAGCCGGAACATCGTTACGACAACCTACACAGCCAGTTGCCAAGTAGCGTCCACATACCTGCTCTGCTCGATGGCGGGGGTTATTCCAGCGTTGTCTCGCTTTGCCATTGACAGCCTCCGCCACTCAACACTACCCTCAAGAAAAAATAATGATTGCCATGTATATAGCGAACCCTTCTCTCCACTATCCGCCAGCGTTGTCGTTGCTGCGGAGCCACAATCGACTATTCTGGGGTCTTCAGGGCGCTGGTTGGTCAGGCTATTTTTTGTTGGTTTACGTTGCCGTTGTGATCCCAAGGCTGACGCCCGACAATCTATTGATTGCGCACACACATATTTTTCTGGAGACAATGACCGGATTGCTGACGTCCCTGGCACTCAGACGGGTGCTGCGACTGGCAATACGGCTGCCCCTATCGATGGCGGCCATCGGAGCCGTCATCCTTTCCGCGCTGTTCGCCGCAGTATGGAACTTCTTCAAGCTGTGCACTTTCGACTTTCTTTATAACTTCCCGTGGCTCAACTGGAGCTGGCACGATTTCGGCTCCTGGTATCTGTTTTCCCTAACAACCATGGCCGCCTGGACAGGCCTGTATTTCGTATTCAAGTTCTATGGCGCTTTACAGGCGGAGCACCACAAAGCGCTGCAGGCGGAGAGCTCAGCACGTGAAGCGCAGCTAAAAATGTTGCGTTATCAGCTAAATCCGCACTTTATGTTCAACACAATGAACGCTATTTCCACGCTTATTCTCAAGCGGGAAAATGACACTGCCGGTGAGATGGTTGATCAGCTCTGCCAGTTTTTGCGCAGCTCGCTGGACAATGATCCATCCACCCAGGTCACCCTAAAAGATGAGCTTGAAGCGTTAGATCTATATCTCAACATTGAAAAAGTTCGCTTTGAAAAACGTCTTCTTATTAAAAAATCGATAGCTCCAGTGACCCAGTTTGCACTGGTGCCCAACCTCCTATTGCAGCCACTCGCTGAAAATGCCATCAAGTATGCCATCGCCCCGCGCAAGCATGGCGGTGAGTTAATCATCAAAACGACCAAACAGGGTGGTGAGCTGGTGATCGAAGTTGGTGACGACGGGCCTGGATTAGAAGACTCTAAGGAAGGCAATGAGCACCCATCTGGCATCGGGCTAAGTAATACCCGCAATCGCCTGACAACACTTTATGGAAGCAACCACAAATTTTCCCTGAAAAGCCATGCAAACGGGCTGACTGTGGAAATTCGCATTCCGTTTCAATCCGGGAGCACGGCAAATGGCACAAAATAAGTTAAATACGCTTCTCGTAGATGATGAACCACTGGCACTGGAAGGGCTGCGCTTACGCCTGTCGCAAATCGATCAGGTAAAGATAATCGGTGAATGCAGCAGTGGCGAAGAGGCTATTGAGTTAAACAACAAACTTAAGCCAGACCTTATCTTTCTCGATATGGAAATGCCGGGTATTAACGGTTTGGAAGTCGTTGAAGAACTGCGCACATGTTCTGACCCGATTATTATTTTCGTCACGGCGTACGATAAATATGCAGTTGATGCATTTGAACTAAATGCAGATGACTATCTAGTAAAGCCGGCAAGCCTTGGGCGCCTGAAACAGGCTATAGATCGCGCGCAACAGCGCCATGTACCGTTAGCAAATGATGGCTGTCAGGAAAAACTCATGGCGGCTTTGCACGATGTATCCGGGATCTCGATGCCCGAGCTCGAAGAATGGCTTGATAGTGATGTACCGCTTCCCAGCGGGTACCCGGATAAACTGGAAATTAAAAATTCAGACAATGAAACTGTAATGGTGCCGACAGCCTCAATCGACTGGATCGATGCCGCAGGTGACTATATGTGTATCCATGCTGCCGGCGAGACACACATACTGCGTATTACCCTCAAGAAACTTCAGCAACTGCTGAACCCGAAACTTTTCTTTCGCATTCACAAATCCACCATAGTTAATGCTGAACGAGTGTCCAAGATTATTCCACTGCGTAATACAGAATGTATTCTGGTGCTGGATGGCGATATTCAACTTAAGGCAAGCCGCAATTTCAAGGATCAGGTCCACGCACTGCGCAGCCGTCAGGCGACACACGCCTAATCCCAGTTAGGATCCTGCAGGTTATCGCAGGTAGATCTCACCTTGTCGTGCAGTCCCGCAGTGTCTGCGCGACGTCTAGGGCTTCTCTCCCGATACCGATTTCCGATTGAGACCAGCGCGCAAGGTCAACAAACTAAATACTGGCGGTTAAGTGGGGCAGCCATGGCACCAGTATCGGTGCACTAGCGACCGCCGGTAAATCGGCCAGGAGTTATGGCCATTAAAATCATAACGATATGAGAGAGAACACCGACGATGATGCGCTACAAAAAACTTGCAGCAGCAATCGCTCTGTCAAACCTCGCCTTTGGTTCTGTGGCCCTGGCCCAGTCCAACGAGACCGCTGACACACAAGACGAAAATAATGATGCGGCGCTGGAACAGGTCATCGTGACCGCCACCAAGCGCGAAACCAACCTGATGGACACCCCCATCGCAATATCCGCATTTTCGGAGGAGACCCTGGACACCCTTGGTGTAAAAAACATCAAGGACTTGAACAACCTGGTGCCGAACATGAGCATCATGGTGGACAATGAGTCCTCGGCACCGATTATCACAATGCGGGGTATTCGCTCGACCAATACCACAGAGTGGGGTGACCCGGCAGTGGGTGTCCACTTTGATGGTGTGTACACGCCACGTCCGCAAGGTGCAATGGCGCTGATGTTCGACATTGAAAGGGCCGAAGTGCTCCGAGGCCCCCAGGGTACGCTGTTTGGGCGCAACTCCACTGTGGGCTCGATGAATATCATTTCAGCCAAGCCAAATACTGAAGAATTTGAAGCATCCACCCAATTTGAAATGGGTCGTTTCAATCAACGTGCACTCAAGGGCATGATCAACATCCCTGTATCTGAGACTTTTGCATTACGAGCCGCGTACATGACGGAGAAAAAAGACTCCAATCTTACCGGTTACTATGATCCCAACCAGTGGGATCAGCGCTACCTCCCGATCGACGAACTAGAACCCACAGATTCGGCGGTTAACCCAGCCGCAAACAGCTGGGATGCTTGGTTCTTCAACACCCAATACTACAAGGAAGTTAAGGCTGATCCGGAGGATTTTTACAACAACGCAGACCAGTGGGCTGCTCGGGTTGCGGCCAAATGGACTCCGACTGAAAAAGCGGATTGGCTCGTAACAGTTGAGCGTTTCCGTGACAAGGGTGCCGGCGGTATTGGGCAGCGCGACTGTGAACGTATTGAAGATCGGCCTTCCGACGTTAACGGCGGCTCCTGTACGGATATCTGGGGCAGCGAAGACAACTTCGTTGCCTATGTGAATGTGCCGGGCAAAGTCGACATGACCATGGACAGTATCCGGTCTCACTTTACTTACGATATTAACGACGAGCTGCAGTTCGTTTATAACGCGGGATACCAAAACCAGCAGCGAACTGGCCAGTTCGATATCGATCAAGGTTACTACCACTGGGATCAGATGATTAAGTGGGTCGATACGGACTACTCTTCTTGGTCCCACGAACTGCAATTGAAGTCCACCGGTGACGGCCCACTGCAGTGGATTGCCGGGTATTTCAATTTTAAAGAAGACAACTATATGAATGGGCACTACCAAGGTGCCATGGGTGGGGCGAGCCTTTGGATCCAGCCCGAGCGTATCATTAAATCTGAAGCGCTTTTTGGACAAGCCACATATTCAGTTACCGACAAGACTCACTTGACTCTGGGGCTGCGCCATACTGAGGATAGCAAGGAGGATGTTGGCGGACGCAACTGGGGCTGTTGGGGCGAGTGCTCAGGCCCTATCGATGCCTGGGGACACATCGGCCAGTACGGCTGGGATGTTGTATGGGGACAATTAGACGATTGGATGGACAACCATGCTCGGGTACCGCGTGATACGCTGAATGCTCTACCTGCTGATTACTATGATTATCCGCGCGAAGGATTCGTCGTAGAAACCCAGAATGATGTATACGAGGACTGGTCAAAAACCACCTGGCGCGTGGGTATCGACTATGACTATAGCGATGAGACCCTGATTTACGGTTATGTAGCCAATGGATACAAGGGTGGCGGTATTGGCGATGTGATTTATAAAGAATCCACCATTACCCCAGATAACCCAACTGGAGACCGTTTCGATACCAGCTATGATGGTGAGACCGTAGTTACCTATGAGCTCGGTATCAAAACAACTGCTCTCGATGGCAATATGAATCTTCGTGCGAACTACTTCTATAGTGACTACGAGGATCAACAGTTCACGCAGTGGGAGCTCTATGACACCGTGTTCAGTGAGGGTATCGATGAAGACGGTAATCCTATTACTATCGCTCAAGACAAAGGTACTTTCCTGACTCGCAATGCATCCAACTCTCGGATTCAGGGCCTGGAACTTGAAATGGAATGGGCGCCTTGGGCCGGTGGCCATATAGGCGGCTATCTAACCTTCCTAGATACTGAAATCACTAGTGACTATATCGGTCAATGGGGCCAGGAGGTACGCCAGGTATTTGGCATCGGACCTAATGACTCACTGAACTACGATGATACGGCTTATCCTCAGATTTTCCGTAATCTTAAAGGCAATGAGCTCGCATATTCGCCTAATGCAGCACTCACATTGAATATCAGTCATGACTTTGAATTTGCGGACGGCTCTTCATTGACGCCATTCCTAAATATTCATTGGGAAGATGAGTCTTATACCTCTATCGATAACAACGAGCGCTGGACCTTCGAAGAAGGTGTAATAGCTGACAATATCGATCTAGATATTTATACCGACAAGCGAGATGCCTGGGCAATGGCAACGGCCAGCCTGAAGTACACTTCCGCCAGTCAAAACTGGTTTGCGGAAGCATGGGTATACAACCTCACCGACGAGGACGTGAACTGGTGGCAAGGCTATGCTGGTACTACTCCCGTAGCCGGAAAAGCCCAACGCAACTACGGCCTACGCTTCGGTTATAGCTGGTAAGCCTTTTTCATCACTGTCTCCCTTCGACATGGCCCGCAGCAATGCGGGCCTTTTTTATGCATAAAAAAACCGACACCTTTCGATGTCGGTTCTTTTTATTCACACGTGTGAATCTGGGCGTCAGCCTTACTGTTGCTCTACCACCTGCTCGATGCGGCCAAAAATGGACTGGCCTTTGTCATCCAACATTTCGATGGCGATGCTGTCACCGAACTGCATAAACGGCGTGGTGGGCTTGCCGTCCTGGATGGTTTCAATCATGCGAATTTCCGCAATACAGCTGTAACCAACACCACCCTCTTTCACCGGCTTGCCCGGGCCACCGTCGAGCTTGTTGGATACAGTACCGGAGCCAATAATGGTGCCGGCACCCAGTGGGCGGGTTTTCGCAGCGTGGGCGATCAACTGACCAAAATGGAAAGTCATATCCACTCCGGCATTGGGTTCACCGAACTTACCGCCATTCAGGTGGGATACCAGCGGCAGGTGCAGCTTGCCCTGCTGCCAGGCATCGCCGAGCTGCTCCGGGGTTACACACACCGGGGAGAAGGCACTGGACGGCTTAGACTGGTAGAAGCCAAAGCCCTTGCCGAGTTCGTTCGGGATCAGGCCACGCAGGGACACGTCATTTACCAGCATCACCAGCTTGATGTGTTTCAGTGCATCGTCGGGGGAAATACCCATGGGCACGTCGTCGGTGATGACGGCAATTTCCGCTTCGAAGTCGATGCCGAAGCCTTCGCTCTGCGGCATTACTACCGGCGCACGAGGTGCGAGGAAGGTATCGGAACCACCCTGGTACATAAGCGGGTCGGTCCAGAAGCTCTCTGGCATTTCTGCGTTGCGCGCCTTGCGCACCAGCTCAACGTGGTTCACATAGGCACTGCCATCGGCCCAGTGATAGGCGCGTGGCAGGGGAGAATGACACATGGCCTGGTCGAAGGTCTCGCCCGCGACTTCACCGCTGTTCAGTTTGCTTTGCAGCGCTTCCAATTGGGTAGAAACAGTTGCCCACTCATCCAGGGCGCTTTGCAATGTGGGTGCGATTTCGCTGGCATCCGCCATGCGGGTTAAATCATCGCTCACCACGACGAGCTTGCCGTCGCGGCCACTTTTCAGGCTGGCTAACTTCACTGTGCCGTCCTCTTAATAATTGATTGGTTTAGGGGTCGAGAGCCTTGAACTCTTCTTCGCCATGCATCCAGGCCGCGTGTCGCGGTGCCTTCTTGGTACGCGACCACTCTTCCAGCATATCCTCGGCGACGCGCTTCAACTCCTTGTGCATACCGGGCTTGGCGGTATTGGCAGCGAGCTCGATGCGGTGGCCGTTTGGATCAAAGAAATAGATGGATTTAAAAATCGTGTGGTCGGTGGGGCCGAGCACATCGATACCGGCATCTTCGAGCTTCTGCTTCATCGACAGTAGTTCGTCCATGCTCTCCACTTCCATGGCAATGTGCTGTACCCATTGCGGGGTATTTTCATCGCGGCCCATGTCCGGGGAATTCGGCAGTTCGAAAAACGCCAGTACATTGCCCTGCCCTGCATCGAGGAACACGTGCATGTAAGGGTCGGGCGCCCCGGTGGAAGGCACCTTGTCTTCGGCGATCGCGAGCTGGAATTCCATACCGAGGAGATCGCGGTAAAACTCCACGGTCTCCTTGGCATCTTTACAGCGATAGGCCACATGGTGGATTCGTTGAATCGCCATAGCTATATATCCAAGTTATCCAAAGTGGAACCGGGGCGCTTAGGCCGCCGGCTTGTCTTCGTTACCGATCACACCACGCTCGAGCTGGTCGCGCTCGATGGATTCGAACAGCGCCTTAAAGTTACCTTCACCGAAACCTTCGTCTTCCTTGCGCTGGATAAACTCAAAGAACACCGGGCCGAGCATGTTGGCGGAGAAGATCTGCAGCAGCAGGCGCGGCTGGCCACCCTCGGTGGTGCCGTCCAGCAGAATGCCGCGAGACTTGAATTCTTCGGTGGGCTCACCGTGTCCCGGCAGGCGCTCTTCCAGCATGTCGTAGTAGGTGTTCGGCGGCGCAGTCATAAACTCCATGCCGCGCGCCTTGAGGCGATCCCAGCAGGCGATCAGGTCGTCACAGGCAAAGGCGATGTGCTGGATGCCTTCACCGTTGTACTTCATCAGGAACTCTTCAATCTGACCGCCGCCACCGGCGGCTTCTTCGTTCAGGGGGATACGGATCTTGCCGTCCGGTGCGGTCATCGCCTTGGACAGCAGACCGGTGTATTCGCCCTTGATGTCGAAGTAGCGGATTTCACGGAAGTTGAACAGGTCTTCGTAGTACTTGGCCCAGTAGTCCATACGGCCGCGGTATACGTTGTGGGTGAGGTGGTCGAGGGTGTGGAAACCACAACCTTCGGGATGCTTGTCGACACCTTCCAGCCACTGGAAGTCGATGTCGTAGATGGTCTCGCCTTCTTTATAACGGTCGATCAGGTACAGGGTGGCACCACCGATGCCCTTGATCGCCGGCAGACGCAGCTCCATAGGGCCGGTTGCAACATCGACTGGCTGCGCGCCCTTCTTGATCGCTTCGTTGTAGGCAAAGGTGGCGTCTTTAACGCGGAATGCGAGGCCGCAAGCGGAGGGGCCGTGCTCACGTGCATAGTAGTCGGCGTGGCTGCCTGGCTCGTAATTGGTGATGAAGTTGATATCACCCTGGCGCCACAGTTCCACATCTTTGGTGCGGTGGCGGGCTACCTTGGTGAAGCCCATGGCCTCGAACACGGTTTCCAGAATGCCCTTCTCAGGTGCAGTGAACTCGACGAATTCAAAGCCGTCCAGGCCCATGGGGTTCTCAAACAAATCGGCCATGTGATCCTCCGTTATACAGGATTCGTTATTAGGACCAGGGATGCGGCTTGTGGCCGCTCGGTCCACTTGGTTTCAGGTGCAACGAATTTAGTTACGCGTGTAACTAATGTCAATAGGTAGATGGGACAGCCCATCTATTGATAGATCCAGAATGGCGATTTGGGAGGGAAATAAGTGACTAAGAGGGAGATTTCAGTCTAAATCTGAATTTGACCGCAAAACGGCTGCAGTTAGATCAAGTACGTGCCGGGCACACACTTTTCATTTTCCGTAAACTTCTAGCGAAAATGATTGAATACCGAGCTGGACTAAGTCCGATACGGGCACTGCCAAGTTCACTCAGGGCAGGAAAGTCCGCTCACGGACAATTTTTTCAGGGTTGTCCCTGACCAGCTGCCAGGCGAGTGATTCACCCACAATCTCTTCAGCGGCTTTGCGGCCTTCCGCCAGGTTTGGAGGGCGCCGGATTATATGGTGCGCGTCAGTGGCCAATACGGTGACCAAACCTTGCTTGAGAATTTGCTTCGCGCGCACCTGTGCTGGCATCCCAAACTGTCCCACCAGAGCACCTGCAGTAACCTGAAATAAACAACCCACATCTACGAGAGGCTTGATTCGGCCAAGATCCCGCAAAATCTCTTTGTTCCGCTCCGGGTGCGCGATCATAGCGCGTATATTTTGACGAGCCAGCCAGCCGACCAAATTCGTAATACCCGCAGGAATATGACTATGCGGCATTTCTAACAAGATGATGGGATCACCTTCCCAGTGACCGAGCGCAGGTAGCTGACCGGAAGAGACAAGGTTTATAAGGTCCTCCGATACTCGTATCTCTGCGGCAAGGGCAAATTTGACACCAAGATCTTCATCCGCAGGGAGCTGGTCGAGAAACTTGCGAAAGGCATTACCAATTGAGTTCACCGTGTTGGGGTAACGCCCCGGGTGAATATGCGGCGTTGCCACGATATGAGTGATGCCATTTGCTGCAGCAGCACGAACCAGACGCATGCTGTGTTCGAACGTGCGAGGGCCGTCATCTATGCCCGGCAGAAAATGGTGATGGAGATCTATCATGCGAGAATACTACCGCATTTAACGCGCATAGATCGTAAAATCGAGAGTCAGGTAAAGGCTCACCTATACCAGGACCAGAGCCCAGGGCGAATCACCAAGGAGCGCTGCCGGATAGCGCTCCTGCCCGCCAAAATTCTGACTCTACCTAATGTGCGTAGTCCGGATAATGTCCGTAATATTGGTCTGAATAGGCTCCGCGACGCTTCATAACAACGCTATTTAGGACGACCCCTTCTGGCTTCACTCCTAAGTTAAGTAGACGTGAGATACCGGCACGGATAACACCGATTCTCGTTTCTTCGGCCCGCACGACATAAAGCACAGAACAGACTAGTCTCGAGATGACCAATACATCACTCACGGCTTGTACCGGTGGAGTGTCGATAATAATACGGTCATATTTTCCGCGGAGTTCCTTAATCAGCTTTTGGAACTGAGAAGAGCCAAGCAGTCGCTGCGGATCTTCCGGTCGAATTCCCGCGGGAATGATATCAATACCGCTTCTTTCGTCTTTCACCACGCATTCATCGACGGTAAAGCGACCGGACAAAATATCCGCGAGACCCGGGCGACTCGGCGCAACAGAAAACCTTCGACCAACGGAGGGCCGCCGCATATCAGCATCTATTAGCAGCACTTTTTCCAACTGACCGAGAGAGAAGGAGAGATTGGTCGATATCGTCGTTTTGCCTTCTGATGGTGCAGACGAGGTAACGCAAATTACATCCGCCTTATCATCCATGCGCGATAACACAACACCTGTACGCAAAGAGCGAATAGCCTCGGAGAATTGTGGCTGGCTGGAGTCAAAGTATGTGTACAAATCGAGCTGCTCATCCTTCTTTAGGGAAAGCTCCGGTACCATACCCAAAAGCGGCAGACCAATTTTCCGACCCACATCCTGCGGATCGCGAATACCACTTTTCAATAAGTCCAATAAAATTACGATTCCCGCACCAAGGCCTGCACTGGCAAAAAACGCAAACAGAATGAGAAGCTGCTTTTTCGATGCGAGTGGTCGACGCGGAATTACCGCAGGGTCCGCCACGCGAGCGGCTGTGGTTTCATAGTCAGAGACCTCCCGGGTCTCCTTAAACCGTGTTAGGAAAGTGTTGTAGAGCTGCCGGTTAACCTCTACTTCGCGCTTCAGTTCATCGTAACGAATTTCTTTTTGCGCAACATTTTGCAAGCTCGATTTGGCACCTGAGAGCTCGGCCTCCAACCCGTATACCTTTTGCGCGGCCTGCTCATAATCCACCTCAATACTTGCGACCAGCTTGCGAATTTCCGTTCTCAACTGTGCACGCGCACTCGCCAGCTCATCTTGTGCTGCAAGCATCGTCGGGTGTTTCGGGCCGTAACGCCGCGCCAGCTCTGTGACCCCTAACTGGGCATTTGTCACTGACTGACTGGCTGCCTGAATCAAGGGGTGATTCAGTACCTCAGGCTGGCTCAAAAACGATTCTTCCGGCACATCCTTGGGCCGCACCTGGTTATACAACAACCTGACGTCTTTCAGTTCGCGCTTGGCTTCCAGCAATTGCTGCATCGTCTCGTTTAACTCTTGCGAGGCTAACCCTCTTACTCCTTGCAGATCGACGAGATCTTCTTGCTGCTGAAACTGATTCAGCGCGTGCTCCGATAGCTCCAATCTGTCACGAAGACTCTCAAGGCGCTCACTCAACCAACTCGTCGCTTTTTCAGTGACGTCGCTGCGAACAGTCTGTTGTTCTGCAATATAGGCACGAGCCACGGCGTTAGGGATTGCGGCAGCAAGCGATGGTGAGTAACTCTCGTAGGAAAGTTTGATTAACTTGGTATTGCGAACCGGCGAAACTTTGATATTTTTCGCAATAATGTTAATGATTCGCTCACGCTGAATTCGCGCTTTTTCCTCAGGGCCAGCGTTTTGGACAGCGGCTTCAATCCCAAACAGAGACTTAATATTGGCTTTTAGAGACGGCTTTGGTGCTTGATTAAAGATTTCGTGATTGACCAGATCTAAGTCATCTACCACTCGCGCCGCTATCCCACGGGAACGCAACATTTCCACCTGCGTCATAAGAAATTCTCGACGCTGGACACCGGCCTCATAAACATCTCGAATGGATACAAGATTGGCCTGATTACCACCGAGCAACAGCGTAGCCGTTGCCTGATAGCGATCAGGAATATTTTGAACTGAAAAGTAGGCAACAACGGTCATTAGGATAGCAAAGGCTATGATGAACCATTTTCGCTCATATACAGAAAAAAATAGAGCTACCAGGTCAATATTACCAACCTGCGAAGACTCACCCTCTTCCGTGTTGTTCGTATACTTCTCCATATAGTTATCTAAAAGAATCCTTGTTCGATAGTGATGACATCACCCGGCTGAAGTTTTGTCGACATGTCTGCCCGGACTTTCTGATTTTCAGCCATGCCCTCGCGGGTGAGAAAAATTCTTTTTTCAGATCCTCTTTCTGTCATACCCTGAGCAAGTGCTGCGGCCTTACCGACGGTAAGACCGGGCTGATAACTGTAACCACCGGGCGCCTGCACTTCGCCATAGATAAATACCTGCCGATACTCGGTTACCGAGACCGTAACACTCGGGCTGATCAAATAATCCCCTTTCAGTCCTCGCAGAATCAAATTCTCAAGTTCTGCAGGGGTAAGTCCGCTTACTTTCAACTCACCTAAAAACGGATAATTGACAACACCGGACTCCCCCAGCATTACATCAACACTCAAGTCGCTCTCACCGTAGACGCGGATTGAAATACTGTCTCCTGAATCGATGCGATATTCGGGGGTAGCAGCTTTCACCAGAGATGCTTGGAATATAAGGCCAAAGAAAATAGCGATCGTTGCCTGAAGCGATCCGAATAGATACTTAAAAGTGGTGCGATGCATCATAGATCCGCTCTTCAAAGTGGAGCCTCAATACCAACAAAGTACCGGGTATTTTGCAGGCTAGCAGGAACTTGTTCTGTCTCATTTTTCAGGTCAATCAGCCCCATCTGTAACTGAAGCCACTCCAACGGCTGATAACGCAAAGAAAAGCGTGATCGGGAAACCAAATCCGTACGCTCTATTCCTACAAACTCACCTTCAGACTTACTGAAGGACATATCGCTGCTAAAACTTCCCGACCACTGATGCGACCAAGAGAACACACGGCTGTCAACATCAACGAAATCGGCGACACCAGCTGCCTCCTGGGCATTTCGACCAACAGTTATTGACAGAGTGCTGTAGGTGCGTGGGCGCCACAACGCCGTAATGTCCCAGCGCGGTCCGCTAAAATCCGGACGCTCGTCCGCAGCAAAAGAGCGCTGCAACTCACCCATGCGAACCTGGATACTAGTTTTCGGCAGTCCATAGGTAATGCTACCCATGATGGACCGCTCTTTACTGTCTCTCGAAACGATGTCATCGACCTCGACATAGTCGAGCTCGCGATCAATGACTTGCACACCAACAGACCACTGCTCTGTTAACGCATAGTCGCTATCCAACAAATTATAGGTGTCCGTAAAGTCGCGAGATGAATCTTCAAATTCGTTCTCCTGGAAACCGTGTGTAACCTGCGTTTGCAACAATCCGTTCTGCCGACCGAGTTGTAAGGCGATATCTGTACTGGGCCGCTTTACTCTCTCTGCCTCAATCAAAATCGGCGCGAGACCGGCATCCGGCGCACGACCTAAAGACTGCGCTACGTCAACATAACCAGCAGACACATTTACGCCCAGAAAAGATGCCGCACGCCATTGCCAACCCAGGTCAGCGATGTAGTCTGTATATTCTTGCCGTGTATCACTCTGATATACACCGTGCGTACCCACCACATCCACTTCGAGGCTGGTGATATCGGTCTCGCGAGCCCATCGGACCTTGGGTGAGACTCTTGTTACCCAGTCATCCTGCTGGTTATCTACCGTGAGGAATACATTGTCATCATATTCCCGCTCCAGAAGCAGGCTACTGGTCATCTCAATACCCGCTGGCAGAGCCACCGTGATGCCATGCGCATCATGCGTCAAAAACGGTGCACAAATACCAAGCAAACATACCGCCGCGCAAGAGGCTTTTCGTCGCGGTAAATTTTTCTCGAATTGAGCAAAACGTAAAGATTGCATTATATTCCGAGCCCTTCTTTTGAAGTGAAATGTCTCAGTAGACGAGTCACTTAATAGGCGTTCTTATGATAAAAGCCGCGATATATAGTCAGAAAAACGATCCGCAAGTCGAGAATGATTGACCAACGACGAATGTATTCGAGATCGTATTCCACGCGACGGCTCATCTTGTCCAGCGTATCTGTTTCTCCGCGGAAACCTTTGATTTGGGCGAGGCCTGTAATACCCGGCTTTACCTTGTGCCGCAGCATGTAACCATTCACAAGGTTGCGATACTCTTCATTGTGCGCTACGGCATGCGGCCTGGGGCCAACGATGGACATGGTGCCACGCAACACGTTGAAAAACTGCGGTAATTCATCGAGCGATGTACGCCGCAAGATTCGTCCAACGGTCGTAATTCTCTGATCCCCACTTTTTGCCTGCACGACTTTTTCACCATCATCCATGGCAGTCATGCTGCGGAACTTCCAAACATAGATGGTACGTCCATCAAGACCATATCGTCTCTGTTTGAATATTACTGGTCCAGGGGACGAGCACTTAACTGCGAGGGCAATCAAGAGCATTAATGGTGAGATCGCGACAAGGATCGCGGTCGCAAGTACCAGATCCTCAAGTCTCTTAAGCCACCCGTCAAATCCTTGGATCGGTGTATCAAATACACTTAGCAGGCTGCTCCCACCCACCTGATGCCAGCGCGCATGGAGCATTTTCGCAACAAAGAAATTTGGAAGAATATGTACGGTCGCGGTGGTATCTGAGAATTTATCCAGAATCTCACTGATGAGATCTTCCGCGCGCATCGGCAACGCAATAAATACAACATCCAATTCGCCAGAACGACCTTTTGCAACTGCATCATCGACGCTACCCAGTACATTAAAGTCTGAGTCCATAATACGGCGTGATGCTAGGTCCTCTGCTTCAGTGACCTGATAAAACCCGCTCACGCGGATGCCATGCTGAGGGTTTACCGAGAGGTCTTTAGCGAGCTTGAAGCCTGAATCGGTACAGCCAATGATGACAGCATTGCGGGTATTTCTGCCGCGAACGCGAATAAAGAAGAGCAACTGACGGAGACAAAAACGCCAGAACGCAAGTCCGAAAAAGGTAAACACCAACCACGCGGCAACCGCCGGACGCAGAAAATCAGCCGCGAATGCGTTGAAAGAATACGCGAGGATGATAAGGAATATACACACTGCTACCCACGCGACCGTCACTGTACCCAGAATACGTACATACGTTTCGCCACGCCAGGATCGATACAATTCGACCGATTCAGCAATAAACGCGAAGCTAACCGACGCCAGAAGCCCGGCGATCAACCAGTCTTTGTCTGGCGTGACATTAAAGTATGCCAGACACGCATAAAGTACGCCCTGAATCAGCAATACATCGAAAAGTCGATAGAGCGCTATGATTCCACTCTGCCGACTGCGGACCCATCCTTGTTCCACGAGAACCCCCTGAGGTGAGATCAATCGATCTCCACGTTCCTTGTTATACCTGCTAATTTTCAGCAACCATGCCGAAAGCAGCAGTACGGTTGGTTGAAAGCTATCGAGAGCTTGTTACATCTCCAATCTCACCAACCTCAAATCCTTCCCTGCACAATCCGGGCCGAAATCTCGCAGGCGAATAACGAATGGTTTTTCGTCTTGCCTCGTCGCGCCACTGGATACTGCGGGGCGCGATTATCATAAAAAAATGTGATGGAACTCAACTATTCTTGTCGCAAGAATCTACCTGAAGCGTAAAAAGGCGCAAGTTGGCACAAAACACAGCAAATGAAACTGAAGTGAAATATTTAGAAGAAATACGCGCCATGCATGTTGGCACTGCCCTAAAATGATTTCCAAAACGTGCATCACGCACAATTTTGAAACACAAATTTGAGAGCGTGTAATTTTGTGTACCAGTTCTCAGAACTTTATTTGTTGACATTATTTTTCGCGCTGCCATATTAGGCGGCGCTAGTCGCAGGGTTTGCGACAGGGAAGCTATTTTCTCATTTTGGGGGGACACGGAATGTCTAGAGTCAACAGAGTTGACCATATCGCCTATGCAGTCGCATCAGGCATGATCGAAAAATGGGCGTGGTACCATATTGCGATCGAAGGCGGAAAGCTGACAAAGCGGGTAGACGATGTTCGACCCGATGATGAAGACAGCAGCATGAAGCTTTGGTGCATTGATTTTGAAAGTTTCGGCATTGTTCTGGTTGAAGGGATTGATCGCAAGAAGATAAGCCAAGTTTCCGCGTTTGCCGAAGCGCATGGTGACCACAGCGTACAACATATCGCTTTTGATACAGTAAACCTCGAAGACTTCGTCACCCATGCTATTTCGAACGGCGTAAACCTGCGCGGCCAGCAACTCGTTAGTAACGATGGATTCGGTGACTTAAAGCAATTATTCGGAAAAGGATATGCAAAGCAAAATGCTGCGCTCATGTCCTTTCCTGAATACGTTGAGCGGCCGAAAGGTGGCGAAGGCATGAGTACAAGTGTCCCGCAAAATACGGGCAAGAATTTCTATCAGCGTATTGAAGATGCGCGAAATAGCGGTGACACGTCGACGCTAATTGATTTCTCGCGCATGCCCAGGGACTGGGACCCACTCAAGAGTCAGCCAACTGAAACCCAACCAAACGACGCACCAAACCATACCTTAGAAGCCGAGCCAGCGTAATCGTCCGTGACTTTCACTGCTTCTGCATAAATCACACGCACAGCGGCTAGAAACCACCATGCTGTGCGTGACTTCTTTTAAAAAGTAGTCTCACCTATACGATGTTAATTTGTTGAGCTGCGCAAGGACGGGATTCGCGTGGAAGATATTCAAGAAAGGCCATCACCTACGGAGAGTCTTGAAAATAGCAGTGCATTAAAGCCGGCGCTTAGTAAAAAACACCCAGCAGCGAGACCATTACCTAAAACAATACCAATCCAGATTTATGAAAATGGGCTGAATACACCAAAAAAAACCGCAATAGTGTATGCCGGTCAAGAATACACCTATGCCACTCTAATCAATAACGCACAGCAGATTGCCTTCGGCCTGCAGGCGCTTGGGGTACAAAGTGGTGCGCGCATCGCGGTCGTCATGCAGCCAAGCTATGACCTGGTAGTAAACCTACTCGGTATTCACTTCACCGGCGCAACATACGTCCCTATCGATCCGGGGTTTCCACACAGCAGAGTCGACATGATCTTGGAGGACACAGTACCTCATTCGATCATTTGTGATCGCGATGGCATTGCGGAACTCAAACAAAAAATCAACGCTGTGTTTTCCAATCGAGTGCACGATTCAAGCTCGATCAAAGCGGCCGCAGCAGGCGACCACGCACATGATTTGAAGCTTCCTATGTCTCTCGACCACGAGTCGCATATTTTCTTCACGTCCGGTACGACCGGTCGCCCCAAGGGCGCTATTTCAACACACGGTAATCTTGCGCACGGAATGCAGTCCTCGAGGCATTGCTTTGCGCTTGAACCAGATATGGGAATACTTTCCGTCGCCGGTGCATCATTCAGTATCAGCACGTTTGAATTGCTGTCGATGCTTGCTTGTGGTGGACTTACCCTCATCGCCGAGCGGCAAGATATCCACGACATTGCGCAACTATTTGAATTGGCACGTACCGTGTCAGTTTGGCATTTTGTGCCGACGCTATTGGCTAGGATTATCGATCACATAGAAAGTGATCCTACAAGAATCGCTGCCGTACAGGGCCTCAGACGTATATTGACTGGCGGGGATAATGTACCGCCCGATCTACTTGCCCGTATTCGCAGGTTGCTTCCCTCAGTCAAACTCTTTGTGAATTACGGCGCGAGTGAAACAAGCTGTATGGTCACTTACTGGCCAGTAACCGATTTGGCACCCACCACAACAAAGATTGGCTTCGCACAACAGAATGTCGAACTAATTGCTTTGGATCAAAACAGAGAGCCTGTAGCAACTGGCGAAGTTGGCGAGCTGTTTGTTTCAAGCCCCGGCGTAATAAAAGGCTACCTCAACCGTCCAGAACTGGATTTTGAGAAGTTCTTCAGCAGAGAAGGGAAGCGCTTTTTTTCCAGTGGCGACATGGTTCGAGGTGACGAAAGCGGCGCCTTCGAGATGCTCGGGCGGGAAGATTTTCAGATCCAAATTAATGGTAACCGTGTCGAGCTACTCGAAGTAGAAGCAACGATTAAGCAGGTAGAGGGCATTCAAAACTGTGTTGTCGCAGCGAAACAGCTCACCAACGACAGCAGTACTCCAACACTGATCGCGTATGTTGTGACTAGTGCCGACCGATCACCGTCTGTCACAAAAGTTCGATCCTATTTATTGTCGATCCTTCCCGGATATATGGTGCCGTCGATGTATCTTGTACTCGACCGCATACCGACTAATCATAACGGTAAGGTTGACCGGATTAATCTCCCCGATCCAATAGCCTGCCAGGTACTGCATTCCAGCCACCATGAACCCCTCGCAAGCGAACTAGAACACAAAATCGCCAAAGTTTGGGGGTCACTACTTCCAGCACAAGAAATACACGCGCGCTCTAATTTTTTCGAATCAGGCGGGGACTCCATTGCCGCTGTCCGAGCAATGACCAAGCTCTCCGAAATCCTGCGCCAACACCTATCAATAACAGATCTAGTCAAACACCCTACAGTACGCGAGATTGCCGTGTTCATATCGGACAATCGAAGCGCCAACCAAAATCTGGATCACGAAGACAGTACGCTTCCTGACGGCATTTTACTGCTGAAATCAGGACGTCAGGATCTTGCCCCTTTACTTCTTATAAATGGAGTTGTCGAATACCTGGAGCTTGCCAGTGCTCTGGAAACAGAGCGGCCGGTGTATTCTGCCTTTTTGCCGGAAGAAGTGGACTTGATTGTCAGTGGCGCTGACTCATCAGCGGCGGAAAGCACCAATTCCATCGCAGGCATGACAAAGCTCTACCTCGCACTTATTCGACGCTTTCGGCCAAAAGGTCCGTATGTATTCGCAGGTAAATCTTACGGTGGCGTTATCGCAATTGAAGTCGCTCGCGAGCTTACCAAAAATGGCGAGGTCGTAGAATTTATTGGACTGCTCGATACCGTAGTACCCGACACATTCAAGGCCCACAAGAAGCTTGCGTTTCGTTTATCACAACATGTCAAACGCACACTCGAATTCGGCCCAAAATACTTACTGACGAGATTCCAGAGACGCCTATTTGGGAATCAAGAGTACACCAGCGCCGATTCCGGCATCGATCGCAATTCAGATATACAAAAAATTAAGGCGCGACATCAGGTACGGAGAGAAGCCATTCTAACCACGAGTATCGAGCAGGTAGAGATGCCGCTGACCTTAATTAAGGCTAAAGACCGTGAAGCCTTATACGGCGAGAAAACCACGCGCGATCTTGGATGGAGTAAATACGCACCCCACTTGGCGATCCATGAGGCACCAGGAGATCATCATACGATGCTTCAAGGCAATAACGTGGCGTATGTTGCGCAAATTCTGAGAAATTACATCTAGACCAGCACACTGTTACATTAATTGATACCGGCGCAATAAACGTGCTTTTTAACTCGATAGAATTTATTTTAGTATTCTTGCCGATTGTTTTTGGCGGATTTTATCTGCTCCGGCAATTTCATCTTTTCGGCTTTTCTCTACTGTGGCTGTCGATCGCGTCACTGTTTTTTTACGGCTGGTGGAGTCCTACATATTTGCCGTTGCTGCTCGGATCGATTGCAGTCAACTATCTTCTCGGCCGAATTATCGAAGCATCTGCATATCGACAATTTGTATTGATCGCTGGCGTTTCCGCGAATCTCGTAGCAATTGGCATTTATAAATATCTTGGCTTCTTTTCTGATGTGGTCGCACAACTGACTGGATCCGCAACAAGCATACCGGCTCTGTTACTACCTCTCGCTATATCATTCTTCACATTCCAGCAAATTGCCTACTTAGTTGACACCTACAAAACTGGTAAATCTGAGCACGACCTTTCCCGTTACTTGCTTTTCGTATCGTTTTTCCCGCAGTTAATCGCTGGACCAATCGTAAAGCATAGCGAAGTATCTGGACAGTTTACCTCGTTGAATACTCGCTCAATTTGCACCACCAAAGTCAGTGCTGGATTCCTACTATTTACTATCGGCTTAGTGAAGAAAGTACTGATTGCAGACCAACTTGCACCCTACGCCAGCCCAGTGTTTGTCGCGGCTGATCAAGGCGCCGATATAGCTTTTCTTGAGGCGTGGGGTGGGCTCCTTGCGTACACATTCCAGCTGTACTTTGATTTCAGTGGCTACGCAGATATGGCTCTGGGCGTTGCGATGGCACTTGGAATAAAACTGCCTAAGAACTTTAACTCGCCCTATAAAGCAACCAGCATTATAGAATTCTGGCGACGCTGGCATATCACTCTTTCGCACTTTTTACGGGATTATCTATATATTCCGCTAGGTGGCAATCGTTCAGGATCCCGAAACCTAAATCTACTGCTCACTATGCTGCTGGGTGGACTATGGCATGGGGCCGGATGGAACTTCATTATTTGGGGCGGACTGCACGGAAGCTATTTGGTAATTAACCATCAGTGGCTAAAGCTCAAGTCATTCCTTACCATGCAATTACAAAGCAGAAAGTTTGCATCAGGCATAGCATCTAACGGTATGGCAATGAGTGTTTCGCGTGCGGGCAAAAACCGCACTGATGAACGACAAGGGCAGACGAGTTACTTCCTTAGCGCACTTCAGTCTCTGCCCGGCCTGGTTCTCACGTTCCTAGCGGTATGTGCTGCCTGGGCATTCTTTCGTGCAGAAACCTTTTCCGGTGCGATCGCGATCCTTTCAGGAATGTCGGGAATTAATGGACTTACGCTCCCGAATGAACTGGTTAACCTAGCGCCCATGGTATTCAGTGGCTATGCCGAGTCACATACAGCGGCAGCACTTGGTGCTTTTCCGCACATCAAGGGTTTTATTCTGATATTTCTATCGATGACGATAGCGATGCTTGCTCCTAATTCTTACCAGATCAGGGAATTCTGTTTTTCCAATGGAGACTCCAGTATCCCAGCGAATAAGCAGGCACAGATTAGTGGTTGGGTTACTGGTGGATGTATGTTTATCGCTGGTATCGCGCTCGGCTTGTGCCTCAAAGTCTTAGCGTTTTCACCAAGCACAGAATTCTTGTACTTTAACTTTTAAGACAATGCGATACCTCATTACATTTTTTATTGGTGTTCTTGCCTCCGCTGGAATTGTTGCGTTATTGGTAATGGTACAGGAAGGCGTGCCAACCTCGAGTTCTAAGTGGGCATCAGATCTTTACCAATTAAAAGATGCCCACGCGCGGGCAAGCGGTGAACCGAAGCTTCTCATCGTTTCTGGTTCTAACAGTGTCTTTGGCATTAATGCGAACACAATTAAAGATACTTACTCTCTGCCAACTACTAACTATGGCGTTCATGCCGGATTGGGATTACGTTATTTACTAGAGCGGAGCAAGAGGGTACTTAACGAAGGTGATATTGTTTACCTGCCACTGGAATATGCGCTCTACCAACAAACGCCAAAACCATCATCACAGTTAATGGATTTCTTGCTCGCCACTGATCCAGAGTATTTTCAGTCCCTACCGCCATATGAAAAGCTTCATGGCTATTTAAATATTTCATTTTCACGGATTTGGGAAGGGATCAAAGGCGGAAGCAATCGCTATCAAGGCAGTTCTGCCAAAATCTACCACGTAATGAATATCGATAAATCGGGCAATCAGCGCGCAGAATCTATTGAGCAAGCGGGAATACATACTGACAAGCTGGCAAACCTCCCGCCGAAAGATATAGGGAATGGTGAGTTAACGGCGTACTCACGAGAAATTCTTACAGGCTATTTTGAATGGGCACAATCTAAAAATATTTGCGTCATCGGCGCACCACCGAACCTGCTTTATCACGAAGCATACAAATCTGATAACTTCCAACAATTCTTTCGCGGGATAGTATCATTTTTTAACAGTAACGATATTCCGTTCGCGGGTTCAGCAAAAGATTATCTGCTACCCGTTGATTTGTTTTTTGACACTGAGTACCACCTCAACGCAAATGGGATTGAGAGCCGCACACAGTTAACCGTGCGCGACCTAGGCCCGGATCCAAAAAGGCTTTGCAAAGATAAAATTGCTTCGCTTAACTCAAATCCAATTTAGGCCGAGTCGGGTCCAGACTGCTCATCACCTCAGACTTCGACTTCGCCCAAAAAACAGTGCGACCTTACCAAGAAGCTTGTTTATAGATCCGATGCCAAGCTGCACTGCGGGATCAACGACAACTGGGTTTCCAGTAATACGTCTATATACAATATTTACCAATGCCAGCGCGCTGCGCACTATACGAGTCGATGTTTTCTTACCTAATGGAATATCTCCGAGCAACGTGTCTGGATAATTCCTGAAAACTTGACTGATTGAATCAGGGTAAGCAGCGCGATAAGGGCGGTACTTTAGGCCTTTTTTAGCGCAGGCAATAATATGCTGCTCGTTTGCTGCGCCAAAGTTTTCTCCCAACGGAAACACAACGAGCTCTTTTTCTGGTGCTTTCGCATCTGGATAGTTTAGGTCAACTAGTGCCTCGCTACATATCAACGATGCAGCGGTAGCAATATCTGGATCCATTTTCCTTTTCCAGGCATAGATATTGTCTGCCGTGATTTTCTTGTCGATATCACTCTTCCAAGTTTCCGAAGATACACGAACGAGTCCAGCGCTTTTTCGCTCTAGCATCTTTGGCTCATATTCTTCTTCGATAAAATCGCAGATGCGCTTGACCTGGCATTCCGTGTCTGTGACTAAATCTTCATAGCGAACCGTTATGCTATCTTTATCACTACTGAAGAATTCTGAGCTTTTGGTGTAAACATTCAACCAGCGATAAAATTCGCCTACATAAGAAGTTGATAAGCCGATATTTTTGATGACCGAAGGGATCGAATCGCGGGGATCACGCACAATGCGAATAATCATCGCGCTGGGATATAGCTTACGAATAGTATCTAAGTAAAATAAATGTCTGGGCGTCTTTTCAGCCCAACGCCTTTTACCTTGTGCTCTAGCGAAAGCTTCGGGAACTGCCGAATACACAGATTTTACAAAGTCTTTATCGCCCTTTATGACTGAGCGCACCTGTTCGTTAGTTAGCGCAAAATGAGCGGCGATGCTTTTTCCGTCTGGATAGCGGATCTCGTCAAGATACTGAACAGCTTGTTCGACCCGTGCAGTCATATTTTCGATGCGTTGCAGGCGCCGAATTGGCAAAGCCCGAAATAGATCGGTTTCAGGGCCACACGCTATAGCACTATGACTACCAATGATTGCGGAAAGTAGCGAGGTTCCTGAACGTGGGGGCCCGACGATAAAAATTGGGGCTTGATTACTGCTTGAACACACTGCGTTTTCCAATTTTTCGATCCTACCCTACTAGACTAGACTTGTCGTTATCATTAAAAATACATATCCCGCGACTGCGCCGGGAATGATAAATGTAGTGTACAAAAGTTCGCGAGATACGCTCATCAGGCCTGCTTTGTACTTTAGATATAATTGCAGCGGAACTACCAGCAGCGGATATGTCCCTAGAAACATAACAGCGGCTGAAAACCCGTATTCGTATAAAACGAATGGCAATCCTATGGATATCAGTACCGCTCTGGAAATTGCCACCGGCAGCATCATCTTAGGCCTACCGTCGGCCTGATAAAATAGGCCCAAGCCGCGATATCGATCCGCGAGCAACCCAATTGCGAGTACCGCGAGAAAGGGACCGGCTTCTCTATAACGGGAGTCGTATAATATATTGATTATCTGTTCGCCACTTACAATAAGAAATCCGCATATACCACAAATGAAGAAATCTAGTGGCGACCGAAATCGATAGTAGGTTTTCTTGTAGTCTTCGTTATTTCGTACGGACGTACTAAGCGCTGGAAACATCACTTTTTGCATAATGCTATTCAACGCGCCACGCACTGAACTTACGACGAATATTGCAATGGCATATACGCCCATCTCTCTCGCAGAGATTTCGAATCCGAGGATCATGCGATCACCATTCAACACCCAATATGTGAGAAGTGAGCTCGCAAAGATCCATTTTCCGAAGTGGAATATTTCGCTGGCGTAATCCCAATTCCACTGCCACCGATTATTGGCACCCGGAAGAAAAATATATTCGGCCGATATTCTTACAACGCTCGAGACAATCGTACCCGCGACTAGCGCCCAGATAGAGGGCGATAAAGTAGCCCAGATGATCATTACAGCTATCGCGGATATTTGGGCAAACAAGTCAATGGACGTTATTCTTGTCAGCTGAAGATTTCGGTTGGAAACTGCCGATTTTGTTGACCGAAAGCCGCCTATTACAAGGCTCGCGGCGAGAATACTCAGCACAAGTGGCAGATCTGGATTCGCATAAACACTGTCCGCAGGTAATTTCGAGCTCGTTAGCCATAGAACAATTGCGATACCGCAGACAATTGCGGCAAGTGATACTCCGCGGAAGATCTGTAAAATCCAGGCAGTATTCAGAAAATCTGCACGCGTGCCAGATTTACTCTGAATAATACTCTTTTGGATGCCAACGTCAGTGAGCATCTGGATGCCAGCGATGACCACATTCGCCAAAGCCATGATTCCGAACATTTCCGGTGCCAGAAGGCGAGTCATTATGAGATTGCTGGAGAAGCGCAACACCTGGCCAGTGGCATAACCCCCAAACACCCAATAACTTGCCTTCCGAACCGTAGAACGGCCGAGACCTTTATCTTGTTGCTCTGCAACCGGGCTTACAACACTCACCTGATTACCCCTGATTCATGCGCAAACCGTCGACTCTGCGACGATGCGATCAAGTACGTTTTCAAACGTGCGTGCCGAATTTGTCCAACTACAGTCTCGCACCGATGCAACCGCAGCGGTTGACATCGCCTGCCATTCTGATGAATTCAACTGAAGAATACGTTCAATAGCATTGGCCTGGCCCGCAATATCATCAATATCATTCAAGTAGCCATTGTAGTCAGGCTTAATATATTCAGGCGCACAACCGCTGCGAGTAGCTATCACCGGGCAGCCGCATGCGAGCGCCTCAAGAACAGGCAGACCAAAACCTTCACTTCGGCTGCTAAAAATATAGGCGCGGCAGCTTGCGTATATTTCTCTCAGCTGATCACGACTTGGCAAAACGATGAATTCCACGCCATCCGGGAGAGTAATTTCTTCAGAGAGCGCCTTAGCACCAAACAACTTGAGTTTAATTTCAGGTGCACGCGCCCGGACTTTCTCAAATGCGGCTAGAGTGACATCAACACCCTTAAATGCAGATTCCGAATACATACTGCAAAACGTATTTTCGGAAGTTGCGGCACCTGCGGGACGAAAGAAATCCTTGTGCTCTACCGCATTCGGCACAAGATGCGTATCTTTATCGCCAAATTTATTTGCCATCACCGCCGCGAGCCATTCTGCGATGACTATCTTTGGAAGTTTGGTCTTATACGTGTTCCAAACACGCTCTAGGGGCTGTTCATCATGCGCCTCATAATGTTGGACGAAATAACACTGGATCCCTTTTTTTTCTGGAAGGTCGGCAATCCACTCGACGGTCTTCCACCAGGTCGCAATTAAGATATCGGCGTTGGGATATTTTCTGGGATCTGACAGCTTCTTTGGTGAAACAGTTTCTACCCGAACGTCCTTCAACCCGGAAAAGTGGGAATTCGCGAGGACCGTATTTCTATTTAAGCGCCCGGTTAAAAAACGTTTTGTTCGGTTCGCCAGTCCACCATACATATATCTGGGACATACGATCGTAACTTGATGGCCGGCATCGGAAAGAGCCTGCGCGTAGATAGCAACAACACGACACCCACCCGTCATGGAGGGTCTCGGAAATGCGAAGGTAATTTTCATCCGTGAATTCGCCTTGTGACTGACGTGTAATCTTATCGCTCGCAGTAGGCATGTGCAATTCAATCGATTTAGAGGGCCAGTATATTTTCTTAGTAAATATCACACACTGTTCACAGTCTTATGATCTAATCCGGTAGTACTATGCGTTTGTTAAGGACACCAAGTTAAATACCGACCGCAAGTCCATTGTGAGCTGTTCCCATCCTTTCGCTGGTTTGTCTCAACAGTCTCCGTTACGCGATGTTTGCCTCTCGTGATTTATATATACAACAGGGATTTTGGTGTTTGTTCGAAAACCACTAATAGGGATGCCCTTTCATGAAACATTTTTTCGCAATTAATTTAACTTGCGCACTATTAATTGGCTGCGGTGGTGGTGGCAGCGATTCCAACGGTGGCGATTCGCCCATCAATCGTCCGCCTGTTGCAGAGGCGGGCGCTAAT
The DNA here is from genome assembly GCF_019800665.1 of Microbulbifer agarilyticus. Lineage (GTDB taxonomy): Bacteria > Pseudomonadota > Gammaproteobacteria > Pseudomonadales > Cellvibrionaceae > Microbulbifer > Microbulbifer agarilyticus_C. Next base: position 118,173 of record NZ_JAHVKO010000004.1, read on the forward strand.
CGCAGCACCAACCTTGGGCAAGCAGTATCCCTTGATGGGGCACAGAGTTCCGATCCCGACGGCGACACATTAAGTTTTACTTGGGAAATTGTTGCTACCGAAGACGGCTCAAATCCGAATCTTTCTTCACCAAATGGTGAAGTAACCAACTTCACTTCGGACGTTGCTGGTAGCTATGACATTCGTCTGACGGTAAATGACGGTTCTGCCTCCGATTCCGATATCGTCACTGTTGCAGTTTTGGATGCTGATACCCTCATTGCGGATGCAGGTACCGGCTATTTTGGCCCAGAGGGCGGGGAAATTCGCCTCGATGGTGGCGCCAGCGCGGCACCGACTGGTGGGATATTGAGTTACAGCTGGTCTATCGTCGCTGCACCGGCAACCTCGAGCGCAACACTTGCCGATTCGAATACAGTGAGCCCGACATTAGAGTCCCCCTCAATCGGAAGCTATCAAGTGCAACTTGTAGTAAGTACTGAGGATGGGGAAAGTGCAACGGATATCGCTAACGTGTTGATCGTGGATTTTCTGCCGATCATGCAATCCGTCGAGCATTACACGCAGATTCTGCCTTCAGATGATACGCGTATTGTCTATGTGAGTAAGTCGGGAGACGACGCGAACGATGGCCTGTCTTCAGAAACCCCCGTGCAAAGTATTCAACATGGTGTCAGCTTGCTGAGAGATGGTTTTCCGGATTGGCTTGCTTTAAAAAGCGGAGATACTTGGGAGACGGGTATCGGCGGCTGGGGAAAATCCGGTCGTAGCCCCGAAGAACCAATGGTTATTACCAGTTATGGCACGGGTGACAGTCGTCCATTACTTCGTACCCATGATAGAACTGGGCTTCGCTATCAAGGCGGTGGTGGAAGTCCTGAGTATGTAGATTATCTTGTGATTCACGGTCTGCACTTTTATGCAGCCTCACGGGATATAAACGATAACGACGCGTTTACAGGCGTATCTAATGATCGCGGCATAAGCTGGCTTCGTGGTACCAACGGCTTATTGGTGGAGGACAATGTTTTTCAACTTTACAAAGAAGGAATTGTTCTCCAAGAAACCGATGGATTCGATATTCGAAATGTCTTAATCAAAAACAACATCTTTTTAGATTCCTATCACACAGATGGTCACTCCCAAGGCATTTACCTGGCGAATACCGATCACGTGCGCATTGAGCGCAACGTGTTCGATCACATTGGCTGGAATGAAGATGTCTCGGGTGCAGTTAAAACGATTTTTAACCACAGCATCTACGTTCAAACCAGCAATCGAGATATCGAAGTCGTCGATAACATCATCACGCGTAGCTCGAGTCATGGTCTACAGCTACGCTCTGGCGGATTAATTGAAGGAAACGTCGCTGTACAGAACCCTATCGGACTAATGTTAGGTGGTGATAGTGCGACAGGTGATCCAGGCGTCATCAAGGACAATGTAGTTTTACATGGGAATGATATCGCTGCTGACGCAGTAAGAGGTTGGGGGATAGACGCTGCTTCGGGCATAGTTTCTGCGGAAGTCACCGGTAATATCATCGCCCACGAAGATAGCATTGCGGAGAACCCCCGTGCATTCAACACAACGTGGCTCACAGATGTCACCGAAAATGCGGTATTCAACTGGGGAGAACAATCGCAACCGGCCAGTAATTTCCGTAACCCGAACCTGACAATCGAAGATTTTGATACAATGGCCGGCGGGCGCGGTTCCATTGATTCGTTTATCGAGCAAGTTCGAACGCATTCGATGAGGAAGCCAAATTCTAATTATGATGTAGAGGAAATTCGCGACTACTTCAAGAATGCCTTTTCTGCACCAGCGCAATAGCCAGCTTCTATATTGACAATATAAGGCCACTCGGATGGTGGCCATATATTTTCTAGAAATCTATTTCGTTTTTTCTTCAAAGCCATCTCGAAAGAATTGCTTTAGGTTCTCGACTGAATACGCAGGGTTCCAAGTCAAGCGTGATTGTGTGCGCAGGCTGCTTATGAATGATTCATAGGTGCCAGTCCCGCCCATCAGCGCATCATATTCCTCGATGGTGCGGTCTGGATCCTGATAATTCATAGGATCATCCGTACCCTCTTCCCACTTATACACAATATTATCGATGTAGGTTGCATTCGGCGACTGCTTTATTGCGAAGCGATTACCAGAATCACTCATAACATGGGCAACGATATTATTTTCTACAATAGCATTATTCTCTGGATTAAAATCGATTCCCCATCCTCTTTTGGCATTATCACTATTAATATCGTTGCCATTTAATATGACATTATTGCGCACGATACCGTCATCGACACCATCATCGTTGAGGCCCAAGAGGATTGATATAGGGTTACGAATCAGGAAGTTACCTAGGATTTCGCCACCGGGGCGTAACTGCATTCCATGACTAGAGCTTCTTGAAATGATGTTGTTTTTTATTTCGACACCTACGTTACCCTTCTGGATATAGACAGAGTGGTTAAACTTGGTAGCCTCAGCTCCTGCGAGCTCTGGGTGCCATCCATTGTGATCAAAAATGTTTTCCTCAATCAGTACACCCTCCGTCTGGGCCAAATACATACCCTGAGAATGCGCACCAACAGCATACGAATCGACAATAATATTTCGCCGAATTACGACACCACTGATGTTTAAATTATCCAGATCATGCATTTGGATACCTTCTTTGTAGTGTTCGATATAGTTATCCTCGAACAGAAGGTACGTGGCTCCGCGAAACCAATTAATCCCCCGGTTGTTCGTCACCTCAACAAATGTCGACGCATCTGGATCGCGTGTTTGTGCATATAAATGCAGCCCACTAAAGACAAGATTATCAATGATCTGCGGTGAGCCGCCTCCACCGGATGCGCGCAAGCCATCTTTGGTACCGCTCATCAACAGCGGTCTTTTTGTGCCTTCACCGTAGGCAGTCACAACCATTGGTTCGGATGCGGAGCGTCCACTTTTTAGCCACTTCCCCAGCCCCTCTTGCCATTCATCACCAATCTTGAGCAACAGCCAGTCGGGGCTTCCATCTCTCAGTAAATCCTTCCCGCGAGTAATACTATTAACTGCTGTTTCAGGAGTCAGTCCGTCGTTTGCATTGTCCCCGGTGCTGCTGCTTACATAGATCAGACGCGAATCAGACGCGGGCAAAATAGTGGTAAAGCCCGCCTTTTCATTGGTGATTGGTATATGTGAGAAAGGGGAACCGACTTGCGTAACGGTTACCACTCGCGTCGTTTCTGCCGTTGCGCTGGCGGAATCTGTGACACTGTAAATCAGTTCGTAGGTGCCTGGCGCTGTGGTATCGACCTCTCCGGCGACATCAATTTGCGCATCAAGATTTCCGTCCTCTGTATCGTTCGCTGTCGCACCCGGATCCGAAAATTCTGTATTCTGCTCCACCTCTAGAGAGGCAGCTCCGTGCAAATTGATCGTAGGCGCGTTGTTTTCAGCGACATTTACCAGTCGCTCGATTGATGCGGATGCGCCATCGGAGTCCGTAACCTGATATCCAATGACGTAATTCCCCGGTACATTGGAAGTAATTGGTAAGCCGGAAACGACTATTTGATCGGTCAAATCCCCATCTTCATTATCGTTCGCTGTGGCACCCGTATCTTCGTACGCTTCACCGTGGTGCAGTTGGACATTGTTGGCACCAATCAGGCGAATCTCGGGTGGACTGTTGGTGTCCCCATCACCGGGGTCCGGTGGATTCCAGCCTCCGCACCCTGTACAAATGAGCATTATCAAAACGTACATTGAATACCTGGACATTCGTTACCTCGTCTCTCGCAGTACAAAAAGCAGAAAAAGTATGGGTTAGCCGCTTTTCTTTGCCAGATTAGGACGAGAATATTTGCTTCGATTTACACATTTTGTGAAACGATTTACTAATCGGTCACACCATTTTCCATTCTATAAGAACAAACTACTAGCTTGCATAACGCGCAAACCGTCAAAATAACTCAAACATTTGTCTCGATGTCACCTACCAGTGTGGTATCCATCGTGGATTAGACGCCTATGCTCACAAGCTCGTTACAGTTCGATGCTTGGTTTGGGCGGGCCGACAACGGTGTAACCCATCCGACAGCGCCATAGCAAAAACTAGCTACATGCACTCCGCGCGAATGCCCAATAATGATGCGCACTTACGCTATCAACTGCCGACCGAACCAATGATCTAGTCGGCATTATGGTATTATCCCATCCAACGTATATATCGATACGGGCTACACGAGACATTTAGTTTTCACTGGCCCATAAGGACCGACTTAATAGGAAATTACCTTCATTCCACTCCCGAGAAGGACGCATCTCAGGAGTATCGTGGTTTTAGTGCTATCGCGTGTTTTCTACGCAATGCGATAGCAGGCAGAAATTGATTATCAAACAAGGATGTTAAGATGCGTGACTGCAGTCGAATGGCAGTTCTTATCCCAGAATTTCCCGGGCAAACACATATTTTCTTTTGGCGTGAAATTCAGGCGCTCCGCGAAGCGGGCATCCATGTCGAAATCATATCCACGCGCAAACCTCGCGCAAAGAATTTTCACGAATTCTTTTCACAAGTTAGTGACACCTACTATCTTACGAAGCTCCCAATCATTGGGCTTATTGCGCACATGCTTCTAAATTTTCCTTGGTTGCTGCGTTCAGTATTATATTGCTTTCGGCTACGAGCCAATTTTTCGGAGAAGTTGCGCACCCTATTGTTTATTCCGCTTGCAGCAAATCTTCAGCTGTATTGCGAAGCAAAAGGGATAGGGCATATTCATGTCCATTCATCTGCAGATGCATCACATATAGTTGCGATCGGTGCCCTATCCGGTAAATTCACATACAGTGTCTGTATTCATGGCAATCTCAATCAGTATGGACAAAACCATCTAGAAAAGTTGTCAGGCACTTCTGCGATCATTACCGTAACAGAACCACTGCGTAGTGAAATTCTGGACGCACTCCCGAACTACCCTGAAGATCAAGTGCACGTTGTACCAATGGGCGTAAATCTGAGCAAATTTTTGCCCCGCACTTACGCGGAATTTGGCACGAAGCCAATCGTCTTGACCTCCGTAAGTCGGTTGGCGCATGTAAAAGGACACACTTATACACTTCAAGCATTAGCACAACTTCCAGAAAGCCTTAACTTCATTTACCAGATCGTCGGTGACGGCGAAATGCGAGAGAAGCTCGAACAGGAAGTAGATGAACTCGGACTCACGGACAAGGTTGTATTCCTGGGCTTCAAAAAAGAGCAGGAAGTTAACAAGATTTTGAAGGCAACAGATATTTTTGTATTAACAAGTTTTGGCTTCGGTGAAGCTGCACCTGTAGCAATTATGGAGGCAATGGCATGCGGTGTCGCTACCGTGTGCTCAATTATAGGTGGAACAAGAGACATGATTACGGACGGGCATGACGGCATGCTTGTTCGGCAAAAAGATGTTGAAGATATTAAACGGGCTATTCTATTCCTTCTGGAAAATAGCGCGCAAATAAAACTAATCTCGGAAAATGCCCGTGCCACCGCGGAAGAAAAATTTTGCCACCGTCGTGTTGCACACCGGCTAGCACAACATATCATCCCTGCGTAACCTGCTCGATAGGATCGATCTCAACCGACGTTATTGCTTGCCTATATATTTTTTCAAGCGCCGAGCCTTTATTTTTCCATGAATATAGCTCGGCTTGCTTCCTTGCCACCAATGCCATTTCGCAAAGTCTCTTGGGGTTCCTCTTCAACAACCTGATTTTCTCAGCCAGCTGCTGAACAACGTGCTCTCGGGATATTGGCTCTATCTTAAAACCACTATTTTCCGTCACGTATTCACCGATTCCGCCATTGTTTACGACGATACACGGTGTCCCTGCCGCCATAGATTCCATCACAACTGCTCCGCCAAATTCACGCACCGACGGAAAACAAAAAAGGTCTGCATCTTTGCACTCGGCGGGTACATCTGAATGCGGGATCCATCCCTTAAAATTTACCAGAGCCGTTAACTTATTATCCGCCACATAATCCATTAATTGTTTTTTCTGGGAGCCATCCCCAACGATAGTGAGCTGTAGATTTTTCTTATCCGTGTCGGAAATTTCTGACAGCGCTTCCAACACCATGTCACAACCCTTATATGGTTCCAGTCGACCCAAAAACAGGAGCTTGAATGTCGAGCTCGGATTATTGGACGTATCATTAGAGAAGCCACCTCTCTCCGCCCCTTCCCCATTTTGCGCAGTGGATGTATAGAACATTTCGTTAGCGGCATTTTCATACATCAAATGCATTTTGGCAGAATGTGATGGAAAAACATTTTTTAACCAGGAGTCTGTGTATGACGAGCCAGTCAAAATTACGTCAGCATTCTTGTATGTCGACCGGTAACCGGGCACCAGCCATGTACCAACACTGCGGATCCAATTGAAGTAACTAAACTCCTGTCTTCCAATGCTGCGAAAGGCTTCTGGATAGGGTACCCCGCCATTTACGGGACCGAGAATAAACTTCGCTTGTCGCTTAGATTTACGGCACGCCGCCGAAATAGAGTAAGGATATCGCGGCATAATTGGCGTCAACGCATGAACGATCTCATAATCACCATTGGCGACACTCTTTGAAAATGCTTTATCAACGAAACGGTCAAAGAAGAAATAGATCGGGAACTGCAACAGATGGCGTAGTGGCCAAACGGTCCGTCCGCGGAAAGTCGTAAGAAAGGCAATTAATTTGTAGTAGAACACCTCTGTGCGTGATTGCTTATAATAGGTAATGTCACTCGTATGTCCTGCACGTTCAAGTGCTTCCTTGTTACGACAGTGAGTTACCAAATGAACATCCGCGAATTGACTTGCCACCTTATAAAAATTGTAACCAACTAGGGGAACGGAGCTCAGCTCCGGATTACAACTCTCAATTACCAACAGTGCTTTAATTTTCATATTTAGCTGGCCTAGTGCTGAGTCATTCCGCTACGTATTCCAGTATTTATTACCGGCGCTCGTTTGCCGAATAGCCGCGTTGTCAACTTCGTTATCATCATAGTTACGATTTTTTTCGGATTAACGGGATAACGTGTTTTGGACGTAGCTTTAAGCCCGGTCAACCTGGATATGCTCTTGACAATCGCGGGGAATTTTTCATGATCCGTCAGTTCATCAAAGTGTACTTCCAAAACATCACTCGATACGCGACTCCAGTATTCAAAAAATTCTTCTACTTTTTCTTTATATAGATCAACATCATTTACCAGCCCCCACGACTGAGTTGATCGAAGCGTTTGGTCTAGCGGCCTACGCAATAGGATGACATGTGATTCCTTTACAAGCTTCTCGATTGTTGCGCGCATATTTTCAGGCGCAGCCTGGGGAAAATGGGTTTTGACTACGCACTCACCGATCTTCAAGCCATTATTTGCATATTTTTCCCGATTTACCTGACTTCTAAATAGCTGGTCAGCATCGACATATAAGGGCTTTTTAGCCAGCTCCGGAAAGTTATTCAACAGCAAGTCTATCGCCAAGTGTGTTCCAGAGCGCATAACGGACGCTACTATAATTGGTTTACCGCTGCTCCTGGGGATTATCCCAGGTGGGCACACTACACGCGGATTGGTAAAAGGCACTAAGTGTGTACCTATTGCATTTATAAGACTTCTAAACATATCCAAGATCTTTTAACAATTTCTCTGAAGACTTTATTGCACTGGAACTTGCACAGCCACCTTTCCAATTGTGGGTTCCCGAGCCGCAGATTCACGTCGACGCAATTTTCGAAACTTATGATTCGCACACATACCGATGGCAGCGCCATACATGAAGAACACCCAGTTGTGTTGTGACGCATTTGGAATCTGATCGACCATCAGCATTGCTATGATCACGCAAAAAGTTGCACATACCTGAGCATGTTGCGGATCACGAATCTTACTCAAAAACGCCTTGCCATTTTTTACTGCTAACATCGGTAGCCCAAGGAACACCAGGTAGCCAAGCAGGCCGAACTGGGTGAACTTGATAATCCAGTACCCGTCTGTAACCACGCCATCAATACGGTTACGGTCCCACCCTCCCCAACCAAACAGCATTTTCTCTTGGCCATGTGCAAGCATGATTTCTTCATGTTCAAACCGAAACCCTAATGAGCCAACCTTATCAGGTCCAAAAACAGCGGCGAGCTCCAATAGTTTGTCGTGAGGGATGTAATTAAACATGGCCAAAATTGGATAGAAAAATACGGCGGAAGCAAGAATATATGCGCCCATCGTCGATAGTCTTGACGGTAGGAACGCAAGCATAAGGAATCCAAGCGTTCCCAGGAGCCACGCCCCAACAGACTTACATATCAATAGGATAAATAATCCATACAGTACGAAGACAATGTTTGGCAGGATGAAGAATTTTTGTTTTGCTTTCCATAGTCCGGTCATTGCAAGCAAGACAACAACCGAAAAATTAGCAACCAATAGCCCGTGCCCCATAAATACGACCGGTCGATAACCCCCAAACCGGATCTGCTGATTAAACGCATGGGGGAAAAACCCATAGATCCATGTGTGCAGCTGTGGGCTCAGTAGCACTTCGATAATCATCAACGGCGAGTAGAGAGCGCCAGCAATTGCGACCAGCCTTAGGACCTTAATGCCATCTTTTATGTCCCTGACAAGACTTGACGCGAGGACAAATGGAACAAGTGCAAAACCCACCTGAAATGTCATTGAGATTAGGTCTTTAGGGGACAATGCGGGTTTCACCCGTACTCCAGTAAACACGGGATCAAGATTTGTAAGTACTGTGAGACTTGAAATTAGCAGGCCGGTAACAAGTAATAACTTGCTACCGAATGTCGGCGGAAAGCGAAACTGTACTTTTTTAATGAGAAAGCAGCCGATGAGTGCGCTGTACGCTGCAACATTTTGCTTGTCTATATTGGGCAAGATAGGAAGTACAAATGCGACCTTCTGAGGCAGAAACATATATGCCCCAAAAATCGTCCAGAACGTAGCCGTCAACGCACTATATTTTCTGTATAGAAGTAAGGATAGAAATGGCCATACTAAAACAGCCAATAATGCTATTGTATTTGGCATGGCTCAAGCTGGAGATTGATATCGAAATTGTCGCGTAAGATTCGCGTGTTTTTCGTGAGATTAAATTCTGACTCTACCTTTGATATCGCATTATTGATTTTCGTTACGCTGCTTTCTGGCGTCTCATTTACGATATTTTGGATTGAGACTGCCAAGGCACCTGCATCAGGTTCAGACAAGGTTCCGGTAATACCATCAACTACCAGCTCAGGGATTCCCGATACCGAAGTTGCAATTACCGGGACTCCACGCATCATCGCCTCCATTAACACGACCGGAATGCCATCCATATCGCCGTTGGAGTCCACTTTCCCGGGAAACACGAAGTAATCAATCTTTTCATACCAATTTGAAACAAGATCGTGCGGTAGGGCACCGCCGAATGAGACACTCTCTGTCAATCCATGACTTTGAACGAGAGCTTTAAGACTTTGCTCCAGTGGTCCATCACCCATGATCTCAAGCTTAATATTGGATTGGTGTGGCGATAGTTTTGCCATCGCATTGATCAATATATCCACACCTTTTTTTTCGACAAGCCGACCTAAAAAACCGAGGACAACCGCTCCACGTTCCTGATTAGATTGATCCCGTGGAGAAAATTGATCGGAGTCTACGCCGCATCGAACCAGCACCATTTTGTCCTCAGGAATGCCTTGGGACTTGAGTACTTGTATGTTGAAGGTAGAAATTGTTGCAACGAATTTCGCACGCTTCCCCTTCTGCCGCATGAGGTATGCACGTTGGAAAATGTCATTCGCGTGGGCGGTAAAGCTAAAGGGTGTATCCAGCAGCATACTGGTATACATTCCAATGTCGGTCGCGATATGCGAAAAATGACAATGAATATGATCGATATTCTCCATGAGCAACCTGTTGGAGAGATAACCAGCCACCAGGAATCGGTAGATCTGGCCTAAAGCACGCTTTGGGTCTTTAATGCAGAGCAGGCTATCCCCTAGACAACGTACCGCGCTCTTAAGGTAGGTTAGCGGGTACTTCGCCAGGAACTTTACGTTCTCAACTAATACATGGTGCAGTTTCTCCTCATACAGGTAGCGGCAATTTTTTGCTATTCGTACAACCTGTTCATCTGCACCACCAGTCTCTACCGAATGTAGTGAAAATGGGAGAACGGTTTTCCCCAGCTTTTCCAGCTCAATAATCTCGTTGTAGACGAAAGTACTGGACTTACCAGGTATTTCAGGAGCGATGTAGGCAATGCGCCCACTATTTTCTATCTGTGCCATGAGGTTCCTTGTCATGCCCCTCGCAGCAGGGATTTGTCGGTAGCGGACGTGGCTACATCGTTAGTATTTGTGTTTTCGGAATTCATCCGCGCTTGTAACAATGCATTTCCCGTGGCATTTGCATCGGGATTCCAGCGCCACGCATTGGTAGCTTCCAGGCGCTCCACCGCCCTATGTCTTCCGACAAGTAGTGAACGAGATTGATACCAGCGGATTTCTTTGATCAATTCTGGATCATCAAGCTGCTTATCTTTTCTAAATAACGCTTTTAGATAGCCGTAGTACATCGCAATGCCGCCGATGACGTATGGGTATTCGATAGCCCTAAACACACAGGTTGCGAGCATGTATAACCAGCCCGTCCCCATAAAATACTGGCCAAATCCGTGACGGGTACGGCCTGTCAGGACTCCGTGTTGGCTGGAACCCATCACGCGAAGATGTGTGAAATTGAGCTCTGGTTCATCCCAGCTCAACGCACGCCACCCCATCTCTCTACATTTGTGGCAATCAATTGCGTCCCACATGACTTCGCGCACAAACCCACCAATCTGTTCAAAGCATTGAATACGATAGAACTTCGTCATCCCTGCTGACATCTCGTCACCGCGGCGCTCACTGACCAGTTTGCCGTCTCGCTCGTTATAGGGTTTGCCACTGCAAGTACCAATTCGCGGGTCCGCCTCCATTTTTTCCATCAAGCGCTCGAAATATCGCGCGGGTAGTTCGAGATCCAGATCCAATTTACAGAGATAGCTGTACTTAGCTCGATCAATGGTTTTTAGGCCAGCATAGAAAGTATCGACAACCCCTGGACCGACGTTGCGATACCCACGGTTCTCGCGGGTTAAAATACGAATGAATGGGTACTTATTCGCATACTCAGCGAGAATTTCACTCGAGCCATCGGTGGACCCGTCATCGACAATGACCCAGAGCTTCGGTGGTGCTGTCTGCGCTACAACACTATCCAGTGTCCGCTGCATATATTCCGCTTCATCGCGACACGGCGAGATTATGACGTAATCCCTATTTTGCACTTGTACATTCCCTTGCATAAATTACATTCAGTTTGCTGCCGGTTCCGCAACACTCTGGGCCAGCATGCGATTAATTCGTGGTAGAACGAGGGCATTTTGGATATAACGTTTCGTGAGCCTTGTAGGATTTTGCAACAAGCGATAAAGCCATTCGAGGCGTGAGTGCTGCATCCACTTCGGTGCCCTTTTTTCCTTATCGGCAAGGAAAAGTATCGACGCCCCAATACATAGTGCAATACCGTGGAATCGAGCCTGCTGTTTTAGCATCAGAGCGAGCTTCTCCTGCTGGGGGGAGCCAACCGCAAGGAACACGAAATCTGGCTGTGCACCTAGAATATTATCGATAACTTTTTTTACTTCATCGCTCTTGTTTATAAATCCCATCGTCGGGTTATGGTGAGTTATCCCCAGATAGGGAAATCTATCCCGAACGATGTTGATGACATCATCCTCACCGCCAAGAATATATATGCGGTCCTTACTGTTTAGTTCGCTTTCAAATAGACGCCGCGTTAGGTCACTGCCAGTCACGACCTGCGGTATCTTGGTACCATGGCGATTGAGCAGAGCTTCTAGAATGCGACTGTCACAAAGTGACAAACTCGCATTGCGATAGATATGCTGAAGGCTTCCCGTGTCATCTTTTCTGGCGAGCCTGGCCAGGTGATCAACATTCGGGGTCACAATGTATCCCGCATGCTTGTTTCTCTGCATTTGACGAATATATTCAATGGCACTGTCCATACTCGCGGTATCAATGCGGCAAAGTCCAATATCGACTGAATGAATATGAGGCATTATTAATCTCTATTTATATTCGATAATCGCAGTTTTTCGCCCGGAGAACTGGCCCATGGCGAATTTCGTCACCCCAAAGAACTGCGGGATCTTTCCAATTTGTGTTAGCACACCGTAGACCAGAGAACGCCGAAATGAGTTTCTACGCTGTAGTTTTCGTATAAATATACGGAACGCCATTGCCGGGTAGACAAGAATTAGGAAGAGCGCGATTGGGGCAGAGAACGGATATATACTTATAATTAGAATTGGGAACACACACGCCCAGAAACAAATACTTGCGACTTCTCTAACACAATATGGATTTTGCTTGGTGGCGTGTAACGCACTGCGCGCAGCATAAGCAAATCCTGCGCGCTTATTTCGTAACCAGAATTGTCGGAAGCTTGTCATTGCTGCGTCATGCGAAGTCATTTCCTCCGCGATTCGCCAGATTTTCCAATTCTTTTTTCTCAGCCTAAAGCACATTTCGGGCTCTTCACCCGCGATCATTTCAGGGTTGAAGCCACCCACCGCGATTATCGCTTCCTTTCTCGCGAGAAAGTCACCGCCACAGGATTTTGTATCGCCTATTGGGGTATCCCATTCCATATCGCACAAAGCGTTATAAATAGTTCTCTGTGGATAGACTTCCCTTCTTCTCCCACATGTGATCGCCACATGTGGATTAACAGACAAAAAGGAAATCGCTTTCACTAACCAGCCGGGTTGTATGGCGCAATCGCCGTCAATGAACTGGATGTATTCAATATTTTGGTATTTTTCCAATAGATAGGCTAACCCGGTATTACGCGCACGCGCGGCGGTAAAACGCGTGGTCATATCGAGTTGTATAACGTCACTGCCTACGCTGTTCGCATACTCGACACTGCCGTCTGTTGAACCCGAGTCAACATACACAACTGGTGGCAAGTTAAGGTTGCTATCCTGATTCAGAGTGTCGTCGTTTTTATGCGCTTCAATTCCTGGGCTGATAGACTGGCGCTGCTCAAGTATTGAGTCGATACAACGGCGCAGCCGGTCTCCCTCATTCCTGCCGATAACGACAAATCCCAGAGTTGGTTCACCAAGCTTGTGTGCGTCATTGTTATGAGTAGGCATGTTCGCCCCCCACAGCAGTATCGTTTTGCTTCGTGCTCCAGTCCAAAGTATCTTCCACAACGCAATCTCTATAGTTGTCTACTGTAATTTCAGTACCCAGTAGATAACCAAGTTCTTCCAAATCACGATTTAATATGTGTTGAATCTTTCTAAGCGATGCTTCAGATAAAATAGGGCGTTTCTTCATCTGCAGACGTGATTTAACTGCGTTACGGAGTGCTCGCGGTACAAGAACTCTGCGTAGAAATTTTAGAACCGGATTTCCAATCAGGAATCTCGTTACAGGATTGGTGCGAAGGCGCTCAGAGGAAACATTGGTTTTAGACAAGTCATCTTGCCAGGTCACCTTACCGGTATAACCAATAAACTGTGCGATTCTCTCTAGTTCAGACTGTGGGTATGCTCTTAGCCGCTCGAAAAATACCGGCAGTATCTTGTCCCGGCCATATCGTTCAATAAATGGGCCCAACTGGCGTGCATAACAGCTATAGTTGACCAACTCCGAATGTTGCTCAATTGCCTGGTTAATATCGACCTTTATATTGTTACAGCTCCATTCGTGGATATATTGCGATATCAGACGCTCAATCGGGTGGCGCATTACATAGATGAGCTTTGCGTTGGGCAGTGACTCATAGAGTCTCTCAACGGTCTTTGGGTAAGTGGGAAGCTTGGTATAGTGGGTGCTTGCCTCACCAAGAATATCGTCCCTTTCGGCGCTCTCGAACAACCCTTTGTACCAGTCTGCACCCCGGGCATACTGTGCATCATCGCTAAAGAAATTTGGCTCCTTCAATTCGGGCATGTATATCCCATCAAGCTTACGCAGCTGCTCATAGATCGTCGTAGTTGCCGACTTCATGGACCCAATGATTACGAAATCTGGAAGAGTTTGCTTCTCTTGAATCATTGGTCTACCACTCGACTGCTTTTTCTTGGTGAGAAAGTAGTGGATGTCTGCGGGGCCAGGAAATCAATCCAGATATCATGCCATTCCCCTGGTATCCGGGGTCCAGGATATTTACCGCGCAGGCACTTCAGCATTCGGATGGCACGTCCGAAATACCACGCCAAATTCGCAATTAAGAGCCTTTTTTTGCCACCTAATAACATAAAATATCGAGTCCGTGACCGGTAGAAGTAGGCAGGTATACGTTTTTTGTTTTTAGCACTTTCTTTTACGCTGGAAGTACCACCACGCAGATGCACAACGCGGGCTCCCAACGCCTGTTCGATGGTATATCCTGCTTTCTGTATTCGTAGACAGTATTCAATGTCTTCGAAATACATAAAGAATTGCTCATCCATCAAGCCGATTTTTTTGATGACCTCTGCTCTCAGCAGGACACATGCAAAGCTTACCCAGTCAATCTGTTGCTCGGGTTCGTCAAGCTCTATAGGCGTATTTTTTCTACGCAGAATGTGTGAAATAAGTTGAATTTGTGCGCCGCGTATAAACTCACTGGTTACACCACGGCGTCGGAAGCGGCTGACCTGCGGCCTCCCGTCCAGATACTCAAGTCGGGGGCCAACTGCTGCGATTTTTGTGTCTCGTTGAATACGATCCATCAGGAGAGAAATAGCACCAGGACGAACGATCGTGTCGCTATTTAGCAACAAATAGAATTTCGCTCGAAGGCGCTTGATCCCGAGATTATTGCCGGCCGAAAACCCTCCATTGGCTGGAGATGCAAGTAAATGTACTTTTTCAGCAGTTGCCGCGTCAGTGCCGTCGATCCAGGCCTGGAGTGTTTCGATAGAGTGATCGCCAGAGGCATTATCAACCACGACCACGCCGGCACGGCTCGGTAGCTGTGGTACCAAGCTTTCCAGGCAATCTACGACGAGATCAGGTGTACGGTAGTTAACGATGACTACCGCAAGAGCTAAGGGAGCGCGACTTTCCATTGTCTGCTTCTATATGAGAGACCACTTCGCAAGGAAATGACCGAAATTCCATTTTAGTTATTGCAACGACTAGTGATCTTGGACTCGCAAAGTGCGTGCCAGTCCGTTCCATTCACTAGTAACTGGTGTATTGCTAGAGTTGGCCTTCCTATCCGGCCAGATAGCTACCTTTCAGTAATTTACATCCGGTGTACCCGAGCGCAGCGGTATCAATACCGTGCACTTTCCCCTGTCGCCGGTGCTGAAAGGTTCTCCAATACGAGATGCGGGTCACACTTTACCAAGAATTGATGACATTTCAAAAATTAACATCAAATAATGATTTATACGCCATGGTGGACATGCAAATAACTGAGAAAAATTTTGAGGGGATTAATGAAACAAGAATTCAAACTATCGAAAGTTAATAAAGCTGGCTCCCAATCGGTGCTACCTGGAAACCCCCGGTAAAGAAAACTGAAATTAAGGCTAGGTTTCACACACGTTTTACCCAGTGCAAAATTTCATGTGTGCCTGATCCAGACCAGTGAGAAAGATGGACTAAAGTCCCGAATCATTTCTTGCAGGTTTTGGAGTCTACTCGTTGTACATTTTGTACAAACTGGATGCATTACTCATCCAATACTGCCATTTACCGCGATCTGGTACGGTACAGCAACGTGCCCCCCCCTTGGCCATATCTTTTATTAATTCCAAGTCCAGTGGGTGGGTACAGGCTTTCTAGGCATAAAAAAACCACCCGAAGGTGGTTATCAAACAGGGTAAAACCCTTTCACTGGTGTGGTGCGGCCGATTCTTCGGCAGGGCACCGGGGTCGACACTTGGGAGTGGAGAAAACCTTTTCTGTCCTTGCGCAATCCCTCACGCAATCACTCCTAAGTACCGACGCCGCTGCCCTGCCCGGTCAGCAACTACTTACTTCTCAACGAATGCGCGCTCGATGACGTATTCGCGCGGGATACCGGCGCGGGTTTCGCTGAAGCCCCAGTCGTCGAGAATTTTGGTCAGGTCCTTGAGCATGGCCGGGGAGCCGCACAGCATAAAGCGGTCTTCTTCCACATTTGGCGTGGGCAGGCCGAGGTCGCTGAACATTTTGCCGGACAACATCAGGTCGGTGAGGCGGCCATTGTTGCGATAAGGCTCGCGGGTCACTGTGGGGTAATACAGCAGGCCGTTCTGCACCATTTCACCGAAGTACTCGTGCTCCGGCAGCTCCTTCTCGATGTAATCCTGATACGCCAGCTCGGACTTGAAGCGCACACCATGGGTCAGGATCACCTGGTCAAAGCGCTCATAAACATCCGGGTCCTTGATGATGCTCATAAATGGCGCCAGGCCGGTACCGGTGGACAGCAGCCACAGGCGCTTGCCCGGCAGCAGGTGATCGGCCACCAGGGTGCCGGTCGGCTTGCGGCTGACAAAGATTTCATCACCGGGCTTAATTTTCTGCAGCTGCGAGGTCAGCGGCCCATCCGGCACCTTAATACTGAAGAATTCCAGCTCGTCCTCATAATTGGCACTGGCAATGGAGTAGGCGCGCAGCAACGGGCGCCCATTGGGCTGCTCCAGCCCAATCATGGTGAAGTGCCCGTTTTCGAAGCGGAAACCGGGGTCACGACTGGTTTTGAAGCTAAACAGCGTGTCGTTCCAGTGATGGACCTCAAGCACCGTTTCTTTATTCAAATTAGACATAACAATAGAACCGCTTATTCCTCAATTTCTCGGTGCATTCTAATGCTGGCAAACCTATTGGCAAAATGGGATATTTTGATACTCGTTATCTAATTTATCGATACTCGGAGACTGGCACTTATGCGCTATTCCCTGCGCCAACTTGAAGTGTTTCTGGCCTGTGCCCATCACGAAAACGTCAGCCGCGCGGCGGAGAGCCTGAGTATGTCGCAGTCCGCGGCGTCCACCGCGTTGAAGGAATTTGAACAGCAGTTTGACCTGCGCCTGTTCGAACGCACTGGCAAGCGTTTGCGCTTGAACGAACTGGGCCGGCAGTTGTGGCCGCGTGCGGAAGAATTACTGGAGCGCGCGCGGGAGCTGGAAGCCACCCTGATGGTACACAGCGACCTCGGCCGCCTTAAGATCGGGGCCACCCTGACCATCGGCAACTACCTGGCTGCAGGCATTATGGCGCGCTACATGGAAGAGCAACCCGAGGCCCGGGTAGAACTCGAAGTTGCCAACACCGCGGCGATTGCCCAAGGCGTAGTGAACTTTGAACTGGATCTGGGTTTGATCGAAGGCGAACTGAATCATCCGGATCTGGAAATGATTCCGTGGCGGGAAGACGAGCAGGTGGTGTTCTGCGCACCGGACCACCCTCTGGCAAAGCACGCACAATTAAGTGACGAAGATTTGCGCGAGGCCACCTGGATTCTGCGGGAAACCGGTTCCGGTACCCGCCAGACCTTCGAACGCGCGCTTGCCGGATTACTGCCCGAACTCAACATTCGTCTGGAGCTGCAACACACCGAAGCAATCAAGCGCGCGGTAGAAGCAGGGCTCGGCATCAGCTGCCTTTCGCGGGTTTCCCTGACCGATGCGTTTCGGCGCGGCGCGCTGGTGGAATTGCCGGTGCCGCAGCGGGATTTCAGCCGTGAATTTTACTTTGTGCTGCACCGGCAAAAGTACCGCAGTGCCGGTATTGAGCGCTGGCTCGAGCTTTGCCAACAGGTGCAATAAAGACGGCAGAAATACACAGAAAAGCCCTATATCTCACGCACCGGAAATGGAGCTATCAACCCTAGCCATCTGGCCAATAAATATTGCCTGTAAGACCAATTGTGATAGACTCAGAAACGTATTTAGGCCTATTGGGCCAGCAAGACAACGATAGAATTTACGTGCTATGAAAAGCGATTTTTCTGGAAACTCCCGCCGCATTTATCAGCAGGTGGTAGAAAAAATGTTGACCCTTCTCGACAGTGGCGAGTACCCACCCGGTGTGCGCCTGCCATCCGAACGAGAGCTGTCAGAGATGTTCGAAGTAAGCCGCCCCAGTATTCGCGAAGCGATTATTGCGCTGGAAGTAATGGGCCGTGTTGCTGTGCGCACCGGTTCCGGGGTTTACGTCATCGAACCGGTTAATTCGTTTTCTGACTCCAAGGATTTCAGTCCGTTTGAATTGACCGAAGCACGTGTTCTTATTGAAGGTGAACTGGCAGCACTTGCGGCGACCATGATCACCGAAGAGCAACTGGAAGACCTGCGTCTTGCCTATCGCGATATGGTGCGCGAGAACGAGGAAGGCAACCTCACCTCTGAGCGCGCCGACCGCAAATTCCATGAAGTGATTTCCCGGGCGACCAATAACCGGGTCTTAATGAGCACCATCGACAAACTGTGGGATATCCAGGGGCACTCTCCGGAAATCCAAACCGTGCATAAGTCTGTGTGTAAAAAAGACGGACAAAAACGTTTGGCAGAACACAAAGCGATTCTGCAGGCACTGGAAAATCACGATCCCAATGCCGCGCGCAAGGCTATGCGCCTGCACTTCAACCGTTCATTGAATGCGCTGCACGATGCATCTGAAGCAAAAGCCGTTGAGGTGGTGCGTCGCGAAGTATCTGAACGCCGCAAACGTTTCTCCATCGATCGCCTGGGCGAGTCTGCCAACTAATCCGTTTCAGCACGCTATTCCAAAGGCCATTCCGTATTGCGGTATGGCCTTTTTTATTGCTTACCTTTTCTCAACCCATGATAAACACCCAAACGCCAGGCACAAAAAAGCCCGCACTAGGCGGGCGAATCATGTCCGACAGGCGGCACCTGGTCGGATGGAGAAGAGACAACCAATCAAACAAACCGAAACCTGCAGCCCTCTACCGGGGTATTAGACCGCAGGCTTCCTATGCCTTGGATAGCGCTTAGAACTTGGCTTTCAGGCCAAGGAATACACGCGGTCCGTAGCTATTCAGCTCACCCAGGTTATCGCGGGTGTAGAAGTACTGCTTCTTCGGCTCATCAAACAGGTTGATGGCTTCGAGGCTCAACTTCACATTGTCGGTCAGCTGGTAAGACGCCTTCGCTTCCCATACACCTACGTCGCCAACGAAACGCAGACGCGTGCCATTGCTGGTGTAAGGCTGGAAGTACTCGCTGCGGTACTTATAGATCAGGCTGGTGTCGAAATCGCCGATCTGGTAGTACAGCTGACCGGAGAATACGTTTTCGGAGAAGCCTGGGATGTTACCCGGCTCCAGAATACCGATATTCTCGGAGACAACGTTGCCGCTCTGATCCAGCACCACGGAATCACCGTAGTTGCTGTCTTCGAATTCGAAGTTGGAATCGGCGTAGTTGTAACTCGCCTTCACACCCAGACCACTCCAGTAACCCGGCAGGTAAGAGAAACGGTGAGTACCAGTCACTTCGAAACCAGTCAGAGTGCTAGTCTCGTCATCAGTACGAGTAATAAAGAAATCTGCAGCCAGAGTTTCTCCATCGACTTCAAAAGTCTCTACTACCTGTGCAGTTTCAAATCCACCCTGGAAGCGCTTGTGATAAACACCGAACGCCAGCATGGTGTCTTCGTTCGGGTACCACTCGATAGCAGTATCGAAGTTCCAGGAAGTCAGCGGCTTCATGTCTGGGTTACCGTCACCTTCCACACCATCGAGCAGGTCTGCAACGTCGAGGATGTCGTCGGAGCCATTGGTATCAAAAGTTCGCTTATATCCCAGATCGGATGGATCCGGACGGGACAGGCCACGATAAACCGCACCACGCACCAGCACATCTTCAGCTACATCTGCTACCACATTCAGGCTAGGCAGCACTTCGGTGTAGTCACCACCGGCACTTACGCGCTCCAGATCAGCACCATCAATGGTGTCCATGGAGTAGGTACCATCAGTGTTCATGGTAATAGTGTATGGCGTTCGGTAGCCAACGGATTCCACTTCAGTCTGCACGATACGCACACCAAAGTTACCGTTGATAGGCGTACCCGCCAGAGCACTACTGAAGTCAGCCATTACGTAGGCAGCAGTAGTGGTCTCAGTGACGTCAGTAACACTCGCACTTTTCTCTTCCAGCTCCGGGTAAGCAAAATCTTCACCAAGATGGGACAGGACCATGTCCGCAACACACTTGGTATCGAAAGTGGCCCACTCGTTCGCGGTGCCAGTAACGTTACCATCCTCATCAACCATCGTGATCAGGCTACCGTCACTTTCACTGTTTAGGAAGTCACTTTCAGGGAAGGATGCAATCGAGCATGCCTCGTTAATGGCAAGCAATGCTGCCTGATCTGCCGCTTCTACAACGGGATCATCGTCGTCGCGATCAATTTCATAAGTATCACGCGCGCTACCCAGGTCTACGTATTCCAGCTCGGAAAAACGCAGTCCACCACGCACCGCGGTAACAAATTCGCCGTCGAGTCGCAGGTCGAAATCCGTGCGGAAGGCTTCGTTGGTGTTACGACGGTCCACATCGTTATCGATACGCACCCGATACTCGTCTGAGAATAAGGAATGATCGTTAACATCAAAATCAGTGATAGTGTACTGACGGATCTCGGAATCCATGTCCCACTGAACACGCGCCCGAGAACCGCTGGTGGATTCACCGTAGATATCACGACTGTCCGACTGGGTGCGCAGCAGGATCTGGTTTTCGGTACGGGTAGTCTCAGAGAAAGAGTAATCTGCAGATACGGTCAGGTTATCGCTAAACGCATAGGAAACGTTAAGGCCATAACCCAAATAATCTTCCGCGCGCTCGTAAGTTTCACTGTTGGACTCGATTCCGGTGTCACCTTCCCAGTTCAGCACGGTACCGCTGTCGGTAACCACCAGTGAATCTGCAGTAACGCCAGCAGTAACACGCTTCATATTATTGAAGTTCAGATCGTGACGCTGTTCAGACTGCACACGCTCAGACTGCTGAAGATCAAAGTTGATGTCGGTTTTGTCATTGGGCTGGAACTGCAGCGCAACGAAAACGGAATCACGCTCATCCCGGGTATCGTTCTGACGGTAACCGTTGGAGCTAGTCGCGAAGGCATAGGGAATGCCATCACTGTATGCTCGACCAGTTTCTGGATTGACCTCGGTGCGATAACCCATATTGCTTTCGGAGAAGTCGCCATCACCGTCGTGGTCGTATGCACCATCTCCATTCTGGTCTTCACAATCACCGGAACTGTCGCGGTAGTAACCTTCGTTCGTTACGCTAGGGTCATTCAGACATGCCCAACGAGAAGAACCGGTAGGGCTGGAAGAGCGCATTTCAGATTCAGGCTGGGAAATATCGCTGCTCTGGAAGCCCAGAGAAACACCGAATGCCATGCCGTTATCGAATTCAAACTGGTCTACATAGCTCGCGGTACCGCGGAAGCCGGTATCGCCGGCCATCGGGTCATCGATGTTGGACTGGTTCGGGTTGATGTTCGCTTTGGCATCGATCTGGATACGCTGCTCGCCGTATTCCAGCGGCTTCAGAGTTTCCAGTTCGATCAGACCCGCTACACCACCTTCAATCAGGCTGGCGTCCTGGGTCTTGCGAATGGCAACTTTTTGCATCAGTTCAGAAGGGAACTGGGAAAAGTTTACTGAGCGGTCACCACTACCGTTGGTGGCAGCGCGGCCATTAAAGGTAGTAGCACTCAGGTAAGGGCCCATACCACGGATGGAGATTTCGGTTGCACCACCGTTTTCGCGGTGAGAAGAGGCACCGGTAACAGATTCCAGTGCTTCACCGATAGACAGTGCCGGCAGCTCACCGATTTCGGTGGCGGACAGGCCGTCTACGATTGTTACAGAGTTGCGCTTGATGTCGATGGTGGACTGGATTGTGGCGCGGGAACCGGTAACCACTACTTCTTCCAGAGCCTGGTCAGAAGATGCTGCTTCCTGACCGTGAACAGCACCTGCATAACCCACATAGGTAACTGCGGCGATAGCGCTTACAAGAAGCGACTTTTTAAAATTTTTCTCGTTAGCCATTACATCTCTCGCGTCTTTATTATTATCACGCATGATTACCCCCAAGGATGTCTGCGTTCGTTGATAGTAACAAGGGCGCCCTGTTATGGCGCCTTCTTCATCGCTCATCTCGCGGTTTTTTTTATCAGCCTATCGACCAGTAACAACCTCTTTTGGGTGGGCTGCCCGCGATCTGGCATGCACAAATTCTCACCCGCCTACACCCCAGTCAACCAATTTTCAGAAAAACTTCACATTTTGGACTGACCCCTGAACACTTTTTGTGCATCTTTCCGAAATATCCTGCGGAACGCACCAAAACCGCACAAAATTCTGACAACAACTGGTTAACCCGATTGGTTGACAATTATTTTTTACCAATTTAGTCTGGCCCCATAATAACCCCGCGATCCCGGCAAACGCACTTCGTTGGTGCAACTGGACATAGAAATTGCGGCCGACCAAACCCAGAAAAACAAAACAGGTGATCATGAGAGCTTCAGGAATCAAACCACTGCTGGCCGCCGCACTGCTGACTTGCGGGCAGGCATCCCTGTTTTGTGTTCAGGCGTCCGCTGAGGAATTCCTGGTACACGACCAAGCGGCGTACGCCAAAGTGGCTAAAAATCTCGAAGCCGGGGATACCGTAGTACTGGCGAATGGTGTTTGGAGTGATTTTGAAATCCTGTTCACCGGAAATGGCGAAGAGGGGAATCCAATTACCCTGACCGCGCAGGAAAAAGGCAAGGTCTTCATTAGTGGCCAGTCGAACCTGCGCCTCGCCGGTGAACATCTGGTGGTATCGGGGCTGGTGTTTAAGGACGGCTACACACCAAGCAGCGAAGTGGTGGCATTTCGTCGCAACAAGGAACACCTGGCGAATAATTCCCGGGTGACCGAAATCGTGATCGAAGACTTCAGCAAGCCAGAGCGTATGGAGTCGGATTACTGGGTAAGCATTTACGGCAAGAACAATCGCTTTGATCACAACCACCTTGCCGGCAAGCGCAACAAGGGTGTGACCATGGCGGTGCGGCTGAACAGCGAAGCCAGCCAGGAAAACCACCACCGGATCGACCACAACTATTTCGGCCCGCGCCCAGCCTTGGGCTCCAACGGTGGCGAGACCCTGCGCATCGGCACCAGCCACTACTCCCTGAGCGATTCGTTCACGGTGGTCGAGAACAATTACTTTGACCGCTGTGACGGCGAGGTGGAAATCATCTCCGTCAAATCCGGCAAAAATATTCTACGCAACAACACCTTTTTCGAATCACGTGGCACCCTGACCATGCGTCACGGCAACGGCAATCTGATCGAAGGCAACGTGTTTCTCGGCAATGGCGTAGATCACACTGGCGGTATCCGCGTGATCAACGCGGACCAGCGAGTGCGCAACAATTATCTCGAAGGTCTCACAGGCTATCGATTTGGGAGCGGGTTCACCGTAATGAACGGTGTTCCCAACTCTCCCATCAACCGTTACCACCGTGTGGTCAACGCGAACATTGAAAACAATAGCTTTATCAATGTGGAGCACATTCACCTGGCCGCAGGCGCCGACCAGGAACGCAGCGCGACACCGCAAGACTCAACGATCTCCGAAAACATTTTCTACAACGAGAATGGAAAATCACCCTTCTCCGTATTTGATGATATTTCCGGGATCACCTTTGCCAACAATGTGTCCAACGGGTTCGTCGACCAGAAGATTCACCAGGGTATCGAAAGCGGTGTGGAGAAGCTGCGCCGCGCAGCCAATGGGCTGCTCTATCCAGAGGACACATCCACTGCCAGAAAAGGCGCGAGTCGGGACCTTGCAGTCACCACCAAAGAGTTGACTGGCGTATCCTGGTATCCGAAATCAGAGCCGGTTACACCGTTCGATAGTGGTAAAACCACGCGTGTTAGCCCCGGCGAAGATGCACTGTTCGATGCTATTGAGCGCGCCGAAGATGGCGACACCCTGGTGCTGGAAAGCGGTAGCTACAATGCGCGCAAGCGCCTGTCCGTGAACAAGACGCTGACCATCAAGGCCAAGCGGCAGGGCAAGGTGACAATCACCGGCGAACGCCCGGTAATGTTTGAGATTCAGGACGGCGGCAGCCTGGCACTGGATGGCCTGGTGATCTCTGGCGCAAACAGCCCGGACAACGCTGGCAATATCCTGATCCGCACCGCGCCCTGGGGCATGCTGGAAAACTATCGCTTTTCCATGACCAATAGCCGCGTGGAAAATCTGGATATCAACCACTCGTATCACTTTTTCGACTCTGGCCATCGCGCTTTCGCGGACACCATCACCCTGGTGAACAATCACTTTGAAAATATTACCGGTGATCTGCTCAAGCTGAATAAAGAGAAAGATGACCTGGGTATCTACAACGCCGAGTATGTGACCGTCACTGGTAATACGTTTACTCAGGTACAGGGTGCCCTGGTTGATTTGTACCGCGGTGGCACCGATGAGAGCACTTTCGGTCCGCATCTCGATTTCAGCAACAACGTGGTCGCCGAGTCCTCGCAAGGCAAGCGCAATAAAGCGAAGGCGCTACTTAAGTTGCACGGCGTGCAGGTGTCCGATGTGCGTGACAACCGTATTGAAAGTAGTGCCGGCATTGTTGTCGAACACACGGTAGGTGAACCGGTGACCCGCATCGCCAATAACCAGTTTTTCAAGGCACCGCTGCCAGACGTGAAAGAACTGGTCGCGGAAGGTCCGCACACTGCGATTCTTGCCAATAACGAAGCTAAAAACTGATAAGAGCCAAGAAGTATTGCCATGTTTGCTCAATCCGTTTTCAACAAGCCAAAGACCCTCGCCGCCTGCATCGCACTGGCGGGTGGGGTCGCTGCGGCCGCGCTTGGCGTATATCCGCTATCCGCCAGTGCCGCTTCCCATCCAAACTTGGTGATCGATGCGGCCGATGTCGATGCCATGCAGGGTGCGGTGAAGGTTCCCGGGCGCTTCCGCAACGCATTTTTGTCGACCCAATCCTCTGTGGATAAGGCCCTGCAACAACCCTTTGTTGTACCAGTCCCCGCAGACGCTGGTGGTGGCTATACCCACGAGCAGCACAAGAAAAACTACCAGCTGATGTACAACGCCGGGGTGCTCTTTCAGATCACCCAGGATCCAAAGTACGCGGAACGCGTACGCGATATGCTGCTGGCCTATGCAGATTTGTACCCGACACTGCCGCTGCATCCGAAACGCCGCCCCGGTGCCGATAACCCCGGCAAGCTTTTCTGGCAGAGCCTGAACGAAGCGGTCTGGCTGGTCTACACCATCCAGGCCTATGACCTGATCCGGCCGGCCCTTAATGAAAGTGAGGCGGAAAAGATCGAACAGGGCGCGCTGCGCCCAGTGGTTAAGTTTTTGTCCGTAGATTCCCCGGCAACCTTTAATAAGGTGCACAACCACGGCACCTGGTTAACCGCCGGCGTGGGAATGGCCGGCTACGTGCTGGATGAGCCCGAGTGGGTGGAACAGGCACTGCTGGACCTGGATAAGGCTGGCAAGGGCGGCTTTCTGCGCCAGCTGAATACCCTGTTCTCCCCCGACGGCTACTACAACGAAGGCCCCTATTACCAGCGCTACGCGCTGATGCCATTTGTGACCTTCGCCAAGGCGATTGAAAACAACGAGCCGGAGCGGGGTATTTTCGAATACCGCGACGGCATCGTGATGAAGGCCATCGATACCACCATCCAGCTGAGCTACAACGGCCTGTTCTTCCCGCTGAACGACGCCATTAAAAGCAAAGGTATCGACACCTCTGAATTGGTCCTCGGTGTGACCATCGCCCACGGGGAATCTGCGAACCCGCAATTGCTCGATATTGCCGCGCAGCAAAACCAGGTTTTGCTTACCGGCGATGGCCTGAAAGTGGCGCAAGCGCTCGACGCGGGCAAACAGCAGCCCTATCAATTCAAAACTACCGCGTTCCGTGACGGCAAAGACGGCGATGAAGGTGCGCTGGTGGTGATGCGCCAGCAGGCCAATGGCGATCAGGCACTGGTATTCAAACCGGCTGCGCAGGGCCTGGGCCACGGTCACTTCGACAAATTGAGCTGGCAGTTTTATGACCGCGGCGCGGAGATTGTCACCGATTATGGTGCCGCGCGCTTCCTGAATGTCGAAGCGAAAAATGGCGGCCGCTACCTGCCGGAAAATGAGACCTGGGCAAAGCAAACCGTCGCGCACAATACCGTTGTGCTGGATGAAACGTCTCACTTTGACAACAACCTGCAATTTGCCAATCAGCACCACCCGACACTGAAGTTTTTCCATGCGGATGATCAGGTAAAAATCAGTGCAGCAGAAATTGACTCCGCATATCCCGGCGTCACGCTCACCCGCACCCTCGCGCTGGTGAACAACCCGGATGACCAATCCAGTTATGCGATTGACCTGTTCGCGGTGACATCCGGGAAAGCCCACCAGATTGATTTACC
Source organism: Microbulbifer agarilyticus (assembly GCF_019800665.1). Lineage (GTDB taxonomy): Bacteria > Pseudomonadota > Gammaproteobacteria > Pseudomonadales > Cellvibrionaceae > Microbulbifer > Microbulbifer agarilyticus_C. The sequence continues at coordinate 144,776 of NZ_JAHVKO010000004.1, forward strand.
CGTGCACTACAGTGGCCAGCTGGTGGATACCAACTTCACGCTGCGCGGCTTCACCGATGGTATTTCGGCACTGGGTAAGAACAACGGATATCAGCACTTGTGGTTGAAAGCCACTGCCAAGCCCAGCGCTGGTCTGGCCCAGGTAACCTGGCTGAATGACAACGGTCGCTTCTACACCCAGTCGAGTTTGGTAGACGGAGATACCCAGTTGTTGTTCACCGAACTCGGTGCCAACGATCCTGACTTCAATTTGCGGTCAGAGAAATCGTTTATCGCTCGCCGCGAGAATTCGCAGGCACACACGTTCGTGAGTGTGCTGGAGCCACACGGTGAATACAATCCGGCCAAAGAATTTACCCTCGAGGCAGAGAGTGGCATCGAGGGACTGTCGCATAAGCAAGTTGGCGAAATAGAACTAGTGGCCATCGACAGAAAGAACGGCAGCACCCAACTACTGGCGTTTAACCGCAGTACCTCGACCAGCAGTGAACGCAAGAGCCAATTTGAATTCCGCGGTAATCGCTACGCATTTAGCGGCCGCGCCAAACTTTTCCAAATCACTAACTAACGGATTTAGCGGAGAACGATATGCCCGCAACTGACGCATTTGTCCAAGCCCAGGATGTCGAGGTCGAAGACCTCGGTGGTGGCATCAAGCGGCAGATCCTCGGCCACGATGACAACCTGATGATTGTCCGCGTTTGGTTTGAGGAAGGAAGCATCGGCTACGTACACAAGCACCCACACACACAGGTTAGCTATGTGGAAAGTGGTGAGTTTGAGGTCCAGGTCGATGGCCAAAAGAAGCTGCTGAAAGCAGGAGACAGTTTTTACATCGCACCGCACCTGGAACACGGTGCTGTGTGTAAAAAAGCCGGTGTATTGCTCGACACCTTCAGCCCTTACCGGGAAGATTTTCTGAATAACTAATCAGGATAATAATAATGAAGAACTTACGCTGGACCATTGTGTCCCTGGTGGCACTAGCCACCATTATTAACTACATCGACCGCACCGCGCTTTCCGTTATGTGGCCCGGCATTGCCGATGACCTCGGTATGGACAGCCACGACTACGCGAACATCATGAGTGTGTTCCTGATTGCCTACGCAATCGGTCAGGCCGTATTTGGTCGCGTCTTTGATGCGATCGGTACACGTCTCGGTTTTATGCTTTCCATTATCGTGTGGTCAGTGGCAATTGCCATGCATGCACTGGCGACTTCCGTGGCGTCCTTCAGCATTTTCCGTACGCTGCTTGGTTTCGGTGAGGCCGGTAACTGGCCGGGCGCAACCAAGGCCAACGCCGAATGGTTCCCGGCCAAAGAGCGTGCGCTGGCGCAGGGTATTTTCGGTGCAGGCGCTTCCGCCGGTAGCATCATTGCGCCGCCGCTGGTTGCCTTCCTGTATGCGTTCCTTGGCTGGCAGGCGACTTTTGTTGTCGTGGCGCTGCTCGGCTTCATCTGGCTGGTGCCCTGGATGATTATTTACAAGAGTGGTCCAGACGCGCACCCCTGGATTACCCAAGAAGAACGTGAGCTGATCCTTTCCGGACAAATTGCTCCTGAGAAAGATGAAGACGAGTATGTGCCGACACTGCGCGAGCTGCTGTCTCACCGTCAGAGCTGGAGCGTTATTTCCGCACGTTTCTTTATCGAGCCAATTTGGTGGCTGTTCGTGGCCTGGCTGCCACTGTACCTGAACGACAAATTCGGTTTTGACGTGAAGGCGATCGGTGCTTCCGCGTGGATCCCTTACTGCGGTGCCGCGGCTGGTGCGATCTTTGGCGGCTGGCTGTCCGGCAAGCTGATCAGCAGCGGCTGGAGCGTAAATAAATCCCGTAAGTTCGCCGTGGTTCTAGGTGGCTGTTGCATGTTGCCTGCACTGCTGGCAACCACCGTTGCAGCAACACCCGCAGCAGCACTCGCGCTGATCACCGTGATCCTGTTTGGTTTCCAGGCAGCGATCAACAATATCCAGACACTGCCAAGCGACTACTTCTCTGGCAAGAGCGTAGCCAGCCTCGCCGGTATCAGCGGCGCGGTCGGTGTTATCAGTGTAATCACTGCCATCCAGATGGTTCCGATCATCACCAACGATGGCACCTATTACCCACCCTTCTTCATTCTCGGCGCATCACTGGTGCCGCTGATGTTGATTTCTGTCCTGTTTGTTGGGGGGCGTATCGGGCCGGTACGCAGCAAGCAGGAAAAGAAGCAACTCGCTGAAGCAGCGAGCTAAGACAAACGTTGATCACTCTTCGAAAACTATTCGGACGAAAAAAATACAGTTAGGAGTAATTATGAAACTTCAAGGCAAAGTAGCCATCGTCAGCGGTGGGGCACGAGACATCGGCAAGGCGGTGTCTTTGAAGCTGGCAGCAGAGGGCGCGAAAGTAGTCGTGAACTACTTCAGCAATAGCCAGACTGCAGAGGAAACCCTGGCCGAAATCAAAGCGGCCGGTGGCGAAGCCATCATCGCACAAGGCGATATGACCAAGCAGGCGGATGTTGACGCAGTGGTTGCTGCAGCACAGGAAGCTTACGGCTCCAATATCGACGTTCTGGTAAACGTTGCTGGCGGTCTGGTTGAGCGTAAGACCCTCGGCGAAATGGACGAAGACTTCTTCAATAAAGTGATCGCGCTGAACCTGAACAGCACCTTCCTGCTGACCAAAGCGGTTGTTCCGCACATGGACGGCGGCGCTATCGTAAACCTGGCGTCCCAGGCTGGCCGTGACGGCGGTGGCCCCGGTGCTTCTGCCTACGCTACTTCCAAAGGTGCGGTAATGACCTTCACCCGCGCTATGGCGAAAGAGCTGGGTCCGCAGAACATTCGCGTTAACTCTCTGTGCCCGGGTATGATCAGCACGACCTTCCACGACGTCTTCACCAAAGATGCCGTACGTACCAACGTTGCCAATGCCACTCCGCTGAAGCGTGAAGGTAAAGCACCGGAAGTTGCTGACGCAGTTGCCTACCTGGCGTCTGACGAAGCTTCTTTCATCACCGGTACCAACATCGACATCAACGGTGGCCTGTTCTTCTCCTAAGCGGGAAGAACAGTCGAATAGAGTATTGCGGTAAACAGGCGGAACACCATGCACAAGCGCATAGCGGTCATCGGCGAGTGTATGCTCGAAATGAACCTCGGCGACGATTGTCGCAGCCATCACAGTGAGTCGCGCCTAAGCGCGGGGCTCGCTTTTGGTGGCGACACGCTAAATACAGCCTTGTATATGTCCAGGCTCGGCGCCAGCGTCGAATATGTGACAGCGCTCGGTGACGATCACCTGAGTGATTGGATGGTCCGCCAGTGGCAAGCCGAAGGGATCGGTTGCGAACTGGTAAAGCGCGAGGCGAACGGTACGCCCGGGCTTTACCTGATCGAGACCGACGCCAGCGGTGAGCGTACTTTCCACTACTGGCGAGATCGCGCACCGGCCAAGCGGCTGCTGGATAATCCACAGGCTGCCAAGCAACTCTTTGCAGAGCTGAAAGGCTTCGATGCGGTATACCTCTCCGGTATTTCCCTTGCGATTCTTTCCCCATATGGCCGCGAGTGCCTGTTCGAATTTCTGGCGGAATTCCGCCAGGGTGGTGGGCAGGTCATTTTTGACGGTAATTACCGGCCGCGGCTGTGGGGTAGCGAGACGCTCACACGCAAGGCGTATGAACAGGTACTGCGCTTGACGGATATTGCCCTGCCGACGTTTGAAGATGAACAGCTGTTGTTCGCCGATAGCGACACCGATGCCGCCCTGGCGCGCTTCCAGGAATATGGGGTCGGTGAAGTAGTGTTGAAGTTGGGCGCCGAGGGCTGCCTGATCGTACAGCCACATCGCGATCCAAAGCTGGTTCCCGCGAACAAGGTCACACCGGTCGATACAACTGCCGCGGGCGACTCATTTAATGCGGGCTACCTTGCCAGCCGTCTCGGCGGTAGCAGTGCCGAAGAGGCCGCCCTCTGCGGGCACAAACTGGCCAGCATCGTCATCCAACATCGCGGCGCCATCATCGCGCAAAGTGCGATGCCGGCAATGCCTGTTACTGAGGCGGACCCCGCATAAATATTTTGCGGTTTCCGTGCTCGAAAAAGCGGCTTTTTAGCCGCTTTTTTTTATGCCTGTAGATTTCCCAAATGCGTATATCCACCTCATACACACGGCACATCTATCAACCAAATTGGTTTGACCTCTTGATACTTCAAAGAGACACATCACAAAGTGATAAATAAATCGCATTTATCTTTACGCCCACTAAAACCAAAAAAATAGATATAAAACAAACATTTAAGTTAAATCTAACAAAATCTGTATGACCAATATAAAAACCAATGTGATTGACAGGTTTTTATGAATTGGTTTAACTCCGTCTGCTGCGAGCTAATAAAAATAAAATCGTTCTTACAATGAGAGGAAACTGTTAGATGGATAACTATAAGAAGTTTGATAAGCAGAGCGCTGTACGGGACCTCAGCGTGCTGATGCTCTCCGCCTCCGCCATGGCATTTGTGCCAATGACGTTTGCCCAATCGGATGAGTCCACCGTGATGGAAGAGGTGGTAGCAACCGGCATCCGTCACAGCATGGAAGCCGCCGCCGATGCCAAACGCGACGACGCACGAGTAGTCGATGCCGTAGTGGCAGAAGACATCGGTAAACTCCCCGATAACAACATCGCAGAAGCCCTGCAACGCGTTACTGGTGTTTCCATTAACCGCGACTTTGGTGTGGGCTCTGAAGTTTCTATTCGCGGTCTTACCCAGAACCGTGTAGAAGTAAATGGACGTTCCGTTCTCGGCGACAGCCGTAGCGGAATCGACTTCCAGGACTTCCCCGCCGCCTTCCTGGAAAAAGTGGAAGTAATCAAGTCACCGACCCCGGATATGACCGAAGGCGCGCTGGGCGGCACCATCAGCCTGAAAATGGCGCGCCCGCTGGACTTGGACGGCCCTCTCGCCGCGGTATCGGTACAGGGCGAATACGCCGATAAAGCTGATAACCTGGCACCCATCATGAGCTCAGGGGTAGGCAACACCTGGGATCTTGGCGACGCCGGCACCTTCGGCGCTATTGCGTCCCTGTCTTATCAGGATCGCGAGCTGCGTCGCGACGAATCCCTCTTGCAGTTGCAGGTAGGTGAGGTAGAAGGTCTGGCGCCCGCGCAAAATACCCCGAGCGGCAACTACGTATACGGCCGCGAGCACACCTTCAACCCGCGTACCGAAGAACGCGAGCGCACCGCAATCAACCTTTCTTTCCAGTGGGCACCCGCCTCTGAACAGGGCCAATTTTATCTGGACCTGAATTCCGTTGAACGCGCTGGCAGCCAGGAGACCTTCTCCCTACTGCATATCCTCGACACCCCGACCGTAATTCCTGGTGAAACCTACGAGGACGCAAACGGTCAGTTGCAAAACTTTATGTACGATGAAGTTCAGCCATTGCAAACCGCAGGCTCCAGCTTCCGCAATAGTGACTCGTTCAGCCATGCATTCGGTGGCGAGTGGGACTTCACCGACAAGCTGACAGTAAGCGGCGAATTTTCCTACGCTGAAGCCGACAGCTACACCCCCTTTTCCGAATTCCGCTTCCGCGGTATTGACCGTGCACTGGAAGGGCAAGGTGCCGAGGGCGAAAACAAGTGGCTGGTTCCGGTGACCTTCGAGAACAGCAACAACAGTGCACCGACGATTGATTTTGCCGACGGCTATGTATTTACCGATCAGCAAAACCAAGCGTTCCGCCGCTACGAAGACACCCGTACTTACATCAATAATGAAGAGACCGCGTTTAAGTTCGACGTAGAGTATGCCGAGCCGTTTGGTCTGGATTGGGTATCGTCGGTCAAGAGTGGTGTGCGTGTGACGTCCCGCGATTTCGAACAGAATCGCTATCAGTTCCGTATCACCAACATCTTCAAAAACCTGGAAGATGCGGACGGTAATCCCGACATCATCTGGATGGAAGACATCGCCGCCCAATTCCCGGACGTGATCAAAAACTACGATTTCAGTGGCGATGCGTTCGAACACACCGGTCGCAGCGGCGCCTATGACCTGGCCAAAGTGACCGCGTACGATGTGGGCCTGTTGCAGAACCAGCAGGCGACCTTTGACATCGTGCAGCAACTGCTGGCCGGCACCAATATGGAAATCAGCGGTAGCCTTGCGGACAACCTCGAGTACCAGGAAGGCAGCTACTCCGAAGTCAACGAAGAAACATCCGCGGCTTATATTCAGGCAAACCTCGACTTCGGCGATGTGCGTGCGATCGTCGGAGGACGCTATGTATCAACCGACATCAGTTCCAGCGCCTATCAAGAGGGTGAAATTGTTTCCGATGGCGCGAACTATGACGACTTCCTGCCTAGCCTGAACGTTACCTGGAGCCTGACCGACGATACCCAGCTGCGCTTCGCCGCCGCCAAGGTAATGCGCCGCGCGGACTTCAACGAGCTGAGCCCGGCCTACAACTATCGCGACGCGTACATCGCTGCCAGCCGCGGTAACCCGGAGCTGGAACCTTACCGTGCAACCCAGTACGACCTTGCTGCAGAGCATTACTGGGACAGCAACATGGTCTCCGCAACCCTGTTCTACAAGGATGTTGAGTCTTTCCTGACTCAGACATTTGAGTGTGAAAACCAGCCGGAAGTTGTCAGCACTCTGACCAACACCTCTGACTTCGACAAGATCTGCCTGTGGCAGGCGGATGGTATTCAGTACGCCAACGAGAACACACCTATTTCTGACATGGGTATTCTCACCGACTTCATCACCAACGGTGAAAACGGCAAGATTCAGGGCCTGGAACTGGGTTACCAGCAAGCCTTCGACTTCCTGCCCGGTCGCTGGTCTGGCCTGGGTATGAGTGCTAACTACACCTATGCGGATAGTGAAGACCCGAACGGTACGCCGCTGGAAGACATTTCCAAGAACACCTTCAATACGCAGTTCTACTACGAGTATGAAGGCCTCGGGATTCGCCTGGCTTACACCTACCGCGATCGCTTCCTCGACGAGGCGCAAACCAAGCGTGTCTTGCCATTGGGCGAACTCGTACTGGGCGCAGGTTCTGACGACCCAACCCTGGGTAACAACTACCGCGAAGACCTTTCGCAACTGGACCTCTCTGCTAGCTACGATGTGACCGATGACATCACCGTTATCGCGAACATCACTAACCTGACTGCAGAACCCACCATCAACACCGGTTCAAACGGTACCGCTTTCCAGATTATGGAAACGGACCGCCGTTACGTACTGGGCGTACGTGCGAAGTTCTAATTTAGGACGAGTACAAAAAGCTACTGGAATACGGTAGTGATTTTACAGTCGGCGGTTTTACACCGCCGGCTGTATGCGTTGACCAGATTTACCGCTCTTTTTCGCTATTTTCCCACACGCAGTAGATCGCATCGGACACAACCGGGGCCATTACCGTGGTTAGAAAATTCGGTAAACGACGCAGCGGTGGTTTTACGCTGCAAAATCGAAAACCCTACAAAAACATATAATGAGGGTCACATGAAACCAACATCTTTAGCGATGAAACTCAGTTATGCCGCAGTGCTGTCGACCTGTATTGCCAGTGCCAATGCATCCATTCTCAACCCCGGCTTCGAAAGCAGTTTCGAAAGCTGGACCGACATCGATCCTTCTGCCATTTCCAGCGTGGCCAATAGCGGGACAAAGTCTGCAAAAATTTCTGGTAGTGGCGGCCGCGTGGAACAGGATGTTCCGGTGGTATCCAATACCAACTATCGGTTAACCGCCTATGTACGCGGGGCTGGTACTTTAGGTGCGCAAGTAAGCGGTAGCACTTTCGATACCAGCGCGAGTAATTCCGACTGGCAGCCGGTGTCTGTGGAGTTCAATTCCGGTAGTGCCAGCAGCATCACCGTTTTCGGTACCTATAACGGCGCCGAAGGTCGTTTCGATGACTTTGCTCTGGAGAATCTCGGCTCAGGATCCAGCTCCTCCAGCTCTTCTAGCAGCTCTTCCAGTTCCGGTGGTGATAGCTGCACCTCCGGCAGCAACCTGCGAGTTATGGCGGCGACCGATGATGGCACCAATGACGGTAACGGACCGGAAAACGTGCTCGACGGTAGCTTTGCCACGCAATCTCGCTGGTCCTCGCAAGGTATCAAGTGGATCACACTGGACCTCGGCGCGGCGCAAACCGTGGAAGCGATTGATATTGCCTGGTACAAGGGCAATCAGCGCAGTAGCTTCTTCGAAGTAGAAACTTCAACGGACAATAGCAACTGGACCGTCGTGCTCTCTGGTGGCCAGTCGAGCGGTACCACTGCCGATATGGAACGCTATGACCTGGCCGACACCAGCGCGCGCTACGTTCGTGTCACTGGTAGCGGGAATACCAAGAACAATTGGAACAGTATTCTGGAAATCGATGTGATCGGCTGTGCTGGCGGTGGTAGCTCCAGCAGTTCTGGTGGCGGCTCGTCCAGCTCCAGCTCTTCAAGCTCCAGCAGTTCCGGTGGCAGCAGCGGTGGCTCCGGCTCCGGTGGCGGTCTGGACCCGAACCTGCCCCCGTCCAGCAACTTTGACCTAAGTGCCTGGTATCTGAGTGTACCGACCGACAACAACGGTGATGGCAAAGCGGATTCCATCAAGGAAAATGAACTGAATGCTGGCTACGCCGACGGTACTTACTTCTATACCGCAGCGGATGGCGGCATGGTGTTCCGTTGCCCGATTGACGGCTACAAAACCTCAACCAGCACCTCGTACACCCGCACCGAGCTGCGTGAAATGCTGCGTCGCGGCGATACCAGTATTGCCACCCAGGGTGTAAACGCCAACAACTGGGTGTTCGGTTCTGCACCGCAAGAAGCGCGTGATGCGGCCGGTGGTGTTGACGGCATACTGCGTGCGACTCTGTCTGTCGACCATGTCACCACGACCGGCGACAGTGGCCAGGTTGGTCGCGTGATCGTTGGCCAGATCCATGCCAACAACGACGAGCCCCTGCGTCTCTACTACCGCAAACTGCCCGGCCACAGCAAAGGCTCCGTGTATATGGCACACGAACCGAACGGCGGCAGCGACAGCTGGTACGACATGATTGGTAGCCGCTCCAGCAGCGCTTCCGATCCTGCCGACGGTATCGCACTGGGTGAAAAATGGAGCTACGAAGTGAAGGTTGTCGGTAATACCCTGACCGTGACTGTCTCCCGCGAAGGCAAGGCAGACGTGGTACAGGTGGTGGATATGAGCAACAGTGGTTATGACGTTGCCGACCAGTACCAGTACTTCAAAGCCGGTGTGTACAACCAGAACAACACCGGCAATGGCAGCGATTACGTACAGGCTACCTTCTACGCGTTGGAACAGTCTCACAACTAATCCAAAGCAGCCTTTCTAAATCGCGTGAAATGGGCGGCCCGCCCCAAGCATCGAACGGCCGCCCAGCAGAAGCTTCCCGGAGCAGGTGAGAGCCACTTCCCCGCCGCTCCGGGCTTTTTCATTTTGGGAAGACCAGAGGCCGATACAAAATGTCGTTAAGGATTCTTCGTGCTGTTTGGAAGCAATTCCTTGGTCTGTCGATCTTCTTACTTGTATTGACTGGTTGTAGTGGTGGCGGAGATACCGGTAGCAATAACACCAGCTCTTCGAGTTCAAGTTCCAGTTCAAGCTCTAGTTCCAGCGGCGGTTCCAGTAGCTCGAGCAGTTCTGGTGGCAGCTCCGGTGCCGATTCCACCCCATACGGTAATCTAGACCCCCTCTTACCACCCTCCAGCAATTTTGATCTCGCCGACTGGTATCTCAGCGTACCAAGTGACAACGATGGCAACGGAAAGTCCGACACCATTAGCGAAAATGAACTGAGTAGTGGATACGGTAATAGCGACTATTTCTTTACCGGGGACGATGGCGGCATGGTGTTTCGCTGCCCAGTTGCCGGGTTCAAAACTTCCACGAATACCTCCTATACCCGCACGGAACTACGGGAGATGCTGCGCCGGGGCGATACCAGCATAAAAACCCAGGGTGTAAATAAGAACAACTGGGTTTTCGGTTCAGCGCCAGAGAGTGCACGTAACGCCGCAGGTGGCGTCGACGGCACATTGCGTGCAACACTCGCAGTAAATCATGTCACTACCACCGGTGAGGCATATCAGATCGGCCGCGTTATCGTCGGCCAGATCCATGCCAACGACGATGAACCGGTGCGGCTTTATTACCGCAAACTTCCGCAAAACACCAAAGGTGCCATCTATATCGCCCATGAAATAAAAGGGGGCGAGGATATGTGGTTCGAAATGATCGGTAGCCGCGCTAACGACGCAGTAAATCCTGAAGACGGGATCGCACTGGATGAGTTATTCAGTTATGAGATTAAGGTGGTCAGTAATACGCTTACTGTGACCATCATCCGGGAAGGAAAAGACGATGTGGTACAAGTGGTGGATGTGAGCAGCAGTGGCTACGACGTCGATGATCAGTATCAATACTTTAAGGCTGGGGTGTATAACCAGAACAACAGCGGTGACGATACCGATTATGTACAGGCTACTTTTTATGCTTTGAAGAATAGCCACGATGGTTATGCTTTTTGAGATCAGGCATAGCCACTAATGTCGGCATAAATTTATTGTCGGAATTTGTATTCGATATATGAAAAAAGCGAACCAGAAATATGGTTCGCTTTTTATTTGAAGGTTAATGTGGGCAGAACCCCGCATTAACCGACCAATACAGCCAAAAAATTACCAGATTTTCACACGCTGCTCCGGGTCGAGGTAAAGGGCATCGCCTTCCTTGACACCAAACGCACTATAAAACTCCGGCACGTTGCGCACAGCACCGTTGATGCGAAACTCGGACGGTGCATGGGGATCTGTGTTAATCAGGTTGCGCATTGCCTCTTCACGATATTTACCCTGGAAAATCTGCCCATAACCCAGGAACACACGCTGCTCACCGGTAAATCCATCGAGCACCGGCGCTTCTTTTCCATCAAGGGACATTTGATACGCAAGGAGCCCAATACTCAGACCACCCAGATCACCGATGTTCTCACCGAGGGTAAACTCGCCGTTAATATGGAGATCGTCAAAGGGTGCGAAAGCACTGTACTGATCAATCAGCTGTGCAGTGCGGGCTTTGAATTCGGATTTATCTTCTTCCGTCCACCAGTTGCGCAGTACACCGTTACCGTCGAAGGTGCTACCGGAATCATCGAAGCCATGGCCGATTTCGTGGCCGATCACTGCGCCAATACCGCCGTAATTCACGGCATCATCCGCTTCCATATTGAAAAATGGTGGCTGCAAAATTGCGGCGGGAAATACAATTTCGTTTAAAGGTGGGTTGTAGTATGCGTTTACCGTCTGGGGCGTCATGGCCCACTCATGCTTGGCAACCGGCCCTTTTTGTTTCTCCAGCATTTCGGCGTAGTTGAACAGTGCGGACCGCTGCATATTGCCATACAGATCGTCACCACTGATAGTAAGTGCAGAATAGTCTCGCCATTTATCCGGGTAGCCGATTTTCGGGGTGAACTTGGAAAGCTTGTCGAGGGCTTCCTGCTTGGTCGCTTCGCCCATCCAGTCGAGTTCCTTGATACTAACCTCATAGGCTTTGATCAGGTTGGCAACCAGTTCCTGCATACGCGCTTTGGCTTCCGGCGGGAAGTGCTCTTTTACGTATACCTTGCCGACAACTTCACCCAGGTGCTCGTTCACGAGGTTCACGCCACGACGCCATAGCTGGCGCGGCTCTTCCACACCGTGCAAAGTGCGACTGTTAAAGTCAAAATGCTGGGCATAGATGGCCTCATCGAGATAAGGCGCGGCATGGCGTGCAGCGCTCCACTTCAGGTAAGGCTTCCAGGCGTCGATACTGGTCTCGCTGATAATGGCATCCAGTTCTCGCATATAATCGAGCTGGGTCACCACCAGATTTTCCAGCTCAGTAATACCTGCCGTGGCCACAAACCCCTGCCAGTTAAAATTGGGCATCAATTCCGGCAACTCAGCCAATGCCACCGGGTTGTACAGCGCAACCATGTCCCGGGTCTTTTCCTTCTTCATGTGTTGCGCGGCGAGCGTCAATTCGAGATCGTAAATGTGCTGTGCGACTTGACCACTGGATTCTTCACTGCTGATGCCGGTGAGCGTCAACATTTTGGCGATATGCTCCAGATAGGCGGCGCGCACCTGCTCCGACTTCTCGCCCTCTTTGAAGTAGTACTCACGATCCGGCATACCCAGGCCACCCTGCCAGGCGTAAATCATGTATACATTAGGATCCTTAAAGTCCGCGTACTGGCCGACGGTAAAAGGCAGGTCGTGTCCCAGCTTATTAGCCTGGGCAAAATAGACAGCGAGCTCCGCATGGCTAGACACTTCATCAATGCGTGCGAAACTTTCGATGAGCGGCTGCGCCCCAAGCGCATTGCGCGTTTCCAGATCCATAAATGAGCGGTACAGGCCACCCACCTTCTGCTGGTCGCTACCATCCTCATGACTGGCTGCCGCAGACTCTTCGATAATTTTTCGCACATGCTCTTGTGCCTGGTCGCGCAGGATATGGAAACTACCGTAAGTGGCCTTGTCGGCGGGGATCTCGGTATTCGCAAGCCAGTTGCCGTTCACATAGGCGTTAAAGTCATCGCCCGGGCGCACGCTGGTATCCATATTTTCCAGGTTGATCCCGGATTTTAGCGCCGCTGTCTGGGGCTGCGGGCTTTCTACTTTCTGTTCACATCCTGCTATTGCCAGCAGGAGTGTGCTGATTACAAAGGCTTTTTTCATTATTTTTTCCTATTCAGGATCTTCTTCCCTGTCAGTACAGGCACATTATTTGTACTACTTCTCGATAGTCTCACAGGTGCAAGTGTTGTGCCTACCGGTGTGCGTTTTGCGGTAATGGGTTTGCGACGGGGCGAATTAACGGCATAAAAAAAGCGAGCCTCTTGAGAGACTCGCTTTGCGGTCGTACACGGGGCAACGGCTCAAGCCTTCACTCCGCCCTACCAAAAACCGGGATTACTCCTCGGTCTTTTCCGCCAGAATGGTTGGCGCTTCGCCACGCTGCTCTGGGTGAGTCCACGCAGGCAGCAGGTTCTTGGCAATGGCCTGGCTGGCAATGTACGGATATTTCGCCTTCAGGGCTTCCATATCCGCATCGTAGTTATCGGTAATGCTGACTTCGAAGGTACCGTTGGAGAAGCCCGCTACCGCCTGGTCGATCAGCGGAATAACTGCACCAGCGCGTGGAGCATCGCCTTCGCGCGGCTTGATGGTGGCGGTGATGTTACCAACGTATACCACTTCATTCGCCGGCACGTCGATTTCGTATTCAAACGGCAGGTCGGCCATTGCATTGATCAACAACGGAACCTGACGCATGAAACGGGCCAGCTTAATGGTTGCCTTACCGGGGGCCACGTCCATGCTGATAAAGTACTCCTTACCGCCCTTATCCAGATCTGCGATCAGGGTAGGTTTGGTAAAGGAATAGTCTTTTTCGTTCTGGTTTACGAATACAGCAAGCAGGTTCGGCTGATGGCTGGGCTTGTTGTCGTTACGAATAGATAGCTTCGCCACCAGGATACTTTTCTCAGAAGTATCGATTGCGGCAACTTTGTCGTTCAACGGCATTTTGCTGACGCTTGCACAACCAGCAAACGCAACCACGGTTAACATCAAAACTACACGAGAGAGTACTTTCATAGATAACCCCAAAATTATTATTGGTGTGTTTAGGAAACGAAATTAGTTCAGCGGAATCAGCTGCGCTTTGGCTTCGTCAGTCAACTGGTGAACGGAAGCGATGGACAGGGTCTCAAGACCGGTAGCCGCAGTTACAGGAGCCAGGGAAACGTTGGCGGATTCCGGCAGCTTCCACATAGCGCCAGTGGCCGGGTCAACAATCAGCATACCGATCAGACCGCCGAACAGGATGTTACCGATGTACCAGCCGTCCATACCGGCGCTCAACTGGAAGCTCTGCTCTTCGAAACCGGCCATCTGGAACTTCACCACATAGCTCGCGGAGGAGAAGAAGCCGTCAGAGGCAGACAGGGTGATGGTGTCTGGAGTAACGCCGGTGTGAACATCGAAGCCAGCTTCATTCACAACAACAAAGTTGGCACCCGCCGGGTTGCTGTTGATGGTTACAGGGTAATTACTGTCACTGAGGATGCTCGCACAACCAGATACCAGCCCGAGACCCGCAATTGCCGCCACTAAAGTAATTTTTTTGAACATGATGAAGCCTTAACAATATTGTTTTTGTATCGTTCGCTGGACGAATGCTCCGCCAGCGGTCGGCAAGGCTATCACGAAATCTGGTAAGTAGGTCCCAAATAGCTATTACATGTCATTACAGGCAAGTATTGCTCACATTTTAATCAAAACTTGTTTCTTACTCTTTAGCAAACAACTCGCCAAAAAAATCACCGCGATTCCAGTGCGGTTTCTGCGCGGAATCCGCCACCTTGCGCGCGATTGCATAATTGACTTCCGCAAACTGCTGCGCCGCAACGTAGTTGACCCCTGCATCCGCCTTGTCGCTGGGACTGTGATAGTGATTACGCAGGAACTGGATCTGCGCGCGCGCCCCGTCGACCTCGCCGTCGATAGGCTCGCGGCCGGTGATCAGGTAAATCGCCGGGATGCCCTGGCGTACGAAACTGTAATGGTCGCTGCGCACAAAGATGACCTGCTCGGGCATGGGGTCTGGGCTGAGCTTGAGACCTGTGTGGCGGGCCGCGCGGGCGGCGGTTTTACCCAGGCTCGAATGCTCGGCACCGAAGGCGATTACATCGCGGAACGGATACAGCAACATCGGCATGTCGAGGTTGATGTTGGCCACCATGGACTTGGGGGCAACCGGCGGGTGCTGGGCAAAGTAGTCGGAGCCGAGCAGACCCTCTTCTTCCGCAGTTACCGCCACAAACAGAATCGAACGTCTGGGCGCGCGGTCCGCGGCAGCAAACAGCCGTGCCACTTCCAACATCACGGCGATGCCGGCGGCATTATCCTGTGCGCCGTTGTTAATAAGCCCCGAGCCGGGCTCAATGCCAATGTGATCCAGGTGCGCAGAAAAGATGATGTACTCGTGTTTGAGCTTGGGGTCGCGCCCCGGCAGCAGTCCGACCACGTTCGGGCTGGAGATACGCTGGTGCTTGGCGCTGCTGGTGAGGGTGGCGGTATACGGCAGGGCAAATCCCTGCGGTACCAGGCCGTTCTCAATTTCGGTGAAGATGGTATCGAGACTGCGCGTGGCGCCCATAAATAATTGCTTGGCAGCCGGGATATCGAGCATGACGCCCGGTTGCAGGCGCTCGATGCTGTTACCGGGCGTGCCGTCGGCACGCAGCCAGTCCCAGCGCGGGTCCTGCACATGCTTGGCAGAAGCGGCAAACGCGCGGCGCAGCTCGCGCATGGGCGTATTCAGGCTAATGGTGCCGACTGCTCCACGACGCGCGGCCGTCTGCTGTTTGGTGCGGTTGGAAGCGAAGTGGGCACCCACCTCATTCGGCAGGTACTGGGGGCGACCAGAGAGGTATACGACTATTTTTCCCTGCACATCCAGCCCGGCATAGTCGTCGATGCCATAGGCGGGCGCATCGATACCGTAGCCAACAAACATCAGGGCAGCGGTCGTCGCACTGTCCCGATGTGCCGTGGATGGGGAACCGAGAAAATCCGCCCCCAGGTCAAAGGTAATGTCACCTTCACGGCTATGTAGCACCAGTGTTGCCGCACCTTCCCCCCAAAGCGCTTTACGCAGGGGCACCTGCTGGAAGTAGTCATCACCGGTGATGGAAGTCAGCCCGAGCTTGGCAAATCGGTCTGCCACATAATCTGCTGCCTGCTGATAACCAGCAGAACCGGTTTCCCGCCCCCGCAGACGGTCGTCTGCCAGAAATTCCACATCCGCACGCATGCTGTCCATGTCGGCACGGGGTGTCTCTGGCAGCGGCGCGAGACCGACGCAGGCACTCAGTAATCCTGTAAGCAGGAAGGAAACAAGCCATGCTACCGGGCGATATGGTTGCGGTACTTTTATAGAGTTTGCGCGGATCGCACTTTTGACGGTTGCGCGGATGGCACTGAAGCGGGACATACTGGGCTCATTCTAATGCTCGAATCGCCAACAGCTTATCACGACGCCGCACGCGACACCGGCGATTGCTCAACACAGGTTTTGCGATCAATGCCGCGTATTGAGCGATGCGGAGAAACGCGCGGATACGGCGCGCTCGGCGAGTTCGTGGGCACGGTCAGCACAGAAATCGCCGTGACCGGCAAGCATATGCTGAAACGGAAGATCGAGCAGTCGCGCAAAGTCGGTGGCGAGCCAGCGCTGAGAGTTTTCCCCTTCCGGGGTGGCACGGCGGCACCAGGCCGGCGATACCTGCATCCCTCGATGCATGCCGCTCAGGCGCAGCGCCCAGCGTCCGGCCCAGTTACAGGCCGTCCAGCTGCTCCAGTATTGCAGTGAGTCCCCGGTAAGCAGCAGCCCCCCGGAGTTGGGGACATACAGTGCCGCCTCCGGAATCTCGCTGTGGCTAAATTCAAATACCTGGCCATCCGGCACCGGACAGCGGCCACCCTCCTTCAGGAATTCGTCAGCAGCTGGGACTGGGTAATAGTCGGAGTGGTGCTGTCGCCAGAAAAATACATTAAAGCGATCGCGATAGTAGAGATCATCGCAACCAAAGAAATATCCGAGACGCACCGCCTGGCGTACATTGCCGAGATCGCACAGGCGCTCTTCCTGCAAGCGGCCGAGACGTATCGGGTTGACCAGCAGCAAATCGTCACCGCTGCGCACGATGCCCATATTGCGATTGACCAGCACTCCCGGTGCAACCCGGGCCTGGCCGCGCACCACAAAAAAATCCGGCAACAACTGGCGGATTGGGCCGTGGGGCAGTGGCGGCGGATAGGCGATATGCATGGTCGGCAGCGCACTCCTCTTTAAAAATTTCTTAGGCGCGCTCCCTGCCATCGGCGAACCCCGCCCAGACCTACAAGTCTGGACGGAGAATAGAAAAGGTCTCTACTTCCTAGGAGTACTGCAAACGGTTACTGATGCCATAGAGGATCTGCATCGCACGTGTGGCGTCGCGGGCACGTACCAGAATGTGCTCGTGATAGCGCGCAGAAACCACATTGGCCTGAATCCCGGCATCGGCGAGTTCACGCAAAATTGTGGCGGTGAGTCCGGGCGCTTCCACACCGTCAACGAACTGCAGGGTAATCTGGCGGTAGTCGTCACTGACCGGTAACTGTCCCTGCTCGGCAAGGTGCTTTGGCAGTAACGCCGTAATACCTTCTCGCTCGCGAAAAATACACCGGCAATGCGCCAGGTGTTCCCTCAACTGGGGCTCATCCAGCACACACAAACCCAGTACTTCGCGATCGAGAATCGGGGTCAGCCGCAATAACAGCTGGTCGATTTTTACCTG
Organism: Microbulbifer agarilyticus; assembly: GCF_019800665.1. Lineage (GTDB taxonomy): Bacteria > Pseudomonadota > Gammaproteobacteria > Pseudomonadales > Cellvibrionaceae > Microbulbifer > Microbulbifer agarilyticus_C. The sequence continues at coordinate 162,230 of NZ_JAHVKO010000004.1, forward strand.
TGCATTCATCGGCGGTCTCTCCTGGATTTGTCTTTCACCCGCGCCTTGGCGGATTTACTTTTTGATGATGTTTTCTGGCCGGGAACTTTGCCCTTGGGCTCATCCACTGCCGGGCCAAAGTCTTCACCGGTAAATTCCGGCTCCCCTTCTACCGGGGTGGTATCGACCAGTTGTTCGTGTTCGCTCTGTTGTGCCTCCTGTTCCCAGCGGTCCAGCGCCAGGTCGATATCTTTTTCCACATCCATGCGCGGGAAAATCGGACAGGGAGCGTTTTTTTCCGGGTTGTGCCAGCCGGACAGGGGCGCGACGAAAACCACCAGGGATTTATGCAGGTAGTTGCGACCGATACTGGCTTCGGTCCAGGTGGTCTGCCAGGCAAACTTGCCTTTTACGGCGTAATCACTCTCGTAGGATTTGAGCGTGAGGAAATAGGGATAAACGCGACCGCCCCGGCACACAATACGGCGCTCGGTTTTGATATTGGCCATCTGGGTATGCGGATCGAAATACCAGCTTATGTCGTAGCCATAGGCAAATTGCATTTCATCGCCGTGACGATTGAACGCATAGGAGCGACCGGTGCCGTCTTTGTTCAGGCTCCACACGTGCTGCGCTTCGCCGTCGCGGGAAATCAACCAATTTCCCACCCACTGCTCGGCCTGCAAACGCGACTCCACCTCCCAGCCGGGATACTGGCCCGGTTGCTCGCGGGTGGAATTCTGCGGTGATTGTTTAGGTTGCAGCTCCTTGGAAGGGCCAGGAGCGGAAGAAGAACCAGCTGCAGAATCTTGTGCCGAAACCACCGCTGTCGATGACAACAATACGACGCCCGCCGCGATCAGCGTGTGTCTGCTGGTGACCAGTAGCTTGTGAATAAAGCGTTGCTGCATGACTGCCAGGCTCCGCTTGCGCTTTATTCTTCCCTGAGATGAATACCTGTCCCTATGGCCTGGGCCGCAAACTTCCTTTCCCGGCCGCAGGCTGGACGCCTTCTTTGCCAGCACGCTGGTCTGTACTTTGATCAGTACCACTTTGATCAGCACTGCCTTGTGCGCTCTGGCTTCAATTGCCGGCCGAGGCGGTCTGCGGGGTCTCTTTGCGATCGCGATCGTACAGGTTGGGACACTCGGCGCCATGATTAGGCGTTTCCCAATCGGCGAGACGGCGCTGGAAGGCCAGGATACCGCCGTTGTGCTGGCGCCAATGACGCCCGTCGATCACGTTGAAGTCTAGGGTGACCGCGCTCCAACCGGTAAATTGCGCGTACACCATGCCGCTGTTGCAGTGCAGCGTGCCGCCGGTGCGGATACGCACCGTATCGCCGTTGATGCGCCAGGAAATCGCAAAACCATGGGTTAATTGACCGTCAGCACGGAAGCCGTGTGCAAAGCCGGTGCCGTCGGCGTGGAGCTGCCAAACCAGCTGCTCATCCCCCTGCCCCACCACCAGCCAGTTGCCGACCCAGCTTTTGGCCGCAGCCTGGTTGCCGGTCTGCTCCTGTGCGGAGGCGAATGCGGGGAGAATCAGGAACACTGCAAAGGTCAGGGCATAGGATTGCAGCAGGGATACGAGAACGGGACGGAAGGACAACTGACGCAACAACTTCATGCGGCACTCTTCTCTGTTGGGTTCAACGACAGGCGGTTATTTGCACAACCTAATTAAAAGCCTAGTCGTAAATCTCAACAGTGGCAGCGAATGCGACAATTTTCTTTGTTTTCGCGTCAAACCAGCCTAAGAGGCTATATGGTCACCCACCAAAGGGATCGGCGTTGCTAACCTACCTTATGCGCCGGCGACGCAAGCCAAGCCACAACAACAGCCCGAGCGCCAGCGCGGCAACAAACAGTATTCCCGCCCACACATAGATGACGCTGCTGCTGGTGGGCTGCAATAACTCCCTGCCCTTCACCACACTGGCGAGTAAGCGCTGGAACTGCTCGATCACCTCATTGGCCGGTGCGCGCGCGAGAATGGCCTCGCGCAACGCCTGCCACTGTTGATCGAGCTGGGTTGCGAGCGCCGGATCGCGTTCGGCCAATTGCGCGCGCGCCGGCAGATAGCCGCTGCGCAGGGCCAGCATCAGTTTGTGGTAGGCACCTGCCGGGTCGCCACCGCGATAGGCAATCTGCGCCAGATAGATCAGGCCCGCGGCCCGGGCCAGCGGGTGCTGCAATGCGCGGGTCTGCTCCGGGTGGGCGCGCCACCACATCAGCGACGCGCGCGCCGGCTCGGGAAGCTCTGAAGGGCGCAACACCGCCATGCCCGGAAGGCCGACCAGTGCCGGGTACTGCTCGGCAAGTTTGCGTGATGGCGCCACCTGTGGCGCGCTGAAGCTGGCCACCTTGACCGCCAGCGCCCAACGCTGGCGACTGCTGAGGTCACCGTCCACGGCCTCGTCGTGGGCATCGTTACGGGTAGGCTCCAGCACATTGTAAAAGTCGTACAGACTCAGGTTCACCATGCGCGCGGGATCATTCAGGGCCCGCTCCGGTTGCTCGGCAATACCGTCTTCGCCATGACACTGCTGGCAGCGGTCGCGATACAGAGCGTTGGCCTCACTCGCAGCGGGCAGGGGCTCGGCCGGGGAGCGGGGCAATTGATAGAGGGCGGCCAGGCGGTCTGCGGCTGTGTTGGCGCGGCGCCGCACCAGGTCCGCGGCGTCTTTGCCAGAAATTGCCGCTTGCAGCGACTGCAGCGTATTGAGCAGCTGGGCCCGCCCCGGCCTGTCGGGGAGCCCCGCCACCAGATCGGCGGCCAGTTCCGCGTTTTCGCGAGTCTGTCGATACAGTCCGCGATCCCGCACACTGCCCTCGGAGACCGCCTCCGGATAATCCACCGCGACAAATGACAGCAGGCTCACCGCGCGCGCCGCAATATCCACGGGTGTCTGCTGCTCGGGCAGCTGTTCTTCGATCGCCTGCTCCTCAGGAATCTGCGCCACGGCCAGCAGCCACCCACCCCAAAGGCTGAGCAGCAGAGCAATCGATACTGGCGGGGGCAAGTTGCGCATTCTGGCACTGGCGAAATTGGTGGCGGTACCCATTGTTAGCCTAGCAGTGAGGCGGCGCAGGGATACTCAGGCATAAAAAAACCCCGCGGTTGCGGGGTTGTGCGAGCGGTGCGAGTTGGGCGCGATCAGCCCTTCTCGGCGCGCTCTTTTTCTACCAGGAAGTCCACCACGTCCAGCATGATTTGCTGACCGTTGGACTTGCCCTTGATACCCGGCAGCGAGGTGCTGATGCGGTATTTGCCGGCAACAACCATTTCCGGGGTGCCGGTCAGTTTGTAGGCACGCTGTTTCGCCTGGCCCTGCTTGACCTTGCTGTTGATCGCGAAGCCATTCATCAGCTTCACCGCTTTGGCGCCGTCGGCACCGGCATCGTTGAACAGCGCTTCGATAGCCGCATCATCGGCTTTCCAGTCGCGACCGTCGCGGGTAGCGAACATTTTGCGCTGCTGGGCGATGGCGGCGAAGATCGGGTCGTGCACCTTGTCCAGTACACCCATGGCGTCTGCGACGTAGAACATACGCGCGTGGATCTCCATCACCGGCTGCCAGATGGCCGGGATCTTTTTCAGCGCCACATCGGCGGGCATGGTTTTCTGCCACTTTTTCAGCGGAGACTCAAAGTGGTAGCAGTGGCCACAGCCGTACCAGAAAAGCTCGGTCACTTCGATCTTGCTGTCGTCATCCTGGGCAACGGCCTGCGGCAGTACTTCGTAGTGCTGACCGGCCTTGAATTTGCCCGGGGCTTCCTGGGCGCAGGCTGCCAGGCTCAGCAGCATGGTAAAGAGTGCGACGACGGCTTTCATAAAGGGTTACTCCAAAAATTTATTCTGTGTGCCTGCATCAGCATGGCCCCATTATGCTCGGGCTCAGCTGACTCCTGGCTGAATATAGACCGCGGAAATTATTGAAGTTCCCGACGGTCGGTGCAAGCTGGGTTCGGCAGGCGGAAACAAAAAGGCCGGTCAGTGACCGGCCTTTCTCGCAACTGCCTACCGATTACTCGGTCAGGCCCGCTACGTAGTTCGCAACCGCCTTGATTTCGGCGTCGGACAGCTGGCGAGCCACGGTGCGCATGGTACGGGTATCACCGTCGTTGGCACGGGTGCCTTCACGGAAAGCCTTCAGCTGCTTCTCCACGTATTCTGCGTACTGGCCGGACAGGCGCGGGTAAGCCGCGGGCGCGTTGCCCAGGCCGGTCGGTGAGTGACAACCCATGCACGCGGGGACACCGGTTTCGCTGTTGCCAGCGCGGTAGATCTCGCGACCCAGCGCCAGGCCGTCCACGTTATCGCCATTGTTCAGCATCACGGAGAAGGCGGTGGAACCGGAAATCTGGATGTTCTGCGACGCGTAGAAGGCGGCGATATCCTGCAGGTCCTGATCGGTCATGTTGTCGAGCTGGCCGGTCATTTCTGGAATGGACCGCGCACCGCTCTTCACGTCACGCAACTGCTTGAGCAGGTACTTGTCGCCGAGGCCGGCGATTTTCGGGAAGGTCGGTGCCGGGCTATTGCCGTCCGCACCGTGGCAGGCTACGCAGGCAGCGGCCTTGGTCTGCCCTGCACTGGCGTCACCGGCAGCGTGTCCCATCTGGGCAAAAGCGATCATCCCCAAAGCCAGAGCGGCCTTCTTTATAATGCTGTTCATACGTCGTCCTGTTGCGCGCTGAAGTTTTGCACCCATCTTCGCTGCTGGCGGCACCCAAACGCCCTTAAACCATCAGCGACGATAAAACCGCGGCATTATATACTTGCGCGCCATCTGAGTGTACCGGGAAGTCCCATGTCTGAAGCCAATGTTAAACGAATCAATTTCCGCCACGCTGAATTTCTGATCAGCGCACCCACCCTGGCGGAATGCCCGGTGGATTTTGGCGCCGAAGTGGCCTTCGCCGGCCGCTCCAATGCCGGCAAGTCCAGTGCGATCAACGCACTCACCGACAACAATAAGTTGGCACGGACCTCCAAGACGCCCGGACGCACCCAGTTGATCAACTTCTTCAGCCTGAGCGAGTCCCAGCGTCTGGTCGATCTGCCGGGCTACGGCTACGCCAAGGTGGCACGCGCGATGAAGGACGAATGGCAACGCAATCTGGCGTTTTATCTGGAGAACCGCCAGTGCCTGAAGGGGCTGGTACTGTTAATGGACATTCGCCAGCCGCTGAAAGAATTCGATTTGCAGATGCTGAACTGGGCGGTCAAGTCCGGCCTGCCCGCACATATCCTGCTGACCAAGGCCGACAAACTAAAAAATGGCCCCGCCAACAACACGCGCTTTGCCGTAGAGAAGGAATTGAAGGCGCTGGAGCTGGACCACAACGTTACGGTACAGATCTTCTCCGCCCCCAAGCGCAAGGGCCTCGACAAGCTGGAGCGTCAGTTGAATCAATGGCTGGCCCTGCCGCAGGACGACACCGAGGCAGAACAGGCAGACGGGTGAATTGCACCGCCAAATTTCGTCTAGACTGAATGTAAGCCGCTTGTTTTTTAGCCAACCCCAGGGCGATGAGCAGCTCACAGGATGTTTTCCCGGGTCTCACTGGCCTGGGCCACGCAGTAACGTTTAACGCGTTACGTTCAAGAAATTGCTTTCAAGACAGGGACTTTCCAGCAACTTGGAGGCAAAAAAAAGCCGGCAGATTGCAGCTGCCGGCTAGGGGTCAGTGCCCTTGGGGAGGGGCACTTAGGAGCTGCGCCCAGGGGGACGGGCGCAACCTTGGGTTCTCACCCAAATTCCACTGCATCCATTGCGATGCCTTCAAACCAAATCCTATAGTCCAAAGACTAAGCTGGGCCTGAAAGGTTCCCCACTCTTTTTTCGCGATTCGGACGCCGCAACTGTATCCCACCCATCGCCGTTTTGCGGGCAAAAAATTCTGTTTCTGAGACTTTATTCCTCGCAGCGCGTCAAAAAACTCTGTTTCCGCTTATTTAATAATCAGGTCCTTTTGACGCGCACTGAGCGCCTCAGCCGCCTCACCCGAGCTACAGGAATAAAAATTCAGGCAAAAAAAAGCCCCGATGGGGGTATCTTCGGGGCGAGGGGCTTCTGACTAAGCTTTGGGGATGATGTTGCAATCCAACGATCTTGTTTAGTTAGAGGGGCCCCCTATCGAGTAGTTCCGCGGAAATTGAAAAAATCGCAAAAATTTTGAAAAAACTTCTGCCGGCTCAGTGCGCCTCGTCCCAGTTGGCACCCTCACCCAGGTCGGCAATCAGCGGTACATCCAGCTCGGCCGCAGCCTGCATCAACTCCGGAATCCGCTGCACCACAAGCTCACGCTCATCGGCCGGTACTTCCAGTACCAGTTCATCGTGTACCTGCATGATCAAACGGGTCTGCAGCTGTTCCTCGCGCAGCCACGCATCCACGCTAATCATTGCGCGCTTGATGATGTCGGCCGCGGTACCCTGCATGGGCGCGTTGATCGCGGTGCGCTCCGCAGCCTGACGCTGCATGCCGTTGCGGGAATTGATTTCCGGCAAATACAGGCGGCGACCGAACAGGGTCTCCACGTAGCCCTTGTCGGCGGCCTGTTTGCGCGTATTTTCCATATACGCAAGCACGCCCGGGTAGCGCGCGAAATAGCGGTCGATATAGGTCTGGGCGTCCGCGCGCGGGATATCCAGCTGCTTGGCCAAGCCAAACGCGCTCATGCCGTAGATCAGGCCAAAGTTAATCGCCTTGGCACGGCGGCGCTGCTCGTCGGTTACCTCGTCCACCGGCACCTCGAACACCTCCGCGGCGGTCGCGCGGTGAATATCCGCCCCGTGGGCAAAGGCATCCAGCAGCCCCTTGTCACCGGACAGGTGCGCCATGATACGCAATTCAATCTGCGAGTAATCCGCAGCCACAATCGCACTGCCACCATTGATGCGCGGGTCGGCGACAAATGCCTGGCGAATGCGCCGGCCCTCTTCGGTGCGGATCGGGATGTTTTGCAGGTTAGGGTCCGAGGATGACAGGCGCCCGGTTGCCGCCACCGCCTGATGATAGGAGGTGTGCACCCGCCCGGTCGCCGGGTCGATCATCTGCGGCAGCTTGTCGGTATAGGTGTTCTTGAGCTTGGCCATGCCGCGGTACTGCATAATCAGCGCCGGCAACTTGTGCGAAAGTGCCAGTTCCTGCAATACCGGTTCGGCGGTAGACGGTGCCCCTTTCGGGGTTTTTTTGATCACCGGAATTTCCAGCTTTTCAAACAGGATCGCACCCAGCTGCTTGGTGGAGCCGAGATTGAATTCCTCGCCGGCCTCGTCGTACGCCTGCTGTTCCAGCGCGCGCATTTTCTTGTCCAGCTCGTCGGACTGCTGTTTCAGCATCGCCGCATCAATGTAGGCACCGTTGCGCTCGATGTGCGTCAGCACCGGCACCAGCGGCATTTCAATCTCATCGAGCACCTTTTCCAGGCTCGGCTCTTGCGCCAGACGGCCGCTCAGCTCCTGGTGCAGACGCAGGGTAATGTCCGCATCTTCCGCCGCGTACGGGCCGGCCTTGTCCAGCTCGATCTGGTTAAAGGTCAGCTGTTTGGCGCCCTTGCCGGCAATGTCTTCGAACTTGATCGTGGCTTCGCCCAGGTATTTCTGCGCGAGGCTGTCCATATCGTGACGGCTGCCGGTGCTGTTGAGCACATAGGATTCGAGCATGGTGTCGCGGGCAATACCGCGCAGCTCGATATCGTAGTTGGCGAGAATGTGGCTGTCGTACTTGAGGTTCTGGCCGACCTTTTTGTAGTCGGCACTCTCGAGAATGGGTTTCAGCTTGGCCAGCGCCCGATCAAAATCGATCTGTGCCGGTGCACCCATATAGTCGTGGGCCAGGGGCAGATAGGCGGCCTCGCCGGCTTCCACCGCAAAGCTCACGCCCACCAGTTTGGCCTGCATATAGTTGAGGCTGGTGGTTTCGGTATCGAAGGCAAACAGGTCCGCCTGCTTCAGCTTTTCCAGCCAGGCATCCAGCTCTTTCTCGTCGAGGATAATACTGTAGTTGCGTTCTACCGCGGCCGCAGCCGCGGTGGCTGCCTCGCCGTCGCCACCCAGTTCGTCGACCCAGCTGCGAAACTCCATTTCGGAAAACAGTTCGCGCAGTTTGTCGGTGTCCGGTTCGCTGTTGGCGAGGGTCTGCGGCTGGTAGTCCATCTCCACGTCGGTCTTGATGGTGGCCAACACGTAGGACATATCCGCCGCGTCCTTGTGCTCTTCCATCTTCTTGGCCAAGGTCTTTGAGCCGCGGAAGCCGAGCGGCGCAATGCCGTCGAGATTGGCGTAGATATCCTTGAGGCTGCCAAGCCCCTGCAGCAGCGCCAACGCAGTTTTCTCACCCACACCGGGAACCCCCGGGATGTTATCCACCTTGTCGCCCATCAGCGCGAGGAAGTCGATGATCAGCTCCGGGCCCACACCGAACTTGGCTTTCACTCCCTCCACATCCATGACTGTATTGGACATGGTGTTCACCAGAGTCACGCCGGGGCGCACCAGCTGGGCCATATCCTTGTCGCCGGTGGAGATGATCACGTCCATGCCCTGCTCTGCACCCTGCAGCGCCAGGGTGCCAATGACGTCGTCTGCCTCAACCCCATCGATGACCAGCCGCGGCAGGCCCATGGCATCGATGATGTCGTGAATCGGCTGGATCTGCGCGCGCAGGTCATCGGGCATCGGCGGGCGGTGCGACTTGTATTCCTCGAACAGCTCATCGCGGAAGGTTTTGCCTTTGGCGTCAAAAACTACCACCACCGGGCTGTCCGGGTGCTCCTTAAGGTGCTTGCGCAGCATGGAGATCACCCCGCGCACGGCGCCGGTAGGCTGGCCGGCGCTGGTCGCCAGCGGCGGCAGGGCGTGGAAAGCGCGGTAAAGGTAGGAAGAGCCGTCCACCAGGATCAGTGGCGCAGAAGAGGTCTTATCGTTGCTCATAGACAAATAGAAATTCGGTTGGCGATGACAGATAGATGAATGCGATGTGGCGCAGTTTGCGCAGGGCGACAGGATACCTGCCTTGAGAAATTTTCGCTCGTACAGCGGCGGCGGAAGTTGCCTCGCCCGACTCCATTTGTCGATGCCGCCGCGCGAGTCATCGCAGTGTCACCCCCACTCAGGCAACAGCTTCTAGGCTTGCAATAGGGAAGTTGCAGAGAGGCATGAAAAAATGAAATCCCGCATATTGATCCACCTCGCGGTGGTTTGGGGGCTCGCCGGCGCCGCTGTCGCGCACGGTCAGGCACCCACCGCCACTGAGGAAACCACAAATGGCTCTGCTTACGCGGCGGAGACCATGGAACACGTGGAGGCCACCGCGTATCCGGTGCCGGAGTTGATCGCTGAAGAAGAAGTGAGCGACAACAAGTACCTTATCCAGGAACAGCACCGCGAGCAGTACCGTCAGGAAATGCTGCGTGATCCAAACCGAAAGGCCCTGCTCAACAATGTACGCAGCATGCAGCAGCAGCAGGTGGAGGCGTTGATGCGCGAGGCGGAGGAGCAGCTGGCACAACAGCAGGCACCGCAGGAAACGCCGACGCAGGAAGAGCTGGAAACATCCGCGGCGGACGCCGCAACCACTGAGCAAGCGCCCGCAGAGGCGCTCACTCAGTCGGTGTCCGATTCGTCAGAGTCAACGGGTGAAACATCGCTTACCCCAGCCGTATTGCCAGAGCAGGAAGCCGACCGGGAAACACCAGCTAATGAAATACAGCTGGAGCAAGAGCAGGCAAACACCTCGGAGGAGGAACCCAGCTGAACCGTGCACGCGTCCGCAACCAACGCCTGCCATCAACACCCGCAATCAAGGGCTGCGATCAGGCGCAAACGTTAGGCTAGGCGCTACGATCAGGAATAGTACTCAGGCAGCGGCGCGCATCCGCCAGCAGCTTTTCCATCAGCGCACGATAGCCCGCATCTTGCGGCAGCGTACTTCCCAGAGGGTCCAGAGCCTGGTAGCCCAAATTCAGATGACTGGCGGTCTGTCGATCGCGGTCGTTGGCGGGGACCTCACCAAACAGGCAGCCGACCGGCCCACCATTCCCTTCACTTCGAATCTTGTCCAGCATAGTGCGCGCGCCATGGGCCTGCTTTGACCCACCGCTGAGGCTTTCCACCGTCACTCCGGCGGGACCGAAGAACTGACTGTACGCCTTGTGCGTGGAGACGATGGGCACATCTTTATACGCCCACAGCGCACGATCCTGAACCTTTTGCAGATTGGCCATGGCGCGCGAGAAATCGCGGGCGCGCTGGCGGTAGCCCTCGGACTGTTGCGGATCCAGGGTGCTGAGTCGATTGGCGATTTGCGCGGCGATTGCCGCGGCATTGCGCGGGCGCAACCACAGGTGTGGGTCGGCGGGATCCGAGTCATCGAATTCAAACAGGGTGGTATCGTTCAGCAATGGTAATTGCCGCTCTGCAGAAACCAGCGCCATCTGTCGAGCGAGTACCGACTCCAGCGCGGGCCCCATCCACACCACCAGCGGCGCGCCCTCGATGGTCAGGCGGTCATTCACTGAAGGCGCGTAATGATGGGGATCGCCGCCCTGCACCAACAGGCGGACTTCGGCTGCGTCCCCCGCGACTTCGCGCGCGAGCATCGCCAGCGGCGCAATACTCGCAACAACCACCAGCTTTTCAGAACTGTCAGCATCCGGGGACTTTGTGCCACAACCAACACTCGCGATTGACGCAAAAATCAACGCGAGCGCGATAACAAAACCCAATGGCTTCTCGAACATATGTAAACGAACCAACAGTACCAAACTCAGACCAAAACTAGGCGACCGGGATAAATCCTACGGCCGGCAGCAACCGCGCTTGCCGACGAACACTCGCCAACACCGAATAAAGGGGTGCGATATAATCATACGCGGCTTACACTCGCCAGCCGTTTTACCATCGATCACGATTCTGCAGAGGCAAAATCCCTCTCTAACCAGCCTGGAGTCTCCCCTGAGTTCATCCGCCCCGCTCATCCGCGCCCACGACCTCGGCCTGAATATTGGTGGCCGGCAGCTGTTGCGGGATATCACGCTGGAGCTGCGACCCGCAGAAATTGTCACCGTGATCGGCCCCAATGGTGCAGGTAAGACGACCTTGTTGCGCCTGTTGCTCGGGTTGACCAAGCCCACCTCGGGCACGATCGAGCGGCGCCCGGCACTGCGACTGGGCTATATGCCGCAGCGCTTGCAGATTGATTCCAGCATGCCGATGACGGTATCGCGCTTTTTACAGCTCGGCATTGACGATGTCAGTGTCGCTGAAGCCCTCGACCGTGTCGCAGCCCCGCACCTGGCAAACGCCCGCCTTACCGACCTGTCCGGTGGCGAAATGCAGCGTGTGTTGCTGGCACGCGCAGCGGCGCGCAAGCCCCAGTTGCTGGTACTCGACGAACCCACCCAGGGCGTTGATGTCGGTGGGCAGAGCGAGGTCTACCAGTTAATCGCCCAGCTGCGCGACGAGCTGCAGTGCGGCGTGTTGCTGGTGTCGCACGATTTGCACCTAGTGATGGCGGCGACCGATCGGGTGTTATGCCTGAACCAACACATTTGTTGCCACGGGCACCCGGAGCAGGTAAGCAAAGACCCGGTGTACCTTGAAATGTTCGGCGACAAACTCGCCCTGTATACACACCACCACAATCATCACCACGACTTGAGTGGCGACGTGGTGGATGAGTGCTGTGACCACGACCATCCGCATGCGCTAACCCCTGCGCCCTCCCGCTCAAGCGTAGAAGCTCGTGGGAAATCCAAGGATTCGGAGGGGCAGAATTAATGGACTGGGGACAACTACTGAGCTCCACATTCCTCTGGTACGCGCTGGCGGCCGGCCTGCTGGTGGCAGTGGTCAGTGGGCCACTGGGTTGTTTCGCGGTATGGCGGCGCATGGCCTATTTCGGCGATACGCTGGCGCACTCAGCCCTGCTCGGGGTCACCCTCGGATTTGTACTGCATGTTCAACCGACGCTCGCGGTGGTGGCAAGCAGCTGTGTACTGGCATTGCTGTTGGTGTACTTGCAGCGCCGCCAGAACCTGTCGGTAGATACCCTGCTCGGGATCCTTTCTCACAGTATGTTGGCCCTGGGCATCGTGACCATGAGCCTGCTGAAGATCAATGTGGATTTACTGTCGCTGCTGCTCGGCGACCTGCTGGCGGTATCGTCGCAGGACCTGGCGCTGATGGCGGTGGCCGCGGTCATTATTGCCGCCCTGCTGTGGTACCTGTGGCCCAGGTTGTTGGCATTTACCCTGCACGAAGAACTCGCCGCAGTGGAAGGCGTGCCGGTGGATAAAATCCGCCTCGCACTCATGTTGATGCTGGCGCTGTTGATCGCCATCGCCATGAAAGTGGTAGGGGTACTGCTGATCACCGCGCTGTTGATCATTCCGGCGGCTACCGCACGTCGCCTGTCGGCGACACCGGAGCAGATGGCTGGCTTCGCGTCCCTGATCGGCTGCGCATCGGTGGTGGTCGGCCTGACCATGTCGGTGGTATGGGACAGCCCTGCGGGGCCATCGATTGTGCTAGCGGCGGGCCTGTTCTTTCTGCTGGGGCATATCCGCGCGGCGCGCGCATAACAAGCGGTGCCGCGCGATCGTTCTATACAACTGGCCGACTTAACGCGGCCCTCGCCGCTGGCCCTTGCGCGCCGGCGTGACCGGCTCACTTCCCGCGCGGTGAAAGGCAAACACCGTCAAGCCGATACCAATCAGCATCAACACAAAAACCGCCAGGCCGACGTAAAAAATCAGTTGGTCAGACATGACTACTCGCTGCGCGCCAGCAGCGCAGAAACTTTCACGTAAATACCAAACGCGAGAATGCTCGGCACCCAGAGGGCGGTGAATAAACCCTGCTCGCGGTAGCCGTTGAACCAGAGATAGCTGGAGAGGGCGAATGAAATCGCCACGGCGAGAAAAATAAACAGGTCGGACAAACGAAACATTTGCGGCACCTAGTTGCAGTTTGCCCCAAAAGTTTAGTCTTGCCAGAAGCCGATCGCGGCAATTAGCAGGCCGCCAATGGCGAAGGATGCAGGAATGCGCAATCCGGGAACGCCGAAGGTGGTGATCAACGACGGCTCCCATCCGAATAGGCCGGCAATAAACCAGATCACCCAGGGCAATACCATGGCAATGCCCAGGTACCCCAGCAGGCGCCTTCCGAAGGGCGGCCAATTAAACCGCATGTTTGCCAGTGCTCAGGTTCAGCTTCACAGACTTACGCGCCAAAAACCGCTCTTTTCAGATTAGTTCAAGCGCGCCGCTTACGCACCCCGACGACTCATATCCCGGATTCTCACCCTGGACTCTTACCCTGGATAGGCGAGTAGGGTCATATGCAGCAGGTTAACCCCCCAGTGGGCGAGCACACAGGCCCAGAAACTACCGCGTAACTGCCACAGCAGCGCGTAACCAAAACCGGCGACACCCACCAGCGCCAGCATGGTTGGCGAGGCCGCCCAGCCGGTATGCAGGGAGACAAACAACAGCGTCACCAGGGCAGTGGCGATCCAGGGCCAGCGCTTAAGCCACAGGCCGAGACCGCGCTGCAGCACCCAACGGAAAAAACCCTCTTCGGCGATGCACACCACAACAAAGTTGAGCAGTGCGGCAAGCGCGATCGTAGCGGTCAGTTTTGGATGGAAATCGAGGACCATACCGCCTAGCGCAATAGGTGCCGCGACGACCACGGCTATCCACGGCAAATCTTTGCGTTTCAGCGGTTGCGGCCGCACCAACATAAACAGCACGATGGTCAGCGCAATGACCGCCTTGGCAGGGCGGAAGCTCGGGTAAATCAGATTGGCGGAGGCATCCCGGTAGGGTTCCATCAGCAATATATGTTCGTTACCGGGAATCAAGCCACTGTTGACCAGCAACATGAGCAAGCCGGTAATGAAAAAGCTGGTGGCTTTTTTCCAGCCGTGGGCACTCTCCATCGCCACCAGGCCGAGCCAGATCGCCGGTGCAAACACACCAATCCAGCCGAAGGGAATAATCAGAAAACACAGGAAAGCGGCGGGCAGCCAGAGCGATTTGCCGTCGAACGGTTCACGCGCGGCAATTTCCGGCGCTCCCCGCCGAACACTCAGAGAAAACATAGAAAATCCATTTTCAATAGGTCGAATGGGAACAGGCGCCATCATAGCGCCTGTTGTTGATCACTTCAGTGAACTCCATCCCCTCAGCCGGTGAACGTGGCTCTCATTGAGCGGTAGGTCAGTTTCATTTTGGCCGGATCCAGTGGCGCTTTGAAAAAGCCGTGATAGTGGCCGCGTGGATTTATTAATACCACTTGCGAACCGTGGTCGACAGTGTAATTACCATCGTCCAGGGGCACCTTGTTAAAGGGGACATTCAACTGGTTCGCAAAGCGCTTCAGGTTCAGGAACTCACCGGTTACCCCGGCAAATTCTGGATTAAAGTAGCGCACGTAGTCATGTAGCTGTTGAGGTGTATCCCGCTTTGGATCTACCGACACCAGTAAAATGTCGGTGGTTTTCCGGGTTTCTTCATCCAGTGTCTGATAAAAGTTGTTCAGCGTCGCCATGGTGGTCGGGCATACGTCCGGGCAGTGTGTAAACCCGAAAAATACCAGTGTCCACCGCCCTTCGAGCTGCGTCGTTTTAAATGCACTACCGGTATCTGCGATCAGATCGAATTCGTCAAGAATACGTGGGCGCTCCAGCTTGATTGCACCATTGAGGCGTAACTCTGTATCGCTGATTACGCGCGGCTGGTTCATTTTATTCAGGAAACCGGCCATCACCGCGACCATAAATAAAACCAGAACGCCGACGGTTAAAAATATTCCCCGCTTTTGCGTGGCCGTGTGCTGCAAATTCTCACCCATCTCAGACTCCACTGGTTGGTAGTGCCACCAGATAATGATCCAGCAACATAATGCAGAACAGCGCCATCAAATAGATGATCGAGTACTTGAATGTTTCCATGCCCGCGTTGGGGTTGCGATCGCGCAACATTTCCACCGCCCAATACAGGAAGCCAATACCCAGCACCACCGCGCCCAGCAGATACAACCAGCCGAGCATGGCGGTAGCAAATGGCAACAGCGAGACCGCAAACAAAATAAACGTGTACAGCAAAATATGGACTTTGGTGTATTGCACTCCGTGGGTAATCGGCAACATGGGGATTTCCGCCTTGGCGTAATCATCACGGCGATGTACCGCAAGCGCCCAGAAGTGCGGTGGTGTCCAGGCAAAAATAATCAGTGCCAGCAGCAGGCCGTGGCCATGAATTTCACCGGTTACTGCGACCCAACCCAGTAATGGCGGTGCCGCGCCGGCGAGGCCGCCAATCACAATATTTTGCGGCGTGGCGCGTTTGAGAAACATGGTGTAGACCACCGCGTAACCCAGCAGAGACAGCAGCGTTAACCAGGCGGTAAGCGCGTTCACAAACACAAGTAGAATTGCCATGCCCGCGCAACCGAGAGCCATGGCAAACATCAGCGCCTTTTGCGGCTCGACGCGACCGCGTGCCACCGGCCGATTGGTGGTGCGCGCCATCTTGATATCAATCTGGCGGTCCACCAGGTGGTTTACCGCCGCAGCGCCACCGGCGCACAAGGCGATACCCAGGTTACCCAGTACCAGTATGTCCAGAGGCACCATGCCGGGCACCGCCAGTAACATGCCGATCACCGAGGTGAGAATCATCAGCATCACCACACGGGGTTTGGTGAGCTCATAGTAATCGCGCCAGCTGGCGCGTTGGACGGGTACTGCCTGGGTACTCATGGTTACCACCTCGTTGTCGTTGTTATATGCGGCCGCTTGCGTCTGGCTGTTATGGGCGCAGCGCAAAGGTCGCTATCGAGCAAGCGTTGCCACCGGGCAAGGTTTGCCCGGTGGCAGGGAAAGCCGATCAGGGCTTCCCTTCATTCAACCAATTCAACCGAGAGGTACTACTTAATCCTCTTCTCAATCCGCTTTTCAATCCTCTGCCAATACTCTTTTACGGATATTGCTTGATCGCCGGCTGTACCGTATTAATGCGGTAACAGAACGTCAGCAGGCTCAACAGCAACAGTGCCGCACCGGCATTGTGTGCCACCGCAATGGGGAGCGGCAGGAACATCACCACGTTGGCGATACCCAGCGTCACCTGCAAGGCCAGTACGGCCAGCAAACCCTGTCCCCAGCGTGGCGAGCCGGCGCGCCATGCGAGTACCGCGAGCAAGCTCACAATTAGGGTGACGATAATCGCTCCGATGCGATGGGTCAGGTGAATAGCGGTGCGCGCGTCATTCTCCATTGCACCACCGAGGTAGTTGGGCCCGATTTGCTGGGCAATATTGAACCCCTCGGCAAAGTCTGCGGCGGGCCACCACTGGTCGTGGCACTTGGGGAAGTCCGGGCAAGCAAGTGCGGCATAGTTGGAACTGGTCCAGCCACCCAGGGCAATCTGTAACCCAACGACCACCACGGCAGCGACCGCCAGCGGGCGCAGCCGTTGCAGCGCGGTAAATTCGTGGGCGGGAATCAGCCGTTTGCGATAGCGCAATCGCTCGGACAACATCCACAACACCGACAGGGTCGCCATACCGCCAAGCAGGTGCAGGGTCACTACCTGCGGCCACAGCTTGAGTGTCACGGTCCACATGCCGAATGCCGCCTGCAGCGTGATCAGGCCGAGCAGGATGTGACTCTGGATAAAGCCGCGATGGCCGCGCCGGCGCCAGAACAAATAGGTAAGACCGGCCACCAGCAGCATCAGCATACCGGCGAAATAGCGATGCACCATTTCTGGCCAGGTCTTGTCGGTCTCTACCGGGGTATCCGGGAAGGCTGCATTGGCCGCGGCGATTTCACTCTGGTTATCCGGCCACAGCAGGTGACCGTAGCAGCCCGGCCAGTCCGGACAACCCAACCCCGCGTCGGCGAGACGGGTAAATGCGCCGAGCACCACCACGACTACCGCAAGCCCGGTGCCGATTAAGGCAAGACGAAACCGCCAATCCTGCTTGTAATTTTTTCTCAGCTCGGTGATGTCTGATTCCACATCCATTGCTTTCTCCTGTTCCCGTTACTTCTCGTAGGAGTACTTCAGCAGTCGCTTGATATCCTTAAGTAGCTGATTGCCGTTGTGGGTGTTGTCGTACACCATCATGGCGTAGCCCTGTTGATCCACCAGCAGCGCACTGGGGCGTTTCAATTCTGCGTGGTCACTATCTGCCAACCACTCATCCAGTTTTTGCTGGTCGGTGGTGGTAAAGCGCAGCTTCGGATGCTGATCGGCAAGATCGCGATGACGAAGCTCCGTAAGCGGCGCGCCGGTTACCAGCAGGCGCTCCACACGGCGAGATTTCTCACCCAGGCGGATATGTACCTGACGCGTGGTATAGAGCAGCTTCTCGCACTCCCCTGCGCAGTTTTCTCCGCCCACAATCAGGTAGCGCCATTTTGGCTCCTGCGTCGCAAGGTCAACCGCATTGCCATCATCAGCCAGTAGATCAATTTCAGCGAGGTCCTGGGCTGGCGTGAGCAGCTCGCCCTGATTCACCGTATCCGTAGGCATGCCCACGCCGGTGTAAAAAATGATGTAGGCCGCAAGCATGGGCAGTGCCACAGACGCGACCACACTCATGCCGGCCAGGCGACTCAAACCTCCCCGCGGCGCAGGTGATGGAGACTCCTGCCGAGAGTCAGTCTGTACGTCAGATTCGATCTGGGTTTGCTCAGTCACGTGAGTACCTCGCTATCACACTCATACCCGGACGCAGGTCCAATTGAGTGCTCGTTATTGTTATGAGTTGATTATGTCTGTTTTGGTGTTTATTTAAACCACTTTTCTCGCACTATTTGCTGCAGGTTGGTCGCAGCCAACAGCCACATCACCATCAGGGCAAATGCCATGGCAAACCACTGCACCGCATAACCCGTGTGCTTGGCCGGACTGGTGGTCAACAGCTTCCAGTCCGTAACCAGTGCGGTATCGGAATCTGCGCTCAAGCGAATATGCCAGTCCGCTTGTTGCAAGCCGATGCTATGCGCGCGCTGCTGCGCCAGTGACTGAATGCGGCCATGCACGGCAACCGCCGGCAGCGCGTCGGTGTCCTCTGTCGAGTCGCCATTCGGGTAAAGAAAGCCGGTGATTACCTTGGCCGCCAATGGATAGGAAACTTGCGGCAACTGGTCACGGTGACTGTTTCCAGGAATCCATCCACGATTAATCAGCCAGCGCGCTTTTTCCTCGCCACCGCTGCCGGTTTCAAAAACCTGCACGACCTCATAGCCAACGCGACCATTACGAGTGCGGTTGTCGAGGAGAAAATATTCATCGGTGTAAAACCCCAGCAGGCGCACCGGGGTGTAGGTCGTAGGAGTACTTAGATCTGAGATCTTGATGGGCTGCGCACTGAGACGTGCATCGACCTGCCGCTGGATAGTCTCTTTTTCCGCCGCCCGCTGTAGCTGCCAGTTACCCAGCCCGAGCAATAGGGGGAAAAAACATAAACTCAGAACGGTCAGTGGCCAGTTGCGGATAAATGCTACACTGGCCCCCCGCGCTAAATGATCCTGGCCTTTTGCCAAGTGCGCGGAATGGGCGGAGTTCCCGGTCTGTACTGCCTGATCGCGTTGTTGCTGCGATTTTTTGGGAGCTATCATGCCAATAAATACTTCAATAAGTGGCGTCTGTTATGTGGCTTAAAGCAATAATTGTGTTGTTGTTTCTCGCGGTACTGGCCAGCCTGACCAGTGCACTCTTTTTTCTATTGCGCGACATGGGCGCGCCGGAATCCAAACGTGCCCTTTATGCATTAGGCATTCGAGTTTCTCTGGCTGCCCTGCTACTTGTGGCCATCTGGTATGGCTTCGACAGCGGGATACTTTCCAACACCGCACCCTGGGCGAATAAATACTGATTCGGTGAAGGGGTGGGTACCCAAAGGTATCCACCCCTAATTTTTCGTTAAGCGCCGAGCACGTAAACGAAGATAAATAGACCTACCCACACCACATCTACGAAGTGCCAGTACCAGCTGGCCGCTTCAAAGCCAAAGTGATCGTCCGGCTTGAAGTGATTTGCGATCACCGAGCGCAACAACATAATCAGCAGCATAATCGTGCCGAGTGTTACATGCATGCCGTGGAAACCGGTGAGCATAAAGAAGGTCGTACCGTAAATTCCGGATTCCAGAGTCAGACCAAGATGCTGATAAGCTTCGAGGTATTCTTCGACCTGGAAGAACAGAAAGGCGCCACCCAAGGCAACAGTTGCAGTAAGCCACCAATTAAAGCCTTTGCGGTTACCCTTTTTCAGGTACACGTGCGCGATATGCACGGTGACACTGGAAGCGAGTAGCAGAACGGTGTTAATCAATGGCAGGTGCCAGGGGTCGATGATGCCCTTCGGGCCGACCACTTTTGCCGCATCACCGCTGACCGCCTGCTCCGGGGTCACCATCAGTGGCCAGGTATTCTGGAAACCTTCCCACAGCATATTGGAGGAGCCGCGATCGCCTTCGCCACCGAGCCACGGCAAGGTAAAGGTACGGATGTAATACAGCGCACCAAAGAAGGCGGCGAAGAACATGACTTCGGAAAAAATAAACCAGCCCATGCCCCACACGTAAGAGCGCTTGAGCTGATCACTATTGAGCCCCTGCATGTTTTCTTTAATTACGGCGGCAAACCAGAACCACAACACGGTGGCCATCGCGAGGCTGCCGGCAAAGAAAATATAGGAGCTGCCGCCATTGATCCAGGTAGCGGCGCCGAACGCCATCAGGAATATGCCGATGGTGGCGAAGATGGGCAGCCGGGACTGCTCGGGCACATAGTAGCTGCTTTCGGTAGCCATAGTTTTTTATCCCTCTCGCTCGGAGTCGGTATTTTTGTTGTTCGCTTGTTTGGCAAATCTTTCCGTGACATCAAACAGCGTGTAGGAAAGCGTAATGGTATTCACACCGGCGGGCAGGTCTGGGTCGACGATAAAGCGCAGGCCCAATTCAGCGGTTTCGCCGGCAGCAAGTGATTGCTGGTTGAAGCAGAAGCACTCGGTCTTGTGAAAATAGTTGGCAGCCTTGAACGGCACCAGGCTGGGGATAGCCTGGCCGATCATTTCGCGATCGGTGGGGTTGCGCGCATGAAACACGGTATCCACCGCCTCACCGGGGTGCACACGTATTTCCACCATGCCGGGCTTGAATTCCCACGGCATGTTTTCGTTATTACTCGCCACAAACTGCACTTTGACGGTGCGCTCTGTGTCCACCGCTGCCGGCACCGCTTCGTAGCGGCCGCCGGTTTTGCCATTCAGGCCGGTTATTTCACAAAAGGCATCGTAGAGAGGCGGCATCACGAACAGTGCAAAGCCGAGCATGCCGACCGCAAGGGTCGTTAACTTGGCTGTGGTTTTTGCATTTGCGCTCAGTGCCATGATGCCAGCCCTCTCAATTCCGGATTAACGTACGACCGGTGGCGTGCTGAAAGTGTGGTACGGCGCCGGCGACGGCACGCTCCACTCCAGCCCTTCCGGGTTTTCCCAAACTTCATCGGTCGCCTTCTTGCCACCGCGTACGGTGCGGATCACGTTGAACAGGAACAAGATCTGCGCGGCACCAAACAGGAAGGCGCCCACACTGGCAATCTGGTTAAAGTCGGCAAACTGCAGTGCGTAGTCGGGAATTCGGCGCGGCATGCCGGCCAGGCCAACAAAGTGCATCGGGAAGAAGGTGACATTCAGGCCGACAAAGGCGAGCCAGAAATGCACTTTACCCATGGACTCGTTGTACATGTTGCCGGTCCACTTCGGCAGCCAGTAGTAAACGCCCGCGGTGATCGAGAAGATGGCACCGGGCACCAGCACGTAGTGGAAGTGCGCCACAACGAAATAGGTATCGTGGTACTGGAAGTCCGCCGGAGCGATGGCCAGCATCAGGCCGGAGAAGCCGCCGATGGTAAACAGAATCACGAAGGCAATGGAGAACAGCATTGGGGTCTCGAAGGTCATCGAGCCCCGGAACATGGTGGTTACCCAGTTGAACACCTTCACGCCGGTGGGCACCGCAATCAGCATGGTGGCGTACATAAAGAACAGCTCACCGGCAATGGGCATGCCCACGGTAAACATGTGGTGCGCCCACACGATAAAGCTGAGGAAAGCGATACTCGCGGTGGCATAAACCATGGAGCTGTAACCAAACAGCGGCTTGCGCGCGAAGGTGGGAATAATCGCCGACACAATGCCGAATGCCGGCAGGATCATGATGTACACCTCGGGGTGGCCGAAGAACCAGAACACATGCTGGAACAATACCGGGTCACCACCACCGGCGGCACTGAAGAAGCTGGTACCGAAGTGGATATCCATCAACATCATGGTGACCACACCGGCCAGTACCGGCATTACTGCGATCAGCAGGTAAGCGGTAATCAACCAAGTCCACACGAACAGCGGCATCTTCATCAGGGTCATGCCCGGTGCGCGCATATTCAGAATTGTGGCCACGATATTGATCGCACCCATAATGGATGAGGCACCCATGATGTGTACGGCAAAGATAAAGAAGGTCACGCTGGGCGGCGCGTACTCGGTGGAGAGCGGTGCATAGAAGGTCCAACCGAAATCGGGCGCGCCACCTTCCATGAACAGCGTGGACACCAGCATCGCGAAGGCGAATGGCAGGATCCAGAAGCTCCAGTTATTCATACGCGGCAGGGCCATATCCGGTGCACCGATCATCATCGGCACCATCCAGTTGGCAAGCCCCACAAATGCGGGCATCACCGCACCGAACACCAT
The DNA here is from genome assembly GCF_019800665.1 of Microbulbifer agarilyticus. Lineage (GTDB taxonomy): Bacteria > Pseudomonadota > Gammaproteobacteria > Pseudomonadales > Cellvibrionaceae > Microbulbifer > Microbulbifer agarilyticus_C. The sequence continues at coordinate 184,003 of NZ_JAHVKO010000004.1, forward strand.
GATCAGGCCATGCATGGTGGTCATCTGGTTAAAGAAACCGGGCTGCACAATCTGCAGTCCGGGCTGGAACAATTCGGCGCGGATTACCAGCGCCATACAACCGCCTAGCAGGAACATCGCAAAACTGAACCACAGGTACATCGAACCGATGTCTTTGTGGTTAGTGGTGTAGAGCCAGCGGGTAAAACCGGGTTTCGGACCGTGTGCCATAACTAAACTCCTCTCGGCTCTTACTTACTTATTCTTGAAATTGAGAACGTCAATGGGCTGCACGGTGTCGCCCATATTGTTGCCGAAGGCACTGCGCTGATAGGTGATGACCGCGGCCAGATCCACTTCACTCAGCTGTGCGCCAAACGCCTGCATTGCCGGGTTGCTCGGCGAGCCATCCACGACCATGCTCATGTGGGCGTCCATCGGACCGGTGGCAATTGCAGAACCGGCAATGGCCGGGAAGGTACCGGGAATGCCCTCACCCTTGGCCTGGTGGCAGGCGACACAAGCACTTTTGTAGATCTCCTCGCCGCGGGCGTAGAGCTCGTCAAACGTGAAGGTTTTATTGGTGAGTTCTTTGATGCGCGCAGCGGCCGCCGCGCGGTCGCTCAACCAGGAATGGTATTCGTCTTCCGGCACCGCCTTGACCACAATGGGCATAAAGCCGTGGTCCTTACCGCACAGCTCCGCACACTGACCGCGGTAAATGCCGGGCTCTTCAATACGGGTCCAGGATTCATTCACAAAACCGGGAATCGCATCTTTCTTCACTGCCAGATCGGGCACCCACCACGCGTGGATTACGTCATTCGCCGTAATCAGGAAGCGGATTTTCTTATTGATTGGCACTACCAGCGGCTCATCCACCTCGAGCAGGTAATTGGCTGCCTTTGGCTGCTGGTTATTGATTTGCGATTGCGGGGTGGAGAGATTGGAGAAGAACGAAACATCGGAACCCATGTAGTCGTATTTCCACTTCCACTGGTAGCCGGTGATCATGATGTCCAGATCGGCTTCCTTGGTGTCGTAGATATCGTAGAGGGTTTTGGTGGCGGGAATCGCCATGCCGATGAGGATCAGGGTGGGGACGATTGTCCAGGCCAGCTCCACCAATGTGCTCTCGTGAAACTGTGCGGCCTCGTACCCCTTGCTCTTGCGGTGACGCCACATGCTGTAAAACATCACACCGAATACCACCACGCCGATCGCCACACAGATCCAGAAGATCAGCATGTGCAAATCGTAAGTGGTACGGGATACTTCGGTTACCCCTTGGGTCATATTGACCCCCCAGCGTGCCGCACCCTCCTCCGCATTCTGCGCAGTTTCCTGTGCAAGAACACCGGGTGCAATCGTCGCTAGGGTCAGGAAGGCGAACAGCCGTTTTATGCCCATCAACATCGCCTGCAGATCTCCATGTTTGTTATTCTCGCGAGTCGCTCACGGCGGTCGCACGGCAACGAATCCGGCGCACGAGCAAATACCCGAGCGAGATCGCGGCGCGAAAAACCACAAATAAGCAAAACCCGTAAACAGCGGCTGGCTGTTCGGAGGACTGGAGTCTGCCCCGACCACGAGATCGGGAACACATCCACACATTAAGAATGTGGACACGCTGTAGTAAACCAAGACTACATACACTGTTCGCACACCGGGCGATGACCTCGACTGCGCGATACTGCCGTCAGTGCAACTTGTTATTTTTACTTCAGATGTCGTCGCCCGGAAGGTACAACCAACAACCTGTGTCTTTTTGTCGCATCTAGCGTGTTCAACAGAAACACATCGCCAGAAGAAAGTCAATTAAACCGCCAACTTACATGAAAAATTCATCGGCGCAGACGAGCGTTACCAGGCGCCGCCAACAGGCCCCTTACCTGCGGGTCTGGCACCTCGCCTGGCCCATGATCTTGAGCAACATTACGGTGCCATTGTTGGGTGCTGTGGATACGGCTGTGCTCGGTCACCTGCCCAGCCCGGAATACCTTTCCGGGGTCGCCATCGGCGCCAGCGTGATTTCCATGTTGCTGTGGGCATTCGGCTTTTTGCGTATGGGCACCACCAGCCTGGTGGCGCGCTCCAGTGACAGCGGGGCGTCGTGGCTACTGCGCGCGCTGGGACTGGCGTTTGTGCTCGGCATCCTGCTGTTGCTACTGGCCTCGCCGCTGCTGCCACTGGTGACCCAATGGATGAATGCGAGTGCCGAGGCAACACCGCACGCACGGGACTACCTGCAAATCCGTTTACTCAGCGCCCCCATTGCGCTTGCCAACTTTGCCCTGCTGGGATTTTTTATTGGCCGTCAGGATAGCCGCGCGCCACTGGCGATTCTGGTCACCGCCAACCTGCTGAACATTGTGCTGGACCTGGTATTGATTCTCGGCCTCGGCATGGGCGCCCGCGGCGCGGCCTGGGCATCGGTGTGTGCGGATCTGTGCAGCTTCGGCATGGGCTGGTGGCTGCTGCATTTGCGGCATCGCGACACGCCCCGGGAAATGGCGCAGGTATTGCGCAATACAGCCTTCTGGCCGTGGCAAAACATTGCGCCGTGGTTGGAATTATTGCGGATTAACAGCGACCTGTTCGTACGTACCTGCCTGTTGTTATTTACCCTGACATTTTTCACCGCACAGGGTGCGGCGCAAGGGGATACGGTACTTGCAGCCAACGCGATCCTGCTGCAGCTACTAATGATGACTTCCTACGCGCTGGACGGATTCGCCCACGCCACCGAATCCCTAGTGGGGCAGTCCGTAGCCAGGAAATCGATGGCCCAGTTCCGCCGCACCAATCGCGCGGCAGGCGGCCTGGCGCTGGTTACCGCCGTTGTGATTACCGCGATACTTGTGAGCGGAAAATTCTGGATACTGCCGCTTTTTACCAATATCCCCGAAGTGCTGTCGGCAGCAAACGCATACTACCCGTGGCTGTGTGCACTGCCACTGGTGGCCGTGTGGAGCTATCAACTGGACGGGGTTTTCATCGGCGCAGGCAAGAGTCGGCAGATGCGTGACACCATGTTCATCGCTACCGTAATTGTTTTTCTGCCATGCTGGTGGCTTACACGCCAGCTGGATAACACTGGCATCTGGTTCAGCCTTTTTTTGTGGTTTGTCGCACGCTCTATCGGATTGATGGTCTACTTTTATAACTACACTAAAAAGAATTATTGGCTGTAATTGGAGCTACGGTACGGATTCCTCATCCTTCGTTAGGCAGTCTTGTTGCGCACATTTTGTTTGCTCTATTTCTGGAGCAGTTCTGGACCTAAAAGTCCCGGGGAAATAGGCGAACAATGAAACGAGGACGCGGTTTCACCGTTTTCGTTTCGACGTATGTCTGACCATTATGAACTGATCCAGCAGTGCATTGAGCGTGCCGTTACCGCAGAGCAGGCCCGAAGCCGCTTTCGCCACTCGCTGCACAAAACTCTGCGCAACCTGCATCGCAGTATCCACTTGCCCGAGCGAGACGCACCACTCCACCTCACCTGTTTTGTGATCCGCTATATCCAGGTTATTCCTGCCTGGCTAAAGCGTCTGGAAGCGCTGTGTGATGCCGGCGGCATGGACTTCCATCCGGTGCAGGAGCTGATTGCGCACAGTTTTAGTGAAATTCCCGAACGACAGCCTGAACAGCATGGGCTCGGCTCTATTCTCGACGAGGCGTATCTGGCACATCGCATCATGGAAGAGATCAACGATGTGTTGCAGCCGGTATGCGGCACGCCGCTACTGCCGATGGATCCGATGGTGGCCAATCTGGTGGTACGTGAGTTGCTGGGGGAGAGTCTGGCGTGCCAGCTGGATGGACTCGCCGATATTTTGTTACAGCGCTTCGAGCCAGCGGAGCTCGACCCGGAACATCTGATATCGATGATTTTGTATAAGCAGCGCTTCGACGATGTGCCCGGTCAATGGCCGGATTTCGCCCAGCACATGCAAATAGAATTGCGTGGCCCGTCAATTAATCGCCAGGTGGATTTATCCCACTAGTTTTCCCGGTGTGCCGCTTCGCATAGCGCGATCGCGCAGCCGCGGGATCTATACCACCTCACGTCCAAGGTTTCTCGGCCTGTCGCAGTGATACCTATCACTGCACAACAATTTGCCGCCAGTTGGCAAAAAAATCTGCCTCGCCATGCATCAGTGAACGATTCAGGTCGTCCGCCTTGCGGTGCAGGGTTTTATTGTAAAAAAACAGGCTACCGCCGCGCAGCGTAAACCCTCTGGTATTGTCGGTGAGCAATTGATAAAAGGCTTCCTGGCGCTCCAGATACTGTAAAACACGGCGTTTACTGAAACGTCCCTTGTGATATTTCTGGAAAATAAACTCGCGCAACTGCTGGTCGGCAAGGGCGCGTGCTTCGGGCGACATGCGACTGACATCCAGCCAGTGTTTTACATCCACTTCCAATTCCTGCATGTACTGATCCGCTGCCTCGGCGGCGGTCCTACTGCGGTAAATCGCTTTTTTGCGCCGTTCCTGAAAAGGCGCACTCTTGGCGGTATCCAGCTCCCAGATATCTTTTTTTGCCATATCCGCCAGCGGGCGGAAAATAGTTTTATGTTGTCGATTACTGTTTTCCGTCAATCGATCACACACATCAAGCGCAGCCTGCCAGTCAGCGAAGGGCTTGCCGACAAGGATGGCATCCGGCAGCGCCTGTGTCTGTTGTTTTAAGCGGCGGGTCTCGACATCCAGCAGCTTGGGCTGTTTTGCCCAGTCATTGCTCTGCAGTACAAACAACGACAACAGCCCCTGATTCACACAGCGGGTAATCAGGTGCGCGGTCATTTCCTGCTGCTGTTCGCGCACCTGGCGCTGATGGTCGAGCCAGTACAGGCTCGCGACAACGAGGGTAATCGCCACGGCGATCAAGGAAAGGAGCTTTTTCAAGTGGAAATCGTTTTGGTTATTTTTTTTCAGACGGCGGCAACAAAATCTTCACCGCAGTTTCTTCCACTTCCCTGTCTTCGGTTTGGTTGACCCGGGTGTCCAATTCCCGGACCGAGGCCTGCAGTCGAATTTCATCTTTAAAACCGCAGGCCACACATTCACGATAATTCTTGTCGCCCAATTTGTAATTCACAATCTTGTCCATTTCACTACAGCGTGGACAGACAGCGCCGGCAATAAACCGGCGTTTGATGGGCTTGTTAGTTTCGTCGCTCAAGGGATACCTCTATTACTATCGGGTTATTCTATACCCGAGTGACGCAATAATGCGTCTATTTTCGGCGCTCGGCCACGAAACGCCACAAAAATTTCCTGTGCATCGCGGCTGCCCCCCTGCTCCAGCACCGTGGTCAGGAATTTTTCGCCGGTCTCCGGATCGAAAATACCCTTCTCTTCAAACAGCGAGAATGCATCGGCACTGAGCACTTCCGCCCATTTGTAACTGTAATAACCCGCCGCATAACCGCCGGCAAAAATATGGCTGAAGCTGTTCTGGAAACGGTTTTCCGGAGAGACCGGCACCACTGATACCTGTGCGCGTACCTCATTGATCAAGCGCTGGATTTCCTCCGCATTGGCCCCTTCCGGGCGTGAGTGCAACAGAAAATCGAACAACGCAAACTCCAGCTGGCGCACGGTAAACATCGCGGACTGGAAGTTCTTCGCGGCCAGCATTTTATCCAGTAACGCCTGCGGTAGCGGCTCACCGGTCTCATGGTGGCCGGAGATCATCGCCAGCGCCTCCGGTTCCCAACACCAGTTCTCAAGAAACTGGCTGGGCAACTCCACTGCATCCCAGGCCACACCATTGATTCCGGAAACCGCGGCCACATCCACGCGCGTCAGCATATGGTGCAGGCCGTGGCCAAACTCGTGGAACAGGGTGGTGACTTCGTAGTGGGTCAGCAGTGCGGGTGCGTCCTGCGACGGCGAAGAGAAATTACACACCAGATAAGCCACCGGCAACTGCAGGCCGGCAATCGTCTGGCGGCGCACGCGCGCATCGTCCATCCAGGCCCCACCGCGTTTTTTCTCGCGCGCATAAGGGTCGAGATAGAAGCCGGCAATGGGTTCGCCACCGCGCTTCACCCAGTAAAACTGCACGTCCGGGTGATAGGTGGGGATACTGTCATCACGTTCGGCGACGACACCGAACAGCTTTTCCACCACCGCAAACATACCGGCGAGCACTTTGGGATAGGGAAAGTACGGGCGCAAATCTTCCTGGCTGACGGCGTAGCGGGATTGCTTGAGTTTCTCCGCAGCCCAGGCCACATCCCAGGGGTGCAGCGTATCGAGTCCCAGCTCGCTGGTGGCAAACGCCTGCAGCTCGGCAAATTCTTTCACCGCGGCGGGCTTGGCGCGTTTGGCCAAGTCGCGCAGGAAGGTTTCCACCTCCTCGGTGGAGCCGGCCATCTTGCTTGCCAGCGAGCGCTCGGCGTAATTTTGCATGCCCAGCAGGTGCGCCTGTTCCGCGCGCAACGCGAGAATCTCTGCCATCACATTGGCGTTATCGAATTCGCCCGCATTGGGACCGACATCGGACGCGCGGGTAATAAACGCGAAGTGCACGCGATGGCGCAGGTCGCGATTTCCCGCGTGGGTCATCACCGCCAGGAAACAGGGACCGTCCAGGGTGAGCAACCAGCCCGACTGGTTTTTCGATTCCGCCAAGGTCTTGGCCTGCGCCAGTGCGGAATCCGGGATACCTGCCAGTTCGGACGCCTCGGTGATATTCAGGGTCCACGCATTGGTGGCATCCAGCACGTTGTTGGCGAAGGTGCTCTTCAGTTCCGCGAGGCGCTTGCTGATCGCGGCGTAGCGCGTGCGTTTTTCGCCCTCGAGACTCACGCCGCCCAGATGCATATCGCGCAAACCGTGGCGCACTGCCTGCTGGCGGGCCTGCGGCCAGCTGGCAAAGTCTTCCGCTTTGGCCAGCGCGCGGTAGGCGGCATACAGTTCGGGGTTCTGACCCAGCTCGGTCCAGTACTCGGTTACCTTGGCCAGGCACTCTTCATAAGGTTGACGCCAGTCGCCGCTCAACACACTGTTCAGGTGCGATACCGGCGAAAAGGCCTTGCTCAGCTGGTCCTGAACCTCCTCCAGTGGTGCCATGGTGGCGTCCCAGGTAGGGCTATCTCCGGCACTTTCCAGGCAGGATCGCAGCTGTTCGCGGCACTTGACGATCAGCGTGCTGACGGCAGGCTCCGCGTGCAGGGGCTTTACCGTGTCGAACGGCGGCAGTACCGGTGCACCCAGCAACGGGTTGTCGAGGGAAGTGTCTGGCATCGGAATTCCTTGTCGATGGGCGGCCATCACAGGGGCGATGAACGCGGGGACGGGTTAACATATGCCCCCTATTCTAGTGGATTGCCCAAGCGGAGGTCAGCCTTGCCCAAACCGGATTTACCCCATGCTTCCATGCACGAACACCTGCGCGAACACCGCGGCCATAGCCCGAACCTAGGCGAGCGCGTGTTTATCGATCCGCAGAGCTGTGTGATCGGAGATGTGACGCTGGGCGACGACAGTTCCGTGTGGCCCATGGCGGTGGTGCGCGGCGACATGCACAGGGTGCGCATTGGCGCCCGCACCAGCGTGCAGGATGGCTCGGTGCTGCACATCACCCACGCCAGTGACTTCAACGAGGGCGGCTGGCCGCTTACCATCGGTGACGATGTCACCATCGGCCACAAGGCCTGCCTGCATGGCTGCACCGTCGGTAGCCGTGTGTTGATTGGCATTGGTGCCATCGTACTGGATGGCGCGGTGATTGAAGACGAAGTGGTGCTGGCGGCGGGCGCGCTGGTGCCGCCGGGAAAACGCCTGGAAAGTGGCTACCTGTATGTGGGCTCCCCGGCCAAACAGGCACGCCCCTTGTCAGAAAAAGAAAAAAGCTTCTTTGCCTACACTGCTGGCAACTACGTGAAGTTGAAAGATGAATATCTGGCCAAAGACTAAACCGGCACTTCGGCCCGGCAGGTGTGCTGCATGAGTGTTACCCCGGATTTATTCCACTGGCATCAGTGCGTCAGTAACCTGCTGGATTGCGAATCGGATTCGCAACGGGTGTATGAACTGCTGCGCGGCGCGGAACAGCTGGTGCACGGTAACAGCAGTATGGCGATCCTGTACCCCTCGGGCAGCGCGCCGGAAATTGTCCATCACCGCTTGCTCGCCAACGAACAGCCCAGCACCCAGGTGGATCGCTATGTAGAGGGCGCTTACCTGTTCGATCCGTTCTATCGCGCGGCGGTGGATGAAGAAAAACAGGGGCTTTTTTTCCTGCGCGAAGTTGCGCCCGATGCATTTTCGCATACGGAATATTTTCGCAAGTACTATCGTGAAGCCAATCTCGGGGACGAAGCCTGTTATCTGGTACGCGGCCGCGATGGCACCATCGCCAGCCTGTCGATTGGCCGCGCGCGCGATCTGGGTAACGGTCGTTTCTCTAATCAGGAAATGGCGGTACTGCGCTCTTTGACGCCGCTGGTAGAAAATATTCTCAGGAAATGGATGACCAGCCATGAGGCTGCGGAAACGGGTAAAGAAAGTTTCGGCACGCGTTTGGATAGCGCGCTGGAAAACTTCGGCAGTTCGCGCCTGACCAACCGCGAGTGCGAAGTGCTGCACCTGACCATGCGCGGACATTCCATCAAGTCGATGGCGGAGAAGCTGGATGCCAGTGTCGATACGGTAAAAACCCACCGCAAAAACATCTATGCCAAGCTCGATGTCACCTCGCAGTCAGAGCTGTTTTATCTGTTTATCAGTGCGTTGCGCCACCATTCCAGCGGCGATCCAGATCCGCTGACCAGCCTGGAAAAATAACCGCCATAAAAAAACCGCACCTGACCAGGTCGCGACATAAATCGCGACGTGGCGGTGCGGAAACGATTTCACACTCGGAAACACAAACTTACTTTTGCGTGATGGGGAATCCCATTTTTTCCACCATGCGCACCCAGGGAATACGCCAGCCACCCTTTTCGTCCAGGGTATCCAGCGCATACATGGTGATCTTGGCACCAATCCAGCGGAAGGGCTCCGGCGGAATAAATGCCGGTTGCGTGCGCGCAAACTGCAAATTGCGCTCTGGCACCTTCTTGTCGTCCAGCATCGCCAGCGCCACCCGCGCGCCGAAGCGCGTTGCGGTCACACCGAAACCGGAATAGCCACCGGCGTAAAGCATTTTTCCACCGTGATACGACTGGTAGTGCACCGCCATACGCGTGGTGAGTGCAATCGGCCCACTCCACGCGTGGCTGAAACGAATGCCGCGCAGGGTTGGAAAGGTGCGGTAAAAGTTATCCACAAGGCGCAGATACGGATCCGCCTTTTTATCTTCTGCGGGATCGGTATTGTTGCCAAAGAAGTAATCCAGACGCCCACCAAACAAAATACGGTTATCGGCAGTAAGGCGCATGTAGTTCAGCTGGGTGCGGGTATCGTAGATACCCTGGCGATTTTGCCAGCCAATCGATGCCATCTGCTCTGCGTTAAGCGGCTCGGTGACAACAATACGATCACGGATTGCCGCTACGCGGTTGCGAATTTTGCGGTTGCCCGCTGCAAACGCATTGGTTGCCAGCAAGACCTTATTTGCCTGTACCTGGCCCTGCGGTGTCTTTACCAGCACACCCTGTTTGTTCTGCTGGTTACTCACCATGGGCGTGTTTTCGTAAATCTGCACACCCAGCTCAGCGGCGACACGTTTCAGTCCCCAGGCGAGTTTCGCCGGGTGCACGGTGCCGCTGCGCTGTTTGGACCAGAGCCCGCCATTGAACAACGGCGAGTTCACTTCCTGCTGTACCGCATCGCGATCCAGCAGGTGTGCGTCGTGCCCGTAGTGACGGTAGAGCTTGTACTCTTTTTCGATATCTTCATGGCCTTCGTCACCGATCGCCACGGTCAGTTCGCCGCCCCATTCCAGATCGCAATCGATACCGTAGCGCTCGATGGTTTCGCGGAAACCGTCGAGATTGTCCTTACCCAGCTGCTCCAGGGTTTCCATATCTTCCGGAAACAATCGCTGGGCATTGGCCAGGCCGTGCATCACCGAAGTGGACAGAATCGCCGCCGGTCGGCCGGAGGCACCGATGGCAATACTGTTGGCTTCGATCAGCACCACGTCGCGTTCGGGGTTTGCCTCTTTTGCCTGTACCGCAGCCCACAAACCGGTAAAGCCGCCACCAACGATCAGCAGATCGCAGTTCAGCGCGCGCTGCAGCGCCGGTTCATCAGCCGGTCGCTGCGGCGCGTCGAGCCAGTAGGGAAAAAAGGTTGTGCCCTGTAACGCTTCCAGAGCATCCGCTCTGGCTTGTTCATCACACATAATTATCTCTCATCAACCAATCTATCGCCGGTCTGTAATTAGAAGAAGTTGTAGCGAACCGATACCCCGAAGGTGGTCGGTGCCTGGCGATAGTAGGAGCGCCCCGCGAAGCTGGAGAACGCATAGGTTTCAGCACTGCTGTCTTCGATGTTTTTGATCCAGCCACTCACTTGCCAGCGCTCATCCCCATCACTCAGGGTCGCTTCTGCATCCCAGGAATGTACTGGGCCGGACAGCGCATTGGCGTCTGCGAGCTGAGCGGTCATTTCATCGCTGTAGGTGTAGCTGGTTTGCAGGCGCAGGTTGTACTCAGCCAGCGGCAGGTCGTAGGCGAGCAAACTGTTGTAGCTCCACTCCGGCGCCTGGGACAGCGATGCACCCGCGGGCAGCGGTGCTGCCAGTGCATCCACAAACAGCTGATCCACGCCGTCCGCAGCGTCGTTCACCGAAGGATCGGCAGAGATACCGCGCATGCCCGCAGTGGTCGGCGCACGGGTCACTTCGCTGTCGAGGAAGGCAACACCAGCCATAACGGTCAGGTTGTCGGTAGGCAGCCAGTGCAGGTCCAGTTCAAAACCGTTGGTCTTGGATTCCGGCACATTCACCAGGGTGGTATCGGCCACCGGGAATTCGAGGAAATTACTGAAGTCATCAACGATGATGGTGACCAGTGACTGACGGTCGGTGTAGTCGAGGCTGAACAGGGCACCGTTCAACTGCAGCGAGGCATCGAACAGGGTGGCCTTAAAGCCCGCTTCGTAGGACAGCACCTTTTCCGGTTTCACGTACGCCCAGCTGATGTCGTCGAGAATCGCCGCGCCGTAGTAAGCGCCGGCCTTGTAGCTGTTAGCCACATTGGCGTAGAGCAGGAAGTCGTCGTTTACCTGCCAGTCCAGTCCCAGTTTGCCGGTTACGGCATTTTCACTGGTGCTGTCGTCGAGTTCGGCAATGGTGTCGTTGAAGGAATAGATATCGTCGTGATTGGTAGAAATACCATCGAAGGTGCGGTCATCGGCACTGTAGCGCACACCGGCGATCAGGTTCAGCGAATCGGTCAGCATGGTTTCGGTGTGCAGGTAAGTCCCCCAGGACTTGGTAACCTGTTCGTATTGCGCGGTGAGCAAATCCCAACCCTGCACGCTCACATCCGCGGGATCGAGCACAAAGGTACTGGCGACGGAGTCGGTCACGAAGAACGAATCGTCAAATACGTCGTGCACCTTTACGGTGTCTTCGGAAATATTCACACCGGCCACCCAGGTAACGCGGCCATCACCGTTGCTCACCAGCCGGAATTCCTGCGACCACTGGTTCATTTCGTTGTCCTGGTACAGATCCAGAATGGCCGCGGAGGAGCCGCCGTAGTTGTCTACCACATTGCGGTCGTAGGCATCGAACGCGGTAATAGAAACCACATCCAGGGTTTCGAAGCCGTAGCTCAAGTTAAGGGAGGCACCGTAGCCGGATTCGTCGCGGGCAACTTTCAGATCGCCAACGTTGACGAGAGTCGGGTCATCACTGCTGTTCAGCACATCGAACGACGGGTCGCCGAAGGCTTCGCCGAGGCCACTGACCTGCGGAGATACCGGCGTGGATTTGTCATTGCTGAAATAGACCTTGGCCAGGGCTTCACCGTTATCTGCAAACGGGAACAGGATCTGGCCGCGCCCCGCGGAGCGATCCACGCCGCCGAACTCCCGTCCGGTCTGCGCGTCTTCCTGCCAGCCATCGGCCTTGGACATATTCAGGCTCAAGCGGCCGAGGACTTCGCCGTTGATAGCGCCGCTCACCACACCAGTCAGCTCGTGGGAGCCGTAATTGCCGATACCCGCATCCACAAATGCTTCAAATTCGTCGCTGGGCTTGGCACTGATAAAGTTAATCGCACCGCCGGTGGTGTTTTTACCGTACAGAGTACCCTGCGGGCCTTTCAGTACTTCAACGCGTTCGATATCGAACAGCTGGCCGCCGAGGAAGGATGGATTGCTGGCAAATACTTCATCGGTGTAGATGCCTACACCGCTGCTGTTGTTGGGGCTGAAATCATCGAGGCCGATGCCGCGAATCGCAAACACCGGGGTGCCGCCAGAGGTGGAGTTCACGGTCACCAGACCCGGTGTATGCGCACCGAGATCCACCGCACTGTCGATACCCAGGCTCTGCATCATTTCGCCGCTGAACGCGTTGGCAGATACACCAATGTCATTTACCGACTGTTCGCGCTTTTGCGCGGTCACGGCAACTTCTTCGATCTGGTTGGCAAACGCGCTGGTGGTCACACCCAGCGTCGAAAGAAATGCGCCGGTGATGGCGACCGCAAGTGTGTTTTTCGCAAAACGTCGGCTGGAACGGTTCGACATTTCCATGACGATCTCCCCTTCAAAAAATTATCGGTTTTATGTTGAGAGAGACTATAAAAACCGAACAACTATTCGGCTATCACCCCAACGGGTGAGGTGTGCGTGGGATCGTCGGGGAAGGCACAACAAACACAAAAACCCGCAAAAAGCGGGTTTTTGTGCCGCATCTTGCGGCTAATTTTGTAGCGAAGCGTTTGCGGGCTAGAGCATTGCGCGCATTGCCGGGGTCACCGGCGGCTGACCGCGGCCCTGTTTTTCCGCCCACAAGATCGCCAGTTCACCGAGCAGCAGGGTCACGAAGGAACCAATCAGCACCGGCCATTGCACACCCTCACCGGGAGTGTAAATAAACAGGAAGATACTGCCGGCAAGGATCGCCACGCAGAACAGGGTCAGCGCACGCACGAACAGGCGGTTGCCCGGCACACGGAAAGGACGTTCGCGCTCACCATCTACGCGGCGCATTTTCAAAAACGCCAGGAACATACCCACGTAGGGCAGCAGGAAAATGACCCCGCTAAATGCGAACAACGACCAGAACAGGTCCTCGTTCGAGTCCACCAGAAAACCGTACAGCACCAGGATCACGGTGCTCATAACGCCCATCAGAATTGCAGCGCCCACCGGCGTGTTGCGGGTGACACTTTTGATCGCAAAGGCACGTGGCAATTCGCCTTCTTCCGCGGCCTCGGCAGCCGCGCGGTTGCCACCGATGGCCCAGGTAACGCCATTGGAGAAAAAGGTATACAGCGCGGCAATACCCAGTGCCATCACCAGCGCATCACCAAACGGCAGCGGCGCAAAGAACAGGCGCAGGGTGTCCACCAGACCCTCGACCAGGTCGATATCCTGTGCGGGAATCGCCGCGAGGATTGCCATGGTACCGAGCGTGTACAGCGCAAGAATAATGGCACCGGAAATCAGGATGGAGCGCGGCACATCGCGTTTCGGGCTGCGCATTTCATCACTACTGGCGCTGATCAATTCAAAACCGAGCATGCCGTAGATAATCGCGGGAATGTATTGCAGGCTGTCGCTCAGATTGGGCTTGATACTCTCGAGCGTAATCGGGTTGGCGAGCCCGTTTTCCGCCGCATAAAACCCGGCGCCGACAATGATCGCAACAAAGATCAGTATTTTAAAAATCGCACCGATGTTCGGTACCCACTTGCCCACGTTCAGGGTGACCACGTTGGCGGCGACGGCGATCCAGGTCAACACTACGCCCAGTACAATCTGTGCGGTGACCGTCATATCCGGCCAGAACAATTGTTTGGCTACACCGGCAAATAGAATAAAGATCGCCGGCATCCAGATCGCCACATTGACCCAGTAGCTCCAGCTCACCCGCGACGCCCAGCGGCCGCCAAAGGCATCCCGTACCCAGGCGTAAATACCGCCTTTCTCCGGATAGGCACAGCCAAGCTCGGCAGATACCAGTGCAAAGGGTACAAAGAAAAACAAACCCAGGAACAGCCACCAGAAAATACTCGAGGTACCGATGGCGGCGGTGGCGGCGAGGGTGTCCACCAGCAAAATGGCGGACACGGTAAACAGGATCATGTCCCGTTTGCCAAGATTCTTTTTGACGGCTACTTCTGTCACGGAGATTCTCCCGCGTGTTTTATGTTGTTGTTCAGTGTTTGCCGGAGTGTGCCTTAGCTTGCAGGCGCACCCAGTTGTGCGGATTTGATTTCGGTAAACTCTTCTACTCCATGGTGGGAGAACTCGCGACCATTACCACTTTGTTTGAAGCCACCAAACGGTGCCCGGTAATTAAACTCACCGCCATTAACAAAGCACAGCCCCGCGCGAATGCGTCGCGCGATGGCCAGCGCAGCGGTGTTGTCTTTCGCGAACACACCGGAAGACAAGCCGTAAGGCGTATCGTTGGCGATGGCCACCGCCTGATTCAGGTCATCGTAGGCAATGATGCACAGTACCGGACCGAAAATTTCCTCGCGTGCGATGCGCATGTCATTGGTCACACCGGCAAACACGGTTGGCCGCGCAAAATAGCCTTGCTCCAACCCTTGCGGTTTGCCGAGGCCGCCGCACACCAGTGTTGCGCCCTCGTTAATGCCAATCTGGATATAGTCCTGAACCTGCTGCCACTGGCGCCGGGAGGAAACCGGGCCCATAAACGCAGACTCACCCATACCCACTTCGATCTCGGCGACGCGCGTGCGCACAATGTCCAGCGCCTCGTCGATACGACTCCGCGGCACCAGCATGCGCGTAAGTGCGGTGCAGGTCTGACCACTGTTGATCATCACGTCGTCAACGCCGTAACGCACCGCCGCGGTTAAGTCACAGTCCGCGGTGATGATATAGGGGGATTTGCCACCCAGCTCCTGAGTGACGCGCTTGACCGTCGGCGCACAGGCCTTGGCAATTTCGATGCCGGCGCGGGTGGAGCCGGTAAACGACATCATGTCTACCAGCGGGTGTTCGCACAGGGCGCGACCTACCTCTATGCCGCGTCCCGGCACCAGATTGAATACGCCCGCCGGTAGGCCGGCTTCGTGGAAAATTTCCGCCATCAGGTAATCCTGTAGCGGTGTCTGTTCGGAGGGTTTGACCACCATGGTGCAACCTGCAGCGAGCGCTGCGCCCACCTTGCCAACAAACTGGTGCAAAGGGTAATTCCACGGATTGATAAACCCGCACACGCCAACGGCTTCACGCCATACCAGCGAGTGGCCGAGTTCTTCGGTTTCTTCGGTAATTCCGACCTGATCGGCGAACAGGCGCATGGCCTCGATGGGCCCCTCCACCTGCAACCAGCCAGCAATGTGCTGGGGGCAGCCCATGCTGGCGGATACCGCCGCAATCAGCTCCTGCTCCCGCGCCTGCATCAGGTCAGCCGCACGCAGCAACAGCGCGCGGCGCTCCGCGGATGGGGTATTGGCCCAGGTATCAAATGCACGGGATGCGGCCTGCACCGCACGATCAACATCGTCGGCACTGCCGGCAGGAACACGGGTAATAACAGATTCGGTTGCGGGATTGATCACTTCCAGCCAGTCGTCGGAAGTCGATTCCACCCAGTTGCCATCGATGTAGAGCTTATTGTGGTGTTGCATCGTTTTCGGCTCAGTTGCTGCGGCTGCGCGTCGCTTACAGCTATTGAAGCAGCAAGCGAGAGCATCTAAGTCCGCGAGGCGGACAAACTGCGCAATTGTTCATCTTATTTGAAGGATTATTCAGTATGCGCCAAGGGCAAGCGGGCCTGTATCACCTGAACAGGTGATACGAAGTCTCGGGTGAAACGGAGAGAAAAGACCGAAATATGCCGGTTAGCAATCAGCTATCTGCATCCTTGGCCGTGGGCGACAGCGCCTGCTGCAGGGCTTGTGCCTGGGTAGCCAGCGCCGCACCGCGCGTCTCCAGCCACTTGAACACGCTCTCGAGCACCAGGCGCGCGCGGTCATGCATGGCGCCGTGGTGGTCGCTCACCAGATACAGAAACTGGCCGATGGTATAGGGGCGCTCGATCACCGTCGCCAGGCGCCCGCTGCTGAGGTCTTCGCTCACCTCCAATCGATCCGCCAGCGCCACACCCATACCCAGGCGCGCCGCTTCGATGGCCTGATAGGCATAATCCACAGTGACGCCCTGGATCGCCGGCGCATACTCGACACCCTGCGCAGTAAACCAACCGCGCCATTGCTGCTGGCGGTCGTGCATCAGTGGCAGCCTTAGTAGATCCGCCGGGCGCAGGACACGGCCATGCGCCTGCAGCAGCTGCGGACTCGCCACCGGCAAGTAGTGTTCCTGATACAGCGGCGTAACCTGGCGCCCCGGCGCATCCGGCTCACCCAGGCAGATGGCAATATCCGCCTCTTCATCGAGCCTTGCCGCGCGCGGCTCAATGGTCGTCAGGCGCAGACGGATCTCGGGATAGCGCTGCTGCACCTCGGCGAGAATCCGCAACAGCCAGCGCGAGGCGATAGTAGCGGTGGCGGCAATCACCACCTCGCCGGCAAGGTTGGCTGGGTCCAGGGTCAGCAAGCCCTGCTCCAGACGCCCGAACGCATCGGAGACCGAGCGGTGCAGGCGCTTGCCCGCCGCGGTCAGGGACAGGCGATTGCCGCTGCGCAGAAATAGCGGCGTGCCCAGCCGCTCCTCCAGCTCGCGGATCTGCCGACTGAGCGCCGGGTGCGACACGTGCAACTCCTCCGCCGCACGCCGCAAATGACAGTGGCGGCCCACCGCGTAGAAACTGCGCAATGACGTCAGCGACAGGTTTCTCAGCTCTGCTGCCATGGTTTTCCTCGGAAATACCCCCGCCCTTGGGGTTTGCTTAGGTTTGGTGCTAAAAAGATACCAAAGTGGCAATTAATAGTTAATTGTGTTCACAAAAACAAACCATAGACTTGTGCTAAACCCTATACACCTTCCCAAACAATAAACGTGCGGATCGACCCCATGACTGACACCAGCCAAGTGCGCATCAACGGCCAGCGCCTGTGGGACTCCCTGATGGAGATGGCGCAGATCGGCGCCACCGACAAAGGCGGCTGCAACCGCCAGGCCCTTACCGACCTCGACAAACAGGGTCGCGACCTCTTCGTAAAATGGTGTGAAGACGCCGGCTGTTCCGTCTCCGTGGACGAAATGGGCAACATCTTCGCGCGCCGCCCGGGCAACAACCCGGAACTACCTGCGGTGCTCACCGGCTCCCACCTGGACACACAGCCCACCGGTGGCAAGTTCGATGGTGTCTACGGCGTGCTCGCCGGCCTGGAAGTGGTGCGCGCGCTCAACGACGCCGGCATCGAAACCGAAGCACCGCTGGAAGTCGCCGTATGGACCAATGAAGAAGGCGCTCGCTTCTCCCCCGCCATGATCGGCTCTGGCGTGTGGGCCGGCGAATTTGACCTCGACTACGCCTACGCCCGCGCCGACAAAGAAGGTAAAACCTTTGGCGACGAACTCGCGCGCATCGGCTACAAGGGCGAAGTCCCCGCCAAGCCGCGCCCACTGGCCGCCGCCTTTGAAGTACACATCGAGCAGGGCCCGATTCTGGAAGCCGAACAAAAACAGATCGGCGTATTGAGCGGCGTGCAGGGCATGAACTGGTACGACCTCACCCTGATCGGCCAGCCCTGCCACGCCGGCCCCAGCCCCATGGAAATCCGTCGCGACCCGTTTATGGGCCTGCACAAGATCCTCGACCAGCTGTACAAACTCGCCGCAGAGCACGGCCCCTGGGCCCGCGCCACCTTTGGTGATATCCGCGTCGAGCCCGGCAGCCGCAACACCGTGCCGGAGAAGCTCGTTCTCGCCGTCGACCTGCGCCACCCGAACCAGCAAGTGCTCGATTCCATGGACCAGCGCTTCCGCGAAATCGCCGCCACCGTCGCCGAGGAAACCGGACTGGAACACGATATCCGCGACGAATGGCGCTCCCCCGCCGTCGCCTTCGACAAGAACTGTGTCGAAGCCGTGCGCGCATCCGTCGCCGACCTCGGCTACAGCAACAAAGAGATGGTTTCCGGTGCCGGTCACGACTCCGTGTACATCTCCCGCGTGGCACCCACCAGCATGATCTTTGTGCCCTGCGAAAAAGGCTTGAGCCACAACGAAGCGGAGAATGCGGAGCCGAAGGATCTGGAAGCGGGCGCGAATGTACTGCTGCACGCAATGCTGAAGATGGCCGGTTAATCGAACACTGAAAACTAAGAATTGAAGGCGTCGCTGGCGATGACCCTTTGCGCGACCGTCTGCGGCCAGGACGGCCGCAGACGAGCCCCCAGGGATGGGTTTACGGCGTGTCGCGCAAAGGGTCACCGGCAGTGGCGACGCCACAAAACTAGCCGAGTGATTCCTCGAACCTCGAACGAACACGAGAGTTAACGAAATGACAGAATTTACCTACAAACACCGCAAAGACAACGGCAACACCGAGGCCCTCAAACGCTGGGGCATCGACTCCGAGTACGGCGTGCTGACCGACCTGCTGGTGGGCCCCATCGACCACTACACCTGGCAGATGGGCAACGCCGCCTCCCGCCGCTCCGTGCGCCTCGGCCGCGAATTCGATGCCACCGTCGCCAAGCGCCAGCACCAGGAAATGCTCGACGCCTACAAACAGGCCGGTGTTAACACCCACCTGCTGCCCGCAGACGGCAACCTCCCCTACCAACTGTATGCCCGCGACAGCAGCGTCATGACCCCATGGGGCCCGATCGTTACCCAGATGTATTCCCCGTGGCGCCGCGGCGAATGGGTCGACGTCGTGAAGACCTACCAGAAGCTCGACATCCCCATTTACGACATCATCACCGCCGGCAGCCTCGAGGGCGGCGATTTTATGGTGCTGGAGCCAGGTGTCATCCTGTGTGGCTACAGTGGCGAGCGCACCTCACCCCAGGGTTTCAACCAGATGAAAAGCTGGATCGAAAGAGAAGGCTGGGAAGTAAAAGGCTACCAGTTCGACCCCTACTTCCTGCATCTGGACGTGCTGGTTGCCGCACTTGCGGAAAAACTGGTCGCGGTATGTGTGGACGCGGTAGAGCCGGAACTGGTGCAGTGGTTCAAGGACCGCAACTTTGAAATTATCGACATCTCCTACCCGCAGGTAATGGAGCTTGGCGTCAACGTGGTAGCGCTCGGCAACGACCGCGTAATGCTGCCCGCCGACAATACCGAACTGAAAGAAAAATGCCGTGCCCACGGCCTGCAGGTGATCGACCCGGATATCTCCATGATTACCGCCGGCGGCGGTGGCGTGCACTGCATGTGTCAGCCTCTGGCGAGAAAGCCCGCCTAAGCAGGCTTGCACAAAAAAGGTCGGCCATAGGCCGACCTTTTTTATTGCAGGGAAATTTCCCGTTCCATACCAAGGCTCGCAACCGATTCAGCGCGCCGCCTTAACTTCCTCTTCACTCACCACTATTACCTCATCGCCCCAGGTATTGGTGATAAACGCGATGATTGCCGAGATTTCGCGGTCCGTCAGAAACTCCAGTGGCGGCATCAAATCCTCTTCGCCGCCATTGCGACGCGGTGCCGAGCGCCCGTGTAACACGGTTTCAATCAACAGCGGTTTATTTGCCAACAATGCGGGATTGCGCAGAGATGGGTACAACGCCTCCTCGCCATAGCCGTCAACCTTATGGCACTTTTTGCAATTATCGGCAAAGGTAAGCGCACCCAGTCCAATCAGGTCTCGGGTCTCCTGCTCTGAAGCGACGGATCCCAGCGAGAGAGTCGCAAACAGTATGCCGATGGATAATGTGCGTTTCATACGATCTGCCCTATTGCCAATTAATTGTGTGAGGTTATTTTCCCTGTGCGCGCAGCCATCCGGAGCCGGCGATACCGCCCGCGGCACAGGCCAGGATGATCACCAGTGGCGTCAGCGTACCCAACGCCAGTGCACCCACACCCAGTCCGCGCATGGGCAGCAATACCAGCAGCAGAATGCCCGCAGGTATCAGGGATAGCAGAAATCCACGGGTAATCCAGCTTTTGCGCCACGGCAGCATGAAAATCAATCCACAGATACCCCCCCAGACAACGCGCTGGTAAAGGTAAGCATTGGACAGATGCGGCGCGATATCCACAGACAGCGCCCGGGTAATCCCGTAGTGCCCCAGCGCCCACAAGCCCAGCGCATAGCACAGGCCCGCTACACCGCCGGCGGCAAAACAGATGGAAAGGTTTTTGATAAATTCTCGCACGACCAGATCCCCCAACTTCTTCTTATTCCCGCGTGCAGACTGTGCGGGTGAATAGAGGGAGTATGCCAGAACTGGGGGAAAAGAATCGAAACGGGTTGGAAGTTTCGCAGCCGCGAGGGCGAGCGTTCTGGGACAGGGTGAAGAGGGGCGAGGTATAGAAGAGCGGGGTAAAAAGGTGGCGGTAGAATACCGCCACCGGGGAATAACCTACGCGGGGCGCTTGCTCGGCCCGTACAGTTCTTCCAGCATGCTGTCGATACGTGCAGCCAGGGCGTCCTGGGTGTCGTCCAGCAAAATCACATGGCCCATCTTGCGGCCCGGGCGCAGCTCCTTGCCGTAAGACCAGACACCTTCGTTCTGCAACGCCGGCTCCTTATCCACACCCAGCATATTGATCATGACTGCCACGCGGTCACAGCCGGTTTCGCCCAGCGGCATGCCGAGAATTGCGCGCACATGGTTGGCGAACTGGCTGGTTTTGGCGCCGGCCAAAGTCCAATGGCCGCTGTTGTGGACACGCGGTGCCAGCTCGTTGATCAGCAGGCCATCGTCACTGACGAAACACTCCATCGCCAGCACACCGACATAGTCCCAGGCGTTCATCAACGTGGACAGGTATTCTTCCGCGGTGGTTTGCAGCTTCTCATCCACATGCGGCGCCGGTGCGGTGGATACCAGCAGGGTGCCGTTGTAGTGATCGTTCTCGGCCAGCGGATAGGTGACTACTTTGCCATCGGCGGTACGCGCACCGATCAGGGAAACCTCGCGGGAAAAGTTGATGCCCTTTTCCACCACATATTCCTGCGCCGGTACCTGGTCGGCGATTGCGGCAAGGTCTGCGTCGCTGTTCACACGCCACTGGTTTTTACCGTCATAACCGTGTTCACAGCTTTTGATAAAGGACGGGTAACCCAGTTCTTTGACCGCCGCACAGATTTCATCGTAGTTGTTGGCCGGGCGGAAAGGCGCCACTGGCAGGCCGGCATCGTTGATCGCGGTTTTTTCGCGCACGCGGTGCTGGGTCTTTTCGAAGGCATCCGGACGCGGGTACACCGGGCAGAATTTTTCCAGCGCGCGCAGCAGGCCAACGTCCACACTTTCGCGCTCGGCGGTAATCACCTCGGGGCTGCCCATCGCCTTGTACAGTTCTTCGATGTCAGCGCCTTCGCTGGCGTGCACGATGGTACCGAGCCCTTCCACACAGGTCGTGTTTTCACCACCCTCGGCCAGGAAGCTGAACTCGATTCCCAGCGGGCGGGCTTCCTGGGCCATCATCTGCGCCAATTGGCCGCAGCCGACAATACCGACACGACGCTGTGCAGATTGCTCTTGGCTGGATGTCATTTCCGCGATACCTCGTAAACCTTCAGTGCTTGTCGCACTATTCAAAAATCTAGCTGGTCAACAAATCGAATGAATCGGTAAACCGGTTTATTCAACTTCAAACGGCACACCGGCACTCTGCTTTTCACGCCAGGCGATCAGGCGCTGCTGCAGCTCCGGGTCGGTCAGCGACAGCATCTGCGCAGCCATCAGGCCAGCGTTGTAGGCGCCGGACGCGCCCACTGCCTGGGTGGCCACGGCCACGCCCTTGGGCATCTGCACGATAGACAGCAGGCTATCCATACCGGTCATAAACTTGCTCGCCACCGGCACGCCGATCACCGGCAGCGGGGTCATGGCCGCGATCATTCCCGGCAGGTGCGCAGAGCCGCCGGCACCGGCGATGATCACCTGGGTACCGCGCTCATGCGCGGTGGAGGCGAACTCCACCATACGCTGCGGCGTGCGGTGGGCAGAAACCACTGCCGTGGCAAAAGGTACACCCAGCTCGGTGAGCGGCTTGGTGGCCATTTCCATGGTCGGCCAGTCGGACTGCGAGCCCATCACAATAGTGACTTTTTCAAACGGCAGCTGATTCACGGGGATAACTCCAGTGTTCGCGGGCACCACAGCACTGTTGTTCACTGGCGGTACCGGGGAAAAACAGGGTCTTGCTGGTCACGCTTTCGAGAGTGCGCCCACCCGACCCGAAAATTTTAGGGGCGAGAGGATAGCAAAAATTGGCCGCAAAAGTACGCTATACGGCGTTTTCCCACGGGTTTCATCGCGGTATCGGCGCTATCTAGCCGGAAATGATGGCTTTTCGGGCTCCTGTGTTCGCGCTTGCACCACCGGAACCCTAAAAGATAGTGTGGCGAGACGGTCACAACACCTATAGGTGGCCGCCTGGATGGAGTGATATGTGGCTGCGGAAAGGTCCGACCTCAGCCCGCCTCTCCCGCTTCCGCATTGCGTTTTTTGCGCAGGGCTTCGCGCAACATCGCCTGCACCGGCGCCTCGGACGGGCGCACGCCCCGCCACAGGTGGAATGCCTCGGCCGCCTGGCCCACCAGCATGCCCAGGCCATCCGCGGTACGGGCGCCCAGCGGTTCCGCCCAGCGCATAAACGGCGTAGGTTCGGCACCGTACACCATGTCGTAGACACAGCAGTCCGGGCCCACCACCGATGCGTCGATGTGCGGGCGCTCACCGCTTAGCCCTGCCGCACTGGCATTGATGATCAGGTCAAAGCCCGCGGGAATATCTTCCAGACCTCCGGCAGTCACGCTGCCGAAACGCTGAAAATCCTCCGCCAAATGGTGCGCCTTGGAGGCGGTGCGATTGGCAATATGCAATCGCGCGGGCTGCTCGTTAAGCAGGGGCAACAGCGTTCCGCGGGTAGCACCACCGGCACCCAGCACCAGCAGTTTTTTGCCGCGAATCTGCCAACCGAGGTTGTCACGAATATCCGATACCAGACCGGGGCCGTCGGTATTGTCGCCCAGCAAACGGCCATCTTCCTGCAGTGCCAGGGTATTTACCGCACCTGCACTGCGCGCGCGTTCGGTCAGGGCGTCGGCGTACTCAAATGCGTCCAGCTTGAAGGGGGCGGTGACATTCAGCCCGCGGGCGCCGGCGGCAAAAAATTCGTCCACCACCGGTTTGAACTCATCAACTTCGGCAAACAGTTTGCCGTACTCGAGATCCTGATTGGTTTCCGTGGCAAAGGCGCTGTGAATCACCGGCGACATGGACTGCTTGATGGGGTTTCCGATGACCGCGTATTTATCCATAAATAACCTGAATCTCGTTTGTTATATTGCGCTGCGCTTGTTTGGCTTGCGGTACTGATCGTTACACTTTAAATCGTTACAACTTAAGTCATTACAAAGCGCGCAGTGCCTTGCGCACTTGCACGGTTTCATCGACACCAATCAGGCTGTCGATTTTCAATTCACCTTGGTATTCGCTCACCAGGTAACGGGTGATGGCACTGTATACTTGCTGCGGTTTCTCGCCGCGAGCATCAAGCAGTATCCAATTGAGGGTGGCGAGGCTGGCATTTTCGTTCAGCTCGATCACATCGGTCACCGCGCCAACAATCTGGGTTACTCCCAGTTTCTGGTAGAGCTTCAGCAGCTTCTCGACCCGACCAATAAAGTAGTCGCGATCCAGCTGTGACTTTTTGCCATCGGAAAAGTGGTAGTGCAGCGGGAAGCGATAAAAATCCGCGATCTGCTCTGCGTCGCGCGCCTCAAACAACCGGCGGTATTCGAGAAACAATTTGTTGATGTCTTCGAGACGAGCCTTGTGCATATCGTTACCTCTTTTTACAGCAGCCCCACAGCCTATGACTTCGGCAAGGCGTTTTATATCCAATCCCGATGCGGCAGGAAGTCGGTATACAGTTTCGCCTCGGCACTGCCCTCTTCCGGGTGCCAGTCATAGCGCCAGCGCACCTCGGATGGCAGCGACATCAGGATTGACTCCGTACGCCCGCCACTTTGCAGGCCGAACAGGGTGCCGCGGTCGAACACCAGATTGAATTCCACGTAGCGGCCGCGGCGATACAGCTGGAAGTCGCGCTCGCGCTCGCCGTACGGAGTATCCTTGCGTTTTTTCAGGATCGGCAGATATGCATCCAGGTAGGCATTACCCACTGCCTGCATAAAGGCGAATGCATTGTCGAATCCGCCTTCATTGAAATCGTCAAAGAACAGGCCACCCACACCGCGGGCTTCCTTGCGGTGCTTCAGATAAAAATATTCGTCGCACCACTTTTTAAAGCGCGGATAAATATCCTCACCGAAGGGCGCACAGGCTTCTTTCGCGGTCTGGTGCCAGTGCACAACGTCTTCTTCAAAGCCGTAGTATGGGGTCAGGTCAAAGCCGCCACCAAACCACCACACCGGGTCCGCGCCTTCTTTTTGCGCGACAAACAAGCGCACATTGGCGTGGCTGGTGGGTGCATAGGGGTTGCGCGGGTGAATAACCAGGCTGACACCCATGGCCTCGAAGGAGCGGCCCGCGAGTTCCGGGCGTGCCGCGGTGGCCGATGGCGGCAACTTGTCACCGTGCACATGGGAAAAGTTAACTCCGCCTTTTTCGATAACATTGCCATTTTCCAGCACCCGGGTGCGGCCCCCGCCGCCGCCCTCGCGCTCCCAGGCGTCCTCAAAAAATTCCTGCCCGTCCACCGCCACAAGTTCCGCACAAATGCGGTCTTGCAGGTCCAGCAGATATTTTTTGACGGCCTGAATGTCGATGGTACTCATGCAATGCTCACGATTTAATTTCGCTGGTAATAAGAATTTCTGTCGGGATTATCCCGCGCGCACAATGCGACCGCTGGAAGCGTCGCGAATTTCACTGGGGGATGCGCGCCCACCGGTGCTACCGCCGCCAATAAAATCCAGCGCGTCGCCAAAATAACGCAACACCTGGAATTTGTGACGCGCGGGCTGACAGCCCGCCGGGTTGGCGGAAGTCGACACAATGGGACCACCAAATGCCCGCGACAGTGCCGCGGTAAACGGGTGGTTGGTATGACGCAGGGCGACACTGTGGTGCACGCCGCTCACCCACGGCGGTATCTGGTCAAAATGCGGCACCAGCCAGGTAACCGGCCCCGGCCAGGTGGCATCGATACGTGCGCGCTGATCACCGGAGAGATTGTGCAACAGACCGGAGAAGTGGTTCACGTCACCCGACACCAGGATCAAACCTTTTTCCAGCGGCCGGTTTTTCAAGCGCACCAGGCGTTGCACCGCTTCGGCATTGTTCGGGTCACAGGCAAGGCCCCACACGGATTCGGTCGGGTGGGCAATCACACCGCCGGCGGCAATGATACGCGCGGCGCTTACCAGACTGATGCCAGCACCAGGCAAATTGGGCGTATGCGTAGTGGAGATGTCGTCGACGGCGGTAACGGAGGTAATTTTCTCTGACAAGGCTGGGACTCTTCGGGTCAGCAAGCGGAAGACGCGGCAAGCGCGCCGGGTAGACGTCCTCGGTACTTTTCAATGCGCCACTCAATGCGCAACAGTACTGGAGGTCGTCAGGTGGCAGCGCCGCAATTTATCGAATACTACCAGCCTAGACAAGGTAGCCTGATGAGACAGCGAGGTTACGGCGCCACGGGGAATCAGGTCTCGCATTAACCTTCGTAGGTAACACGGTAGATAACGCCGGCGCCGTCGTCCGACACTAATAAGGCACCGTCGGGCATCATCAGTACATCCACCGGCCGCCCCCAGGCTTCCTCTCCCTGCAGCCAACCATCGATAAACGGCGCGTAAGAAGTCGCCTCCCCGTCTTCATTCAGCGTGACCATGGTCACCCGGTAACCGATTTTGTTGGTGCGGTTCCAGGAGCCGTGCTCGGCGATCAAGACCTGATTTTTGTATTCCGCCGGGAACTGGTCACCGGTGTAAAACTTGACCCCAAGCGGCGCCACATGTGGCCCCAGGTTTTGTACCGGGCGCACAAAGTCGCTGCACTGTTTGCCCTCGCCGAATTCCGGATCGAGGATGTCATCGCCATGGCAGTAGGGGTAGCCAAAATGCATACCGGGGCGCGGCGCCTTGTTCAGCTCACAGGGCGGGATGTCGTCGCCGAGCATGTCGCGGCCGTTGTCGGTGAACCACAGCTCGTCGGTTTGCGGGTGCCAGGTAAAGCCCACCGTATTGCGCACGCCTTCGGCCCAGGTTTCGGTTGCCACCACCTCGTCGCCTTCAATTTTTAGGCGCTGGATGTTGGCGTAGTCTTTTTCCTCACAAATATTGCACGGTGCACCAATGGGTACATACAGCCAGCCGTCGGGGCCAAACGCAATGTACTTCCAGCCGTGATGCTTGTCCGGGAACTGGTCGGTAATCACTAACGGCTGCGGCGGGTTGTCGAGGCGGGACTCGATATCGTCAAAGCGCAGAATGCTGGTCACCGCGCTGACATACAGATCGCCACCCTTGAAGGCCACCCCAGTGGGCAACTTGAGCCCTTCGGCAATCACCTTTACCTCATCCGCCTTGTGATCGCCGTTGCTATCGATCACCGCATAGACCTTGCCCGCTCGGCGTGAACCCACAAACAGCGTGCCGTTTTCGCCCAGCGCCATGTGCCGGGCATTGGGCACGTCATCGGCGTACAGCTCAATTTTGAATCCATCGGGGAGGTTCAGCTTGTCCAGCTGCACATCATCTTTAGCGGCGTTGGTGCCGGCAGCAGCCGTCAGCGTGAGCGCAACGGCCAATGCACGCGGTGCGGCGTGACGGCAGGAAAGAGTTGCAGCAATTACAGGCTCGAGGAATTGGAACAGGCCCATGGGGCAGTCACTCCATGCTAGGTGAGAAAGTCATGGGCGACCGTACCGATTTTTCGCTTAATCCACCAGCCCGGCCAGGGCTTTGGCACCGCTGCCGGTAAGCTGATAGCCACCGGGGAGCTGTTCCACCAGCCCTTCCAGCTCCATGTGCAACAGGCTCGCCATCAGCTCGCCGGTATCGCCGCCGGTGTCGCGGGCCAGCTGTTCGATACTGCGCGGGTCGCCGCCGAGGGCGACAATAAGGCTGCGCTGCTCCGGCGGCAGACTTATGCCGCTATCCGCGGTCTGTTCAAACAGCGATCGCTGCTGCGCCATACCCGACAACAACCCACCCAGTTCAGCCACGATATCCGCGCTGGTTTCCACCAGATGAGCGCCGTTTTTGATCATGTGGTGACAGCCGCGGGCCATGGGGTTGTGCACGGAACCGGGGATCGCGAACACCTCGCGATTCTGCTCCAGCGCCAGGCGCGCGGTGATCAGAGAGCCGGAACGCACCGCGGCCTCTACCAGCAGAATGCCCAGGCTCAAACCGGAAATAATCCGGTTGCGACGGGGGAAATTGCCGGGCTCTGGCGCGCTGGCCAGCGGCATTTCACTTACCAGCGCGCCGCCCGATTCCAGGATCTGCTCTGCCAGCGCCGCATTGCGCTGCGGGTAAATGCGATCCACACCGGTGCCGAGCACGGCAACGGTTTTCCCCGCGCCGCGCAGCGCACCCTTGTGCGCCATGGCGTCGACCCCGAGAGCCAGGCCAGAGGTAATGGCGAAGCCAGCGGCCGCGAGGTCCGCGGAAAATGCCTCGGCATTGTCGAGACCGGCGCGACTGGCACGGCGCGCACCCACCACGGCGATCTGCGGCAGGGACAGCGCCAGGGGATCACCGGTGATATACAAAACGGGCGGCGGACGGTCGATTTGGCGCAGCAACGACGGATAGCTTTCGTCATCGCAATGCAGCAGGTAGATGCAGTTTTCCACACAGCGCTGACGTTCAGCGAGTGCCCATTGCGCCAGTTCACTGTCGCAGCCCAGGCGCTGGTATTCGGCCAGCTGGGCGCGGGCGCGCTCGGGTAATTTGCGGGGGAAATGGGTGGCAGGCTGCCGGAGAGCGGCTTCGGCGGAGCCAAATTGCTCCACCAGTTGCCAATACAAACTGGGGCCAATGCCCTCCAGCCGAAGCAGAGAGAGAGTAGCGGTCAACGCATCCATGCGATTTGCCGTAAATGTTGTTCAGTAAAACTTTAGGAGTGAAGGAGTCGCGGAAAAACGTAGCGAGCGGTTGGCTGGTGGTGGCCGCCGGAGCGCAACAACCGGAGCGTACTCAAAGTACGTGAGGATTGTGAGCACCGCCGTCAGGCGACCGCGCAGTAGTTTTTCAGTGATTCCTAGGGGTTGCGCACCAGATCCATTACTGCCAGCGGCTTTTCGGCTTCCAGCACCAGGCCGAGGCTCATTTTTTCGAAGCTGCGGAATACCATCAGCACACCGGCGCGCTCGTCCGGCAGTTTCACGTTCTGACGGGCGATGCGATCGCGCACGGTAGCGCCGCGCTTGTAGATCGCCAGTACATTACCGGGTTCCAGGCCTTCGCGCAGGCCGCGGTTGATGGCAACCACATCATACTTGGCGACCTGGGTTACACCCTCTTCCACACCGAGGATAACGCCATCCACAGGCACTGCCGGAGCGCTGGGCTGGAACAGTGCGGCAATCGCGCGCTCTTCCACCGGCAGCAAGCGGTCTTCCAGACGCATGTCGCGGCTGCTGCGGGTCACATCCAGGGTGGCCACGGCGAATTCGCTGTTGGCGTTATCCACATCCAGCTGACGCAGGTCTACGGAGGCGACATCCAGCGCCTGCTGACCCAGCTCTTCGCCGGTGTAGGGATCGGCGTAAACCGGACCCGGGCGGTAGACGCCGTAAGACGGCAGCGGTTCGCGGAAATCGCCACGGGCATAAACTTTTTCACCGGCACCCATCAGGATGCGCTGGTCCTGCCCTGAGATGACATAAGGAACGCCGCGGAAGGCATTTGGACCGACGATGCGGGTGCGGGACAGGAAGGCATTGATTGCGTCCAGCGGAATGGCTGGGATCGCGGTATCAATGGGTTCGCGGCGCACGGAGGGGCCCAGGCGGTTGTCGCTGGCCGGGCTCAATCGGTAAGCAGTGGGCGCGCGCTCGAGTTCGAGGCGCGGCTGGCCGTCAACGTATACCAGGTTGAGGCGGTCGCCGGGATAGATCAGATGCGGGTTCTCCACCTGCGGGTTCACCTGCCAGATTTCTGGCCAGTACCAAGGCATGGAGAGGAAGCGCCCGGATATATCCCACAGGGTGTCGCCCTGCTGGACGGTATAGGTGTCCGGATGGTCGGGCTTCAGCAGCGTATCTTGTGCGTGCAAGCCAAAGGTCGCCAGCAAGGTTGCGGCGGCGGCCAGTATTATTTTTTTCATGGAAGCATTCCTATGCTTTTTTGTCGCTAACGCTATTGGCCATTCAGTCTGCTGATTCTTTATACGGCTATCGCTGAGGTTTTATATCGCTATAATCTGTCAGCGCTGGGCCCGGCGGTGGCGGTACTAGCTGTACTAACAGACAGATGCTCTGCTAGTGCTACTGACCACACGCGGCAAAGTGGGGGCTAAAGGCGCCAGCTGGCGGTTTCGCCAGGGTGCAAAAACTCTCCCCCAGTTCAGCAAATTTCAAGCGCGATCATTATGTTATCAGCGCAAGTTCCACTAAGACTAGAAGTTTGTCACAGGTGTTATGGCCAAACTGGAAATCCTTGAATTCCCCGATCCCCGCCTGCGCAAGGTTGCAGAGCCTGTTGCAGAGGTGACGGACGATCACCGCACGCTGATCGAAGACATGTTTGAAACCATGTATGAGGCGCCAGGCGTTGGTCTGGCGGCGACACAGATCAATGTACACGAGCGCATTGTGGTGATTGATGTGTCGGAAGATCAGAGCGAGCCGCTGGTGCTGATCAACCCTGAGGTTGAGGTGCTCGATGCGGAAATCCACAAGTACGACGAGGGCTGTCTGTCGGTCCCGGGCTTCTACGAAAAGGTAGAGCGCCCGCGCAAGATCCGCCTGAAGGCGCTGGATCGCAATGGTGAGGCGTATGCGCTGGAAGCCGAGGGGTTGCTGGCGGTATGTATCCAGCATGAAATCGACCACCTCGATGGCAAGCTGTTTGTAGATTACATCTCGCCGCTCAAGCGCAATCGCATTCGTTCCAAGCTGGAGAAGGCGCACCGCCAGCGCGCTTAAGCACTTAAGGTCGCCCGGTGGCGTCGGGTCACCGGGTGTGGGTTTTCAGGACCACTGTGAACCCATCCCTGGGCGTTTCGGCGCAAACATCCTGTTTGCGACGATCCTGAAAACCCACACCCGGCACCCCGACTTCGCATTTTATTTGTGGACTTATCTATAAGTCCGCCCTTTCTTACCCGAAATACTGCCATGAGCCTCAATATTATCTTTGCCGGCACGCCCGATTTTGCTGCCGTCCACCTGCAAACCCTGCTCGACAGCGAACACAACGTCATCGCCGTCTACAGCCAGCCGGATCGCCCCGCCGGGCGTGGCAAGAAGCTGCTGGCGAGCCCGGTGAAGCAGCTGGCGCTGGAACACGAGATCCCGGTGTATCAGCCCCTGTCGTTGCGCGATGAACAGGCGCAACAGGAGCTGGCGGCGCTGAATGCGGACCTGATGGTGGTGGTGGCTTACGGTTTGATTCTGCCGCAGGTGGTACTGGACACGCCGCGGCTTGGTTGTGTGAACGTGCACGCATCTCTGTTGCCGCGTTGGCGCGGTGCGGCGCCGATTCAGCGTGCGGTGGAAGCCGGCGATGCGGAGAGTGGCGTGGCGATTATGCAAATGGAGGCGGGGCTGGATACCGGGCCGGTGCTGGTGGAGGCGCGCACGCCGATTGCCGCGGGCGAGACCGGCGGCAGCCTGCACGACAAGCTGGCCGGGCTCGGTGGGCCGGCGCTACTGGAAGCGCTGGCCATGCTGGAGAGGGACACCGCGAAACCGCAGGTGCAAGACGATGCACTGGCGAATTACGCGGGCAAGATCACCAAAGAAGAGGCGCGGCTCGACTGGAACCGCCCGGCAGCGGAATTGGAGCGCCTGGTGCGGGCGTTCAACCCTTTCCCGGTTTGCTGGACCGAGTACCGGGACAACAAGGGCAAGCCACAGCGACTGCGGGTATACGCGGCGAAGCTGGAACAGGGCTGCCACAACGACACCCCGGGGACCATTCTCAGCGCCGATGACGAGGGTGTTCTCGTTGCCTGTGGCCGCGAAGCATTGCGCCTGACGCAACTACAATTGCCAGGCAAGAAGGCACTGCCGGTGGCGGAGATATTGAAAGGTTACCGCGATCTGTTTGCCGCGGGCATCACTTTGGGAGCAGCCGATGAATGATCCAAGAGCCCTGACGGCGCGGGTAATCGCGCGCCTGTATCAGGACCGCGGCTCCCTGCAGCGTTTGCTGCCGTGGGCGGAAAAACAGGTCGACGAGAAAGACCGTTCACTGCTGCGCGAACTCTGTTACGGCACCGCGCGCTTCGCGCCGCGTCTGGAGCTGATGCTCAACAAACTGCTGCGCAAGCCGGTAAAGGACGAAGAGCTGGAAGCACTGATGCTGGTGGGCCTGTACCAGCTGGAGTACACGCGCATTCCCGACCACGCGGCGATTGCCGCCACCGTGGAAGCGGCCCGCGCGATCAAGCTCGGCCACGCCACCGGAGTGGTTAATGGTGTGCTGCGCAATGCGCTGCGTAATAAGGAAGTGCTCACTCGCAAACTCTCCGGCAACCCACAGTTCAGCTCCGCGCACCCGGAGTGGCTGCAGCAAGCGGTAAAGGGCGCCTGGGGCACCGATGCGCGCACCATCTTCACCGCGAACAACGAAAACCCGCCGATGACCTTGCGGGTGAATCAATCGCAAATCAGCCGCGATGACTATCTGCAACAGCTGCAAGATGCCGGTATCAACGCCGAGCCCTGCGCCTTCTCCACAGCGGGCCTGATTCTGGAGAGCCCGGTAGCGGTCAGCCGCCTGCCGGGCTTCGAAGACGGACTCGTCAGCGTGCAGGACCAGTCGGCACAACTCGCCGCCCCGTTGCTGGATCCACAGCCTGGTGAGCGCGTGCTCGACGCCTGCGCCGCGCCCGGCGGCAAAACCTGCCACCTGCTGGAGCTACAGCCGGACCTCGACCTCAGCGCACTGGATATTGAAGAAGATCGCCTCGACCGGGTCATCGAAAACCTCGAACGGCTCGGTATGGGCGCGCAAATCATCTGCGCAGACGCCGCCGAACCCGAGCACTGGTGGGATGGCGAACCTTTCGACCGCATCCTGCTCGACGCGCCCTGCTCGGCCACCGGCGTGATCCGTCGCAACCCCGACATCAAGCTACTGCGGCGCCCGGAAGATATTCAGGAGCTCGCCGCGCTACAGGGCAAGATCCTGCGTGCAATGTGGCGCCTTTTGAAACCTGGCGGCACACTCCTTTACGCCACATGTTCCATACTCCCGGAGGAAAACAGCGCTCAAGTGGCACGCTTCGTTGCGGAGACACCGGATGCGAGGGACAATACGCCGCAGTTGTTGCACGGGGAGCCCTGGGGATTGCCGCAGGAAGTCGGTA
Organism: Microbulbifer agarilyticus; assembly: GCF_019800665.1. Lineage (GTDB taxonomy): Bacteria > Pseudomonadota > Gammaproteobacteria > Pseudomonadales > Cellvibrionaceae > Microbulbifer > Microbulbifer agarilyticus_C. Next base: position 216,654 of record NZ_JAHVKO010000004.1, read on the forward strand.
TGCAGTTGCTGCCAGGCCTCCATGCAGGCGATGGGTTTTACTACGCAAAGCTTGAAAAGCAGGCACAGTAAGCCGACCACGTTTGCTAAGACTCGTGCGCTTACGAAGTACAAGAGTAAAAATTTAGGCTGGTCAGCCGGTGCAGGATGTCAGGATCGTCGCAAACAGGATGTTTGCGCCGAAGCGCCCAGGGATGGGTTTACAGTGGTCCTGACATCTTGCACCGGTTGGCCGGCCGCCACGCCCGCGAAAGAATCCGCAAAGCGGGTGGCACCAAGGCCAGAAGCCAAAGGCCCAATCGCATAATATGAAAATCATTATTCTCGGCGCCGGCCAGGTCGGTGGATCACTGGCGGAAAGTCTCGCCTCGGAGCGCAACGACATTGTTCTGGTGGACAGCAACGAGAAGACCCTGCGCGAGCTCCGCGACAAGATCGATATCGGCGTAGTCGAAGGCCACGCGTCCCATCCGGATATCCTGCAAGAAGCCGGCATCGAAGACGCCGACATCCTCGTCGCCGTCACCAACAACGACGAAACCAATATGGCCGCGTGCCAGATCGCGCACTCGTTGTTCCGGGTACCTACGAAAATCGCGCGCGTGCGCGCATCCGCCTACCTGCAATATCCCGAGCTGTTTTCCACCGAGTCGATTCCCATCGACGTATTGATCAGCCCGGAACAGATCGTGTCTGAATACATCGCGCGACTGATCGCCCACCCCGGCGCCCTACAGGTGCTCGATTTTGCCGACGGCCGCGTACAGCTGGTTGCGGTGCGGGCGGTACAGGGTGGGCCTCTGGTTGGCCATCAGCTGCGCTACCTGCGCGAGCATATGCCCAAGGTCGACACCCGGGTTGCCGCCATCTACCGCCGCAACAGCCCCATCATCCCGCAGGGCTCCACCGTCATCGAAGCCGGCGACGAAGTCTTCTTTATCGCCGCCAAACAAGATATCCGCGCAGTCATGAGCGAGCTGCGCCGCCTCGAACAGGGCTACAAGCGCATCACCATCGCCGGCGGCGGCAATATCGGGCTACGCCTGGCCACCAAGCTGGAAAACCGCTACTCGGTAAAGATCATCGAGCAGAGCCACGAGCGCTGTATCTTCCTGTCGGAAGAGTTGAGCAACAGCATCGTGCTGCACGGCAGCGCCTCGGACCAGGACCTGCTGCTGGAAGAGAATATCGAAGACACCGATGTTTTTCTGGCACTCACCAACGACGACGAAGCCAACATCATGTCGTCACTGTTGGCGAAGCGACTGGGTGCGCGCAAGGTCATGGCGCTGATCAACAACCGCGCCTATGTGGACCTGGTACAGGGCGGCGAAATCGATATCGCCATCTCGCCACAGCAAAATACCATTGGCAGCCTGCTCACCCATGTGCGTCGCGGCGACATGGTGAACGTACACTCCCTGCGCCGCGGCGCAGCAGAAGCGATCGAAGTGATTGCCCACGGCGACAACCGCACCTCGAAGGTAGTGGGCAGAAAAATTGAGGACATCGACCTGCCGGAAGGTGCCAGCATCGGCGCCATCGTGCGCGAGCGCGACGGCGAGAGCCAAGTGCTGATCGCCCACGACAACATCGTGGTGGAGACCGACGACCATGTAATCGTGTTCCTCGTCGACCGCCGCCACACCCGCCACGTGGAACAGCTGTTCCAGGTCGGCTTTAGCTTCTTCTGACGTCGGGACACGATTAGATGCGTTTAGCAGTCATAGCGCGGGTCTTCGGCATACTTCTGACGGTGTTCAGCCTTACCCTGTTGCCGCCGATCGGTGTATCGCTGTGGTACGACGACGACACCCACGTAGCGTTTTCCATCGCGTTTGGCATCACCCTGATCACCGGCTTGCTGATGTGGCTGCCGGTGCACGACCTGAAACAAGACCTGCGCACCCGCGACGGTTTCGTCGTCACCTCGCTGTTCTGGCTGATTCTGGGCAGCTTCGGTGCCCTGCCGCTGATTATCAGCCCCGCGCCTGATCTCAATGTGGTGGATTCCATTTTTGAATCTATTTCCGGACTCACCACAACCGGCGCCACCACCATTGTCGGCCTGGATACCCTGCCTCCAGCCATTTTGTATTACCGCCAGCAACTGCAGTGGTTTGGTGGCATCGGGGTAATTGTGATTGCGCTGGCTATTCTGCCGATGCTAGGCATCGGTGGTATGCAGCTGTATAAGGCGGAAATGCCGGGCCCGGTCAAAGACACCAAGCTGACACCGCGCATCGCGGAAACCGCACGTGCACTAATCGTTATCTATGTCGCGCTCACCGTGCTGTGCGGAATTGGCTACTGGTGGGCCGGTATGACCGCGTTCGACGCCGTGGGGCACGCATTTTCCACCGTGGCGAACGGCGGTTTTTCCACGCACGATGCGAGCATGGGCTTCTATGCCAACAACAACGCGATTATGGCGATCGCGATTATCTTTATGCTGACCGCGGCGATTAACTTTGGCCTGCACTTTTATGCGCTGGGTAACCGCACCCTCAAGCATTACTGGAAAGATTCTGAGTTTCGCTTCTACATACTGGTAACCTTTTTTTCCAGCATCATTATCATCGGCTACCTGTTCACTTCGGGCACCTTCAATATGAAGGACAGCTTCCTGCACGGAATTTTCCAGGTGGTCTCAATCGGTACTACCGCGGGTTTTGCCTCAGAGAGCTTTGCACTGTGGCCGGCTTTCTTGCCCTATATTTTGTTATTGCTCGGAATCATGGGTGCCTGCGCGGGTTCCACATCGGGTGGCATTAAAGCCGTGCGGGTAATGCTGATTGTTAAATCCGGCCTGCGCGAGCTCAGTCGCCTGGTACACCCCAATGCCGTTGTGCCGATCAAGGTAAATAAAAAAATCGTACCTACCCGTGTCACCGATGCGGTATGGGGGTTTTTTGCAATTTATATTCTGTCGTTTTTTATTCTTACGATTGTGGTGATGGCGACCGGCGAGAACTTCGTTACCTCGTTTTCCACCGTGGCATCCTGCTTGAGTAATATCGGCCCGGCACTGGGCGACGCTGCTTCGCACTACGGCGAAGTCAACGGTGTGGCCAAATGTTTTCTGATTCTCGCGATGCTAATGGGGCGCCTGGAAATCTTTACCCTGTTGGTGCTGCTCACCCCGGCTTTCTGGCGCCACTAATTCCTTTTATGCTAACCGGAGTTAAGGGAGACACTACTCAAAGGTGTCTTCTTTGCCGCGCATAACATCCCAATAGCGCGGCAAGAAACGCGCTAGCACCCACACCTCCAAAATACAGCCAATCAGCGTCAGCGCCTCCATGGTGTGATCAAAAACCTTCTCTTCTGTGGTGCTTTCCGGGATGAGTTCAATTGCCAGCTGCTCGGCGAAGCCTATTCCAAGTATTAAAAATGCAAGCGCCATAGCTGCACGTGACAACCATTCCGGGCGAAGCTGCGGACGCCTTTTAAGCCACAAAAGTAATACCGGGTAGGCCGTTAGCTGTATTGAAAATCGTGTAATAACCAACGTGGTGTAGATGCCACTTATGGATCCGTAGTGCCACAATAGTGGGATTAGCGCGAGGATATAAATACGATCGGCGACAGGGTCCAGTAAGGCGCCAAAATAGGAGTGCCAATTAAACCGATTTGCCAGCCAGCCGTCGAGCTGGTCGGTCCACGCGCCGAAACAATAGATCACCAGCGCCCAGAGGTGCTTGTCCGCCAATGACAGCCAGTAAATGATCGGAATCAGCGCAATACGCAACAGCGACAACCCGGTCGGTAAGAACCGCCAGGGTGACTTTTCTTCGGGTATTGGGGCTTCTTCCGATTCGGGTTCGGGTTCGATTTGGCTCATCGAGGTATGGGTTATTGAAATACCTACCTATGAGCTTAATCGAAATTTTCCAGGAATCCCGCGGCGGCACAAACTAAGTTAGTCCGTGTCTGTTTGCTCACTGGCAGCTCGATTGGACGGCGTATGAAAGGCATCGAATTTTTCCAAAAGGACGGCTCTCACATCTGCGGGCCAGGATTTTGTCGCCACGATAAATCCGGCCCGGCTGTTTCGGTACATGGCGCGTGCAGCTTCTTCAAAGCCTTGCGCGTCAGCAAAAAGCGAGAGCAGTTTATACAGCTGGTTTTGCTGAATACTGAGCTGCTCTTCCGCGGTCGCGTTTTTGATGGCCGCATCGACCAAACGTCGCAACGTCACCGAAGCGCCGCCGCGCTGTGTCGCCAACCACTCCCAATGCGCCGGCAACAGGGTCACCTCACGGGAGGTAACGCCCAGCTTCGGCCGCCCGCGGCGGCTTGGCGCAGAAAGCCTCGCGATGACACTTTCCACGTCACCCTGCCAGTCCACCTCAATGCGCTTGCAGGTATCCAGTGCCATCACCACTGGCTCGATGCCCGCCGCCCGTGACCTGCTCTTGCGCACAACGCTCTCGAGATCGCCACGGGCGATTAGTGATCCGTTGTGAACGGCGAGATATTCCGTTTTCATTTCAACTCCTGAAATATGGGTAGTCAATCTTATTATTACCCGGGTATTAATATAGATCAATTTACCCGGGTAATATTCGCGCTTGTTTTTACCCGGATAAATTAATTTAGATATTTGACCGGCAGGTCAATATTTGGGAATTTCCAGCATATGGCTCACGGGAAGATCCCACAGGCTTAACACTCTCTCCGGAAAGAACCGGGCGGAAAAATTAGAAAGTTGAGGGGAGGCTAGTGCGCAATGGGGGGAAATGGGGAAATGGTGCGCTCTGGGCCCGAGAACCGGGCCCGAGAGGATACTGCTGCGGCAGGGTTATTTCTGGAACAGTACGCTTGGTAGCGATAGCAGAAAGAAGTATTAGTTTTTCTTATACAGGCCGGTACGGCCTTCCGGCGCGCGCCGAAAACGTTTGTATTCCCACTGATATTGTTCCGGCGCTTCGGCAATGCAGGCTTCCACGCCGCGGTTCAATGCCGCGAGCGATACCTTGGCCTCTTCGCTGTAAATGGCCTCTTCGGCCGGTAACAGCACCAACTCAAACCCCTGCTCCAGGCGCTTGGCGAAACCAAACACCACCTTGCAACCGGTGCGCTGGATCAGGTTGTAGGCGAGCGTCATGGTCAGGGTGGGATGGCCGAAAAACGGCGCGAACTCACCGCCGGACAGATCCGGCTCCTGATCCGGCAGGACGCCGACGATACCACCGGCTTTCAACGCCTTGAGCAATGCCCGCACACCGCGCACATTGGTCGGCACCAGGTTCGCGCCGGTTTTTTCACGGCCGGCGCGAATCAGGGAATCCAGTGCCTCAATCTTGGGTGGCGCATACAGGCTGGTGGTGGGGCCGACGGTGGCCAGGTACTGGCCGAAGATTTCCCAGTTGCCGATATGCGGCGCGAGTACCAATACGCCGCGCCCCTCGCTGACACCCTCGGTGAGCAACTGCTGGTTGCGGATGCGTTCGATACTGTCTTCCGCCAGACTCCATGACTGGCGCCACAGGCTGGCGACTTCAAAACCCGTCATGGCGGTATTCACCACACTCTGACGAGCGAGCTGTTCGCGTGCTTTTTCCTGCATTTCCGGATAGCAATGTGCCAGATTGATGCGACTCACCCGCAGACTGTTTGCGCGGGTCGCGACGGCACAGTGGCCCGTGAAACCGCCGAGGCGCCGCGACCACTTGAGTGGCAGTTGTCCGATCAACTTCAAGGCGCCTGCGGCCAATTGCCCTTTGATATCCAACCGTTACATCCTTCTTGTCAGGGCCTGAGCCCACTCATGTTCATGTTTTTTCCGGTGATCGTCTTATATAGGCCAGATTGTGGCCATCAAATCCCTGCGCGCTGTTTAGCGTGCAACCGGCTGCCGCTATAATTGCGCCCCTTGTCTATTCCACCCAGCTGAAACCGGAGATTGTGGTGTCCGAGCAACAAACCAGCGGTTCTGCCCCTGCGCAGGATCTGAGCACCTTTCAGGGACTGATTTTTACCCTGCAGGAATACTGGGCGCGCCAAGGGTGCGTCATTCTACAGCCTCTGGATATGGAAGTGGGCGCTGGCACCTTCCACCCCGCAACCTTCCTGCGCGCCATCGGCCCGGAAACCTGGAATGCGGCCTATGTGCAGCCGTGCCGTCGCCCTACCGATGGCCGTTACGGTGAGAACCCCAACCGCCTGCAGCACTACTACCAGTATCAGGTGGTAATGAAGCCGTCGCCGTCGAATATCCAGGAACTCTACCTGGACAGCCTGCGCGCACTGGGTATCGACCCCGCGGTACACGACATTCGTTTTGTTGAAGATAACTGGGAATCCCCGACCCTGGGTGCCTGGGGTCTCGGCTGGGAAGTTTGGCTGAACGGTATGGAAGTGACCCAGTTCACCTACTTCCAGCAAGTCGGCGGCATCGAATGCTATCCGGTTACCGGCGAGATCACTTACGGTATCGAGCGTATTGCCATGTACCTGCAGGGCGTGGAATCCATCTACGACCTGGTATGGACCCGCGATGCGGAAGGCAACGCGGTGACCTACGGTGACGTTTTCCACCAGAACGAAGTGGAAATGTCCCACTACAACTTTGAGCACGCGGATGTCGAATTCCTGTTCGCGACCTTCGATCACTGCGAGCGCGAAAGCCAGCGCCTGATCGAACTGGGCCTGCCGCTGCCTGCATACGAGCAGGTAATGAAAGCTTCCCACGCGTTTAATTTGCTGGACGCGCGCCACGCGATTTCCGTCACCGAGCGCCAGCGCTTTATTCTGCGTGTGCGCACCCTGGCGCGGGCAGTCGCCCAGGCCTATTTTGACGCGCGCCATGCGCTCGGTTTCCCACTGGCAACCGAACAGGCTCGCAACGACGTACTTGCTCAACTCGATGCGCAGAAGGAGAAGAAGTAATGGCTCAGGATTTTCTGGTTGAGCTGGGCACCGAAGAGCTGCCCCCAAAAGCGCTGCACAAATTGATGCAAGCCTTCGCCGCAGGTATCGAACAGGGTCTCAAAGACGCTGAGCTCGCATACGGCGAGGTAAATGCGTTTGCCAGCCCGCGCCGCCTGGCAGTGTCGGTGAGCGACCTGGCCGAGCAACAGCAAGATAAACAAATCGAAAAGCACGGCCCCGCCGTGGCCGCGGCGTTTGATAAGGACGGCAACCCGACCAAGGCCGCGCAGGGTTTCGCGCGCGGTGCCGGCGTCAGCGTTGACGAGCTTGCGCGCGTGCAAACCGACAAGGGCGAACGCCTGGCATTTATCAGCGAACAGAAAGGCGCAGCGACCCAGGACCTGCTGGGTGACATCGTCAACAAATCCCTGGCGCAACTGCCTATTCCAAAACGCATGCGCTGGGGTGCACGCAAAGAAGAATTCGTACGCCCGGTCCACTGGCTGATCATGCTGTTCGGCAATCAGGTTGTGGATGCCGAGGTACTCGGACTGAAAGCCGGCAACACCACCCGCGGTCACCGCTTCCACTGTAACCGCGAACTCACCGTGGCCTCTGCCAACGATTACGTTCAGCAATTGCGCGATCCCGGCTTCGTGATTGTGGACTTCGCCACGCGCAAGGAAATGATCCGTGAGCAGGTTCAGGCGGAAGCCAATAATGTAAACGGTGTGGCGGTAATCGATGACGATCTGCTGGACGAAGTGACGGCACTCGTCGAGTGGCCGGTGGCGCTGACCGGACGCTTCGAGAAGCGCTTCCTCGAGGTTCCCGCAGAAGCACTCATTTCTTCGATGAAGGAACACCAGAAATATTTCCATGTGGTGGACGAAGACGGCAAGTTGATGCCGTTCTTTATTACCGTCTCCAATATCGAAAGCACCGACGCCAAGCAGGTGATCGAAGGTAACGAGCGTGTGATCCGTCCGCGCCTTTCCGATGCTGCCTTCTTTTTCGAAACGGATAAAAAAACCAGCCTCGAAGCGCGCCGTGAAAAGCTCAAGTCCATCGTGTTCCAGCAAAAGCTGGGAACCGTTTACGACAAGACCGAGCGCCTGGCCAAATTGGCGGCAGCGATCGCCGAGAAGCTGAACGGCGACGCAGCGCTCGCGGAGCGCGCGGCAAAACTGTGTAAGTCGGACCTGGTTACCGAAATGGTATTTGAGTTCGCGGATATGCAAGGCATCGCCGGCTATTACTATGCAGAAAACGATGGCGAACAACTCGACGTGGCCAAGGCCATGTATGAGCAATACATGCCAAAGTTTGCCGGCGATGAATTGCCGCAAACCGAGACCGGCACCATCGTCGCCCTGGCCGATCGCATCGATACCCTGGTCGGTATCTTCGGTATTGGCCAGCCACCCAGCGGCTCACGCGACCCATTCGCGCTGCGCCGTGCCAGCCTTGGCGTGTTGCGTCTGCTGGTAGAAAAGAATATCGATCTGGATTTGCGCGAACTGCTCACCCTGGCCCGCGATGGTTATCCGCGCACCGCACTGGCCGAGTACGACAATGTGGTTGAGCAAACCCTCGCTTACATGATCGAGCGCTTCCGCGCCCGTTATGAAGACGCCGGTATCAAGGCCGAAGTATTCCTCGCGGTATCCGCACGCAAGCTGTCGCGTCCACTGGATATCGACAACCGGGTGAAGGCGGTGCACAGCTTCAGCCAGCTGCCAGAAGCGGAAGCGCTGGCGGCAGCCAACAAGCGTGTATCCAATATCCTCGCCAAGCTCGACGGCCCCGCGCCGAACGAGGTCGATCAGGCGCTGCTGGAAGAAGATGCAGAAAAGGCACTGTATCTGGCGGTGCGCGATGCCGCTGACGCCGTAAACCCGCTGTATGCCGAAGCCCGTTTTGAAGAGGGTCTCGCCGGCCTGTCCGGTTTGCGCGACACGGTCGATGCCTTCTTTGACGGCGTAATGGTTATGGCCGAGGATGAAAAGCTGCGCAACAACCGCCTGGCCCTGCTGGCTCAGTTGCGCGGACTCTTCCTGGAAGCGGCAGACATTTCACTGCTGGCACCGGCGAAGTAAAGCGCAGGCTATGAGCATTATTGTTCTCGATCGCGACGGCGTCATCAATCAGCCCAACGGTAACCATGTTACCTGTGCGGCGGAGTGGGCGCCGATACCTGGCAGCATCGAAGCAATGGCGCGTCTCAGCCAGGCCGGCCATCAGCTGGTGATTGCCACCAATCAAAGTGGCCTCGCCAGCGGCCTGTTTGATCTGGACGATCTGGAAGCCATTCACGCGATGTTGCGCGAACAGGTAGAAGATGCCGGCGGCGAAGTCGCCGGCATCTTCTACTGCCCGCACAGTGACGAGGACAACTGCCGCTGCCGCAAGCCGAAAACCGGTTTGCTCGACGCTATCGAAGCGGAATTTGATGTGAGTTTGCACGACTGTTTTTTTGTCGGCGACCGCGCCAAAGACCTCTACTGTGCCGTGGCCAAGGGTTGTAAACCGGTGCTGCTTCAGACCGGCTGCGGTCAACAAACGCTGGCGGAGCTGATGCAGAACCCAGATGCGAGTCTCGCTGAGACCCGGGTGATGCAAAACCTCGCCGAATTTGCCGACTTCATTCTGTCTTAGGCGATCGCTGTTGGCGCATGCGCCGACGGCATTCATCCATTTCGCAGCCGTACTACGCGCGCAAGCTTCTTCAATAACTCATCTATTTATCAGCTGCCCGCAGCGCGGTGATTAAGCGTATTTCCGCCGTAGCTTTCCACTAGAGTGTTAGCAGGCCAATCACAATTCTCTCTTGTATTCGCAGGCGCGGATACGAACAATGGCGCCCCCGCAGCCAAACCGGAGTTTTTCCCGTGCATCAATTAGTTCTCAACCCACGTGCCGAGCGCCGTCTGAAGATGGGGCACCTGTGGATTTACAGCAACGAGGTGGACACCAAGCGCAGTCCGCTAAAGGGAATCGAGCCCGGCAGTCAATGTGAAGTTCTGGATAGTAATGGCAAGAGCCAGGGTTATGCGCTGGTTAATCCAAATCAACTGATCTGTGCGCGTCTGGTGTCGCGCAAGGGTGCGTTCACGCGTAAGACTTTGCAGCGGCGACTGGAGCAGGCTCTGGCTTTGCGCGAGCGGTACTTCGATCATCCCAGTTACCGTATGGTGTATGGAGACTCCGACGGCTTGCCGGGCCTTGTGGTGGATCGCTTTGGTGGTTATCTGGTGGTACAAATCAGTAGCTGGGGCATGGAGCTGTTTTGCGAAGACATTGTGAATGCACTGCAGGCACTGTGTAAGCCACAGGGTATTTTGCTGCGCAACGATCACCAGGGTCGCAAGGTGGAAGAACTACCCGAATTGTGTGAAGTCGCTTACGGTGAAGTGCCGCAGATGGTGCCATTTGAGGAAAATGGGGTACCGCTGTTGGCGCCGGTGTACCAGGGACAGAAGACGGGTTGGTTTTACGATCACCGCGACAATCGCGCCCATTTAAACCGCTGGGTGAAAGGCCGTCGCGTGCTGGATCTGTTTTCCTATGCCGGCGGTTGGGGTGTGCAAGCACTTGCTCACGGCGCTGCAGAAGTAACCTGCGTGGATGCGTCCGGTCAGGCACTGGACTGGTGCGAGGAAAATGCTGCGCTCAACAAGCGCAAAGAAGATCTGATTACCATTCAGGGCAAGGCGATCGATGCGATGAAATCGTTGATCGCCAGTGGCGAACGTTACGATGCGGTGGTGCTGGATCCGCCGGCGTTTATTAAACGCCGCAAGGATCAGAAGTCCGGCGAGGCGGCCTATCGACATATCAATGAGCTGGCGCTGCGCCTGCTTGAGAAGAATGGGGTGTTGGTGAGTGCCTCCTGCTCCATGCACCTGGCATCGGATACCCTGCTGGAAATCCTGCGTGGGGCTGGTCGCCACCTGGACAAGAATATCAGCGTCATCGGCAGTGGCGGTCAGGGTGCGGATCACCCGGTACACCCGGCGATTGCAGAGACACGCTATCTCAAGGCGCACTTTGTGCACCTGAGCGGCACGCTGCAATAGTTATTGTTGAGACATAAAAAAACCCGGCAATGGCCGGGTTTTTTTATGTCGTGCAACTTCAGGAATTAGAAACTGTAAGTCACACCAACAGAAGCGGTACGCGGGCGATTGGCGCGCGCACCATCTGGGGCACGGTTGATAATCGCCTGCTCGTCCAGCAGGTTGTCGATCTTCAGGTAGCCTGCCAGATCTTCGCTGAAGTCGTAGTGCGCAGCCGCATCGACTACCCACAGGGACTCGGTGCGCGCGAACTGGTCGACGTCGCCGCGATTACAGGCGTTATCGACACACATGTCATCCTGATAGGCGGCAGTCAGGTTTACACGCCATTCGGCACCGCTATCGATACCGGTGGTGACCGCAAATACGTTCTCCGGCAGGTAGGCGAAGTTGTCTCCCGCAAGGATGTCTTCCGCCACATTGTCGCGAGTGATTTCAGCATCGGTCCAGGTGTAGCTGGCGCTCAGCGGAATCAGCCAACCGTTCGCCAGCGACCATTCGGTTGCCACCAGAGCCTCAACACCTTTAATTTCTGATTCACCCAATGCGTAGGTGCCACTGTCGTCACCGTTTGCGCACGGAACGGCCACGGAACAGTTTTGTACGGTGCTTTCGTAATCGCTGTAGAAGGCGATCACTTCGGTACGCAGGCTACCATTGTCGAAGCGCGCGCCCCACTCGTAGTTAGAGGACAGGTCTCCGGCCTCGCCGTCAGAAGCGCCGGAACCGGGAGGCGCAAAGCCGCGGTGGGCTCCAGCCAGCAAGGTAACGGATTCGGTCAGCTGATAGGTCAGACCCAGGCCCGGTAACCATTCGCTCAGGGAATTTTCGCGGTAGCTGCCTTTTTCGCTGCGGTCGACATCGTTGTAACGCTGCTGTGAGGTTTCGATATCTTCGTAGCGCAGTGTGGCGGTCAATGCGAGGGCATCATTTACCTGAATCTGGTCATACACGAACAGGGACGTGGCATCTGCTTTACCGATGCGGTTGTTGCTCGAGCTAGGGTCGGTGATGTCGACAAATACGAGTTCGCCATTAACCTGGTTGTAGTTATCGACCGGCTGGAAACGGTCGATATCGTCGTAGTGATCGCGCACGCCGAATTCCAGATCATGGGCGATGGTGCCGGTCTGGAACTGCCAGTTAGCACTTACTTGCAGACCGCGGGATACGTAGGTGCGGTCGTTGTGTTTGATACCAACACCCTCGTAGTCCAAGGTCCCGTCAAGCACGGCCTGTGCATCGGGATCGCCAGCATTGGCTGCATCGATCAGGCCGCCGAGGCTCACCTTGAACCAGTCGCGCTTGAATTTGTTGTAATAGGCCTGGGTGTTCAGGCTGAAGCTTTCACTGAGAGCAATGGAGTGGTTCAGCTGTACGGTGCTGTGGCGGTTTTCGATCTCGTCTAGGGCACTGATGCCATAGCGGCGATTCGGATCGGCGGCGAAATCGGCGTCGGTGAGACCGAGGTAGCTCATGCCAGACTCTTCTTCCGAGTACTGCAACTTCACGTCCAGCTGCTGAGCGTACTTGGCTCCTTCGGCGGAGTTCAGGCGGCCTTTTAGCAGGTAGTCTTCCTTGTTGATATCGGCGCTGTCAGCGCGATCGATGTCACGGAAACCGTCTGCGCGTTGCTGGTGGGTTTCGATCAACCAGCCAGTGGTTTCGGTGCTGTCACCGTAATAGGTGTGCAGTCGGTTCTCGCCAAACTGACCCGCTTCCAGTTGTACCTTGCCAGTAGATTCGCTGGGGATTTGCGTACTGATCATATTCACCGCACCGCCAACAGTGAACGGTCCGTACTTCAGTGTAGATGGGCCCTTGAGTACTTCGATGCTGCTCAGGCGACCAGCGGTCGGGAAGTAGTAGGCCTCGGGCGCGGAATATGGAGCCGGCGCAACCAACACACCGTCTTCCATCAAAGAGATCTTGCCGGAACGGCCACCATCGGCGCCGCGAATACCAATGTTTGGACGCAGGCCATAGCCGTCTTCTTCACGCAGGTAGACGCCCGGTACCGCACGCATCATGCGGTTGATATCAACAAACTCGAACTTTTCCAGATCTTCAGCGCTTACCAGATGCGCTGAACCTGGGAGTTTTTCGATCTGCGTGGTGTCGCCGAGAACGGAAATCGTTTCCAGAGTTTCGGTTTTTTCTTCAGCGAAAGCGCCGGTGCTCAGGCTTGCGAGCAGGGCAACAGAGATCGGGGCGAGGGTAAAGCGGGCCAAGTGACGCTCCTTGTGTACATCTCTCATTACGATAGTTAATGAGAATTATTATATTTTACAAAGCGATCTTTGTCACTGTGTAGAACTCTGTTTTTGTGGAACTTTCGTGCCAATTTTCGGTCCCCGATCGACTGGATGTTCGGTTAGGAGCCACTGGCGCGGGAAGCTACCATCTGCTACTGCATCGACATAATTCGGGAGTTGTTATGCTGAGACCCTTGCAGGAATCGGATATAGAACGACTGCTACAGCTATGGCTTTTTCTGGCATCTACGGCACACCCGAGCCTTCCTGTTAGTTATTGGTCAGAACAGGGCCGCGCCATGCGGCGCAAGCTCAGGGCACAGTGCGGCCCGTGGAACCGTGGTGAGCCGGCAGCTGACGTGCACTGGGTGTATGCACGCCCTGGCAGTGCCACCGCCGAGGGACTGGTAACCGTGGGTGATGATCATCAGGTGCAGACGATTTTTGTGTCGCCAGGCGAGCAGGGGCACGGTGTTGGCAGCGAGTTAATGGAACAGGCCAAGTTCGGCCAGGTTGAGCTCACATCGGTGGTGCTGGAGGAAAACTTGCGCGGCCGCTACTTCTTACAGCAGCACGGCTTTGCCGAATTGGAGCGGACTTTCAATGCAAGCGCCGGCCAGGATGAGATCGTGATGCGCTGCCGGCTAACATAAAGTAAACACTTACTTACCAAAAAGCCCGTGTGGTTGTTACCGCACGGGCTTTCGATTGTGAGATTAGCAGTAGGGGTGACTTTAAACGTCCAGGTTCTCCACCGCCAGTGCGTTACTCTCGATAAATTCGCGACGCGGCTCTACCTGATCGCCCATCAGCGTGGTGAAAATCTGGTCGGCAGCGATGGCGTCTTCCACGGTCACCTGAAGCATACGGCGGGTTTCCGGGTTCATGGTGGTTTCCCACAACTGTTCGGGGTTCATTTCGCCCAAACCTTTATAGCGCTGGATGCTGTAACCGCGACGGCTCTCATTCATTAACCAGGCAAGCGCTTCCGGGAAGCTGTATACCGGCTGCTGTTTCTCGCCGCGCTGAATATAAGCACCCTCCTCCAGCAAACCCTGCAGCTTTTCGCCCAGCTGGCAGATAGCGCGGTATTCCGCTGACTCGAAGAACTCGTGGTTGACGGTATAGCGGCTGCTTACACCATGGGCAACGATATCGATGGTTGGCAGGAACAGATTGCGCTCCTGGTCTTCCGTTACGCTAACGCTGTGGCGGCGGCCGCCACCCTCGCCTTCCTGCTCCAGACGGGTCTGTAGCTGGTTAGCCCAGTCGGCCATGGCCTCGCTCGACTGAAGCTGCTCTGGCTTTACTGCCGGCAGGTAAACCATGCTCTGCAGCACTTCTTCCGGATACAGGCGCGACAGGCGGTCGATGGTCGCCATTACGCCGCGGTACTCTTTTACCAGGGATTCGAGTGCGGTGCCGGACAGGCCTGGAGCTTGCGGGTTTACAAACAAAGTGGCGCTTTCCAGAGCCGCGTTGGTCAGGAACTGGGTCAGGGCAGCCTCATCCTTCAGGTACTGCTCCTGTTTGCCCTTACCAATCTTGTACAGTGGTGGCTGGGCAATAAAGATGTGTCCGCGCTCAATCAGCTCCGGCATTTGACGGAAGAAGAAGGTGAGCAGTAGCGTACGAATGTGGGCACCGTCCACGTCCGCATCCGTCATGATAATGATGGAGTGGTAGCGCAGTTTGTCCGGGTTAAATTCACTTTTACCAATACCGCAGCCCAGCGCGGTAATTAGAGTGCCGACCTCGGCACTGGACAGCATCTTGTCGAAACGCGCTTTTTCGACGTTGAGGATCTTACCTTTCAGCGGCAGGATCGCCTGGGTACGGCGGTCGCGGCCCTGCTTCGCAGAACCACCCGCGGAGTCACCCTCCACCAGGTAGAGTTCGGACAGCGCGGGATCTTTCTGCTGACAGTCGGCCAGCTTGCCGGGCAGACCAGCGATGTCCAGGGCACCCTTGCGGCGGGTCATCTCGCGTGCTTTACGCGCTGCTTCCCGCGCGCGGGCCGCGTCGATCATCTTACCGACAACTGCCTTGGCTTCCTGCGGGTTCTCCAGCAGGTAATCGTTAAAAGACTGCCCCATTTCCTGCTCGACCGCCGGCTTCACTTCGGAAGACACCAGCTTGTCTTTGGTCTGGGAGGAGAATTTAGGATCAGGTACTTTCACCGAGATAATGGCAGTCAAACCTTCGCGGGCGTCATCGCCGGTGGTGCTGACTTTGTCTTTTTTACCAACACCTTCTTTCTCGATGTAACTGTTAAGTCCGCGGGTAAGCGCTGCACGGAAGCCCGCCAGGTGGGTACCGCCGTCTTTCTGGGGAATATTGTTGGTGTAGCAGTAGATATTTTCCTGGAAGGAGTCGTTCCACTGCAGGGCAACTTCTACCGCGATACCGTCTTCACGCTGATTCTGGAAGTGCAGGACCTTGTTGATCGGCGTCTTGTTCTGGTTCAGGAACTCCACAAAGGCGTGCAGGCCGCCCTCGTACTCATAAACTTCTTCTTTACCGCTGCGCTCGTCACGCAGGACGATACGTACCCCGGAATTCAGGAAGGAGAGCTCGCGCAGGCGCTTGGCAAGCTGCTCGAAATGGAATTCGATATTAGTGAAGGTGTCCGCGGAGGGCTTGAAGTGCACGCTGGTGCCGCTGGTTTCACTGTCGCCAACAACGGTCAGGGGCGCATCGGGTACGCCGTGGCGATAGACCTGCTCGTGGATTTTGCCACCACGGCGAATGGTCAGTTTCAGCTCTTCAGACAGTGCATTTACCACCGAAACACCAACACCGTGCAGTCCACCAGACACCTTGTAGGTGTTATCGTCGAACTTACCACCGGCGTGCAGTACCGTCATGATTACTTCAGCGGCAGAAACACCCTCTTCCGGGTGTATTTCGGTAGGAATACCACGGCCATTATCGGAGACACTGACCGACTCGTCCGGGTGAATGGTCACTCGGATTTCGTCACAGTGCCCCGCAAGGGCCTCATCAATGGAGTTATCCACCACCTCAAATACCATATGGTGGAGGCCGGTGCCGTCGTCGGTATCGCCGATATACATTCCCGGGCGCTTGCGCACCGCATCCAGGCCCTTCAGTACCTTGATGCTACTGGAATCGTAGTTATTCTCTTCCGACATTCTGTTGCTCCATTCCGCCGGCACGGTAAGTGTGCGGCCTAATCTCTTCTAGAAATAAATGCGTTTTTGTTTTTCGGGCGTCCGCCAACAAAGGCAAACACCGAGGTTCGAATTCTTAACAGCTAACCGCTTAGGTCAAAGTCTTCAATACAACCATGTTCCACGTGGAACATCTGTGGGTTACCCCAAGCGCCGTCGAGCGTCTTCCAAGCCCGCTGTGTTGTCTCTGGGTCAATACCTGTGACAAGTACTTGGCTGGCCGTATCACGCACCCAGCGGGCAAACAGAGCCTGATTGGCGTCATCTAGCTCCGCAGGTAAATCATCCACCAAAAACAATGGTTTTTCCGAGCCACCCACCGTCGCAGCCATCGCGGTACGCAGTGCGCACACAGCCATCTTTTGTTGGCCACGGGACAACACGGCTTCCGCTGGCTGCCCATTGATGCTGAACCGAAGGTCGGCGCGATGGGGTCCAATGCGGGTAAAACCCTGTTCGCAATCACCAGTTCGAGATGACTCAAGGGCCTCTGCCAGACTCAATTCGCGCTTCCAGCCGCTGCGATACTGAACATCCAGATCGCCAAAAACGTCCCGGGGCAATTCATCAAGGCGCTCCTTAAAAAGGACCTTCAGCCTCTGAAAGACCTCATAGCGACCCTGGTGAACCACCTCCCCTGCGGACAAGAGCTGTTGCTCCCAAGGGGCCAGCAAATCCGAGTCAATTTTACCACGACGAAGCAGTGCATTGCGCTGCTTTAGCGCGCTTTGGTACACCTTCCACTGCCCGGAAAACGAATGTTCCACGTGGAACACTGTCCAATCCAGTAACTGCCGGCGTACCCCGGGACCACCGTCCAGCGCAGAAAAACTGTCGCTATTAATTACCTGCAGCGGCAGGCATGCTGCAAGCTCCGAGCTGGAGCTGGCGGGCAATTGGTTGATACGTATGCGCCCCTTACCATCCCGCAGCTTCTCAACACCCAGTGCGACGCCACTGCGCAAGCGGCCGAACACCGCGAGCGATTCCGCACCATAGCGGATGAGTGATTGACTCTGTCGCGAACGAAAAGAGCGACCGCTAGCCAGCGTATGCACTGCTTCCAACAACGAAGTCTTGCCGCTGCCATTCGCACCGCAAAACAGGTGCACGACACCATCCAACACCACGTCAGCGTGCTGGATATTGCGAAAATTTGTGAGAACTACACGAGATAGAGCCACACTCAAACCCAAAATAGCGAACTACAGATACGAAAAGACCGCCGGCCCCAAGGGGTGGCGGTCTCCAGCGACAAAGTGCGTAACCAGCTCAATTACAACACTCTCGACAAGCGAACTGCTGCCATACCGTTGCTTACAAACGCATCGGCATAATCACATACACCGCATCGCCCTCTTCCGGCTGCTGCAGCAACGCACTGCTATTCGCATCGCCGAGGCCAATACGAATCTGATCGCTGTGGATGGCGCCGGTAACGTCCAGCAGATAGCCGACGTTGAAACCAATCTCCAGCGGATCGCCGTGGTAGTCGACCATCAGCTGCTCCTCAGCCTCTTCCTGCTCCGGGTTATTCGCCACAATCTGCAACAAACCCTCGGATAACTGCAGGCGTACACCGCGATACTTTTCGTTGGAGAGAATCGCTGCGCGCTGGAATGCCTGGCGCAGTGCCAGACGGTCGGCAAACACTTCATTACCGGTACCGCGCGGCAAAACGCGCTCGTAATCCGGGAACTTGCCGTCAACAAGCTTGGAAGTGAAGGTAAACTGACCGCAAACCACCCGAATATGGTTATTCCCCAGCACTACCTCGGCACTCGCGTCAGAATCCTCCAGCAGGCGGGCAAGCTCAAGCACCCCTTTACGCGGGACGATTGCCTGAATCGGCGCATCAACATTAAGGCCCAGCGCATCGCGATCACACAGGGCCAGACGATGGCCATCGGTAGCCACCGCGCGCAACTGCTGCGGGCGACACTCCAACAACAAACCATTCAGGTAGTAGCGAACATCCTGCTGCGCCATGGCAAAGCCGGTGGCATCAATCAGGCGGCGAATCTCACGCTGCGAGATTGAGAAACGACTCTGTGCTGTGGTTTCTTCCTGATTCGGGAAGTCACTGGCGGGCAGCGTAGACAACTGATAACGGCTGCGGCCACTGCGCAGCACCAGGCGCTCACCATCGCGCTCAAACTTTAGCTCCGCGCCGTCGGGCAGCGAACGACAGATATCGAGCAGCTTGCGTGCCGGAACGGTTACCTCACCCTCCATCTCGGCCGGCTGCTCAAGTTGCAGACGACCAACAATCTCTACTTCCAGGTCGGTACCGGTTAGCGACAGCTCCTGCCCTTGCAGTTGCATCAGTACATTCGCCAGTACCGGCAGTGTCTGACGCTTTTCTACCACACCCGCAACAAGTTGCAGTGGTTTTACCAGGGCATCACGGCTCACGCTGAATTTCATAATTATTGCCTTGATCTACGTTAGGTCGTTTTTATCCTACCGCCATCACGAGCAGTAGTAAAAATTATTAAATATCAAACAGTTAGGTGGTTAAAGAGCGCGTTAGCAGACGTACGTCTTCGCGAATATCACCATCGGATTCCTGCAGTTCCTTGATCTTGCGACAGGCATGCAACACGGTAGTGTGATCGCGACCACCAAAGGCATCGCCAATCTCAGGGAGACTGTGGTTGGTCAACTCCTTGGCCAGCGACATAGCCACCTGACGGGGGCGCGCTACGGAGCGACTGCGGCGCTTGGAAAGCAAGTCCGCCACCTTGATCTTGTAATACTCCGCCACCACGCGCTGGATATTATCGATGCTTACCAGGCGGTCCTGCAGCGCCAGCAGATCTTTAAGCGCCTCGCGTACCAGAATATCGTCGATAGCACGACCGGTGAACTGAGCGTTGGCAATCACCCGGCGCAATGCACCCTCAAGCTCACGCACATTGGAACGAATACGCTGCGCAATAAAGAACGCTGAATCCGGCGGTAACTCCACACCCACCTGCTCGGCCTTCTTCATCAAAATCGCCACACGGGTTTCCAGCTCTGGCGGCTCAACCGCTACGGTAAGCCCCCAGCCGAATCGCGACTTGAGCCGCTCTTCCAGGCCGTCGATCTCTTTCGGATAGCGATCACAGGTCAGAATGATCTGCTGACCACCCTCAAGCAGTGCGTTGAAGGTATGGAAAAACTCTTCCTGCGAGCGCTCTTTGCCGGCGAAAAACTGGATATCGTCGATCAACAACGCATCCACGGAACGGTAATAGCGTTTGAAATCACTGATCGCGTTCAGCTGTAACGCCTTCACCATATCCGCTACAAAGCGCTCGGAGTGCAAATACACAACCTTGGCATTGGGGTTGCGCTCAACCAATGCGTTGCCTACGGCATGCATCAGGTGCGTCTTACCCAGACCAACACCACCGTAGATAAACAGTGGGTTATAGGCACCACCGGGGTTATCGGCAATCTGCTGTGCCGCAGCCAAACCCAACTGGTTCGACTTACCCTCAACAAAGGAGGCAAAAGTGAAACCGCGATTCAGCGCACTTCCGTGCTTGATCGCCCCTTCTACTTCCACCTTACGCTGACCACCGGCCCCTGCGGGTAAACCGCTTGGCACGGCTTCACCGTTATGTAGATCCGCCGGCAACTTCTCTGCCGCACTCAATGCGTCCGCGCCAGCAGCTTCCGCTGCCAGGTTCTCATGGGAATCCATGCCCGGCAGCGAACGATTAATCGGCAACGGCGCCGGTGCAGGAGAAACGGGCAACGGGGAACGCCCCACTTCTGGCGTGGAGTAACTTGCTGGTGCTGCCTCCGCGGAACTCGCCGCCGGAACGCTGGCAACCGCCGCGTGCGCAGGCTGTACACCTGACTGCGCTACGTTGTTCGATACAACGTTGGACGCGCCGCCGTAGCCCTGATCAACACGGCCATGACCAGTATTCTGCTGGTAACCGGAATAAGCGCTGTCACCATTGAGGCTGCGACGGAAACGGGACGTGCGACGGTCAAGCGCCACCACCTCGACGCCGATCACGCGACCGGCAAACTGCTGCGCCAACTCACGAATACGGTCGAGAAATTTGTCGCTTACCCAATTGAGAATAAAACGGTTGGGCGCCACCAGACGCAGCTCGCCTTCAGCGCTCTCAGCACCGGCATCCGCGACGCGCAGCGGCCGAATCCAGGTATTGAACTGCTGTGGTGGCAATTCATCCTGCAAACAGGCAGCACACTGCTTCCAGATGGAATCAGACAAGGAACCCCCTAAGAAAGACAAATTGAGGTACAACTGCGCCCGCCAATACCGGCCACACTATCGCTGTGGGCCGCCCCCAAGAAACGCGGGCATCACCTCAAATGAAGGCCGACAGTATATCGGTTGGGCGCAGGGTTATCCACAACTCCACCACATTTGGGGACAACTTTTTGGTAAGAAAGACTAGCAATATCAACCACTTGACTACAAATTGAGCTAACCACTCACAACCGCCCCTTAAATTTATCCACAGGGAGCTGTGAATACCTTGGGGTCAAACGGTGAACTCTCGAAAATAGTGCAGACAATACAGGGACTTACCTGTGTGGCGCGCAATTCACCCAATGAACAAGGACAAAACGCTTCTCCCCCAGCGCCGTGCACACTACCTATATAAAAGGAAACAACACTCGACCTGATGCATTAAGCACAAGACGCGCGAACGCAGATTCACTCGCCAAGATTCCATTGCGTCACTCAGGAATCGTTGCTTTAACTGGCTTCTTTCTATACAATCCGCCGCCTTCGCAGCGCATAGCCCGCGATAACCTTTGCCCGGTTCGCAAGACTTGGCACACCGCTAACGGGCTATAGCCAAGCGCGGTAAAGAATTACCCAAACTTCCCGGACACGACTCCAGGACAACAATCCAGGTAGTAACAAAATGAAACGTACATTTCAGCCCAGCAACTTGAAGCGCGCACGTACCCACGGTTTCCGTGCTCGTATGGCAACCAAAAACGGCCGTAAAATCCTGGCCCGTCGTCGCGCCAAGGGCCGCAAGGTTCTGTGCGCCTAAGATTGCCGCCTAGCGAGCAACCTTATACTTGCCACTGAATCATCATGCAGTGTTCACGCAGCGACTTCGCATTCGCCAAGCCGCTGCGGCTGCTCAATGCGGCGCACTATCGCGCCGTATTTGATTCCGCTCCGGTTCGCGCAGCGCAACCGCAATTCCTGATCCTCGCCCGCCCGAACGAGCTGTCTCACCCAAGGCTCGGTCTCGTTATTGCTAAAAAGCACGTCCGCAACGCCACCGATCGCAATCGTATTAAACGTATTGCCCGTGAAACATTTCGTCTGCGCCAGAATGATCTGTTCCCGCTCGACGCCGTGGTACTCGCCCGCGCAGGTGCCGGCGAACTGGATAATGCGGCTCTCGCCAAGATATTCAATAAACTGTGGCGCAAGCTCGACCAACGCGCGCGCAACCCGCAGCCCGAGCAACCGGGACCAAAGCGCGGCTCGAGGGGCGGTAAACGGCCCCCGCGACGCAAACCGGCTGCCAACAAGGGCGGCCAGACTGCACCGCCAGAAAGCGATAGCGGCGGCGAGAACACCCCATGACCTGGCTGGCTATCCGACTGATCAAGTTGTACCGCCTCATCGCCAGTCCGTGGGTTGGCAACCAGTGCCGCTTCTACCCCACTTGCTCCTGTTATGCCGAAGAAGCATTTAAAACTCACGGATTCTGCAAAGGGGGTTATTTAACCCTGCGCCGCCTTATAAAATGCCACCCCTGGCATCCGGGCGGATTCGATTACGTACCACCGGCGCAACAAGCAACCGAAACACCGGCGAACGATAGAACGCCGCCAACGCAACAAGGCTAACGACATAATGGATTGGCAACGCTACACGCTGGTCGGCGGCATCGCCGCTGTCCTTCTGGCACTGATTTACCAGTGGAACGCTTTCCAGGAGCAACACGCCCCGACGATCGACCAGACCACCGTGGTGAACCACCAGAACACCGATACGGAAACCCTTCCCAGCAGCCAGGCCCAGTCCACCGCCGGCAGCGATCTTCCTGAAGGCAGTATCCCGGAAGTTGGCACTACCACGCAGCCTAAATTGATCAGCGTCGAAACCGACACTCTGAGCCTGCTGATCGACCCACAAGGTGGCGACATTGTGAAAGTCGCACTGCGCCAGTTCCATGAAGAACTGAATACGCCAGATCGCCCGCTGATCCTGCTCAACCAAACCCGCAGCCATACCTATATTGCGCGCAGCGGCCTCGTCGGCGGTAAAGGCAGCTGCTCCGCCGCACGCCCGGCGTTCACCAGCGATGCCAGCGAGTACGCGCTGCAGGAAGGTAAAGACACCCTCACGGTAGAGCTTAAGCAATCCCAGAACGGCATTGGCTTCACCAAACGCTTTACCTTTACCCGCGGCGATTACCTGATCAACGTTGCCTACCTGGTGGACAACGGCCGCGACAAACCGCTGCTTGCGGGCATGTGTGGGGAGATTATCCGCGACGCCCAGGAGCCGCCAGTCGACATGGGTATCGGCATGGCACCATTCCTTGGCGCCGCCCTGCACACCAGCGAAGAGAACTACTTCAAGCAGGATTTCGAAGACATCGCCAAGCGCCCGACCACCGAAACCATTCAGGGTGGCTGGGTTGCCATGGTGCAACACTATTTCCTCAGTGCCTGGATTCCAAACCAGCAAGACCTCAACACCTTTACCCTGGCGCCCATCGGCAACGGTCTGTTCAGCATGGGCTTCACCAGCCCACAGCTGCGCATCGAACCGGGCCAGCAGGGTACTGTGGCCGCCGACTTCTATGTCGGTCCAAAAGATGTATACCGTCTGGAAGAGATTTCCCCCTACCTGGACCTGACCGTAGATTACGGCTGGTTGTGGTGGCTGGCCAAGCCCATGTTCCGCGTACTGCACTGGATTCATGAGCACTTGGTCGCCAACTGGGGCTGGGCAATTATCCTGCTGACCGTATTCATCAAGGCGCTGCTCTATCCGCTGTCTGCCGCTGGCCTCAAGTCCATGGCACGCATGCGCAAATTCGCCCCGCAGATGAAAAAGCTGCAGGAGCAGTACAAGGACAACCGCCAGAAGCTCGCGGAAGAAACCATGAAGCTGTACCGCCGGGAGAAGATCAATCCCGTGGGTGGCTGCTTGCCGATCCTGCTGCAGATGCCGGTGTTTATCGGCCTCTACTGGATGCTGATGGAAACCGTGGAGCTGCGCCACGCACCCTGGATCGGCTGGATTCACGACCTGTCGGTTAAAGACCCCTACTTCATCCTTCCGGTGATTATGGGTGCCAGCATGTGGCTGATGCAGAAGCTGCAGCCACAGCCCACCGATCCCACCCAGGCGAAGATCATGCAGCTGATGCCAATCATGATGACCTTCTTCTTCCTGTGGTTCCCGGCCGGACTGGTTCTGTACTGGATCGCGAACAACCTGATCTCGATCGCACAGACCTGGTTTATCAACAAACAGGTCGAATCCGCAGACAAGTAATTTGCGCGATCGTGAAATCCAGAAGGGCCGCTACTAGCGGCCCTTCTTGTTGGTGAACCCCATGCGCGCAGCCTGTTCGTAAAGCCCGTTGTTGAAAGTCGGATAAACTCAAACTATGTCCCTGCAAAGCCTCAGCAAAGACACCATCGCCGCCGTCGCCACCCCACCGGGCCGTGGCGGCATCGGCGTGATCCGCCTGTCCGGACAAGACGCACGCAAGATCGGCGAACAGCTGTGTAACAAAGCCTTCAAACCCCGCTTTGCCCACTACTGCGATTTCACCCATCGGAAGCAACTCCTCGACCAGGGGCTGGCGCTCTACTTCCCCGGACCCAACTCCTTCACCGGTGAGGATGTGGTGGAACTGCAGGGCCATGGAGGCCCGGTAATTCTCGATACGCTGCTCGCCGCACTTATCGATATGGGCGCCCGCCAGGCACGCCCCGGCGAGTTTTCTGAGCGCGCATTTCTCAACGACAAGCTCGATCTGGCCCAAGCGGAAGCCATTGCCGACCTGATTGACGCCGGAACGGCCCAGGCCGCGCAAAACGCGCTGCGCTCGCTGCAGGGAGTATTCTCCGAAAAAATCGAAGATTTAGCGGAAAAACTGACGAATTTGCGTATCTATGTCGAAGCTGCGATTGATTTTCCTGAAGAAGAAATCGATTTTCTCGCCGATGGCAAAGTTGCCGCCGACATTGAGGCGCTGTTGGCCCAACTAGACAGCGTGGAAGCGGAAGCGCGCCAGGGTGCGATCATGCGCGAGGGAATGCAGGTGGCCATCGCCGGTAAACCCAACGCGGGCAAGTCCAGCCTGTTGAATGCACTGGCTGGCAAAGACTCGGCCATCGTCACCGACATCGCCGGCACCACCCGCGATGTGTTGCGGGAGCATATCCACATCGATGGCATGCCCCTGCATATCGCCGACACCGCCGGCTTGCGGGAATCCCCGGACCAGGTCGAACAGATTGGCATGCAGCGCGCCTGGGATGAGATTCACAGCGCCGATCGCGTACTGCTGGTGGTGGATGCTGCAGAAGTCACCAGCCTGGACCCCGAGCAAGCCTGGCCGGAATTCACCGCCCAACTGCCGGACCCAGACAAACTGACCCTTGTGGTCAACAAACTCGATCTCACCGACTACACCGCCGGACTACAAGTCCACAGCGACGGGGTACCGGTGGTCGCGATCAGCGCCAAAACTGGTGCGGGGATTGATGCACTGCGTGATCACCTAAAGCAGTGCATGGGATATCAGTCCGGGAACGAAGGAAGTTTCAGTGCGCGCCGCCGTCACCTCGACGCCCTGGCTCAGGCGCGCGCGTTTATCACCGCCGGCCAAGCGCAACTCAATGCCAGCGGTGCCGGCGAGCTACTGGCGGAAGATCTACGCCAGGCTCAGCAGTCACTGGGTGAAATCACCGGAGCCATGACCGCCGATGAACTGCTGGGCAAGATTTTCGGCAGTTTCTGTATTGGTAAGTAACCAGCGCCGCTGAAAAATTGGGAAGTGGCGCCAGGCCTCAGGCAAAGCGGAGGGTGGCGGTTGTGCCCGCCCCCTCTTCGCTGGCCAGCGATACCCGCCAACCATTTTGCTCACACAGGCGCTTCACAATCGCCAGGCCCACACCGTAACCGGAGCGAGATTGCTCGCTGCCACGCACGTGTGGCTCATAGATACTGGCCAGCTTGTCCTCACTGATCCCGCGGCCGCTGTCGATCACCTGCACCTGCCCGTCACCCACGCGCACCACTACCTTGCCACGGTCGGTGTAGTTCACCGCATTGCGGATCAGGTTACCCACCAGAATTGAAATGACGCGTTTGTTCGCTTGCAACAACAGACTCGAGTGGCACACGAGCTCCACGGCAATGCCTTTTTGCTCGGCCAATTGGGATATGCCCTCGTGCTCCCGCGCAATCAAGTCACAAACATCCACGCGTTCGGTGCGCAGACCGTCACCCTGCTCGCGCGACAACGCGAGGAACGCATCGATCAGCTCCTGCATATCGTGGCAGGCGCGTTGGATTCTATCGACCAGCTTGAGATCTGCTGCTGATATTTCCGGTTTCGCAGCAAGCAGCTCTGCGGACATGGCAATCACGGTGATCGGCGTGCGCAGCTCGTGGCTGGCATCGCGGGAAAATGCACGTTCCCGGTCGACAAAACGCGCGATCCTGCCGCGATAATGCTCGATCGCGTCCACTAGCATGGCCACCTCGGTGTCGAGGCTCATGGGCAACAGGTCCGCCAGATCCACCTCGCCTTTTTCTTCCGGCAACATATTGATCAGCCGGGCCAGCTCGATTGTCGGGGAAACCGCGCGCCGCGCCCGCAGGTAACTGAACCACAGCACCAGATACAGCAGCAGCAGCACCACTGCCAGCGGCACCAGGCCGTAGAGTGAGATCAGGCTGTTGACCCCGGAGCGGTTGAAAAACAGGAACATGCGCTGGCCACCGCGCGAACTCACATACAGCGAATTGAACTCGTCGGCCTTTACTTCGTGGTAGCCGTCGGCCACGTCGGTTGCCATTCGCCAGGGGAATGCGGACGCGTCCCGCGGAAACAGGTAACCCTGCAGGTTCAGGGAATTGGAGAGCTGTACCGACGGATTTTCTTCCACCAGCTGCCAGTAATGGGCGGTTTCCCGCTCCAGCGCTTCCTGTACCAATAGATGGGACAGTAACCAGTTGGTCAACAGCACCCCGAGGATCACGGCAAAGCCAATCAACAACCCCTGCAGAACAAAGGTGCGAAAGATTTTGTCCTGCAGGCGGTTATTTCGCATTGGGTACCACCAGCTGATAACCACTGCCGGGGTGATTCAGAATCATTTGTTGTGCGAAGGGCTTGTCGACTTTCTTGCGCAAGCTGTACATATGGCTGCGCAGGGTGTCACTGTCGGGCAGTATGTCGCCCCAAACCTTGCGCTCCAGCTCTGCGCGGCTCATCACCGCCGGAGAGCTGCGCATCAACGCCTCGAGCAAACGCAAACCAATTGGGGGCAGCCGGATATCCTGCCCATCCCGCTGTACCTGCAAGGTACTCTTATCCAGCTCCAGCGCACCCACCACGAGTTTATCCCGCGTGAGTTCGGAGCGATTGCGGCGCAACTGGGCATTAACGCGCGCTTCCAGTTCGCGGATGGCAAACGGCTTCACCAGGTAATCATCGGCACCGGCATTCAGCCCGAGAATTTTTTCATCCAGCGTGTCGCGCGCGGTCAACATAATGATCGGGGTATCGAGCTTGGCGTGCTCACGGATCGCGCGGCAAATCTCGAGCCCGTCGATACCGGGCAGCGAAAGGTCGAGAACCACCAGGTCTACGGGCTTGGTAGTCGCCAGGTGCAAGCCGGTCACACCATCCGCGGCGTAGTCCACCGTAAACCCGCGTCCCTCGAGGTAAGCGGTAATCATTTCCGCAATATCGCGATGGTCTTCAATGAGCAAAACCGTGCCGTTTTGTTGCATCACCAATGCCCTCGCTCGTTTGCCAATAATGAAAAATGCGGGCCCATGGGGGCCCGCACGCACATCTTATGTAACGCTTAGATAGCTCTGAGAAATCATACGTAAATCAGTTGGTGAGCACCACGACACCGAAATCTGCAGTGGTACCGCCCTGCTCACTCGGGCCGTAAGCCAGCACGCTGGCCACAACGCCACCGCCAAGCTCGAAGTTCTCGACGTTGATCGCCACCATGCCGCCAGCAACCACGCGGATATCGTAGGCGCCTGTCGCAACGGTTACGTAGTCGGTGATATCGCCAAAGGCGAAGTCAGTCAGCAGTGGCGCACCGGCCATGCCACCTTCCACATCCATCGCCGAGAATTCACCAGCGGCGGTAACGTACACATCCACCTCGCCGGCCGCCGGCGCACCGTGAATCACCTTCACGGAAGCTTCCGTGGCTACGGCACGGTTCGCGTCGACGGTGGGCAGCAGGCCGAAAGCCGGGGTGCCCAGTACGCGACCCGCGGCGACCACGGTGTACTCGGTACCGGCTTCCAGTGCGACTTCGCCGGACATAAACACACTGTCACCCACCATATCGGTGTCAGGGGCCACATCAAATACGTAGCTCGCGGCTGGCACACCGGCGTAGGCACTTTCACCCGGGAACTGATCCAGGTAATTGAAACCAGCGATTAGCTCCACCGGATCCATCCCCAGCACCTCACTGGTAGCAAATACTTCCACGTTGCCACTGTCGACACCCGCCGACATGACCGCGGCATTGGCATCAGGAGACAGGTGAACCACGCGCACACCGGCATTGGTGTCCATATCTAGGATCTCAACCGACTCGCCCTGCTCGGTAGTCACCAGCAGTTTGACCGGTGACGCGGCCGCCTCGGTGCTGTTTTCCGCAGCAATCGCGGTCACCAGCAGTTTTTGACCGGCGAACGCGGTGAGATCCACGGTACCGGAGTCGTAAACCACATCATCTTCCAGACCCACACGGATCCGTACCGGCTCCGCCATCACCACGCCAGCGTCAATGGACTCACCGAACTCAAACGCGAAGGCCGCAGAAAGGCTGGCAAAATCATCCTCAGGTGCACTCAGGTACACATCAACCCGCGGCGCATCTGGCGCGGCGTGGGTTACGGTCAATGCAACCTCGGTCTCGGCGGGCTCGGAAGCTGATTCGTTGACCACCAGCGGCGCGATATCCGCAACATTACCCACGGCAATCACCGTCGGACGGGCGTTTTCTTCGATGCTGAAGCCCGCGACTTCGATCACGGCGGCGTTACCACCGGGGATGATGCCTTCCACAGCAATGTCGTAGCTGCCCGTATCCAGCTCGGCAAAGCCGCTGGTCTCGGCATAATCCAGACCTTCGATCGCCACGCTGCCATTGAGCAGTACGTTTACCGCCGGCGCATCCACTGACGCATGCACTACCTGAATAAAGCCACTGGCCGCAGGTTCTTCCGCCGCCGGTGGAAATTCAATGACGTTGTCATTGTTGTTGTTATCGCTTGAACAGCCAGCAATCACCGCTGCCAGCGGCAGTGCCACGGCCAACTTCGAAACGATGGATCTATTTGAGGTTTTCATGGGGGTCTCCTGTTGTGTTTATGGGGCGATACTGGCGAACACCACATCAGGAGCGCGTCAAAAGGACGTGAAAATTATGTGAAAGCCGGAAATTCCGCTTGCGGCGAGACATACCCCAACAAATCGACCAATAAGTCACAAGATGGGAGGTGCTGGCGCGAATCTTTCCAACAAGATCTCCCCGAGCAAACCACAAGAGTTGCGCACACAAACTCACAGAGTTATCCAGACAGACCACCTATCCAGATCACTCACACAAGCTTTTATCCCGTTAAACCACAGACTTATACACAAAATTACGAAAAGAGAGACGCCCGATAGGCACGTGTGGATAAAAACAGTGGAAAAGTGAGGGGAAACCGGTACGCAAATGGGGACAAATCGACGAGTGGACCCATACCGCCAGACTTATCCCACTCATACACACCGCCATACCGCGGTTTTACCCTGCTAAAAGCAGGGGTTTAGGGGGTAGTTATCATTGATCTAACCAATTGATTTAAAACGTTTTTTTTCACTTATACGTAAAAAACACTGCCCTATATAACTACATTAAACATAAACACATACATACACATAAGATATGTATAACTTTATTTAAATAGGTATAAGAAAGCGTAAAACGAAATTTCAAAATGCCGCTTTTTTGCACAGCTCAAGGCGCCTATAATGTGCGGCCGATTTTTACCGTGACCTGTCAGCGGCAAAGCTGACACCAGAGCTGAACCTATGG
Source organism: Microbulbifer agarilyticus (assembly GCF_019800665.1). Taxonomy (GTDB): domain Bacteria; phylum Pseudomonadota; class Gammaproteobacteria; order Pseudomonadales; family Cellvibrionaceae; genus Microbulbifer; species Microbulbifer agarilyticus_C. Next base: position 246,383 of record NZ_JAHVKO010000004.1, read on the forward strand.
ATTACCCCACGCAATATGATGTGATCGTGATTGGCGGCGGACATGCCGGCACCGAGGCGTGCCTGGCATCTGCGCGCATGGGGAGTCGCACCCTGCTGTTGACCCACAACATCGAAACGCTCGGGCAAATGTCCTGTAACCCGGCCATTGGCGGCATCGGTAAAAGCCATCTGGTGAAAGAAGTGGACGCCCTTGGCGGCGCCATGGCCACCGCCACAGATCTCGGTGGCATCCAGTTCCGTGTTTTGAATGCCCGCAAAGGCCCCGCAGTACGGGCCACCCGCGCCCAGGCAGACCGCGCGCTGTACAAGGCGGCGATTCGCAATATCCTCGAGAATCAGCCCAACCTGGACATCTTCCAGCAAGCGGCCGATGACCTGATCGTCGACAACGACCGGGTGACCGGCGTGGTAACCAATGCCGGCCTGCGCTTTCACGGCAAAACCGTGGTCATTACCGCCGGTACCTTTCTCGGTGGGCGCATTCATATCGGCCTGGACAACCACGCCGGTGGCCGCGCCGGTGACCCGCCCTCCATTGCCCTTGCCGAGCGCCTGCGTGCGCTGCCTTTCCGCGTTGAGCGCCTGAAAACCGGCACCCCGCCGCGTATCGACGCGCGCTCCGTGGACTTCTCCGGCCTGGAAGAACAGTGGGGCGACGAGCCGCTACCGGTTATGTCCTACCTGGGCAACCGCGCCCAGCATCCGCAACAGGTGTGCTGCTGGATCACCCACACCAACGAGCAGACCCACGACATTATCCGTGGTGGTCTCGACCGCTCTCCCATGTATTCCGGCGTTATCGAGGGCATAGGCCCGCGTTACTGCCCGTCCATCGAGGACAAGGTGCACCGCTTCGCCGACAAGGACAGCCACCAGATCTTTATCGAGCCCGAAGGGCTCACCACCAACGAGCTCTACCCCAATGGTATCTCCACCAGCCTGCCGTTCGATGTGCAGATGAATCTGGTGCGCTCCATCAAGGGCTTTGAGAATGCGCATATCACCCGCCCGGGCTATGCCATCGAATACGATTTCTTTGATCCACGCGACCTGCTGCCGTCGCTGGAAACCAAGTTTATTGCCGGTCTGTTCTTCGCCGGCCAGATCAACGGCACCACCGGTTACGAAGAAGCTGCCGCCCAGGGCCTGCTGGCTGGCGCCAATGCGGCGCTGCAGGCGCAGGACAAAGACGCTTGGTCGCCGCGCCGCGATGAAGCCTATCTCGGTGTGTTGGTGGACGATCTGATCACCAGCGGCACCAAAGAGCCCTACCGCATGTTCACCAGCCGCGCGGAATACCGCCTGTTGCTGCGCGAAGATAATGCGGACCTGCGCCTGACCGAAAAGGGGCGTGCGCTGGGGCTGGTGGACGACACCCGCTGGCAGGCCTTCTGCGAAAAGCGTGAAGCCATTGCCCTCGAGCAGCAGCGCCTCAAGGAAACCTGGGTTCAGCCGGGTACCGATGCGGCCACCAGTTTGGAGCAAAAGCTGCCGCAGCCGCTGGCCCGCGAATACAGCCTGCAGGACCTGCTGAAGCGCCCGGAGCTGGAATACACGGATATCGCCAGCCTCAAAGGGGAAGCGGTCGCCGACGAGCGCGTCGCCGAGCAGGTGGAGATCTCCGCCAAGTACGCCGGTTACATCGATCGCCAGCGCGACGAAATTGAACGCCTGCAGGCGTACGAGGACACCCCGCTACCCGTGGATTTCGACTATGGCGCGGTATCCGGCCTCTCCAACGAGGTGGTGCAGAAGCTAACAGATGCGCGCCCCGACACCCTGGCGCGGGCCAGCCGCGTACCGGGCGTGACGCCGGCAGCGGTTTCGCTGTTGTTGATCCAGCTGAAGAAACGCGGACTGTTGACCCGCAAGAAGGCGGTTTGAGGTGATGGAGCAGTTTCGACCCCGCCTGCAGCAGGCGGCAGATCAGTTACAGCTGGATTTGACCGGTGAACAGCAGGACAAATTGCTGGCCTACCTCGACCTGTTTGCGCGCTGGAATGCCGCTTACAACCTGTCCGCAGTGCGCGACCCGGCGGAGATGCTGGAGCGCCATATCATCGACAGTCTGAGTGTGGTGAACCTGTGTGGTACCAGTCCCGCAGACCAGACCCCGCTGATCGATGTCGGCTCAGGTGGTGGCCTGCCCGGTATCCCGCTGGCGATCATCCACCCCGAGCGCCCCATCAGCCTGCTCGACAGCAATGGCAAAAAGTCGCGCTTTCAGTTTCAGGTGGCCAGCCAGCTCAAGCTCGCCAACATCAACGTGGTGAACCAGCGGGTGGAGGCCTACCAGCCGGAAAACCTCTACTCTGGCGTGGTTTCCAGGGCGTTTGCCTCCCTGCAGGATATGGTGCAGGGAAGTGAGCACTTGCTCGCCGCGGGCGGCCGCTTTTATGCGATGAAGGGCAAGATCCCCGAAGATGAGTTGAGCGCATTGCCAAAAGGCATTAAGGTCGAACAGATGCACCCATTGCGAGTACCGGGGTGCGACGCCGAGCGCCACCTGATCGTCCTTGTTCGCGAGGACTGAACCGCCAGCTCTGGCAATCCACTCCAATGCCGGGGTGGAACAAAAACAACTGAGATTAATACCAGTGCACCGGGCTGATGTTCGCGGGTGCGCTTTTGCTGCCGCGCCTCCCGGTCAAACCGGCCTAGCGGCGAGCCCGGGACGCAAGAGGAACTGCGTCAACGGGACCAACAGGACCAGAACCTTGAGCAAAATTTTTGCGGTAGCTAACCAGAAGGGCGGAGTCGGCAAGACCACAACCTGCGTTAACCTGTCCGCGTCACTTGTTGCCAACAAGCGACGCGTATTGCTGATTGACCTGGACCCCCAGGGCAACGCCACTATGGGCAGCGGCATCGACAAGAGCGAGTTGCAGCTGTCGAGCTACGACGTGCTGGCCAGCCTGCTGCCGCCGCGCAAGGCGATCGTGACAACCGCCAGTGGTTACGACCTGATGCCGGCGAACATAGACCTGTCCGCGGCGGAAGTGGAATTGCTGGAGATGGATGGCCGCGAATCCCGCCTGCGCCAGGCGCTCGTGCAGGTCGCTGATGATTACGACTACATCATCATCGATTGTCCGCCGTCGCTGAACATGCTCACCGTAAACGCTCTATGTGCCGCCGGCGGTGTATTGATCCCGATGCAGTGCGAATACTACGCGCTGGAAGGGCTGTCCTCACTGATCGACACCATTACCCAGGTCCAGCAGGCCGCCAACCCGAGCCTGAAGATCGAAGGTATCCTGCGCACCATGTACGACCCGCGTAACAGCCTGACCAGTGATGTGTCCGAGCAGTTGAGTGAGTATTTCGGTGAGCGCCTGTACCGCACCTGCATTCCGCGCAATGTGCGTCTCGCAGAAGCGCCGAGTTTTGGCAAGCCCGCGCTCGACTATGACCGCAGCTCCAAAGGTGCCATCGCCTACCTCGCCCTCGCCGGTGAGATTACCCGCCGCGACACCGCGGCAAACCAGAATAGCAACCAGAACAGTGGACCACGCCCGGTAGCGGAAGCGGTTTAAGACTGAGGTAACAAACCTATGGCCGCGAAACGCAAGGGCCTCGGGAAAGGGCTTTCCCATCTGATCAGCAACAATGCCAGCGAAGCCATCGCCGTGGCCACTGGCGAGCGCAACGGCGATGTCGCCGAGCGTGTGGATGGCGAGCTCAAAGAGTTACCCATTGAATTCCTACAGCGCGGCCGCTACCAGCCGCGCCGCGACTTCCCGCAGGAGTCCCTGCAAGAACTGGCCGACTCCATCCGCGCCCAGGGCATTATGCAGCCCATCGTGGTACGCCCTGTCGGTGAGCGCAAATACGAGATCATCGCCGGTGAGCGCCGCTGGCGCGCGGCCCAGCTCGCCGAGTTGGATAAAGTTCCCGCCCTGGTTCGCGAAGTGGCCGACGAAGCCGCTATCGCTATGGCGCTGATCGAGAATATCCAGCGCGAAGACCTGAATCCGGTTGAAGAGGCGGTGGCCCTCAAGCGCCTGCAGGATGAATTCGAGCTCACCCAGCAGCAGGTGGCCGAGGCCGTGGGTAAATCCCGCACCGCGGTGACCAACCTGCTGCGCCTGTTGAGCCTCACCGACGAGGTGCGCACCTTCCTCGAGCGCGGCGATATCGAAACCGGTCACGCCAAGGCGCTGCTCGGCCTCGCCGGTGAAGACCAGAAAGCCACTGCCCGCCAGGTGGTCGACCGCGGTTTGACTGTGCGCCAGACCGAGGCGCTGGTACGCAACGTCCAGGCCCAGGCGGGCAAGCCGAAACCGAAGAAAGCCCCCGTGGACCCCAATATTCGCCGTCTGAGTGAAAAGCTGGCAGAAAAAATTGGTGTTCCGGTGTCGATCGATCACGGCGAAAAAGGTGCCGGCAAGCTGGTACTCAAGTACACCAGCCTGGATGAGCTGGACGGCATTTTGGCCCACCTGGGCTACAGCGAAGACTGAGTCTCTTACAGTCGTAATGCTCTGGAAACGTTACTATTGCAACGTTTCTGTAAAAAATGCGCCAAAACAGTGCGGTGTTTTGGCGCATGCTTCCCTGCCCGCTGGCACCTCTGCCGCCAAATAACTCCTCGATTTGTAAGTACTTACTATCACCGAAATAGGTGGTAAACGACCGCGAAAGCCATACCATCTGGCGAGATTTGCTAGTTGAATCGACAGCCTCGTTCCTCCATAATTCGCACGCCCAATTTTTGGGCGGAAAAGAAAATTTGGCCGGCCTGTTCCCGCCTATGCGTAATCCCCCAGTTGTACAGATTTCGCTGATCCAGCTAGCGGTTGTTTTGCTGGCTGTAGTGGCGCTCGAATTCACGCTGGGACGTGTCATCGCCCTTTCCGCCCTGCTTGGCGGCGCCCTGTGTGTGGTGCCCAATCTGTATTTTGGTTTGCGTGCCTTTGAGCTGTTAGGGCCGAACCGCGGCAAGATTCGCGGAGCGCGCGCCAGCCAGCGCGCGGTGGGAAGCTTCTACCGCGCCGAAACCGGCAAGTTTGTAATGACCCTGGTGGGGTTTGCGCTGGTGTTTGCCAGCGTCAAAACGCTGAACCCCGCAGTGCTGTTTATCAGCTACGGCTTGTGCGTGATTTTGCAATGGATTCTCGTAGCCCGCCTGCATACCAAAGGTTAGCGGGGGGCGGGGAGCCTCGAAGAGTGACTGCGCTTTTGCTCAGGGCCGACAACCAAGGCCGCGCAGGTTCGGGGTTCCACGAAACAGATTTTTCATCTTAAAACGTGTTGAGGAACTATGGCTGCCGAACAAACCGCGACGGGTTATATCCAGCACCACCTGCAAAATCTTGCATACGGTAAACTTCCAGCGGGTTACACCCGTGCCGACGGAACCGTACTTTCCGAATCCACCTGGACGATTGCACACAGCAGTCAGGAAGCCGCCGATATGGGTTTCTGGGCCGTGCACCTGGACACTCTGGGTTGGTCCATTGGTCTTGGTCTGATTTTCTGCTTCCTGTTCGCCCGCGCGGCGAAAAAAGCGACTCCGGGCGTCCCTTCTGGTTTCCAGAGCTTCGTCGAAGTCATCGTCGACTTCATCGACAAAACCGTTAAAGACACCTTCCCGCACCGCAACAGCATGGTTGCACCGATGGCCCTGACCATCTTCGTGTGGGTATTCCTGATGAACCTGATGGATTTGATCCCGGTTGACTGGCTGCCGCTGGCGTTCGCCCACGGTACCTCTGCTCTCACCGGTGCCGATCCGCATCACGTCTACTTCAAGGTTGTTCCTACCACCGACCTGAACGCCACCCTGGGTATGGCGCTGGCGGTGTTCGCCCTGATGATTTTCTTCAGTGTGAAAGAAAAAGGCCTGATGGGCTTTGTGAAGGAACTGACTCTGCACCCCTTCCACTCCGGTAAGTGGTACGTAGATATCTTCCTGATCCCGTTCAACTTCCTGCTGGAAGCGGTTTCCCTGATCGCCAAGCCTGTCTCTCTCGGCCTGCGTCTGTTCGGTAACCTCTACGCGGGTGAGATGATTTTCATCCTGATCGCCATCGTATTCGGTGTTGGCGTTCTGGGCTTTATCGGCGCCAGCTTCCTGCAGATGGGCTGGGCGATTTTCCACATCCTGGTCATCACCCTGCAGGCCTTCGTATTCATGGTACTGACTACCGTGTACATGGCCATGGCGCACGACCGGGAAGAAGAGCACGCGCACGACCAGTAAGGTCGTGCCAGCTGTAAAGGATTTGTCGGTTTACTGACTTTTTTCACTCACTTTCAACTTCAACAACTCTTAACTTACTTTTGGAGAAAACAATGGAAGCATTAGGTCTGGTATACGTAGCTGCTGCACTGCTGATCGGTCTGGGCGCACTGGGTACTGCTATCGGTTTCGGCACCCTGGGTGGCAAACTGCTGGAAGGTTCTGCTCGTCAGCCGGAGCAGGCTCCTGCTCTGCAAGGCAAAATGTTCCTGATGGCTGGTCTGCTCGACGCCGTACCGATGATCGGTGTTGGTATCGCTATGTACCTGATTTTCGCGGTTGCTCCTGGTCTGGCTGGTTAATCCATCGTTCCAATTGCCCTTTAATCCACTTTTGAAAGAGCAAGAGGTGTCGGTGTGAATATCAACCTGACTCTGATCGGCCAGTCGATCACCTTTTTCGCCTTTGTATGGTTCTGCTGGAAATACGTCTGGCCGGCCCTGCTGGGTGTAATGCAAGAACGTGAGCAAAAAATTGCCACCGGTCTGCAAGAAGCCGAGCGCGCAGAAAAAGATCTTGAGCTGGCCCAGCGCAAAGCGGCCGAGCAACTGAAAGAAGCCAAAGCCCAAGCGGCCGAAATCATCGATGGTGCCAACAAGCGCGCCAACCAAATCGTTGATGAAGCCAAAGAGGCTGCACGCAGCGAAGGCGATCGCCTGAAAGCTGCCGCACAGGCGGAAATCGAACAGGAAGTAAACCGCGCGAAGGAACAACTTCGTACCCGTGTTGCTGCCCTGTCTGTTGCCGGCGCAGAAAAAATCCTCTCAATCAACATCGATGCCAAGGCACACGATGACATGATTGAGAAACTGGCAGCCGAGCTGTAAGCGAGGAACCCATGGCGGAACTCAGCACTCTGGCCCGGCCATACGCTAAAGCGGCATTTGCCCACGCCCAGGAAGCCTCCGACCTCAGCGGTTGGAGCGCGGCGTTGGTAACCGCAGCGGCGGTCAGCCAGAACGAAAAAATTGGCGAGCTGCTGGATAACCCGCAGTTGACCAGTGAAGTGCGCGCGGAAAAATTCCTGTCTGTATGTGGCGATTACGATGCCGCCATGCAGAACTTCATCAAGCTGCTGGCGGAAAACCACCGCCTGCCGCTGCTGCCGGAAATTTCCGAACTGTTCGAAGACCTGAAGGCCCAGGCAGAAGCCACTCTCGAAGTGGAAGTTATCTCTGCCCGCCCGCTCAGCGACGAACAGTCCCAGCGCCTCACCCAGGCACTCAGCAAGAAGTTTGCCCGCGAGGTGCACCTGCACAGCGCGGTCGACGAAAGTCTGCTGGGCGGCGCGATTATTCGCGCTGGTGACACGGTGATCGATGGCACCGTGCGCGGCCGACTGGCCAAACTCGCCGAGGCGATGAACTCCTAAATTACCTTCCCGGTGGGCAGCCCTGCCGGGGAATCGAGGAACAGAGCATGCAGCAACTGAATCCCTCTGAGATCAGTGAAATTATCAAGAGCCGCATCGACAATCTCGATGTGAGCACTGAAGCCCAGAATGAGGGCACAATTGTTTCCGTATCCGACGGTATCATCCGCATCCACGGCCTGGCCGACGTGATGTACGGTGAGATGATCGAGTTCGAAGGCGGTGTTACCGGTATGGCACTGAACCTGGAGCGCGACTCCGTTGGTGCCATCGTACTGGGCGACTACAAATCTCTGGCGGAAGGCCAGAAGTGTCGTTGTACTGGCCGCATCCTGGAAGCCCCGGTTGGTCCGGAGCTGCTGGGTCGTGTGGTTGACGCCCTGGGTAACCCGATCGACGGTAAAGGTCCGCTGAACAACAAGCTGACCGACGCTGTTGAGAAAGTAGCACCTGGCGTAATTGCCCGTCAGTCCGTTGATCAGCCGGTACAGACCGGTCTGAAAGCGGTAGACACCATGATCCCGATCGGTCGTGGCCAGCGTGAGCTGATCATTGGCGACCGTCAGATCGGTAAAACTGCGGTTGCGATCGATGCGATCATCAACCAGAAAGGCACCGGCATTAAGTGTATCTACGTTGCCGTAGGCCAGAAGCAGTCTTCTATTGCAAACGTTGTGCGCAAGCTCGAAGAGCACGGCGCAATGGACCACACCATCGTTGTTGCTGCCGGCGCCGCCGACCCAGCTGCGATGCAGTTCCTGGCTCCATACGTTGGCTGCACCATGGGTGAGTACTTCCGCGACCGCGGTGAAGACGCCCTGATCATTTACGATGACCTGACCAAGCAGGCTTGGGCCTACCGTCAGATCTCCCTGCTGCTGAAGCGTCCTCCGGGCCGTGAAGCATACCCGGGTGACGTTTTCTACTTGCACTCCCGTCTGCTGGAGCGCGCTGCTCGCGTAAACGCTGAGTACGTAGAGAAGTTCACCAACGGTGAAGTGAAAGGCAAAACCGGCTCCCTGACCGCACTGCCAATCATTGAAACCCAGGCGGGTGACGTTTCCGCGTTCGTACCGACCAACGTAATCTCCATTACCGACGGTCAGATCTTCCTGGAAACCGACCTGTTCAACTCCGGTGTACGTCCGGCGATCAACCCGGGTATCTCCGTATCCCGTGTTGGTGGTTCCGCACAGACCAAGGTGATCAAGAAGCTTTCCGGTGGTATCCGTACCGCACTGGCGCAGTACCGCGAACTCGCGGCCTTCTCCCAGTTCGCTTCTGACCTGGACGAAGCCACCAAGGCCCAGCTGGACCACGGTGAGCGCGTTACCGAACTGATGAAGCAGAAGCAGTACTCCCCGATGTCCATCGCGGACATGGCGGTATCTGTTTACGCTGCCGACAAAGGCTTCCTGAACGACGTAGAAGTCAACAAGGTGCTGGACTTTGAATCCGCCCTGCTCGCTTACATGAACAGCGAACACGCAGAGCTGATGGCAAAAGTGAACAGCACCGGTGACTACAACGGCGAAATCGACGCTGCCTTCAAGGCCGCTATCGAGAAATTCGTCGCTACCGGTAGCTGGTAATCCGCTTTCGCCCTGCACTCTCTGAGTACAGGGCGAAACAACGCGAGCGAACAAGGTAAAGCACTATGGCAGGCGGAAAAGAAGTACGCACAAAAATTGCCAGCATCAAGAGCACGCAGAAAATCACCTCGGCCATGGAAATGGTTGCGGCGAGCAAGATGCGTAAAGCTCAAGATCGCATGGCACTGGGGCGCCCTTACGCAAGCCGCATTCGCGCGGTGATTGGCCACATTGCCAACGCCAACGCGGAATACCAGCACATCTACCTGCAAGAGCGCGAAGTAAAGCGTGTGGGTTACATTCTGGTATCCACCGACCGCGGTCTCTGTGGTGGTCTGAACATCAACGTGTTCAAGGCAGCGATCCGTGATATGCACACCTGGGACAAACAGGGTGTAGGCGTAGACATCTGCGCGATCGGCAACAAGGCGGCCGGCTTTTTCAACAGCATCGGCGGCAACGTCGTAGCAGCAGTGCGCGACCTGGGCGACCAGCCTCAGGCCAAGCAACTGATCGGTTCTGTGAAAGTGATGCTCGATCGTTTCGCCAGTGGCGAGATCGACCGTCTCTTCCTGGTGTCCAACGAATTCGTGAACACCATGACCCAGAAGCCGCAGATCAACCAGCTGCTTCCGTTGAAGAAAGACGAAGATGAACAACTGCAGCACGAATGGGATTACCTGTACGAGCCAGAGCCTGTCGAGATTCTCGACGGACTGTTGTCTCGCTACATCGAGTCTCAGGTGTATCAGGCAGTAGTTGAAAACAAGGCCTGTGAACAGGCTGCACGTATGATTGCGATGAAGAGCGCCACCGATAACGCCGGTGAGCTGATCGACGCACTGCAGCTGGTTTACAACAAGGCGCGCCAGGCAGCGATTACCCAAGAGCTGTCTGAGATTGTTGGCGGCGCCGCAGCGGTCTAATTCGACCGCCGAAAGATTTGAACTTTGAGGATCGGGAAATGAGTAACGGGCAAATTGTGCAAGTTATCGGCGCGGTCATCGACGTGGAATTCCCGCGCGACGCCGTACCGAATGTATACGATGCACTTGTGGTTGAGGGTAAAGACCTCACCATGGAAGTGCAGCAGCAGCTGGGCGACGGCATTGTACGTGCTATCGCCATGGGTTCTTCCGAGGGTATCTCCCGCGGTCTGCCAGTAAAGAACACTGGCGCGCCGGTTTCTGTACCAGTAGGTACCGAGACCCTGGGTCGTATCATGGACGTACTGGGTAACCCAATTGACGAATGTGGCCCTATCGGTGAGAAAGAGCGTTCCTCTATCCACCGCGCTGCACCAACCTACGAAGAGCAGTCCAGCTCCACCGAATTGCTGGAAACCGGCATCAAGGTAATCGACCTGGTATGTCCGTTCGCCAAGGGTGGTAAAGTTGGTCTGTTCGGTGGTGCCGGTGTAGGTAAAACCGTAAACATGATGGAGCTCATCAACAACATCGCCACCGAGCACAGCGGTCTGTCCGTGTTCGCGGGTGTAGGTGAGCGTACTCGTGAAGGTAACGACTTCTACCACGAGATGCAGGAAGCTGGCGTTGTTAACGTCGAAGAGTTTGCCAAGTCCAAGGTAGCGATGGTTTACGGCCAGATGAATGAGCCGCCCGGCAACCGTCTGCGTGTAGCCCTGACCGGTCTGACCATGGCCGAGAAATTCCGTGACGAAGGTCGTGACGTACTGTTGTTCGTAGACAACATCTACCGTTACACCCTGGCCGGTACCGAAGTATCCGCACTGCTCGGCCGTATGCCGTCTGCGGTAGGTTACCAGCCGACTCTGGCGGAAGAGATGGGCGTTCTGCAGGAGCGTATTACCTCCACCAAGACTGGCTCCATCACCTCCATCCAGGCGGTATACGTACCGGCGGATGACTTGACCGACCCGTCTCCGGCGACCACCTTCGCCCACTTGGACTCCACCGTAGTACTGAGCCGTGACATCGCCGCCAAGGGTATCTACCCGGCTGTTGACCCGCTCGACTCCACTTCCCGTCAGCTGGATCCGCAGGTGATTGGTGAGGAGCACTACTCTGTAGCCCGTGGCGTACAGTCTGTACTGCAGCGCTACAAAGAGCTGAAGGACATCATCGCGATCCTGGGTATGGACGAACTGTCCGAGGAAGATAAGCAGATCGTAGCGCGCGCGCGTAAGATCGAACGCTTCCTGTCCCAGCCGTTCCACGTAGCGGAAGTATTTACCGGTGCACCGGGCAAATACGTTTCCCTGAAAGAAACCATCCGTGGTTTCCAGGGCATCCTGAACGGCGAATACGATGATATGCCAGAGCAGGCCTTCTACATGGTCGGCACCATCGACGAAGCCGTCGAGAAAGCCAACAAGAAGTAAGGCACGCGCGTGAGGCCCGGTTTTCGCCGGGCCTTACAAGGCAAACAGCTGAGAATGAGGTAGCCTTATGGCTATGACTGTACATTGCGACATTGTTAGCGCAGAGGAATCCCTCTTCTCGGGTCTGGTGAAGATGGTGATTGTCAGCGGCGTCGAAGGGGAGCTCGGTATCTCCTACGGTCACGCGCAGCTGCTCACCCACCTCAAGCCCGGCCCGGTACGCATCATCAAAGACAATGGTGATGAAGAGGTGCTGTTCCTGAGCGGCGGCTATGCCGAAATCCAGCCGAACATGGTAACCATCCTGGCCGACATCGCCGAGCGCGATATCGACGAAGATGCAGCCAAAAAGGCACGCGAAGAGGCGGAACACGCCCTGCGCAGCGCCCCGGCGGATATCGACTACGCCCGCGTTTCCGCGCAACTCGCCGAAGCCGAAGCCCGTCTGCGCACCCTGCAGGCGATCCGCAAGGCAGCCGGCAAGTAACGCGCATCTGCTTCCTACAGCAGGTCTGAAAAAGCAGCTTCGGCTGCTTTTTTTGTGCCTGTCATTTCAATCCCGGCCAAGCCGCGTCATTATTTATCCAGTTAAATACCGGAATTGGAATCCACATGGTAAATGGAACGAAAAACGGTGCCCCACGTATTGGCCTTGCCCTCGGCAGCGGTGCGGCAAAAGGCTTTGCTCATATAGGCGTGCTGCGCGCGCTGAAAGAAATGGGCATACGCCCGCACGTGATTGCCGGCACCTCCATGGGTGCATTTGTCGGTGCGGCCTATTCTGCCGGGCACCTGGATCGTCTCGAAGAGTGGGCGCGTCTGTTGGATAACTGGAAGGTGTTATCACTGCTCGACATCAACTGGACGCTGAGCGGCGGGGTCATCGGTGGTATCAAGCCATTTCGCACCTTTTTCGAAGAGGTGGAATACAAGCAGATCGAGGAGTTGCCGGTTCCGTTCACCGCCATCGCCACCGATCTGCACAGCGGACAAGAAATCTGGCTGCAACAGGGCAATCTTCAGGAAGCAGTAAGCGCGTCCTGTTCAATTCCGGGCCTGCTATCCGCCAAGGATCTCTCCGGTCGTTGGCTGGTGGATGGCGCCGTGTCCAACCCGGTACCGGTGGATGTGTGTCGCGCCATGGGTGCAACCACGGTGATCGCTGTCGACGTTACCGAAGATGCGGCGCCGTTAATGGACCGTGAGCATGGGGAAGTGCGCAGTGTTATTAGCGCCGCGTCGCCTGAGGCCGATGAGCTCCTGCTGGAGGCAGAAAGTGAAGAAATTGAGCAGCGTGAATCCGGTGGTGGCGAACAGGAGAGTAGCTTTACCGAGGGGTTATCGCGGCTGGTGGAACAGGGGCGCGAACAATTGAATCACTTTCGTGGCAGTCGCGAAGGCAAAGCGAGCCCGCCGGGCATGTTCGATACTATGCGGCGGGCCATGGAGATTCTGGAGCGCCGGCACAAGCGCACCCGCATGATGGGCGCGCCACCGGACGTGCTGATCAGGCCCAAGGTAGGCGAGATCGGCGGCAATGAATACGCCCGCGCCGGCGAAGCTATTGAACTCGGCGAACAAGAAGTTCTGCGCCTGCGCACTTGGATCGAGGACACGGTGCGCCAGGATTGTGAGCAAACTGTCGTCGGTTCTTAGGCTCATTGGCTGGATGACAGCAATTTCCGCGCTGGACTAACGTCCTGTCAAATGGGGTATGCAGAGGTAATAGATGTCTGTGACGAAATACTTGCGTATGAGCGCCCTGTTTACCTTGGTGCTGCTCAGCCCCTGCTTGTCTGCCGCCGAGTGGCATGAATACCAGTCGGAAAACTTCACCGTGTATTCCGACGTTTCCGAGCAGCGCGTCAACACGTTGATGCGCGATCTGGAGCGCTTCCGCCGCACCGCCCTCTCCTTTACCGGCCTTGAAGAGATTCCCGAAAACACAAAACTGCGGGTATTCCATTTCCGCAACTCCACCGAATTTCAGAAGTTCTCTGGCGATCAAAAAATTGCCGGGTTTTACCGGGAGACCTGGCATGGCCCGGTAATTTTCTCCCGCGACGGTGATCATGGGATTACCGGTTCCGGACTCATATTCCATGAGTATGTACACCACCTGATGCGCGAACACAGCACTATGACCTACCCGCGCTGGTACGCGGAAGGCTTCGCCGAACTGCTGGCGAGCGCGGAATTGCGCAAAAATACTGTGCTGGTGGGCGGCCTGCCGGAATGGCGACTGAGCGCGTGGGCCAAAGACGCACCGCTAACGATCGAACAGCTACTATCGCCACCATCACTCACGTCAGCAAATGGCCGTGACAACAGCCGCTACTGGAATAACTACTATGCCAGTGCCTGGTTGCTGACCCACTACCTGCAACTGGGCCACAATGCCGGCCACCCCGACTATCGCACCGCTACCGAAAATTACCTGCGCGCCGCTGCTGCAGGCGACGAGCCTGTTACCAGCTTTACCGAGTATTTCGGTAAGCCCATCGCCGATATACAGCGGGAAATGCTCTCCTATATGCGCGACGATATTCATCGTTACAGCCTGGATATACCGGAATATTCCTACTCCATCCCCCGTCGCGCGTTAAATAAAAACGAGCGCTTGTTCCTGCTGGCGAATCAGGCGCTCGATTTGCAAAAGTCCTTACTGGCGATGAATTACTTGCAACAAAGCGAAGAGCAGGGACTCGGCTGGCCCGAGAATCTGACTGCTATGGCGGTGATCGAGGCTGAGAAAGGCAACTTTAAATTTGGCGAGAAAATGCTGCAGGATGTCGGTGAATACGGCCTTGTCAGCCACCTCACCGCGGCAAACCTTGCGCGTTACTATTTGCTGCGCTTGCAAGCACTCAGCCAAACCCGCAAGTGGGATGAGGACGATTACGCCAAGGCGGCAAAGTACGGCAAGCTTGCTGTACAGGCCGGGCCCAACTACTTGCCCGGCTACCGCACGCTGTGGGTGGTGTATCAGCTAAAGGGCGAAAGCGAATCGGCGCTACAAATTATGCTGAGCGCCCATCACCAGCAGCCCAATCACCTGAACCTCAATGCGGCGATCGGGTTTTACCTGGCGCATCTGGGAGAAGCTGATCAGGCCCGGGAATATCTGGAGCGCGTTGTGGCTTGGAGCCACTCGCAAGACTTGCGTGCCAGAGCGCAGAAATTACTCGAGCGCAGCCATTAAAAAATTGGTCTCGCAAAAACAAAAAAGCCCGCGAGATTTCGCGGGCTTTTTTGTTATGGGTAATGGGAAATCAGTGCACCCAGTGATGGCGCTCCTGCTTCTCCTGGATCGCTTCCGCGGTCGGGGTCGGCATGGCGCTGACCGGCAGGCGCTCATGGAAGAACGCCAGACGCTGGTCGCCGTCGACTTCGTTCATGGTGGCTGCATCAAATACCTTGCCGTTGATCACGGTGTATTTGATGTTCTCGGACAGGCGCAGGTTTTCCAGCGGGTTGCCGTCTACCACGATGATGTCCGCCAGCTTGCCAGGCTCCAGACTGCCCAGATCCTTATCCATACCCAGATAGCGGGCGCCATCCATGGTGCCGGAACGAAGCGCTTCCCACGGGGTAAAGCCGCCCTGCTCCATCATCCACATTTCCCAGTGGGCACCGAGGCCCTCGCGCTGACCGTGGGCACCGATATGCACGGTAACGCCCTGGTCGCGCAGCTGCTTGGCGTGGCTGGCCACATTGAAGTGGTTGTAGTGGTGATCCGGCGCGCGCTCGCGACGGATAGAGCGCGGGTTGACGATAAAGTCCGGAGTGAAGCGCGTCAGGCGCTCGTTCTTCCAAACCTCGGTGTGATCGTACCAGTAGTATTCGCCGGTTAGGCCGCCGTAGGCCACCACGAAGGTGGGGGTATAACCTACCTGAGTCTGGCTCCACAGCTGCTGCACATCGGAATAAATATTGGCGATCGGCAGTGAGTGCTCAACACCGGTGTGACCGTCCACAATCATATTCATATTGTGCTGGTACTTACCGCCGCCTTCCGGCACCACCATGATGCCGTGTTTACGGCCTGCTTCCAGTACCTGCTGGCGCTGTTCGCGGCGCGGCTGGTTGTAGCTTTTCACGGAAATTGCGCCCATGTCCTTGAGACGCTCCACATGGAATTCCGCGTCTTCCAGGCTGTTGATCTTGGCTTTGTAGCCGGGGCCCTTGGCGCCGTAAAGGATGGTGCCGGTGGAGTAAATGCGCGGGCCGTTGATGATGCCGGCCTTCTGCATTTCCGCAGCGGAGAAGATCTCACTGCTGTCGTTGGAGGGGTCGTGAATGGTGGTCACGCCAAAGGCCAGGCTGGAATACAGGTTCCAATTCTGCTGCGGGATGATTTCCTCGCGTCCCTGAGCGCCGTGGGCGTGGGCATCGATCAGCCCCGGCAGTACGGTTTTGCCGGTTACATCGATACGCTGGGTGCCCACCGGGATTTCCACCTCACTGGTTGCGCCAACCGCCACAATACGATTGCCGCGGAACAGCACCACACCGTTTTCAATCACTTCCCGAGTCTGCTCGGAATCGCGCATGGTGACCACGGTGCCACCGGTGAGGGCCACCAGTTTGCCGCTGTTGGCAAACGGCTGCTCGAAGCTCAGGTCGGTCCCATCGCTAACGGGCTCAGGTAGCTGCTCCGGCGCACCGGCGACAAAGCCAAAGGCGTCTTTGAGTTCGCGCTCGTACAGTTTCGGGCCGTGGGCCCAACCCAGGGTGTTGCTGTCGGCGGACCAGTGCAGGTTCTCACCGGCGCGCTTGGATACCTGGGTTACCTTGACCGCACTGGCCTTGGGGCCGATGGATTCAGATTTGCCGGTGTGCATAAACGGGGCGGCAAATGCCTTGAAGTCCTGGGTAAACGCTACCCAGCGACCGTCCGGTGACAGGCGGAAGGAGGTGATTTCTGCGCCGTGCAGATGTTCACGCTCGTCCTTACCGTTGGTGTCGACACTCTTGAAGACACGCTTGCCACCGTTGCCGTAAATGTACTCGGAGAAGTAAATGCGCTCACCGTCGGCACCAAAGTGCGGCTCGTAACCGGACTTCGCGATACGGCGCTGCCAATCGCCATCGGCGTCGGCGAGGTAAATTCCCGGCTCGAGGGAGTATTCGGGGCTCAGCAGGTAGCCACCGGTAAAGCGGCGGAAGGTTACCTGTTCACCATCCGGGGAGAAGCTCGGCTCCACATACAGGCCGGGCTCCTGGGTGATGTTCCTGCCGCGGCCACTGCGCGCAGATACCACACGTACCTGGCCCAGTTTTTCGTCGTCCCAGGATACATAGGTGATTTGCTTGCCGTCGCGGGACCAGCTCGGATAGAACTCGAAGTGCTCATCCTGGCGGGTTAATCGGCGACGTTCACCACTTTTAACGTCCTGTACGTAAATTTTACCCAGTGCCTGGAAGGCGATCTGCTTGCCATCCGGAGACTTCTGCGCCCAGCGAATCATCTTTACGTTGAATGCATCCGGCGCCACATCGACCGGGAAGCGAACCGCATCGGCGACCTGCTTGTCGGTTTGGATGTGCGCGACGATTTCGCGTGCGCCGCTTTGCAGGCTGCTGCCGTCGGCGGCGATGCGCAGGAACTTGCCCTTGCTCCACACCACCAGGGATTTGCCGTCGGGCATCCAGTCGTACTGTACGTAGTTGCCGTGGGAGCCGAAGGTTTCCTGCAGGTCGCGCTCCAGCTCGGAGTAAAGTGGTGTCTCCAGACCGGTGCTCAGGTCTTTCACGAACAACGCGGTATTGAAGTCCTGACGGCGCACGAAGGCCAGTTTTTTGCCGTCCGGGGAGGGCATTGGGGCGATGGAGCCGCCGGGGCCGGAGACAAAGGTCTCGTCCTTGCCGTCATTCAGGTCATAGCGGTTGATGGCAAAGAGCTGCTTGGTGGAGTTCTTGTTGTACTCCCACACGGTGCCCGGGGTAGTGTCGATGGTGTAATAGATGTAGCGACCGTCCGGGGAGAACACCGCATCGGAAATGTTCTTCTGGGCGATATCGCCACCAAGACGCGCCTTGATCTGGCGGCCTTCACCACCGCCATAGTGGTACATCCAAATCTCACCGGCGGGGATACTGCGGCCACTCATAAAGCCTTTACGCGCAACCAGGTATTGGCCGTCCGGGCTGAAGCTCGGTGCGTGCACGAGGTTTTCACGTTCGGTGGTGAGCTGACGCAGGTTGTCGCCGGTGCGATCCATGATCCACACATTATCCGCACCGTCGCGGTCGCTCACGAAGACGATCGATTTGCCGTCCGGGCTGAAGCGCGGCTGGGTATTCCAGGCAATCTCATTGGTGATCGAGGTGGCCTTGCCGCCGTCGATGGGCATTTCATAGATGTCACCCAGCATATCGAACAGGATGGTTTTGCCGTCCGGGCTGATGTCCAGGTTGCTCCACGTGGTTTCGCGGGTGTCCAGCGGTATGGATTTGAACTCGTAGGGCGGTTTGTTCACGTCCCACTTGTCCGCTTCCTTCTTCGCCTCTTCCGCGGCCGCGGCCAGTGGCAGGGTCAGGGCGAGACTGGCACCGCCGATCAGGCGTGCCAGCTGGCTGACTTTGGTTTTTATCATCTCGAGCTCCCGGTTTACTGGAGTTGTCTTGAACAGCGCAACCTACGAGTTTGGGCCGCACTAGAGAAATCTGTATTCAGGAAAAACTACCGAAACGTCGGTAAAAAACAATGAATAGACGCCGAACGGAATAAAAGTCGGTATATTCAAAGCTGGCGAGATTTTCGTCTGCACAAGCCGTTTGCCGCACACCAAGGCACCGTTGGCAACATGCTGCATCGGAGTGCTTGCGGTCGTGGACTTGAGCCGTAACAATCCGCCTCCAGCAAAAATGATTGGTATCTATCTATAAAGAGGGGTGTCCAATCACACTTTCTCCTGTTGTTAATTCTCCAAGGATTCTCATGGCTATCGACGTTGTCATCCTCGCCGCGGGTAAAGGCACCCGCATGCGCTCCAATCTTCCCAAGGTTCTGCATCCCATTGGTGGCGTGCCGATGCTGGAGCGGGTGATCAATGCGGCCAAGGGGCTCGGTGACGTAAGTATTACCGTGGTTATCGGTCACGGTGCGGACCTCGTGCGCGAGCGCTGTGCCGATAGCGGTGTGCAATTTGTCGAGCAGACCGAACAGCTGGGTACCGGCCACGCCGTTGCCCAGGCAATTCCGAATTTTCGCAAGGGCGCCACAGTACTGGTGCTCTACGGCGATGTGCCACTGGTAAAAACCGCGACACTGCAAAGCTTGCTCGAGGCTTCTGCCTCGGGCCCTGCGTTGTTGTCGGTGGTGATGGATGACCCGAGTGGCTACGGGCGCATCGTACGCGATGAGTCCGGCGCGGTGCAGGCGATTGTCGAGCAGAAAGATGCTGACGCCGACACCCTCAAAATTACCGAAATCAACACCGGTATTCTTGCGGCGCCGGCTGACCTGCTGGCTCAGTGGCTACCGGAGCTCTCCAACAATAATGCCCAGGGTGAGTACTACCTAACCGACGTGATCGCGCGCTCCGTGAGTGAGAATATCGCCGTCACTGGTGTTATCGCCGATGACCCCAACGAGGTCGCCGGTGTAAACAGCCGTGCCCAGCAGGCGGAACTGGAGCGTGCACTGCAGGCAGAAAATGCCGAAGACCTGATGGCCGCCGGCGTCACCCTGCTCGATCCTGCGCGTCTCGATGTACGCGGAACCCTTGCCTGCGGCGCAGACGTTTCCATCGACATCAACTGCGTGTTCGAAGGTGACGTCACTCTCGGTGATGGTGTAAAGATTGGCCCCAACTGTCTGCTGAAAAACTGCCAGTTGGCCGCGGGTACGGTGCTGGAGGCCAATTCGATTATTGAAGATGCAAGCGTCGGCGAAGCCTGCACCATTGGTCCCTTCGCGCGCCTACGCCCGGGGACCGAGCTGGCCAACGGGGCAAAAGTCGGCAATTTCGTCGAAACCAAAAAAGCTAAAATCGGCCTGGGTAGCAAGGTCAATCACCTTTCCTATGTCGGTGATGCGGAAGTGGGAGAAGGCGTGAATATCGGCGCCGGTACCATCACTTGTAATTACGACGGCGTGAACAAATCCAAAACCATTATTGGCGATGGCGCCTTTATCGGTTCTAACTCGGCGCTGGTGGCGCCGGTAACCATCGGTTCTGGTGCAACCATCGGCGCTGGCTCAACAATTACCCGTGAAGTGAGTGCTGACGAACTGGCTGTTGCCCGTGGTAAGCAGCGAAATATTGGTGGCTGGCAGCGGCCTACCAAGAAGTCCTGAGCTCGATACTTCAGGTGCTTTTAAGCTATTAGGGTGGCGGTGGAGCACCGGGTGCAGATTTTCAGGACCGCTGCGAGTACATCCATGTACGCTGCGTCGCAAACATCCCTGTTTGCGACGCTCCTGAAAATCTGCACCCGGTACTCGACCTTCAGTCGAATCCAATTCACTTCGTAAGAACTTTCCTGCTCCACTAACGAAGTAGATGGGGTCAAGAGAAGGCAAAGTGCCGGGGATTATTTTTCGAAAGCGTCGGCGACAGGACGTCGCCGACGCAGCGCCCAGGGATGGGTTTACTGGGGGGCGCCCAGCTCGGTTTCGAAAAATAATCCCCGGTGATTTGCCGCCACCGAACCGCGAAAAATCGAACCCGGTTACCTCCAACTACACTACAAGCATCGGAATCCAGGGACCGCGCCGATGCACAAACCCCGCCTGCAGTTGCAAGCTTCCTTTGATATTGCCCATCTCCAGTATCTGGACAATCAGGGCAAGGCAATACAGTCGCTACCTGAATTTGCCACGCCGGACTGGCTTACCCATTGCTATCGGCAAATGCAGTTGGCCAGGCTGGTGGATGATCGCGCGGTAAAACTGCAGCGCACCGGCCGCCTCGGCACCTACCCTTCCACCCTCGGTCAGGAAGCCATCGGCATCGCCACTGGCAATGCCCTGGCCGCCGATGATGTCTATTGCCCCTACTACCGCGAAACCGGCGCGCTACTGGAGCGCGGCGTTACCATCGAAGAAATTCTTGCCATCTGGGGGGGGGATGAGCGCGGGCAGAACTTCCAGCACTCTCCCAGCGACCTGCCGATCTGTATTCCTATTGCTACCCAAATGCTGCACGCAGTGGGCGCCGCCTTTGCCTTGAAACAGCGGCATCAACAGGAAGGTGTGCCGTTGCAGGCAGCCGTCGCCAGCAGTGGCGAGGGCGCGACTTCTAAGGGCGACTTTTACGAAGCGATGAATCTCGCCGGGGTGTGGAAGCTGCCGGTGGTGTTTGTGGTGAACAATAACCAGTGGGCCATCTCGGTGCCGCGCCACGGCCAGACCGCGACCCAGACGATTGCACAAAAAGCCGTCGCTGCCGGGATCCCCGCGCTGCAGGTGGATGGCAACGATGTGGTAGCGGTGGCCTGGGCGGTGCAAGATGCGCTGCAACGAGCGCGCAATGGCGATGGGCCCGCGCTGATCGAGGCGATTTCCTATCGTCTGTGCGATCACACTACCGCGGACGACGCCAGCCGCTATCGCAGTGCCGAAGCTCTGCAGCAAGCCTGGCAGTGGGAGCCGATCAAGCGCCTGGATCGCTACTTGCGTGAACAGGGTTTGTGGAGCGACGCCAAACAGCAGGACCTGGATCGGGAGTTGGCCACGACCATGGAGATGGCGCTGGGCAACTGGCAAACGCGGACGCCTGAGCCGGTCACCGCCATCTTCGATCACCTGTATGCACAGTTACCTGAGGGTTTGTATGAACAGTACGACCAGTTGCGCGATGAACAGCAACAGGGGGCCGGTGCATAAATGGGGGATCAGCAAAACACGATAACGCTGGTGGAAGCGGTAACCCAGGCGCTGGCATTCGAGCTGAAAAACAACCCCGAAGTTGTGGTGTTTGGGCAAGATGTTGGGGCGAACGGCGGCGTATTTCGGGCAACCGAGGGCTTACAGGAGCGTTTCGGTGCGGCGCGCGTACTCGACACACCACTTGCGGAAACCATGATCGCCGGCGTCGCCGTGGGCATGGCCACGCAAGGGCTGCGCCCGGTCGCCGAATTCCAGTTTATGGGATTTATCTATCCTGGCCTCGACCACATCCTCAGCCATGCCACGCGCATGCGCAACCGCACCCGCGGCCGGCTCAGTTGTCCCGTCGTGTACCGCGCGCCGTATGGCGGCGGCATTCACGCACCAGAACATCACAGTGAAAGCACCGAGGCAATCTTCGCGCACATTCCCGGTCTGCGCGTGGTGGTGCCCTCCTCGCCCGCGCGTGCCTACGGTCTGCTACTGGCGGCCATCCGCGATCCAGACCCGGTGCTGTTCCTGGAACCGAAGCGCATTTACCGCGCCGCCAAACAACCGGTACCCGATGACGGCGAAGCACTGCCGCTGGATCGCGCGTTTGTGCTGCGGGAAGGTTGTGACCTGACCCTCGTTGCCTGGGGTGCCAGCGTCAAAGAAACCCTCGAGGCGGCGGAGCAACTCTCCGCCAGCGGCATCGAGGCGGAAGTGATCGACCCCGCCACGCTCAAGCCGCTGGATATCCACACGATTATTGATTCCCTGGAGAAAACCCGGCGCTGCGTAGTGGTACATGAAGCCGCGCGTTTTGGTGGCCTCGGCGCCGAGATTGCCGCGCAGATTCAGGAGTACGCCTTCGATTTGCTGGAAGCGCCGGTACAGCGCGTTACCGGCTACGACACGGTAATGCCCTACTACCAGTTGGAAGGTGCCTACTTGCCTGGCGTCGAGCGCATACTCGCCGGGGCCCGCACCGCACTGGAGTATTCGCGCTGTGAGCCCGGTTCCTCTATAAGCGCCAATGCACTGAGTGGTGGAGAGGCGTTGCCATGAAGATCTTCAAGCTGCCTGATCTGGGCGAGGGCCTGCCAGATGCCACCATCCGCGAGTGGCTGGTCCAGGAAGGTGACAGCGTTGCCGCGGATCAGCCCCTGGTCACCGTGGAAACTGCCAAGGCCCTGGTAGAGGTGCCATCGCCATACGCTGGTGTGGTGGAAAAGTGCTTTGTCGCCGCGGGGCAAACTCTGAATACCGGTCAACCGCTTATCGGCTTCAAGCAGGGTGAAATAGCGCAAACGTCGGCGAAAATGCCCGATACCGGCACGGTTGTTGGCAAAATCGAAGCCGGCGGTCAGGCGCTGACACAGGAACATCACCCCGTATCCAACCGCCCACGCAGCGCCACGCCCGCGGTGCGAGCACTGGCCCGGCAATTGGGTGTGGATCTTTCCAGGCTTCACCCCGCGGGTTCCCGTTTTAGTGAAGCCGAAGTGCGCGCTGCCGCCACCGGCGCAACAATGTCTATGCGGCAGCAGAAGTCGATGCGGCAGGAGTCTATGCGGCAGGAGTCGATACGGGTGCAGGCGCCGTCGCAATCCGATGGTGTGCTGGTTGCGCCAACAATACCGTCCGCCTCTGCTGAACCTGCGCGCCGCGCCATGGCGATGGTGATGGCTCAGAGCCGCGACCAGATCTGCCCCATGACCCTGTGCGATGAGGTGGATATTTCGCGCTGGCCAAAAGGCACTAATGCGACCGTCCGTTTGCTTCGGGCAATGGTCGAAGCGGCGTCGGCTGAGCAGAACCTCAATGCGTACTTCATCAACGATACCTTGCAGCCGCAGGCCCCGATTAACGTGGGCCTGGCGGTGGATGCATCCAAAGGCCTGTATGTGCCGGTGCTAAAGGATGTCGCAGCACTTTCACCTCAGGATCTGCAGGCAGCGATCGCCCGTTTTAAACAGCAGGCGGAAGATGGCGGTATTCCGCAGCAAGACCTGCAGGGCGCCACCATCCACCTGTCGAACTTCGGCAGCCTCGCGGGCCGTTTCGCCACTCCGGTGGTGGTGCCGCCGCTGGTCTGCATTGTCGGGGCTGGCCGCGCACACAAGGCGGTGTTACCGCACAAAGGCAAGGCGCGGGTACGCAAGCTGTTGCCGCTCTCCATTACTGCAGACCACCGTGCGGTGACAGGTGGTGAGCTCGCGCGATTTTTACAGACTATGCGAGAGCAGTTGGAGACCGGGGAATAGACGGGAAAATCGCCTTGTGATTATAAGTTTCGTTTTGCTATCATTATCTTTCGAAACGAAAGATGTGAAACCATGTCGAAACGGAATACCCAGCAGAGGCGTCACCAGATACTAAGCCTGATCAACGAGGCCGGCGAAGCCAGTGTCGAAGAATTGGCGCGTCGGTTCGAAACATCGGAAGTTACGATCCGAAAGGATCTGGCGGCCATGGAAGACAGCGGCCTGCTGCTGCGTCGCCACGGTGGTGCCATCCCCCTGCCCCGGGAATTGATGACGGAAGACACGCTGTCGCAAACCAAACGCGCCATCGGTCGCGCCGCCGCAGAGCTGATCCGCGATCACAACCGCATTGTTATCGACTACGGCCGCACCACCACCGGCCTGATTCCGGAGCTTAACCACAAGCGCGGCCTGGTGGTGATGACCAACTCCCTGCACGTGGCCAATCAGCTGCGCGAGCTGGAAAACGAACCCACCCTGCTGATGACCGGCGGCACCTGGGATCCGCACTTCGAGGCTTTTCAGGGGCAGGTGGCCGAGCAGGTATTGCGTGGTTACGACTTTGATCAGGCCTTTATTGGCGCCGATGGTATCGACCTTGATCGGGGTACCTGCACTTTCAACGAACAGATCGGCCTGTCACGAGTGATGGCGGATGTCGCTCGCGAGGTGATTGTGATGGCGGAGTCCAGCAAGGTCGGGCGCCGTATCCCTAATCTGGAGTTGAGCTGGGAAATGTTCGGCACCCTGGTCACCGATAGCGGTATTGAAGACAAGGTTTGTGCGCAGCTCGAAAGCAGAGGGCTGCGGGTGATTTGCGCGGACGCCAAGTAGCGTTCGCACAGCAATAAATAATTGAGGTTAACAAGATGTGTGGAATCGTCGGTGCCCTGGGGCAACGCAACGTAACCGGTATCCTTCTCGAGGGCCTGCGCCGGTTGGAATACCGTGGCTATGACTCGGCCGGCGTGTGTCTGGTGAACGGCGACGGCAAATTACAGCTGCGCAAAACCCAGGGCAAGGTTGCCGATCTCGAATCTGCGCTGGATGAGAATCCCACTTCCGGTCAGCTCGGTATTGCGCACACCCGCTGGGCCACCCACGGCGTGCCCTCCGACAAAAATTCGCACCCGCATGTATCCGGTGACTTCGCCCTGGTGCACAACGGCATCATCGAAAACTACCAGGAGCTGCGCGAAGAATTGCTCGCAAAAGGCTACGAGTTCCAGTCGGAAACGGACACCGAGGTAGTGGTACACCTGATTCACTCTCTCGCCAGCGAGGGGCGCAACCTGCTTGAAGCGGTTTCTGATGCCACCAAAAGACTGCACGGCGCCTATGCCCTTGGGGTTGTATCTGCCAAGGAGCCCGAACACCTGGTGTGTGCGCGACTGGGTAGCCCACTGGTGATTGGCGTCGGTATCGAGGAAAACTTTATTGCTTCCGACCCCATGGCTTTGCAACAGGTGACCGACCGCTTTATTTTCCTCGAAGAAGGCGACCTGGCCGAGGTGACCCGCGACGCCATTGCGATCTGGGATAAAACCGGCGAAGAAGTCAGCCGCCCGGTAAACAAGTTGCAAGGTGGTCACGATGCCGCGGACAAGGGCCGCTATCGCCACTATATGCAGAAGGAAATTTTTGAGCAGCCCAAGGTGGTGGAAGCAACCATGGCCGGGCGCATCGGCGAGCACTCGGTGCTGTCGCAGGCACTGGGTACCGCCGCCAATGAAATTCTGCCAAAAGTAAAACAGGTACAGATTGTTGCCTGCGGCACCAGCTACCACGCCGGTTTGGTTGCCCGTTACTGGATTGAAGACTGGGCCGGGGTGCCCTGCTCCGTGGAAGTGGCCAGCGAAATTCGCTACCGCAAGACCGCGGTACGCCCCGGCACTTTATTTGTCACCATCTCCCAGTCGGGCGAGACTGCCGATACCCTGGCCGCCCTGCGCCAGGCCAAGGAGCTGGGTTATCTCGCCTCTATGACTATCTGCAACGTACCCAACAGTTCACTGGTGCGCGAGTCCGAGCTGCATCTGATGACCGAAGCGGGTCCGGAAATTGGTGTCGCCTCCACCAAGGCTTTCACCACGCAGTTGGTCGCGCTGCAAATTTTCTGCATCGCATTGGCCAAAGCCAATGGCATGGATGGCGACCGCGAAGCACAGCTGATCAGTGCCTTACACCAGTTGCCGAAACTGATGGAAAAATTCACCGGCCTGGACGCGCTGGTAGCGGCTACCAGTGAAGCCTTCGCGGAAAAAAATCATGCGTTGTTTCTGGGGCGCGGTGTGGAGTATCCGATCGCATTGGAAGGAGCACTCAAGCTCAAGGAAATTTCTTATATCCACGCCGAGGCCTATCCAGCCGGTGAACTCAAACACGGCCCGCTCGCCTTGGTCGATGCGGATATGCCGGTTATCGTCGTCGCGCCTAACGACGAGCTGCTGGAAAAGCTGAAATCCAATCTGCAGGAAGTGCGCGCGCGTGGCGGTGAGCTGTTTGTCTTTGCCAGCCCCGAGGCCGGATTCCACAGCGAGGAAGGACTCACCGTGGTAGAGGTGCCGGATGCACCGGAAAGTCTGCAGCCTATTCTGTATACCGTACCGCTGCAGCTATTGAGCTATCACGTAGCGTTGCTGAAAGGCACCGACGTGGATCAACCGCGCAATCTGGCGAAATCGGTGACCGTAGAATAGTTATTGTTTTTCAGGAGAGTGCTAGTGCTCTCAAATAAAAAAGCCCGCGTTTTTTGCGCGGGCTTTTTTATATGGATATTTTTCAGTGATCAGTTTAACTCGATGGAAGTAAAACTGGCCTGCGCATAGTGACCTCCAGTGCGATCTTGCTCCCATATTCCCGAGCCGGCACAGCCTGCATACCACATACCCTGCTGATTTTTGCTGCTGCACTGGTTGTAGGCGCCAGCCTTGAAGTAGAACCAGTCACCGCTATAGCCTGCGGGATTATCCAGTGGGTCTACTTCACCGTTGGCGTCAACGTTGTTGGCAAGGTCGATGGTGTATTCCACGCGCGGTTTATTCGCCGCTTCAAAGGTGAGCTGCATGACATTGTCGACTACATCGACCGTATAGCTAAATGATTCATTGAGCTTGATGCCCTTGTCGCCTGGGTTCTCCGCGGACTCCCAGGTGTTGCCCCATACCGGATAAGCGATATCGGTACGGTTGGGGTTGTCTTTTTCCAGATTGCGCTCGTAGGTCCAGAATACGGAACCGTATTCGTGACCTGGCCACTTCTTGTAGTAAATCTTGAGCGGTTCGTTGCCGTAACCGAAACCAGCGTCGAGAAGGTTCGCGTCTTTACCGGCATGTATTTGGCCGACAACCACAGAGAAAGCCGGTTTTTTATTGGGGTGCGCAGCCTCGACCGCTACATGATTGACCGCCAGGGTCGCCGACAAGCGGCCACCGATCGCACCGTATTCATTTGCCTTGGGGTGCGATGCCAGCACAAAGTTATTCCCGGGCGCCTTGGTCTTGGATTTCACCGGGTCGATCATCTGCCGCAGCTCACTGCGAGTGTTGGTGGAATTCGCGGTGGTAATGGCCTTGTTTGGCGCAGTGAATACCAGCTCACCCTTTTCGTTGCCGTAAAAGAAGCGGGGCTCATACAGGCGCATGATATTGGGTGGCCCAACTTCATCAATCTTGCCGTCACCATTGCTGTCCATGGGCAAGGTGATCTTCCAGTTGCGCAGATCCACCAGAGACCCCGGAACAACGACCGCCGCTGTCTCAAGATTTGTCGGTTTTGCAGGCTTTTGTTCTGGTCCGCTGTGGCATGCAGATAACAAAATACCGAGACAGGCCCATGCCGTGAGGTGAAAAATCTTGTGCTTGCTCTGCTGGTTTATCATTATATTTTCCTGCGAATAACGATACTCCCGAGACTAAGTGCGCTGCTTAGTTGGTGTAAAGCAATAAACCAACAAAGTGAGATTATTGGTCGACCAATCCGGCCTCGACGGCTGTTGACGCACAGCGGGCGAGTGACCATTTCGATACGGGTAAGCAAATGTAGTCGACCTGCGTATTTCCTGTCGCTCATACCAGGCTGAACTTGGATTTAGCACAAAAGAAAACGGCAGCGCCGTCTGCGCTGCCGTTTTCGTATTTACCGTAATTGCGTGTCGAAGCAATTACTTGCTCGGCATCAATACACCATCGATTACATGCACCACACCATTTGAATTCATGATGTCTGCCTGAACAACGTTTACGGTATTGCCTTTCGCATCGGTTATGGTCACTTTGTCACCCATCATTTTCAGGGTGAGCTCGTCACCTTCCACCGTCTTCACTTTCGCATGGCCACCGCCCTGTTTAATCAGTCCTACCACCATTTCCGCGGTGGCTTTGCTGGGAACCACATGGTAAGTGAGGATTTTTTTCAGTTTGTCTTTGTTTTCTGGCTTCAACAACATTTCCACGGTACCCGCGGGCAGCGCAGCGAAGGCATCGTTGGTGGGGGCAAATACCGTAAATGGGCCATCGCCTTTCAGTGAGTCGACCAATTCGGCGGCCTTAACTGCGGCAACTAACGTTGACAGCGCCTCAGCATTTGCGGCGTTTTCCGCGATGGTTTTACTTTCGTCTGCTTTGAGGGGCATGCACGCGAGTGCGGTGAGCATAAGAGGTGCGAAAAAGAATTTGGTGAGTACAGCGTTTACCGATTGCATAGTTAAACCTCCGCAATAAATCGACGCGGCCATAGAGATCACAGAGTGTGCGCTCGGCTGGCTGGGTCGAGGTGCCCGGTAGTCTAGTATCGGCGAACGTTTCGTCCAAAGAGGGATGTTCCTGCGGGGTTCATTCTGGCCAGTGAAGTGTCCTGTTGCCTGAGCTAGGGTGAATTAAGAGGCACGAATGATTGAGCGGTCGCGCGCGGAGGGTTGCAAGATGCCGTTGAGGAAACTCGCTGTTTCACTACTGGTTGCCGTCAGTATTCTGCATGCGGCCTGTACGGGGATACCCCAGGGCGTCACACCTATTGATGACTTCCGCCTCGAGCCTTATTTGGGCAAATGGTATGAGATCGCGCGCCTGGACCACTCTTTTGAGCGGGGCTTAACTCGGGTGACTGCCGAGTACGCTATGCGTGAAGACGGCGGTGTCAGAGTGGTCAACCGCGGGTTCGATGCCGAAAAAGGCAAATGGCAGCAGGCAGAGGGCAAGGCATACTTTGTCGGCGCGCCCAACATTGGCCACCTGAAAGTCTCCTTCTTCGGCCCCTTCTACGGGTCCTATATCATTTTCGATCTGGATCAGGACTATCGCTATGCAATGGTTGCGGGTCCAAGCCGCTCTTATCTGTGGTTGCTGTCCCGCACGCCGACCGTGGATGAGGCGGTGAAGCAGCGGTTTATCAACCGCGCTGAGTCCCTCGGCTTTGATACTCGCTCACTCATCTTTGTCGAGCAGGCGCCGTGAGGTTCATCCTTACATGTGCGGAGTGGGTGCCGGGGCACAACCGCCGAACAGTTCCATTGTCCTAGTTTTGCCATTTACGCTGGGTAACTGTTCTTTCCGGCGGCCCTCTCTCAGCCTTATCTATACTGCCAGTAACGGATGGCGAGTTACTCTGTGAGGGCGGTGTGGGCTCTGGTAAGTGCAAAGATGAGCAAGCGCGGGCAGTTGCGAGCGCAGCGCCGAACTGCCTTGCCCGACGCAGATTTGTCCGCCATCAACTTGTCTTAGGTGCCAGCCTTGTGGGCGGCAGTGTGGCGCCGGTTTTCTCTCAGTCGCAACGTTTGCCGGACAGTGCCGAAAGCGCCTTGCACCGCCTGGAAAAATTTTTTTCCGTGTCACAGAAGCTGTTTTATCCACTGCCCATCGATACCCCATTAGACCGAAGAGTGGCGGCGCGCTTGTTGGTGGCGCTCAATGACCAGTACCCGAGCTTTGCGCAGCAGCTCGATCTTTTGCCTGACGAACCCGGTGAAGCCGAACGCCATTCACCGGTCGCGCAATTGATTATCGCGGCCTGGTTTCTCGGTACCGTTGGCACAACGCTGGTGACCTATGAGCGTGCACTGATGTATCGACTCACCTCGGATGCCCTTCCCGTACCCAGCTATTGCACCGGCAAACCCGGCGATTGGGCCAGGGCCCCACAGCTGAAATTCAAGAGGATCTAGGTTTGGCGAGCAGGGATGCGGAGTATGTGGTAATCGGGTCGGGGGTGGCTGGTGCACTGGTGGCCAACGAGCTGGCCAGGGCGGGGAAATCCGTGCTTATTCTCGAGGCGGGGCCGCGCGTCGCGCGCTGGCGCACGGTGGAACGGTTTCGCAACCAGTTGGATAAGACCGACTTTATGGCCGCTTATCGGTCACCCCGCTGGGCACCCCATCCGCAGTACGGTGAATTCGCCAACAACTATCTGATCTTCAAGGGCAGCCACAAATTCAAGCAACAGTATATTCGCGTGGTGGGTGGCACCACCTGGCACTGGGCGGCTTCCTGTTGGCGCTTTTTGCCGAATGACTTCAAGCTGAAAAGTCTGTACGGGGTTGGCCGGGACTGGCCGATTGAATATAGCGATCTGGAGCCTTGGTACTACCGCGCCGAACAGGAACTGGGT
Organism: Microbulbifer agarilyticus; assembly: GCF_019800665.1. GTDB lineage: Bacteria > Pseudomonadota > Gammaproteobacteria > Pseudomonadales > Cellvibrionaceae > Microbulbifer > Microbulbifer agarilyticus_C. The sequence goes on from NZ_JAHVKO010000004.1 coordinate 276,645, forward strand.
GTGTGGGGGCCAAAAGATGAAGAGCTGGGTTCACCGCGCAGCGCGGCCTACCCCATGCAGCCCTTGCCCCTCTCCTACAATGACGCGCGGCTCAAAACGCGCATGAACCGGCACAACCCCGCCTGGCAAGTGGTTACCGAACCCGTCGCCCGCAACAGCCGCCCTTACGATGGTCGACCAACCTGCTGCGGCAACAATAACTGCATGCCAATTTGTCCGATTGGCGCCATGTATAACGGCATCGTCCATGTGGAGAAAGCCGAGGCCAATGGCGCAGAGTTGATTGATAGCGCCGTAGTCAACAGGCTCGTGACCGAGGGTGACCGGATTGTCGCTGCGGAATACAAGGACCCCCGCGGTGAAAGTCATCGCGTAACCGGCAAGAAATTTGTGCTCGCGGCGAACGGCATCGAAACGCCAAAACTTATGCTGATCTCAGAGGCGCGCGACCACCCGAACGGGATCGGCAATCGCTCGGACATGGTGGGGCGCAATCTGATGGATCACCCGGGTACCGGCGTCCACTTCTACGCCGATGAACGGTTGTGGCCCGGACGTGGGCCTCAGGAGATGACCTCGGTCATTGGCTTTCGCGACGGTGCATTTCGCAGCGAATACGCCGGCAAGAAACTGCATTTGTCGAACGGCTCTGCGATACACAAAGCGACCGAGGCGGTACTACAAAAATCTGGAACGGTGGGTGTACTTGGTCTCACCGAGCAACTGCGCGAGCGTGCCGCCACCTATGTGGAATTCAACAGTTTCCACGAGATCTTACCCCAGCCACAAAACCGCATTCAGCCCAGCAGCACGGAAAAAGACGCCAGCGGCATTCCGCGTCCGCAAATTACCTACGCGATCGATAACTATGTGGTGAAAAGCGCCGCACACACCCGTGAACACTACGCGGAAATCGCCAAGCTGATGGGCGGTAGCGAGGTCACCTTTGCCAACGACTTTGCTCCCAACAATCACATCACCGGCACCACGATTATGGGTAGCAGTGCGGAGGACTCGGTTGTCGACAAGGACTGCCGGACCTTCGACCACCCCAACCTGTTTGTTGCGGGCAGCTCGGTGATGCCTTCCGTGGGTACCGTCAACGTAACGCTGACGATTGCCGCGCTTGCCCTGCGCCTGGCAGACACCCTGCTCAGGGAGGGGTGAGCAGCGATGCACCGGCGTCTTCTCTGGCTCTATGTAATTTCCATCGCACTCGTCGGCAGTCTATTGGCCGGCTGGCATGCGGTTGCGCAAGAAATCTGGGATGAAGCAGCGGCCGCCTCCGTGAATAAGGAGCTGAACCGCGCCGATCTGATTGAAAAGGGGCGCTACCTGTCGGTTGCCGCTGATTGCAAAGCCTGCCACACCGCAGAGGGTGGCTCAGTCTATGCCGGTGGGCGTGCAATGCATGTGCCGCTCTTGGGGACACTGTATTCAAGTAACATCACTCCGGATATTGCCACCGGTATCGGCGGTTGGACCCTGCAGGAATTCGAGCGCGCGCTGCGCGAAGGCGTTGGCAAGGATGGGCGCAACCTGTACCCGGCGATGCCATATGTTTCCTACGCGAAGATTACCGATGAGGATATCAAGGCACTGTATGCCTATTTCCTGTTCGGTGTCGCACCGGTACATGAAAGACCTCCAGCGAATAAAATCCCGCAATTACTCAGTGCACGCTGGCCGCTCTATTTTTGGAATTTGCTGTTTACACCCAACAAACCCTTTGCGCCGAACCCGCAAAAAAGTGATGCCTGGAACCGCGGTGCTTACCTCGTGCAGGGGCCAGCCCATTGCGGCGAGTGCCATACACCCCGCGGCCTAGCCTTTCAGGCAAAAGCGTTTGACGAAACCAAGAAAGGATTCCTCGCCGGTGGCCCGGTGTTGGATGGTTGGGAGGCGTACAACATTACGCCGGATCCAATCGGCGGTATTGGCAAGTGGACAGAAGAGCAGCTGACACAGTATTTAAAGACCGGCCATGTAAACCGCCTGGCCCAGGCCGGCGGCTCCATGGCCGAGGCGATCGAAAACAGTCTCGCCAACATGCAAGACAGTGACATAGCCGCAATCGTGACGTACCTGCGGGACATCCCCCCCGTAAAAGGCAGAGTCAGAATGCCGCGGCAGAGCCTCGGCAACCCCGCCACCGACGTGGTCATCCTGCGCGGTAACCCGTTGTCGCGGGATATTGATCCAAGAAAAAAGGCCGATGGTGCGCGACTGTACCTGGGGTTTTGCGCGACCTGCCACGGGGTGGACGGGACCGGCAGTAAGGATGGTTACTATCCATCGCTGATTCGGAACTCAACCGTTGGCGCGAAAGACGATCACAACTTGCGCCAGGCAATACTGGAAGGCATTAGTCGCACCATTGATGGTGAGGAAAAAATGATGCCCGGGTTCGCCGACAAAATGGATGAAGAACAGCTTAAAAGACTGGTGAATTATTTGCGCGCGCAGTTTGCCGTGCCTCCCCGGCAAACACCGGAACCGAATAACTGATTATTGGGGTCGCACGAAATGCATCGACTGGAAAATAAAGTCGCGCTGGTGACTGGCGCCGCCAAAGGCATCGGGCGCGCGGTCGCCGAGTTGTTTGAGCAAGAAGGGGCCACCGTCATTCTCAGCGATATCGACGATGCCCTGGGCCAGGCAGTGTGTTCTGAAATCGGCGGAGCAGCGCGCTATATCCATCTGGATGTGGCCGAAGAGTCCCAGTGGGATTCGATTTCCAGCGCCATTGAGCAACAGTTCGGCAGGCTGGATATTCTGGTCAACAATGCCGGTATTACCGGTTTTATGGAAACCGAAGGTCCCTTTGATCCGGAGAACTTCAATCTGCCGAGCTGGCAGAAAATCCACCAGGTCAATGTGGAGGGGGTGGCAATGGGTTGCCGGGCAGCGATCAAGCTGATGAAACCGGCAGCGCACGGCAGTATTGTTAACCTTTCCTCACGCTCGGGGAATGTCGGTATACCCGGCGCTGCGGCTTATGCATCGAGCAAGGCCGCGATTCGCAACCACACCAAATCGGTCGCCCTGTATTGTGCGCAACAGGGGTACCGCATTCGCTGTAACTCCATTCACCCCGGCGCCATCCTCACGCCGCTGTGGGATTCGATATTGGGTCAGGGTGCTGAGCGTGAGGAGGCTATCGAGAAAATTGCTGCAGACATTCCACTGCGCACCATGGGCGAGCCGATGGATGTGGCCTATGCCGCACTGTATCTCGCATCGGACGAATCCAAATATGTCACCGGCACCGAGCTGATGGTCGATGGCGGTATCCTGGCGGGCAGCACAGCGTCTCCGAAAAAGAAGTAGCTTTCGCGGAGGATATCGAACCTATAGCGTCTTCGATCGTGGAATTGCCCACAGTAATCCATCGGTAATCAGTGTCGGAAACACACTCACGTGGTATTCCTCCGGTATCAGCTTGGTTGTGACCTCAAGACCTGCGTAATCCCGCGATTCCAATTGCTGTTCAAACGCCAGCATGTCGTCGACCATGGTGAAATGGCTGTGCGGTTTACCGTTTTCGTATTCGCCGATCACCATCATCACCTGCGCATCCAGTGCCTTGTGCTGCTTGGCATAGTCGGATTCCATTGCAAAGATCACCTTGTTGTCATACCACAGGGATGGGCTGCCAAGGATGTAGTAGTCGAATGCTTCGGGCTGGTCGAACAGAATCGATGCACCGAGCAGGCCTCCAAAGGAGTGCCCCACAAAAATCTTTTTGTGCGGATGGATACGGTAGTGTTTGCTGAGGTAGGGGAGCACCTCATCGGCGAGAAAGCGGATGTATTTCGCCGATTGGCCGGAGGCCCGACGCGCGGCATCGGAGTGGCCACCTTTTTCATAGGGCGAGGGGGTGGGTGTGTAATCCCGGGTGCGGCTGAGCCCGCCGTTATCGCCCTTGGAATAGGACACGCCCACCAGCACCACTTCTTCAATCTTTTTGCCGTGGTCGCCCAGTTGCCGGGTGATGCTGCTGATCAACGGAAACGCATAGTCGGCGTCGTTGACCAGCACCAGCGGGTATTGCTGCTCGGTGTTGTGGAAAGAGCGCGGCAGCTTGATGAACAGCTCGTAGTCCTTGCCGTTGGCTTGCGAGTGGATATCCACAACCTGCGAGCCTTTGATTGTGTACGGTTTGGGCGCGGAAGCTGGGGAGCTTTGCACTTGGGCAAAAGCGAAGCTGGTCAGTGTGGCAAACCCACCACATAGCAGCAGGCGGGCAAACAGGTTTTTCACGGCGCAGTCTCGTTATTAATTTTTTAGGAAACAGTCCCGTTTAGAGCAATTGCACCGGAATAAGTTCCCGTATTAAAGCCCCGGCTGCACCGCCTTTTTTCCTTTCTTCTGCTTGCGCTGCTTATTACTTCCGTTGTCGCCGTCGTCCCAGTGATGATCCAGGTGCAGGTCTGGGTCGCGTCGGTCTTCCTGCAGTGCCTGCAACAGCTGTTCGCGATAGATCTTGGTCTGGGCAATATGCTGGGATTCATCGCGCCAGTACGGGAATAGCGATTCCAGCATGCGTTGGTCGTGCTGTTTGAATTTGCGTGCCGCGCGCAGGGCCTGGTGCTTGGACAGTCCCAGCAGCTCCAGCGCACCCGCACCGATTTCGATGGCGCTGTCGACGGTCTCGCGGTAGATATACTTCACCCCCGCTTCCATCAACGCATACTGGTGCATGCGGTTCCGTGCACGGGCCAGGATGGTGAGGTGCGGGAAGTGCTTCTGAATGCGCGCAATGATATCCAGCGACGCAGCCTGATCGCTCAGGGTGAGGATGATGAGCTTGGCGTTGTCGGCGCCGGCGGCGTGCAGTAAGTCGCCGCGGGACGCATCGCCGTAGTAGGCCTTGATGCCGTAGCGGCGCACCATCTCCAGCTGTTCTGCATTGTGCTCCAGCAGGGTTGTCTCGAAACCACAGGCATTGATCATGCGCCCGGCAATCTGGCCGTAGCGGCCGTAACCGATGATGATTACCGGCGAGCCGTCGTCGTGCGGGCCGCTGTCGGCAACATCCGGCAGTTGCGGGCCGGAGAAAAATCTCGGCTGGATTAGCTGCTCGTATGCCAGTAGCAGCAGCGGGGTCAATGCCATCGACAGTGCAATCAGCGCGATCAGGATACTGCTGACATCCGACGGCAGAACGTGGTTCTGGCTGGCGTAGGCCAACAGTACAAAACCAAACTCACCCGCCTGCGCCAGTGACAGCGCAAACAGCCAGTCCTCCCCTTTCGCCATGCCGCGAATGCGCGCCAGCGCAAACAGGATGATGAACTTCACCACTACCATCAACAGCAGTAAACCGAACAGCAACAGTGGCTTTTGCATTACCAGCGCGAGATCCAGGGTCGCGCCCACCGCCAGGAAGAAGAGCCCCAGCAACAAGCCTTTAAACGGCTCGATATCCGCTTCCAGCTCGTGGCGGAATTCGCTTTCCGCCAGCACCACGCCGGCAATAAAGGTACCCAGTGCGGGGGACAGTTCCAGCCAGCTCATCAGTGCCGCGGCACTCAATACGATCAGCAGCGCACAGGCGGTGAACAGCTCGCGGGTGCGGGTGCCCACCACAATGCGCAGCAGCGGCGTCAGCAGGTAGCGCCCCGCCAGAATCAGCCCGATCACTGCACCCAGCACCGCAAACGCATAGCTCCAGCCCTGCAGGTCATCGGGATCGGGGGCAATCTCGACCGTCGCCAGCAGCGGCAACAGGGCCAGGATGGGAATAACCGCGATGTCCTGAAACAGCAGCACGCTGAATGCGTTGCGCCCGCCCTCGGTCTTCAGCAGATTTTTTTCCGACAGGGATTGCAGCACGATAGCGGTGGAAGATAGCGCCAGGATCAGCCCGACCGCGGTGGCACTGCGCCAGTCAAAACCAAACAGGGCGATGGCCAATCCGGAGACCGCCAGCGCGGTCAGCAGCACCTGGGCGCCACCGGTGCCGAAAATCGCCCCGCGCAGTGCCCACAGTTTCCTGGGTTGTAGTTCCAGGCCGATCAGAAATAGCATCAGCGCAACGCCGAATTCGGCAAAGTGTAACTCGTCGCTGGTGTCGCCAACTAGACCAAAGGCATAGGGGCCGATCAGTACGCCGGCCACCAGGTAGCCCAGCACCGAGCCGAAGCCAAGGCGCTTGGCCAGCGGTACCGAGATCACTGCGGCGCCGAGAAAAATCACGGTCTGAAGTAAAAAGTTATCTTGTGCCATAACGCTGTTTTGAATTTTATGTGCTGTAGATGGATGCCCCCCGGCACCCGTTGGTCTTGAAGCTGGCAGCCCGTTATCTGCCTGCGTCTATTGCGCCTGTTGCCCCGCGTTCGGCGGCGGCACGTTGCTGGAATAATTCGCTTCGCGACTGCGGCGTATCAGCGGGGCAATGGTGGAGCCCTGAACCACGATGGAAAAGAGTACCACGCCGTAGGTCATCACTACCCACAGGTGCCCCAGGTCCTGAGTGCCCCCTCCTCCCTCGCGACTTATTAAGACTCCAGACGGTATCGACATCGCCAACGCCAGCGCCAGACCACCGCGCAACCCCCCCCAGATCAGAATGCGTTCGGTATAGGGGTGGTACCTGCGGTGGCGCTTGAGGAACTGGAATGGAATGCTCACCGCGGCCACCCGGCCGATGAGCACAATCACGATTGCGGCAACAATCATCAGGTAGTCGATGGGCTCGAAGGTGATTGTGATCAGGAACAGCCCCACCAGCAGGAACAGGATGCCGTTCAGAAACTCTTCGGTAATGTTCCAGAAGTTGTCCAGTTCGTGCTGGCTCACCCGCGAGAAACCGTGTTCGCGGGTGAAGTTGCCGATAATGATCCCCGATACCACCATCGCCAGCGCACCGGACACCCCGAGGATATTGGCGGTGGCAAAACCCGCGGTGGGAATCACCAGGGTGAGCAGCAATTCCAGGCTGTGGTCATTGGTGGAGCAGATCAGCCAGTGAAATAGCCCGCCGATGGCGAGACCGAGGGCGATACCGCCGAACGCCTCCACCATAAACAGATGGCTGATGGCGGCGAATGTGGGTTCGGTGCCCTGAAACGCCAGCGCATACAGCACCGCGAACACCACCATGCCAAAACCATCGTTGAACAGGGATTCCCCCTCCACTTGGATCGACACCTGCGACGGCGCCCTCAGGTTTTTGATGATCGCCAGCACTGCGATGGGGTCGGTGGGGGAAATCAGCGCGCCAAATAACAGGCAGTACACCAGCGGCACCGGCATGCCGAGCAGCCCGAGCAGGAAATACAGAAGGTAACCGACCACAAAGGTCGAGATCAGGGTGCCGAAGATCGCCAGTGCGGTGATCTCAACCTTCTGGTTGCGCAGCATATACAGGTCAATATGCAGGGAGCCGGCAAACAGCAGGAAGCCCAGCATGCCCTTCAACAGCAGGTCTTCCAGATTCATTAGTGGCAGCAGCTGTGCCGCCCAGTCGCGCAGTTCAACGATCTCCAGCTTACCCAGCCCGGTAACGATCAGCGACAGTGCCAGGGAGCCAGCGGTAATCGCAATCGTGGTCTGGGTGCGAAGCACATACTGGTTGAGAAATCCGAGGAAAACGGAGGCCGCGGCAATAAAACAAAAGGTGTAATAGACATCCATGTGGGCGCGGAATCTCCATACCGGGGTTACATCAGGTTTGTAGGGCGCGCGGATCGTGCCCTACAAAACGCCCTAATGCGAGCGCAATTTCCCGGCTGAATTTAATCGGTCAGGGTGCCGTTATTGTAGTCGCGCACGGCCTGCTCGATTTGCTCCCGCGTATTCATCACAAAGGGTCCGTAATGGGCGATGGGTTCATTCAGCGGATTGCCGTGCAGGATCAGTGCACCCATTTCCTCGGCTGCATTTAATTGCAGCGATTCGCCTGCGCCAAACAGCACCAGATTGCCGCGCTCCACCACACCGCGGCCGGTATCCAGCGCGCCGCGGTAGATATACACCAGCACCGAGTGCGCCGCCGGCAGCGGCAGCTTGATCTCGGCACCGGCCGCCAGGCGCAGGTCGGCCACAGCGGCGCTGGCAGAGGCATCGAGCAGTGGCGCGCATTCCGGCTCGCCGGCGACCTGCCACTGGCCCGCGATCAGGCGGATCATCGAGCCCTGCTCATCGAGTGTGACTTCGCGCACCTGCTCCGGCTGCACATCGCGCCAGTCCGGATCTGCCATCTTGTCCTTGGCCGGCATGTTGATCCACAGCTGAAAGCCGTGCATTCCGCTCTCCCCTTGCGAGGGCATTTCCGAATGAATAATGCCGCGCCCGGCGCGCATCCACTGGGCGCCGCCCTGGGAAATAGCGCCGCGATTGCCCAGGTGGTCCTTGTGCTCGAACTCACCACTCAACATATAGGTGAGGGTCTCGATGCCGCGGTGCGGATGTGGTGGAAAACCGGCGATGTAGTCGTCGGGGTTTTCCGAGCGGATTTCATCGATCATCAGGAAAGGACTGAAGTCCGCAGACTGGAAACCTGCGACACGATGAATTTTTACCCCGGCGCCATCAGCGGAGGGATGCCCCGCCACTACTCGCGCTGCAGGACGGGTTCCGGTGATATTTGCGCTGTTCTGTGTGACGTTTTGCATGGTTCTGCTCCTCCATTTCCGGCAGTATAAGCCGATAAAATCGCCTGAAAATGGCAAAAAATCGCAGCTAATATTCGAACAAATTGACAGATCGACCGCAGAGCGTTTCGAGCGCATCGGTTTTGATCGCATCCGGACAAGGGAAAGTCTATGGCCAAGGTAACCTTGGAACAGTGGCGCATGTTTCAGGCGGTGGTGGAGTACGGCGGCTTTTCGCAGGCCGCGGAAGCCGTGCACAAAAGCCAGTCTTCCATTAATCACGCGGTGCACAAACTGCAGGAAAGCCTGGGTATTGCCCTGCTGGAAGTGCGCGGGCGCAAGGCGGAACTCACCGACGCCGGGCGCGTACTGCTGAACCGTGCGGGAGGTCTGCTGAATGAAGCCGAGGCGCTGGAATCGGTCGCCGAGAGTCTCGCCGCCGGCACTGAAGCCCAGCTGCGCCTGGCGGTGGACGTGCTGTTTGATTACGACGCCCTGTTTACCGCGGTCGAGCGCTTCGCCGAAGTCTACCCGCACACCCGCCTGGAAATCCGTGAGACGGTTTTGTCGGGCGGCGAAGAGTTACTGCTGCAGCAGGAAGTGGACTTTATTCTCTCCGCCCGGGCCCCCCAAGGGTTTGTCGGCGAGCCGCTCACGCGGGTGAAATTCCTGCCGGTGGCGCACCCGGATCACCCCCTGCACCACCTGGGCCGCCCGGTAAACCGCGAGGACTTGAAGGCCACGCGGCAGATCGTGATGCGGGATTCCGCGCTGAAGAATCGTCAGGACGCGGGCTGGCTTGGCTCCGATGAGCGTATTACCGTCACCAATGTGCACACCTCCATCGACCTGATCGAACGCGGCCTGGGCTTTGCCTGGTTGCCGGAGCCGCGCATTCGCGATTCGCTCAGCGCCGACCGCCTGTTGCCGTTGCACACCGAGGAGCCCTGGGAAAGGGATGTGATGGTGTACCTGTTCTTTGCCGACCGCGATTGCGCCGGCCCCGCTGCCAACATGCTGCTGAGCGCCCTGCGCGAAAGCCTGCCGCCCCTGGACTGAGATACCCCAGAGACTTTGAGACCTGAGTTTGTGATAAATGGAACAAAATAACCGCCCGATCCGCTGGGGCATCATTGGCTGCGGTAACGTCACCGAACTGAAAAGCGGCCCTGCGTTTAACAAGGTACAGGGCTCTGAGCTGCTGGCGGTGATGCGTCGCGATCAAGCAAAGCTCGCCGACTACGCCGAACGCCACGGTGTGCCAAAGACCTACGCCAATGCCGACGCGCTGATTCAGGATCCGGAGATCGATGCCATCTATGTGGCGACTCCCCCGGGCAGCCACCGCGAGTACGCGCTGAAAATTGCCGCCGCCGACAAGCACTGCTGTCTGGAAAAACCGATGGCGCTGAATTTCGCCGAGTGCGAAGAAATCGCTGCGGCGTTCGCAGGGCGTGACGCACAATTGTTTGTCGCGTATTACCGCCGCTCCCTGCCGCGTTTCAGGCAGGTCAAGACGTGGCTGGATGAAGGCAAAATCGGCGATGTGCGCCATATCAACTGGAGCTATGCGCGGGTTCCATCTGATGCGGACCTTTCGGCGGAATACAATTGGCGCACCGATCCTGCCGTATCCGGTGGCGGCCACTTTGTTGACCTGGCCTGCCATGGTCTGGATCTGTTTATTTATCTGCTTGGCGATATTCGCGACGCCAAGGGCATCGCCGTCAACCAGCAAAACCTGTATGACGCCGAAGACGCGGTATCCGCCTGCTGGGTATTCGATAGTGGTGCCACCGGTTCCGGCTTCTGGAATTTTGGCTGTGCCGAATACGGCGATGAAGTGGTAATTCACGGCAGCCGCGGCAGTATCCGCTTTGCCGTGTTTGCCGATGCGGCTCTGGTGCTGGAGAGTGCCAGCGGCTCGGAGTCGGTGGAAATCCCTCATCCGCAGAATATCCAGTTCTTCCATATCGAAAACATGGTCAAACACTTAAATGGCGCGGGTTGCCACCCGGTTGCCGGCGGCGAGGGCGGCAAGGCCTCGCGGGTGATGGACCAGATCCTCGCCGGGCTGGTCGGCTAGCACCGGCGAGGTTGGCGATACCTTCTGACAATCCCTCCGATAACCCTTTCTGGGGAAACACCACGTCAAAGTCCGAAAAAATCGTAAATTCGTGCCGATAATTTGCGATTTTTGTTTCGAAAAGTCGAATTACACTGAACAGCGTTGTCACTCCATACACTTTCCGTCTCGACGGCTATTTACGAGGACTCTGCTATGCAAAACGGTGCACTGTGTGATTTCGGCAAATTGATCGGGCGTATTCTGATTTCGGTGATGTTTATCGTTGCCGGCTACAGCAAGATTGGCGCCTACGCGGGAACCCAGGAATATATGGCGGCCGCGGGCGTGCCCGGCATTCTGTTGCCGCTGGTTATTCTGCTTGAGCTGGGCGGTGGCCTGGCGATTCTGTTCGGTTTCTTCACCCGCTGGGTAGCGCTGGCATTCGCCGTCTTCTGTGCACTGAGTGCCTGGCTGTTTCACAACGTACCTGGCGACCAGATGCAGCAGATAATGTTTATGAAAAACATCACCATCGCTGGCGGCTTCCTGATCCTGGCATGCGCCGGCGCGGGTAAATTCAGCTTTGATCACGCCATGGCGAAAGTGAAAAACCGCTGATCGCCAATCACAACCTCTACACGGAGCACAATCATGGGACTCTTGGTTAAAGGCGAGTGGAAAGATCGCTGGTATGAAACCGACAAAAGCGGTGGTGAGTTTGAGCGTGAAGCGGCGCAGCTGCGCAACTGGGTGACCGCCGACGGCAGTGCCGGCCCTAGTGGTGAGGGTGGTTTCGCGGCGGAAAAGGGCCGCTACCACCTGTACGTTTCCCTCGCCTGCCCCTGGGCGCACCGCACGCTGATATTCCGCAAACTAAAAGGATTGGAAGACTACATCACCGTGTCCGTGGTCAGCCCCTACATGCACGAGCACGGCTGGACCTTCAATCAGGAGGAAGGCAGCAGCGGCGATGCGCTGTTTGGCAGCGAATTCCTGTACGAGGTGTACACCCGCAATCGCGGTGATTATTCCGGGCGGGTGACGGTGCCGGTGCTGTGGGACAAGCAGCGCAATTGCATCGTCAGTAACGAGTCGTCGGAAATCATCCGCATGTTCAATACCGCGTTCAACGATCTGACCGGAGATGACCAGGATTTCTATCCCGAGGATTTGCGCGGGGATATAGACGCCACCAACGCGCTGGTATACGAAAACGTCAACAACGGCGTGTATCGTGCAGGCTTTGCCACCAGCAAGAAGGCCTACGAGGCGGCGTACCATCGCCTGTTCGAGGTGCTTGAGCAATTGGAGCGCCGCTTGGCGGACAATCGCTACCTAACCGGGGATCGCATCACCGAGGCGGACTGGCGGCTGTTTACTACACTGGTCCGGTTCGATCCGGTGTACCACGGCCACTTCAAGTGCAACAAGCAGCGTCTGGCAGATTATCCCAACCTGTGGGGGTATGTGCGTGAGCTGTACCAGTGGCCCGGGGCTGCGGAAACGGTAGATTTCCACCATATCAAAACCCACTATTACGCCAGTCACCTGAACATTAACCCCACCGGCATTGTGCCCGTGGGCCCGGAGCTGGATTACGCGGCGCCCCACGGTCGCGGTGTCTGAACGCGCAACAACCGGACACAAACCGGGCTAACCCTCCACCCGTGACCGCGTCGGTAGATAAATATGGCGCGGTCAGAGTATCATCCTGCAGGTTTTTTGCTCGAAAGTGAGTACTTACTCCTCCTGTCTGGCTTTTTGCTCGGCGGAACTGGGGCTGAGTTTGTGAGCAACTTAATTGCTGTAAGAGATTGATATGCGGATTTTTGTATTAACGACGGGACGTTCGGGGTCTACGACGTTCGCCGAAGCCTGTACCCATATTGAAGGTATGACGTCTGGCCATGAGACTCATGAGCGCATGGTCAAAGGGCGGCTGGATTATCCGGATAACCATATTGAATCGGATAATCGGCTGGTATGGTTTCTTGGTTCACTGGATAAAATGTATGACGATGAGAATACATTTTATGTCCACCTGACCCGCGACCCAGAGAAGATAGCGCGGAGTTATCGTGATCGCTGGCAGGGCGTGATCTGTATCGCGCGTCACTTCTATCACGGTATTTTGATGTGCCGCAAGAAGCCCGATATGGAAACTGCGCTGGATGCCTGTCGACTGATGGTGGACACGGTTCAGGACAATGTCGATTTCTTTTTGCGACATCGTCAGAACTGGGTGACTGTGCGTATGGAGGCGCTGGAAGAAGATTTCTTCAAGTTTATGGATGCCGCTGGTGTGCAGGGTGATCGGGATAAAATACGCGACACATTGCGCACCGTGATTAATGGCAATAAATACTTACGTAAGAAGAAAACCTTACTGTACAAGGTGCGTTCGCTCTATTCCTCGCGTTTCCTGAGATGATTGCCTGAAGGCAAATGCGGTTCTTGGCCTGGTCAAGCGCGCGGCTATACTCGGGGCAACCTTCCGGTCTTGGAGATCCCGATGAAATTGTTCTATAGCCCCGGTGCCTGCTCATTGTCACCTCATATTGTTGCCTGCGAAGCGGGGATCGATCTGGAGCTGAGCAAGGTCAACCTGAAAACCAAGGAGATGGATGGCGGTGGCAATTTTGCCGAGGTCAATCCCAAGGGGCAGGTTCCCGCGCTGCGGCTCGAGGGTGGCGAACTGCTGACCGAAGGCCCGGCCATCGTACAGTTTCTTGCCGAACAGAAGCCGGAGCAAAACCTGGCGCCACAATATGGCTCGCTGGCGCACTATCGGGTGCTGGAGTGGCTGAATTACCTGGCTACCGAGGTGCACAAGACCTTCCTGCCGTTGTTCTGGGGCGGCACCGATGACGAAAAGGCGCTGGCCAGTAAAAAACTCGCCAAGCGCTTTCAGTACATCGAGGACAGCATGGCGGGCGATTACCTGATGGGCGACGACTTCTGCATCGCCGATGCCTATCTGTTTACTGTGTATAACTGGTGCAAGTTTGTCGACGTGGACACCAGTGCCTGGCCGAAGCTGGCGGCCTTTGCCGCACGCATGTCCCAGCGCCCGGGTGTGCAGAAAGCGCTCAAGGCCGAAGGGCTGATTTAACCCGGGCCTTCATTTCCTCTCAGATATCTCGATCGGCCGTCGCGCTTTCGCCACAAACAGCACCAGGCACAGCGCAGCGGCTGAGCAGCACAACATGCCCAGCGCAATCGGCACCAGGGTGCCGGTGTGCACCGCACTCACCGTCCCACCAAGTACCCCGCCAAAGATAAACAGCGAGGCGCCGAACAGCGCATTGGCGGTGCCGCTGATCGAGGGGAAGAATTCCAGATAACAGGCTGCCGAGTTGGGCGTGATCAGGCCGATGGTGGCCATTGCCAGCACCAATGGAATCATCCACGCCAGCAATGGTTGCTGTGCGCCGTAGTAGAGGGTGCTGGCCAGCAACAGCGCACAAAACACCAGTTGCAGCGCGATGCCCGCCAGCAGGATCTGGCGGGGCTCGAAGACCTTCAGCAGGCGGATGTTCAGCTGCACCAGAATCACCAGTCCCAGTACGCAGCTGCCAAACAGAATCGGGAAGGTCTGCGGGCTGACCCCGAAATGCTCCATAAACACAAACGGTGCGGTGGTGATGTAAATGAACATGCAACCGCTGACAAACGCCTGCCCGAACAAAAAGCCCAGTGCCCGCGGGGTGCGGAAAATTTCGGCGTAGCCCTGAAACATGCTGCGGCGGGGCTGGCGCTGGCGCCGCGCGCGGCGAAAGCGCGACACGGTTTCCGGCAAAATGCCGCGCACCAGTACCATCATCGCCAGACCGTAGACCAGCAAGAAGATAAAGATCGCGTGCCAGTCGCCAAAGGTCAGCAGGGTGGAGCCGATCACCGGTGCCACCATCGGCGCAATCAGCATCATGGTGGCAATCAGCGACATAATGCGCGCCGCCTCGCGGCCGTGGTACAGATCGCGCACGATGGCGCCGCAGATAACCGTAGCGAAACCGCCGCCCGCGGCCTGGAAGAAGCGTAGCGCCACCAGCATTTCCACGCTGTTGGCAAACAGAATCAGCGTGGTGCTGACGATAAACACGCTGAGACCAATGGTACCCACCAGAATACGCCCCCAGCGGTCCGACAGGGGTCCACCAAACAACTGCCCCAAGGCAAAGCCCAGCAGATAGCTGGAAACCGAGTGCTGCACCTGTGCGACTTCCACGCCCAGCGCGACCGCCATCGCGGGAATCGCCGGCAGATAGGTATCGATGGCAAACGGCGTCAGCGCAACCAGGGCGGCGAGACAGGGAGCGAGCCAGCGCGGCGGACGGCCGTCGGCGTCGAAGAAATTCGGGGGCATAACAAACCGGTAAATAGGGAAACTACGGGCACAGCGCCAGCGCCTGTGGGAGCCCGCGAGCCGATGCTCAAAGCATAGTTATTGGCAGATATTGTCTGCGGGCGGCGGCATAGTAGCGGGCGCGCCCGGCTGATGCCATGGGTGCTGGGGAATATGCGGTGAGTAGTTTTCTACTAAGGCGGGATAAGCGCTGCCAAGAGCAGCGCGTTCGCAGCAGATAGCCGCTTTTGGTGCTTTTCTCTAGTGTTTCTCTTCGCGCAAATTGTACAGACCCTGTTTCAGCTTCAGCAGATGTTCCTGCAGCTGCGGGCCCTTGCGCTGGGCAACGCCGATGGCGAGCACGTCGATCACCACCAGGTGGGCGATGCGGGAAGAGAGCGGAGTGTAGAGTTCGATGTCTTCCTCTACATCCACTTCCAGGGGAATGCTGGATTGGCGGGTCATCGGCGAGCCGCTGGGGCCGAGGCCAATAACGGTGGCGCCCTGTTGCTTGGCCATTTCCATGGAGCGCAGCAACGATGAGGTGCGGCCGCTCTGGGAAATGGCAACCACTACGTCGCCGGGCTGCATGCTCATGGCCGACATGCTCTGCATATGGTGATCGGAGTGGGCCGCGGTGGCCATCTGCAGGCGGAAGAACTTGTGCTGGGCATCGGCGGCCACGGCACCGGAGGCGCCAAAACCGAAGAATTCCACGCGCTTGGCGGCGGCGATGGCGGAAATTGCCGCTTCCAGGGCGCGCCCGTCAATCTTGTCGCGCACGTTCAGCAGGGTATCGACGGTGGAGTCGAACACCTTGCGTTTGTATTCGGCGATGGAGTCGGTTTCGGTGACTGCGATCTGGCCAAAACTGGGGCTGGAAGCCAGCTGCTGGGCCAGGTTCAGCTTGAATTCCTGGAAGCCGGAGCAGCCCACGGCGCGGCAGAAGCGCACCACGGTCGGTTCGCTCACCTGTGCTTCAGTGGCGAGATCGACAATACGCATATGAATGATTTCGCCCGGATTGGCGAGGATATATTCCGCAACCTTGCGCTCCGATTTGCGCATGGAACTCAGCTGCTCGCTGATTTTTTGCGTGACTTCCGCTGGCTTCACGACAACACCTTCTATGGTTCAAGTTGTGCAGTTTAGCGGCATGGCTCGGTGCTGGCGAGTGTTGGTGTTGCTTGATCGTGCTCTCGTGGCGGCACTGCCGCCGGGTATGCCTGTGTGAGCACGGGCTAGGCGCCCCCCCTAAACCCATCCCTGGGGGCTCTTCCGCGAGGTCCCTCTCGCGGAAGGTCTCGCACAGGCATACCCGACACCAGCGCCTTAACGTCGACCAATGTCTATCTGAAAAACCTGTTCATATAAACAGGTGAATGGCTCTTCCTCTGATACAATCCGCCCCATGGACGTATCTGAACTTTTAGACCCCCTCAACGACCCCCAGCGCGAAGCTGTGGCCGCGCCTCCGGGCAATCAATTGGTTCTGGCCGGTGCCGGCTCGGGCAAGACCCGCGTGCTGGTGCACCGTATCGCCTGGCTGATGCAGGTGGAAGGGGCGTCGCCCTACTCCATTATGGCGGTGACCTTTACCAACAAGGCCGCGCGCGAGATGCGCGGGCGAATCGAGGAGCTGCTCGGGGTAAACACCTTTGGCATGTGGGTGGGTACCTTCCACGGCCTCGCCCATAGGTTGCTGCGTGCGCACTGGCAGGAAGCGAAGCTGCCGCAGAATTTCCAGATTCTCGATTCCGACGACCAGCTGCGCCTGATCAAGCGGGTGCAGAATGAGCTGGGCCTCGACGAGAAGAAGTGGTCACCGCGGGAAACCCAGTGGTGGATCGGTGCGCAGAAGGATGAGGGTATTCGTCCCCAGTATATCCAGCTGACCGGCGACCCCTGGCTGCAGACCATGGTGCGTATCTACAGTGCCTATGAAGAGGCTTGCCAGCGCGCCGGCGTGGTGGACTTTGGCGAGCTGTTGCTGCGCGCCCACGAACTGCTGCTGAACAATGACAGCATCCTCGCGCATTACCGCCGCCGCTTCCCGTTTATCCTGGTGGACGAATTCCAGGATACCAACACCATTCAATACGCGTGGCTGCGCCTGCTTGCCGGCGACCAGTGTGCCATCACCGCGGTGGGCGATGACGACCAGTCAATCTACGGCTGGCGCGGTGCCAAGATCGAGAACATCCAGCACTTCGAAGCGGACCTGAAAGAGGTGCAGACGGTGCGATTGGAGCAGAACTACCGTTCCACCAGCACCATCCTGAACGCGGCCAACGCCGTTATCGCGCACAACTCCGGCCGCCTCGGCAAACAACTGTGGACCGAGGGCGACAAGGGCGAGCCTATCTCCCTGTATTCCGCCTACAACGAACAGGATGAGGCGCGCTTTATTGTGGAGCGTATTCAGGACTGGGTGCGCGATGGCAACCGCCGCGACAGCATTGCAATTCTGTACCGTTCCAACGCCCAGTCGCGGGTGCTGGAAGAAGGCTTGCTGCGTGAGCAGGTGCCCTATCGTATATACGGGGGCCAGCGCTTCTACGAGCGCATGGAAATCAAGAATGCGCTCTCCTATATGCGCCTGATGACCAACCGCCACGACGACACCTCGTTCGAGCGTGTCGTCAACACGCCCACGCGCGGTATTGGCGCACGTACCGTGGATACGGTGCGGGCGTTCGCGCGCGAGCACGGCTGCTCCCTGTGGAGCGCGGCGGAAAAGATGTTGCAGCAAAAGGTGCTGGCCGCCCGCGCCGGCAATGCTCTGGGTAACTTCCTCAGCTTGATCGACGCGCTGGACGAAGAGAGCACCGATAAGACCCTCGACCACATCGCCGAGCTGGCCATTGAACAGACCGGCCTGATCGAATTCCACGGCAAGGAAAAAGGCGAGAAAGGCCAGACCCGCGTGGAAAACTTGCAGGAACTGGTCAGTGCCTGCCGCGGCTTCGATGGTATTCCCACTGCGGATGCCGATGGTGAGGCGGTGGACGAGGAGGAAATCCCTCTGCTCAACCAGTTCCTCGACAGCGCCGCACTAGATGCTGGCGAAGGTCAGGCGGACGAGTTTGAAGATGCGGTGCAGCTGATGACCCTGCACTCCGCCAAGGGGCTGGAATTCCCGCTGGTATTTATGGCCGGTGTGGAAGAGAACCTGTTCCCGCACAAAATGTCGGCCCAGGAACCCGGGCGCATGGAGGAAGAGCGTCGCCTGTGTTACGTGGGTATCACCCGCGCCATGCAGAAGCTGTACATCACCTATGCAGAAAGTCGCCGCCTGTTCGGCAGCGAGACTTACAACAAGCCGTCGCGGTTTGTGAGTGAGATTCCGGTGGAGTATATCCACGAGGTGCGCCTGAAAACCGAAATCTCCAAACCGCTATTCCAGCCTAACTATGGGAAATTTGGCGGCAGCGCCGGTCAGTTTTCCGACCCGGCACCAGAATTCGACGACGACCTGCCGCCGCTGGCTCTGGGCGGCCGTGTGGACCATGCCAAGTTTGGCGAAGGCACTGTAATGCAGTTTGAAGGTTCCGGTCCGCGCGCGCGCGTACAGGTCAACTTCGACGACGCCGGCAGTAAATGGCTGGTAGTATCCATGGCCAAGCTGCAGCCGCTGTAAGTACTGTTAACAGAGTTGAGCTAGTAGTGCTGAGCGCTGAAAATTTGGATGCGTGATATTGCATCCACCACCCCGGGCCAGGTGCCCGGGGCCAATACACAATAAAAATTCAAACGGACATGAAAAAAATAAACTGGTACCCCCCCGTTATTCTGGGCCTGCTTGCCCTGCTGGTGCTGACCTTTGGCAGCCTGGTGATTTCCCGCTCTGACCAGGAACAAACCGTCACCGCGTTGGAAAATGCCGGTCAGCAGACCTTTGAGTGGAAAATGGTTACCACCTGGCCGAAGAATTTCCCCGGCCTCGGCAGTGCCCCCGAGCGTTTCGCCAAGAACGTCGACGCCATGTCCAACGGTCGCCTGAAGATCAAGGTCTTCGGTGCTGGTGAGCTGGTGCCCGCCATGGGCGTGTTCGGTGCGGTATCCAGCGGTGCGGCGGAGGCCGGCCACGGTGCGGCCTATTACTGGAAGGGCAAAATCCCCGCGGCCCAGTTCTTTACCGCGGTGCCGTTTGGCCTGAATGCGCAGGAAATGAATGGCTGGCTGCACTACGGCGGCGGGCTGGAACTGTGGGAAGAACTCTATGAACCCTTCGACCTGATCCCCATGGCCGGCGGCTCCACCGGTGTGCAGATGGCGGGCTGGTTCAACAAGGAAATCAATTCCGTTGACGACCTGAAAGGCCTGAAGATGCGTATTCCGGGGCTCGGTGGCGAAGTCCTGAACCGCGCCGGCGGCACCGCCGTGACCATTCCCGGTGGTGAACTGTATACCGCCCTGCAGACCGGCGTGATCGATGCGACCGAATGGGTAGGCCCCTACAACGACCTTGCCTTCGGCTTCCACCAGATCGCCAAATACTATTACTACCCGGGCTGGCACGAGCCGGGCTCGGTACTGGAAATCCTGATCAACAAAACCGCATTCGAGAAACTGCCAGAAGACCTGCAGGCCATCGTGCGTGTCGCTGCGCGCGATGCCAACCAGGATATGCTCGATGAATACACCGCGCGCAATAACCGCGCCCTCAAAGAATTGGTGGAAGAGCACGGTGTGGAGCTGCGCAAATTACCGGACGAGGTTATCGCGCACCTGAAGGAAATCAATCAGGGCATCATGCGGGAAACCGCGGCCAAAGATCCGCAGTTCAACCGGGTGTATGAGGCCTTCCAAGATTTTGAAGCGCAGGTAATTCCGTATCACCGGATCAGTGAAGAGGCGTACTACAAGACGCGCGAAATTAACCAGCATTAAAAAAGGGGCCGTTTGGCCCCTTTTTTGTCATTTTTTAACGGCTTCTGCGAAGCTTACGGCAGCGGGCGGGTGCGGCCGCGGTCGTCGATGGCCACAAACACAAATTCCCCTTCGGTCACTTTTACCTGCTCACCGGTATCTACCCGGGTCAGCCAGACTTCGACCAGTGTTTTGATGGAGGAGCGGCCTACTTCCACCGCTTCGGCGTAGCAGCTTACCGTGGAGCCAACCGGTACCGGGCGCAGGAATACCATGCTGCCGACGGCGACGGTGGTCACGCGGCCGCGGGCGATGCTCTGGGCGAGGATGGCACCGGCGACGTCCATCTGCGACATCAGCCAGCCGGCAAAAACATCACCCTGGGGGTTGGTATCCCGGGGCATGGACTGGGTCTGCAGGGTCAGGGTTCCGCTTGGTTGCGGTTCTTCATCAATGGCGGACATCACGGGTGCTCACAAATTCTTAGACTTATTGGCCCGGCGGTGGAATTTTGGTCGCCGCCTCGGGTGGCGCATCTTAACACAATCTGGGCACTAAATGACCAGTGTTGCGTACACCTTCTAACGCGAGCCCGCGGGTAGACGGGCTGGCGCTGTGCGCTTCGAAAACCCATCAGGATGCCATATAGCTCGGCAGCCATGTGGCCAGTGCCGGCCACATGGCCAGCAGGCACATCACCAGCAACTGAATGGCAATAAATGGCACCACACCGCGGTAGATGGCCCCTGTTGCCACTTCCACCGGCGCCACACCGCGCAGATAGAAGAGTGCGAAGCCAAATGGCGGGGTGAGGAACGAGGTCTGCAGGTTCAGGGCGATCATCACTCCCAGCCACACCGGGTCTAGGCCCATGGCCAGCAGTACCGGGCCGACAATCGGCACCACCACAAAAGTGATCTCGATAAAGTCGAGGATAAAGCCGAGCAGGAAGATCACCAGCATTACCAGCAGGGTCGCACCGACAACGCCGCCCGGCAGGCTCTCGAAGAAGTGGGTAACCACTTCCTCACCGCCAAACCCGCGGAATACCAGCGAGAATAGCGAGGCACCGATCAGGATCGCGAACACCATGGCGGTGACCTGCAGGGTGCTCTGCCCCACTTCGCCGGCGCGGGACCAGTTCAACGCGCCGCGCCCCCAGGCCAGGATACCGGCACCCAGCGCGCCCACGGCGGCGGCCTCGGTTGGGGTGGCGGCGCCGGTAATGATCGAGCCGAGCACCAGCAGCATCAGGGCAATGGGTGGGAACAGGCTTTTCAGGGTTTGCAGCAGGTCGACGTCTTCACTGGTGTTGCGGGCAGTTGCTGGCTCGCGGCGCGCAATAAACAGCAGATACAGGATGTAGGCAGCGACCAGCAGCAGCCCCGGGATAATCGCGCCCATAAACAGGTCGCCCACACTCACCGGTTTCGGGTTGAAGATACCCTGCGAGAGCTGCGCCTGCTGGTAGGCATTGGACAGGGTGTCCCCCAGCAGCACCAGGGCGATGGACGGCGGGATAATCTGGCCCAGCGTGCCGGTTGCACAGATGGTGCCGGTGGCGAGCTTGGGGGAATAGCCGCGCTTCAACATGGTGGGCAGGGACATCAGGCCCATGGTTACGACAGTGGCACCAACAATACCGGTACTGGCGGCCAGCAGCGCGCCTACCACCACCACCGACACCGCCATACCGGCGGGGATTCCGGAGAATACCCGCGCCAGGTTCACAAGCAGGTCCTCGGCGATTCGCGCCCGCTCCAGCATCACGCCCATCAACACAAACAGCGGCACCGCCATCAGGGTGCCGTTTTGCATAATGCCGTACAGGCGGTCGGGAAACGCGCGCAGCAGGCCGGCATCGAAGACGCCGCCGACAATGCCCAACCCGGCAGCCAGCAGTGCGGTGCCGCCCAGAGTAAATGCCACCGGATAGCCGGCCATTAGCGCCGCACACACGGCGACGAACATCAGTAGGGGGATCAGCTCCATCATGCGCTGGCCTCCCCGGCAGCTTCCCGCACCAGTGGGTGCGGTTGCTGTTCTGGTTCTCGCTTGGCAGGCGTTTCGGCTGCTGTAGTAACGATATTGGAGAAGTTATCGCTGGATTCGGCCTGCATCAGCGTGTGCAGTGCGCGCGCCAGCTGGCTGAGCCCCTGCAGTGCGAGGGTGGCGGCGGCCAGCGGGATCAGGCTCTTGAGCAGGTAAACCCCACCGAGACCGTCCGCGCTATTACTGGTTTCCTGCACGGCCCAGCTGCTGGCGGCAAACTGCAGGCTGCCGTAACCGATAAACACACACAGTGGCAGCAGGAAGATCAGGCAGCCCACCGCATCCACCCAGGCTTTGCCTCTTGGCGAGAGTCGGCGGTACACGACATCCACGCGCACATGGGCGCCGGACTGCAGTGCATAGGCCAGGCCGAGCATCAGCGCGGCGCCATGCAAATAAGCCACTGCATCCTGCATGGCCAGGGAGCCGCCATCGAAGCCGTAGCGCATTGCCACCACCAGACTCTGAATGACCACCATGGCCAGCGTGAACCAGCCCAGAAAGCGTCCGCAGCCACCGGCAAACCGGTCCAGGGCACCGGCGGCACGTAGCAGAAACATCATGTGAATACTCTCAAATCATCTTTATTGTTCTGTTATCACTGGGGCACAGCCTACCTTTTGGCCAGAAATTGCGCCAGCGCGGTGTGGGCTCTGGCCAAAACTGACTTGTAACCCAATATTGGTCATGAAATGAGCGTGTGACTGTAACCTGTTTGTAACTTTTCATTCATAGAATCGTCACCAGTTGGAAATAGCATGCTCCGCGTGCAGATAATTCGACCACTTATGGAGACACCATGAACAACCGTTCCGCGAGTAAAAAAGTCCTGGCTTCGGCCCTGGCGGCCCTGACCATTGCGGCCTCCAACGCGGCCCTGGCAGCGCGCGATCACATCAGCATCGTCGGTTCCTCAACCGTTTACCCGTTCACCACTGTTGTTGCCGAGCGTTTTAGCCGCGCCACTCAGTTCAAGACCCCGGTTGTTGAATCCACCGGTACCGGCGGCGGCATGAAGCTGTTCTGTCAGGGCGTTGGCGAGAGCACTGCCGACATCACTGGTGCTTCCCGTCGCATCAAGCAGTCCGAGCTGGAAATGTGTAACGGCAACGGCGTTGACGTTGTTGAAGTACAGATCGGTTATGACGGCATCGTGCTGGCGAACGCCAAAACTGCCAAGCCGTTCGAATTGAGCCGCAAGGACATCTTCCTGGCCCTGGCCAAAGACGTGCCGAACCCGGACGGTTCCGAGACTCTGGTGCCTAACCCGTACAAAACCTGGAAAGACGTAAACCCGACCCTGCCGGCTGCGAAGATCGAAGTTCTGGGCCCGCCCCCGACTTCCGGTACCCGTGACGCTTTCGCTGAACTGGCGATGGAAGGTGGCTGTAAGAAGTTTGACTGGATCGCTGCCAAGAAGAAGTCTGACAAGAATGCGTACAAAGCCATCTGTCACAACGTACGTGAAGACGGCTTCTACGTAGAAGCGGGCGAGAACGATAACCTGATCGTCAACAAGCTGGCCGCCAACCCGAACGCACTGGGCATCTTCGGCTTCAGCTTCCTGGATCAGAACGCCGACAAGGTTCAGGGCTCCCTGATCGAAGGCCAAGAGCCGACTTTCGAATCCATCGCGGACAACAGCTACCCGGTTTCCCGTCCGCTGTTCGTTTACGTGAAGAAAGCGCACGTTGACGTGGTACCGGGCATCAAGCAGTTCCTGGCCGAGTTCACCAACGACCGCGCCTGGGGCGAAGAAGGTTACCTGGCAGACAAGGGCATGATCCCGCTGCCGAATGCCGAGCGCCAGAAGGTTGCCAACAATGTTCGTAAGCTGAACGCATTGACCAACCTGGCTGCTAAATAACAGCTAGAAACAAGGTAGAAGGATTTACCGGCCAAGCCCTTTTTAAGGGCTTGGCTTTTTACGTATATAAAAGCCGCAATTTTTTCCGCGCCATGCAATTGCGGTCACAACCGTTGATAATGGCCGACGTTTTTTGTACCTAGAGATAACCGAGCGAATCGATGCAGACTCCTACTCTCTTCGCCCTGCTGCTATTGCTGATACTGGTGGCCTACGGCACCGGTTTTAGCCGTGCGATTGCCGCTGCCCGCAGCAGTGGTGGTATCCGCAGCCTGGCGTCACTGCCAAGCTACTACGGCGTGCACACCGCACTCTGGTGTGGCCTTCCCGCCCTGATCATTCTGGGTTGCTGGCTTGTTTTTGACGATGCCATTATCCGCGCAATGGTGATGGGCAGTATCGCCGACAAGCCAGAGTCCATCGCCGGGCAAAACCTGCTGTACGCGCAGATCCAGAACCTGGCTGCGGGTAACTTGGTGGGCAATGTGACCCCGCAACTGCAAGACGCCGCTGCACATCTTGAGAGTCTGCGTGCAAGTGGTCGCTGGATGCAGACCGCGTTGATCCTGATTCTGTCGATCGGCCTCGGTGCCTACGCATTCCTGCGCATTTCCCCGGAGATGCGCGCGCGGGAAAAAGTCGAGAAGGTCCTGCGTATTATTCTGCTGGCTTGTGCCTGCGCGGCCATCTTCACTACCGTGGGCATTCTGCTGTCGGTACTGTTCGAATCGCTGCGTTTCTTCCAGTCGGTACCGGTCACCGAATTCCTGTTTGGCTTGCACTGGAGCCCACAGATGGCACTGCGTGCGGACCAGGTTGGCTCCAGTGGTGCCTTTGGTGCGGTACCGCTGTTTACCGGCACCCTGCTGGTTTCCGCAATCGCCATGTTTGTGGCGGTGCCGGTGGGCCTGATGTCGGCCATTTACCTGGCGGAATACGCCGGCAAGAAAGTGCGTTCCGTGGCCAAGCCGCTGTTGGAAATCCTCGCCGGTGTACCCACCGTGGTCTACGGCTTCTTCGCCGCACTGACCGTAGCCCCGTTTATCCGTGACCTCGCCCAGTCCATGGGTCTGCAGGCATCCAGCGAAAGTGCGCTGGCCGCCGGTCTGGTGATGGGGGTAATGATTATTCCGTTCGTGTCGTCCCTGTCGGACGACGTGATCAATGCGGTGCCCCAGTCCCTGCGCGACGGTGCGCTGGGCCTTGGTTCCACCAAGTCGGAAACCGTGCGCAAGGTCGTGATCCCTGCCGCACTGCCGGGCATCGTCGGTGGTGTACTGCTGGCGGTATCCCGCGCGATTGGTGAAACCATGATCGTGGTGATGGCCGCGGGCCTTGCCGCGAATCTCACCGCCAACCCGCTGGAGTCGGTTACCACGGTTACCGTACAGATTGTGACGCTGTTGGTGGGTGACCAGGAATTTGACAGTCCGAAGACCCTCGCCGCCTTCGCGCTTGGTCTGATGCTGTTTATCAGCACCCTGATTCTGAACTTTATTGCCCTGCACGTAGTGAAAAAATACCGGGAACAGTATGACTGATCTGACTCAATCCAATTTGACGCAGAAAGAAGTGCGCGAGCGAATCGAGTCGCGCCTTGCCAGCCGTCACCGCAAGGAAAAGATCTTTCGCGGTTTTGGTATCGCCAGTATTGCCTTTGGCATACTCGCGGTCGTAGTGCTGTTTACCGACATTATCAGTAAGGGCAGCAGCGCATTTGTTCAGACCGATATCGAGCTGAACGTTACTTATGATCCTGCGGTCCTCGGTATCGATACCGTCGATGACGAGAGCCTGGCGTGGGCCAACTTTGATGCGGTGATTCGCAATGCCCTGCGCGAGCGCTTCCCCGATGTAAGCGGCCGTCGCGACAAGCGCGAACTCTACTCGCTGGTGTCCAATGGCGCGGGCTTTGAATTGCGCGAGCGCCTGCAGCAAAACCCGGAGTTGCTGGGTAAGACGGAAACCCTGTGGTTTAACGCCGACGATGATGTGGACACCTATGTAAAAAGCCTGTCCAAGTCCGAAGAGGGTTTCCTGGGGCGTACCTCCGAGCAGAAGGCAGGGTGGATCAAGTCCCTGCTCGCAACGGGCGAACTGGAAAAACGCTTCAACACCACCTTCTTTACCAACGGTGACTCCCGCGAACCTGAGCAGGCCGGCATTCGTGCGGCATTGATGGGCTCGCTGTTTACCCTGCTGGTCACCCTGGCGCTGTCCTTCCCGATTGGTGTGGCCGCGGCTATTTACCTGGAAGAGTTTGCACCAAAGAATCGCTGGACCGACCTGATCGAGGTGAATATCAACAACCTCGCCGCGGTTCCGTCCATCGTATTCGGTTTGCTGGGCCTGGCGATCTTTATCAACTTCTTCGAGCTGCCGCGTTCCGCGCCGCTGGTGGGTGGTCTGGTACTGACGTTGATGACCTTGCCGACGATCATTATTTCCAGCCGTGCCGCGCTGAAGTCGGTGCCGCCGTCGATCCGCGAAGCAGCCATGGGTATGGGTGCCTCGCGCATGCAGGTGGTGCTGCACCACGTATTGCCGCTGGCCATGCCGGGCATGCTCACCGGCGCCATCATCGGTATGGCACAGGCACTGGGTGAAACCGCGCCGCTGCTGATGATCGGTATGGTGGCGTTTATTGTGGACGTGCCGCACGGCATCACCGACCCGTCCACGGTGCTGCCGGTACAGATTTTCCTGTGGGCAGACAGCCCGGAGCGCGCCTTTGTTGAGCGTACCTCCGCCGCGATCATGGTACTGCTGGCAGTCCTGATCACCATGAACACCTGCGCAGTTTGGCTGCGCAAAAAACTCGAGCGCCGCTGGTAACGCGCGTGTGCGTAACCTTCGGATGTTAAGATTGCGAATCGAGAGTGAGCCATGACAAGCATGACCCTGAACGCCGGCGCACCAGTACCGGCGCAAGACAAAACCAATTCAGCCACCGACTTAACCGATAAGTCGGCCACGGAGTCCACCTCAGTGAAACAACAGGCAGTGAAAACCCAGGAAGATATTGCCGAAACCGTCGGCAGCCCCTTCTGTGATGAAGCCAAGCTGCGCATGCGCAACGTGAACGTGTTTTACGGTGAGGCCCAGGCAATTCACGATGTCAGCCTGGATATCGGTCGCAACCAGGTGGTTGCCATGATTGGCCCTTCTGGCTGTGGTAAATCCACCTTCCTGCGCTGCCTGAACCGCATGAACGACACCATCGAAGGGTGTCGCGTAGAAGGCGACCTGACTTTGGACGGCGAAGCCATCTACGGCCCCAAGGTTGATGTGGTACCCCTGCGTGCACGCGTGGGCATGGTATTCCAGAAGCCGAACCCCTTCCCCAAGTCCATTTACGACAACGTTGCCTACGGCCCCAAGATCCATGGCATCGCCAGCCGCCGCGCGGAACTGGATGAGATTGTGGAAAACAGCCTGCGTCGCGCAGGCCTGTGGGACGAAGTAAAAGATCGCCTGGACAAGCCGGGCACTGGCCTTTCCGGTGGTCAGCAGCAGCGTCTGTGTATCGCCCGCGCCATCGCGGTAAGCCCGGAAGTGATCCTGATGGATGAGCCCTGCTCCGCCCTGGACCCGATAGCCACCGCGCGCATTGAAGAGCTGATTCATGAACTGCGTGAAAACTACACCATCGCCATCGTGACCCACTCCATGCAGCAGGCCGCGCGGGTAAGCCAGCGCACCGCCTACTTCCACCTGGGCAAGCTGGTTGAGGTCAATGACACCGAGACCGTGTTCACCAACCCCGAGCACGATCTTACCGAAGCGTACATTACCGGCCGTTTCGGCTAAGGTTGAGGGAAGCGGACAAAACACCATGGATATGCATTTCGATCAACACATCTCCCGCCAGTTCAACGACGATCTTGAGAGCCTCAAGACGGAAATGCTGGAAATGGGCGGCCTTGTAACTCGCCAGGTAGCCGACGCCGTAGAAGCGCTGGCCAATGCCGACAGTGAGCTGGCGGAAAAAGTTTTGAAGGTGGAAGAGGATATCGACCGCTGTGAAATGGAAGTGGACGAGCACGCGACGCTGATCATTGCCAAGCGCCAGCCCGCCGCCTCCGACCTGCGCATGGTGATGTCCGTTATTCGCATCGCCCGCGACCTGGAACGTGTGGGTGATGAGGCGAGCAAAATCGCCAAGATGGCCATCGCACTTACGGACCAAGGCTCGGCCCCGCGCGGTTACACCGAGATTCGGCATATCGCCAACGCCGTGCGTAAGATGCTGAACGACGCCCTCGATGCCTACACCCGTTTCGATGTGAAATCCGCGATGGAAACCCTCGCCGAAGACGAACAGGTGGATATGGATTACCGCAGCGCCGTGCGCGAAATGGTGACCTATATGATGGAAGACCCGCGCAGTATCTCGCGGGTGATGAATGTGCTGTGGACCTTGCGCTCCCTGGAGCGTATCGGCGACCACGCCAAGAACATCTGTGAGCAGGTGGTATACCTGGTTCAGGGTGCGGACATTCGCCACGGCAACGAGCAAAACCTGCGCTAGCAAAATACGCAGTAGTTTGCAGATCGCACCTACCCAAAAAGGCCGCTTCCGCGGCCTTTTTTAATTCAGCATCCGTTCAGTCTCGCCCTGTCACACTGCGCTCGCGAACTTGATCTTCATACTAAAAATAACTTGGTATTTGGTACGAGTGTCGCAATTTATACTTTTTATTGCACCCATATTCTCCTTTGCATAGAATCCGCGCCGACTTTGCTTTTGTGCAAATCGGATGGGTACGCAAGTACAGATGTAACTTAAACAGGGAATACTTCTATGAAGTTCAAGTTTGCAGCACTTCCACTGATGCTGGCTTCTGCGGTCGCTTCCGCGGCGCAATACAATTCTTTTACCGACGTTGATTATACCAATAGCGATTTCGGTAACTTTGACGTAGATACTCTGAATCTAGATTCACGCTATTACTTCGGTGCGTTGGAGACCCTCGGTCCGCGTAAAGAGTTTGGCTATATTCTGCCAGTTTCCAATATCTACGGTGGTTTCGCTTATGCGGATGCCGATGGCGAAAGTAGTGATGCGTTGAATATTGGTGGTGAATACTACACCGGTCAGTGGAAACTATTCGGCGGTTTGAGCGATAACGACCTGTCTACCGATTACCGCGTCGGTGCGGGTTTCCTGTTTACCCCGAACTTGCTTGCCGAGGTAGAGGCAGTGAAGCGTGAGGATGTGGATACCCAGCTGATGTTTCGCGGTCGCTACAACCATCAGCTGACCGGCAATGATTACATCGGCTTTACTGCCGAAGTTGACGATGACTTTGACTACCGCAGCGTGTCTTCCAAGTACTTCACCGCGCTGTCCGGTGGCCAGTACCTGAGCGCGAGCCTGTCATTGATTGACACCGATAATTCCGATCTCTACTGGGGTGGCGGTGTTGAATTCTATTTCAATGAAGATACGTCTATTGGCGCGACTTACGATGAAGCCGAATCATATCGTTTCCACGCCACCCACTTCTTTAATGAAAATGTTGCTGCCAAAGCTTCCTATGGGTCCAACCGCGATTTCGATGATCTGGATGTATTCAGCCTCGGCGTAACCGTTCAGCTGTAATTTTCCCTGCAAAAATCGCGCATAAAAAAGCGGGCGAAGAAATTCGCCCGCTTTTTTTGCTTCTGTTCAGGGAAACTTATCCCTGTCCACTCAGTGCCTGCACCCGCGCTTGTGCTTTAGTGCCGATGTCACCCCCGCCCTTGGCGGCAGTCTGGTAGTGACTCAGCGCGTTCTTGGTATTGCCCTGCTGCTCATACACCTGCCCGAGATAATAGTGGGCATGGGGCGTTTCCAGATAGCGCGTGGAACGCTGCAGGTCGCGTTCGGCGGCGGTGTAGTTTTTTAGCTCAGCATTGAGCATGCCGCGCATCAGCCAGTTGGAAAACAGAGTTGGGTTTTTTTGAACCGCGGTCTCGTACGAGCGCAGCGCCGGCTGGTATTGTTTCTTCTTCGCTAGCAGGTCGCCTTCCAGTGCGTAGAACGCTGCTTCCTTGGGCTGTTGCTTCTGTGCCCGGCGCGCGAGCGACAGCGCCTGGTCGTATTGCTTGTTCTTTGCCGCGGTTAAAGCGTCGTCGTAGCTCTTGTATGCATCCGCATCGCGCTTAAGTTGCGCGATAGCGCGCTGGTACTGGCTGCGATTGACGGTGCCCGCGGGGAATTTTTTCGCGTGCTGGATATTCGCATCGACGCGGGACTGCGAGGGTGGGTGGCTGGCGAACAGCGCCTCGAGTCCGCCGGACTGACGGCCCTTGGACAGCTCGACAAATTTCTTCTGCAGGCGCACCGCGCCCTGCGGGTCGTAACCGGCCGCCGCCATGTACTTCATACCGTACTCATCGGACTCCAGCTCGTTGTCACGGCCGTACTTAGCAATGTAGGCGGAGCCGCCAAATTGGCTGCCGAGGGAGATCAGGTCGCCATAACCGGTGTTCTGGGTGGTGGCGCCGAGAATGGCGATACCCGCACCAAGGATCTGTTGCTGGGACATGGCCGCCGCGGAATGGCGCGCCGCCGCGTGCACAATCTCGTGGCCCAGTACCGCTGCCAGCTCCGCCTCGTCTTCCAGCAGTACCAGCAGGCCGCGGTTAATCGCGATTTTGCCGCCAGGCAGTGCCCAGGCGTTGGGGGTGGAGTTATTCAGTACCACAAACTCGTAAGGCAGGTTGGGCTGATCCGATACTCGCGCCAGTTTCTGGCCGACGTTGCGCACATAACTCTGCAGCGCGGGGTCGATCAGGTATTCGCCGCCCTGGGTCTGCTGTGCCTTGGGGTACTGCTGCTCGCCCAGCGCCACTTCCTGCCCCTGGGACATCAGCGAGAGTTCCTTCTTGCCGGTCACCGGGTTGACCGCACAGCCCACCAGGCCTGTGGACAATGAAGTGGTAATTGCGATGGTCAGAAGGCGGTTTGAGATTGAGCGCGGAAACATAATCCTCTCCCTGTATAATGCGTATCGCGAATAGCACACTATTGTACACAGTCCGGGGAGAGGGTTATGACGACCGCACTGCAGATTATTGAATTGTTTGCCGGGACCAATCCGGATGGCGAACCGGTGGTCGAGCGCATGCAGGTGAAGGTAAACGAGGACGACAGCGTGCAGCTGGTGCGGTCCCCGGCGTTTATCAAAGGCATCGCCAGTGGTGACACCATCAAGGTCAACCGCGAAGACCCCGAGAAGCCGAGCTTCGAGCTGGTAAAGCGCTCCGGCAACCTGGCGGTGCGTATCTTCTGTCGCGGTGACAGCACCAAGCTTTCTGACCAGCTGACCCCGCAACTGGAAAAACTCGGTGGCGAACTGGATCTCGAATCGCCGCGTCTGCTGGTGTACAGCATTCACGTGAGCTGTGGTTTCGAAGAGATCGAGAAGATCCTGAACAGTGCCTGCGATGGCGCCAATAGCGTCTGGTACTACGGCAACGTCTACGACCCGGTCGATGGGCAGACACCCCTGAACTGGTGGCAAGATATCCTGAAGCCCGAATAAGTCTTCGCCGAGCCCCATATAAAATCCGCGACAACGCCCGCAAGCAGTTAAAAACTTATGTTGATTGTTATCTCCCCCGCGAAAACCCTCGACTACGAGAGCGACATTCCCGCACTCGATACTACCCAGCCGGACTTTCTCAAAGAGTCCGCAGCCCTGATCAAGGAGTTAAAGGCGCTCAACCCGCAGGACATATCCAACCTGATGAAGGTGTCCGACAAGCTGGGGGTACTTAATTACGACCGCTTCCACAGCTGGAAGCGCCCGTTCACCGACAGTAATGCCCGCCCTGCCCTGCTCGCATTCAAGGGTGACGTGTACACCGGGCTCGAAGCGGAAACCATGGGCAAGCGCGATTTTAATTTTGCGCAAAAGCACCTGCGCATGTTGTCCGGTCTTTATGGCTTGCTGCGTCCACTGGACCTGATGCAACCTTATCGCCTGGAGATGGGCACCAAGTTTGCCAACAGCGGCGGCAAAAACCTGTACGAATTCTGGGACGGCAAGATTACCGAGGCCCTGAATACCCAACTTGCCGAACTCAAAAGCAAGCAGCTGGTTAACCTGGCGTCCAACGAGTACTTCAAGTCGGTGCAGGTGAAAAACCTGCAGGCGGATGTGGTAACTCCGCACTTTAAGGATTGGAAAAACGGCCAGTACAAGATGATCAGTTTCTTCGCCAAAAAAGCGCGGGGCATGATGAGTCGCTGGGCCATCGACAACCGTGTGAAGCAGGCGGAGCAGCTGCAAGACTTTGATGTGGCCGGTTATTATTTCAGTGAAGAACACTCCAAGGGCAATGACTGGGTCTTCCTGCGCGACGAACAGCCAGCCTGAACTACAAAACCCCTGAGCAGAACACAGGAGCGCACTTATGCCCCCATGGTTTGAAATTGCCGTCACCATCGCCGCCGCCATTGCCGCGGTGTTTTTCTTTGCCAAGTACCGCGAGACAGCCGCTGCACTGCACGAATCCGAGCGCATGAAGCTCAAGTATTCCAAGGACCTCGATCGCTACCGCGATACACCGCAACTGCGCGCCCTGCGCGATGCCTTGATCGGCGAGCGCAACCTGCCGGTAGACGATGAAGGTCGCGAGCACCTGCTGATCCGCGACAGCGCGCGCAAGCTGGTGCACATCACCGTGCAGAAGCGTACCGCCGCGCCGGTATCGGGCGACGAGTCGGTTGAGTACACCGCAGCGGGCGAAGCGCGCACACTGAAAGAACTGGAAGGATAAGTTTCGGGCTCCCGCCAGAGACAGCATAAAAAAAGCCCCGTTAAGGGGCTTTTTTGTGTCTGCAATATCCGCGCTGGGTGGAATCAGCTGGTGGCGGAACTGGCCTGGGTCAGTTTCTCGCTGGGGAAATTCAGGGTAAAGGTACTGCCGCGGCCCGGCACACTGCTGATACTCATATTGGCACTGTGGCGCAACAGCACATGCTTGACGATGGCGAGGCCGAGACCGGTGCCACCACTCTCACGGGAGCGACCGGCATCGACCCGGTAGAAACGCTCGGTAAGGCGCGGGATATGCAGCGGGTCGATACCGATACCGGAATCCTTTACCGCAAAGTGGCCGCCGCTGGCGTCCATTCGCCAGCGCAGTTCGATGGGGCCGCCGTCCGGACTGTACTTGACCGCGTTGAAAGCCAGGTTGGCAAAGGCGCTGTGCAGTTCACCGGCGTCGCCGGTGATGGTGCAGTCTGCATCACACACCACGGAAATCTGGTGTCGGCCGCCGCTCAGTGAGCGGGCTTCGTCGGCCACCCGTTCCATCAGCCCATTTACCGCGATGCGATCGCGCCCGCTATCGCGCTCGGAGGTCTCCAGGCGGGCGAGTAGCAGCAGGTCGTTCACCAGGCTGGTCATACGCACCGTCTGCTCGCTCATTTGCCCCAACGGCCGCTCCCAGTTGCGCGGCGCCTGGCCACTTTCCTGCAGCGTCTCCAGGTAGCCGGCAATCACCGTGAGCGGGGTGCGCAATTCGTGGGATACGTTGGCGACAAAGTCCCGGCGCATCTGCTCCAGGTTATGCAGCCGGGTAATATCGCGCACGATTACCAGCGCTTCATCCTGGCCGAAGCGGGTTACTTCCATCTGCAGGGTGCGCGAGTCGTCTCCGGGTGCCGGCAGGGTAATCGGCTGCAGGTCGCCCTGATTGGTGCCGCGCATGCGCTCGTGCATATGCTCGACAAAGCGTGGATCGCGCACAAAGTTGATGATCGGCTGACCGCTGTCGTCGGCCTGCAGGCGCAGCATTTCGCCGGCGACGGGGTTCCACCAGGCCAGGTTGCCGTCATCTTCCAGTGCCACGATGCCCTCGCGCAATGCGCTGGTGCTGTCCTGCACCCGGCGCAGCATGGCGTGTAGCTTTTGCTTTTCCTTGCGGTGGCGACGCTGTATCCGATAGAAGTCGTCGGTGATATCGCCCCATACCCCAAAACTAGTGGGGGCCGGACCACGGCGGCCGTTGGACAGCCAACGGTCGAAGCGATTTTGCTGCCACAGCAGCCAGATGAGATAGACGGTGAGGCCGGAGCACAATGCCAACCACCAGTGCCCGGTGGCGAAGCCCAGAATGGTGGTGCCCAGGGCTATGATGATAAAACGCGACAACTCGCCAATACTGCGATCGAGCATGAGGTTTTGGCCATCTTGTTGGGGGCGCGTCGAAGTGCGATCCGCCGCGCCGCCGGGCGATAAAGCGGGCCCGCTGGTAAAGTTCGATGGGTGGGATTATACCCGTTCGACGGTCTGGACTGAAAAGCGATAACCGGTCCCACGCACGGTCTGAATGTAGCGCTCATGGCCATCTACGGTCAACGCTTTGCGCAGGCGCCGAATGTGCACGTCCACGGTACGCTCTTCCACGTACACGTTGCCGCCCCACACGTGGTCGAGCAGCTGGGTGCGGGTGTAGGCGCGTTCCTGGTGGCTGAGGAAAAAGGTCAGCAGGCGGAATTCCGTCGGCCCCATTTCCACCGGGTTGCCGTTGATGGTGACGCGGTGGCTGATTGGGTCGAGCACCAGGCCGCCGGCGGTGAGCGGTTCTTCCGGGGCACTGGGGCCGGCGCGGCGCAATACGGCTTTCAGCCGTGCGACCAGCTCGCGGGGGGAAAAGGGTTTGGTGATGTAGTCGTCGGCGCCCGTCTCCAGGCCCTTGATCTTGTGGTCTTCCTCGCCCTTTGCGGTCAGCATCACGATGGGCAGCGACGCGGTGAGCTCGTCGCGCTTCAGGCGGCGCGCAAGTTCGACACCGGATACATCCGGCAGCATCCAGTCCAGGAGAATAAGGTCGGGTCTTTCGTCGATGACCAGAGCGTGGGCCGCCTGCGCGTTCTCTGCTTCCAGGCAGCGGTAATCCGCCATCTCCAGCGCCACGCGCAACATGTCACGTACCGGGGCTTCGTCATCGACTATAAGGATCGTCTTGCTGTGCATCTGCCTGCCATACCCTAACTGTGTTTGCTGTCGCTTCGGTGGTGCTTCACAACCTCCGCTGCGGCGCCTCGTGGCGTCCTGCCTCGTAGACTGTAGCGCCAGCCTCAACTGACTATTGTAGAGTGGCCATTTAACGTCACTTTGGTGACAAATATATGACAGGTGTTCAGGTAGGTGGAACTTCGAAACAAAGGGAAGCTCTAACGCGCGAGATACTGGAAAAATATTCCAGCAAAAAGCGCCATCCCCACAAAGTTGTTGTTCAGAAATGCCTTGAAGCATGCATCCCGTTGCCGGTCGCGGATCAACCATTGCTGGTAGGCAAACAAGCCAGTCACGATTGCCACGCCGCCGTAGTAAATGGACCCCAAATCCGCACGCCCACCCAGCATCAGTAACGCCACCACAACCATCGCCTGCAGGCTGGCGGTCATCGCCTTGTCCAGCTCGCCGAACAGGATGGCGGTGGATTTGACGCCGATTTGCAGGTCGTCATCTCGGTCCACCATGGCGTAAAAGGTATCGTAGGCCACGGTCCACAGCAGGTTGGCGGTAAACAGCAGCCAGGCCACCGCCGGCACTTCGCCGGTCACCGCGGCAAACGCCATCGGAATGCCCATGCTGAACGCGGCCCCCAGCACCACCTGCGGCAGGTGTGTATAGCGCTTGGCGAAGGGGTAACAGAAGGCCAGCGCCAGTGCCGGCAGCGACAGCAAAATGGTGGCGCGGTTGGTGGTCAGCACCAGCAAAAAAGCCACCAGCATCAAGCCGGCGAACAGCATCAGTGCGCCCCTGGGGGTGGCGGTACCGGTGGCCAGAGGGCGCTGTTTGGTGCGCTCTACATGCCCGTCGATATTGCGGTCGGCAAAGTCGTTAATGGCACAGCCGGCCGCGCGGGTGAGCACGACGCCCAGGGTAAACACCACAAACAGGTGCAGGCCCGGCCAACCCTCGGCGGCGATCCACAGCGCGCACCAGGTGGGCCACAGCAGCAGCAGTGAACCGATCGGTCGGTCCATGCGCGTCAGCTGCCAATACGGCAGGGCTGCGGGCCAACGCTGTTGGATCTGGTGGCTGATAGCTTGCATGGTGGCTTCCCGTGTTCGCTGAGTACTTTGAGGCGCTTGAGCGCTTATGCCATCGGCGGTGTATGGGGATTGAAACCGCTCAGGAAGGTCTCTGCAACCAGCAGCGGTTTATCCTGTAGCCAGAAGGTGGAGCGGCGTCCCCAGGCGTGGGGTGCACTGTCGCTCAGCTCTGCTCGCGCGCAGTGCGGATTACGCTCGAGCCGGTTGAGCACAATAGGCCCGCGGCGGATGTCCGGCTGGCTGAACAGCAGTTCGCCGAGGGGGCGGTTGTCGAGGCCGCGCAGATAGCGGGATTTACCGGTGAGGGTGCGCTCGGGCAGCACGCTGCGGGCGTAGACCCAGGGCTGTTCACTGTTGCCATACAGCAGCACCTCGCGCACCAGCGCGCGGCTGCGGTCTTTCAGGTTGAGCGCGCGGCGCTCCTCGGGCCGGGGTGTTTGCCAGCCCTGATTGAGTATCTGTACGCGGAAGGTGCCCTCGCCCAGACGCTTGAGGGCGGCGGTCAGCGAACCCGGGTGCAGCAGCCAGGGCAGCAGCCGCTCCGGTGGTGTCTGGCCGTGGAGGCTTTCCAGAGGTTGAGGGTGCCAATCGCCGATGGCCTCAAAGGGGGAGTGGTACAACGCTGACTCCGCGCAAGCTTGTGGTGGTTAGATCAACCCGCATTGTACCCGAGCGCGCCACCAGGGGAACGCGCTTTGCCCACAGGGAGTGAGGCCGATATAGTGGCGCATTCGCTGGCAGTTGCCGGATGCTGGCGATACGGGCGCTGCGCCTGTGTCGATGCCATTATCTACAATGCACAAAATAATGAATTGCCACTGCAAGGTGCGCATAAACGGGAAGGACCATGGGGCTTACCAAAAAAATCGTACTGGCCATGATCGCGGGTATCGGACTCGGCCTGCTGTTCAACGTACTCAATTCCAGCCAGGTTCTGGGTGAGGCGGTCACCTCCTTTATCAATAACTACCTCACCAATGGCCTGTTCGACATCGTCGGTCGCATCTTCATCGCCTCGCTGAAACTGATGGTGGTTCCGCTGGTACTCGTCTCCCTGATTTGTGGCGCCTGTGCCCTGTCGGAAGGTAGCCGCGTTGGCGTGCTGGCGGGCAAGACTCTGGCCCTGTACATGGTGACCACCGCGGTGGCGATTTCCCTGGCATTGATGCTGGCGCTGGTGATTCAACCGGGCGCGGGTATGGAACACCTGGCGGGCAATGCACAGTTCGAGGCAAAGCAGTCTCCGCCGCTGTCGGATGTACTGGTCAATATTTTCCCCACCAACCCGGTGCAGGCGATGGCCGAAGGGAATATGTTGCAGATCATCGTGTTTGCGCTGTTGCTGGGTTATGCGATTTCCCGCAGTGGCAAGCCGGGCCAGCGGGTAGCGGCCTTCTTTAATGACCTGAACGATGTCATTTTGCGCATGGTGGGCGTGCTGATGGCGTTTGCGCCTTACGGTGTGTTTGCCCTGCTGGCGAACAAGATTGCCCTGCTCGGCCTGGATGCGATCCCCACCCTGGCGAAATATTTCAGCGTGGTGCTGTTGGCACTGATGGTGCACGCGCTCGGGGTATACCCGCTGCTGCTGAAACTGCTGTCGGGTCTGAACCCGGTACAGCTGCTGAAAAAAATGCGCCCGGCAATGGCTTTTGCCTTCAGTACCGCCTCGTCTGCAGCGACCATCCCGGTCACCCTGCAGACGGTGGAGAAGCGCCTGGGTGTGGATAACAAGGTGGCCTCGTTCACCGTGCCGCTGGGTGCGACCATCAATATGGATGGCACCGCGATCATGCAGGGTGTGGCCACGGTATTTATTTCCCAGCTGTATGGCATTGAGATTGGCCTGATGGGTTACCTGACGGTAATTCTGACCGCGACACTCGCGTCAGTTGGCACCGCCGGTGTGCCGGGTGTCGGCCTCATCATGCTGGCGATGGTACTCGGCCAGGTTGGTCTGCCGGTCGAAGGTATTGCCATCGTGATGGGTGTGGACCGCCTGCTGGATATGGTGCGCACCGCGGTAAATATTACCGGCGATGCGGTGGTGAGTACCGTGGTTGCGAAAAGCGAAGGGGCTCTGGATGTCAGTACCTTCAATGACGAGAACTACAACAGCGTTGTGGATCACCAGGACGGCCGCTCAACGATTGCCTGAGGTACCTGAGCGAAAAGGTATCTGAGCCAAGAGGTATCTGAGCTCAATTGAACCAATAAAAAAGGGCGAGGCGCATAGGCACCTCGCCCTTTTTTGTGTCCTGCCGGCGATTAAGCGGAGACTAAATCGCGCAGTGCATCTGCTTCCAGGTGATCTTCCATACGCTCCACCAGCTCTTCAACCATTTCGCTGAGGGCATCTTCAATGGCTTCCTGGGTATTGTCTTCAGCGTCGCGACCGTCGAGGTAACTGCGCACCCGATATTTTTCCGTGATTTTCAGTTTGCCAATATCGATGCGTTGTTCGCGCAGTGTGTTGCCGTTGCGCCCGGCGAGCGTGAAGCGGAACTCGCCGCTCAAGGCGACGTGCCCTTTTTCGGTATCGTGGTTCTTCCCGGGCTTCATGCTGTTCAGGTGCTTGATCACTTTGATCTGGATATTGTTTTCCAGGTTCAGCAGACCATGTTCCTTTACCAGCGGCACTTCCTCATCTTCCAGGTATTCGTATAACACCCGGGCAAACTCGCTGTGGATATGTTGGGTGTAGCTGCGCACCGCCTTTTGCTTGAGCTCGGCGAGCCCGCCACCGTTGCCGGCCATCGCCAACATCAACTGCATATCCCCGGACACGGGCATGGGTACGTCGATTTCGATTTTGCCGGGGGTAATGACGAGGCTTGGGATATGGTCGCTGCCGCCCCAGAAACTTTGCTGGGCGATGGCTTGGCCAACGGTGATTGTGGATAGTGCAAGGCTGCACAGGCCCGCGGCCAACAGCCGGCGGATTCCTAGGTTTCTCATACATCGCTCCCTGTTTTATTTTTATACGGGGATGGTGTTTTTTATGTACGTCGTGGCGAATGATTTCGCTCTAGTTAAGTTGGACGTCTGTTCCAAGCTGCCACTTATTGCAGGCAAACGCAAAAAAATTTCGTGACTCAGGCGTCACCTTTGTTCTGGGCTGTGAGGTGGGTCGCAGCGGGGGCGAAATAAATCGGATATGTGCTGAGAGCGGGGAGGAGAGGTTGCACCGCCCCGGGAGGCGGTGGCAGAAACTTAATTGCGGCCGGTAAGTTCGAGCAGTGCGTCTGCTTCGAGGTCGTCTTCGATGCGGTCGAGGATGCGTTTCACCAGCTGGTCTGCCATGCGCTGCAGCTGTTCGCCGGTGTTGTCTTCGTTATCGTCGCCGTACAGGGATGTCTTGATCTGATACTTGCCCTTCAGTCCCAAGTTGGCGATATCCAGGCGTTTTTCTCTCAGCACCCGCTCGCCCGGTGCCTGCAGGCGCAGCAGATAGTCACCGCTGGCACTGAGGTTGCCGCGTTCGATTTCGATGTCACCCTTGGTTTTGAGGCCACTCAGCTGCTTGACCACGGAAATATCCACGAAGTTAAACAGGATCAGTGAGTGGTTATCGCTGCGCAGGGGTATTTCTTCGTCGGCAAAGAATTCACGCAGGGCACTGTCCAGGCGCGTGCGCAGATAATCGCTGAACTCGCGGCTGGCCGTTTCCTTGGCTGCGGAAACCCCGCCACCGTTGGTGGCCTGTGCCAGCAGACTTTCGAAATCATTGCCTTGCAGCGGTGTGGGTACCTCTGCGGCGACTTCTATGTTGGCGAGAGTGAGGTGCAGTGCCGACTGCTCCTGTGCCTGCGCCAGGACCGCAAATAAGCTTGTGCACAGCAGTATGCCGAGGCGGGTAAGAAGTTTTACATTGCCACGGGGCTGGTTTAAGGCTGCGCTGTTAAACATTTTGCGCTGACTCATTCAGCTGACTCCTGCACCTGATTCTTTCAGGTGTTCGCTATGCAAATGTGTGTGCCGCGGGTGCAGTGCCTGCGGGCTCTTATGTGATAAAAGGGGCGGTTGCGCGGTGTCGGCAAAACGCCCTATCAATGAGGCTGCCACCACACGTGAGCGAGTGCAAAAATATTAGTGACCCGAAGTGACCAATTGGTCTTGGCAATAACGTGGTGCAGTGAAAACTGTGGGGTGCTTGGCAAAAATAAGCGCCAATGGCATGGGGTTGGGGTGAGCAGGGACTGAGAACTCAGGCTTCGGCAAAGCGCGGTTTATTGTGCAGCCAGCGCCTTACCAGCGCGGTGCGCGCCTCTTCGCTTAACTGTGGAGCGGCGGCAATTTTCTGTACCTGCGGCAACAGGTGGGCATCTCGCTGCAGGTCGGCAATGCGGTGCTGGATCTCGCCGGTCTGGCGGGTGCCGAGGATCTCCCCGGGGCCGCGCAAGCGCAGGTCCTCCTCGGCGATGGCGAAGCCATCCGAGTGACTGCGCAGAGCCTGCAGGCGTGCGCGGCCGTTGGCGGATAATGGGGTTGAATACATCAATACGCAGTGGCTGGCGATACTGCCCCGCCCCACCCGGCCCCGCAACTGGTGCAGCTGGGCGAGCCCCAGGCGCTCGGGGTTTTCGATAATCATCAGGCTGGCATTGGGCACATCCACGCCCACCTCGATTACCGTGGTTGCCACCAGCAAATCCACTTCGCCGGCCTTGAACGCCTTCATCACCAGCTCCTTGGCTTCCGGCTTCATGCGTCCGTGCACCAGCGCCACGCGCACCCCATCCAAGGTGTCCGCCAGTTCCTCGGCGGTGGATTCCGCGGCCTGGGCCTGCAGAGTTTCGGATTCTTCAATCAGGGTGCATACCCAGTAGGCCTGGCGGCCCTCGCGCACGGCGCCCTGTACGCGCTCCATCACATCAAAGCGGCGCTCATTGGAAATGGCCACGGTATTGATTGGCTGCCGTCCGGGCGGCAGCTCGTTGATTACCGAGCAGTCCAGGTCGGCAAACGCGGACATGGCCAGGGTGCGGGGAATCGGGGTGGCGGTCATGATCAGCTGGTGGGGCTGGGTACGGGTCTCGCCCTCGACCGCGCCTTTTTCGCGCAACTGCAGGCGCTGGCGCACACCGAAGCGGTGCTGTTCGTCGATGATCACCAGCGCCAGGCGGTGGAACTCCACACCTTCCTGAAACAGCGCGTGGGTGCCGACGATCAACTGTGCATCGCCATTTTCGATCGCCGCCAGTTGCGCGCGTTTTTCTGCGGCTTTCATGCTGCCGGTGAGCCAGCCCACGGTAATACCCAGAGGCTCCAGCCAGCCGCTGAAGTTGATGCGGTGTTGCTCGGCGAGGATTTCCGTGGGCGCCATCACCACACACTGGTGGCCGGCGCCGATTGCCTGCAGTGCCGCGCGCGCGGCCACCAGCGTCTTGCCGGCGCCGACGTCGCCCTGCAGCAGGCGCATCATGGGGGTGGCGGTGGCGAGGTCGTCGGCGATTTCCCTGCCCACCCGCTGCTGTGCATTGGTGGGGGAAAACGGCAGACGTGAGAGAAAATCCCGCTCCAGTGCGGTATTGAGCGCGAGCGGTGGTGCGGCAACCTGGGCGCCGTTGCGGCGCAGTTCCAGCAGGCTCAGGTGGTGGGCGAGCAGCTCCTCCAGCGCCAGCCGTTGCTGTGCCGGGTGCTGGCCTTCCGCCAATTGCGCAAGGTCGGCATCTGCCGGTGGCTGGTGCAGATACATCAGCGCGCCGGCCAGCGGCAGCTGCATTTCTTGCGGCAACAGCTGGGCCGGCAGCAGTTCGCTGACATTGCCCTGGGCCAGCCAGTCCAGGCCCTGGCCGATCAGTGCGCGCAGGCGCCCCTGCCCCAGCCCTTCGGTCAGCGGGTAAACCGGGGTCAGGGTTTCCGCATTGGGTGAAGTGGTTTCGCCGAGCACCTCGGTTTCCGGGTGATACAGCTCGATGCCGGCGCTACCGCGCCGCGCTTCGCCGTAGCAGCGCACCCGCGTGCCCGCCGCCAGGCGGTTTTTTTGTGCCGCGGTGAAGTGGAAGAAGCGCAGGGTGACGCTGCCGGTGGTGTCCTGAATGCGCACCGCGAGGCTGCGGCGGCGCCCAAAAATAACGTCCGCTGCGCGCACTTCACCCTCGATAACCGCGTCCATGCCCGGGCGCAGCCCCGCCAGCGGTACAACTCGAGTGCGGTCCTGGTAGCGCGCCGGCAGGTGGAATAACAGATCCTGCAGGGAACTGATGTGCAGTTTGGCGAGGGTTTCCGCAAGTTTGGCGCCGACACCCTTGAGCGCGGTGACGGGAATTTCTGCCAGGGGTTTTTGCGGAGGATTCTGCGGCTGGCTCACGGACTCTGCAGCTGGCACTGGTTGATCGCGTCGCGCAGCATGTCGATGGCGCGATGGCGGGGAAAACTGGCGCGCCATGCCAGGGCCACGGTGCGCTGCGGTGCGGGGGCAACAAACGGACGGGTCACCAGCACCCCGGTGGCGTATTGCGAGGCGGCGGCGGCCGACAGCGGCAATACGGTGATGCCCAGGCGCGAGGCCACCATATGGCGCAGGGTTTCCAGGGAGCTGCCGTCGGCGGCGGTACGGATATGCCCGCTGCCGGCTTCTTTTTCGATGGACTGTTGCAACTGTGGGCAGGCTTCCAGCACTTGATCGCGGAAGCAGTGGCCCTCACCCAGTAACAGCACATTGTCTTCGCACAGCTGTTCCGGGGTCAGTGCTTC
The DNA here is from genome assembly GCF_019800665.1 of Microbulbifer agarilyticus. GTDB lineage: Bacteria > Pseudomonadota > Gammaproteobacteria > Pseudomonadales > Cellvibrionaceae > Microbulbifer > Microbulbifer agarilyticus_C. Next base: position 319,212 of record NZ_JAHVKO010000004.1, read on the forward strand.
ATATTTTGCCAGCGGGTGGTCTGAGGGCATCAGCACCACAAACGGTTCGTCGTAGAGCGGCTGGGTAACCACGTCCGGCTCGGTAAACGGCAGCGCGATAATTACCGCATCCAGTTCACCCTTGCGCAGGCGACCGCGCAGGGTCGATGTATAGCCCTCCTCTACATACAACGGCATCTGTGGCGCCAGTTGTTGCAGCTGGGGAATGAAATGCGGGAACAGATAGGGGCCGATGGTAAAAATCGCGCCCACCGACAGGGGGCTGCTGAGCTGGTCCTTACCGGCGCTGGCAATATCCTTGATGGCCGCGGATTGCTCTAGTACCAGTTGCGCCTGCGCGACGATACGCTCTCCAAGTGGTGTGGCCTGCACCCGGGTCTTGGAGCGCTCAAACAGTGCCACCCCAAGTTCTTTTTCCAGCTTCTTCACCGCAATGGACAGGGTGGGCTGGCTGACAAAGCAGCGCTCGGCCGCGCGGCCAAAGTGCTGTTCCTGGGCCAGGGTAACGATGTATCGGAGCTCGTTCAGTGTCATGGTAAACGCAATCAGATAAATCCAGGCGATAGAGTTTATTCATAAACACCCCCTGGCGGCCAGTAAAACCGCCGGGCCTTTGTGTAAATGTCACAATCTAGAAAAAAATGCTATTAGACAGGTTTATGCATAGTAAGATTTGCTATTAACTTGCGCACCGCACGGGCGATGTGGCGCTTTTTTTACTATACATGGAAGGCAAGCGTTCAAATTACATCAAGCGGAGGATCGCTATGGGAATCTTGTCTTGGATTATTTTGGGTCTCATCGCCGGTGCGCTGGCCAAGTGGATCATGCCCGGGCCGGATCCCGGTGGTTGGATTGTCACCATGATCATCGGTATTGTCGGTGCGTTTATCGGTGGCTGGGTCGGTAGCTTTGTGGGCCTGGGCACCACCGGCGGCCTGTCCCTCGGTAGCATCATCACCGCGGTAGTGGGTGCAGTTATCCTGCTGTTTATCTATCGAATGGTGAAATCCCGAGGTTGACGAAGCTTTGTTCGTCTATCCGTACGGGGCCCCGGAAAAGCGGCGGGCCCCGTTCACAGACTTCGTTAGGGAAACAGGCTATAAATAGCCAACCTGACGGAAAATTCATCGCAATTCTACGTATAATTCTAATCGCGCCCACCAGCGTGTGGACCGAAAAATATTGGGACCGGCGTTCGGTACCCAGGGGAAAAAGCAAGCGGTTATGGCAAAGGAAAAAGTCTGGATCTTCGGTTGCGGCGATCTGGGGACACGCCTCGCACTGAAGTTGGATCGCAAGGCGTACGATGTGTTTGGTGTACGACGCAATCCGTTACAGGCACTGGCACGCAAGCGCCGCGCGGACGTCGTCAACTGGCGTCGCGGCGACGCCACCAAGACAGAAGATATCCATCGCCACCTGAGCCAGGGTGCCGACATTGTCATCGCTACCTTCACGCCCGGCGCCAGCACTCCCCAAGCTTACCAGCGCGCTTATGTCGAAACGGCCACCTGCCTGCGCCAGTCTCTTGCAGATATGGAAAAACCCCCGCGCCTGTTGCTGTGGGTTTCCTCCACCCGCGTTTACGGCCAGAGTGGTGACCAGTGGTTGGATGAACGTTCCCAACCGATGCCGAGCAGCTTCCAGGGTGAAGCCCTGCTGGCCGCGGAAAAAATTGTCCAGCAAAGTGTGGTGGAAACCTGCGTGGTGCGCTTTGCGGGAATCTACGGGCCCGGCCGCGATCGACTGCTTTCGCAAGTGCGTGCCGGCCGTTGCGCGCCGCCATCACCGCCCCAGTTCAGCAACCGCATTCACGTGGACGACGCTGTCGGTTTTCTGACGCACCTGATTGAGGGCCAGAAAAAAGGCATGCCGCTGGAGAAGCTGTATATCGGTGCGGACTGCACCCCGGTTCCCATGTACGAATTACAGAGCTGGCTGGCAAAGTCGATGGGTTATACCAGTGCGCACCTGCGCGAAGAAGTGGCCACCAGCGAGCGTCGCTCCAAGAAACTGAGCAACAAGCGTATGCTGGATAGCGGCTATGACATGCTGTATCCGGATTACCGCGCCGGTTACCGCACACTGCTGGAAAACGACTGATTCAAAAGTTCGCGCCGCCCATTGGCGAGCGGCGCGCGGCAATCCCTTAGATCACCAGAACCCCTTCCGCCTCGAACTGCGCACCCTTGGGCAGTTCACTCACACCCACCGCCGCACGCGCCGGGAATGGTTTGGTAAACATCTCCTGCATCACTTCATTGACGGTAGCGAAATTGCTCAGGTCAGTGAGGTACAGATTCAGCTTTACCAGATCGTTCAGGGTACCGTTCGCGGCTTCGCACACCGCCTGCAGGTTTTTAAATACCTGCACCGCCTGCTCGCGGAAATCGTCGGACACCAGTTCCATGGTTTCCGGAACCAGCGGAATCTGACCGGACAGGTAGATAGTGTTGTTGACCTTGACCGCTTGGGAATAGCTGCCGATTGCTGCCGGTGCCTTATCGGTTTTTATCACGGCGCGATTGGGCATGGATGACCTCTCCTGACCCTGTTGGGGCCTACTTACTGAAAAAAGGAAGCGGGAGAATATAGCGTGGTTTTGTAGGCTTGGGGAGCGGTGCAAAGGACCAGAATGCGATATGCGGAACTTATCCACAAACTGAGAAAATTCACGCAAAACCCCCGCGAATTTCCCAAAAACAGCGCAATTCACATCCGCAAAAAAACCCAAGCCCAAAGCACCCACGAAGGCCCGTCACTGGTGCCCATCCGACAAACGATTGCCGACAGGTTGTTTGGCGGATGGGCACCAGTGACGGGCCGGGCCTAAATCGGAGCCATCAGCAGAAGCAATTAAGTGAGGGGGTGGCCAGCAAAATGCTGACCGCAAAGGATGTAAGAGTCTGAAAATCAGGGCCGCGCGATCTTGATCACCGCCGGCAAGTTACGCAGCCGCTTCATCACCTGAGCCAGGTGCACGCGGTTGGTCACTTCCAGCGTCAGTGCGATGGTACTGTGCTGCGCATCCTTCTCGTCCACATGGATTTGCTCGATGCTCGCGCCCTCTTCGGTAATACGCGTCGCCAGACGGGCAATGATGCCGCGCTCGGATTCCACCTCCACGCGCACATCCCCAAGGAACTCGCCTTTTACATCCGCCGACCAGCTCACCGCCATGATATTTTCCGGGTGCTCGCGCAACTCCGCCGCATTGCGACAGGTATCCCGGTGCACCACCACACCCTTACCGGAGCTGATGTGCCCCATGATGGTATCGCCGGGAATCGGGCGGCAACAGCGGGCAAAGCTGATCATCATGCCCTCTTGGGCATCGATGGTCAGCGGCGAGGAAATATTGCTCGCCTCGGTCTCGGTGGTGCCCGGTGGCACCAGTAGTTTGGCCGCGGAAAAGGCCGCGCGGTTGCCGAGCCCAATCTCCTCCAGCAGGTTCTCGAAACTTTCGTAATTGGCCTCTTTCACCCCGCGGCTGATCTGCTCCTCGGAGAGATCAGAGAGCTTCAGGTCGAACTTGGTCAGTGCCTTTTCCAGCAGGCGCTGGCCAAGGGCGATCGAATCGTGATGGCGCTGGTGCTTCAGGTAGTGGCGAATGGCACTGCGCGCCTTCGCGGTCACCACAAAATTGAGCCAGTTCGGATTTGGCTGCACGTTTTTGCTGGTGAGGATCTCCACCTTCTGGCCGCTTTCCAATGGCTGCGACAGCGGCGCCAGGCGCTGGTTGATGCGCACCGCCACACAGGAGTTGCCGATATCGGTGTGCACCGAATAGGCGAAGTCCACCGCGGTGGCCCCGGCGGGCAGGTCGATAATCTTGCCCTTGGGCGTGAACACGTAAACCTCGTCCGGGAACAGGTCGATCTTTACGTTTTCGATAAATTCCAGCGAGTCACCGGCGCGCTGCTGCATCTCCAGCAGGCCCTGCACCCAGCGGCGCGCGCGCACCTGGCTGGTACCGCCGGTATTCAGCACCTCATCGCCGGACGACTTGTACAGCCAGTGCGCGGCAATACCGCTGTTGGCCATCTCGTCCATTTCCTTGGTGCGGATCTGTACCTCGATCGGCACCCCGTGCATACCCAGCAGCACCGTGTGCAGCGACTGGTAGCCGTTGGATTTGGGGATGGCGATGTAGTCTTTGAATTCGCTGATGACCGGCTTGTACAGGTTGTGGATAACCCCGAAGGTGCGATAGCAGGTGTCCACACTGTCGACGATGATGCGGAAGGCGTAGACGTCCATGATTTCCTTGAACGACTTCTTCTTCGAACGCATCTTCTGGTAGATGCTGAACAGGTGCTTCTCGCGGCCGATCACCAGCGCATCGATGTTCTCGCGCTCCAGGCGCAGTTCGATGGCGTTCTGGATTTTTTCCAGCAGCTCCTTGCGGTTGCCACGGGCGGCAACCAGAGCTGCGCGCAGGCGGCTGGCGCGCAGCGGATAAATGGCAAAGAAGGCGCGGTCTTCGAATTCGATCCGCACATCGTTCATGCCCAGGCGGTTGGCAATGGGCGCATAGATCTCGAGGGTCTCGCGGGCAATGCGCGCGCGTTTGCCGGGCTTCAGCGAGCCGAGGGTGCGCATGTTGTGCAGGCGGTCGGCGAGCTTCACCAGAATCACGCGGATATCCCGCGCCATGGCCAGGGCCATTTTCTGGAAGTTCTCCGCCTGCTTCTCCGCCGGGCTGTCGGTCTCAAACTGGGTCAGCTTGGACACCCCGTCCACCAGATCCGCAATCTCTTCACCAAACTGCTCGGCCAGTGCCGCTTTGGGGATGCCGGTGTCTTCGATGACATCGTGCAGCATGGCGGCGGCCAGACTCTGGGCGTCCATGTGCATGCCTGCAAGAATGGTGGCAACGGCGAGAGGGTGGGTGATATAGGGCTCGCCCGAGCGCCGGGTCTGGCCCTCGTGGGCCTGCTCCGCGTAAAAGTACGCGCGGCGGACGAACTGGATCTGATCGGGGGGAAGATAGGACGAGAGGCGATGGGCCAGACTATCGATCGTGTGCAAAGCCGCGCTCGCCTCTTAGATTTCCTGCAAATCCTGCATCAAAACGTGGGGTGGGGATTACAGGTCCTGCTCGGACAGGAATACCGGCGCCGGGGACGCGGCCTGTACCGGCTCTTCTTCCGGCTCGTCCAGAATGCTGGCGTCAACGAAGCCTTCTTCGATTTCGCGCAGGGCGATTACGGTGGGCTTGTCGTTTTCTTCCGGAACCATCGGATCGCGGCCGCCGGTAGCGATCTGGCGAGCGCGCTTGCTGCCAACAATCACCAGCTCAAAGCGGTTGTCTACGTGGTCGAGGCAATCTTCAACGGTAATACGTGCCATAAAATCTCTGTTCCAGTGTGGGTTCGCCCGCTTGCGGGCAAAAAAGGACAAATTCTGTTGTCTGGTCGGTCACGGCCGACGCGGACGGGGTTAACTATTCTACCGGACCGCGCGGTGTACGCAAATCGAACAATGGGTTCTTTGTGCGGTTTTGGTGGCTTTTACTGACTGCGCAGTAACGATTGCAGCAGACCTGCGTGTTGCTCCTGCTGTCGCGCCAGCCGCTGCCGCTCTGCCACCATGATTGCGCGCAGTTCATTCAGCGCGGTGGTGAAGTCGTCGTTGATCACCAGGTAATCGGTCTCCACGTAGTGGGACATCTCATCGATTGCCTGTGCCATGCGCTTGTCGATCACCGCCTGATCGTCCTGGCCGCGCCCGGTCAGTCGCTCGTGCAGCGCCTGCTGCGAGGGTGGCAGGATGAAAATTCCTACCGTCTCCGGCATCAGTTTGCGCACCTGCTGCGCGCCCTGCCAGTCGATTTCCAGAATCACATCGCGACCGCTGGCGAGGGTTTCTTCCACCCACGCCTTGGAGGTGCCGTAGAAGTTCTCGAATACCTGCGCATGCTCGAGGAACGCGCTTTCCTGCAGCATGCCCGCGAAGCCATCGTGGTCCACGAAATGATAGTTGATGCCGTCGATTTCACCGGGGCGCATGGGTCGGGTGGTGTGTGACACCGACACCGTGACCTGAGTATCGGCCTCGATCAGCGCTTTGACGAGACTGGTTTTACCGGCGCCGGAGGGCGCGGAGACCGTATAGAGAGTACCTGTGGACACGGCGAACCTTGCTGCAGTGTGAGTAAGTGGGGTGATGGGCGGGGATTATAACGAATGCGGGGGCCGCGGAGCGAATATGAGGGATACGAAGCGAATGCAAAACAGGCGAGCCCCGACCGGGGCTGGGGGCAAAGTGTTGGGCTTTTTCGGTCCGCCTGCCACGGGGAGGCAGGGTTTCCGAACCCGGTCGAGGTGCCTGCGGAATCACAACCATGCCTTTGGGGAAGGCGGGCTACCGCGGATTCCTTGCGTTAATGACTAACGGACGTGACTGTATCGTCTTTGTCATTAAAAACCAACCACCACCAGAGCGCGGCGCTCACCAGGCAGTAGCCTGCAACCGCGGTCCAGACTAATTGCGGCAGTAGTGGAATGGATACGGCGAGCAGTGCCAGGCGGCCCAGCTCCCAGTAGCGGGTAGCGCTGTTGCCGTCGAGGATACGCCCGTTCAGGATCAGGCCCGCGATGACCAGGATTACCGCCAGTGTGGTGGTGGCGAAATCGAGGCCGCTGCCCATAAACAGTAATCCCACGGTCGCCAGGGTGTAGCTCAGATGCTGGGCCAGCGCGTACCAGCGCACGCCGCGGTTAATCTGCGGGTCAAAGCGGTGAAAGTTGTCCAGATCCCCGCTGGGAACGGGCATGGCCGCCTCGGCGTCCGCCGGGCGGTAGCCGGTGGCACGGAACCACAGGGTAAGCTTTTCCTTCCAGCTTTTGGTGTACACCGCATCCAGCCACATGCGCTTCAGGTGCTGCAAATTGGCGGCGAACGGGTCGAAGGTGTTGAGCGGCTTGCGCACGCCGTAGATGCACGGCTCGTCGTCCAGTTCTTCCTGATAGGTTCCGAACAGGCGGTCCCAGATGATCAGCACGCCGCCGTAGTTGCGGTCTACATACACCTTGTTCTGTGCGTGGTGCACCCGGTGATTGGACGGCGATACCAGGACCCACTCCATCCAGCGGATCTTGGGAAACTTCTGGGTGTGCACCCAGAACTGGTAGATGAGGTCAATGGCGCCGGCGGTCAGCAGCACTTCCGGGGGCATGCCCACCAGCAGCAGCGGCAGGTAAAACATCCACGACAGGGGGACAAAACCGCTGGACTGGCGCAGCGCGGTACTGAGGTTGTAATCCTCGCTCTGGTGGTGCACCACGTGTTCGGCCCAGAAGATATTGACCTCGTGCGCGATGCGGTGGCGCCAGTAATAGAAGAAATCGTACAGGACGATCGCCAGCACCATGTGCCAGGGGTTATCCAGCGACCAGTTGATGCCCAGGCTCTGGTAGGTGGGTTCCAGCCACTGGTACAGCGGAATGTAGACGAGCATCAATATGCCCACGCGCACCAGCCCAACCACCCGGCTCATGATGCCGGCGCCCAGGCTGCCGATGGTGTCGTTCAGTCGATACAGGCCCCAGCCGCGCCAGCGGTCGAGGGTCAGCTCGAGCACAAGCGCGAGCAGGAAAAACGGAATGGCGGCGGTGATCAGTCCCACGGGCACCTCGAGAGTCGTCGGTTTGATTATCTTTGTTGTGACTTGCTAGCAATCTTGCCACAGGGCGGGAGGCGAGCAATGTCCTGAGAGACCGGATTTCGAAATCCGTGTGTTTTTGGCGTTGCCCGTGACGAAGATCGTCAGTGAGCAGCGGCAATCATTCCGCGGGCATCCCGCGCGAGACCGGTGACTGGCACGCTCGTGCCGACCTTGGTGCTTTCTGATGATTTCCGTTTTGCGATAGCATTTGCCGCAATCACTATTACGGGACAAGGAAATGCCCCACTTTGATTTAAGCGACAGGCAGGGAAAGTATTATCGCTTGACGGCACCAATCCGTTTCTCCGTTCCCTGGATTGATCCACAGCAGGTTCTTATTGCCGAGGAGTTACTGGCGAATACGGAGCCTGGCCAGTTGTTGATGGCCGAGCAGCACTTTTTTGGTGGTGGCAGTTATCCCCTTTTGCAGCTCGGCAGATCCGAGAGTTTCGGGCTCCCTTCCGCTCTGCGCACGCACTCCGGTGCGTCTTCTCTGGTTTCACGTCCGGATTCAGTTCAGAGCCCATTACAGGGGCCAGTTCAGGACTCGGAGCAAATCCTGCTCGAAGCCATTCGCAGGGGCACGCTCGAACTGCAGGCGGCTGATCCGGCCCAAGCCAGTCACAGCCAAAGCGCAGACGAGCGCAACGCGCTGCGGGTAAAAATCCGGCTGGCGCTCGCTGAAATCGTCAGTCAGGAACGTGCAGAGGGCGCCGGTCATGAACGTTCGCTGGCAAACGAGTCGCACTTGATACGCGGGCTTATTTACACCGGTGCGTTTTTCAACGGGCTGTGGCAAGCGGGCACGGATTTCGCCCAGTGGCTGAAAGAAGTCAACGATGTGGTGAATCCCACCCAGCGCATCTTGCGCAGCCTGCGCTCGGGCATGCGTGCGCGGGAGCGCGTCAGTGTTAGCGGTGAATCGTATCTGGATGCCTTTGTGTCGGAGCAGCTCACCGCCGAAAAGCGCCAGCTGGTAGAGGCCATCGGCTTTGACCCGTCCAGTATTACCCGTGAGCAGTTTCATCAGGCGCTGGAGATTGCCGAGCTGGTCTGGCAAGACCCGGCGCTGCGCGCAGATATACGCCGCTTTTGTGTGGATTACGTAAATGCGCAGCATGCGGTGGAGCTCACGGCGTTTTCGGGCACCGCCGCATTTGAGGTTTTGTTTACCCTGGTGCTGGCGGCGGTCACCGCCGGTGCTGGTGTGGCGGTTGCCGGTGCGCGGCAGGCCCGCCACTTTGCTCGGTTCCGTAAAGTGGGTGAGTTACTGAAACGCTACGCTGATGAGGCTGCGCGGGCAGCGAAAAGAAAAGCGAAATCCACTGCGGGCGGTAACAGTCAGGCGAATGATTTTGGCGCTTTGCCGCGGGAAGAAGTGCTGGTGAAGCCCACGGACACCTCTGCCAGTAGGCCACCAAAACCCAAAACCAATTCCGCCAACGAAAATCCAGCGGCGCAGAATCGCAGCGCAGCTGCCGCGCCACCAGTCGCCAAGCGCGCAAGGCCCGAACCGGATAACTGGAAGACCTATAAGACCCATGGCGTTGAACAAACACCGATGGCGAGCGCCGTGGGCAGGGAGATGGTCGAAGTGCTCGAAGCCCAGGGTTTGTCCCGCGCCGAAGCGGTGATGAAAGCACAGGAATTTCTGGCCTCGGGTAGCGAGCTGCCGGTGAAAAAGACCGTTAAACAAGGGGAAAAGCTGTATAAGCTGGTGCCCGCAGGCGAAACACCGGGCAAGTATTCGGCCTATTTTGCCGAATTGTCGGATATCCAGGGCTTCGAGGGCGTGAGTTACGATGAGCTCACGGATGCCATCGGCATTCCCCTGGAAAGCCAGCAGACAATGAAGTTTGACCTGATGGAAGTCGAAGCGCTGGAAGATGTTACGGTTTACCAATCCACTATCGCGCCGACTTCGCAAAATGGCTATAGCCAGCCCGGCGGCGGGCGGCAGACACTGATTATCAACCGGTCGCAATTCTCAGATCCAAAATCTACCGGCAGGAAGTTTCCCTAAATGAAAAAGTTTGTACGTATCGACCCGCAAAGCGGCAGATTTTTGGATATTGATCCAAAAAAACTCGCGCGGGATGCCAAGAGCCTCGGCGATTTTGTGCGGAAAAATATTGACCCGGCAAACGATGCGCTGGGTATTTACACGCAACTGCTGCCACTGTGCGACAAGGTGGCTACACAACACCAGAACCAATCGATCCCACTGGACGAGCTGCCACTGCGCTACCCGTTTCGCGAGGGGTTGTTCCCCAACGGGATGGATGCCCTCTACTCGGAGTTTTCTGCAACGATTACCGGCACACCGCTGGACGTTGTGAATATCGTTGATGTGAACGGTGTTCCCTGTGCGGAGGTCGAATTCGAAGATTGATTTTCCCCTGGTAGGGACCGCCAAGCGCGGCCCAACTGCCGGCCAGTTACTCCGGGCTGCCATCGATATCGCGTGCTATAACCAAGAGCAGTCGCGATCCCATCTTGCCGATTTGGAAGCCCGGAGGATTATCATGTCAGAGTTTATTGTCCACACCCTGGAAACTGCGCCGGAAGACAGCAAGCCGCTGTTACAGGATTCGATTAAGGCATTTGGCTCCATCCCCAACCTGCACGGTGTAATGGCCGAGGCGCCTGCCGCGCTGAAGTCATACCAAGTGCTGCACGAGCAGTTCCTCAATACCTCGCTGACACCGGAGGAGAAAACGGTCGTTTGGCAATCCATCAATGTGGAGCACGGCTGCCACTACTGCGTTCCCGCCCACACCGCGATCGCCAAGATGATGAAAGTCGATGATGCGATTATCGAGGCGTTGCTGGACCAGACACCCCTACCTGATGAAAAACTTGAGGTGTTGCGCGACACCACCTTGGCAATAGTGCGCGACCGCGGCGTTGTATCAGATGACGTAATGCAGCGTTTTTACGACGCGGGTTACAACCGCCAACAGCTGTTGGAAATTATCGTCGGTGTCGCGCAGAAGGTGATGAGCAATTACATCAATCACTTTGCCGAAACCCCGGTGGATAGGCAGTTCCAGCGATATGTGCGTTGAGTCTTTTTGCTGTCGCTGACGAGTGAGCACAAAAAAGGCCGGCATATGCATGCCGGCCAAAACAAGGTGGGGTAAATCGAAGTCAGCAGTAACTGTTAATTGCTTTAGGGTGCTGCTTCTGCCTGCAGGGTTACGCCCGAATAAGCGCTGTAGCCGCGGATGCTGATGTACCAGGTCCCTGACTGCGGGTTGCTAATGCTGCAGCTTTCGTTATTGCCCCAGCGATAGGGACGGCAGTCGTAGCTGCTGGTAGTGGGCTGGCTGCCGTAGCGCACGTACAGGTCACCATCACCGCTGCCACCGCTCATCAATACTTCCAGCGTGCTCATGCCGCTGTTCACATCCAGGGTGAAGTGCTGCCAGGCACTGGCAGAGCCGGATACATTGGATTCGGTCCAGCCGGTGGCACCACCGCCGCCGCCATTGCCCGACTCGTCAAAGCTGCCCACCAGGCTCACGCCGGAGAAGGTGCTGTAAGCGCGCACCATCACGTGATAGGTACCCGCCTGCACATTGCTGATCGTGCAGGTTTCGTTGTTGCCATTCAGATATGGGCGGCACTCGTAGCTGCCGGTGGTCGGCTGGCTGCCGTACTGTACATACAGGTCCGCATCACCACTGCCACCGGAAATCTGGAAGCTCAGATTGCTCGCGCCGGCCGGTACTTCGAGGGTATAGCGCAGTTCCTGTCCGGAGCTTGCCGCCAGGCCAGACTCGGCCACGCCGTTGGTCAGCGCACCGTCACCCGGATCCGGATTGCCGCCACCGCCGCCGTTGGCTGCCGCCACTGCCGCTGCTGCATCCACGATACCGGAGCCACACTGGCTGCAGGAGCCGGGGAAGCTGCGCGCGGTGCTTTTCAGGTTGGCTTCCACCTCGTCAGGGGTGATGCCGGAGTCCACCGCATACAGCAGTGCTGCTGCACCCGCCACATGTGGCGCCGCCATACTGGTGCCCTGGTAGAAGGCGTAGTTGTCGCTGCCCGGGCCCTGAGAGCCGCTGTTCAGAGTGGAAAGCACGCCGTTAGTGCTGGTATCGGTTTCGCCACCCGGTGCCGCTACGTCCACCACGCTGCCGTAGTTTGAATAGTAGGCGCGGCTACCGGCGCGGGTGGTGGATGCCACGGTGATGACACCGGAGCAGCTCGCCGGGCTGAAGTTGCCAGCGTTGGCATTGGAGTTACCCGCTGCAACCACCACGGTGGTGCCGAGGCTGCGCGCGGTATTGATGGCATTCTGGGTGGTGGTATCACAACCGCCGCCGCCACCCAGGCTGAGGTTCAGAACCTGCGCCGGGTTGGCATTGGCGGGAACACCGCTCACGCTGCCGCCGGCGCCCCAGATGATGCCGTCGGCAATATCCGAGGTATAACCACCACAGCGGCCCAGTACGCGGATCGGAACGATCTTCGACTTGTAGGCGACGCCGGCAACACCGGTGTTGTTGTTGGTTACCGCCGCAATGGTGCCGGCCACATGGGTGCCGTGCCAGCTGCTGCTGCGCGCCGGCTCACCCTGGCCACAGGCGCCCGCTGGCGACCAGTCGCCGGGATCGCTGGCGTCACTGTCACGACCGTTGCCGTCCTGCGCTACGGTGGTATCGGAAATCATGTCGTAACCGGGCAGCAGGTTTGCGTTCAAGTCCGCGTGCGGGCGGTAACCGGTATCGATCACCGCAACCACAACCCCCTCCCCCTGTGTCACATCCCAGGCCGCCGGCAGGTTCAGACCGCCGGTGGACTCAAAGTAGTGCCACTGCTGGTTGTAGTTGGTGTCGTTGGGGGTGGCCATGGGGCGCATCAGCCGGTCTGGCTCCGCGTATTCCACCTGCGGGTCCTGTTGCAGGCGCGCAATAATCGCGTTCATTTCCGCCTTGCTGGCACGCTTCTCCAGCTTCATCAGCTGGGCACCGGTTGCGAGGCGACGCATATGTTTGAAGCGGTGGCCGGCGGTGCGCGCGACGCGGTCGATTGCGGTTTGCGACATGGCCAGACTGTTGGCGCCGGCCGTCGTGTTCTTGTATTTCACGATGATGCGGTCGGTGACCATTTCCTGCGGGGCAACGCTGGTGGCGGTGAGCTCGGGCTCGACTGCCTGCACAGAAAAGCTGGTGCTCAGGCCGGCGCCGAGTAGCAGTGCCGTAACACCGGCGCAGCTGGATGTGCGCACGCTGCGTGCCAGTAGATTGAGTATTTTCATTGTTGCGAGTTTCTCCTTAATTATTTTTATCGACGAAGCTGGGTACAGCCGCCGCTAAACCACTGCGGAACTCCTGGGCAGCGGCCGCGGTGTTGGCGATGCAATCGTGTCGCACCGTATTCCGCGGCTAGGGTTTAACGAGGAGAATCGTTTCGACCTCAGTCATATTTTGAGATAACTCTTTGGTTTTTGCGCCAAAATTAGGTTAATTTTGGTACGTTCGTCTCTGTTAGGTGAGCGGGTGTGACGGCGGTCTCGCTGGCTGGCGCCGTTTTTAGCGCGGGTTTTTTTCGTCGCTGGCAGGTGTGTTAGGTGGGGCTGCGACCTCTGTTGAGTGCCACAGGGTAAGGAGAAATCCGCAAACGCCGAGCACCGGCCCGGGCAACAGCAGCCAAACGGCATCCGGGCCGCTGACCTCAAACAGCCGGCTGAGCGCGGCAATGGAAACGACGGTGATGCCGAAGCCGATGGAATTTTGAATGGCCAGTGCGGCGCCCACCAGTTCGCGTGGACAGGCGCTCGCCGACAGCGCAGAAAACTGGGGCGAATCGGCGATCACCGTTGCTCCCCAGATTGAGAACAACAGCACCAGCCAAACTGCGGACAACTGATCCCACAGCAAGGCAAACATCAGCACGCAGCAGCCGGAAATAATGAGCGCGGTGATGGCAACGACGCTGCTGCCGACACGCCGCGACAGCAACCCACCCGCAATACAACCCAGTGCGCCGACGCCGATAAAGCAAAACGACAAGCCCGCTACCCCCAGCCCCGGGAATACTTCGGCCAGCCCGACACTCGCAATCAGTAGTGGCAACACCGTCCAGAAGGCATACAGCTCCCACATGTGGCCGAAGTAACCCCAGGCGGCGGCGCGAAACCGCGGAATGCGGAACGCCTGCAGCACCGCGGGTGTGGCAAAGCGCTTGTTGCGGGACCTGTGTTTGACGCTGGCAGATATGGGCAAATGAGGGCCGTCACCGAGTCGAAAGATCAGCAGTGCGGCGACGATTGCGAGCACGGAGGAGGCGGAAATGATCCACTGCCAGGGTATGTCCGCGCCCAGCTCGCGTAAACCGTGCGGCAGCGCCGTGCCCAGGGTCAGCATGGCCACCAGCTTCGCCAGTGCGGCACCGGCGCGCTCCGGTGCCCAGCTCACCACCAGTTTCATACCCATCGGATAAATGCCGGCCAGGCAGATACCCACGAGAAAACGAAACACCAGCGCACTGTTAATGTCGTGGGATAACCAGGCGAAGCAGGCGTTGAACAGTGCCCCCGCCAGTGCGCTGAAGACAAAAAGTCGGCTCGCGCGAAAGCGATCGGCGATGCCGCCGAGCGCGAGTACCAAGGTGCCGAGAATAAACCCGGCCTGCACCGCATTGGTCAACCAGCCAATATCCGTTGCGGTTACTCGCCAGCTCGCGATCAAGTCGTCCGCCGCACCATTAGCGCTGAACCACAGTGAGGTACCTAGCAGCTGGGCGATGGCGATAATGGTGACGGGTGCGAATAGGCGCATGGTCGGCTAGTTGATTTGTATCAGCGGTTATTAATCAGTTGCTGTCCGCCAACTTGTTTTTTGTCTCGATCCAGCGGCTCATAAATTCCTCGGCGCGGTGTTCGGTGCGCCGCAGGATCCGTCCCCAGATATTGCGGTTGCGATGCGCCTCCAGGTCCGCGGTAATGGCTTCGATACGCGCGAGAAATTGTGGGGCATGATCCGCGTAGCTGAAGCCGCTGGCGAGAGCTTGGGTGCCGGCATCGCGCACCCGCTGCCACGCCGTCCTGTCCTGATACAGCTCCGCGGTGGTTGCGGCAAAGGTATCCGGGCAGTCACTCACCGGGTAACCCCAATCATTGGCGCCCGCCATGGATTCCGCACCGATAGGGGTGGTCACGGTGGGGGTGCCGGACAGCCAGCCGTCGAGAATCTTGCCCTTCTGCCCCGCGCCAAACCGCAGTGGCGCCAGGTTCAGGCGATAGCGGGCCAGGGTCGCCAGTGCATCGTCGGTGCGCCCGACAATGCGCAGCCCGGCCTTTGGTTTGTGGAAGCGCTGCATGGCGTGATCGGCATAGGCGCCGTACACGTGGCACTCCACTTCCGGCAGCAATGTGCGCACCCGGGGCCAGATAGTTTCGGCAAACCAGGCTACCGCATCGCGGTTCGGTGCATGCTTGAAGCCGCCGATCATTGCCAGGTGCTCGCGCTGTTCGAAATCCGGCAGCGCGTCGAGGTCTGGCATTTCCCGCACCAGAAACGGCAGGTAGTGCAGCTGCCAATCCGGCAGGCAGAAGTGCTGCTTGAGCAGGTCCACCTCCACCTGGGAAATCATAACGGTGAGATCACAGCGCGCCATGGCGGCGATTTCACGTTCCGCACTGGCATGGAACAGGTTGAGCGCGTCACCGGTTTTTGCCGCCTGATGACGCGCCTCGCGCAGGCTGTGAAAATCGCTGGTGTCGAGAATCGTCATCGCCTGTGGGCACTGCTCGCGCACACGCCAGCCGAACTGCTCTTCCATCATAAAGCGGTCGTAAATCACCAGCGTCGGGTCCAGCTGGCGCACCCAGTCGTCAAAGCTGGATTCGTTCACTTCGATCTGGTGTTCGCCGTATTCGGACTTTGCCTGAAAGGGCGTGGGTTGCGCGGGGCTGCCAATTTCCACGGCATAGCCCGCCTCGGCGAGCAGATCGAGAATATCTAGCGTGCGCCGGCCGGCGGCCGTGGAGGCAGGTTCGGGCCACTGCTTGGCAATCAGCAGGGCGCGTTTTGCGGGAGCGTGTTTTACAGGGGTGTCGGAAAGCATTTGCGGGATTATGCCAGTTAACGCCGGCGCCGCGTATTCACTCCCAGCCCAATGTGCGCCACAGCGCGATCAGCAATGGTGGAATGATCAGCCAGCCCAGCTCCCACACGGTGGGGCCGATAAACGCGAGGCCGATGGTGAGTGCCGCAGTGAGTGGCTCAATTGTCGAGCGCCGTGCGACCGCGCGTCGTTCGCTGGCGTCCAGCTCGGGGTGGGCAAACCCTTTGCGACAGGCGTACTTCCAGCCCAGAAGGCCAATCAGGCCCGATATCGCCAGGCAACAGCTCTGCCCCACCGGTGACGAGATACTGACCAGTTGCGGGTCCGCCACCGCAAAGAACAAATAGAGCCCAACCACCACCAGCTGCAGTAGCACCAGCAGGGTGTGCAGACCGTCGGAGCGCTCCACCGGCCCCAGCAGCTTGTGGGTAAGGTTCCAGTTAATCAGGGTAAGGCCCACCGCAATCACCAGGCGCAGCAGTAATTCCGGGTCTGCCACCAGCAGGCTGAGCAGGCCGTAGGGCATCTCCGCCCAGGCCATATCTTCGGTGGGCGGCAGGTACATAATGAAGTTGACGAACAGAACGGCGTAGGCGACGTCCACAAAGGTTTCCAGCCGTCGCAAGCGACTGCGTTGGGTGAAAACCGTGGCGGCGTCCGCGGTGGGCATGGGGCTTGTTCCGAGGGGCTAGCTATTCATCCAGATTAGCATTCCTCGAGCGCGGGCTTTTTGCCGTCGGCACTGGCGCACCGCATCGAATGCACTTCGCTTAGCGTGCCTTTTGCTTAGTTTTTCTTCCCCGGCACTGGCCACAGCAGGTGGGTGCCGGCCTTATAGCGCTGGTAGCCTGCTTCATCACCCCAGCGTTCATCGGCGCGTTTTTCCAGCATTGGCACGCCACTGATATAGCGCAGCAGAACAAAGACAAAAATGGGTGAAATCAGCGCCGCCCACTGGCTGCCTTGCAGCACTGGCACCGCGATCAGAGCGATACCGGTCCACAACAATATTTCGCCGGCGTAATTCGGATGACGCGACCAGGCCCACAAGCCACTATCAATAAAGCGACCGCGGTTTGCCGGGTTGGCTTTGAAGCGCGACTTCTGGGTATCGGCGACCACCTCGATCGCCATGCCGAGCAGCCACAGAAGTGTCCCGGCCACCGCCCAAATACCCAATGGCTTCGCGTTCACACTGGTGAGTACTACCAGTGCGCAACAGGCGGTGACGCTCACCCACAACCCCTGCAGCGTCCACACCATCAGGAAGCGCAAAAACGATGGCTTGATGGTGTCGAAGCGGCGGTCTTTGCCGTCTTTGTGAATGCGGGAAAATAAAAAAGAACCCAGACGCAGCGCCCACAGGCTTACTAGTACCGCAACCAGGATTGCGCGCGACGACGACTGCGGGTTTAACCACAGCGGCACCAGCACCACGCTGAGATAGGTCACGCTACCGGTGAGATCAAAAAACTTTTCGGTTTGCGCGAGAAAAGATGGAATGAAAACCAGCCACTGCAGGACGAAAGCCAGTACAAACATCCACACCAGCAGGGGCGCACCAGCAAGCCTCACACTGTGCGAGGACAGCAGTGCGGCCAGGCCCGCGGCAATCGCCAGTATGACCGGTATCGCAAGCGCGGAAATTTTCTCAGCTTTGTTCACAGGAACCCCCGATTAGTTTGTACAGGCGAGTAGGAAATTACTCTAACATGACCGCTCTGATCTCCGCTTTATACCCCTGAAAATACCAAGTCTTGCTATGCCATACGCCATAAATCGAGGCCTGCATATTCATTATCGTGTTACCGGTTACGGTGCTCCACTGGTTCTACAGCATGGCAGTACTTCCAGGCTGGAAGCCTGGAACGAAAATGGCTATGTCGATGCTTTGCGCGACCAGTTCCAACTGATCATGATCGATGGTCGTGGGCATGGTCAGAGCGATAAGCCTCACGAGCAAAGCGCCTATGATCTGCCCAATCGGGTTGGGGATGTGATTTGTGTGCTCGATGCTCTCGGGTTAACCCGTGTGCATTATTGGGGTTATTCGATGGGTGGCTGGATAGGATTCGGAATGGCTGCGCATGCGCGGGAGCGCTTGGCATCACTGGTGATTGGTGGGGCTCATCCCTATGCAGACACTGCGACCGCTTTTGCGGAAATTGATGGAGGCGATCCCGATGCATTTATGACGGCGCTGGAAAAATTTACCGGCGCACGGGCGACGGCTGAGGTACGCAGACGCATCCTAAATAATGACCTGCGTGCATTGGCTGCCGCTATGCATTCGCGGTGCTCACTCGAACATATTTTACCAGGAATAGAAGTGCCCACCCTTTTGTATGTGGGTGAGCAAGATCCGCGTGCAAATAAGGTGCAGCGCTGCGCAGCTGATCTGATTCGTGGGCACAGTGAAGTCCTGCCCGGACTGGATCACGCCTCGGCAAGCTGGCGGTCAGATTTGGTGATACCGCAGGTGTTGCCGTTTTTGCTTGAGCAGCCCTTCCCGAACTAGATGTCGTTGTGCGCGATAAGTAATTATTCCTGTTTCAGCCGCAGCAACATCTGCACCAGCATATCCGCATGTCTATCGACGCGCACTTCTTCACAGGGGTCAATATTGAATAGGCGCCGGCACTCGGGCGCAAAAGAAAAGATGGTCGACGAGGCACTGACCATGATGTAGTACCAGTGCACAAAGGCATCCCGGTCTAACTGCAGGGAGTCACCCACCAATCGCTGCATTTTTTCGCAGGCTGGCGCAATGTACTGCTCAATCAAATACTGAATGCGCCAGCTATCCCGGGTTGCTTCCTGAGCCATCAAGCGGCTTAGCTCCGGATGGCGTGCGTGATAGCCCACATAAAAGCGCACAATAAAAGCTAAGTGCTCACTTTCAGAAACCTCGCGTAATAGCCCCAGGCGCTGCTCGAATTCTTCGTGCATGCCACTGAACACCGTCGCCACCACGGATTTCCAGAAAGCCTCTTTGTCGCCGAAGTGATAAGCCAGCAATCCGCGTTTTACCTTGGCGGCATTTTCGATATCACGTAGGGAAACTGCATCAAAGCCGCGCTCAGAGAACATTAGCCTTCCCGCATCGACCAGCTTGGCCTTGGTGGCCTCTGCCCTTTCCTGAACACGCCGTGTGCGCCCCCCGTTCGAGGTGGCGGTTACCGATGACATAGAAACCTCGTGTGACTGAGCAGTTCAATTAAGAAACAGATTGAACGGTATTTGGCCGAAAGATAGTCTGGAGACGCTAATTTTAACACGGGAATGGCAGCCTAGATGCAGAAAAAACGACAAATAACTTGTTGACCAATCAAATGAATGTGAATAAATTTGTTTGCGTGCAAGTTTTTCTGCACCAGCGATTGATGTTAGTGCTACTGGCGGTGTGCCCAGTCGGAATTCTTCCGGCCCGCGAGCCTCCGCATTTAAAACGATAAAAAGGCCTGGAGGTCTACCGGCATGAAGTCCAATTTCTACAAGCGATTCCCAACCCACCGATTGTGTGCGGCCGTGACTGCATTGATAGCAGCGGTACCTGCCGGTGCAGAGACTACTTTGGAAGAAGTCGTGGTCACCGCTAACAAGCGTGAGACCGGCCTGATGGAAACTGCCGCGGCGGTATCTGCTTTCGACAGTAAGGCGCGCGATGAGCTGGGTCTGGATGGCCCGCAGGATCTCGCGGTGCGTTCGCCCTCACTGACTATTGCGCCCAGCCGGGTCAGCATTCGCGGAGTAGGCCGCCCCAACGTGGCGTTGGGCTCGGACCCCGGTGTCGGCCTGTACTGGGACGGCGTCTACAACACGGAAACCGACATATTCACCATGTCGAACTTCCTCGACATCGAGCGTGTTGAGGTCCTGCGTGGCCCACAGGGCACCCTTTACGGTCGCAACTCGATTGGTGGTGCCATCAATCTCGTCAGCAAGCAGCCAGACAGCGAAGAATGGGGTACTTCCATCGTTGCTGAGCTGGGCAACTATGGCCACACGGTGGGCCAGGTGCTGACCACCGGCCCGGTTACGGAAAAGCTTTCAGTCCTTGCCGCAATCTCCGACATTCGTCGTGATGGTTTTCAGGAAAATATTTACAACGGTGACGACTACGACAATCGGGAAAACCAGTACGGCACCATTAGCCTGCGTCATGAAACCACCGATAACTGGACCAATACCGTCAAGGTGATGCGCGCGCAGTCTGATAGCAATCCCTCCAATGGTTACACGTTGGAACCTTTTGCGACCGATTACGTGCAGGAAGTGCGCGATGCTTATGTCGGCACCACGGTGCTGAATTTCCCGGGTATGTATCCGGGGCAGAACTTTGCCAATATGCATCAGGGGATGACTGCGGAAAATCCGGGTGTCAAGAATTCCAGCCAAGTCTCAATCGACTTCACACCGACCCAGACCAGCGAACGTGACGCTGTTTTCTTTACCAGCGAGCTGGATACCGACAGCTTCTCTCTCAAATATACCGCAGGACATTCGAACTTTGATTTCAGTCGTGCGCTCGATGCGGATCTCACTGCTTCCGGCGACTCAGGCCTTGATTGGAACAACCTCTTCCTAACCACTGAGTTTGGTCCGCTCCCAGTTTCTCTGGTGACCGGTATCGGCGCCACGCCTTCCGACCTGATTTTCTCATTTGAACAGCAAGCGGATTTTACCTCGCACGAGTTACAGCTGAGTAGCGACCTGGACGGACCGGTGAATTTTATCGGTGGTCTCTACTATTACAGCAGTGATGAGTTTCAGGACATCAGCTACCAAGAACGCAATGCGGAGCTGATGGCGGTTTACGGAATTTTCGGCAGCTTTATTGGCCAGACGGTGAACCCGGATGGCTACCTCTACAAGGCTACTGCCGACCTCGAAACCACATCTACCGCCGTGTACGGGCAGATGGATTGGAACGTCACTGATGATCTGGTAGTTACCCTTGGGGCGCGTTACTCAAAAGACGAAAAGTCCGGTAATGATCTGACGTTCGCACAGTACGTTGGTGACCCGTCTAGCCCGTTTGTGTCTCGCTCAGAATCCGAGTCCTGGGATCAGCCTACGTGGAAGCTGGGCCTCGACTACACGCTCAGCGAAGACCAATTCCTATATGGCTTTGTTGCTACAGGCTACCGCTCGGGCGGTTTCAATTTCCTTCAGCCCACCGCCAGCACTGATGTGGATATGGTTGAGCCCGAAACCCTGACTTCAACGGAAATTGGCTACCGTGGCAGCTTTGCCGACAACCGGGTGAACCTGAGTGCGTCGGTTTACCATTATGCGTATGAAGATATGCAGGTTCTCAAGCAGACCGTGATTAATGGCGTTGGCCTGGCGAGTTATGAAAATGCCGCCGAAGCCAGTGCTACAGGCTTCGAAACCGAGTTGGTGGCCTTGCTGACCAAAAACTTGATGCTCAGCGGCACATACTCCTACAACAACACCAGCTTTGAAAACTTCTCGTCCGCTGACCTTAACGCCTGTGCGTTGGGCCCACGCGCAGATGGCTTGGTGTTCGACGACCTGTGTATAGCCGAGCAGAATCTTACGGGTAATTCCTTCCCGCTCAGCCCTGAGCACAAAGCCTCAGCCAACCTGACCTACAGCTGGGAAGCCATTGGTTTTCAGTGGAGCGCAACCGGTAGTTACTTGTACACCGGAGAGCAATATATGACGGCCTTCAATCGCGACGATTACGACCTGCTGGATTCCAGCGATCGCATCGATTTGCGATTGAACGTGGCCTCGTTGGATGACACCTGGGAGGTTACTGGCTTCGTCAAGAATCTCAGCGACGACCGCCACGTTACCTACCGCGAGCGTCCGAGCACGGTGACCCAGACTGCTGTGTCGACATTGAGCGATCCGCGTCTTGTCGGCCTCCGCTTGAAGTACAACTTCTAAAGCGGACTAAGGTGTGGCCCCAGAAGGGGTCGCGCCGGTCCATAGAAAATTGCTGCGGCATGCCGTTCATGTTTCCGTTGCCGCTACTGGACTCTTTTTGAGGTACCCATGCGAGACCTGCCTGTAAACCAACCATTTGCCATGCCCGCGCACTTCGGGCCGCGAGGTAGCGATGCCCGCGCCAGTGGCTGGTACCGCGATGTCACTATGATGGTGGTGTCCTATGTTACCGATGGCGAAAAGCTCGCCCTTTACCTACCGGAACCTTTTTCTCTCGATGAGGAGCCTGTGATCACGGTTGTGTACGCCTGCAACAAGCAGGTCGACTGGCTCGCCGGGCATGGCTATAACCTAATCGGCGTCCATGCCAATGCCCGCTTTGATGGTCGGCACGAACAATTGCGTGGCACTTATACCCTGGCGATGTGGGAAAACCTCACGGATCCAATTCTGACTGGGCGCGAGCTGCAGGGAATTCCCAAAATCTATGCCGATATCCCTGAACACACCGTAAACAACGGCTGCTGGCACGCCGAAGCCCGACATTTCGACAACTCGATTGTTAATTTGCAGGTGGACGACCTGCGACCGCCAACGGCCGAAGAGATTGCGGAATCGACCGCGGCACAACAAGGCCGCGATAACCCCATGGCTTGGCGCTATATGCCGGCGATCGGAGGCTTTGGATCCAGCGTTAGTGAAGCCACCACCTTTCCCTCGGAAACCCATTACCACGATGTGCAGGTGGGTAGTGGCAGTGTGGCTTGGCAGAAGCTCAGCTGGGAACAAAACCCAACCCAGTTCCATATCGTCAATGCTATTCAGGCGTTGCCGGTAATCGAGTATCGCCCAGCGATGGTCGCGCGCTGCAGTGTCAACCTGCTAGTACCCGATCGATTGCCGCGCGCGATCCGTTAAGTCCTGCGACGTTTAGGTAAGAAGTAGTGAACCAGAAAACGATAAAAAAAATCTGCTATATCGGTGCGGGCACCATGGGGAGCTACAACGCATTGATTGCAGCTATCGCCGGCTATCAGGTGACATTGTTCGATCAGGACGAAGACGCTCTGCTTACTGTGCGCGCTCGCCAACAGGAAATCGCCGGGCTCCTGATAGCCAGTGGCAAGGTGTCGCAAGTCGCTATCGACAATTGCTGGGCGCGTGTGCGCACATGCTCCGATCTCGCCGTTGCCATTGGCGACGCAGATCTAGTCAGTGAATCGGTCACGGAATCCCTTGAGATAAAACGCACCGTACTGCGTCAGCTCGAGGCGCTGATGTGTCCCGGCACACTACTTACCAGTAACACTTCCGCGCTATTGCCATCGGACATGGATGTGGGGCTCCGTGACGGCGAAACTTTTGCCGCGTTGCATTCTTATCTGGGCGCGCCACTGATGGATATTGTCCCGGGTCCACGTGCCAGCGAACGGGTTGTAGCAGTACTCGAGCAATACGTACGTAGCCTCGGTTGCGTGCCAATGGTGCTGCACAAGGAGTATCCCGGCTATATCCTGAACTCCCTGCTAGGGCCGCTGCTCACGACAGCCATGCTCCTGGTCAGCCGATCGCGGGCGACGGTCGAACAAGTAGACCGCGCCTGGATGCGTCATATGGGGGGTACCATGGGTCCGTTCGGCATGATGGATTTGTTTGGCCTGAATGTCGTACTGGATAGCTGGAAGCGACCCGCACAAACCCACCATCGCGCGCAGTTCAAAGCGGAAATAATTCGCTGCCTGCAGCCAATTGTTGCCGCCGGTCACACTGGTATGAAATCGGGCCAGGGATTTTATTGCTATCCAGCGCCCACGTATGCGTCAGAAAATTTTCTTTGCAGCGAACCAGTATGTGAGGAAATTTTTACCGCACTTATCGGAAGTGTCGTGCAGGCTGGACTACTTATCGTCGCCGATGGTGCTGCCAGCGCGGAAGAAGTCGACCGCGCGTGGCGCATAGGTACCACTTTAAAAACTGCGCCACTCGAGCTGGTCACTACTGGCACAAGCCAAGTGTTGCGAGAAGAGGTACTCTCGACCCGCAGCGATTTGTCGCTACTTAGCGAAACGCAACAGCAACAAGCGCGCGGTGCCCTGGCTGTCACCGCGCCGGCCTGATGGAGGTATCTGTGGATCAGGAGCTCTGCGGAAAAATCGCACTGGTTACCGGCGCCTCGCGCGGTGTGGGTGCAGAAACGGCGCGTCAACTGGCTCGCGGCGGTGCAACAGTGATATTGGCGGCGCGTAGTCGCGAACAAGGCGAAACCGTTGCCCAATTAATTTGTGCCGATGGTGGTAATGCGGAATTTATCCAGCTCGATGTTACATCTCGAGACAGCTGGTGCGCCTTGGTGGCACATGTTATGGAACGCCATGGGGCCCTGCATATCTTAATTAACAATGCAGGAGTGCATATCGCTCGTACATTGGAAAATTGTTCGGAAATGGATTTCTACAAACAAGTAGAAACGAACCTCAAAGGCGTTTTTCTCGGTTGCCAAACTACTCTTCCGCTGTTGCGCGAAAGTGCGGCGCATTGTGGTGATGCCGCCATTGTCAACGTTTCTTCTATCGCCGGACTGGTCGGCGTCGCAAACCAAACCCTCTACAACATGACCAAGGGCGGATTGCAGCTCTTTAGTAAGTCGCTGGCTCTTGAGCTTGCACCACAAGGTGTGCGTGTTAATTGCGTAAATCCAGGCATGATTGAAAATGACATGGGTGACGCCCTGGTAGAACAGTTGGTCAACGAACAAATGTTTGCCGATACCGAAAGCGCGAGTCGCTATCTTCACCGGCAAATTCCCCTGCGGCGTTTTGCGCGCAGTGGTGAAGTTGCGAAAGCCATTACTCATCTAGCCAATCCATCCTCCTCATATATGACGGGTACCGAAATGGTGCTCGATGGTGGACTCACCGCGGGATAAGAACTATGCAAAACGCTTTAAATAAGTCGACAAAAAATGCCTATGGTATGGGGCAGTTTGCCTGGGCGGCGAAGGATTCCTGCTTTCACTACTTCCTGTTTTTCTACTACACACAAATACTTGGGATGTCCCCGAGCATTGCGGGGCTGGCTGCGCTACTGTCAATTATTGCTGATGCTATTTCTGACCCAATTGTCGGGTACTTCTCCGACAAATCACAGTCGCGTCGCTGGGGTCGGCGGCACGGCTTCATGGCATTATCGATTCTCCCGGTATCCCTTTCATTGTTTGCAATTTTTAACCCGCCCGCAGGGCTTCATGATGGCGGCCTATTTGCGTGGTACATAGGCAGTGCGATTCTGGTGCGTACGGCACTGACCTTCTTTGTCGTTCCTCATATGGCAATGGCGGCAGAACTCAGCGACGACTACCATGAACGCACCAACATCGTGTTACACCGAACTTTCTGGGGTTACGCTGGCGGAATCAGCCTGCAGGTCCTTGCCTGGTTTATTTTGATTCCAACTGCCACCAGCAACGGTGACATCGCGAGTGGCTATCAGAACATTGGGCTCGCGGCCGCGCTGCTGGCCGCTGTTGGGATGGCCATTGCTGTGTGGGGCACACGTTCACGAATTCCGTACTTGAAGCAGGCGACGAGCGAACAGAAAAGCCGCGCCTGGTACTGTGCATTTACCGATATCATTCAGTTCTTCAAAATTCCTTCTGCGCGCATCCTATTTTTCGGCAGCTTGATACTGGTGTGTGGCATGGGTACCGCAAATACCATGTTACTGCACGTCAACACCTTCTTTTATGGCTTCAGCAGCACGCAGACAGGCGCCTTCATGCTGTGCGTATTCGTGGCACTAATTCCCGCGACGATATTAACCATGAAAATCACCGCACAGATGGGTAAGCGCCGCACTTTAATGCTGTTCCTTATTACCGCCGCTCTGGTGGGGCCAATACCAGTACTTGCGCGTATTTACGGATTTGCGCCAGCCCCGGGAACGGCAAACCTGCTGATCCTGGTGTGCCTGTTTGTCGTTATTCACCAGACATTTTTTATTGGCGCCATGAGTATCACTGCTTCGATGGCCGCGGATGTCGCCGACGATGTTGAGGCAGAGTCGGGTCTGCGTCAGGAAGGCTCGCTGAACTCCGCGTTGATGCTTATTCAAAAAGTAACGTTTGGCGCAGGCACGCTGTGTGCTGGTTTTATTCTCGACTTTGCCGGTTTTTCCGATTCTGTGGACGCCTCCGGGATCACGATGGATATGTTGGCCCGTCTCGGCTGGGCTTATGGTCCGGGTATTTCCCTTATTGTACTCGGCAGTGTCTACGTTTTTTCTCTCTACCGCTCCCGGCGTGAAGGGGAAGCCTTTCGTGAAATGGACAAGCGCGCGATTGCGGCCAGCTAACCGGTGACCACAAACTGAGATACGAGAAAATGACTGATAATGCCTTCGAATATTCACAGGCGATGCTGCAAAAAATTAATCCGCGGGGGTTTCGGAACCTGGTGGATGCGTTTGATGCTGCTATATCGGCATATGCAGATAAGTCAGCATTCTCCTGCCTTGGACAAACGCTGACGTTTGCGGAATTGGATCGCCACAGTCGAGCTTTCGCAGCTTATCTTCTCAGGGATGGTTTGCAGCCAGGTGACCGGCTGGCGATTCAAATGCCCAATATCCTGGCGTATCCGATAGCTGTTTGGGGTGCTTTGCGGGCTGGTGTGGTCATTGTCAATACCAATCCGATGTACACCGAGCGAGAAATTCGTCATCAGTTTCAGGATGCGGACGTCAAGGCGCTATTGGTGTATGAGGCCTGTCTGCCGGTAACCGCCAAGGTTGCAGGTGAACTCGGCATTACCCGGGTAATCGTTGCCAACGCACTGAAAGCGGACGCCGGGCAGCAACTGCCCGACGAGTGCCCGGAAACTTATGTGACACTCAGTAATGTCCTGGCGCGCCATCTCGACCAGCCTTGCGAGCCGACAGACTGCGCCATGGAAAGCCTGGCGGTGTTGCAATACACGGGTGGGACAACTGGGCCATCAAAAGGTGCCATGCTGACGCACGGTAATTTGTATGCAAGTGCATGGCAGACCACCAGTGCACTGGATGAAAACGAGCGCAATGACGGCGTGGTGATCGCTCCCATGCCGCTGTATCACATCTATGGTTTCACCTGGAATGTTATCAGTTGTTGTATGAATGGCGTGCACTCGGTGTTGATTCCAGATCCGCGCAATCTCGACAGTCTGATACAGGCGATGAAAGCCCATCGTTTCACCGGGTTTGCTGGCGTGAATACCTTGTTTGCGGGGCTGATGCGGCACCCGGAATTTGATGACATTGATTTCAGTGCGCTGCGTGGCTCCATTGCCGGAGGCGCAGCGCTGGTCAGCTCAGTCGCGAAAGAGTGGGAGCGTCGCACGGGCACGCTGTTATTTGAAGGCTATGCGATGTCTGAAACCAGCTCATCACTTACCTGTAATGTGCCGACAGCACATCAAGTAGGTACAGTCGGCAAACCGTTGCCAGCGATGCAGGTCAAGGTCATCGACTCCGACGGAGAAATCCTTGCCGACGGTGAAGCGGGTGAACTGGTGGTACGTGGCCCACAGGTGCTCAAGGGCTACTGGAATCGTCCGGAGGAAAGTGTCGCGGCAATTGACCGCGATGGCTGGTTTCGCACCGGTGATGTCGCCGTGATCCAGGAAGATGGGTTTATACGAATCGTTGACCGTATCAAAGACATGATTTTGGTCTCCGGCTTCAATGTCTATCCAAATGAAATTGAAGATGTATTGACCGCTCACCCAGATGTTTTCGAATGTGCTGCGATAGGCGTACCCGATGAACGCACTGGCGAAGCCATCAAAGTATTCGTTGTCGCTGCCGGTGACTCACGCGATACGGATTCGCTGCGGGAATACTGCCGCAAATTACTGACCCCTTACAAAGTCCCCAAGTACATTGAATTTATCGATGTGTTGCCCAAATCGGCGGTGGGCAAAGTACTGCGCCGCAGCCTGCGTAAATAGTTACAACGCGAATTTCTTCCGAGTCGACCAATAATCTCTGGTAGTGCCTGCTTGATTGACAATCGCAGGTATTTTCCTTGGCTAACAGATGTGAGAACGCCATGCCCTTTAAAGCACCCATCCGCGACGTCCAGTTTCTCGCGGACAAGCTACTTAACGCGCAGCAACACTACGCAAGTCTCGCAGGTGGTGAGCCACTGGATTGCGATCTGCGCAACGCCATTCTCGAGGAGGCGGCGCGCTTTAGTGAAGAGGTGCTTTACCCATTGAATCGCAATGGCGATGAACAGGGCTGCCTGTGGAATGAGGATGGGGTAAAAACACCCGACGGTTTTGCCGACGCCTATAGGCAATATATTGATGGTGGTTGGCCGGGCCTCAGCATGCCCACTGCTTTTGGGGGGCAGGCGTTGCCAAAGTCCCTCGACTTTATGGTGTCCGAATGCTTGAGTCAGGCGAACCACGCGTGGGCAATGTATCCTGGTTTGAGTGCAGGTTGTCGCGGAACGCTGTTGGCCCATGGCACAGAGTCCCAGCAAGCAATCTATTTGCCTAAACTGACCAGCGGCGCCTGGACAGGCACTATGTGCCTGACCGAGCCTCAATGCGGCAGTGACCTTAGTTTCTTACGCACCCGCGCGGAAGCACGGGAAGACGGCTCTTATTCCATCAGTGGTACCAAAATCTTTATCAGCGCCGGCGAACACGATCTCAGTGAAAATATTGTTCATCTGGTACTAGCGCGACTGCCCGAGGCACCCGCAGGTACTCGCGGTATTTCGTTGTTTATTGTCCCCAAGTTTTTACCCGACCGACACGGCGAACCTGGCGCACGCAATGCGGTCCAGTGCGGCTCGCTCGAACATAAAATGGGCATTCATGGAAACGCCACATGCGTGATGAATTTTGACGGTGCTCAGGGCTTTCTCATTGGTGAGCCGCACCGTGGGCTATTGGCCATGTTTACCTTCATGAATTCTGCGCGACTGGGCGTTGCGCTGGAAGGTCTTGCCCATGGCGAAGTCGCGCTGCAGGGTGCGCTCAGCTATGCGACTGAACGCGAAGCCGGGCGTGCGTTATCCGGCGCTAAAGTACCAACGCGCCCGGCGGACAGACTCGTCGTACACCCGGATGTGCGGCGCATGCTGTTGACTATCCGTGCTCTGACTGAAGGTAGCCGTGCGTTGCTACACAGTCTCGGGCAGCTGGTAGACATCGAGCTGGGTACTGATGCTGAGGCAGCGGCTGAAGCTGCCAGTTTGCTCGCATTTTATACGCCAATCGCCAAAGGCTTCATGACCGAAATGGGCATCGAATGCGCGAATATCGGCATGCAGGTCTACGGAGGCCACGGCTACATCCGCGAATGGGGAATGGAACAAAACCTGCGCGATGCACGCATCACCACCATGTATGAGGGCACTACTGGTATTCAGGCACTGGACCTCCTGGCACGCAAGGTGCTGCGCGACCAAGGGGCCTCACTGGAGACGGTCATTGTCCGCATTCGTGCCGACATGGAAGACATGGAGACAGATTATGCCCAACGTCTTTCTGCGCGTCTTGAAGAATGGCAGGCGATCACCGCGACACTATTCAATTCCGTCAGTGAGAATATTGACGAGCTTGGCGCTGCGTCGGTGGATTATCTGATGTACTCCGGCTATGTGTTGCTGGGCTGGCAATGGGGGCGCATGGCCAGTGTGTCCGAAGTACGGGAAGGTGCGGATGCTTTCTATCGTGCCAAGGCCGTGACGGCACACTTTTATTTCGACAAAATACTGCCGCGCTGCAGCAGCCTGGCGGAACAGATACGCGCTGGTGCCGACAGTCTGATGGCGTTGGACGATATGGACTTTGACGTCCTCGCAGGTCGATAACCGGGTGCAAAAGAATGAGCCTGACCGAGCGGCAACTAGCTGAAGACATACGTGGGTTTCTTCAGCTGGTGGAGAGCCTGGAACGTCCGGCACTGACTGACGTTGGTGCCGAAGTGGCGCGCACAGCCGTCAAGACAATGACGCCAGACGATGGCGGTGTACGTCGCTGCCAATCAGAGGACATGGTTTTAGACGTGGCGGGCGGCCAGATACCCCTGCGGATCTACCGGCCGCGAAACCCGCGTGGGGTACTGGTTTTTTTGCATGGCGGAGGTTGGGTGCTATGTGATCTCGATACCCACGATGTATTCGCAGATCAGTTGGCGCACAGCACCCAGTATGTAGTGGTTTCCGTTGGCTATCGTCTGGCTCCGGAACACCCATATCCGATTCCATTGGACGATGCCTATGCTGCGCTTTGCTGGGCTGGCGCCAACGTGGAAGCGCTTGCCCCGGGGTGTTCACAGGTTGCAATTGCCGGTGACAGCGCCGGGGGTAATCTCGCCATTGCGTGCAGCCTTAAGGCCCGCGATCAAGGTGGTCCTCGCATTCTTCACCAATTGTTGTTCTATCCGGTCACGGATATCAGCAGTCTGGAAACACCGTCTTATTCTGCTTTTGCCGATGGCTATTATTTGCGTAAGTCTGATATGGCGTGGTTTGCACAGCAATATGTAGCGGATGCTGGCAGTACCAGCGATCCGTATGTTTCACCGTTGTGCTCAGTAAATCTTCAGGGCTTACCACCGACCTACCTGATCACCGCAGGCTTCGATGTACTGCGGGACGAAGGCACAGAATTTGCGGCAAAGCTGAAACATGCCGGGGTACCCGTTCGTTATGTCTGTTACCCGGAGATGATTCATGGATTCCTGACCCTGGCGAGCAACATCCCGTCCGCCCGCACTGCCACTGAGAGGGTATTAAGGGAGGCCGCACAGGAGCTGGGTTCACAGCAGGTATCAGCGTAAATCTGTGGGGTGCTTCTAAACGCCTCGATTGCTTGTTGTTAATAAAACAGCAGAGGGTGTGAGAGATCGCTATCCAGTGCATCCCCTAGGTCGAGCGCTTCATCTTCCGGATAGAGCGTGTTAATCGCCAAGCGCGGTTCCGACACGTACGATGCGGGGCCCACTGCACCGACGTTCAGGCTGACATTGAAAAGACTCAGAAGTTTGCCCTTGTAGCGTTGCTGAACACGGTAACTGGCCATGGGCTTGAGCTGTGAAGCAATCTGGGCCCAGTCGTCCGGCACACCGGGATGTGCTGCGAGTTCACGCACCATCCCGTGGTAGATGGGATCATCGGTCAATAGGGCCTCCTGCTGGGCATACATCAAGATCATGGCCAGCTTATGCCGCCAGGATTCTTGCGCGGCACCTTCCGACGGACGCCGGAACAAAAACTCGAAATGATTTTTTACTTCGACCAGCTCCTCAGCGCTAACCACCTCTTTGTAGAAGGCCACCCAGCTGCGGTTCACCATCAACAAGCGGCCGTAGCGGTCCATGAGCACTGCTGGGTAGGGGTCCATCGCCTTCAGTGAAAACAGGGTGGCCTTGCGCAGCCAATTGAACTCTGGCGCTTCGAAGTCAACGGCCTGGCTGCGCGCGAGATATCCTGCTGCCAGTCGCAGGTAGCTACTGTCCCGCTCTCCGAGCTGCAACGATTGGGCAATCGCCTCAACCAGCGCTTCACTGGGGCGCGCCTTGCCATTCTCCAGAAAGCTGATATGCCGGGTTGAGGATTGTAGATTGAGCGCCAGCGCTTCCTGGCTCATACCGCGCACCTTGCGCCAGAACCGCAATAGATGCCCAAACGCCGGATAGGCTGTATCGCTCATATTCCCGCCTTAACAAACAGCGCCACGGCAACGTATGCCGCGGGGCTCTCGAACGTGACCTGGCCCAAACTTGACCTGAGAGGTAATGGCCGAGTCTATCAACTGGGTCAACAATACCCAACCGCCCGCAAGCTGGGTGGAAGAATTCCGATAACCGCCAATGCTCAATAAATATTAGGTGACCCATGGCAGCCCAAGCACTTAGTGAACGCGATCTGGCATTCATGCTGTATGAACTCTTTGATGCGGAATCTCTCACGGCCCGTGCGCGCTACGCGGACCACAGTCGCGAGACATTTGACGCAGCTATCCAGACCGGCAAGACGGTTGCGCTGAAACATTTCCTGCCAATCCGCCAGAAGGTCGACACCAATGAGCCCACTTTTGACGGCAAAAAAGTGCACCTGATTCCTGAAATCAAGCCCGCGCTGGATGCGGTGATTGAGGCTGGTCTCGCCGCGCCCTCCAGCGATTTTGACAGTGGTGGTATGCAGTTGCCACCGATTGTCACCAGTGCGGCTCAGGCGCACCTTTTTGCTGTGGCGAGCACAACACTGGGATACATCTCCCTGACCGATGCCAATGCCAACTTGATTGAAGCGCACGGTTCCAAAGAGCAAATCGACACCTGGGTGCGCCCCATGCGCGAAGGGCGTTTTATGGGCACCATGGCGATGACCGAGCCCGGCGCCGGTTCCGGGCTTGCCGACCTCACTACTACTGCTACCCGCGAAGCGGATGGCAGCTATCGGCTGACCGGTAACAAGATTTTTATTTCCGGTGGTGATCACGAGCTCAGTGAAAACATCGTGCACCTGGTACTCGCGCGGGTTAAGGGGGCGCCCAAGGGCGTGAAGGGCATCTCCCTGTTTATCGTGCCCAAATTCCTGCTCAACGAAGACGGCAGTATTGGCGAGCGCAACGACGTGGCCCTCGCTGGCCTGTTCCATAAAATGGGTGGTCGCGGACATACCTCCACCGCGCTGAGTTTTGGCGAAAACGGTGGTGCCAATGCCTATCTGGTGGGTGAAGAAAACAAGGGACTGATGTATATGTTCCACATGATGAACGAGGCGCGCATCATGGTAGGCACCGGTGCTGCCCTCACGGCGCTGACCGGCTACCAGTATTCCCTCGACTACGCGCGTGAACGTCCCCAGGGGCGGTTACTCGGCAACAAGGACCCGGAATCCCCCCCCATCCCGATCATCGAGCACGCGGATGTGCGTCGCATGCTGCTCACGCAAAAGGCCTATGCCGAAGGCGCCTATGCACTGTGCTTGCTCGGCTGCCAGCTGGCCGACGACGAAAAAACGGCAGAAACCGAAGAAGCCCGCACGCAGGCGCACACCCTGCTGGATTTCCTGACCCCGATTATCAAAAGCTGGCCGTCGGAATACGGCCCCAAAGCCAACAACCTGGCGATCCAGGTGATGGGCGGCCACGGCTATATCAATGAGCATCCGGTGGAAATGTTTTACCGCGATAACCGCCTGAACCCCATTCATGAAGGCACCACCGGTATTCAGTCGCTCGACCTGCTCGGGCGCAAGGTACCGATGAATAACTTCGCCGGTTATCAGGCGATACTCAATGAAATGCAGGGCACTATCGACAAAGCCCGCGATACGGAATTGAGTCTGTTTGCTGGGCAATTAGGCGCTGCGCTAACCGAGTTGCAGCAGACTACGACTGGCGTGCTCGGCGCAACCGCCGAGAAAAACATCGATCTCGTTTTCTCCAACTCGGTCAGTTATCTGGAGATGTTCGGGCATATCGTGGTCGCATGGATCTGGTTGCGCCAGGGGCTCGCCGCAGATGCGGGGCTCCAGGCTAATCCGCATAAAGATGACGAGCACTTTTACCGCGGAAAGCTGCAGGCAATGCAGTATTTCTTCCGCTCAGAACTCCCGAAAATTTACCACTGGTCGAAACTGGTGCGCGATATCGACGCTACCAGTTTTGAGATGAAGCCAGATTGGTTTTAAACAAAAAAGCCAGTTATCAATCCAGGAAATAGCATGAACACCGTTACCAAAGAAGCGCTGCTGCAACACGTCGGTACCGAGCTGAAAACCACAGACTGGTTTGGCGTAAATCAGCAACAAATTGACCTCTTCGCCGAGGCGACTCTGGACCACCAGTTTATTCATGTCGATCCCGAGCGCGCGGCACAAACGCCATTTGGCTCGACCATCGCACACGGTTTCTTATCGCTGTCGATGCTGTCCCATTTTGCAGAGACCTTTGGCCTTGCCATCGAAGGCGCTTACATGGGTATTAACTATGGCTTTGACAAGGTGCGTTTTATCGCGCCGGTGAAAGTTGATAGCCGGATTCGCGCCCATGCGAAGCTTGCCAGTGCGGAAGAAAAAAATCCTGGCCAGTTCATGCTGAAGTTTGATGTAACCGTGGAAATTGAGGGTGAAGAGAAACCTGCACTCAAGGCAGAGTGGCTGACCATGCAAATGGTTGCATGAATGCAACCATTCACAGTGAAAACTGACAATACAATTATTTCAAGTGAGAAAAACAATGACAGTACGTTTTGACGGCCAGGTGGCCATCGTAACCGGCGCCGGTAATGGTCTTGGTAAATCCCATGCGTTGGCACTGGCCGCACGTGGCGCGAAAGTTGTAGTCAATGATCTGGGTGGCGCCCGCGACGGTAGCGGTGCGTCTTCAGAGGCGGCGCAGGCAGTAGTGCGGGAAATTGAGGCCAACGGTGGTGAAGCCATCGCGCACGGTGCCAACGTAGCCAAGTTTGACGAGGTGCAGGACATGGTGCAGCAGGCCATGGACAAGTGGGGCCGCGTCGACATCCTGATTAATAACGCCGGTATCCTGCGCGATAAATCCTTCGCCAAAATGGAATTGAGCGATTTCCAGATGGTGATGGATGTGCATGTGATGGGCTCGGTGAACTGCACCAAGGCGGTGTGGGACATTATGCGCGCGCAGAATTACGGTCGCATCGTGATGACCACTTCTTCCAGCGGCATGTATGGCAACTTTGGCCAGTCCAACTACGGTGCCGCCAAAATGGCAGTGCTAGGATTTATGAATACCCTGGTGCTCGAAGGCGCGAAATACGATATCCGTGTGAATGCGCTGGCGCCGACGGCCGGTACCCGCATGACCGAGGATCTGATGCCTCCAGAGATACTCGGTATGCTGACACCGGAATCGGTAACCGCCGGTGCCCTAACCCTGTGCCACAAGGATGCCCCCAACCGCTTTATTCTGTGTGCCGGTGCGGGTGGTTACGCCAGTACTCGACTCTTCGAGACCGCGGGCACCTTTATCCCGGCCGATGCGCAAACCCCCGAGGCGGTGCTCGAAAGCTGGGACAAAATTTGCGAACAAAGTGCACAGGGCGAACTCGCCTCGGGCGCGGGACAAACGGAAAAATTCCTCACTATGGCGATGGCCAGCACCCAGCCGGCGTGATTTGGCCCAAGTAATTTCAACCTGTCTGCCGCATCCACGCATATGTGTGGGTGCAGACTCGAAGAGCGTTTATCTATGAAAGAAGCGGTTATTGTCTCAGCTGCGCGCACGCCCATTGGTCGCGCTTATCGCGGTGCGTTTAATAATCTGGAAAGCCCGTCGCTTGCGTCCCATGCGGTAACCGCCGCGGTCGCGCGCGCGGGTATTGATCCCGCAGAAGTTGACGACTGTATTTTCGGTGCGGCGCTGCAACAGGGCAGTCAGGGTGGCAACCTTGCCCGCCAGGTTGCCCTGGCCGCAGGCCTGCCGGTAAGCGTCAGCGGCATGACCATTGATCGCCAGTGTGCTTCCGGCCTCATGTCGATAGCCACCGCGGCCAAGCAGATCGTCGTCGATGGTGCGCCGGTGGTTGTTGCCGGGGGTTGTGAGTCCATCAGCCTGGTGCAAAACGAGCACATGAACCTGCACCGTGCGGCAGATCCGACGGTACTGGCAAAAGCGCCGGCCATTTACATGCCGATGTTGGATACCGCCGAGGTTGTTGCCAAGCGCTATAACATTTCCCGGGATGCTCAGGACGAATACGCGCTGGAATCCCAGCGCCGTACCGCCGCGGCCCAGGAGGCCGGTAAATTCGATGATGAAATTGTTCCGGTGACGGCGACCAAACTGGTGGCCAATAAGGAAACTGGCGATATCAGCGAACAGGAAGTGACGCTGGCCAAGGATGAGGGTAACCGGCCGGGTACTACCCTTGAGGGCCTAAACAGCCTGAATGCAGTGCGCGAGAACGGTGTGATTACTGCAGGCAATGCCTCGCAATTGTCCGACGGCGCTGCTGCGGTGGTGATGATGGATAGCAAGCTGGCCGAACAGCGCAATCTGCAGCCGCTCGGGGTCTACCGGGGTATGGCTGTAGCCGGTTGTGAGCCCGATGAAATGGGAATTGGGCCGGTATTCGCGATTCCCAAGCTGCTAAAGCGCACCGGCCTGAAAATGGACGATATCGGTTTGTGGGAACTGAACGAGGCGTTCGCGGTGCAGGTGATTTATTGCCGTGATCAGCTGGGCATTCCAGCTGACCGACTCAATGTAAACGGTGGCGCCATCTCCATTGGTCACCCTTACGGCATGAGTGGTAACCGCATGACCATGCATGCGCTCATCGAAGGCAAGCGTCGCGGTGTGAAATATGTCGTCGTCACCATGTGTGTTGGCGGTGGTA
This sequence comes from Microbulbifer agarilyticus, assembly GCF_019800665.1. GTDB lineage: Bacteria > Pseudomonadota > Gammaproteobacteria > Pseudomonadales > Cellvibrionaceae > Microbulbifer > Microbulbifer agarilyticus_C. Next base: position 355,261 of record NZ_JAHVKO010000004.1, read on the forward strand.
TGGGTGCCGCGGCCCTGTTTGAAGTCCTCTAATCTGAATGCGGCAAGGCGTCTTTCGCCCGGCTGCCATTCGCACCAAGGTTCAGGCCGCTTCCAGTGACTGCGCCTTGAGCAGAGCCAGCATGCGCTCCGACGGCAGGAACAGTTTGATGCCGTCGCAGTGCTTGAGTAGCTCGGCGTAGAAGTAGTCAAAGTGGGTGCAGCCTAGGATCAGGATCTGCACCCCGCTTTTCACCAGTGCCGCCGCCAGGTCATCCAGCGCGTGCTGCTGCACCAGTTCCGCTGGTGATACCCCGTCTTCGATATCTTCCACAATCTGCAGGTTGCCGATGCCGATGACCTTGGCACTGCGGTTGCGCAGCAGGATTTCCCGCTCGATGTTGGCACAGCTCTGGCAGTTGGCGGCGAGCAGGCCGAAGTTGCGATAGCGCTGGGTCAATTCCGCGTACACATCCAGCGGTGACACCACCGGGATCGCGACGGTGCTGCGCACGGTATCCAGGTCCACGGCACCAGACAGCGAGTTGCAGTAGATCATTGCCGCCGCGGCGCCCTGCTGCTGCAGGGACTCAATCGCATCGATCAGCTTCTGGGTGAGAGCGCCGCGCTCCAGCGCCTGCAGCTGGGTTTGCGCTTGCGGTGACGCGGACAGGGAGATGCCCAAGCCCGCTACTTGGCGGGCGGCGAGAAAGTCGAGTCCAAAACGGGTATCCGTGGCGGTGCCAGCAACCACGCCGATGGAATACTCATCATTGTAAATGTCATTTCGGAGCACATCTCACCTCGAATCTGTTCGAAATTGCGGATGTGCATATTTATCCACAAGTGGCGCGGTCAGTCGAGGTAAATCCGCACTGTGGATGACTGGTAAGGCCTGGCTGGTATCGGCTAACCGGCGCTCAGCTGGTGGTCAGTCGCGAAACATCCCGTGGCCAGGGTTTTTGCCCACACTCACCGCATACCACATCGATTACCAGAGGCTGCCCGCAGCCCTTGTGCCGCAAGGCCAGCGGCCGCTGGTCTGGGGGCAAACGCTGCTCCGCCCACTGTCGCATCACCATGACCAGCGGGTACAGGTCCCTGCCCCGTGGGGCCAGGCGGTATTCGTAGCGGGGCGGGTTTTGTTGGTAACTGATGCGCTCCAGCACTTCGGCCTCGACCAAGAAGCGCAGGCGCTGGGTCAGGATGTTCGAGGCGATGGAGAGATGTCGGGCGTAGTCGTCGTAGCGGCGCACCCCGAAAAAGGCGGCAATCAGGATCAGCAGGGTCCAGCGGTCGCCGATCAGATTGCTTACCGTGGCGAGGTCGCGGTCACTGCCCGTCGCTTGTTCGGCGCGCACGCGGCGCTGCCCGCCGATGGACCGCAGCTCTTCAAACTGTGGCTCCAGCCCCGCTGCGGGCAGGTCCCAGTCGACGGAATCCAGTGTGACTTCTTCGGCGCAGGCGCGGCACTGGGCGCGAGGGTGCAGTGGGCTCCCGCACACACTGTGGCGCAACCGCGCGGGCAGTTGCTCGCCGTGGGCCCAGCGGGATTCCCACTGCCACGCCAGCAGTGATGCACCGAACAATTCCTGCCCTGTGGCTGTGAGTCGGTATTCGACCCGCGAACCGGTGCCGTAGGCCTTGCGGTACAGCACGTCCGCGTCAACCAGTGCAGCAAGGCGACGGGTCAGCGTGGCGCGGCTGGCACCGGTGTGCGCGCGAATCTCTTCAAAGCGGCGCCGCCCCAGAAACGCATCCCGCAGGATCAGCAGCGACCAGCGGTCCCCGATTACATCCAGCCCGCCGGCGATGGCGCGGTTAATCAATAATCCCGAATTCATGGCGCGATATTAGCGCATCCCGCCGTTGTGGCGTATTCCCCGTAATCAGTCTTTTAGTGCTGGTGATCCTATCCGATCACTGACGCCTAAATTGGCATCCAATTCTCTATCTAAATGCATACTTGATCGAATCCGGCCGATCTGTTTTTATTATTAGTATCATAATGCAAGTTACTATTTACCTGTTACTTAGACGTAGCCTAGACATAACCCTATTGAGGCCCTGAGCACTACCGGTATGGATATCAAATATAAGAACACCGTCCCCAGTACCCTCCAGCCCAGCATGCACCCCTACCTGAACGGTGCCTGGACCCCGAACTTCACCGAATTTACCGCGACGGACCTCGAGGTGATCGGTGAGATACCGCGGGATATCGACGGGGTGTATATCCGCAATACGGAAAATCAGGTGCACGAGGCGATCGGTGTCTACCACCCGTTCGATGGCGATGGCATGTTGCACGCCATGAGCTTCCGCGATGGCAAGGTCGAGTACCGCAACCGCTTCGTGCGCACCAAGGGGTTCGAAGCCGAGCAGGAAGCTGGCGAATCGCTGTGGGCGGGGATTGCCAACAGCGTGCACAAATCCAAGCGACCGGGCTGGGGCGCGCAAGGCGCGGTCAAGGACGCCTCCTCCACGGATGTGGTGGTGCATGCGGGCAAGGTACTGTCGACCTTCTGGCAATGCGGCGATGGCTACCGTCTCGACCCCTATACCCTGGAGCAGGAGGGTGTTGCCGGCTGGGCGCCGGTCGATGGTATTTCTGCGCATCCCAAGGTGGATGAGCGCACCGGCGAGATGCTGTTCTTCAACTACTCCAAGCATCCGCCCTACCAGCACTACGGTGTGGTGGATAAGCACAACAAGCTGGTGCACTACACCCCGGTGCCCACCCCCGGGCCGCGCCTGCCGCACGATATGGCGTTTACCGAGAACTACTCCATTCTGGTGGACCTGCCGCTGTTCTGGGACGAAAACCTGTTGAAGGACAATATCCACCGCGCCGGTTACCACCCGGACATGCCTACCCGCTTTGCCATTTTGCCGCGCTACGGCAAGGCCGAAGACATCCGCTGGTTTGAGGCGGCGCCCACCTATGTCCTGCATTGGATGAACGCGTACGAAGAAGGCGATGAGATTATTCTCGACGGCTACTTCCAGGATGCGCCGGTGCCGGAACCTCTGCCGGGCCTGCCGGAAAAAGTCGGGCGCATGATGGCCGGCATCGATATGCATTCGTTCAAGTCCCACCTGCACCGCTGGCGCTTCAACCTGAAAACCGGTGAGACCAAAGAGGAGCGGCTCGACGATCGCGTGCTGGAATTCGGCATGTTCAACCAGCGCTACGCCGGGCGTAAATCCCGCTACCTGTATTCCGTGTGGGGAGAGCCCGGTTGGTTCCTGTTCTCCGGCATGGTCAAACACGATCTGGAAACCGGCGAGAGTTGGAGCCTGCCGTTTGGCGAGCAGCGGTTTGGCAGCGAGTCGCCATTCGCACCGCGGGTAAACGCCAAGGACGAAGACGACGGTTATCTGGTGAGCTTTATCACCGACATGAAAGAAGACCGCTCCGAGTGCGTGTTAATCGATGCGAAGGACATCGAGGCGGGACCGGTGTGCCGCATTATCCTGCCGCACCGGATATGCAGCGGCACCCACGCCACCTGGGCCGACGGCCCCACTCTGCGTGGCGATCGATAAGCGCGCGGGGATCAATAAACACAGAAAGTCACAGCTAATTAAGGGGAGAACACCGTGGCCACCAGTTCCATCTATATCCTGGGCGGCGCGCAAAGTGATTTTGCCCGCAACTGGGCGCGCGACGGTCTGTCCCTGTTTGATGGCTTTGCCGAAACCCTAACGGCCGGTCTGGAAAACACCAAACTGGATCCCGCAGAAATTGAAGTGGGCCATGTGGGCAATTTTGTCGGCGAGTTGTTTGCGGGCCAGGCACAGCTGGGCGGCTTCTTTGGTGAAGTGGACCCGGCGCTGCATTACCTTCCCGCCTCGCGCCATGAGGCCGCCTGTGCATCCGGCTCCATGGCACTGCTTGCCGCCATGGCCGACTTGCGTGCCGGCAATTATCAGCTGGCGGCGGTGGTGGGCATCGAGCAGATGCGCAATGTGCCCGGTAACGAGGCCGCGGCCAATCTGGCGCCGGCCGCCTGGAACGGTCGCGAATGGACCGATGCGGAATACCTGTGGCCCTGCGCCTTTGCCGAACTTATCGATATTTATCGCGCGCGCCACGGGCTCGACAAGGCACACCTCGCGGCAATTTCGCAAAAGAACTTCGCCAACGCCCGGGTAAACCCCAATGCCCAGTCCCGTCGCTGGCAATTTGCCGACAACAGTTTTGCCGAGGATGACAGTGCAAACCCAACCGTGAGCGGCGACATCCGCCGGCACGATTGCGGGCAGATTACCGACGGTGCCGCGGTGGTTTTTATTGCGACTGAAGAGCGCGCCCAGGAATACGCCCGCGCTCGCGGCCTGCGCCTCGAAGACATACCGCGCATTAAGGGCTGGGGACATATCAATGCGCCCATGCTGTTTTCGCACAAACTCAAACTGCAGAACCCACAGGGTGTTTTATTCCCGCATGTGCAGCAGTTGTTTGCGCAAACCCTGGCCCGTGCCGGCATGCACAGCGTACGCGATGTGGACGGACTGGAAGTACACGACTGCTTCAATATCACCGAATACATGATTCTGGATCACTGCGGACTTGTGCCGCCGGGCCAACTCCACCGCCTGATCGAGGAAGAAACTTTTGCGCGAAATGGCGCATTGCCGGTCAATGCCAGCGGCGGCCTGATTGGCCTCGGTCACCCGGTGGGTGCCACCGGTGTGCGTATGGCCCTGGATGGCTATCGCCAGGTAACTGGCAGCGCCGGCGAAAACCAGATCGCCAATGCCAAAAACCTGATGACGTTTAACCTCGGTGGCAGCACCACCACCTGTGCCAGCCTGATTATCGGCCGCTAACTAAAAAACCAGATAAAAACCAGATAAAGAGCAGAGTATGCAAAGCGCCAATATTATCGACACCGTACGGATCCCCCGCGCCCGCAGTCACGCCGAGAAAGGCGCATACGCGAAAGTAAAACCCGTCGCGCTACTCGCACCGCTGTTTCACGCACTGCAAACGCGCAACGATCTGGACCCGGGTATCGTCGACGATGTACTGCTGGGTTGTTCCACCCAGAGCGGTGAGCAGGGTTCCAATATCGCCAAGATGGCCGCCATGTACGCGGGTTGGCCCGACAGTGTGCCGGGCGCCAGCATCAGCCGCTTCTGCTGTTCGGGGCTGGATGCAGTGAACACTTCTGCCGCACATATTACTGCAGGCATGGCATCGGTGGTGGTGGCCGGCGGTGTCGAGCACCTGAGCCGGGTACCGATGTTTTCCGACAAGGGTCCCTGGTATTCCGACAAGGAAGTGATGCGGGCGACGCGTTTTATGCATATGGGCCTGTCCGCCGACCTGATCGCTACCCGCGAAGGCTACAGCCGCGCACAGTTGGATGAACTGGCCCTGCAATCCCAGCAGCGCGCCGCACACGCATCGCAGGCGGGCCACTTTGCCAACGCGCTGATTCCGGTAACCGATAGCGAAGGCGAGCCAATCCTGCAGGCCGACGATGGCATACGCACAACCACTATGGAAAAGCTCTCCGCCCTGCCGGAAAGTTTCCGTGAGTTCGCGCCGCTCGCGCAGAAGCTCGTCGGCTTCACCTATCCCGGCACCGAACTCGACTGCCGGCATACCGCGGGAAATGCCCCGGCGCTGGTAGACGGCGCATCGCTGGTATTACTCGCCAGCGATAATGCCTGCGCAGAATATGGCCTAAAACCGCGCGCCAAAGTTCGCCACTTTGCCAGTGCCAGCGATGAACCAGTACAAATGCTCACCGGCCACCTGCGCGCCACCGAAAAGTTGTTGAGCACGACCGGACTTAAGCCAGAAGGTATCGATCTATGGGAAATTAACGAATCCTTTGCCGCGAGCGTACTGAAATACCAGCAGCACTTTGCGATCGATTTTGACAAGCTGAACGTCAATGGAGGTGCTATCGCCATGGGTCACCCGCTAGGTGCCACCGGTGGCATTCTTATCGGCATGTTGCTCGACGAGCTGGAGAGACGAGACCTGCAGCGCGGTCTGGTCGCTATTTGTGGTGGCGCCGGTGTGGGCGTTGCGACTCTCATTGAGAGACAATGAAAATTATCTAAGTATTCAACCTAACACATCATTGCCCGTTGGATTGCCTTGCATAATCCGTACATTCGTGCCACAAATTCTCATTGTATCGCTTTTCTTGTTTTTCTACTCTTGCGTTAAACTTCAGCGCTTTACGCTTCAGCTTTACAGCGGATAAACATGGATTTGTTTAACGATGAAAGATATGGAAAGAGATCCGATCAGAAATGGCCTCCGGCATAATTCGCACGAATTGTACGCACTTTCGCTGGATGAATTTGATCATGTTGTAGCGACCGTTGCGAAATCGCCCGAGTATTCTTCCCAACAATCTACCTGGGCGATGCTTAGGAGTGGGGTCGAGGCTGCGGCAAATTACAGTGCCACAAGCAAAGACTTGGGCATGCTGACAAAACTATTTGCCGATCTCGGATTTTCCGGAACAAAGGCATATATCAAATATTATAAAGGGCAGCCCTATGTAATATTCAAGGGCAATCCGCGACTGCGAACGATTTTTACTGGCACCAGATATGGGTTACAAAATGCCAAAGTAGTACAAATGGGAGTCGGGAAAAGTGGTGCAATTGGTGCAATGCGTAGCGGCGGGATTTTGACTGTTGTTTTGGTAAGTGCCTTTAGAATTGCAGATTACATTCTTACAGATCAAGTTACTTTGAATCAGCTGATCGGAACCTTGGCTACAGACATTATAAAAATAGGGATTGCCACGGGGGCGTCAATAATTGCCGCTGCAGGTGCAGCAGCAATATTCACTGTGGCAGTGGGACCCATTGTGGCCGCTATTGGAGTGGGGTTGCTTGTTTCTTACGGACTTTCCAGGCTGGATAACCGGTTTGAAATTACTGAGAAAGTCATTTCTGCGTTAGACGAGCTACAGCGTAAGAAAAATGCGAAAGTGGCAGATTTTAAGAAAAGTATTTCCAGCGCGGCCGGTGAATTTATCGATAGCGCTTTGGATTATGTTATCGATGAAACTAGAAGAGTCCTAATCGATACCGCGAAACATTATTTACACAGGAATATACCGCAATGGTAGCGAAAGCCGAAATATCGCAACAGACGTCACGCCCAACGGCCGCAGCTATATTGTTGGTATTTTTTTCGGTGGCGGGTATTTGTCTCATACTCCCCACCGTAGCTTTCTATCACATGATGGTAGCGATATTCCAAGCTGACAATAACGTGTTAATTGACAAGGGTGTTTATTACTTGTTTGGCGCGGGAATCGCGATGTCGTTTTTATTATTGGATGGAATTTATAATTCGCTGATTCGACAGCCAGTCCCAGGAAAAATCAAGCAAGCTGTTGGTGCGACTGCCTTACTTGGGCTGGCGCTCATTGTGATTCTACCTACTACAGTTCACTACGCTTCCGCATATCTTCTTGAGCAACGGGGTTACGAAATTTGTGAAGCAGCCTCAAGTCAGTGGTTGTTCGTGCGAGATATCGTCTACACCATCCCTGGTGCGTGCGACTGAAGATTGTCTGAACTCTTGAATAGGACTTATTCGATATTCTGCACCTGCTCGCGCATCTGCTCAATCAATACCTTTAACTCCACCGCAGCCTGAGTGGTGTCAGTTACTACCGCTTTGGATGAAAGCGTGTTCGCTTCGCGGTTGAATTCCTGCATCAGGAAGTCGAGGCGTCGGCCGATGGGGCCGCCGTTCTTGAGTACCCGACGGGTCTCGGTGATGTGAGCGTCAAGACGGTCCAGCTCTTCATCCACATCCGCTTTTTGTGCGAGCAGCGCAATTTCCTGCTCGATACGATCCTTGTCGATTTCTTCGAGCAGTTCTTCCAGCCGGGTTTTCAGTTTTTCGCGCTGGTTTTGCAGAATCTGCGGCAGCAGCGCGCGCACGGTGGTGACCTGTTCATTGATGCCGACAAGGCGTGCTTCGATAAAGCCGGCGAGTTCGGCGCCTTCGCGTTCGCGGTTATCCACAAGCTGCTTCAACGCCTGCTTGAAGCCGTCGAGGATGGCGTTGGCCTGTTCCTGCGCATCGGTTTCCGGTTCGGCAATCACCCCCGGCCACTTCAGAATTTCCATCGGATTCAGCGGCAGGCTGCCGACACCGCCAAGGCCTGGTGAGACTTGCTTGGCCGCACTCAACAGTTGCTCAACCAGCGCCTGATTCACCTCAATTGCCGCGGCCTCACCGCTGGTAGCCCTGAGGTTCAGGGTCATTTCCAGCTTGCCGCGGTTCAGGGTCTTGCGCAGCTGTTCACGTAGTTTGGGCTCCAGTGCACGGGCAGCTTCCGGCAGGCGGAAGTGTGGTTCCAGATAGCGATGGTTCACCGAGCGCATTTCCCACACCGCGGTACCGGTGGAGTAATTTACCTCGGCACGCCCGAAAGCGGTCATGCTGCGCACTTTGTTGTTGGCCATACTGCCGTGCTCCAGAAATGCTCTAATTGAGCATGAGTGATGGAAAATGAGCGGCAAATCATAGCACAGGGTGATTGTGTGCTTTGATGGCTATAATGCCGGGCTTGCAAGTTAAAGATGATTCTAAAGAGGTGAGATATGCAGCGACCAAGCGGCCGCAAACCAGAACAACTGCGCGATGTGCGCATCACCCGCAACTATACCCGCCACGCGGAGGGCTCGGTGCTGGTGGAGTTCGGCGACACCAAGGTGCTGTGTAACGCCTCTGTGGCGGCAGAAGTGCCGCGTTTTCTGCGCGGTCAGGGCAGTGGTTGGATTACTGCGGAATACGGCATGCTGCCCCGCTCTACCGGCACCCGTATGGGGCGCGAAGCGGCGCGCGGTAAACAGGGCGGACGCACCGTAGAAATTCAGCGCCTGATCGGCCGCTCACTGCGCGCGGCGGTGGACCTGGAGGCGCTTGGGGAGCACCAGATTACCCTCGACTGCGATGTTATCCAGGCAGATGGCGGCACGCGTACCGCGTCGATTACCGGTGCCTGTGTGGCGCTGGTGGATGCCATTCGCTATATGCAGCGGGAAAAAATTATCGACACCGATCCGCTGAAAAATATGGTGGCGGCAATCTCTGTGGGTATTTATGAAGGCCAGGCGGTGCTGGACCTGGACTACCCGGAGGACTCCCACGCCGATACCGATATGAATATGGTGATGGCGGAAGATGGTGGCATGATCGAGGTGCAGGGCACCGCCGAGGGCGCACCGTTTACCGAGCAGCAGTTTGCCGAGATGCTGGCGCTGGGCAAGGCGGGTATCAAGGAGCTGGTCGAGCTGCAGAAAAAGGCATTGTCCGACGCGTAACGGCGTACGTCACCGACCGTGCGCGCGTAGTTCAAAATCCGGCAGGCTTTGCCACTTCCTGTGGTGGAGCCATGCCCGGATTGTCATAGGCTTCTCTCAATCCTGTTAAACCAGTGAGAGAGCCCATGGAAAGACCCCACCTCGCTTCAGCCCTTTGTGCTTTGCTGCTACTTGCCGGGCAAAGTTTTACGCACAGCTTTGCCCAGGAAGCTGGGACCTCCACTAGCAGCGCCACCACCAGCACACCTGTGGATAAGCAGGAAGCGCGTCCCCATCACAAACATTACCGCGAGCCCGCAGGCGGCGATAAACCTTCGCCCACCGGCAGCATTGCGCCGCGCCTGCAGAACCTGGGTAAACATACCTTCCCGGTAAGCTGTGCCTCCGAGCAGGGGCAGCAGTACATCAATCAGGGCCTGAACCTGGCCTACGCATTTAACCATGCCGAAGCCGGCCGCTCGTTTCGTGAAGCGGCGCGCTTGGATCCAGACTGCGCCATGGCCTACTGGGGCCAGGCACTGGTGTTGGGACCCAACATTAATGCGCCTATGGACCCGGAAGCAGAGCCCAAGGCGCGCGAGCTGGCCCTGAAAGCGAAGTCGTTAAGCAGCGGTGTGGATAAGCGGGAGCGCGCACTGATTGATGCGCTGACTACCCGCTATACCGGTGATGCCGCGGACCGCAGCGCGGCGGATAAGAAGTATGCGGCAGCCATGGGCAAGGTCGTCGAGCAGTACCCGGATGACCTGGATATCGCCACCCTGTACGCCGAGTCGATGATGGATCTGCGCCCATGGAATTACTGGATGCGCGATGGCACTCCCTACGCGGGCACGGAAAAAATCGTCGAGTTGCTCGAACAGGTGATGGAGAAAAATCCCGAGCACCCCGGTGCTCTGCACCTGTATATCCACCTGATCGAACCCACCAATAATCCCGAGCGCGCGGAAAAGGCCGCGGATACGCTGCAAAACCTGGTCCCCGGTGCCGGGCATCTGGTACATATGCCGGCGCATATTTACCAGCGGGTGGGGCGCTATGCGGATGCGGTAAAAGCGAATGAGCGCGCGATCGCCGCGGATGAGGATTACATCACCCAGTGTCGTGCCCAGGGCATCTACCCGATGGCCTATTACCCGCACAACATTCACTTCCTGTGGTTCGCCAATACCGCGCTGGGGCGCAGCGGCAAGGCCATCGACGCGGCGAATAAAACCGCCGAGCAGATTTCCGATGAGACCCTGGAGGCGATGCCGATGCTGGCGAGCTTCCGCGTGCTGCCCTACTGGTCGCTGGCGCGCTTTGGCAAATGGGATGAGGTACTGGCACTTCCGCAACCGCCGGCGGACCCATTTCTTTCCCTCGCCTGGCACTATGTGCGCGGACTCGCGTTTGTCGCCAAGGGCCAATTGAACAAGGCACAGGAGGAGTTGGCGCAGGTGCAGAAGCTCGCCGCTGATCCGGCGCTGGACTACCCGATGTTTTCGCCCAATACCGCCAAACAGGTGCTGGCGATTGCTCCGGAGGTGCTTGCCGGCGAGCTGGCGGCCGCGCGCAAGGATTACGAGAGTGCGGTCAATCATTTGAGCCGGGCCATTTTGCTCGAGGACGGCCTGGTGTATACCGAGCCCGCCGAGTGGCACTATCCGCCGCGCCTGGCTTTGGGTGCGGTACTGCTCGAGGCTGGCCGTCCGGCCGAGGCGGAAACCGTTTACTGGCAGGATCTGGATCGGCGCCCGGACAACGGCTGGGCGCTGTTTGGATTGGCCCAGGCGCTGCGAGCGCAGGACAAAGGCGATCAGGCAGAACTGATCGAGGCGCGCTTCAACAAGGCCTGGCGGGATGCAGATGTGAAGCTGAAGGCCTCGCGTATTCGCTGACGTTACCAGCGAACAGTACCGGCGAAGACAAATAAAAAAGGGCGCTGTGAATTCTGTTCGCAGCGCCCTTTCTATGTGCCTGGTATGTGCTTGATCAGAAACGGAGCCCGCGTGAAGCGTCAGACCTCCAGGTCGTAATCCATGATCACCGGCAGGTGGCTGGAGAACTTCACGTTCTTGTTAATGGCGCCGTACTCGATCTTGTTCTTCAGGGTCTGTGACACGATCTGCATATCGGTGCGCCAGCCGTCACCCTTGCCCGCTTCACCACTGGGCCACCAGGTAAATTCGTCCGCGTCTTTTACTACCCGGCGGAAGGCATCGATATAGCCGATGTCGTTGAACAGCTGATCCAGCCAACGCTGTTCGTGACGCATAAACCCGGGAGTGTCCTGATGATCCTGCCAGTTTTGTACGTCGGCGCGGCGGTGTGCCATGCCCCAGTTTCCGCAGAAAATAAAGTCGCGGCGTTTCCTGCTGATTTTGGCCAGGTGTGCCTGCATGTCGTCAAAAAACTGTACTTTTGTTTCCAGTGAGGCCTCGTTGGTGGCCACCGGAGCCAGCAGTGAGCCGACGCTCAAGCGTTCAAAATCTGCCTGCAAATAGCGCCCGTACATGTCCACGCCGTTGGCGAAGCCCATGCCGTAAATCAGGGCTTTTGGCTGTGCGCGGGTGTAGATGGCGACACCGTTTTCATGGGGGGTGCCGGAATCGAAGAAGTAGCTGTAGTAACCGTCCGGATGAAAGATGGGATGATCCAGTTCCGGTTCCAGTGAGCGTAGATCCTGCAGACAGATGATGTCTGCGTCCTGATCTGCCAGCCAATCATATAGCCCGCGTTGTGCAGCCTGGTGCACTCCATCCACGGACAAACTCACTATTCGCATTATTAGCCCCTTACCAGCGGACTGTGTAAAATTGCAGTCGTTATTTGTCTGAACATTCTATGATTGCCGTACCCCGTTCCTTGGGGACCTTCCTTCACCTTAGCCAATAGTTATCAAATTGCCATGCAGCAGTACCAGCGAGACTTTATACAACTGGCCCTAGAGCACGATGTGCTCTGTTTCGGAGATTTTACGTTGAAATCCGGTCGCCAGAGTCCCTACTTTTTTAATGCCGGCCGTTTCCACAGCGGTGCAGCGCTTGCCGCTCTGGGCAACGCCTACGCGGAGGCGATTATTGCCTCTGGAGTGGAGTTTGATGTCATATTCGGGCCGGCCTACAAGGGCATCCCGCTGGGTGCGGTAACCGCAGTGGCGTTGGCACAGAAAGGTATCGATAAGCCCTTCTGTTACAACCGCAAAGAGGCCAAGGCCCACGGCGAGGGCGGCACCTTAGTGGGTGCGCCGCTTAAAGGCAAGGTTTTGATCATCGACGACGTGATTACGGCGGGCACCGCGGTGCGCGAAGTGATGCAGATTATCGATGATCACGGAGCGGCGCCCGCCGGTGTCGTGATCGGCCTGAACCGCCAGGAAAAGGCCAGCGATGATTCGGACCAGTCTGCGATCCAGCAAGTCGAGCAGGAATACAGCATTCCTGTGATCGGCATAGTAGAACTGGACGATATTATTACCTATCTTAAGTCTGAGGCCGCCGGTGAAGAGCTGTTACAGCGGATCATCGATTACCGCCAGAAATACGGCGTTTCCGCTGAGGGTTAGGCGGCAAAGATTACGTATTTAACCCTATGGGGCTAAAGACAAGCCGGTAGCAAAACAATTAGGGTTAACAGTGGCGCAGAAGGAAATGCGCCGCTGATCAAATAATGAACGATTGCAAAGATAAAATGAGGCAGGCGTGAAAATCGCAACTGCACTGGCGCTCGCCGGTGCTCTTCTGACAATGGAAGTCGGAGCTGCAAGCTCGGGGTGGGATGGCAAGAAGCTGTACCGCTATACCAACGAGAACGGCGTAAAGGTGCTGGACGATGTCGTGCCTCCCCGTTACGTAGCGGGTGGCTATGAGGTCCTTACCATTTCCGGGCGTGTTCTCGAGGTGGTAGAACCCGAGCTGACCGGGCCGGAACTGGCGGAGAAGGAGCGTCGCGAGGCGCAGATGGCCGCCGACCTGGCACTGCTCAAGCGCTACAACAGCGTTGCGGATATTGAATCTGCGCGCAAACGCAAACTCGCCATCGTGCAGCAGGACGTCGCGATCCTGCGCTCCAATATCAGCTCACTGAACCGCCAAATCAAAAACGAAGAGTCCGCCGCGGCGCGTATCCAGCGCAATGGGGGCACCGTTTCTGCTGAGCAGATGGAGCGAATTGGTAATCTGCGTAAAGAAGTCGACGTGGTGAACCAGCGCCTGTCGATGCGTAACAAAGAAGCGGTCGACATCAACAGCGAGTTTGATCAAGCCACAAGCCGCTACCGGGAAATTGCCGGCAAATAAGCCGGCCGCCTTCCCGTAGCTTTCTTATCCCTGCGCGGTCAGCGCACTTTCCCGGAAAAATCCTGCCACTAGTACCGGCCACTGCTCTGTCCAGTGCTCGGTCGGTTTGCGTTTGAAGCCACTGCGCACGTACTGCACGATACGGCCCTCGGCGCTGGCCAGCAGCAGGTTGGCCGCTGCGGTCAGCGGGATGGCGGGGCGCAGTTGCTCGCGCAATTCCGCCTCGCGCAAAATCTGCTTCAGCTGGGTTTCCAGGCGATCGAACAGCTGCAGGATACGGCCGTGCAGGCGCTCGGTTTCCCCGGTCAGGGCGTCGCCGGTCAGCAGGCGGGTGATACCCGGGTTGCGTTCACAGAAGGCCAGCAGCAGGTGCAGAATTTTCTGGCAGCGGGCGAGCGCATTGGGCTCGTCCTGCATGATGATCTTGATGCGGCTGAAAATGGTCTCTTCAATAAACTCGATGAGGCCTTCGAACATTTTGGATTTGCTGGGGAAGTGGCGATACAACGCCGCCTCAGAGAATCCTACCTCTTTGGCCAGCGCCGCAGTGGTAATGCGGGCGCCGGGGCTGGCTTCCAGCATATGCGCCAGCGCTTGCAGGATTTGTTGGCGCCGATTGATTTTTTCGCTGCTCATGAACTGCCTTTGCCCGGAATATTCAGCCGGGATCTGATTTTGTTGTTGTGCCGGTATTGTGTTGTTTGTCTGGCTTGGCAGCGTGATGGGGTGTCAGAAGCCCGCGACTTTTTTGATAAAAGTTTTATTCGCTGAAAGCCAGTAGGCCGGCGCCAGAATCGTAACGATTCGGCGCCGGGGCATCAATTGTTAGTGACCGTTAACACTCGTTATGTGAACCGGGTCACGTCGCAATTTGTGCATTTTTCCGTCTATTCAACGCATAAATTGGCGTTGGTGATCAGGGTGCCCACGCCGGTGTCGGTGAAAATTTCCAGCAGTACCGCGTGGGGTACGCGCCCGTCGATAATGTGTGCCGAGGTTACGCCGGCTTTCACCGCGTCCAGCGCACAGGCGATTTTCGGCAGCATACCGCCGTAGATAGTGCCATCGGCGATCAGCCCGTCCACTTCCAGGGTGGAAAGGCCGGTAAGCACCTCGCCCTGCTTGTCCTGCAGACCGGCCACGTTGGTGAGCAGCATCAGTTTTTCTGCTTTCAGGTATTCGGCAATTTTGCCTGCGACCAGGTCTGCGTTGATGTTGTAGGACTCGCCATCCCTGCCCACACCAATCGGCGCAATCACCGGGATAAAGTCGCTGTTGATCAGCATGTCGATCACATCGGTATCGACACTTTCCACTTCGCCGACATGGCCGATATCAATGATTTCCGACGCGTGCAGGCCGGCGGCATCTTCTTTGGTGCCATTGTCGCGCGACAGTTTTTTCGCGCGAATCAGCAGGCCATCCTTACCGGTGACGCCCACCGCGCGGCCGCCGTTTTTATTGATCAGGTTAACGATCTGTTTGTTCACGGTGCCGCCGAGCACCATTTCCACCACGTCCATGGTTTCGCTGTCGGTCACGCGCATGCCGTCGACAAAGCGCGATTCGATACTGAGCTTGTTCAGCAGGTCGCCGATCTGCGGCCCGCCACCGTGTACCACCACCGGGTTCATGCCCACCAGCTTCATCAGGATCACATCGCGGGCGAAGCTGTTCTGCAGCTCCTCATCCACCATGGCGTTGCCGCCAAACTTGACCACTACGGTCTTGCCAATAAAGCGCTGAATATAGGGCAGCGCCTCATTGAGTACCTGGGCGACGCGCAGGGCAGATTTCTGATCCAGTGACATAGCGTTTTCCTTACTGCTGTGGGGCAACCCGCTGGTACTTAAGGCAGTACCAGGGCGGGATCAATCTTTTGAAGTTGTTGGCCAACCAGCTCGCGGATACGTGCGAGGGCGGCCTCATCGTCGGCTTCGAAGCGCAGGGTCAGTGCAGCGGTAGTGTTGGAGGCGCGCACCAGGCCCCAGCCATCGGCAAACTCGATACGCAGGCCGTCGATGGTGTTGAGATCCGCCTGACCAAAGGTACCCTCGTTGCGCAGGCGTTCGATCAGCGCGAACTTATCGGCCTCTGCCACCGGCAACAAAATTTCTGGGGTATTTACCATTTTTGGTAGCGAGTCGAGCAGCTCGTCGAGGGTCTGCTCGCGCAGGGCCATAATTTCGAGAATACGTGCGGCGGCGTAAATGCCGTCGTCGAAACCGTACCAGCGGTCCTTGATAAAGATATGCCCGGACAGCTCGCCACCGAGCAGCGCGCCGGTTTCCAGCATTTTGGCCTTCATCGGTGCGTGGCCGGTCTTCCACATCACCGGGCGGCCGCCATACTGGGTCACGAGGTCGGCCAGTGCGCGTGAGCTTTTCACGTCGAACACGACATCCGAGCCCGGGTTGCGCGCCAGAATATCCCGTGCCAGCAGCATCACCAGCTGATCCGCCCATACGATACGGCCGCTTGAGGTCACCAGGGTCACACGGTCGCCGTCGCCATCGAGTGCGATGCCGAGGTCGGCTCCTTCGCCTTTTACTGCGGTAATCAGGTCCTGCAGGTTTTCTGGGCGCGATGGGTCGGGTGCGTGGTTGGGGAAGTTGCCATCCACTTCGCAATAGAGGGTATCTACCGCACAGCCCAGTTGCTCGAACAATTCCGGTGCCAGTTCCGAGGTGGCGCCGTTGCCCGCATCGATCACCACGTGTGGCTGGCCGGCGAGCGCGACATCATTGAAGATTTCATCGATGTAGGTATCGCGGATATCCTGCTGGCTGTTGCTGGATTCACCGGAGGCAAACTGACCGGATAGCATTAATGCGCGCAGATCCTGCAGCTTGTCGTCTGCTAGCGAGCGGCCGTCCATTACAATTTTGAAACCGTTGTACTCTGCGGGGTTGTGGCTCGCGGTCACCATTATGCCACTGTTGGCATTCTTGCCTTTGGAGCAAGCGAAATACAGCACGGGCGAAGGCACCAGCCCCAGATCCACCGCGTTACAGCCACTTTCGAGAATGCCTTCGATCAGGCAGTCTCTCAGCAGCTCGCTGCTGTTGCGGCCGTCGCGGCCCACCAGCAAGAGTTGTTGTCCGGCCTGCAGGGCAATGGTGCCCAGCGCGCGACCCAGCTGGTAAGCAAACGGCTCATTAATTTCTTCACCCGCGATACCGCGGATATCGTAAGCGCGGAATACGTGGGCCGGGATTTCGGTGCTCGGTGTGCGCATCAGGTCGTGGGCAGAGGCCTGCTCGACCTTGGGTGCGCTGGGTGCCGGCGCCGAGGCCACCGCAGTGGTGGCACTTTCAGCTGCAGACTTGGGCGCGTCGAGATCCTCTTTGCGCAGGCCTTTTTGTGCAGCGCCTTTTTTCTTGCTGCGTCCGGCCTGCTCCCAAGGTGCGGCACCGCCATCGGCGGGCAACATTTTCCACAAGCCAAACAGCGTTGCCCCGAGGCCGATCAAGGCCAGGGCAAATAGCCACACTGGTGAAATACTGTGTGCGCCGGCAAAAGTGGCTGAAGGGGTAAATGAGACTTTCAGGTAGCTTCCGGCAACCGGGGCTGACACCGAGTCGCCGGCACTCCCCTGGGTGGGGGAATTCCACAATGGGCTCGCGGGTCCGTCGGGGAACTGTTGCGCCACACGGACGTTGCCCGGTGAGGTGTCCAGTTCCGACAGTGCACGTTCAAACACACCAAATGGCTGGGCAATCAGCAGCGCGCCGTCTTGCTCTGGTTGTGCGCTAAACAGTTGCCACTGATTATCGCTACCGCGCAGGAATTCGGGTTTTTGTTGGTCGCCCTGCTGGCTGCGTTTTAGCAGGTCCACCTGCGCAAAATTGAGTGGCGGATTGCCGACACCCGCATACAGCTCTGCTGCGGTGAAGTATTGCACCGCCCCCTGCGGGACCACATTGGTGCCCATGCGCGTAGAGGATTTTTGCTGCGGGTTCAACTTGGCCAATTGCTGCTGGCGCTGGCTGAAAAACCCTTGCAGCTGTTCGGCATAGCCATTGGCTGTTTGTTGCGACGCCTCGCGCACGCTGGCTTGGTTGTACGCCTGTAGTACGTTGGTGTTCAGCAGATGTGCACCGCCGAGCCAAACGGCGGCAGCCAGCAGCGCAGGTAATGTCAGCCCGCTGTGCCACAGTGGCTTATTTTCTGTTTGTGCTTTTACAGCCACGATTTTCAGTCTCCTAGTCTTTCCAGACCAGCCCCCGGACCGGTTCAGTTATTCTGAATCTTGTTCGGCCACTCCCGTGATGTGGCCGCGCGTTGTTGTGTCGTTATTATTTTGAGTAATTCTTTTTTATGTACTCGGAAAAGCGCGCTTGGCAATCCGCCCGATCAGTTCCGCTGCCAGTTCGGTTTTTAGTGCAGCGGGCAGCAGTGTTTCGCCGGCGTTATCGATAATCACCACCTGATTACGGTCGCTGTTAAATCCGCCGGCAGGGTCGCTCACATCGTTTGCCACAATCATGTCGAGGTTCTTGCGCGCAAGCTTGCCCTTGGCATGCTCGATGACCTTCTCGGTTTCTGCGGCAAAGCCCACCACAAATGGGCGCTTGCTTTTGCGTGCAGCGATGGTGGCGACGATATCCGGGTTTTTCACCAGGCTCAGTACGTCGCTGTCATTGCCGTCTTCTTTCTTAATCTTTTGCTCCGCCACAATCGCCGGGCGGAAATCCACTACCGCAGCGGCGGCAATAAACAGGTCGCTGTCATCCGCCGCCTGCTCGGCAGCGGCGAGCATATCGTCGGTGCTCACAACATCCACGCGGGTGACGCCCGCGGGTGTGTCCAACCGCACCGGGCCGGCGATCAGGGTAACTTCGGCACCGGCGCGCGCTGCTGCGGCGGCGATGGCGAAGCCCATTTTTCCGGAGCTGTGGTTGCTCAGGTAACGCACCGGGTCCAGCGCTTCACGCGTGGGGCCGGCGGTAATGGTGACTTTCTTGCCGGCGAGCACTTGCTCGGGCACGAGGAAATCTACTAGCCCGTCGACAATATCCAGTGGCTCCAGCATGCGTCCCGGGCCCACATCGCCACAGGCCTGGCTGCCGGCATCCGGGCCCAACAGGGTGACACCGCGGCTTTGCAGGGTTTCGGCGTTGGCCAGGGTGGCGGGGTGGCGCCACATGGCCTGGTTCATGGCCGGTGCCAGTACCAGGGGTGCTTCGGTTGCCAGACACAGGGTGGTCAGCAGGTCGTCGGCCATGCCGGCGGCGAGCCGTGCCATAACGCTGGCGCTGGCCGGTGCAACCAAGATGACGTCGGCCCACTTGGCCAGCTCAATATGCCCCATGGCTGCTTCGGCGGCCGGGTCCAACAGGTGCGTGTGCACCGGATTGCTGGACAGCGCCTGGAACGTCAGCGGGCGCACAAACTCCTGGGCGCCGGCAGTCATGACCACGCGCACGGTGGCACCGCGATCCTGGAGCCTGCGTACCAGGTCGGCGCTTTTGTAGGCGGCGATACCGCCGGAGACACCAAGCAGTATCCGTTTGTCGGCCAGTGAGGGCATATTCTGGGTTTCCGAAACGCTGGGAACACGTAAGATTACCATTTTAGCGCCGCGGACCATATGGTCACGAGTTTGCTATTGCGGGCTTGCAGGGGAAGCGAGCATTTACTTTTTGTTTTGGGCGATTACCCAGGGAGGGGAAATGGCGATTACCGACTGGCCGGCGGAGGAGCGGCCGCGGGAAAAGTTGCTGGCCAAGGGTGCGGCGGCGCTGTCTGATGCGGAGCTGCTGGCGATCTTTCTGCGCACCGGCTTGCCGGGTGTGTCGGCGGTGGATCTGGCGCGGCAGCTGCTGAGCGACTTTGGCGGGCTACGGCCGTTGCTGGAGGCGGAGCGCAAGGCTTTCTGTGCGGGCAAGGGCCTGGGCGATGCCAAGTATGTGCAGTTGCAGGCGGTACTGGAGATGGGCCGGCGCCATCTGGCGGAGGACCTGCGGCGTACGGATGCGCTCACCAGTCCGCAGGCGGTGCGTGACTATCTGGCCGCACAATTGCGCCATCGCACCCGCGAAGTGTTCTGCTGCCTGTTTCTGGATAGCCAGCACCGAGTGATCGCCTTTGATGAGCTGTTTGAGGGCACGCTGAACGCGGCCAGTGTTTATCCCCGTGAGGTGGTGCAGGCAGCGCTTGCCAGGGGCGCTGCTGCGGTAATCCTTGCCCACAACCACCCATCTGGCGTCAGTGAGCCTAGTCAGGCAGATATCCATATTACCGGGCGGCTTAAAGATGCCTTGGCATTGGTGGATGTCCGGGTTTTGGACCATCTGATTGTTGGTGAGGGAGCCGGGTGTTCTTTTGCGGAACGCGGATTGCTCTGAGGCCTACTGGGCTTCGTATCGAATATCCGTGGCGGTCGGGTGCTGGGTGCGGCTTTTCAGGACCGCTGTGAATACATCCCTGTACGCTTCGTCGGCAACATCCATGTTGCCGACGATCCTGAAAAGCCGCACCCAGCACCCGACCTTCTCGCCAGACCGATATACTCACTTACAGACGTGAGAAGGTGGGATTGGTGCCATTGACCCAAAGTGGCCGCCCGGACAGCAAAAAAGCTGGTTAAAACTTGCCCCACCTAGGGGGTTCTGGTATAAAACGCCGCTCTTTGCGGCCGGGCCAGATTCTGTACAGATCCCGCGGTCGCGCTGGATACCGAATTTTGCATTTGCCCCGCCTTGAGCTGAGGGCACGAGAGTTTTTAAGAGGCCAATCAGATGTCCAAGGTATGTCAGGTAACCGGTAAGCGCCCGGTAACCGGAAACAACGTTTCTCACGCCAAAAACCGCACCAAGCGTCGCTTCGTGCCGAACCTGCAGTCCCACCGTTTCTGGGTGGAAGCAGAGAAGCGCTTCGTGAAACTGCGTGTTTCTACTAAAGGTATGCGCATTATCGATAAAAAAGGTATCGATACTGTACTGGCAGAGCTGCGCAAGCGCGGCGAGAAAGTTTAATAGCTGCTTAATAGCAGATTGGAGATAGAACAATGCGTGACAAGATTCGCCTGAATTCCAGCGCCGGCACCGGCCACTTCTACACCACTGACAAGAACAAGCGCACCATGCCTGAGAAAATGGAGATCAAAAAGTACGATCCCGTTGCTCGTAAGCATGTGATGTACAAGGAAGGCAAAATCAAGTAATTGATTGCCTGACTGTTCGTGAAAAAGCCCGGTTCTCCGGGCTTTTTTGTGCCCGCAAGAAACAAATAAACTCTGATGCGAAGGCTTCGCTACCAATGCCAGAACTCCCAGAAGTAGAAACCACCAAGCGCGGATTGGCGCCCCATCTGGAGGGGCGTAAGGTAAAGCAGTGCGAAATTCGCCAACACAGCCTGCGCTGGCCGGTGGATGCTGACTTTGCCGAGAAGATCTGCGGCGCGCGTATCCAGCGACTGGATCGCCGTGCAAAGTACCTGCTGGTGGAGACTGACAAGGGGCTGGCCATCTGGCACCTGGGTATGTCCGGTAGCCTGCGTATTGTTGAAGGCAGTGAGCCGCCGCAAAAGCACGATCATATCGACTGGCTGCTCGACAGTGGCCAGCGACTGCGCTTCCACGACCCGCGCCGTTTCGGCGCGCTGCTGTGGACTACCGACGACATCGCCGATCACGAGCTGATTACCCACCTCGGGCCCGAGCCCCTCGGCGACGATTTCCACGCGGACTATCTGTTCAATGCCTCCCGCGGCCGTAAGGCCCCGGTAAAGACATTCATCATGGATGGTCGCATCGTCGTCGGCGTGGGCAACATCTACGCCTCCGAAGCCTTGTTTATGGCTGGAATCCGCCCACAAACGCCTGCCGGCAAGATTTCCCGTGCCCGTTACGAACGATTGGTGGAAGCGATCAAGGAGGTGCTGGCCTTTGCCATCCAGCAGGGTGGGACGACGCTCAGAGACTTTGTCGGCGGTGACGGCAAGCCGGGCTATTTCGCCCAGAAGCTCAATGTTTACGGTCGCACCGGCGAGCCCTGTCGCCGCTGCCCCGGCACCATTCGCGAGCAGGTTATCGGCCAGCGCAACACCTTCTTCTGCCCCCGTTGTCAGCGCTGATTGGGAATTCGTTTGCGCTCACCCTAAATTTGAGTCCGATGTTCCAATCGGGTTTGAATCCATGATCATTGTGTTGCCTTTTCTCACGGCGCTGATCTCCGCCTGGTTCACCTGGCGCGGGCACCGGGCTAGCGCGATGGGCTGGTGGGCGATTACCGCCGCCATCTATGTCGCCTGGTGTTTCTACCATATGACCACCCCCCTGAAGATTTCCCTTTGAGTCTTGTTTTGCCCCTTTGGGGCGAAACCTGCTTAGGCCCTGTTAGGCTCGTTTAGGAGAGTTGCGCTGTGATTCACCATCTTTTCGGCCTGCGCCGCTGGACCGACTGCCTCAATGCCCTCGCTCTGGTGGGGGTGAGTGGCGTTCTCTGGTTCGCCTTTCTCTGGCAAATCGTCTACCACGATCTGCCCTGCCCCCTGTGTCTGCTACAGCGGGTGGCGTTTACGATGGTTGGGATCGGCTTGATGCTGAATGTGTGCTTTGGCAGCCGCCCGGCACATTACGGCATTACGATACTGTCTGCCCTCGCCGGCATGGTGTCTTCCGCGCGGCAGGTTTTGTTGCATATCGCTCCCGGCGACCCGGGTTACGGCATGCCGTTTTTGGGGCTGCATTTTTATACCTGGGCGCTGATCGCGTTCTTTTTGCTGGCCCTGTATCTCGGCGTTTTGTTAATGCTGGATGGGATGAAGCAGAAGGACGCGGCGGATATTCCGCGCAGCCCCGGCTGGTTGGGTAACCTTGGGGTGTACAGTTTTCTGGTGATCCTGCTGGTTATGTTCGTCGCCACCCTGCTGGAGTGTGGCCTGGGCCCCTGCCCGGATGACCCCACCGATTACCTGTGGATCCCGGGCAAATAACTCAGCCGGGTGAAAACAGTTTGAGTCCGGCGATGCCCGCGACGATCAGGCCGATACACAGCAGGCGCGGCAGGGCGGTGGATTCGGCAAACAGAATGATGCCAAGGATGGCGGTACCCACCGCGCCGATGCCGGTCCACACGGCGTAGCCGGTGCCCACCGGAATGGTCTTCAATGCCTGCGACAGAAAATAAAAGCTCGCGATCATCGCAATCACGGTGAGCACACTGGGTATGGGCTTGCTGAAGCCCTGGGTGTATTTGAGGCCGATGGCCCAACCCACTTCCAGCAGGCCCGCAATCACCAAAAAGAACCACGGATTTGTCATCGTTACTTCCTTGTGAAGTGTTCGGCTTGTGGAGTGTTCGGCCTGTGGAGTGTTCGGCCTGTGCGGTGGCTGGCGGTCAGCGTCCGACCGCGCTGCCTTCGCGGCGGGTGTCGGCGCCGCCATGTAGCTTGCCTTGCTTGACGGCAATACCGTGGATGCCGCTATTCAAGTCCCGGCGTACCACCTTGTGACCTTTTGCCTCGAGCTTTTTCAGTTCGTCATCGCTGAGTGTATCCGGCTCCACTTCCACCCGATAACCGATAGCACCGATGTTACCGGCGGCGATCGCCTCGGCAATGGGCATGCCTTTTGTCAGGTGGTAAAGGATGGAGCGCGCGGTGTAATCGATAATCCGCGAGCCGCCGGGTGAGCCAATAATCAGGCGCAGACTATCGTCTTCGTTAAACACCATGGTCGGCGACATGGACGAGCGCGGGCGCTTGCCGGCCTGGATACGGTTGGCAACCAGTTCCTTGTTGGCGTTGTGTGGCACGAAGGAGAAATCGGTGAGCTGGTTATTCAGCAAAAATCCTTTCACCAGCAGTCGCGAGCCAAACCCGGTCTCGATACTGGTGGTCATGCTCACCGCGTTGCCGTATTGGTCGACGATCGAGAGGTGGCTGGTGTTGGGCAGTTCGGGAGATTTGGCTTCTACGCGTTTGCCCGTAAAGGCTTTGGGATCGCCCGCTTTTGCCGGCTGTGCTTTTTCCACGTCGATCAGTTTCGCGCGCGCGGCCAGATATTCGGGTGCGACCAGTGCTGCGGTGGGTACTTCGACAAAGTCGCTGTCGGCGGCGTAGGTATTGCGGTCCGCAAAGGCCAGCTCCGACGCTTCGATAAACAGGTGGGTAAGCTCGGCGCTGCCGACATCAAACTGCTGCACCGGTGTGTGTTGCAGCATGCCGAGGATGGCGCCCACGGTGGTGCCACCGGACGATGGGGCCGAGGCACCGCACACTTCGAATTCGAAATAATCCGCGCATACCGGTTTGCGGATCTTGGCGGAGTAGCTGGCCATGTCTGCCATGGTCATCACGCCGGGGTTTTCCGGGTCGTTGCGCACAGCGTCCACGATGGCCTGGGCAATTTCGCCCTCATAAAACGGCTTGGCGCCTTTTTGGGCGAGCAGTTTCAGGGTCGCTGCATACTCCGGGTTTTTCAGGATATGCCCGACGGGCAGTGGTTTGCCGTCGTCACCAAACAGGTAGGCAGTGATGGCCGGGCGCGCGGCCACCATCGGCAGTCGGTCCGCCAGCTTGTACAGGCGTGGGGAAATCGCGAAGCCATTTTCCGCCAGTGCAATCGCCGGTTGGAACAGCTCAGCCCAGGGCAGCTTGCCGTCGCGCTTGTGGGCCAGCTCCATCATGCGC
Organism: Microbulbifer agarilyticus; assembly: GCF_019800665.1. Classification (GTDB taxonomy): domain Bacteria; phylum Pseudomonadota; class Gammaproteobacteria; order Pseudomonadales; family Cellvibrionaceae; genus Microbulbifer; species Microbulbifer agarilyticus_C. The sequence continues at coordinate 379,484 of NZ_JAHVKO010000004.1, forward strand.
ATGACACCGGGCACGCCTACGGAATAGCCACCAATCACTGCCTTGATAAAGCTCATGGGTTTGCCGTCGTGCATGAAATAGTTTTCATCCACTGCCTGCGGCGCGGTTTCGCGGCCGTCGTAGCCGTTGAGTTTATTGTCGTCGGCGCGGTAACTCAGCATAAAGGCGCCACCGCCAATACCGGAGGACTGGGGCTCCACCAGCCCTAGCACCAGCTGCGCGGTAATGGCCGCATCTACTGCGGTGCCGCCCTTGCCCAGGATCTGTTCCGCCGCCGCGGAGGCGTGGGGGTTGGCGGTGACCGCCATAAACTCGCTGGCGATGGCGGACTTGATCTCGGTGCGCCCGGTGGCGATTTCTGGCTGTGCTTCTGGTTGTACTTGCGGCTGTGCTTGCGATTGCGTTGCCTGTTGGGCGCTCGCCGGTAGTGCAAGGAGATGCAAAGACAGCGCGGCGCTGGTAGCCAGCAGCCGGGGCGTGGAAAGGACGTTGGAACGTGAGAAAAAACGATTCACTGGGCGACCCGAAAGAATGTGGATCGCCCGAGTGTATCAGACTGGCAGGACAGGTTGCGTCGGCAGAGACCGCTTAGCGGTTGTATTTCTCTTGCAGTGCCTTCTGTACGCCGGGCGGTACAAACTTGGTGACATCACCACCGAGAGAGGCGATCTCACGCACCAGGGAAGAGGAGATGTAAGACAGGTGTTCCGCCGGTGTCAGGAACAGGCTCTCCATTTGCGGCGCCAGCTGGCGGTTCATATTGGCCAGCTGAAACTCGTATTCAAAGTCGGAGACCGCGCGCAGGCCCCGCACCACACCGTGGGCGTCCAGCTGGCGTACCAGGTCGGCGAGCAGGATATCGAAGCCAATCACTTCGATGTTGTCCAGATGGGCCAGCTCCTGTTGGGCCAGCTCCACGCGCTCTTCCATGGTGAACAGCGGGTTTTTGCGCGTGCTGGCGGCAACAGCGACCACCACATGATCGAACAGGCGGCAGGCCCGCTCAACGAGGTCCATGTGACCATTGGTGATGGGGTCAAAAGTACCCGGGTAAACCACTTTTTTCATAAGCCAATTCGCCTTGCCGGCCAGAAGGGACGCGCATCTTAAACAATTTAGACGCGGCTCTCAAAATGTCGCGGCAAAATCGCCAGCAACTCCATGAATAGTGGAAATTCACGCCTCGAATTTACGCGCGGGCTTCACACCCTATACAGGCGCATACAGACCTGTCCGGCGTACTTTTCTTTCTCCAGCTGCCAGCCGTCCGGCGTCGCAATCACCGTGTCTCGCGGCGACTCCACGTACACCAGCGTGCCATCGCCGAGTCGTTGGCTCTGCGCGAGTGCATTTAGGGTGACTGCCCACAGGTCCCTGGCGAAGGGTGGGTCGACAAACACCACGTCGTAGGCCGGGCCGCCCTGGCTGGTGAACACCTCCGCGGCGCAGTTGTGCACCTCGCCCTCATCGGCTTGCAGAAGCTTCAGCTGCTCGCGCAAGGTGCGCGCGGCGCCGCCGTCCAATTCCACAAAGTCCACATGCGCGGCGCCGCGGCTCAGGGCTTCGAGGCCCAGTGCGCCGGAACCGGCAAACAGGTCCAGACAGCGCGCATCGGGCAGGTGGAATTGCAGCCAGTTGAACAGGGTCTCGCGCAGGCGGTCCCCGGTTGGGCGCAGTCCCTCGATCGGCGCAAAAGCAACTTTTCGCCCACGCCAGCGGCCACCGATGATACGCAGCTGGCTCGGGGCTTGTGTGACGGAAGACGGTTTACTCGGCCGGGGGCGGCGGTTTCTGGGCATCGGTTGTCCGGGGAAGTTGTTACAGCAGTAAATTAGACAGGGCCGCACTGTGTGCTAAACAGTCAGCGGTGCTAAGATTAGCGCCTTTCCGAGACCGGCTGCCAGTGGCAGTGACCCTCATCTATCTCCTTCGAAGAATTCGCACCCGATGATTTTTGATTTTCTGCGCAAAAAGAAGTCCGAGGACCAGGCCGCCGAGGATACGGCAGCCCCCGCGGAGTCCCAGCATCCTCTTTCCGAGGAGGTGGCCGAAGAAGCGGCCGGTGAGGCTGAATTCGTAATCCCAGAGAATCTGCAGGCGCCGGCTCCCTCGTCCGAAGAAGAGCAACTATCGACGGAAGAAGCCCCGGAAGCGGGTTTCGATCCGGCCGCCGAGGTGGCGCAGGACACGCCAGAGCCTGCCTCTGCGCCGGCACCAGCCGCGGCAGACGAGCACCTTTCCACCGAAGAAGCCCCGGAATCCGGATTCGATCCGGCGATGGAGGTGGCGCAGGACGAGCCAGCACCGGTACCGGAGCCAGTGCAGGAAAAGCCCAAGAAAGAGGGCTTCTTTGCCCGTATCCGCCGCGGCCTGTCGCGCACCAGCAGCCAGTTTGCCGAAGGGATGGGCAACCTGTTCCTGGGTGCCAAGGAAATCGACGAAGACCTGATGGAGGAGCTGGAAACCCAGCTGCTCATGGCGGACGTGGGCGTAGATGCCACTACCGAGATTATCGACCGCCTCACCGAGCGCGTTTCCCGCCGCGAACTATCTAATGGCGAAGCGCTGTACAAGGCGCTGCAGGAAGAGCTGGCCGGGCTGCTGGACAAGGTCGAAGCGCCGCTGGCGATCGACGAGAGTAAAAAGCCGTTTGTCATTCTGGTGGTTGGCGTGAATGGCGTCGGCAAGACCACCACCATTGGCAAGCTGGCCCACCGCTACCTGAACGAAGGCAAGTCGGTGATGCTCGCTGCCGGCGATACCTTCCGCGCTGCCGCGGTGGAACAGCTGCAAGTTTGGGGACAGCGTCACAATGTGCCGGTCGTGGCCCAGCATACTGGCGCGGATAGTGCCTCAGTGATCTTTGATGCGATACAGTCTGCCCAATCCCGCAACGTGGACGTGGTGATTGCGGATACCGCCGGGCGCCTGCACAACAAGTCCAACCTGATGGAAGAGCTGTCCAAGGTGCGCCGTGTGATGGGCAAACTCGACGGCGCCGCGCCGCACGAGGTGCTGCTGGTACTGGATGCCGGCACCGGCCAGAACGCGCTGTCGCAGGCCGAGACCTTCAAGGATTCCGCGGGGGTCAGCGGCCTGGTACTGACCAAGCTCGATGGCACCGCCAAGGGCGGGGTGATTTTCGCGCTGGCACAGAAGCTGGGGATTCCGGTACGCTTTATCGGCGTGGGGGAGCAGGCAGAAGACCTGCAGCCGTTTGTGGCGAAAGACTTTGTGGCGGCGTTGTTTAATCGCACCCAGGGCTGATTGTCTTAAAAAGTTGTTCCCGGTATCAGTACCTTCGCGCAGAGTGCGGTATGTTCTATAAGGGCGTGTCGCCGCCGAAATTAAGAAAAACAAAAACGCGCTCATGATCCAGTTTGATAACGTCAACAAACGCTACGAGTCCGGCCAGGATGCGCTGGGGCGCGTCAGTCTGGAAATTGATCGCGCCGAGATGGTGTTCCTGACCGGCCACTCCGGCGCCGGCAAAAGCACCCTGCTCAAACTCCTCACCGCCATCGAGCGCCCCACCCGCGGCAACATCATCGTCGGCGGCCAGAACCTCAATCGCCTGCGCAATAGCCAGATTCCCTACTATCGCCGCAACCTCGGCATCGTGTTCCAGAACCACCAGTTACTGTTCGATCGCAGCGTGTTCGACAACGTCGCCCTGCCGCTGTCGGTCTCCGGTTGCAGCCGCCGCGAAGTGGGCCGCCGCGCGCGCGCCGCGCTGGACAAGGTCGGCCTACTGCACAAAGAGAAGCAGAATCCCATTGTGCTCTCTGGCGGTGAACAGCAGCGCGTGGGTATTGCCCGCGCGGTAGTGAACAAGCCCGCCCTGCTGGTGGCGGATGAGCCCACCGGTAACCTGGACCCGAAACTGTCCGAGGAAATCATGGGGCTGTTCCGGCAGTTCAATGCGGTGGGCACCACCGTGCTGATCGCCAGCCACGACCTCGAATTGATTGCGCGCATGCGCCAGCGGGTGCTGACGCTGCAGCAAGGCCAGTTGATCTATGATGGATACCCGAGCCGTGAACCAGCGTACTAAGCCCGCCGCCAACCCACCCGAACGCAGCCGTGCCGCCGGTGCAGTGACCGCGCGCACCGGTGTGGGCGACCGCTTCAGCAGCTGGACCAACCACCACCGGGAAATGTGGCGCGAGTCGTGGGCGCGTTTCTTTGCCTCACCCATGTCCAGTGGCATGACCGCACTGGTGATTGCCATTGCTCTGGCCCTGCCCGCAGCACTGCAGTTGGGGCTTACTAACTTTCAGAAGGCGGTGGCCGGCTGGGATGGGCAGCCACAGATTTCCGTATTCCTGCACAAGCGCGCCCGCGAGAATGCGGTGCAGTCGTTCGCCGATGACTTGCGTGGGGACCCACTGGTAGCGGGGGTGACGTATATCTCGCCGGAGCAGGCGCTGGCAGAATTCCAGCAGTCCTCCGGCCTCGGGGATGCGCTGCTCGGTATGGACAGCAACCCCTTGCCAGCAGTACTGCTGGTGCGCCCGCGCGGCTCTGATACGACCTCACTGGAGACGCTGGCCACCCGCTTGCGCGACAGCGCGATGACAGATTCCGTGGTGCTGGATATGGCCTGGGTGCAGCGCCTGGCGCAGCTCACCGAGCTGGGGCAGCGCATGAGCATGGGGCTGGCATTGTTGCTGGCGCTGGGGGTGTTGCTGGTGGTGGTGAACAGTATCCGCCTGCATATCGAAAACCGCCGGGATGAAATCCTGGTGGTGAAGCTGGTGGGCGCCACGGATGCGTTTGTGCGCCGCCCCTTCCTGTACACGGGTCTGGTGTATGGCCTGGTCGGCGGTTTGATTGCCTGGCTGCTGGTGAGTGGTGGGGTATGGCTGCTGGCGGGGCCGATTAGCGGGCTGGCAAACCTCTACGGCAGTGGCTTCCGTCTTGATGGCCCCGGGTTTACCTATCTGATTGGGCTGGCCGGCGGCGCCGCGCTGCTCGGGCTTACCGGGGCCTGGTTGGCGGTGGCGCGACATATTTCCGTGATCCAGCCCCGCTAGCCCCCGATCCGGACGCCATTTACCTCATTTCATCGGCCGCTTGTGTCGCTTGACCGCGCAGTCTGCAAAGAATGGTAAAGCGCGGGCGCGCCCCGGAACTTCTGCTGTGGATAACTGCTCTAATCTCCCGTATTTCAAGGGCTGGCGCGCGATGCCGGCCATCTCCATACGGGGTTCCATTTCCCGTTGCGAGTGCTACACTGTGGCCGACTTTGCTCTCTCGGTGCCGCTTAAAGACTGAACAGTCCAGGGCCGAACGGAGCAGCCGCCGCAAACTACTGGTCCCGGTAAGAAATAGCCCGGGCAGCAAGTGCCAAGCGGGGCAATACGATACGAGGAGAATCCTGAATGGGAACCAGTTTACAGCCGATCCACACACTGTCACCGGGCGCCAATCTAAACGCCTACATCCAGACAGTGAGCGGCTTTGAGGTGCTCTCCGCTGAGGAAGAAAAGAAACTCGCGGAAGACCTCTACTACCACGAAAATCTCGAGGCAGCCCGACAGTTGGTTATGTCTCACCTGCGCTTTGTTGTGCACATCGCCAAATCCTACTCCGGCTACGGCCTGAACCAGGGCGACCTGATTCAGGAAGGTAACGTGGGCCTGATGAAGGCGGTGAAGCGTTTTAACCCGGAAAAGGGTGTACGTCTGGTGTCCTTTGCGGTGCACTGGATCAAGGCGGAGATTCACGAGTTCATTCTGCGCAACTGGCGCATCGTTAAGATTGCGACCACCAAGGCGCAGCGCAAGCTGTTCTTCAACCTGCGTGGCCAGAAGAAGAAGCTGGCGTGGCTGACCAACGATGAAGCCAAGCGCGTGGCGCAAGAGCTGAATGTCGATGTGCAGCATGTACACGATATGGAAGGCCGCCTGGCGGCGCACGATGCGGCGTTTGATGCGGGCGTGGATGACGACGAAGATTCCGCGTGGCAAGCTCCGGCGCACTACCTGGAAGACCGTCGTTACGATCCGGCCACTATGCTGGAGCACGATAACTGGCAGGAAACCAGCGTAAACAACCTGACTGCTGCGATGGATCAGCTGGACGACCGCAGCCGCGACATCATTGAGGCGCGCTGGTTGAGTGAGTCCAAGGCGACCTTGCACGAGCTGGCCGACAAATACGGTGTTTCCGCTGAGCGTATTCGCCAGCTTGAAAAGAACGCCATGAAGAAAGTCCGGGTGGCGATGGAAGCGTAACCACGCTCCGACCCAACCGGATGGAAGAACCGCGCCACTGGCGCGGTTTTTTCGTATGTGGGTTGCTGGGTTTAGTGGTATTCAGTTTAAAAGCGAGCTTGGTGGCGGGGAGGCACCGGGTGCTGCTTTTTGAAACCGCTGTGAACCCATCCATGGGCGCTGCGGCGGCGACGTCCCTGTCGCCGACGCTTTCAAAAAGCAGCACCCGGCACCTCCCCTTCGCAGCGACCCCTGTACTTCGATTGCCGATTGGAAAGGAAAACCCTGATGGCTAAATTGTATTTATTGCTGGCCGCATTTTTTGGTGGCACCGGCGTTATGCTCGGCGCTTTTGGCGCTCATGGACTGCGTGACAAGGTCGCGGAAAATCTGTTGGAAGCCTACAAAACCGGCGTGCATTATCAGATGATTCACGCGCTGGCACTTATAGCCGTGGCTATATTGATCCAGCAAATTGGTGCAAAAACCTCGCTGATTGTGAGCGGCGCGCTTTTCGCGGTTGGCATTTTATTTTTCTCAGGCAGCCTTTACGGCCTGACCTTTGGTGGACCGAGAATCCTCGGACCAATCACACCGATCGGTGGCACATTGATGATCGGAGGCTGGATAGCCCTGTTTGTCGCCGCCCTAGGTTATACGAAGTAAAAAACTACGAATCGAAGGCCAAGGGCCGGGGATGCGTTTTCAGAAGCGTCGGCGACAGGACGTCGCCGCCGCAGCGCCCATGGATGGGTTCACAGCGGTTCTGAAAACGCATCCCTGGTGCTTGGCCGCCACAGCACCAGCTACGAAGCACCCAAGGTAGGTGCTCCGAGCTAAGAGGTAAAAATGCAAGAAGAGCCAAACAACGAACAAGCGGGTGAGGAAGAAGAATTTCCCTACCGCACCGAGTTCAAAAAGAAATCCATCCGTAGCTACGTGATCCGCGGTGGGCGTATGACCGAAGGTCAGCGCAACGCGTTTGATAACTACTGGGGCACGTTTGGCCTGTCCCTTTACGATGGCGCGATCAACGCGGCAGAAGTCTTCGGTGGCGAGGCCCCTGTGGTATTGGAGATCGGTTTCGGCATGGGCGATTCCCTGCTGGAAATGACCAAGGCCGAGCAGGACAAAAACTTTATTGGCATCGAAGTGCACCCGCCGGGTGTCGGTCGTCTGATTAACAATGCCGGCAAGGAAGAGGTAAAAAACCTGCGCGTGTATATGGCAGATGCCATCGACGTGCTGAACGACTGTATTCCTGACGCCAGCCTGGATCGTTTCCAGTTGTACTTCCCCGATCCGTGGCACAAGAAAAAGCACAACAAGCGCCGCATCGTGCAGCCCGAGTTCGTGAAACTGCTGTGCAGCAAATTGAAGCCCGGCGCGCTGATGCACATGGCCACCGACTGGGAAAACTACGCCGAGCAAATGCTCGAAGTACTCGAAGCCGAGGAAATGCTGGAGAATACCGCCGGTAAAGGGCAATACTCCCCGCGCCCGGAATTCCGTCCGCAGACCAAATTCGAGCGTCGCGGTGAGCGTCTCGGCCACGGCGTGTGGGACCTGCTGTACAAAAGAAAATAAGCCGACAACATAGCGAGCCGCGCGGGAAATGGGCCGCGGTTCGCTGTGCTATCTTGTGACTACCGGTAAATGGATGCTCCGGAGCAACAATGACAACAAGCCCCACCCTCGCCCGCAAACTCCTACCTAAGCTGCTTCTGGGCAGTGCCCTGCTCCTTTCTAGCGGCCAGGCCGTGTCCGATGGGGAAGGTACTCTCAATCTCTACCTCAACGGCGGCTATTACTGGTTTGATGACCAGCGCCTGGATGGCACACCTTACTTCGGTTTTGAGCTGGAAGATCGCGCCGGCGGCGGTATCGGCTTTGGCTACAACGTTACTGATCGCTGGGCTCTTGAAGGTGTGTATAACTACTTCAGCGTCAACGTGCAGGACACGTTTGAGGACGTCGAGGTACAGAATTACCACGTCGATCTGCTGTATCAATTCGCTGGCCGCTTTTGTGGCAATTACGACTGGCAGCCCTATGTGGTGGCGGGTATTGGCGAGTTGCGCATCGATGAAGACACCTACGGCTACCCGTTTGACTGGCACCGTCGTCAGACCATGGTCAACTTTGGTATGGGCGTGAAGTACCGCCTGCACCCACGCTGGCAAGTGCGCGGCGATGCGCGCGGTTTCCAGGGAGTGGAAGAAAGTGGCCTCGACGCCTATGTGAGTATGTCGATCGGCTACCAGTGGGGTGAGGACCCGGTGGCGATTTACGATCGCGATGGTGACGGTGTGTATGACGACGCCGACGAATGCCCACAGACACCGCCTGGTATTGATGTGGACTTTCGCGGCTGCCCCATCGACACCGATGGCGACGGCGTGCCGGACTATCTGGACCTCTGCCCGAATACGCCCATGGGTATGGCGGTCAACGAAGATGGCTGCCCACGGGAAGGCTACGACCCCTACGAAATGTCGAAATAACCGCGCAGGGGTCGGATCGAGTCAGCGCGTTAACTAGCGGAGCGCGCTGCCTCCAGTGCCTCGGAGACTTCCAGCCACTCCATTTCCAGTTCATCCAAACTTTCCCGCGCCTCTCCCTGCGCTTTGGTCAGCTGGGTAATTTCATCCTGGCGGCCACCACTGTAGAGATCTTCATCCGCGAGTTTCTCTTCCAGCCGCTGTACTTCCTTTTCCGCCTTGGCCATCTTCTGCTCGATACTTTTGAGCTTGTTGGTCAACGGCTTGAGTTGTTCGCGCAGGGCCGCGGCCGCGCGCCGCTGGGCTTTCTTGTCCTCAACGGGCTTGCCATCGGTACTGACCGTGTCGTTTCCGGACTGGCGTTTTTCTTCGCGCTTGAACGCCAGCAACCACTGTTTGTAATCATCCAGGTCACCGTCGAAAGGCTCGGCGCGGCCGTCTGCCACCAGAATAAATTCGTCGGTGGTGTTCGCCAGCAGGTGACGATCGTGCGATACCAGAATTACCGCACCGGGGAATTCTGCCAAGGCCAGCGTCAGTGCATGGCGCATTTCCAAGTCCAGGTGGTTGGTGGGTTCGTCCAGCAGCAACAGGTTGGGTTTCTGCCACGCCAGCAGTGCCAGCGCCACGCGGGCTTTTTCACCACCGGAAAAACCGCCCACCGGTTCGAATACCCGGTCACCGATAAATCCGTAGCCACCCAAAAAGTCGCGCAGCTCCTGTTCGCTGGCGTCCGGCGACAGTCGTTGCACATGTAGAATCGGCGAGGCTTTGGAATCCAGCGCTTCCAGCTGGTGCTGGGCAAAGTAACCAATCTTCAGGTGCTCGCCGCACTGGCGCTCGCCGCCCAGCAGCGGCAGCTCGCCAGCGAGGGTTTTGATCAGCGAGGATTTACCGGCGCCGTTCGGGCCCAGCAGACCGATACGTCGACCGGGCTGAATGCCCATTTCCACGCGTGGCAGAATGGTTTTGCCCGGGTAACCGATTTCCGCCTCGCGCAGATCCACCAGTGGGTTGGAAACTTTCTCGGAAGCCGGCAGGCGGAAGCGGAATGGCGAGTCTACATGCGCCGGGGCGATCTCGGCCATGCGGTCGAGCGCCTTCAGGCGGCTCTGGGCCTGCTTGGCCTTGGTCGCCTTTGCGCGGAAGCGCCGCACGAAATCTTCCATATGCGCGCGCTGGGCCTGCTGCTTCTCGTATTGAATTTGCTGTTGCGCCAGGCGCTCGGCACGGGCCCGCTCAAATGCGGTGTAGTTGCCGCTGTAGAGCACCAGATCCTGCTGTTCGAAGCTGATAATGCCGTCCACCACCGCGTCCAGGAAATCCCGGTCGTGCGAGATGATCAGCAGGGTACCGGGGAAGCGCTGCAGCCACTGCTCCAGCCACAGGGTGGCATCCAGGTCCAAGTGGTTGGTGGGTTCGTCGAGCAGCAACAGGTCAGCCGGGCACATCAGTGCCCGCGCCAGGTTCAAGCGAATACGCCAGCCGCCGGAGAAGCTCTGCACCGGACGCTGCTGATCGGCGTGGGAGAAACCCAGGCCGTCCAGCAGCTGCGCGGCGCGCGCTGGACCCGAATAGCCGTCAATCGCGGCCATGCGCTCGTGCAGCTCGCCAATGCGCTTGCCGTCGCTGCCATCGGCCTCTGCGGCTTCCAGCTCCTGTTGCAGCTCACGCAGGCGGTGGTCGCCGTCCAGCGCATAGTCCAGGGCGCTGCGGTCACTGGCCGACACTTCCTGGGCCATATGCGCAATTTCCCAGCCCGATGGGACTTCGACACTGCCCGCGTCGCTCTCCTGCTGCTTGAGCAACATCTTGAACAGGGTGGATTTACCGCAGCCGTTGGCACCGATGATGCCGACCTTGTGGCCTGGGAAGATGCGGCAGCTGGCATCGTTGAGCAGGTCGCGCCCGCCCACTTGCAGCGACACCCCTTGCAGATTGATCAATGGAAACCTCTTTGATTTCGCGCGATATTGACTAGGCTATCCCCATAACAATGTCGTCGCATAACAATTTCGCCGGGATTCTATCGTGACAGAAACCGCACCTCCATCACCGCCGCACTCTCCACCAAATTCGCCCTTGCAGAACCCCCTGTGGGATTTCAGTCTCGAGTTTTATCGCCAGCCATCGGTGGCCGACTTCCTGCTGGAGTGCCAGGACAGCAAAGGGGCGGACGTGTGTCTGCTGCTGTGGGCCAGTTACACCTGCGCCTGTGGTCGCCAACTGAGTGACGAAAGCTGGCGAGTGGCGGATCGGGGGTTGGCGCCTCGGCGCCGCATGATCAATACCGTGCGCAACCTGCGCCGCTTTGTCGGGCGTATTAACAAGCAGAGCCGGCTATATGAATGGTGCAAGCGCAATGAGATTCGCATGGAGCAGCGCCAGTTGGCCGCGCTGTGGAAGCTGAATGGAGAAACCTGGCCGGAGACACGCTCACCGCTGGCGCTGGCCGGAGAACAGTATGGTCTGATGCAAAAAGATCAGGCCCGCTGGGCGGGCCTGATCGATGCCTATAGCTCTCAAGATGCCTATGACGCTAGCACGACTGCAGCAGGCACTGGCTTGGGCAATGAAGGAGCCGGTGATCGCACAAATTAGCTCTTGTGCTTGTGCTCCTCGGGGCCGTAGTGCGGGTTTTCCTCAGTGGAAAACAGGCTCTTGGCCGGCGTGCTTGGCGTGATGCTCGGGGTTACCGGGGTTGCAGCTGCAGCGCTGGACTCGGGCACCATTGGTTTTGGTTCGGAAGTCTTACTCATTACCGGTGCCGGTGATTCGCTTACCGGTGCGGCTGCGGGCGCGGCAGCAGGGGCTGGCTGAGCGGCCGGCTTTGCGGCGGCGCCATTAGATTTGTCTACTGCGGGCTTTTCAGCTGGTTTCTTCGGTGCGGCTTTTTTAGCTGCGGGTTTGGCTGCCGGCTTAGCTGCAGGTTTTGCGGCGACCTTCTTGGTTGCGGCTTTCTTCGGTGCAGCTTTTTTCGCTGCCGGTTTTGCTGCGGGCTTCTTGGCGGCTGCCTTCTTGGGTGCCGCTTTCTTGGCGGGGGTTTTCTTCACTGCGGCTTTCTTGGTTGCCGCCTTCTTCGCTGTGGCCTTTTTGGCTGCAGGCTTTTTCGCTGCCGCTTTCTTCTCGGCGGCCGGCTTGCTTGCAGTCGCTTTCTTGGCTGCCGCTTTTTTCTTTTTCGGCTTGCTCGCGGCCTGCACCTTTTTGGCCGCCGCATCTCCGGCTTTCTTCACGGCTTTTGCAGTCTTGTCGGACAGCTTGGCGGCTGTGGCAGCGGCCTTGGTTCCGCTCAGCGCTACTGCGGCTTCCTTGGCAACCTTTTCTACCTTGGCCAGCGCAGACTTGGCCGCGTCGGCTTTCTTCTTGGCAGAGGCTTTGGCGGCCGGGGTCTTTGCCTTGGCACCGGCAGTGCGGGCAGCCGCAACTTTGGCTTTGGCCTTGGCTACCTGAGCCTTGGCCTTGTCGGCATCTTTGGTAGCTTTCTTCAGGGCCTTATCGGCATCGGCCACTTCCTTGGCTCGTGCTTTTTCAATTTGGGTGGCGATCTTGGCGATCTGTTTTTCAAGAGCGTCAATGGAAACAGCGGCTTTGCGTTTGGCGGCCATGATTCAATATCCTGCGGTTGGAACGGGTTGTGAAAATCGTTATTAAAAGGGAGCCCCGATGACTTACTCCAAGATATCTCCAAGACATCCCCCAAGATATCTCGGTGTGACAGAACCACCTCTCTGCCGGAGAAAAAAGTCGAGGTCTAACGCTGATAATAGCGCTGTTATTTACTTCGTGCATCCCTACAGTACGCAGGATTTTTTATCTTTTTAACAACTGCGGCATAAGGCTTTCAAATTTCCTGCATACCCTCCGCCCGAATTGCGTGTGACAGCAAAATGAAACAACCGAGAAGAATCGCTGTCCGATGCAGCGAATGCGTTAAGAGTATGCTGGTGTGCAGGTCGTTCGCGCATGGGTTAGACTTGCCATTCGCTGCGGTCCGGCTTGCGATACTGTGATCTGCCGCACAATGCACCCAGGTGTCAGGGTGTACAACAGCGGCATAGGCAGGGAATACAGGACCTGCTCGATTAATACCGGTGCTTGCCATCGCTATTTACAATGTTTCACGGAAATAAAGAGACAACTCTCATGAATAAAACTTCTTTGGCTGCTGCGATTGCTTTGGGTATTGCACTGGTCGGTTGTAACAAGCAGGAGTCTGCCGGTTCTGCAGACATCAAACTGGAAACCCAGGAGCAGAAGGTCAGCTATATCATCGCCGAAGATATGGCTAACCGCCTCAAGAGCCAGGAAGTCGCTCTGGACCCGCAAATTGTTGCCATGGCGCTGCAAGATGTTGCTAGTGGCCGCGAGTCCCGCTTGAGCCAGGAAGAAAAGCAGAAAGTGATCCAGGTATTCCAGGAGAACATGCAGGCCAAGCAAAAAGAGCTAATGGAGAAGCAGGAAGCCGACTTCAAAGCGTCCGCGGATAAGAACCTGGAAGAAGGTAAGAAGTTCCTGGAAGAAAACGCCAAGAAAGAAGGCGTGCAGACCACCGACTCTGGCCTGCAGTACAAGGTGATTACCGAAGGCACCGGCCCGAGCCCCAGCGAAACCAGCGTTGTTGAAGTGGACTACAAGGGCACGCTGATCGATGGCACCGAGTTCGACAGCTCTTACAAGAATGGCAAGCCGGTTCAGTTCCCGGTGAATGGCGTGATCAAGGGTTGGACCGAGGCACTGCAGCTGATGAAGCAGGGCGCGAAGTGGGAACTCTACATTCCTTCTGAGCTGGCCTATGGTCCCGGCGGTGCCGGTGGTCTGATCGGCCCGAACGCGACCCTGATTTTTGAAGTCGAACTGCACAAGGCCGACGCCAACAGCGACGAAGGCGCTGCAGAAAAAGAAGCGGTTGAGGAAGATCAGGGAACCGAGTAATCGAATATCGGTTACCAGGTTGCGCTGTTGCGCACTGATCAAAAAGGGGCCTGCGGGCCCCTTTTTTATTGCTGACGCATTTGGGTGCGCAGAGTTATTTCACACGCGGTATGCGCATGAGCACGCAATCAGGCCAACTGATTTTTGTGTGCGGTGTGCAGGGTATCGATCATGCGGTCCTCCGCGGCAAAGCGGGTTTCCAGCGCGACGCCCAACTCTGACAGATCTTGTACCAGTGCACTGAGGTCATCGGTTTCCTGGTACTTGTCGTTGAAGTCGACAGCGACATCGGTGGTGCCATCAATCTCCCGGTACAGGGCTTTGGCTTGCTGTAACCCTTCGGTGTCACCAAAGGCCTGGCCTTCCTGTATCAACTGATCGTAGACCTCAAAGTGGCCGGCAGACACATAGTCCACCAGCTGCTGGCACAGGATGCGGACACTGGTCTCCGCGGCCTTGTCGCCATCGGAAAATTCCTTGTGGTCCGACAGCTGGCAAAAGCTCACCAGCAGCGCCTGACGGGATTGCAGCCAGCGGTCAATAATCTGGCTGACGCCGCCCCAGCGCTCTTGCGCGTTCTTACAGTTCTCCAACATCTCCAAGTTTCCTTTTGTGTCTTTTACAACTGCTCATACGAATGTAGAAGCTTCTCCCGCCGTGGGCAAGGCGGGCGCCGCAAAAAAACTGGAACGGGACGGACGTCTGCTTTTTTGCTACGCCGAGGTGAGAACTGGTAACAGCAATGCGGTCAGGGCGCCGCACAAACCCATGGCCAGTGCGGAAAAGGCGCCGCACAGGGCGCTGATCTCCAGGGCGCGCACGGTGCCGATGGCGTGGGCGTTGATGCCGAGGGTGAAACCGGTAACCCGCTCGTCGTGAATACCCAGCAGGCGCATAAGCGAAGGGCCAAATACTGCGCCGACAATCCCGGTAAAGGCCACCACCCCCGCGGCGAGGCTATGAATACCGTTCATCTGTTCGGTGAGCGCCAGTGCCACGGGGGTGGTCACGGACTTGGTGGCCAGTGCGACCAGTACCGTGTGACTGCCACCGAGCAGCAGCGCGATGACCACCGCCACCAGCGGCGCCAGCACGGCGCCCACTAGCAGACCAAGCATCAGTGGCCAGCCCGCGCGTCGTACCATCACCAGATTTTGTTTGAGGGGAATGGCGAGGGCGACCACCGCCGGGCCGAGTAACAGATACAGCAATCCGCTGCCCTGCTGATAGCCGGTGAAGTCGACGCCGAGCAGCAACAGCCCCGCAAACACCAGCAGGCTGCCGCCCACCACCGGGTGCAAGATTGGCGTACCGGTGCGCCGGTAGATTTTCAGTGCCAGCCAGAATCCCATGATGTTCAGTGGCAGTATCACCAGTGGGTGGGTGGCGGAGAGCGGCTGCAGAAAACCACTCGCAACCTGCTCCAGCTGGGCCAGCCATTGCAACCACAAGTTGCGTATTTCACTGCCCATGATCACCTCGGCGGCGGGCGCGTCGCTGAATCAGGTGTTTTAGCAGCAGAGCGGTGAGTGTCAGGCTGATCAGTGTGCCGATCACCATCGCGGCGATCAGCGCAAACCAGTCGCCGCCAGAGAGGTCGCGCAGAAAATAGATGCCCACAGTAGCGGGCAGGAAAATCAGTACCAGCAAACGCAGTATCTGCTCGGCAACCATGCCCAGGCCGTAGGGCACGCGCCCATACAGCATCAGTGCCAGCAGCAACAGCAGCATTCCCAGCACCGGGCCGGGTACCGACAGCGACAGGCTTGCGGCCAGCGCGCGACCGGCGAAGTCAAACGCCAGCAGTAGTCCCGCGCCCAGCAGCCACTGCAGTGCTTTGCCGGGCCACGATTTCGATTCGGGGGGCATGGTGAAGGTTCGCTTAGCCCTTGCGCAATGCTTGCCACAGGCCAAACAGGATCAGGCCCACAAAGCCCACCGCGGCCCAGCCGGGAATGGACAGCCCGAGGAAAGTCCAGTGCACCTCGGCGCAGTTACCGTCGCCAGTCAGCAGGGTTTTGATCACTTCAGCCATGGGGAAAACTTCCACCATATAGCTAATACCGGGGCCGCACGCCGGTACTTCATCTTCCGGCAGGCTCTGCAGCCACAGCTGGCGGCCGGAGAAGTAGAGGCCGCCCAGTGCCCACAGGGAGACGACGAATCCGTAGATGCGGCGGCCGATGCTGGAAGGGTTGTGCAGGAAAGCAATCAGCGAAGTGATACCAACACCGAGGAACATAACCCGCTGGGTGATACACAGTGGGCAGGGTTCGAGGCCCATCGCGTATTCCATATAGAAGGCCACGCCGAGTACGAAGATAACGGCGAGGAACATCAGCAAAAATGTGGTGCGCGGGCTTGGCAGGGTCATGGTGTCTTCCGGTATTTATTCGCTAATTTGTTGGCGGAAACGTTCGGCCTGTTGGCTTAGGTCGGCAAACAGCAGCTGAAACTCCTGCTCCAGTGCGCGGCGATCGCGTTCCAGCAGGGGCAGCATGTCGACCAGGGGTTGCGGGCGTCGCAGACGCTGACCCACTCGTTCGAGGGTGCGTTGGATCACGTCGACCTCGCGGTAGCCGGGGAGCAGTTTAAATTGCTCGGCGCGTTGAATAAACGTTTGCGCGTTTTCCGGGATCCACTGCTGGCGCTCGCGGAAGTTGGACCAGCATTCTTGGGAAAAGGTTTCCAGGGGGTGGGGATGCCACTGCTCCCAGCTGTTGGCGAGCAGGTGGTCGAACCAGATATCCAGCGCGATGCCGCCCAGGCGGCGCCACTCGGGACCGAGACGCGTGAGCGCGCTTAGAAAGGCAGGGTGCTGGTCACTCAGCAGGTCGATGCGCCGGTGCAGGCGCATGCCGTCTTCAATGGATTGGGGGCGGGCGCCGGTAAGCGGGCCTTTGACAAAGTCCCCGAGCAAACCGCCCAGTTGCCAGTCCGGATCCGGGCCGGAGAGCAGCAGGTGGGCGAGGTAATTCATCGGTGCTCAGAGGTCTTTGTGGCAGAACACATACTGGGCGTAGTACTTGCCAAGGAAGTCTTCGAAGGTCCCGGTGTCCGCGTCTTCCACGGCTTTTTGTTTCTGTCGCGACTCTTCTGCCAGGCGCTCGAACTCGGCCTGCTCTTCGTCGCTCAATGGACGGTCGATGAAATATTCGCGGTGTTGCTCGGCCTTGTCTTTGGCCCACTGGAAGAAGGTCTGCCCGTGTTCGTGCATCTCCGCCAGCATGTGCGCCGCCGGGGTGAGAGTTTTGCCGCTGATCTTGTCGCGCTGAACGTCCACCGCGCGCGCGTAATCTTCACTCTGCCAGGCGCTGTCCAGCAGTTCCGCCAACGGCATAATCTGGTCCAGCAGCTCGTTGGCCCAGTCGGTGAGTTTGCGCTCGCCGCCGTTGTGGATAAGTTGCACTTGCGGGTCGCGACCCTGGTAGACGATACGCGACAGGTTTTCCTGCACCGCGCGGTAGTCGGCTTCGTCGGTCTGCGGGCTGTCGCTCAGCAGGCAGTGCAGCAGGAAGGCATCGAGGAAGCGCATTTGCGGAGCTTCAATGCCCAGCGGCACAAACGGGTTCAGGTCCAGGCAGCGCACTTCAATGTATTCCACCCCGCGGGCGTCCAGAGCGGAGAGTGCGGTCTCGCCCATCCCGGCAGGGTTTTTCGGGCGGATCGGTGAGTAGAACTCATTCTCGATCTGCAGCAGGCCGGTGGACAGCTGCTGGTAGTGGTCCCCTGCATCTTTGACCCCCAGCTCGTGGTAGGCCGGATAGGGTTTGGAGATGGCGGCACACAGGGTGGACAGGTAGCTCGGCAGATCGTTGTAACAGACGATCAGGGACTTCTGTGCGTCGCTGGTGTAACCCAGGTCGCCCATGCGCAGGGAGGTCGAATTGGGTGCGTACAGGCTGCGGCCGTCACCGTCGAACGGCTGCAGCTTATGCTCGCGATCCTGCACGAAGGTGCCGCACACCGCCGGCGCTGCGCCAAACAGGTGGATCAGCAGCCAATACTGGCGACGGAAGTTGCGGATCAGGTCGAAGTAGCGGCGGGTCTTAAAGTCCTGCAGCGATTCACTGCTGTTTTCTTTGGCCTGCAGCCACTGCCAGAAGGTATCCGGCAGGGAAAAGTTGTAATGGATACCGGCGATGGTCTGCATGGCGCGGCCGTAGCGCAGGCCCAGGCCAAGGCGGTAAATAGTCTTCATGGTGCCGCTGTAGGAGCTGCCATAGCGCGCGACCGGGATATCCTTGTCGCGGCCGATACGGCCGGGCATGCTGTTGACCCACAGGCGCTCGTCGCCGATCTGGCTGTAGGTAAAGCGGTGGATCTGGTCGAGTTTTTCCAGAGCCTGCTCGGGCGTGGCCACCGGCGGTGTAATGAATTCCAGCAGTGCTTCAGAGAAATCGGTGGTGATGCACTCGTGGCTGAGTGCGGAGCCAAGCCCGTGCGGGTGGTCTGTCTGTGCCAGTTCGCCTTCCGGGGTGACCCGCAGGCCTTCCTTTTCAATACCGCGGCGAATGCCCTTGAGCAGGTCTAAGCCTTCCGGCTTGGCCAGTTCGGCCAGATTGAACGTGGGCAAGGGTATCTCCTGTGGGCTGCCGGCTGCATACCAAGTGCGCTAACTGTGACGCGCTGATGAATCCGCCAAACGGCGTCCGGCTTAAATGGGGGCATCCCCGGTGATCTCAAGCGGCAAACCCGGGGCATTCTCCTCGGGTCCGCACCAGATGGGGTGTTTCAGGTCGCTTGATCAGGTCTGTCCGGCAACGGGCTCGGAGGGCGGTTCGCTGCTCGCCAACTCGGCCGCCGCGTCCACTGCGGGTTCTGCAGCTTCTGTAGGTTCGTCGGTTGCCGGTGCTGCCTCAAGTTTGGGATCGACCTCGATCTCGCCTTCAGCCTTGAGAGGGGTTTCGCTGAGCGCGTCTTCGGGCACCAGCGGCTGGCGCTTGGTGTCCAGCTTGCATTCCAGCAGCTCAATGCGCAGGGAAACGTCGCGGGTGTTGGCCTCGAACATCTGATTGATGGCGACATCCTTGTGTTCGGTACGGAACAACTTGGTGTGCTCGCGGCCGTCAATCCAATCGTTGCCTTTACTTAAAAACTGCTGGTGCTGATTGGTCAGCACATAGACATGACTCATGCGGTGGGATAACTCTGCTCAGACATTGGAGCCAGTGTAGCGGTGCGCGGGGGGAGGCTCAAGGACTGGTGGAGTGGATCCGTACCCGGTAGCGCCACCGCTACCGGGATAGGTTCAAGATCGGGTCGATATAGACAGAATCGACAAGGTTTACACGGGCTTAAGCGGGTAATGCTCCGGGTAAGGCAGGCGTGCGGCGCCGCTATCTACCGCCGCCTTGGCCACCGCTGCAGCCACCTCTGGCAGCAGGCGGGGGTCGGTGGGCTTCGGCAAAATATAAGCAGGGCCAAATGCCATCTCTACGCCACCGTAGCCCGCGCGCACTTCTTGCGGCACATCTTCGCGCGCCAGCTTGCGGATCGCCTCAATGGCCGCGAGCTTCATGTGTTCGTTGATGCTGGTGGCGCGCACATCCAGTGCACCGCGGAAGATAAACGGGAAACACAGTACGTTGTTTACCTGGTTCGGGTAGTCCGAACGGCCGGTAGCCATGATCAGGTCGTCGCGGGTTGCGTGCGCCAGCTCCGGGGCGATTTCTGGGTTGGGGTTGGAGCAGGCAAACACCACTGGCTTGTCGGCCATATGCGCCAGTTGTTCCGCCGACAGTAGGTCCGGCCCGGACACGCCAAGGAACACATCGGCACCCTCGATAGCGTCATCCAGAGTGCGCATTTCGGTATCTCGTGCCCACTCGCCCTTGTAGGCGTTGATATCGCTGCGCCCGGAGTGGATGACTCCGCGGCTGTCGAGCATGGTGATCTGTTCTTTCTTGGCGCCCGCGCACAACAATAATTTGCAGCAGGCAGTGGCGGCGGCGCCGGCGCCCAGGCAAACGATGCGCGCGTCTTCGATGTTCTTGCCCTGGATTTCCAGCGCGTTCAGCATGCCGGCAACGGTCACGATCGCGGTGCCGTGCTGATCGTCGTGGAAAATGGGTACCGAGCAGCGCTGGATCAGAGCCTCTTCGATGTGGAAGCACTCCGGCGCCTTGATGTCCTCGAGGTTGATGCCACCGAAGGTGTTGGCGATAGCCGCAACGGTTTCGATAAAGCGTTCGGGGCTGGGTGCTTCCACTTCGATATCCACGGAATTGATATCTGCGAAGCGCTTGAACAGCAGCGATTTGCCCTCCATCACTGGCTTGGACGCCAGCGGGCCCAGGTTGCCGAGGCCGAGGATGGCACTGCCGTTGGAGATGACCGCCACCAGGTTGCCCTTGCCGGTATAGCGATAGGCGGCTTCCGGGTCTTTGGCGATTTCGCGCACCGGTTCCGCCACGCCCGGGCTGTAGGCGAGGGAGAGGTCTTCCTGGGTTTCAGCAGGTGTGGTGAGTTCCACCGATAATTTGCCCGGTGTCGGCAAGGCATGGTAGTCGAGCGCTGCCTGGCGTAGAGAGTCGGTCATCAGGGTGTCATCTTCTTGTATTGGAAAGCGCCCGGGATTCTGCACCGGGCGCGGGTTACCGCGGCTGTATT
This sequence comes from Microbulbifer agarilyticus, assembly GCF_019800665.1. Classification (GTDB taxonomy): domain Bacteria; phylum Pseudomonadota; class Gammaproteobacteria; order Pseudomonadales; family Cellvibrionaceae; genus Microbulbifer; species Microbulbifer agarilyticus_C. The sequence continues at coordinate 399,747 of NZ_JAHVKO010000004.1, forward strand.
GATTTTATTGTGGGGCAGTTTGCGCGCCTAAAGCGGAAATATTGGGATGACCATCCGTTCATAGTGGTCAAAACCGGACATTCCAAAATAGGTTTACTAATACTACCCGTAAAATTGGTTACAGATGAAATAGTTTTCGTGATTTATGTGTATTTATTGAATGAATGAGTCACGGGGTTGGCGCTCGCCAAAAGATCGCTATTCGATGTGGGTGAAGTAAATGCGGCGGTGGGTAAAGCTAGCGGAGAAATTCCAGCGTTTCCGCGGCGTCCACCGCGATAAACCAGCGTTTGTGCCCGGGATTTCTGGCGGCGTATTTTGCGCCGCGATCCACCAGCCAGCCGCGCGTCATCAGCTGTCGATTGCGCCAGTTCTTCTGCCGTTTCAGGGATGGTGCGCTCCTAGGGTCGACCCGCAGTGCCACCGGTCCATCCAGATCCAGCCAGATATATCGGTTGTGGTGCGCCTTGGTCACTTGCCCGGTAAGCAGCACAAAGCCGCCATCGCCGGGGCGCACTTGGGAAGCAGTCATTACCGGCCATACGCCCGGTGACCAGACCCCGCGCTGGTACTGGCGCGCCTCGCGTTCGCGACTGGCCAGGCATTCGCTAAGGGCGAGGTTGGGCGCCACCGCAATATGGAAGGCGAGACCGGCGGACAGCAGTGCAGATTCCAGGCTGTCGCCGCGGTGGTTGTAGACGTAGGCCAGGACGCGGCCATGGTTGTCGCGGCGGTCGCGGTCGTAGACCAGTTCCAGATCGCCGCCGGCGAGAAAGCGTTCGGTGAAATCCCTGGCCTCCTCGGCCAGGGGCTGAGCCGGACGTTTGCGGTGGGCCAGCTCCGGTGTATTCACGCCGATCAGCCGCACCCGGCGGCCGTCTTCGAGGCGCAGGGTATCGCCATCGATCACCTGCTTGAGCCCCACCACCTCATCGGCGCCGCCCAGCACACAGTCAGCGCGGGCCGTACTCGCCTGCAGTATCGCCAGCACCAACAGCCAGGCACAAAAAAAGACGCCGAGGAATGTCCTGGGCGTCTTTTTTGTCGCAACCGGGATAGAGCGAATCTTCCCGGTGCACATTTCGGTAGCGCTTTCTCTTACTTGGAGATGCGGCTGCCGAAACGCTTCTTGAAGCGATCTACGCGGCCGCCAGTGCTCGCCTGCTTCTGCTTGCCGGTGTAGAACGGGTGGCAGTTGGAGCAAACGTCGAGCTGGATGTCCTTGCCCAGGGTGGAACCCATTTTGAAGGTGTTGCCACAGGAGCAAGTTGCGGTAATTTCGGCGTAGTTCGGATGGATATCGGTCTTCATGATTGCCTCTTTTCGACACCGCCACCCAGTCATTTATCGCTGAGCACGGAATCGTCATTGGTGTAGGGGATAAATCCCCGGGCTGTTTAAAAAGTCGGCGCATACTATCAGATTAGCCTGACGATTCAAGCGGAACCTTCTGCGTTATCATCGCGTCTTTGTGCAAGCAGTGCACCAGCAGTAGTGAGCAGTGGAGATACGTGCGTTGGGGTTAGTCGGGGCAGAGCAAAACCAATCTAGAGAACCGTCGGTCATTTTGCGCCTGGCAGTGCCGGTGCCCCTGCGCCGCCTGTTCGACTACCTGCCGCCAGCGGGCGTGAATCCGGCCCATCTGCAGCCCGGGCAGCGCTTTCAGGTGCCGTTTGGCAAGCGAGATCTGGTGGCCGTGCTGGTCGAGGTGGCCGCGGAGTCCCCCCACACCGAACTCAAGCCGGCCACCGCCTGTATTGACCCCACGCCGATCTTCGATGCGCGCAGCCGCCGCTTCCTGCAGTGGGCGGCCGATTACTATCAGGCGCCTATTGGAGAACTCTACGCCGCCGCCCTGCCGGTCGCGCTGCGCCGGGGAAAGCCGGCGGACCACTGGGCGGAGCAGTGGCTGGAACTGACCACCGAGGGCAAGGGGTTGCCGGAGACCGCATTAGCGCGGGCCAAGAAACAGCAGGCCCTGCTGCAATTACTACTCAGCGCGGGGCGCCAGAGCCGCACCGCGCTGAATGCCCGCGGCCTCAACAGCAGCGTGTGCAAGGCGCTGATCGAGCGCAACCTGGCGCACTGGGTGGCCGGGCCCACGGCCCCGCCGCCGCTGGAGGAGGTTGCGCCCCGCCCCGCCCCGGAATTGAATGACGAACAACGCCAGGTGATCGATTCGGTGCCCGCCAGCGGATTCAGTGCCTCGCTTTTGGAGGGCACCACCGGCAGCGGCAAGACCGAGGTCTATCTGCGCCTGATGGAGCGCGCCCTGCGCGACGGCAAGCAGGCCCTGCTGCTGGTGCCGGAGATCGGGCTGACCCCGCAGACCCTGCGGCGTATCGCTGCGCGCTTCCCGGATTTCCGTATCGCCGCCCTGCACTCGGGGCTTGCCGATGGCGAGCGCGCCCGCGCCTGGCTGTCCGCCGCCAGCGGTGTGGCGGATATTGTGATTGGCACCCGCTCGGCGATTTTTACCCCGCTGCCACGCCTTGGCATCATCCTGATCGACGAGGAACACGATGGCTCCTTCAAACAGCAGGACGGGGTGCGCTACTCCGCCCGCGACCTGTCGCTGGTGCTTGCGAAAAGCGGCGACGTACCGGTGCTATTGGGTTCCGCCACCCCCTCACTGGAGAGCCTGCACAATGCACTGAGCGGGCGCTACCAACACTTGCGCCTGCGTCACCGCGCCGGCAACGCCAAGCCTCCACAAATCAGTGTGGTGCCGATCCTGCACCAGCAATTGCAGGAGGGCTTTGCGCCGCAGGTGCTGCGGCATATCGGTGAGACGCTGGCGCGCGGTGAGCAAGCGCTGGTATTTATCAACCGCCGTGGCTATTCGCCGGCGCTGACTTGCGACGACTGCGGCTGGCTCGCCGACTGCCCGCACTGCTCCGCCAAGCTCACCCTGCACCGGCGCCAGCGCCACCTGCGCTGTCATCACTGCGACTACCGCATGCGCGAAGTGCACAGCTGCCCGCAATGCCACAGCCGCAACCTGAATGCGCTGGGTGCAGGCACCGAGCGCAGTGAAGACTTCCTTACCCACAGCTTCCGGGATTTCCCGGTGATTCGTGTCGACCGCGACACCACCGCCAGCAAGCAGGCGCTGGACAAGCTGCTGGAGCCGGCGCGCAACGGCGAACCCTGCTTACTGCTCGGCACCCAGATGCTGGCCAAGGGTCACCATTTGCCCAAGGTCACCCTGGTAGTGATTCAGGACGCCGACGGCGGCCTGTTCAGCGCCGACTTCCGCGCCCCCGAGCGCATGGGCCAGCTGCTGGAGCAGGTTGCCGGCCGCGCCGGCCGCGGTGACCTGCCCGGGCACGTGCTGGTGCAGAGCCGCTACCCGGAACACCCGCTGCTGCAACTACTGCTGAACAAGGGCTACGGCGCTTTTGCCCGCCAGCTGATGGACGAGCGCAAGATCGCTCAACTGCCGCCCCTGCGCGCCATGGCGCTGGTGCGCGCCGAGTGCGAGGAGCCGCGCTGGGCGGAAGAGTTTCTCGCCAACGCCCGCGACTACCTGCAAGCGCTGGCGCCGCCGTCGCCGGAGCTGCAGTATCTGGGACCAGTGCCGGCACTGCTCGAGCGCAAATCCGGCCGCTTCCGCTTCTACCTGCAGATCACCGCGGAAAAACGCGGCCTGCTGCAAAAACTACTGGCGCAGTTCAGCCAGTGGGCGGAAGGCAATCGCAACCGGCGGTTGCGCTGGGCGATCGACATGGATGCCCAGGAGCTGTCCTAAATTCCGCACACAGCGCGGAGTTCAGGCGTTACAATTTGCCGCTTTGCATAAATAGATAAAAGACTGAGAGAACACGATGGCCCGCCGTAACACCCGCCGCTCACAACCCTCCGGCAAGCCCGCCTGGGTCTGGTTTGTACTGGGCAACTTTGTCGGCGGCTTCGCGGTGTTTGTGTTTTTGCTGAACGACATAAAGACCGGGCAGATGCAGGTGGCCAAGCGCACGGAAAAGCCCGTCGCCGACAAGCCCGCCCCGGGTGAATCCAAGCCGCGCTTCGACTTCTACAAGCTGCTGGAAGAAAACGAAGTCAAAGTCCCCGAGCCGAAAAACCCGCAAGTGCGGGTGCGTGACGGCGACAAGCCCGCGGAAGATTCGCCGGTGCAGAGCGAGCCCAAATCCGATCTGGTGTATATCCTGCAGGCCGCCAGTTTCCGCGACAAAGCTGAAGCCGAGCGCCTGCGCGCCCAGCTGATGCTCGCCAACCTCGACGTCAAAGTGGAATCGGCCACCGACAACCGCGGCACCTGGCACCGGGTTCTCGTCGGCCCGTATACCAACCGCTCCAAGGTCGCCAAGGCCCGCAGCGTGCTCGCCGAACACCGTTTGATGCCGCTGGTGCTCAAGCGTCCGGCGCAGGGATAAACAAATCCTTTCCGACTGCCCGGTTTTCACCGGGCAACATTGAAATCCCCCTTCTCCGACCACACTTAGTGCTTCTGAATCCAAAATGCAGAGGCACCAGTGGAACAATATCGCGGTACAACCATCCTCTCCTGCCGCCGTAACGGCAAAGTCGTTATCGGTGGTGACGGGCAAGTCTCCATGGGCAACACCATCATGAAAGGTAACGCCCGCAAAGTGCGCCGCCTGTACAACGACAAGGTCATCGCCGGATTTGCCGGCGGCACCGCCGACGCCTTCACCCTGTTCGAGCGCTTCGAAGCCAAGCTCCAGGCCCACAACGGTCAGCTTACCCGCGCCGCCGTCGAACTCGCCAAAGACTGGCGTACTGACCGCGCCCTGCGTCGCCTCGAAGCGCTGCTTGCCGTGGCCGACGAAACCGCTAGCCTGATCGTCACCGGTAACGGCGACGTTATCCAGCCGGAAGACGACCTGATCGCCATCGGTTCCGGTGGCCCCTTCGCCCAGTCCGCAGCGCGCGCGCTGCTGGATAACACCGAGCTGGATGCGCGCACTATCGTCGAGCAGGGTTTGAAAATTGCCGGCGACATTTGTGTGTACACGAACCACCACAACACGATTGAAGAGCTGAGTTACTGATCGCCAAACTGGCAACGAAGCATTCAGGTATGAATTGAAGGTCGGGTGCCGGGTAAAAGATTTCGAAACCGTCGGCGACAGGACGTCGCCGCCGGAGCGTACAGGGATGTATTTATAGCGATTTCGAAATCTTTTACCCGGTGCGCGACCGCCACCGCAACAGCTTCAAAGCACATAGAAGCTGGAACGAAGCGAAAAGAATCCGAGTAAAGACCATGTCCATGACCCCTAGAGAAATCGTTCACGAACTCGACCGTCATATTGTCGGCCAGAACGACGCCAAGCGTGCAGTGGCCATTGCCCTGCGCAACCGCTGGCGCCGCATGCAGGTCAATGAAGAACTGCGCGCGGAAATCACCCCGAAAAACATCCTGATGATCGGCCCCACCGGCGTGGGTAAAACCGAAATTGCCCGCCGCCTCGCCAAACTTGCCGGCGCGCCGTTTATCAAAGTCGAAGCCACCAAATTTACCGAAGTGGGCTACGTCGGACGCGATGTGGAATCCATCGTCCGCGACCTCGTCGAAATGGCCATCAAGCTCGAGCGCGAACGCGCCACCGAAGGCGTAAAGCAGCGGGCCATGGACGCCGCCGAGGATCGCGTGCTCGACGCCCTGCTGCCACCGGCACGCAATACCGACCCGCTGGAAAAAGACTCCGGCACCCGTCAGGTATTCCGCAAAAAACTGCGCGAAGGCGAGCTCGACGACAAGGAAATCGAAATCGACGTCTCCGCCAGTCCCATGGGTGTCGAAATCATGGCGCCTCCGGGCATGGAAGAAATGACCAACCAGCTGCAGGGCATGTTCTCCAATATGTCCAAAGGCAAAACCCAGAAGCGCAAGCTCACCGTCAAGCAGGCGCTCAAGCAGCTGACCGACGACGAAGCGGCCAAACTGATTAACGACGAAGAAATCAAAACCAAAGCCATCCGCTCCGCCGAGCAGAACGGCATTGTGTTTCTCGATGAAATCGACAAAGTTGCCAAGCGCCAGGAAAGTGGTGGTGCCGATGTGTCCCGCGAAGGTGTGCAGCGCGACCTGCTGCCGCTGATCGAAGGCTGCACCGTCACCACCAAATACGGCATGATCAAAACAGACCACATTCTGTTTATCGCCTCCGGTGCCTTCCACCTGTCCAAACCGTCGGATTTGATTCCGGAACTGCAGGGCCGCCTGCCGATTCGTGTGGAACTGAGCTCGCTGACCTCCAAGGACTTCCAGCGTATTCTCACCGAACCTTCGGCCTCGCTCACCGAGCAGCAGAAAGCACTGCTGGGCACCGAGGGCGTCAATCTGGAATTCTCCGAAGACGGTATTCAGCGTATCGCCGAAGTCGCCTTCGAGGTGAACGAAACCACCGAAAACATCGGTGCGCGCCGCCTGCATACGGTGCTCGAGCGCCTGCTGGAAGAAATATCCTTTGCTGGTGGTGACGGCGACAGCACCATTACCATCGATGCGGCTTACGTTGACAAACAGCTGGGTGAGTTGAGTAAAGACGAAGACCTGTCGCGCTTTATTCTCTGACTCTGCTTGTTACTGGTTGGGGGCCGCATAGCGCGGCCCCGCTGTATCTCACTGTATCTTGCCGCCCGCTTCTAATTGACTCTTGGTTTTGCCATGTCCGCACCGAAAAAAATTCGCCTGAACAAGGCCGAAAAAAACCTTTGCCTGCAATACGCCGATAAAGAGTTTGTGCTGCCCGCCGAATACCTGCGGGTCTATTCGCCCAGTGCCGAAGTGCGCGGCCATGGCGCCAGTGACGGTACATTGGTGGATGGGAAAATCCGTGTGGGTATCGACAAGGTCGCCGCCGCCGGGCGCTATGCCCTGCAGATCTTTTTTGATGATGGCCACGATAGCGGTATATACACCTGGGCTTACCTGCGCGAGCTGTGCGATACCCAGGAGGAGAAGTGGCAAAGCTACCTCAAGCAACTGCAGGCCCAGGGCAAGGGTCGCGATCCCGATGAGAGTGCGGTGAAGCTGATTGGTTGAATCTACTCTCTAGGTCAGTAGCAAATCTGTCCGCAAAATCCTCTACACTATCGCCCCAGTCTTTAGCATCTCGCCACTTTGCCGCCTTTATCTTGGGTTTGCGGTCGGCGAATTTTTACCGGGGCACAGTATGCAATTTCATCGACTCCCTCTCACGTTCGTTACCGCCTTTGGCCTGACCGTGGCGGCATGTAGCGATCCTAATACCACCCCGAGTACTTCCTCGAATCCATCACCCAGTAACTCAGCAGCGCAGTCGGGGCAGATTCCCGAGTCGCAACAGAGCAGCAGCTGGTACCGCGATGGCCAGGCCGCACTCGCGGACGCCCAGAATGTGGTGATTAACAATGAGCGCGGTGCGGCCAAGAACATCATTCTGTTTGTGGGTGATGGCATGGGCATCTCCACCGTAACCGCCATGCGCATTCTCGCCGGCCAGATGGAAGGTCAGAGTGGTGAGGAATACCAGCTGAGCTTTGAAACCATGCCGTTTGCCGGCCTGAGCAAAACCTACAACACCAACCAGCAGACACCGGACTCCGCTGGTACCGCCACCGCACTGATGGCCGGGGTGAAAACCAAGGCGGGCGTGTTGAATGTGGATGAAACCGTGGCCCGCGGGGATTGCGCGGCGAGCCTGCAGCACCCGCTTACCACCGCACTCGAGCTGGCGGAGAATCTCGGCAAGAGCACCGGCGTGGTGAGTACCGCACGCATCACCCATGCCACCCCGGCTGCTACCTACGCGAAAGTGCCGGAGCGCGGCTGGGAAGCGACGGCTCCCGAAGGCTGTAAAGACATTGCCACGCAGATGGTGGAACTGGCGGCCGGCGATGGTATCGAAGTGGCCATGGGCGGTGGCCGCCGCAGTTTCCTGCCGGAAGAGGTGGAGGACCTGGAAGGCAAGTCCGGCAAGCGCACCGACGGTATCAACCTGATCGATGCTTGGAAGGCGCGCTATAACGACGGTAGCACCAAGGCGGTATACATCGAAGACCAGTCCGGATTCGATAAACTCGATGTGGCCGGCACCGATAAATTGCTCGGCCTGTTTGCCAGCTCGCACATGCGCTACGAAGAAGATCGCAAGAACGATAAAGCCGGCGAGCCATCCCTATCCCAGATGACCGCCAAAGCCATCGAACTGCTGAGCAAAAACGACAAGGGCTATTTTGCCATGATCGAATCCGGCCGCATCGATCACGGCCACCATGCGGGCAGCGCCTACAGTGCGCTGACCGACGGTGTGGAAATGGCCCGTGCGGTGCAGGTGGCCATGGATAATACCAGTGCCGAAGATACCCTGATCATAGTGACCGCCGACCACAGCCATGTAATGACCATCGCCGGCTACCCCACCCGCGGCAACCCGATTCTTGGCAAGGTGGTCGGCAATGATGAAACCGGCGAGCCCAAGGAAAACGTATCGCTGGCGGCCGATGGCATGCCCTACACCACGATTACCTATGCGAATGGCCTCGGCTTCGCCGACCTCGGTGACAGCACCAATGCGGACGATCGCTATGATGATCCGGTCAATGCTGGGCGCCATGATCTCCACGACATCGATACAGAATCAAGCGGCTTCCACCAGGAGTCGCTGGTGCCATTGGATAGCGAAACCCACGGTGGCGAGGACGTGGGTGTCTGGGCGCGCGGACCGGGTGCCCACCTGCTTACCGGCACCAAAGAGCAGAATGTTATTTTTCATGTGATGGTGCATGCGGGCGGGCTGCTGGATTAAACGGAGCCAGATTAATCGGCGCCGGATTAGTTCAGGCGGTATGTGCTAAGCAAACGACCAGTGTCCCTGCGCGAACAGTTGCCGGCACAGCTGCTCAATTTCATTGCGCAGCTGCTCCAGTCGTTTTTCGGCATGTTTCAGCAATGCGCGCTGCTCGCTGGCCATTTCGGGCGTGTCATCCCCGTAGCGCGCAAGGTGCTGGCAGAGTAGCCGAAGGTCGCGCCAGTCGCCCAGTGCGCTGGCCAGCCTTTGCAGGCCGCGGGTGCGCGCGCCGATGGTTTCCGGATAGTGCTCTTCCAGCAGGCGGCTCTGGTACCACTGGTCTTTGACCCGTTTGCGCAGCGTGTGGAAGCGCTCGTCTGTATTCATTGCAAAGGCGTGTCTCATGGCCTTGAATGCCCGCCGGTAGCTTTTGCAGTAGCCCAATTCAATATCGTCCCAGTTGGCGCCCTGAAAGTGCCACCCATCAATTTTTATCAGCGCCAGTTGCAACGATTTTTCGGCCTGCTCCAGCAGCCTCTCTGTGTGCCCGTTATCCAGTCGGCTCTTCAGGTGCGCTGCGGTGTGTGGGAAGCGGTCGGCTTCCAGCTGATCCTCCAGGGCGAGATGTAGCGATGCGCTTTCGCGGCAGGTACTGAGTGCAGCATTAATGCTGCGGTAACGGGCATTTTCGGTGTGGTACAGGGTGTCGGTCGTGGTATTGGCGTAGCGGATAAGGCGCAACAGGGCGCGCAATTTTTTTCCATGTTTTCGCACACTGTGGATGGCATGCCCGTCTTCCGCCGACTGGCAGCAGGCGATGGCTGCATGCACCTGCGCGCGCGCAACCGCATGAATCGATGGGGCAAGTGGGTGCTTACTGTGCAATTGATAGGACATAAGTAAGACAGGAGCAGAATGGAAAGAGAGCGGCGTTGCCTCGATATTGCTCAAGTTTAGTCTGCGGCGGTGCCGATCAGGTCCGCCCCATGTACAATGTGGCCCTGAAATTTGGCGCAGCAGGCACAAGATGACCGAACGCAAGACGACCCACTTCGGCTACCAGCAGGTACCGGTGGAGGAAAAGGCGGGACGAGTGGCGGATGTATTCCACTCGGTAGCGGCCCGCTATGATGTGATGAACGACCTGATGTCCGGTGGGGTCCACCGCCTGTGGAAACGTTTCACGATTGAGCTTTCTGCGGCGCGCCCGGGCCAGACAATCCTGGATATTGCCGGCGGTACCGGCGACCTGACCGCACGCTTTTCCCGCATCGTTGGCCCCACCGGCAAGGTGGTGTTGGCGGATATCAATGCGTCCATGTTGAAGGTCGGCCGCGATCGCCTGCTGGACCGCGGCATTGCCGGCAATGTGGAGACGGTTCAGGCAGACGCCCAGTACCTGCCCTTCCCTGACAACACCTTTGACTGCATCACCATCGCGTTCGGCCTGCGCAACGTGACGGATAAAGACCTGGCGCTGCGCTCCATGCTGCGCGTGCTGAAACCCGGTGGGCGCCTGCTGGTGCTGGAGTTCTCCAAGCCGGAATCGAAGCTGCTGGAAAAGGTCTACGATCAGTATTCTTTCCGCCTGCTGCCGTTTATGGGCAAGCTGGTGGCGGACGATGCCGATAGCTATCGTTATCTGGCGGAGAGCATTCGCATGCACCCGGACCAGGAAACCCTCAAAGGCATGATGAGCGATGCCGGCTTTGTGGATTGTGAATTCCACAATATGACCGGTGGCATCGTGGCTTTGCACAAGGGCATTAAGCCCTAGTTCTATTTATGTCTGTGGCGGTCCGAACGACGGGAACCCCTCGCGAGACACGCCGTGAACCCATCCCTGGGGGCTCTTCTAAAACATCCCTGTTTTAGAAGGTCTCGCGAGGGGTTCCCGCCGCCCGGACCTTCGCATCAGCGTATTTCGCACGGATGAATTCTGATAACAATGACCGATCCCACCTTCCGCGCCGGTTTTGACGCCACACTGGAAACCGCCATCAACACCGCCCTGCGTTACGACCCGGGCAGCCGCGCACGCCTCGGCAAACTTGCGGGCAAGGTGCTGGGGGTGAACCTCACGGCGCCGGCCATGTCCCTGTTCCTGTTTATCGACGACGAGGGTGAAGGTGGCTACATCGAAGTGCACAGCCGCTGGGATGGCGAGGTGACCACCGAGCTGTCCGGTTCTGCCCTGGCATTTATCCAGTTGCTGAGAAACCGCGATGCCACGCCGGCCAAACTGGGGGTGACGGTGCGCGGTTCCAGTGCACTGCTGGCAGAGCTGCAGTCGACCCTGCGCGAGCTGGATATCGACTGGGAAGAACCCGTCTCCAAGTTAATTGGCGATTCGCCGGCCCATCAGCTGGGCACCGGCGTGCGCATGGCGGCGAGCTGGCTGAAAGACGCGCTCGGCACCGCACCGAAAGCAACCGCGGAAGCGGTGAGTGAAGAGTGGCGCATGACACCGCCGCAGGCGCAGTTCGAAGCCTTTGCCGAGGATGTGGCCGAATTTTCCCACGGTGTGGACCGCTTGGAAGCGCGCCTGGCGATTTTGCAGCGCAAGTTTGCGGCGCAGGTAAAGGCCGCCAGCGGCAAGCCCGGCCAGGAGAAGCGTTGACGTGCCACTAGCGAGAAGCCTCACCATCGCGCGGGTGTTCCTGCGCTACCGACTGAATGAACTGGTGCCGGCGGAGTACCAGCCGCTGTGGCTGCGCACACTGTGGGCGCCCTACAAGCTGTTGCCTGCGGGTAAAGCGAAAAACATGACCCGCGGCGAACGCCTGCGTTGCGCGCTGGAAGACCTCGGGCCTATTTATGTGAAGTTTGGCCAGTTGCTGTCCACGCGCCCGGATCTGCTGCCACCGGACATGGTGCTGGAGCTGAACCAGCTGCAGGACAATGTGCCGCCGTTCCCCATTGACCAGTGTGTCGAGCGTATCGAGGCGTCGCTGGGTGCACCGGTGGATGAATTGTTTGCCGAGTTCGATCGCGAACCGCTGGCGTCCGCGTCAGTGGCGCAGGTACACGGTGCGCGCCTGAAAGGTGAAAACGGCGAGCCCGGCCAATCGGTGGTGGTGAAGGTGCTGCGCCCCGGCATTAATAAGGTGATCCAGCAGGACCTGCAGCTACTGCGTTATATCGCTCGCTGGATCGAGCGCTATCTGCCGGACGGCCCGCGCATGCGCCCGGTGGAGGTGGTGGAAGACTACCGCCACACCATCGAGGGCGAGCTGGACCTGGTGCGCGAGGCCTCCAACGGCTCCGAGCTCAAGCGCAACTTCGCCAATTCGCCCCTGCTGTATGTACCGGAAGTCTACTGGGACTATACCCGTGAGAACGTGCTGGTGCTGGAACGCATCGACGGCATTCCGGTAACCGACCTGGAGCAGCTGCGCGCGCAGAACACCAATATGGAAATGCTGGCCGAGCGCGGTGTGGAGATCTTCTTCAAGCAGGTGTTCGAGCACAACTTCTTCCACGCCGATATGCACCCGGGCAACATCTTTGTGTCTCGCGAACACCCGGATCGCCCCAAGTACATCGCCATCGATACCGCCATCGTCGGCAGCCTGACACGCGAAGATCAGTACTACATGGCGCGCAACATCCTCGCCATGTTCCGCCGCGACTACCGCATGGTGGCCGAATTGCATGTGCAGAGCGGCTGGGTGCGCCGGGATACGCCAATCAACGCCTTCGAGTCCGCGATTCGCGCGGTGTGCGAGCCGATCTTTGAAAAGCCCCTGGGGGAAATCTCCTTTGCGCGTGTGTTAATCAGTTTGTTCCAGACCGCGCGGCGTTTTGAGATGGAAGTCCAGCCCCAGCTGGTACTTTTGCAGAAAACCTTGCTCAATATAGAAGGATTAGGGCGACAGCTTTATCCTCAGCTGGATCTGTGGAAGACTGCCCATCCGTTTCTTGAGCGGTGGATGCGTGAGCGCATTCATCCGAAGACGATTGTCGGCGAAATTAAGCGATATGGGCCGGAATGGCTGGAAAAATTCCCGCAACTTCCGCAAATGGCGTTTTCCGCCCTGGAGCAGGGGCGCGAGCTGGGTCCCCAGCTGCAGCAGCTGAGTGACCAGCTGGCGGGCAGCCGCCAACGTGGGCGTACCCGTTATGCGCGGATGATTGTCGGTGGCTTGCTGGCGGCGGGCGCCGCCCTGTTGGCGTCACCGGGGTTACTGGCGCAGATACCGGCTGCCAGTTGGATTATGGGTGCGGCAGCGCTGGCGCTGCTGCTGTGGCCCTGAAGGATTGGGCGTGGGGCTTTTCATTGAGTCCTGTCGAGGCCCTCGAAAGGTCGGTCACACTCCGGCCTTCAGGCGAGGGTCATGAGCCTACAATATCGAATGCAGTAAGGAATGCGTACGGTGAGTGAAACTGATTTCACAGAAGCAGTCAGCTGGAACAGCGACGGTCTGGTGCCTGCCATTGCGCAGGATTTTAAAACTGGCCGCGTGCTGATGATGGCGTGGATGAATGTCGAATCCCTGCGCCTAACCGCCGAGGAAGGGCGCGCGGTGTACTGGTCCCGCTCCCGCGGCAAGTTGTGGCGCAAGGGCGAGTCTTCCGGCCATGTACAGTTGGTGCGCGAGATGCGCCTCGATTGCGACGGCGACACCATTGTTCTGCTGGTAGAGCAGCTCGGCGGCATCGCCTGCCATACAGGTCGCACCAGTTGTTTCTATCAGGTACTAGAAAACGGCCAGTGGCAGATTCGCCAGCCGGTCATCACCGACCCGAAAGAGATCTATTCAGGGGAGAAGAAGACCGCGTCATGAGTAATATGCTGACACAACTGGACCGGGTCCTGCGTATGCGCATGCAGGAAGCGGATGCCGACTCTTCCTATGTCGCCAGCCTGCACGCCAAGGGGCTGAACAAGATTTTGGAGAAGGTGGGTGAAGAGTCCACCGAGCTGGTGCTTGCCGCCAAGGACGCCGAGGGTAAGGGCGCCGACAGCGACGAGTACCAGGCGATGATTTCGGAAACCGCTGATCTGTGGTTTCACTCCCTGGTGATGCTCAACCATTTGGGCGCGGACTCTCGCGCGGTACTGGATGAGCTGGGGCGTCGATTCGGCCTTTCAGGCCTCGAAGAAAAAGCGTCACGCAGCCAAGACTGACGGCGTGCATTGAACATACGAATTCAAGATTGAATCAGGAGCATTTCTTATGGGTATTAGCTGGCAACAATTGCTGATCTTGCTGGTCATCGTCCTGCTGATTTTCGGCACCAAGCGTCTGCGCAACCTCGGCGGCGACCTCGGTGGTGCCATAAAGGGCTTCAAAAAAGCCATGAAGGAAGAAGACAAAAAGGACGCGGAGGACAAGGATCCGGAATTGCTGGAAAAAGACGAAGCCAGCAAACCGCAGCAGAAAACCTCTACCGAAGAAAAGCAGTCCCAGGACAAGTAAGGCCGGTTATCGGTTTTGCTTTGCATCCGTCGTTAACTGAGCGAGTAGCGCGTGTTTGATATCGGATTTTTTGAACTGCTGTTAATCGCGGTGGTGGGTTTGGTGGTCATTGGCCCCGAACGGCTGCCCGATGCGGTGCGTACCACCGTGCGCTGGTGGACCCAGATCAAGCAGACCCTGGGCAGCGCCAAGGAAGAGCTTGAGCGCGAAGTGGGCGCCGATGATATTCGGCGCGAACTGCACAACGAGCGGGTGCTGAAAGAGTTGCGCGAAAGCCAGCAGGCGATGGAGCGCACCTTCAGTGAAGCGGAACGCAAGTTCGAAAAGGATCTGAAATCGGTAGAAGCCCAGGCGCAGGCACTGAAAGAAGATGCCGCCGCGCATGCGGAGCCGGCAGCGGTGGAAGCCAAGGAGGCAGCCACCGAATCCTCCGCACCGGATCCCGCAGCGGACAAGCTGCGGCAGGCAGAGGACTACCTGCCGGAAGAAGACAAGCGCGCGCTCGCCGAAGGCAACCTCGACGACGACCATTTGCCGGAAGAAGAGGAAGAGCTGGAAGATCCGGATTACCCCGAGCATCTGCACGATCACGGTGAGCCCGAGCTGAACCCGCACCACCCGGATCACTTCAAGCACGAAGAAGATGCGGCCTGGGCAGAAGTTGATCGCCTCGATCCGGCCGAGCCCGCACCGTCTGCCGAGCAGGCGTCACCTCAGCCGCACACTGACAGTCCCACCGAGCCGGAAGACAAACGTCAATGAGTGAGAAAGACCAGCCGTTTATCGAGCACTTGATTGAGATGCGCGACCGCCTGCTGAAGACGCTGCTGGTGGTGGTGGCGATCTTTGCCTGCATGGTGCCCTTCGCCAACGATATCTATAACTTCGTTGCCGATCCGCTGCAGGCGCGCCTTACCGAAGGCGCGGGCATGATTGCCACCGAGGTGACCTCGCCCTTCCTGACGCCGTTTAAAACCACTTTCGTGTTGGCGTTTTTTGTGGCGATCCCGTTTGTGCTGTACCAGTTCTGGGCATTTATCGCGCCGGGCCTGTACAAGCATGAAAAGCGTCTGATCGCGCCGTTGATGATCTCCAGTATTTTCCTGTTTTACGCGGGGATGGCGTTTGCCTACTTTGTGGTGTTCCCGCTGATCTTCGAATTCTTTATCAGCTCGGCTCATGCGGATATCAAGGTGTTGCCGGATATCCGCAGTTACCTCGACCTGGCGTTGAAGCTGTTCTTCGCCTTTGGCTTCGCGTTCGAAATCCCGATCGCCACCCTGCTGTTGATCTGGAGTGGTGCGGTGACCGCGAAAGATCTGGCGCGCAAGCGCCCCTATGTGATCGTTGCCTGCTTTGCCATGGGCATGCTGCTGACCCCGCCCGACGTCATCTCGCAGACCCTGCTTGCGGTGCCCATGTGGATTCTGTTTGAAGTCGGGATTTTCTTCGGCCGCTGGGTAAAACGCGGCAAACCCGAAGAAATAGAGGCCCAGTAACCGGCTGCAGCCATCTGCTTTCACCGTTTTGTCGTATGTTCTTATGCGAGGCAAAGTTGCCTCGGCAGGGGCCTACGCAAACGGTGATGGTGACATGACGAAAAGAGCAGTGCGGCGTGCAGGCGTAATTCTCGGCGCGATCGTCTCGGTTATTTTGTCGCTGCTAATGTCGATGCCCATGGCGGCACAACAGGCGCCCTCCGCGTCACCAGCACTCCCGGATTCCTCTTCAGGCGCACTCGCACCCACACCCTGCGCCATTCTTCTGCACGGTATTACTAAAGACGCCTCGTCGATGACGGACATCGAGGACGCCCTGCGCGAAACCGGCTTTTACACCGTTAATCTCGACTACCCGTCAAAAAAGCATCCCATTGAAACCCTCGCCGAGATGACCGTCCCCCGTGGTCTGGCGGCGTGCAAAAAAGCAGGCGCGACGCCGATCTATTTCGTTGCCCACTCCATGGGCAGCCTGTTGTTGCGCCAGTATTTTGATCAGCGCGATGCCAGTGTTATCGAGCGCGCGGTGATGCTTGGCCCACCCAATCAAGGCAGTCGCCTGGGGAACTTCCTCTCGTGCATCCCAATCATCAAGGATGTTAACGGCCCGGCGGGCAATCAGATGGGCATCGATGAGCGCAGCCTGCCCAGTC
This sequence comes from Microbulbifer agarilyticus, assembly GCF_019800665.1. GTDB lineage: Bacteria > Pseudomonadota > Gammaproteobacteria > Pseudomonadales > Cellvibrionaceae > Microbulbifer > Microbulbifer agarilyticus_C. The sequence continues at coordinate 416,081 of NZ_JAHVKO010000004.1, forward strand.
GCCTCGGCCCGGTGCGCTTCCCGTTGGGGGTTATCGCCGGCACGCGCTCGTTCAACCCGTTGTTTTCTGCAATTATTGACGGCAATGACGATGGCATTGTCGGTGTGCCGAGTACCTATGTAGAGGGCACTTGTGCGCGCGTCACCTATCCGTTAACCCACAACGGTTTGACGGGCAGTCAGCAGGTCATTGATCAGGTGGTGAGTTACCTTACAGAAGGCCGATTTGTCGGCGAGGAAGTGGAGTACTTTGGCTGTGGTCCGTGACCGTCGAAATATCCCGTCAGTTTGGCGAGCAAAGTCGCGCCGTTAGCGCTCGAGAGCGGCTATGCTGCTGAACAATAGAATGGATACAAACAGCACGAGCAGTTGCTCCCGGTGTTCCGGATCCGTTAACAGCTGAATGAACGCGAGTGGCGGCAATAGTAGCGCGACCACACCCATGCCGCTGGAGCGGGCGACACTCAGCCGGATCAAATAAATCCATAACACGACACCGAGCACCAGCGAAAATACCAGCGAAACGGCAGCGACGGGCGGCATGGACGACTCCCAGATAAAAACCTTTTCTCTCACCATAAACCTAGCCGGTTTGTTCCGCGGGGCGCGTATTTGGCGTCGCTTCACGCGGCTGTCGTCGTTGCTGGTGGCACTCTCAACAGCAATGCTGATGGCCGGTTGTGAAACGGTGCATTTCTATTCCCAGGCCGCCGCCGGCCAGCTCAAGATCCTCGCCGGGCGCAAGCCTATAGATCGCCTGCTGCGTGATGAGGAAACCGACCCCAAACTGCGTCGCCAGCTCGAATGGGTGCAATCGATTCGCGCCTACGCCGCAGGCGAGCTGCATTTACCGGTCGGCTCGGCCTACAGCGAATTTACCCAGTTGGAGCAGGAATACGCCCTGTGGAACCTGGTGGCCGCGCCGGAATTTTCGTTGTCGCCCAAGCGCTGGTGTTACCCCATTGCCGGCTGCGCCAGCTACCGCGGTTACTTCAACAAGCGCGATGCGCAGGTCCAGGAACGGCGTTTACAGGCACAGGGTTACGACGCGTATCTGGGCCCGGTTCCCGCCTACAGCACGCTGGGCTGGTTTGATGACCCGGTGTTGTCGAGCTTCGTCGACTGGAAGCCGGACCGCCTCGCCAGTCTGCTGTTTCACGAGCTGGCGCACCGGCGTTTGTATATCGGTGGCGATACGCAATTCAATGAAAGCTTTGCCACCGCGGTCTCGCGCATCGCGCTACCGGACTGGCGGCGTCGCAATGGCATTCCCGCGCCCAAGGTGGCCAACGTGGAACAGGCGCGACGGGTAAATGGCTTGATGGTGAGCGCGCGCCGGCAGTTGCAGGCGCTGTACGCGTCGAATTTGAGTGCACCGGAGAAGCGCCAGCGCAAGGCGCAAACCCTGCAGCGTTTGCGTTATTGCTACCGCAAGGAATCGGAAGGCTGGACCCAGGACAAAAAATTCACCCAGATGATTGAGAAAACCAATAACGCCACCCTGGCGCTGGTCAGCGAGTACCAGTCGCAGGTGCCAGCATTTGTGCAGCTATATCGGGACAGCGGCAGTGACTGGGAAGCGTTTTATCGGGCTGTGGAACAGTTGGGTGCGCTGCCCAAGCCCGAGCGCAAGGCGCGCCTGGACGCGTTGACCAAGCGCATCCTCGGCTCAAGTGCAGCTCAGACTTCGAGCAAGAAAGTCACCGGGCCGTCATTGCACAGTGATACCTGCATGTCGGCGGCAAACTGACCGCCTGCCACCGGCAGCTCAGCGGCCATTTTCGCGCGTGCCTGCCGCAGGAAGTATTCATACAGCTCGTTGGCCTGTTGCGGACTGGCGCCGCGGCTGAAACTCGGGCGCAGCCCCTTTGCGGTATCCGCCACCAGGGTGAACTGACTCACCACCAATAGCCCGCCGCCCGCTTGCTGCACGTTGAGGTTCATTTTGCCCTGCTCGTCACCGAAGATGCGATAGTGCAGCACCTTGTGCAGCAGCTTGTCCGCGGTATCCTCGGAATCGCTGGCTTCCACACCCAAAAGCAGCAGAATACCGTGATCGATGGCGCCGACAGATTCACTACTGACTTCCACTTTCGCGTGTTTTACCCGTTGAATCAGGCCCTTCATCGACAACCTCTTCTAAAATGCTGATGACCGCTGGATGCGCGGCGGCGAATTTTCTAGATTAGCTCACTGATCATCAATAAAAAACCGGAAATTCCGATGAACAAAACTGCCCTGACCCTGATCGCGGGGGCCGCCATTCCTGTGATTGCCGCGGTGGCTGCCATCGCCGCGAACAGCGATAAACCTGCGAAGCAATACCCGAAAACGGCCACGGTTGCGCAGCAGGATACGTATTTTGGTACCCAGGTGAGTGACCCCTATCGCTGGCTGGAAGATCAGGAGACCAAGCCGGTAAAAGACTGGGTAAAGGCCCAGAACGATTTTGCCTTGCCTGCACTGAAAGCGTTGCCCGGCTGGCAGAAGATCAACGACCGTTTGACCGAGTTGTGGCAGTACGAACGCTACGGGGTACCCTACAAGAAGGCCGGGCAGGTCTTCTATCAATACAACGATGGCACCTGGGACCAGAGTGTTTTCTATAGTACCGCCGACATCAACAAGGAAGGTGGTGTGGTGTTGGATCCGCGCACACTGAGTGATGATGGCACCATCGCGGCCAAACGCTATGCCGTAAGCCCCAATGGCCGCTACCTCGCCTACGGAACTTCCGATGGTGGCACCGACTGGACCGACTACCACGTGCGCGATTTGAAAACCCGCCGCATGCTGCCGGACCACCTCACCGGGATTAAATTCAGTGGCGCCAGCTGGGCCAAAGACGAATCGGGTTTTTATTACAGCCGCTACCCGTTCAACAAGGACGGCAGTGCCGACGACAGCAAACAGGTGGCGATCTACTTCCACAAAATCGGTGAACCACAAAGCAAGGATCAGCTGGTATACCAAATCACCGACCACCCCACTCGCAATCCCGGTGCGCAGGTAACAGATGACGGAAAATATCTGTTGCTGCCAATTTTCGATGGCTACGATAGCAACGGTATTTACTACAAAGACCTGACCAAGCCCGACGCCGACGTTGTGAAACTGCTGGACGACTGGGATGCCCTGTATACCTTCCTCGGTAACAGTGGCAAAACGTTCTATTTCGAAACCAATTCCGGCGCGCCCAACGGTCGCGTAATTGCGATTGACCTGGACAAGCCAGAAAAAGCCAATTGGAAAATTCTGGTACCGGAACAGAAGAACGCCCTGCAAGACACCAACCTGGTGGGCGGCCGCTTGGTACTGCATTACCTGGAAGATGCAAAATCCAAGGTGGTGGTAACCGATCTGAATGGCAAGCAGCAGTACGAACTCAAACTGCCCGGCGTGGGCACCGTGACCGGTTTTTATGGTGACCCGGAAGATAGCGAAACCTACTTCGAGTTCAGCAATTTCCTGATGCCGCCGAGCATTTACAAACTGGATGTATCCACTGGCAAGAGCGAAAAAGTCAAAGCGCCCAAGTACCCGGCGGACTTTTCCGATTATGTGGTCGAGCAGCACTTCTTTACCAGCCAGGATGGCACCCGTGTGCCGATGTTCCTGGTGCATAAAAAGGGCATGAAAAAGGACGGGCAAAATCCCACCCTGCTGTATGGCTACGGTGGCTTCAATGCCGCGCAGCTGCCGCGTTTTTACACCCGCTTTGCCGGCTGGTTGGATATGGGCGGCACCCTGGCCATGGTGAGCCTGCGCGGCGGCAGTGAATACGGTAGTGCCTGGCACAAGGCCGGTACCAAGCTGCAAAAACAAAATGTGTTCGATGATTTTATTGGCGCAGCCGAATGGCTGATCGACGAAAAGGTCACCTCGCCGGAGAAGCTCGGCATTATGGGCCGCTCCAATGGTGGGCTGTTGGTCGGTGCGACCGAGGTGCAACGCCCTGAGTTGTTCAAGGTGGCCCTGCCGATCGTCGGCGTACTGGATATGCTGCGCTACCACACCGCTTCGGCCAACGCGCGTCAGTGGTCCAGCGATTACGGCTTATCGGAAAACAAAGACGAGTTTGCCGCGCTCTACGCCTACTCCCCCGTGCACAACACCAAGAAGGGAACCTGCTACCCCGCCACCCTGATCACCACTGCCGACCGCGACGACCGCGTAGTCCCCTGGCATAGCTACAAGTTTGCCGCCGCACTGCAGCGGGATCAGGGTTGCGATAACCCCATCTACCTCGCCGTTGAAACCCGTGCCGGTCACGGTGCCGGCAAGCCGGTGTGGATGCAGGTGGAAGACTTTACCAACCAGTATGCGTTTCTTGCCCATGAACTGGGACTCGAGATCGAGTAATCTCAGTGTTTTGGGGCGCGGCCTGCGCCCCGCTTCCGGGGGGAATTCATGCGCGCATTTGTGACTGGCGGTACCGGCTTTCTCGGTGCCAACCTGATTGAACAGCTGGTGGCCGATGGCTGGCAGGTGACCGCTATGCACCGGCCAAGCTCGGACCCGGCGCGCTTGCGCGCGTTGGGTGCCACGCCGGTGGCGGCGTCGCTGGGGGATATCGAGTCGCTGCGTGCGGCGCTGCCGCAAGAACTCGATGTGGTGTTTCACCTGGCCGGCAACACCAGTATGTGGCGCGGTGGCGATGCACAGCAGTGGCAAGATAATGTCGAAGGCTCGGCAAACCTGGCCAGAGCCGCGCGTGAGCACTTCGCGGCACAGCCGGATGCCCGCCGTGGACGCATGATCGTCACCAGTTCAATCTCGGCCTACGGCTACCACTCCGATGTGATCAGTGAAGCCAGCCCCAAGCTCGCCACCAACCCGCGCTTCCATTACCACTATTCAAAAATGCACGCGGAACAGGCCGTGTTGCGCGAAGCGGCCAATGGACTGGATGTAGTGTTCCTCAACCCCTGTGCCATTGTCGGCAAGTACGATGTCTCCAGCTGGGCGCAGACATTTTTTATGCTGGCAGAAAATAAATTGCCGGGTGTGCCGCCGGGTGCAGGGTCTTTCTGTCATGCCGGTGCCGTGGCGCGCGCGCACATCAATGCTTTCCATCGCGGGCGCAGTGGTGAGAACTATATTCTCGCCGGTACCGATGCCAGCTTTCTGGAGTTCTTCGGCATCATCGCGAAGCTGGTCGGGGTACCTGCGCCCAAGCGCACCACGCCGGCGCTGGCAATTCATACGCTCGCGCGCATTTCCGATATCGCCGCGCGCTTTAGTGGGCGCGAGCCTGCGGTAACCCCACAAAAGGCAACCATGCTGACCGGGCGCGCTCTGGCCGATTGCAGCCGCGCCGAACAAGAACTGGGCTACCAAAGCCGCGTAAGCCTCGAAGACATGCTGACCGAGTCCCGCGACTGGCTGGTGGCCGAAGGTTTGTTGCAGCTTCCACAGACAAAATAACTTCAGGGGAAACACGGGTGAATCGTCAAAATATTATCTTTATCCTGGTGGCGATACTGTTGGTTTTACAACTGGTGCAGCATTTCTTTCTCTCGGCCCCTCAATAGATCTGCGCTAGCGACTAAACCGTAGAAGGGAAACAACGCATGGAAAGCTTACAAGCGCAGTTGCAGGAGCTCGGCCCAGTTCTCACGGCCGTCGGAGCGAATATTCTCTGGGCGCTGCTGGCACTGGTGGTGACCTGGATTGCTGCAAAGCTGGTGTCGCGCGCGGTAGGCCGCCTCAGTGAGCGCGGTATCGACGAAACCTTGGTCCCGGTACTTGAGACGCTTGCGGTATGGGCTACCTATGTTGTCGGTGGCCTGGTGGTGCTGGATATTTTCGGTGCGAACACCACCTCACTGGTGGCTCTGCTAGGTGCCACCGGCCTGGCAATCGGCCTCGCCCTTAAGGACACGTTACAGAGTATTGCCGCAGGCTTCGTGCTGCTGGGGCTGCGCCCGTTCCGGGTCGGTGAAACCATTCAGTTCGGTAATACCATCGGTACCGTGCGCAAGATAGGCCTGTTCACTACGGAAATGGATACACCGGATGGCCTACGTATTTCCGCTCCGAACGACAAAGTGTGGGGTGAAACGCTCACCAACTTTAGCCGCAACCCCAAGCGCCGCATCGAATTAATCGCCAGTATCGCCTACCGTGATGATATTGAAACCGGGATGCGTGTCCTGCGGCAGCTGGTGGCTGACGAGTCGCGCATCCTGGCGGACCCGGAGCCTGCTTATGCGGTACGCGAACTGGCAGATAGTGCGGTTAATCTACACATGCGCGCGTGGGTGAAAACCGCAGAGTATTGGGATGTGTACTGGGCGCTGATGAAGCAGCTCAAACCCGCTCTGGAAGCTGAGGGGCTTTCCATCCCTTTCCCACAGCGGGAGCTGCATGTTGTCGCGGGGGACAGCGCAAAGATAGCGACCAAAGCCGGCCCAAAATGAGATCCGCCAGGGCGCTGAGGGCCGCTGTTTATCCCGTGTGACGGCAATTTCGTCGCAGAGGTATCGACGAACCTGTGATGCACTGCCATCTTGGCGGGCTAATTTTTTCTTATTCTTTTCCTATCAATCCGTTTACTGAGTAGTACTTTCAAAGAGGCGAAACTATGCGCAAAGCGCTCCTGAGTCTGGTTATTGCGGCGGCCGTCGCCGGCTGCCAGCAGGGTGAAGACCCCAAGAAACAAGCTGAACAGGCGAATGCCACTCAATCCGGTGAGCAGGCCACCCAATTGCCGCTGACCCCTGAAGATGGTCAGCAAGATGAAACCGCGCGCCTGACCGAGTGGTTTGATGCCAAGTACGAAGAAGAGCTGAAATTCAGCCCTACTCAGCTGAGCTACCTGGGCCGCAAAGAGCTGTACAGCGAAATCGACGATATGACCAAAGCCGCGGCCGAGAGCCAGCTGGCGTGGAAAAAAGCCACCGTCGACGAGATGAAGCAGCAGTTTGACTACGACAAGCTGAGCATCGAAGGCAAGGAGTCCTACGACCTGTGGATCCAGCAGTACGATCTGGAAAAAGCCAACCTACCTTTCTGGGACTACAGCTACTTCGCCAGCGAGCTGGGCGGCCCGGAGTCCCAGTTCCCCACCTTCCTGATTAATCAGCACAAGGTGGACACCGAGCAGGACATGCGCGATTACATCACCCGTATCGGTGGCATCAGCACGGCGTTAAGCCAGTTGCTGGAGCGCGCCAAGGTATCCGCGAACAAGGAAATCCGCCCGCCGCAGTTTACCTATGACCTGGCCATCGAACGCGCGCAGAAGGTCACCACCGGCAAGCCGTTCAGCGATGGTGACGATGCGCCGCTGATGGCGGATGCGAAGAAGAAGATTGCCGCTCTGCAAGAAGCTGGCACCATTGATGAGGCTACCGGTAAAGACCTGCTGGCCCAGGTAGAAACCGCGCTCACCAGTCAAATGAAGCCTTCCTATGACGCGTACATCGCGTGGCTGCAGGAAGACAAGGTCAATGCGGATGAGGTGCCCAAGGGCGTTTCCCACCTGCCCGACGGCGACAGCTACTACAACAACCGCCTGGCCAACCACACCACCCTGCAAATGACCGCGGAAGAGGTACACCAGATCGGTCTGGATGAAGTCGCGCGCATTCGCAAGGAAATGGAAGCAATTAAAGACAAGGTCGGCTTTGATGGCGACCTGCAAGAGTTCTTCACCTTTATCCGCACCGACGACCAGTTCTACTACCCGAACACCGATGAAGGTCGCAAGGAGTATCTGGACAAGGTGGAAGGTTTCCTCGCCGATATCGAAGCCAAGCTGCCGGAGTACTTCGGTATCCTGCCCAAAGCCAAGTTGATCGTGAAGCGCGTGGAGCCATTCCGCGAAGTCGCCGGTGGTGCCCAGCACTACGTACCGGGCACACCGGACGGCAGCCGCCCGGGTACCTACTACGTGCACATGTCGGATATGAGCGCGCTGTCTACTGCGGATATGGAAACCGTGACCTACCACGAAGGTAACCCCGGTCACCATATGCAGGTCTCTATTGCGCAGGAGCTGGAGGATATTCCCAAGTTCCGCACCAATGCGTTCTTCACCGCTTACCTCGAGGGTTGGGCGTTGTACTCGGAGAAACTGTCTAAGGAAATGGGTCAGTTCCAGGATCCCTACAATGACTTCGGTCGCCTGACCGCGGAAATGTGGCGCGCCATCCGCCTGGTGGTGGATACCGGTATGCATGCCAAGGGCTGGAGCCAGGATCAGGCGGTCGAATACTTCCTGGAAAACTCTGCCATTCCCGAGGCTGCTGTGCGTTCCGAAGTACGCCGCTACCTGACCTACCCGGGCCAGGCCACCGCGTACAAGATCGGTATGCTGAAAATTGAAGAGCTGCGCAGCAAGGCCGAAGAAACCCTAGGTGACAAGTTCGACATCCGCGGTTTCCACGACACCATTCTCGGTGGCGGCGCCCTGCCTCTGCCGCTGTTGGAAAAGCGTGTAGAAAACTGGATTGCAGAGCAGAAGCAAGCCAATACCGACGCTTAATCTTCGCGAGGATATGTCGAAAAAGCCGGGCTTTGCCCGGCTTTTTTTTGCCAGTGTTGGTCCAATGCCAAGCCAGCCCTGAGCCAACTCTAAAAAAGCGCCGCATATACAGGGACTAAAAATTTATTCTGCCCCGGACAAGAATTATGGAGAAATCGTTATGGTAAACCCGGTCAGTTATTTGCGTACCGGTCTCGTCGCTGCCGCGATCTGCTTGGCAATGCCAGCACTTGCGGAAAAAGTCATCGAGAAAAATATTGCCAGCGAGCAGCAGGCGTTTCGCATCGTGCAGCTTGCCGAAAATTTGCATCACCCCTGGGCAGTCGCACAGTTGCCGGACGGCCGTTTTCTGGTGACCGAGCGTCGTGGGCGCCTGGCACTCATAGACAATGGCAAGACCACCTATCTGGACGGTGTACCGGAAGTTTCCGCCAAGGGACAGGGCGGGTTGCTCGATGTGGTACTGCATCCCAAATTTGGTGATGGCACCAACGATTGGATCTACCTGACGTATTCAAAACCGTCTACGGATGGCGCGGAATCGGCTTCCGCGGTGGTGCGTGCCAAGCTCATTGAGCAGGGACTGGTCGATGTGCAGCCGGTGTTCGAGCAGGACCGCTACTCTGCCCCGGGACGCCACTACGGCTCGCGGCTGGCGTGGCTACCGGACGGTACCTTACTGATGAGCATTGGCGACCGCGGTGTGGTGCGCGAGCGTGCACAGGACCTTACAGACCATGCCGGCAGTGTGTTGCGCATGAGCGACACCGGCGCGCCGGTAGCCGGAAACCCGTTTGCTGGCGACAAGCGCGGCCATGATGAAATTTACAGTTATGGCAACCGCAATATTCAGGGTATGACGGTCACTGCCGACGGCCGTATTTGGGCGAGTGAGCATGGCGCGCGCACCGGCGACGAACTCAACCTGATTGAGCCCGGTGTTAATTACGGTTGGCCGACCGTGAGTAAAAGTTTTGAATACAGTGGTAAGGCTGCCATTGGCGTACCCTCGGCGCCGGGCGTGCGGGATGCGTTGTTTATTTTTGATGGGCGCTTTGCGCCGTCTGGTCTGGCACTGGTCGACAGTGAGCGTTTCCCCGCCTGGCAAGGCAACCTGTTGGCCGGCGGGCTCGGCAGTGAAAAACTGGTGCGGGTTGTACTTGATGGCGACAAGGTGACGGGCACTGAAACCCTGCTCGAAGGGCAGGTGGGAAGGATCCGCGACGTGCGCCAGGGGAAGGATGGCTATCTCTATCTGTTAAACGATAGCAACGATGGCGGGCTTTACCGTTTGGAACCCGTCGTGGAATAACACGGTCCGCGAGCGCTGAAAAATTCCATATGAAAGACCTTGCCATTTGGCGGGGTTTTTTATCGGATAAAAATTTTCGGAGAAAACTCACCGAATTGGTAATCCAACCCGCGGTATGCCGCGTAGAAATCCCCGAGACAAAACACAGACCCCCTTTGCAGTCTTTTGTCTCTCCCTCCTAGTGTGCTCACCCCCTGAGCACCTGCGAGTTGCCCCATTTATGCCGCCTTTGCCCAAGGCGGCATTTTTTCTTCCCGTATGCCCTTGGGCAGCAAAACCATCCTCAGCTGCTAGATTAACTATATGGCGCCGTTTTCGCGGTAGCTGGCGTGTATGGTGATCTGGGGAAACCTTGGCTACTTCGACTTCTCCCGGTGACGGGAAACCGACAACTGCTGCATCCGGCGACTCCGCCACAGCTGATCAGGTCAATCTGGAGAAGGCAGATCTGGCGAGTGTCTTTGCCACTTTGGGTTCGTCCGCTCAGGGCCTCACCGGTGCGGATGCCAAGTCACGCCTGCAAAAATATGGTCCCAACGCCATCACCGAGAAAGAAGAAAGTGCATGGCGCCGCTTCCTGCATTATTTCTGGGGCCCGATACCGTGGATGATCGAAGCTGCCGCCTTGCTGTCGGCGATCATCGGCCACTGGGCCGACTTCGCGATTATCAGCGTGCTGCTGCTGTATAACGCAATTGCTGGCTTCTGGCAGGAGCGCAAGGCTTCCCGTGCCCTCGCTGCGCTGAAAGCCGGTATGGCACCCAAGGCCGAAGTGCTGCGCGATGGTGACTATCAGGCGGTGGATGCGGCGGAAGTGGTCCCCGGGGATGTCGTACGCGTGCGTCTGGGGCAGATAGTGCCCGCGGATGTGCGCTTTATCGATGGTGACTTCATTAGCATCGATCAGGCCGCGCTCACTGGCGAGTCCCTGCCGGTGGATAAGAAGGTGGGCGACATCGGCTACTCCGGCAGTATTGCCAAGCGCGGCGCCATGAGTGCCGTGGTCATCGGCACGGGTAGCAATACCTTTTTCGGGCGCACCGCCAAACTCGTGGCCAGTGCCGGCAAAGGCATGTCGCATTCACAGCGCGCCATGACCCAGATCGGCGACTTCCTGATTTTCTTCTGCCTGTTGCTGGCGCTGGTTTTGGTGGGCTACGAGCTTTACCACGACATTGTGGTGGCGAAGGATTGGCACTGGTCCAGCGCGGTAGATATTTTGCGTCTGGTGTTGGTGCTATTAATTGCGTCGATTCCTGTGGCCATGCCGTCGGTGGTTACTGTGACCAATGCACTGGGTGCACTGGCGCTGTCGCGCAAGAAAGCCATTGTGTCGCGTCTCGAATCGATCGAGGAGCTCGCGGGCGTGGATATCCTGTGTACCGATAAGACCGGCACGCTCACCAAAAACCAGCTCACCTTGCACGAACCAAAACTGTTCGATGCAGAGGATGCAGACACCCTGATCGTCGGTGCTGCGCTGGCCTCGGAGGCCGGTTCCAGTGATCCCATCGATTGCGCAATCGCCGCCGGAATAAAAGACCCCTCCGCACTGAAAAAGTATACCCGCGGTGACTTTACCCCCTTTGACCCGGTCACCAAGTACACGCTTGCCAAAGTAACCGACGCCGACGGCAAGGCCCTGAGCTTCGCCAAAGGCGCGCCCCAGGCCATCGCCAAATTGTGTGCGCTTGAAGGCGACGCGGCGAAAAAAGTTGAACAGAGCGTGGCGGATCTGGCCGAGCATGGTTTGCGCGCGCTGGCCGTTTCCATGTCGGCAAATGGCGGCGATCACTGGTCATTTCTCGGCATCCTGTCACTGGAAGACCCCCCCCGTGAAGATTCCCGCGAGACCATCGCCAGGGCACGGGAGCACGGGCTCGCGGTCAAAATGATTACCGGCGACGATGTCGCCATTGGCAAGGAGATCGCGCAACAGGTTGGTATCGGCACCAATATCCTGAATGCCGCCGATGTATTTCCCAAGGACCTAAATCCCGATCACCTGCCGCAGAAAAGCATCGAGTGTGTCGACAAGGTAGATGGTTTTGGGCGCGTGTTTCCCGAGCACAAATACGCGATTGTGAAAGCGCTGCAGGGTCAGCATCACCAGGTGGCGATGACCGGTGATGGCGTCAACGATGCGCCGGCACTCAAGCAGGCCGACTGTGGTATTGCCGTGAGTGGTGCCACCGACGCCGCGCGCGCAGCGGCGGCGATTATTCTGACCGCGCCCGGTCTATCCACAGTAGTAGACGCCATTGATGAGGCGCGTCGAATTTTCGTACGTATTCTCAACTACATGCTGTTTCGCGTTGCCATGACGCTCGACATTATGGCAGTGGTAGTCATCGCCACGGTGTTTTTTGGATTTACCCCACTGACGCCAGTGATGATCGTGCTGATTGCATTGCTGGACGATGTACCCATCATGACCATCGCTTACGACAACACCCGTGAGCCGGCGCGCCCGGTGCACTGGCAAATGCACCGATTGCTGTTTGGTGCCGGTGTGCTGGGGCTGTTTGCGATTGCGCAAACCGTTGGGCTTCTGTTGATTGGTATGGAGTGGCTCGGCAATAAAGAGTGGCAGTCGTGGATCGAGCTCAGCAAGGAACAGCTGCAAACCGTGGTCTTTCTACAGATCGTCGCCGGCGGTCACCTGCTGCTGTTTGTGGTGCGCGCCCGCCACGCCTTTTACGCAAAACCCTGGCCGGCGCGGCCACTGGTGATTGCGATTCTGGGCACCCAGATACTTGCCGTATTGATGTGCGGCTTTGGCTGGCTGGTGCCGAAAATACCCTGGGTGATTATCGGGTTGGTGTGGTGCTACATGCTTGCCTGGATGTTTGTGCTCGACGTGGTAAAGCGCGTGCTCTACCAGCATCTTGGTGGTGCAGAACAAGTTCCGGAGAAAAGCAGTGGATTACTTTGACGATTTCCGTGTCAAACCCGGGAGCAAGGTGCACCTGGACAAAATTGATGCCTCGTACCATGGCGATATCAAGGATGAAGACGCAGCGATTGCGGTGACGCAGGCATACAAGAGCAAACTGCGTGAATTGCAGTATCTGATGTACGCCGAACACAAACACTCGCTGTTAATCTGCCTGCAGGGGCGCGATGCCGCGGGCAAGGATGGCACCATCAATCATGTATTGGGTTTTATGAACCCGCAGGGGTGTACGGTAACCGGGTTCAAGCAGCCGTCAACGGCAGAGTCGGAGCACGACTTCCTGTGGCGCTGTCACAAGGTGACGCCGCGGCGTGGCCATGCGGCGATTTTTAATCGTTCGCATTATGAGGATGTACTGGTTCAGCGGGTGCACAACATCGTACCGAAAAAAATCTGGTCCGGTCGCTATGAGCACATCAATAACTTTGAGAAGTTGCTCGCCGACAATGGCACTACCGTTCTCAAGTTCTATCTGCATATAGATGCCGATGAGCAGTTGGAGCGCTTTAAAAAGCGTATCGACGATCCCGCGCGTCACTGGAAGATCAGTGAGTCGGATTACTCTGAGGCACAGTATTGGGACGACTATACGGCGGCATTCGAAGATGTACTGGAAAAGTGCAGTACCAAACACGCGCCCTGGTTCGTCATTCCGGCGAATAAGAAGTGGTTTCGAAACCTGGTTGTATCGCAAATCGTATTGCGCGCGCTGCAGTCACTGGAGATGAAATTTCCCAAGCCCACCGTGGATATCGACAGTATCCGCAAGAAATATCATGCGCTGAACAAGGAGGTGAACAAGGAAGGTAAGGATTCGGGAAAAAACGGCGAGAAAAAGAAAAAAAACGGTAAGAAATAAATGGTCCGGCCGCAGGTGCGGCCAGACACAAGTGGCGGTGGGCTGCCTTAGAAGGCAACCCGGCGGTAGCGGCGGTAGTTCGGCGACCAGAAATTCTTTTCGATATTTCTCTCCAGCTTTTCCTGGGTAATACCCGGCGCTACGCCATCTTCCTGTGCCTGCAGGCCGACGGCCATGGCGATAGCCTTGCCCACTTCGCGAATGTTCGACATCGCCGGCAACAACGCACCGCTGCCCTCTTTTACCACCGGCGCGTTTTCCGCCAGCGCGTTGGAGGCCGCCATCAGCATGTTCTCGGTCACCCGGTTGGCATTGGACGCGATCACGCCGAGGCCGACGCCCGGGAAGATGTACACATTGTTGCACTGGGCAATGGGGTATTTTTTGCCGTCGACTTCTACCGGATCAAACGGACTGCCGGTGGCCACCATCGCCTCACCCTGGGTCCATTCCAGCACTTCCTGAGGCGTGGCTTCGGCGCGCGAGGTGGGGTTGGACAGCGGCATTACCAGCGGGCGCTTGCAACCCTTGTGCAACGCTTCAATCACTGGCTGGGTGAACAATCCGCCCTGGCCGGATACGCCGATCAGGATGGTGGGCTTCACGTGTTCGATCAGGGTCTGCAGGTCCCACTCCGGCGACTGCGGATATTTTTCGGTGCTCTGTGCCAGCTTTTCCTGGAAGTCGTGCAGGCCCTTCATTTCGTTGGTGACCAGACCGTAGCGGTCGAACATAAAGATGCGCTCGCGGGCCTTTTTCTCGCTGAGCCCGTCACCGACCATGGCGGAAACCACCTGCTCGGCAATGCCACAGCCGGCGGATCCGGCGCCCACCACCAACACTTTCTGTTTGGCGAGCTTCTCTTCCTTGGCCTTGCATGCGGCCAGCATGGTGCCGAGCGCAACCGAAGCGGTGCCCTGAATATCGTCATTGAAGCAGCACACTTCATCGCGGTAGCGGTTAAGCAGCGGCATGGCGTTGTTCTGGGCGAAGTCTTCGAACTGAATCAGCACCTTGGGCCAGCGACGTTTCACCGCGGCAATAAATTCCTCGATAAATTCATCGTACTCCTCCTGCGAAATACGCTCGTTGCGCCAGCCCATATACATGGGGTCATTCAGCAGGGTGCGGTTGTTGGTGCCCACATCCAGGGTGACTGGCAATGTATAGGCCGGGCTGATGCCGCCGCAGGCCGTATACAGGGACAGCTTGCCGATGGGAATACCCATGCCGCCAATACCCTGGTCGCCCAGGCCGAGGATACGCTCACCGTCGGTGACCACGATGACTTTTACGTTCTCTTTCGTCGCACTGCGCAGGATGTCGTCCATATGCTTGCGGTCCGGGTAGGACACGAACAAACCGCGGTGATTGCGGTAGATATTGGAGAACTCTTCACAGGCCGCGCCCACGGTGGGGGTATAGATGATCGGTAGCATCTCTTCGATATGCTGTTCGATCAGTCGGAAGAACAGGGTTTCGTTGTCGTCCTGAATTGCGCGCAGGTAGACATGGCGCTCCAGGTCGGTGCTGCATTGCTGGTACTGATGGTAGGCGCGCCGCGCCTGCTCGCTGATGGATTCCACATTGTTGGGCAACAGGCCCACCAGGTTGAATTCGATACGTTCCTGTAGGGTGAAAGCGCTGCCCTTATTCAGCAGCGGCATCTCCAGCAGCGAGGGGCCGGCGTGGGGGATATACAGGGGGCGTTTGGTTTTCTGGCTCATAAATAAGTAAACAGCTAATTCGGCGACCAATATGGTGGTAAACAGTCATGTGCGCGACAGCCTTTGTCATTGACGCGCAGGAAATTCTGGGGCGCATTTTACGCAGGCTTGTGCGTCTGTGTCCCACCCCGACAGGGAGGTAAAAGCGGAATTTTTCTGAAAAGAACAATTAGAAAAGAAAGTGCGGTAGGCTCTCGCAAAACAACACAAAACTTTGCAAGGATTTTCATGTTCAGCTTTCAGATCGAACCCCGCTTCAGCGAAACCGACGCCCTCGGGCATATCAACAACACCGTGGTACCGGTGTGGTTTGAGCAGGGGCGCACACCGATCTTTGAGTTGTTCAATCCCACGCTGGATCTGCAGAAGTGGAACCTGATCCTGAAGAAAATGGATGTGGATTTCGTCGCGCAGATCTACCTGTACTCGCCGGTGGAGATCCGCACCAGCCTGAGTAACGTGGGCAATACCTCAATGATCATTCATCAGGAAGTGTGGCAGAAAGGCAAGTTGGTAGCGCAGGGGGATTGTGTGATGGTGCACTTTGACTATGCGCAGCAGACCAAGGCGCCGATTCCGGAAGACGTTAAGCAGAAGCTGCTGGAGCATCTCGCTTAACGTATTGTGACCGAGGCAGCGGTTGCCGTTCTCAGGCGGTGATGACCTGATTGCGACCACTGTCCTTGGCCCGGTACAGACGGGAATCCGCTTCCGCCAGTAGTTGGCTCTGCTTGGCGTTGCTGCCACCTTCGGCAACGCCGAAACTGATAGAAATTTTCACATCTTCTTCGTACTGGCCGCTCAGCGCCTCCACCTTGTGGCGCAGCTTTTCGGCCAGTATGCCGCCGCCCTGCACGTCCGTATTGGGCAGCAAAATCAGAAACTCCTCGCCGCCCCAGCGTGCCACCATATCATCCGCGCGGGTATTGTCCTGCAGTGTCTGCGCGACGTCCTGCAGGATGCGGTCGCCGAAGCAGTGGCCATAGGTGTCGTTGATCGCCTTGAAGCTGTCCAGGTCGCCAATCAGTACGGTATAGCGCCCTGCCAGTTCACGGTTGCGTCGCTCCATCTCATCGATGGCGCGGTAGGCTTCGCGGCGGTTGGCCAGCCCGGTGAGGGCATCGGTGCTGGCATGGTTTTCCAGCTCCGCGGTGAGCTTGTGCAGCATCTGTTGGGTCTGGTGGCGGCTGCTGTCGAGGATTGCGGTCAGCGCGGTGAGGGCACCGAATACGGCGATAAAGCGCGCACGGTGCGCGGTGTCATATTCAGCCAGCAGCCCGGGGAAGTCCGGGTAGAACAGGATCAGCGCGGTGGCGCCGCCGACACCGCCGAGGGTTATCGTGCCCCACTTGTAGCCGTACAGGTTGATAAAGCCCGGCACCAGCATCACCGCCCACATCAAACCGGTGTTATTCACGCCGCCAGACAGTAACAGATAGAAAAACAATACCAGCAGCAAGGCGCCCACCAGCATCGGTGTCTTGCGACTGGGGCCGGCGACGTTCACGCCCACATACGACAGCAGGATAATCCCGGCAACGGCAAACAGCGTTGCGGACAGCACCACATCCGCGGACATTAACGCAATGACGCCCATGGCGCCGGTAATGGCGAGGGCAAAGATCAGCATATAGCCAGACGCCTGGATCCGTCGGCGCAGTTCCAGGGCGCGGGCCTGCGCGATCGGATCGGCGCTGTCGTTGTGCAAGAGTTCGTTGGTGGGTGCTGCAGTGATTTCCATGGTATCGCCAGTACTCTGTTCGGCCACTTCCATTGGCCGTGTGTTTCCCGCCGGCTAACACCGGGCGCTCAGCGGGCTATATTAAAGGCGAATGGGGCTGGCGCGGAGAGGGTCATGGGACGGCTGCTACTGATTTGTGAAGATGTTCTCAGTCTGGAGGCAGATGCACTGGTGTGTCCCGCCCACAAGCACCTGATTCGGGGTCGCGGGCTGTCCGCACAGATCTATGATCGTGCCGGTGACGAGCTGGTCAGTGAATGCTCGCACTTGCCGGAGTGCCCGGTGGGCGAGGCCCGGATTAGCGCCGCACCCAATCTAGTGGTGAATCATCTGATCCATACAGTCACGCCACAGTGGAGTAGCGGTGATCAGTGGGGCGCGCAGGGCGTGGCGCAATTACGTGCGTGTTATGAAAGTGTGCTGGCGCTCGCCAAGGAGCGCGGATTGCGCCGCTTGCTGTTTCCAGCACTCGGCGCCGGTACCAACCGCTTTCCCCATGAAATTGCTGCCCATCAGGGGTTGACCGCCCTGCGTGCCGCGCAGGATGACTTTTCGCAGCTGACCGTAAGCCTGCACTCGCGGGCGGCGCTCGCCACCTGGCGCAAAGTGGATGCGCGTTTTTTTTCTGAAAATCAAAACGGCGCTGATCCGGCAGCCTCGGCTTAACAGAATTTGGCGCGATCTACGCGCGTGTCGAAATTCTTTCTGTGTTTGAATCGGTGCCAAAATTCCTCGTGATTTAACGCGTTGATACGCCGGATTTTTTCCCACAGATTAATCCCAATCGAACGAATGTTCTGAACTTCCAACTGCTTCACGATTTTTCAAATTTTTCCCTTCGCGATCAATCCGCACTTTTGCTGCACCCGTACTCCAATCGCAACCATCAATGACAAAGATCAAAAACGCGATCTGAATCATCTAGCAAATACCGGAGTCCTTTTATGTTCAGCAAAAACAAACTCGCCCTTGCCCTGGCGGTGAGCGCAATTTCTATCTCTGCACAGGCGGAGGAATTCTATATTGGCGGTAACATTGGTTACAGCGATATGGACAACACCGCGACCAGTGGCAGCTTCAGCAGTGAATTCGTAACCGGGCCGGGCACCACACTGCCGGCCGGCGTTGCCCTACCTGCGGGTACCGATGTGGGTTGGAATACCAATATTGACAGTGGTGCCGCATTCAGCCTGACCCTCGGCTACAACATGGGGCAGATTCGCTTCGAAGCCGAGTTCGCGCGCTCCATGAATGAGGTTGATTCCCACAGCAATGTTGCCACCGCGGGTATCGCGCTCGGCAGTGAAGATGCCGGGATTCTGGTGACGGGTGCGCCGGACAATTTGGGTGTGAGTGTTGCAGACCTGGTCGCCGATGGCCGCGGTGAATTCGACGCAAAGTATCTGTTTGCCAATGTGTATTACGACTTCGATCTGGGCAGTCCGTTTAAGCCCTACATCGGCGCCGGTATTGGTAACGCCGATGTCGACATCGAGTATCGTCCGTCCGGCGTAACGATCATCAACGATGACGACAGTGTATTTGCCTATCAGGTCATGGCCGGTGTTAACTTTGATGCCACCGAGCAGCTGACCGTGTTCGGTGGTGTGCGCTGGCGCGAAACCGACGATATCCGCGTCAACGCGGACCTGTTCGACGCCCGCTTTGATATGGAAATGAGCAGCTTTGTCGCGGAGCTGGGTACTCGCTTCAATTTCTAATTGGTGATTGACTACCGACTAAAGAACGGGCCAAGTGGCCCGTTTTTTATTTGCCGCGCATCCTTCTTTTCGTCATGATGCAGGTCCCGCCTCCCGGGTATGGATTTGTAAAAGGAACCTCTGCGCCATGAAACTTTTTGGAAGCTTCACTTCACCCTTTGTGCGCCACTGCCGTATTGCCCTGATGCAGTCTGGCCTAGATTGGGAAATGGTCGAGCTGGATATTCATACCAGCAAAGATCCCGGTACCCCAACCTTGCGCGTGCCGTTCCTAGAGGATGGTGCACTCAAGCTCACCGACTCCACGAGCATCGTAAAATATGTACGTGAAAAAGCCGGGCAGGAATTTATCGGCGACATACAAGATCTTGATCGCTATTGCCTTGGGAATACCTTGCTGGACAGTGCAATCAATTTATTCCTGCTGGAACGCTCCGGTTTGGACCTGAACGACAATGTATACACGCGCCGTCAGCAAAAGCGTGTTGAATCGATTTTGGGTGAGCTGAACTCGACGCCGTTGCCCGTAGTCAGTGAGTTTAATGATGCCGACTATCGCGTAGCGGTTGGTGTGGCCTGGGGGCAATTCCGTAATCGCTTTTCAATTGCTGGCCATGAGAACTTGCAGCGCCTGCTGGAAATTGCCAGCGAAGATCCAACTTTTGTCGCTACCGCACCGCCGGCTTAATCGCGCCGAAACGAAGAGGTGGGCCTGAGGGTTCACCTTTTCGTGATTTTCCTCTTGCTATTTTTTCCTTGTTGCTAGACATTTGTTCAAGCTGATTTCTTTCTACAATCGCTCCTACCGATAGATTCTGATTTTCTTTAGAAACTCTGCCCGTCATATAACACGCTCAGGAGACAGCGGTGAGCGCCGTAATTCTGGCTGTGCGCTCTGCGGTCCCTTGTCTTTTCCTTTAAAAAAATAAATACAGGAAAAAACCATGACGCTCAGAAAAGTTTTTCTGGTGGCGGCGCTAATGTTTTGCGCAAAAGGACACGCCCTGTGTCCGGAAGGCTCCACCTTTGACTCCTCGCTAGATTTTTGTGCAACCGAAACCGATGCTTTTGGCCCATTCACCAATGCGATGGTCGACAAATGTGTTGCCTATGGCGGTGGTAGTGCGTGTACCAATACCTACACCTACCCAGTACAGGGCACCAATATCGAAGTGCTGCGCTGGTCCCGCGGCTTCACCGAAAATCTACGCGGCACCGGCAGCTGCCCGGACGATACCGTGCGCTCGCCAACCTACGGCGGCCACTGTTTTGAACAGGTAAGCGGCGCGGAAAACAATGTGTACGGCAACTTCAAGGGCGAAGAGGTCGAGGCGTGTGATCGCTTGGGTGGCGGCACTGCGTGTTACACCAATCGCTGGTCAGCGAACTTCTACCTCGCGGTAAAAGATGAGATCGCTAACGCGCCGGATCCAGATCCCGCTCCGCAGCTGGTGAATAAATTTGGTGTGTGGCTGTGGTACATCGACGAAGCCGGCCTCGGCCGCACCCACACCCAGTTGGCAGACGAGCTGGCGGCAACGGGTGTAAAGCGTATCTTTATTAAGATCGCCGACGGCTCGCAGAACTGTGATCTGTTCGCCGATGCCTGCTCAACTACCACCACCGATATTTACCGCTCCCGCGGTATCGAGCCCTGGGCCTGGTCCTATAACTACCCGGGCAATGAAAGTGCGCAGGCGGATGCACTTTATTATGCCGCCAAGTATGGCTATGTGGGTTTTGTTCTGGATGTGGAAGTAGAGTTCAACAACACCACTACCGAACTGCACAGCATTTATCAGGCAATGCTTACCGCACGTGATGACGCGGAACGCGATGGACATTTCTCCGGCAGTTTCCCCATCGGCACCACCACCTGGGGTAACCCGATGGATCAGGGTATGAATGTAGGCATCATCGACCAGTATGTGGATTTCCATATGCCGCAGACCTATGTCGAAGTCTGGGGCCAGCCCTACATGCAGGCGGCCAAGCAGTGGATTGCTGCGGGTAACTGCGAGTACCGTGAGATGGGTGCGCAGAAGCCGATTTGGCATATCGTTTCCACCGAGTACGACGACATCACCCCAGCACAGCTCACGGACTTCCTGGAAGCGTCGGGGCCGAATACCTCAATCTGGCGTGTGCCCGGCGGCTCCGTACCGCAGGCGGTGTGGGATGACTGGGCAGCACTCGACTGGAATATGTCCGAGTTTGATGCGACCGACTGCAACACCGGCAATAACGACCTGACCGATTATCTGGGTGATTCCGGTGTGATTGTCGATCCCGTTGATCCGGTAGACCCGCCGGCGCCGGTTGCGATTCCCTACTGGAAGCAAACCGAAAACTACTACGACCCCTACGGCACCTGCTCCATCACCTCACTGGCGATGGTTACCGACCACTTCGGTTTCACCAGCCCGGCCGCTAATGGCCGCACCCCGGATTACCTGTACGAAGAACTTGGTGGGGTACTGCAAACGGTGCCGGACCTGGAGTGGGGCTTTAACCAGATGGCGATTCGCGCCGGCAGCAGCAAGCGTGCGGACAGTAAAACCAACGGTACCATTCAGGAGCTGCGCGACGCAGTCACATCCGGCAAGCTGGCGATTGTGCACGGCTGGTTCACCAATCCGGGCCACATCATGGTGGTGACCGACTTTGATGGTGAGTACTACACCGTGAATGATCCGTTCGGTCAGTGGAACCTGCAGAAGTGGGGCAGCTATAACTCGAATGTTTCTGGAGAAGGTGTGCGCTATCCGAAAGACGCCTTTGAATACGCCATTAATGACAATGGCACCGGCGACGATCTGTGGCTGCACATTTACGAATAAATATTTGTGTTGAGCCAATAAAAAACGGGGCCAGTTGGCCCCGTTTTTTTGTGCGTGGAAGAAATTACTTCTTCGCGCGCTTGCGCATATTTTCCTGCAGGATTTTTTTGCGCAGACGAATGTGGTTCGGGGTTACCTCTACCAGTTCGTCGTCTTCGATAAACTCCAGCGCCTGCTCCAGGGTGTGGCGCACCGGCGGAGTCAGGGTCAGGGCTTCATCGGTACCCGCGGCGCGCACGTTGGTGAGCTGCTTGGCCTTGGTGGGGTTAACCACCAGGTCGTTGTCACGGGAGTGCAGGCCGACGATCTGGCCTTCGTAAATCTCTTCACCGTGGCCCAGGAACAGACGGCCGCGGTCCTGCAGTGCATACAGGGCGTAAGCCAGGGTCTTACCTTTCACCATGGATACCAGTACACCGTTGATGCGGCTGGTTACGTCACCTTCCTTCACCGGACCGTAGTGGTCGAAGATACTGGTCATGATGCCGGAGCCACTGGTCAGGGTCAGGAACTGGTTACGGAAACCGATCATGCCGCGGGACGGTACCACGAAGGTCAGGCGCACACGGCCCTTGCCGTCCGGTTCCATGTTGGTGAGTTCAGCCTTGCGCAGACCGAGCTCTTCCATAATGGAACCCTGGTGCTGATCTTCGACGTCGATCACTACCTGCTCGTACGGCTCCTGTACTTCACCGTCGACGATTCTCTGGACTACTTCCGGGCGGGATACACCCAGCTCGAAGCCTTCGCGACGCATGGATTCGATCAGTACCGACAGGTGCAGTTCACCACGGCCGGATACCTTGAACTTGTCTGGGGAATCGCCCTGTTCCACACGCAGTGCCACGTTGTGGATCAGTTCCTGGTCCAGGCGCTCCTTGATGTTGCGGCTGGTAACGTACTTGCCGTCCAGGCCGGCGAACGGCGAGTCGTTCACCTGGAAAGTCATGCTTACGGTGGGCTCGTCCACGGTCAGTGCAGGCAGCACTTCCGGGTTTTCCGGGTCACACAGGGTGTCGGAAATATTCAGCTCACCCACACCGGTAATACAGACGATGTCACCGGCGCTGGCCTGTTCCACTTCCACACGCTCGAGGCCCAGGTAACCCATTACCTGCAGTACCTTGGCTTTGCGGGAGTTGCCTTCGCGGTCGAGTACCACGGTCTGCTGGTTCGGCTTCAGGGTGCCGCGGGTGATGCGGCCAACACCGATCACGCCCACGTAGCTGTTGTAGTCCAGTGCGGAGATCTGCATCTGGAAAGGGCCGTCCTGGTCAACCTTGGGCGGCTCAACCTTGTCGACGATCATCTGGAACAGCGGGGTCATGTCGTCCGCCATATCGGTTTCATCGGTACCGGCAATGCCGTTCAGGGCGGAAGCGTAGATGACCGGGAAGTCCAGCTGCTCGTCGGTGGCGCCGAGGCTGTCGAACAAGTCGAATACCTGGTCCATCACCCAGTCCGGACGCGCGCCCGGGCGGTCGATTTTGTTGATGACCACGATCGGGTTCAGGCCCTGCTCGAACGCCTTCTGGGTTACGAAGCGGGTCTGCGGCATGGGGCCGTCTACCGCGTCTACCAGCAGCAGCACCGAGTCCACCATAGACAGTACGCGCTCTACCTCACCACCGAAGTCGGCGTGCCCAGGGGTGTCCACGATGTTGATACGGTAGTCGTTCCAGTTGATCGCGGTGTTCTTGGCGAGGATGGTAATACCGCGCTCTTTTTCCTGATCGTTGGAGTCCATCACGCGCTCGGAATCGGCGCTGCGGCGGTCGAGGGTGCCGGACTGCTGCAGCAGCTTGTCCACCAGGGTGGTCTTGCCGTGGTCAACGTGGGCGATGATCGCGATATTGCGAAGATTGTCTATCACAGGGGGCCTCTGGGCGTAATGCGTGATTGGGCGTAACCGTAGGGTCACACCAGAGAATTAGGTCAGGCGGGGGCTGGGCTGAGAGGAAAACAGCGGCTGTCCGGCCAAGGCGCGCGCATTATAGAGCTGAAATGTGGCAATTGGGAGTTGAACTGGTGAAAAGTTGTGCGAAAAAGTCGCTTTGTTGGCAGTTGAGCCGTTCACCCGCGCTGCCAACAAACGTCTAGTTGCACGCATCAACGCGATACGGAGGACTCGATATTGGCGGATGTGCGCGCCTTCGAACTCTGAGTCTTACCATTTCGTAGAACACAGCTTCGCATTCGCGCGAGTGAGGATGCTCCCGCCGAGGCCGCTCTGGCGTCAGTGAGTACTGGCCAGTGTCCCCGCTTGCCCGCATCGCTCAGGGGTGGAGGCTGGCCCCGAAGCATAGGAACTAAGCCAATTTGGCCAGGCTGCAGCCACCACACAGTGAATTGCACTGACGTCCTGTTGGCGACGGTAGGCTTCCAGAAGCGCCGCGTAAGTGCGGAAGCGTTGGGAAATTTTGCGTACGTAATCGTAGGGTTCCTGCCCGCGTGCGTAACCGTAGCGTGCCTTGGAGTAGTATTTCCGCTCTGAAAGCAGCAGCATCGCGTTTTCCACATTGCCAAACCAGACATTGCGGTCCCAGCCTTTTTCCTCCGCCAGATCCTGCGCGTCGTACACGTGGCCGAGACCGGCGTTGTACGAGGCGAGGGTGAACCACATTCTGTTCTCGGGGCTGATCCCTTTGTCCTCAAATTTGCGATACAGCCAGCGCAGGTACTTCAGGCCGGCACGCACACTGGTTTCAGGGTCGAACAGGTTCTTCTCACCCACCTGCTTGCCGGTATCCGGCATCACCTGCATCAGGCCCTGCGCACCCACCCAGGATTTTGCTTTTGGGTTGAATGAGCTCTCTTGAAACATCTGTGCGACGATCAGTCTCCAGTCGAAGTTAAATTCCTCCGCATATTTCTTAATGAGCTCGTCGTAGGGGGAGATTTTGCCCTTCACGCTGAGCGATTTAATTTCATCGCGGGTGCGGCGCGGTTGGTCAAAATATTTTTTGTACAGGGTATCGCGTAACTTGACGATTTTGGGTCTGTTAAAGAACTTCTCGATTGCGGCGAGCAGCTGGGGATTGCTTTCCCGTACCATCCACGCATAAAAATTATCTTCAATTTTGAGGTCGTAAATCTTCACAATATCGTTACGCCAATGTTTTTCCAGGCGCACGGTAATGTCATCGGCAATCGTAAGATCGTACTCACCATCGGCCACGTGATCGAGAATCTGCGGGATGGTCAAATCTTCCGGAACCAGTGCAACATCGATCTTTAAATCCTTAAATTCGGGCCGCTCTTGCATCAGCTGCATCAGCAGTTCGAACTGGCTGCTGGATTTCAGCAGGTGAATGGTTCTGCCGTTCAAGTCTTCCAGCTTCTCTAACTTGTCCTCCGGCTGGCCAACAATGGATACCGCTGCTTGTATGTAGTGGGGACCAAAGTCCATACCCGCTTCATCCCGCGCCTCGGTGTCAGAGATCAGGCTGGCAGCAACATCTGCCTTGCCGTCACGTACCATGGTGAATATTTCCCGGTGCGTGGGAGCAACCACTATCTCCAGTCGCACGCCGAGGCTCTTGGCAAATTTTTGCAGCAGTTCATATTCGTACCCCATCACTCGCCCTTTCCACATGAAATAGGTGCCCGGATGGTTGCGGGTAACCGCGCGGAGTACGCCGCGTTCCTTGATTGAATCCAGGTCGCCGATATGGCGGGCATGCGGACTGGTCAGCTTGATGCTGCGGATGGCCTCATTGAGTGCCTGCTGTAACTGCGGTGAGTCTTTGCGAATACCGATGGTCAGCGGGTCTTCGCGCTCAAACACCACATTTTTTTTGATATTGTCACGGAACTGTTGCACCAGATCGAAAATCTGTTCATCGATCACCGTGAAGTCGATATGCCCCATGGAAACGTCGATTGCCAGTTCGACATAATTTTGTGTGACCACCTCAAGCTTGAGGCCCGGGTGTTGTTTGGCGATTTCCCTGCCGCGGGTCTCAAAAACCGTCCCCTTGGTAACCGCGAGAGTCTTTCCTTGCAGCGAATCGCCAGGCTTAACCTCCGGCGTATCTTTTTGCGAGACCAGGGTGTCATGGGTCTTGCCGATGGTTTTGCTAAAGTCGATGAGTTCTGCGCGCTCTCTGGTGGGCACCAGATTGTTCGCGATGATATCGCCCTTGCCTTCGATCAATAGTGGAATAAGCCGGTCAAAATTTTCCACGAACAGCACCACCGGCTCGAGGCCCAGCTTTTCTGCTTTCTGCCTTGCCAGCTCGATCTCAATATCCTGCTGCGTCGCCGCGCGGTGTAAAGAATCTGTATTGGCGATGTCTACCAGAATGCGCAGCATGCCGCGCTTTTTGATCGCATCAAGATCGCCGGTTTCGATGTAGTTATTGAAAGCGCCAATCGGGTATTCCGCGGTGGTGTCGGGTTCCCACGTGGCACTGGGGCGGAGATCACCTTTTTGTGCCGCCTTGCCGGTGAACTTTTCATGGGACTGGCCGGAAGCGCTTGTTATGGTCGTGGCGTCAGTACCATCATCGGTATCCGTGGCGTCGGCATCGCCTTCAGCGTATTCGGTGCCCTTCGCTGTCTGATCCCTGGGTTCTGCATCTTCCGGTGTGCGCTCGCAGCCCCCAACAAAGAACAGTGCGCAGAGTAGGCACAGGCCCGTAATTACTCGCAGATTGGTTGGCATCCGCCCGTCCCGGCTTCATGAAGGAATATTTTCAGTTTAGTTGCAGGGCGCTGCTTCGCCGGTGGGAAAGTGGCACTGGTACAGGTGGTTGAATATGATGTCTTTACCGACGCGGAATAGCCGTGACCTGGGGACGAGATCTAGAGATTTGAGGGCTGCATGGGCAGCCTTAGATGTGGTCGTTCAGGCGGAATTTGGCCAGCTGAGTGTGGCGCGGGTACCACCGAGTGTCGGTGAGCGGTCCAACTGAAATTCTCCGTCGTGCCACATCATCACTTTTTTGACGATATACAGGCCCAGCCCGTAGCCCTGATCATCTGTTGCCGAGCGCGTAAAGGCGTCGGTCAGCTCCAGCGCGTCACCCGCGAGCCCGGGCCCGTTGTCCTCGATGGTCAGGACGCAGCGGTTGATATCGTGATGAAAACGCACATCCACGCGATCCTCAGCGTATTTGCTTGCATTGGTCACCAGGTTGTGAATCGCGATGGTTAACGAATCCGGTTCAAACCAGGCATTGCCGTCGGCGAAGTAGTAGCCGATCTGTAAGTCCGGGCACTGCACCTCGAGAGAATCCGACAGGGTGCTGAAAAATGAATTGAGTGCGTTCTGCTTGCGGGAAATAAACTGTTCTTGAATCTCTATCTTGGCAAAGGTCAGGTATTTCTCGATCAGCGATTCGATATCGCCCGTGGCCTGGGCGATCATGCGGTTGCCGTCATTGCTTTCGTTAGCTTTGTTTTCGAGCGCGAGCTGGAATTTAATCCTTGCCAGGGGCGTGCGAATTTCGTGCGCAATGGTGCGTGCCAGATCCTGATTCATCTGACAGTATCCGAGCACGATATTGGCGTTGCGGCGAAAGGTCTCCGCCAGAGGGTAAATGGTCGAACGGCGGCTGGTGCGCGAAGGCAGGCGGAATGGTTTGTTACTGAAACGAATCGCCGTATTTTGCAGGCGATTCAGATCACGAAACATTGGCCAGATAGCGGCCAGCAAAACCAGTAGCATGGCGCCAATAAATAACAGCCGCCATTGGGTTACATTTTCCTGCTGTCGCTGCGGGAAGGGGCCTATCTGGACAACATTTGTATCACTCAGGTGGTAGAAAAGGATCTGCTCATCGCCGTTGTCCAGGCCGATAATTTCTCCGCCTTGCATGCGTTCCATTAGCTCGTGGGGAAAGTGCACGGCAGTTAGCGGATAGCTTTGGGCAAGAGGTGTGTCGCGGTGCTCAAGTACTTTGGCGAGTTGCGCGGCACTGATGGCATATTCACCGGGCTCATCGGAATAATTTTGGTATAGCGCGCTCAATGCGCTCAATACGACGATAAGTGCAAGGGCAAAAATCCCCAGCAAGCGCAGCATTTGATTACGCATCAGCTGTTACCAGTCGTCGTATGTAACGCGTAGCCGCGGCCGCGAATGGAGCGAATCACCACGCCGTCGTTAAAGCTATCCAGCTTTTTACGCAGGCGGCTGACTCGCATGTCCACCACCCGATCGAGGCCATCAAATTCCCGCCCGATTACTCGCCGGAAAAGATATTCACGGCTCAACAGCTGGGTGGGTTGCTCGGCAAAAATCAGCAGCAGGTCAAACTCGTTTGCGGTCAGTTCAATGACATCGCCGTAAATGGAAGCCGTGCGCGCGGTCAGGTCGATTTGCAGTGGCCCAAAACAAATATCACTGACCAGTGTGGGACGTTTGGAATTTCTGATATTTGCGGTAATCTTTGCCCACAGCAATTCAGGATCCACGGGCTTTACCAGATAATCGCAGGCACCCAGATCGAGACCGCTAACCTGATCGTTAATGGAGCTCAGCGCGCTCAGGAAAATTAACGGGCAGTTAATCTGGTGTCGGCATTGCTCTAACAACTGGAAGCCACTGGCGTCGGGCAACACGACGTCGGCAATAATCAGATCATAATCGCGATGGTGCAAAGCCTTTAGGAAATCCCTGCCGCTGGCTGCGTGTATCACTTCGCACTGGCGCGTGCTCAGAAAGCGCAAGGTGAGTTCGGCGAGCTGTTGGTCGTCTTCGAGCAACAGGATACGGTAGCCGTTTACGGGCTTCATAAGAACCCCCAGCCATAGCGGCGCTGGTGGCGTTTGGGGCGAAACTTGGCGACTTTTAGTGTTGTCTGGGCAACCTGCAATCCACTCGCACTATTGGTTACTTCGAAAGAAAGGTCTTCTTGTGCCGAGACATAGACCTGCAGCGAGCGGCCGTTTTTCGCTGAAAAGCAGCTTACCAGCCCGCGCCCGGAAACGATGAGACAGTATTCATTGTCATCTTTCGCTTGGAAATCTACCGTCACCGAAATGCTGCACAGCTCTTCATCTTCCGCCACTGCACATAGCGAGGGCGTGATGCGCAGTTCCGCTGCCAGCACGCCTTGGTTGGTGCCCAATAGAAAGATGCTGAAGAGAATCAGATACAGCCGTTTCATCGGTCACCACCGATACTGTACTGAACACCGGCAAACCAACTCAGGGTTTCCGGCTTTTCAATCATCAGAGGGTTTCGACCATCCAGGTCGAACTGGTTGAATTTGGCTGCGAATTTGAGTTCGAAGTGTTTCCCCAGTGGATAGGCGAACTGAATTCGCGCATAGCGGTCGGTGACATCGTCAGGGGGAAACTGCCTCGTGTAGGAATAGGCGAATCTCCCGGCTTCTTCGGGGCGCAGATGGTAGTAATAGTTCACCAGGTCCGCATCTTTTTGCACGGCGCCCAGGCTCCAGGCGAATGAGCCACCAAACAATGGGTATTGCTTGTCGAAACTAAGATGGGTTTCGGAACCGTAATGGACCTTGGTGATATCCTGAAAATAGGCAAAGGAGATATCCACCGGCGCGGTAACGAATGTTGCGCTCGGCCCCGCGACCGCGGAGATATCCCGTGAAATGTTTTCCGGTGTCCAGCCGAAGGCGCCGCCGGTGCTGCCGAGGATGTTCGACAGTGAGGCCATGGTGTAGTCGTCACGGTCTAGCTGGAAAAATATCCCGTCTTCATTCGGCCTGACGACCAGGTCCACATATAAATTCTTTTGTTCCAGCAGGCTATAGCCGACGGTGAGGTTGCTGACGAAGAAGCGCTCGCCATAGTAGCTGAAGGACGGCAACAGGCTGGTGGTCCCGTTATCCCGCCCCTTAAGCGGGTTCTCGATAACCCCCTCGCCCACCGCCAGGCTCAACTTCCAGACCGGCGCGCGTGACTCTTCGGCCGCGACTTGAGTGCAGACGACGAGCAGGCTTAACAGCGTTATTAGACTTCGTGGAAACATTGGACAGTTGTTATTTTTTTATCGCTGGCAACTTTTATCACAGTGATTCCGTGTGTCGCTAGCGAACGCAGCAAAAGCTAACAAATTGTTACAAAAATGATTCAGGCGACACTTCGCCTCGAAGAAAGTGCTGACTGCAAAGTTTTGTGCTGTCGTTGCGGGAGCAGGCCTGTAGGCCCGCTACCTGTCATGGCGCGGGCCCTGTTGCGGCGGTCTAGCAGGGGAGTGCGGGCGTTATTTGCCCTGGTGCGGGATCTCCGGACGGAAGACACCCACGTTGCGATAGCCTTCGTCGAGCAGGTGCGATGCGTGCAGCTGGCTCATCACCCCGCGCGCGCAGTACAGCAGGTACTGTTTGTCCTTATCCAGCTTCTGGAAGGCGGTGCTGAGGCGGTAGAAGGGAATGGTCTCCACTTCCGCATCGTCGAGTTCCAGCGGGTTCACCTCTTCCTCGGTGGGGTGGCGGATATCGATAATGATGGCATCGCCGGGCTCTTTAAAGATGTCCACCGGTGGGACGTCTTCACCCAGGTCATCCATTACCTCATCGATGTTTTGCATTACCCGGTTGCCCACCGCGCGGTCGAGCACCGTGAAGTCGAAGCGCGCTTCTTCGTTTTCGACTTTTTCCATTTTCGCGCGGGTGGTGGGTTTCACCGAGATCACGCCGCAGTATTCGGGCATATTCGCGGCGAACTCTTCGGTGCCGATCTCGCGTGCGGTGCGGATGATGTCGGTTTTGTCGGAAGTGATCAGTGGGCGCAACACCAGAGTGTCAGTCACGCTGTCGATTACTGCCAGGTTCTTCAACGTCTGGCTGGAAACCTGGGCGATGGCTTCGCCGGTTACCAGCGCATCCACTTCCAGTTCCTTGGCGATGACCGAACCCGCGCGCAGCATCATGCGCTTCAGGGTCACACCCATATAGGAGTCGTCCACCTTCTCCAGGATTTCTGCCACGACCTCATCAAAAGGAACGGTGACAAAGCGCACCCGGTGGGAGGAGCCGTATTTGTCCCACAGGTAAAACGCCACTTCCTTTACCCCCAGCTCGTGCTGGCGGCCGCCCAGGTTAAAGAACAGGAAATGGGTGCGGATACCGCGCTTGATGGTGAGGTAACTGGACACGGTGGAGTCGAAGCCGCCGGACACCAGTGAGATGACCGGGTCCTGGGTGCCCAGCGGGAAGCCGCCGAGGCCCTGGTGCAGCTCCTCGATCACGTTCAGCTTGTCGTGACGGATTTCCAGCTTCACGGTGATGTCGGGTTTCTTCAGCTTCACGCCGGCGGCGTCGGTGTTCTGGTTGAGGCCGCCGCCCACGTACTGCTCCACGTCCAGCGACTGGAAGTCGTGTTTGCCGGTGCGTTTTACCCGCACGCAAAATGTCTTGCCGGCAAGTTGCGGGCCCCAGATGGCGAGGGTCTTCTGGTAGATATCGTCCAGGTCGCCCAGCGGGAACTGCTGCACGCGGGCAAAGTTGGCGATGCCCGGGGTGTGCGCCAGTACCTCTTCAATGCGCTCGGAAAGATGGGATACTGCGTCCGGCGCGGTCACGTCGATTTTTTCCCAGTCTTTGCGCACCTGAATACGGTCATCCAGTTGTCGCATCAACTTGCGCAGATTGTCTGCGAGCTGTCGCGACATGCGCTTGCGCACGGGATTGCTCTTGATGGTGATCTCTGGGAAAAATTTAACGACAAAGTGCATAAGGGATGTGCCGGAACCGCGGTTGAATTTGAGGCCGGAAAGGATTTACTGGCTTCCCGGGAGAGGTGGCGAATTATAAACTCGCTATCGCGAATTTGCTTGTGGCACCAAATTGGTGCCAATTGCGTGTTTATCGCCCTAAAATGGTGCGGATGGAGGTTTGGGGGCACCATTTTTGGGAATGCTGCGGGCCACCCGGGAAAGCTGGCGTGTTAATGCTGGTCCGGGTTGGATGATTTCTATTCGATTGTTCTCCCCAGCAACCAAATCCGATTCCCCGAACCCCCTTGCCGTCAATTTGCCCCAATTTGGCACACTCTTTGCTTTTACAGTTGCCACAAGATAAAGCGAATTGGCGCGAACATAACTTTTTCATTCCTGGAGGACTGTAATGTCAGCGAAAACGCTCGGGCTCATCAAAGAGAGCGAAGCTAAATGGGTAGACCTGCGCTTCACCGATACCAAAGGTAAGGAACAACACGTTTCCCTTCCCAGCAAGGAAGTTGACGGCGAGTTCTTCGAAGAAGGCAAGATGTTCGATGGCTCCTCCATCTCCGGTTGGAAAGGCATCAACGAATCCGACATGATCCTGATGCCGGACGACGAAACTGCATTCCTGGACCCGTTCACCGATGAAGCGACCGTAATCGTTCGCTGTAACATCGTTGACCCGATCACCGGTCAGGGCTACGAGCGCGACCCGCGTTCCATCGCTCTGCGCGCTGAGGAATACCTGAAGTCCACTGGTTTCGGTGACACCGCGCTGTTCGGTCCGGAGCCTGAGTTCTTCGTATTCGACGACATCACCTGGGGTGCCGAAATGGGCGGCGCCTTCTACAAAATCAACTCCGAAGAAGCGGCCTGGTCTTCCGGCGCTAATTTCACCGACGGCAACATGGGCCACCGTCCGGGCGTTAAGGGCGGTTACTTCCCGGTTCCTCCGGTCGACTCCCTGCACGACGTACGTGCCGCCATGTGTTCCGCTATGGAAGCCATGGGTCTGGAAATTGAAGTACACCACCACGAAGTGGGTACTGCTGGCCAGTGTGAAATCGGCGTTGGCGCGAACACTCTGACCAAGAAAGCGGACGAAGTTCAGATCCTGAAGTACGCGGTACACAACGTAGCGCACGCTTACGGCAAAACTGCGACCTTCATGCCGAAGCCGCTGGTAGGCGACAACGGTTCTGGTATGCACGTACACCAGTCCTTCAGCAAAGACGGCGTAAACCAGTTCGCTGGCGACGCTTACGCTGGACTGTCTGAAACTGCCCTGTTCTACGTTGGTGGTATCATCAAGCACGCACGCGCGCTGAACGCGATCTGTAACGCGTCTACCAACTCCTACAAGCGTCTGGTTCCGGGCTTCGAAGCGCCAGTAATCCTGGCCTACTCCGCGCGTAACCGTTCTGCGTCCATCCGTATCCCGTTCGTACCGAGCCCGAAAGGCAAGCGTATCGAAACTCGCTTCCCGGATCCGACCGCTAACCCGTACCTGGCCTTCTCCGCTCTGCTGATGGCTGGCCTCGACGGCGTTAAGAACAAGATCCACCCTGGCGATGCTGCGGACAAGGATCTGTACGATCTGCCGGCGGAAGAGCTGGCCGAGTACCCGACCGTTGCTTCCAGCCTGGAACAGGCTCTGGACGCACTGGATCAGGACCGCGCGTTCCTGACCGAAGGTGGCGTATTCACCGACGACGCGATCGATGCTTACATCGAGCTGAAGCGTGAAGAAGTTCAGCGTGTGAACATGACCACTCACCCGGTTGAGTTCGACCTGTACTATTCCGTATAAGCAGGTATCATCAGCGCGCCGCCGCCGATTTTCCTTCGGGAGATTGGTGAGAACGGCGCAAAGATGACGAGAAAGCCCACACCTTGCGGTGTGGGCTTTTTTTATGCGCTTTTTATGGCTCTTTTGTGCACAGGCGCTTTACGTCGCGCCCGTGTTCGCGAGTACACTAGCCTTACTAAACAGGTAAGTTGAAAACACGACTGCGGGAGCAACCATGATCAAACTGACCGCGTTGCTTGCGGTGCCACTGGCGGCACTGCTGATTGCCACCGCGAGCGCCCAGGACAAGTCCGACACCACCAAGGGTGGCTCAGGTACTGGTAGTGGCTCGGTGTACAAAATCGTCGGACCCGACGGCCGCGTGACCTTCAGCGACACCGCACCGGCGGGCGAGAAGGTGGAAAAGATTGAGATTGGGCCAATCAATGTGCAGCCCATTGCGCCGAAAAGCGCGCTGCCCACGCGCAAGCTATCTCCGCGCTCCGGCGATGAGCGCCAGCGCGAAGACCTGGGGCCCATCAGCTTCGCCATTGTCAGCCCGGCGGATGATGCGACCATCCCGCCCGGCCAGCGCTTTATCGTGCTGCAGGTGGCCCTGAATCCGGTGCCGCGAGACGGTTACCGCTTTTTCGCGGTCATCGATGGCCAGCGCTGGAGCGGCGGCTCATCCACCAACAGCCTGGACATCTCCGCGCTTGAGCGCGGTACCCATACCATCCAGGCGGTGCTGTACAGCGCCACCGGCCAGCCGCTGGCGCAATCGCAAACCATTCAGGTCCATGTGAAGCGACCCGGCGGACAGATACCGGACTTCCCTGCCCAGCAGGCACCGCAGATGCCCCAGGCGCCGCAGGTGCCGGGTATCGCGAAGCCGCCCAGCCCCCAGCCCCGCTGATACCGCTACCGCGAATACCTAGTCTATTTCGGCTTGCGCGCCCTTCGAGCGGGCGCACTCGCCTGCTACACCCGCTCTCACCCGCCCAACGGCAAACCCCGGAGCACACCGCGCCACTCTCAGTCATCTCCCGTGCCCCGCAATGAACACCAGAATTGGCTATTTTTCACTCAATGCACAATAATGGTGCGCGCGCTGGTGGCCGACGCCGCCAGTGCCCCCTAATTCATTCTGTTTCATCTGTTTTTTGCGCCATTTTGGTTTGCTTCTTGCACTCCCAATAGGCGAATCGGACAAGTGAACAACATCGCGACACTTAACGCCTCAACCTCGGAAGCTGGAATGCTCAACGATCGTCAGTTACGCCTGCTGCTGGACAACCTCACCTCGGCCGTATTGGTGCTCGATGACAAGCTGGCGCTCTGCTACCTGAACTCCGCCGCGGAAAACCTGATAGCGGTTTCCAATGCGCGCGCCAGTGGCCAGCCGCTGGAAGAGGTGGTGCGGGAAAACCCGGCGGCGCTCGAGGCGTTGCGAGCGTCCCTGGCCAGTGGCGAGAAGTACACGGTGCGCCGCGCCCTGTGGCTGCTGCACAACCTGGAAGAGTGCACCGTGGATTACTCGGTAACCCCGCTGCCGGACCTGGGTTTGTTGCTGCTGGAAGTGCAGTCGATGGATCGCCTGCTGCGCATCGCTCGCGAAGACGCGCTGCTTTCCGCGCAGGAGACTACCCGCAACCTGGTGCGCGGCATGGCGCATGAGGTGAAGAATCCACTGGGTGGTATTCGCGGGGCGGCACAGTTACTGCAAACAGAATTGAAAGAGCTGGATGACGAAGGCCTGGGTGAATACACCCAGATCATCATCGAAGAGGCGGATCGCCTGCGCAATCTGGTGGACCGCATGCTGGGCCCGCGCAAGCCGGTACAACTGCAGCCGGTCAATGTACACACCATTACCGAGCGGGTAGCGCAGCTGATCGAGGCGGAGTGCAGCGGCGCATTGATTATCGAGCGGGACTACGACCCATCGATTCCGGACATTCCCGCCGACAGCGAGCAGCTGATCCAGGCGGTATTGAATATTGCCCGCAATGCCATGCAGGCCATCGCCGAGAGCATTGGCCTCGACAAGGGCAGCCTGATGATCCGCACCCGGGTGCAGCGCCAGTTCACCATCGGTCGCCGCCACTGCTCACTGGTGTGCCGCATCGATGTTGTGGATAACGGGCCGGGCATACCGGAGGACATCCGCGAACGTATTTTCTACCCGATGATTTCGGGGCGCGCGGAGGGCACTGGACTGGGGCTGTCCCTCTCGCAGCACATTATTAACCAGCACCGCGGGCTCATTAAATGTGAGAGCGAGCCCGGGCAAACGGAATTCCAGATTTATCTGCCGCTGGCTTCGGAATAGCCGCGACAGCACCGAATACGTACAGATTTTTGACTTAGAACGCAGGCCGGAAAATTATTATGAACAACCGTGTTTGGATCATTGATGACGACCGTTCCATCCGCTGGGTGCTCGAGCGCGCACTATCCCGCGCCGGCATCGACACGACCTGTTACGAGAATGGCGACCGGGCGCTGGATGACTTTTACAGCGAGTCACCCGATGTCGTGATCAGCGATATCCGCATGCCCGGTTCTGACGGTTTCAAATTGCTGCAGCGTTTCCAGGCCGAGCGCCCCAACCTGCCCATAATCATCATGACCGCACACTCGGATCTCGACAGCGCGGTTGCCGCCTACCAGGGCGGTGCGTTCGAATACCTGCCCAAGCCGTTTGATGTGGATGAGGCCGTGGCGGTTACCCGCCGCGCGCTGGCGCTGGCCAACGAGCAGCAGCCGGAAGAGTCGGTGGTGATCGAAAATGGCACTGGCAATAAAGAGATTATTGGTGAAGCGCCGGCGATGCAGGAGGTGTTCCGCGCGATCGGCCGCCTGTCCCACTCGAACATCACGGTGTTGATCAATGGTGAGTCCGGTACCGGTAAAGAACTGGTGGCGGCGGCACTACACAACCACAGCCCGCGCAAGAACCAGCCGTTTATTGCGCTGAACATGGCGGCGATTCCCAAGGACCTGATGGAATCGGAATTGTTCGGCCATGAAAAGGGCGCGTTCACCGGCGCCAGCGCACAGCGCGCCGGACGCTTCGAGCAGGCCAATGGCGGCACCCTGTTCCTGGATGAGATCGGTGATATGCCTGCCGAGACTCAGACCCGGCTGTTGCGGGTGCTGGCCGATGGCGAGTTTTATCGCGTCGGTGGGCATACGCCGGTGAAAGTGGATGTGCGCATTATTGCCGCGACACACCAGGACCTGGAGCGCCTCGTAGAGGAGCACAAGTTCCGCGAGGACTTGTTCCACCGCCTCAACGTAATCCGTATCCACATCCCGCGACTCTCCGACCGCCGCGAGGATATTCCGCGCCTGGTACGCCACTTCTTCAACAGTGCCGCCAAGGACCTGGGTGTCGAGCCGAAAATTCTTACCGCGGAAACCGAAGAGTACCTGTCCGGACTCGATTGGCCGGGTAACGTGCGCCAGCTGGAAAACACCTGCCGCTGGATCACCGTGATGGCTTCGGGCCGCGAAGTGCATATCGAAGATCTGCCGCCGGAACTGCATCAGCAGGGCGCCACCAGTGAAGCACCGCAGGACTGGCAAAAGGCGCTGCGCCTGTGGGCAGATCAGGCCCTGGCCACTGGCCAGCGTGAGATCCTCAGCGAGGCGGTGCCGGCCTTCGAGCGCGCACTGATTGAGATTGCCCTCAAGCACACCGCCGGCCGCAAGCGCGATGCCGCTGAGCTGCTTGGCTGGGGACGCAACACGCTGACCCGCAAGCTGAAAGAGCTGGGCATGAACGGCGGCGAAGACTAACGCCGCTCCCTGTCCGGCAAACTAAAAAGATCCAGGTCGCGCCCCGTATTCCCAGCGGGGCCCCTGGTCGCTATGCTAGCGCCAATGCAAACCCGCTATCCTCAATTTCCTGCCACAAGATGTATCCAAAGCTATGAGCGAATTACCCAATTGCGTGAAGTGCAACTCCGCATACACCTATGAAGACCGCGGCCTGTTTGTGTGCCCGGAGTGCGGACATGAATGGAGCGCCGCGGATGCGTCAGATGACGAGGCCCTGACTATTCGCGACGCCAACGGCAACGCGCTGCAGGACGGCGACACGGTGACGGTGATCAAGGACCTGAAGGTAAAAGGCTCGTCACTGGTGGTTAAGGTAGGTACCAAGGTAAAGAACATCCGCCTGGTGGAAGGCGATCACGATATCGATTGCAAAATTGATGGGATTGGCGCCATGAAACTCAAGTCAGAGTTTGTCAAAAAGGCCTGAGACTCGCTTGCTGTGTGTGCAGAGCGCATTGGAATGATCCAGACTTGAGAGTGGCTTAACGATTTCTGCCTGACTCAAGCGTAAATGTTCAACTTTCTCACCACATTACCGCTCTCGATTATCTACCTCATATCCGTGCTGCTGATTCTGCTGGCGCTATCCTGCGGCTACCTGGTGGGCCACCGGTTAGCGCGCCAGCGCGCCGATCAGCAGGATAGCTCCATTGGCAGCGCCGTCGCGGCCATGCTGGGGTTGCTCGCGTTTATGCTCGCGCTCACATTCAATATGACCTCGGAGCGTTTTAGCGAACGCAAGGCGTTGTTGCTGGATGAGGTCAATGCCATCGAAACGACGTTTTTGCGCGCCGATTTTTTACCGGCGGCCGAGCGTGCGCAGGTACGGCAACTGCTTAGAGAATACGCCGAGGTGCGTAGCACCGACCCGACCCGTCGCAGTATGGCGGAAACCTTCGAGGCAATGGTGCGCAGCGAAGAGATTCATGGCGCGCTGTGGCAGCTGCTGGGTAGCAGTCAGGACAATGACGCGGTGAACGCGATACATGTAAGAGCGTTTTATGAGTCGTTGAACGAGGTGATTGACCTGCATTCCAAGCGGGTTCAGGTCGGATTGATTTATCAGATCCCTGGGGCCATCTGGGCCGCGCTTTATACCATCAGCGCGCTGGCGGTATTTGGGCTGGGCGTACAGCTGGGGATCAATGCGCGGGGCTCCGCGCCAGTCGCGATCTCCCTGGCACTTGCGTTTGCGCTGGTGATTTTATTGATCGCCGACCTGGATCGCGCGGGTGAGGGCTTGCTGGTGGTTAATCAGGAGCCCATGCGCGCTTTGGCAGAGCGCATGACCAACCAACGGCAATAGTGATTATTTGACGATGGTGAGCTGAATTTCGCCCACATTAAAGCCCCACTTGCTCAGCTTAGACTCGGCGATCAGGATATTTGGTGCCACCAGATACATCCTGTCGTCGACATTGAGATCGAGGGTGCGCCCCTTGTAGGGCACCTGCAGTACATAGCGCATAAATACCGCATTGCCCGCGGTGCGCATGGTGGATTCGCCCACCACATCTTCTGCCGTGGCGGTAAAGGCGCGCACCGGCCCCACCGACGCTTGTGCATTCGGCACCATCACCCAGTTGCGATACTGAATCTCGCCGTCATCGAACTCGAACTTTTCCCGCAAGATCCCGCGGCCGTCTTCCCAGCTGCCATTCAGTTCGGCGACGAACTTGCGGGTGACTGCGCCGCTGCGGTCTTTCACCACGCCGTAGGCTTTCATCGGCCCGGAGAAAAACTCTTCGGCCACAAACCGTGGCGTCTTATCCGCATAGGATTCGATACTCGGCGCACTGCAGCCGCTGATGGCCAGTAAAACCGTGAAGAACAGGGCGAGCGCTTTAATCATCGTTTACCTCAGTTGCGATAAGACATTCAGGGAATACCTGAGACATTACGCTGAGAAGTTCAATCTGGATTGGTGCGTTAGCCGTCCCGGTCAGATACCCCGGCATTGGCCTCCACTTCGGGCAGCTGCGCAGTTTGCGGCGGTGACAGCGTACCGGTGTCGCCGAGAAACTCCCGCATAAAGATTTGCCAGAACGCCATAAACAGCGCCGCCAGCAGCGGGCCGATGGCGAAACCGCTGATACCAAACAGCATCAGGCCGCCAACGGTGGAAAACAGCACCATGTAATCCGGCAGTTTGGTGTCACGCCCTACCAGAATTGGTCGCAGGATGTTGTCCACCAGGCTGATTACCAGTACACCGTACAGCATCAGCACGGTGGCCTTGATCACGTCGCCGGTGGCGTACAGATACAGCGCCGCGGGAAACCAAATAATTGCCGCGCCCACCGCAGGTAGCAGAGACAGCACGGTCATTACCACACCCCACAACAGTGGCGCTGGTAACCCGAGCACCCAGAAAATGATGCCGCCGAGCGTGCCTTGGGTAACAGCCACTACCAGGTTGCCTTTAATGGTCGCACGGGTAACCTCGGCAAACTTTGCCAGCAGCAGTTTTTCGCGTTCATCGCCAAGCGGCAGCGCGCGAATCAGCAGATCTACCAGCGAGCTGCCGTCGCGAATCAGGAAGAAGGTGAGGTACAGCATCAGGCCGAGACTGACGAAAAAATTCAGCGTGTTCTGGCCGAGTGCGAGGGCATTTTTGGCAATCAGGCTGCCGATGCTCATCAGGCCACCCAGCAGACTTTCCTTCAGGCCGTCAAAGTTCATGCCGACCCGTTCCAGCGCGGCGTTGATGCCGGGGAATGCGGCTCTTACTTCTTCGACTTTAGCGCCCAGGTTGACCTTGCCGGACTGAACATTTTGATAGAGGTTTGCTACCTCACTGATAAATGAGCTGGCCACCAGCAATACTGGAATGACCACAACCACGATACACAGGATCAGCGTCAGCAGGGCACACAGGTTAGGCCACTTGGGGAAGCGATTGCACAGGTAAACATACAGTGGGTAGAAAATCAGCGCGACCGCACAGGCCCAGAAAATGGCGATGAAAAATGGCTGTAGCATCAACGCAAAGGCGATGGTCACCAGTGCGAGAGTAAAAATAAACGAGCGTCGTTCCAGCTTTTCCTGCACTGGTATTTCCCTGTTGTTACTGCGTGTCGCGAGTGGCAAATGTTGAACCTGCTATGAAAGCAGATCGCCACAGGCTTTACCAGTGACCTTTACCAGCGGCGATAACCACAGGTGTCTACATGAAAGCGAATGCCGCTGTAGATCCCCAGGCCCATATTCCACTTGCGTCCGACTTTTCGATGGATACGGCGTAATTTTGGCACCAGCTGTTTGCGGGTGTATTCATCCTCGGGAATCATATCCAGACCGCAAAAATGCAGGTGTTTACTGGTGCGCGCGCCGCCGGCCTTGGCGTTGTAGCTGGGCGTGCGCCAACCGGACAGCACAATCACCGGGCCGATGGTCGGAATAATGTAATCCTTCATCACCCGCAATGTGTCCACCATGGTTTCCCAGGTATCTTCGGGTGGTATCGCAAAGGGTGGCTCGCCAATTTTCTGCCAGTCGGTGCCTTGGCGCATCAACTCGTAAGGCGGCACAACTTCATCGACCTCATTGAGCTTCAAAAAACGCTCGAGTTTTTCGAAGCGCGCGCGATTGTCCCCCTCCTCCAGAAAGCGCTCAAACGCTGCGCCAGTCGCTGCGGTGTAGCCCTTGATACGGAAAATCATTGGCACATCCGGGTCGACGATCACCGGTTCGGGTTCGATGTGCGCAACCGGGCTCACGATGCGCTCCGCCAGCTCACGGGCCTTTTCTGCCGTCAGCACCACCAGTACCAGTGATGCGATCAGCAGCCCCGCGACGATCCAGATAACGCGCCGGCGTTCAATATGAATATCGATGTACTCGTGATCGGCGCTTTCTTTGATATCCATAGGCGCTACTACTTAACCTCTGAACCATTGAAACAACTACCAACGACGAAACCCGCAGGTGTCCACATGAAAACGCACACCGCTATACAGGCCGAGCCCCATATTGCTGTCGGGGCCGAGGCGCGTGTGCAGATTGGTTAACTCCTCGACCAATTCCTTGCGCCCAATATTCGAGCGCGGCACCAGATCCACACCACAAAAGCTCTTGTGCTTGCTCTTTTTGGAGCCGCCGGCCTTGTGGTTGTAATCGTCGGTGCGAAACGCCGACACGATATCCACCGGGCCGATAACGGGCACGACTTCGTCGCGAATCAGCTTCAGGGTCGCCACCATATTCGGCCAGTACTCTTCAGGGGGTATGGCGAAGGGAGGCTCTTTGATATCCAGCCAGTCGGAGCCCTGACGCAACAGGTTCGGGATTTTGGTGGTATCACCCACACCGGACTGATTCAGGAAGTCGGAAAGCTGGCGCAGGGTCCGACGGTTATTGCCCTCGCGCAGGAAGGCCTTGAGGCTGTCATCGTCGGCTACCCGGTAGCCCTTGAGTTCGTAATACGGCTTTTCCACCGCCTGGTACTGGAGGTACAGCCACAGTGTCAGCAGTAGTGACAGCAGTAGCGCGACGATGCCCACGACCACCCACCAGTTGGTTTGCTGGTTGGGCGGCAGGTGCTCGTAGCGACGCTTTGCTTTGGAAAATGGATTGCCCAATGGCATCTGTGCTAACCGTAAGTCGGAACCAATGACGGTCGTTGCGCACGGAGTGCCGGCGCAAAAACAGTCCCTCTACTCACTATAGCTGCCGTGGCGCAAATGTTGCCCACAAAAAAAGGCGACCGGAATGGTCGCCTTTTTTGTGCAGGAAGCGCCGATTGGCACTGCCTGCAGTGGTGGGCTGTCGCGGGTGGCTTTTACGCCTTGGGCCCTGCCGCCTTAACGTTATCGCTTACCGCGAACTTCTCGATGTTCTCGGCAAACAGGCCGGCCAGCTTGCTGGCAGCGGCGTCGTAGGCCGCCTGATCGGCCCAGGCATTGCGCGGGTTCAGGTAGGACTTGTCCACACCCGGTACTTCGGTGGGGATGTCCAGGTTCATGATGTCCAGGTGCTCGGTTTGTGCGTTCTCAAGCGCGCCGCTCTGGATTGCCGCAACCACGGCGCGGGTTACCGGAATCGGGAAGCGCTTGCCGTTGTCGCCGGAGCCACCGGTCCAGCCGGTGTTGACCAAGTACACCTTGGAATCGAAGTCTTCGATACGCTTCATCAGCAGGTCGGCGTATTCACGCGGTGCACGCGGCATAAACGGTGCGCCGAAGCAGGTGGAGAAGGTGGGGTGAATGCCCGCTTCTGCGCCCAGTTCGGTGGAGCCCACACGCGCGGTGTAGCCGGACAGGAAGTGGTAAGCCGCAGCTTCCTTGGACAGTATGGATACCGGAGGCAGTACGCCGGTGACGTCGCAGGTCAGGAAGATCACATTTTTCGGCTCGCCGGCGCGGTTTTCCAGCTGACGCATTTCCACGTGTTCCAGTGGGTAGGAGCAGCGGCCGTTTTCGGTCAGGCTGGTGTCGTCGTAGTCCGGCACGCCGGCGTCGTCGGTCACCACGTTCTCAACGATGGCGCCAAAGCGGATGGCGTCCCAGATGACCGGCTCGTTCTTTTGGCTCAGGTTGATGGTCTTGGCGTAGCAGCCACCTTCCATATTGAACACGCCGCCCTTGGCCCAGCCGTGCTCGTCGTCGCCGATCAGGTAGCGCGCCGGGTCTGCGGACAGGGTGGTTTTACCGGTGCCAGACAGGCCAAAGAACAGGCACACATCGCCATCTTCGCCCACGTTGGCGGCACAGTGCATCGGCATTACGTCTTTTTCCGGCAGCAGGAAGTTCTGCACGGAGAACATGGCCTTCTTCATCTCGCCGGCGTAGCGCATACCCGCTAGCAGTACCTTGCGCTGGGC
Source organism: Microbulbifer agarilyticus (assembly GCF_019800665.1). Lineage (GTDB taxonomy): Bacteria > Pseudomonadota > Gammaproteobacteria > Pseudomonadales > Cellvibrionaceae > Microbulbifer > Microbulbifer agarilyticus_C. The sequence continues at coordinate 458,829 of NZ_JAHVKO010000004.1, forward strand.
GAAGTTGATGATCACGCAGCCTTCGGAATTGGTGCCGTCGCGGCTCGGGTCACATTCGAAGTTGGCCGCGTGCAGGATGCGCCACTCTTCTTTGCCCTTGGGGTTGTACTTTTCGGCGCGGATAAACATGTTGCGGCCGAACAGGTTGTGCCACGCGGTCTGGGTGGTGACTTTCACCGGGATATAGTGATTCTCGTCCTGGCCGACGTGCAGCTGCTGAACAAAGCTGTCGTGGCTGGAGACGAAGTCTTCGACACGGCTCCACAGAGCATCGAACTTGTCTGCGGGGAAGGGGCGGTTCACATTGCCCCATTCGATGCTGTCGGCGGTAGAGGCTTCTTCCACCACGAAGCGGTCTGCGGGAGAACGGCCGGTGCGGGCGCCGGTAACTGCGAGCAGTGCGCCGGTGTGCGTAAGGTGACCCTCACCACGCTGCAGTGCCTGTTCGACTAATTGCGCTGCGGAGAGGTTGGAGAACGCCTGCACCGTCTCGTTTTGCTGTGCCATTCGCTTATTACCCATTGAAGTTGTATCACTGAAATAAATAGTAGGGGGTGCCACCTGAGTTCGCGACCAACAGTCGTGGTTACGTTGCGCGACCGGCCGGCTGGCGCGCGCATTATTGCAAACTTCAAAATCTCTTCACAGGAACATCCGTATAAATTTTGAGCGAAAAACGGTTTATTTGGGGAAATTTTCGCGAAAATTTATTCAACACAGTGATGTAGTTTTTTTACTTCATAGTTTTGGAGAATATTGGGTGTTCTGTAGTTTTCACTACAAAGCGGGGGCGAATTCTCGGGGTGGGCAGCGGCTAGGCAGCGGGCACAAAAAACGCGCCTCGGGGGCGCGTTTGCGGAATTTTCTGCGCCGGCGCAGGTGCCGGCATAAATCAGATCAATGGAGGGTGTGCGGCGGGGCGTTGAACAGCTCTTCTACCTTGTCGCGATCGAACTTGTAGGTGCGATTGCAGAACTGGCAGTCAGCGGTGATTTCGCCACCCTGCTCTTCCAGCAGGCGGTATACGTCCTCTGGCCCCATGGCGATCAGGGCGCGCGCGCTGCGCTCGGCGGAACAGCTGCACTTGAAGCGGATGTTGGTGGTGCCCAGCGTGGCGGGCTCCATCTGGTGGAACAGGCGGAACAGCAGTTCATCGTGGGGCACGCTGTGCAGCTCTTCGGCGGTAACGGTGGAGGCGAGCTGTACACCGGTCTCCCAGGCGTCTTCGTTTTCTGCGGCACTGGCGGCGTTATTGCCCGGCAACACCTGCAGCATGATACCGCCCACGGTATCCGCACTTGTCTCGATCCAGAAGCGGGTTTGCAGCTGTTCGGACTGGGTAAAGTAATCCTGCAGGCACTCCGCCAGGGTCTCCTTTTCCAGCGGCACAATGCCCTGGTAACGTTCGCCCTGCTGCGGGTCGACGGTGATCACCAGAGTGCCACGATTGCCCACCAGATCGCGCAGGTTGGCATCTTCGGCAATTTCCGCACCCTCGGCCACACGCGCCAGGCCGCGCACATCGCTCTGATGGCTGCATTCCGCCACCAGCAGCGGCACATCGCCTTCGCCACGGGCCTGCAGCATCAGCATGCCCTCAAATTTCAGCGTGGTGGCGAGCAGGCAGGAGGCCGCAAGGAATTCGCCCAGCAGTTTCTGTACCGGCGACGGTAGTTGGTTGTGCTCCAGTACCTCCCGGTAAGCATCGGTAAGCGTGACCACCTGGCCCCGTATATCGTGCTTGGAGAAGATAAAGCGTTCCAACTGATCCGACATGATGTTTGCCTCGCTAGGTTTTGGGGGAGGCGATTTTAGGCGCTGCGTGCGCGAAATGCGATAAATGCCACCTTATTGTCACTATAGCCCTACGGTGACGGCGAAGAGTAGTGTGCTTTGGGAGGGGCGGCGCTTGGCGAAAGGTGGATTAGGCAAGAGGCTTGGAAAAGTGGCTTGGAAACGTTGCTTAGAAAAGTGGTTTGGAGTGCAGGGCGGGCGATAATGCCCAGCGCTGCCCGCTAGCCACAGTTTCTGCGGATCTGGGATTCCAGCTTGCGCGCCTGCGCGACCCGCTCGCGCTCACTGATGGTCGATTCGTTGCCTTCCGCATCCACGAAGTACACCGGGCCTTTCAGAATCTTCAGCTGCTTGCGGGCGTAGTCGCAGGCTCTCTGTTGCGCACGCTGTTGCTTGGCTTTTTCGGCCTGCTTGCGCGCGGCGTATTCCTGATCGATCTGGTTTTTGCGCGTGTTGTTGGGGAAGTCCTGACGTCTGGTAGGATCGGCGCTGTTGACCGGTTTGAGCTGGCCTTCCAGCGATTCCGCTTCTGCCTCCACCGGAGGGCGGTCGCCAAAGTGCACCTTGCCGTCCTTGTCGACCCAGCGGTATAGCTCACCGGCGTTCACCGAGATAACAGTGAATGCGCATAGCGCAAGCAAGCATGGCGTAAGCCAGCGAGCGCAAAGGCATGAACGATTATTCACGGCTCCTCCCTGAGGCGATTATCACACTCAACCCGGCAACCGGGATGAGAGGCGTCTATTCTACCTGCCCCAGTTCTGCCGCGTCAGCTGCCGGTTCATCCGCACCTTCTGCCAGTGCGCCGAACAGGCCGAGGGAGTGGCGCTCGGGAATCTGGTAGGTCTGCAAAATCAGCGGCTGCTGCTCACGGGCGGCGGCGGAGTCCAGCACCATGCGGTAACCGGCACTGTCTTTCAGCTCCACAAAGCCGTCTTTACTGTTTTCCATCAGCTGCGCGAACTGCTGGAAGTCGTGAATCTTCTCCCCGTTCACCGAGCCGATAATCCAGTTTTTCCAGTCGTGGTAGCCCAGGTTCACCGGCGCCGGCAGCACCTTCAGAGCCACCACCAGTTCCTGCTGGTCCGGGCTGGACCACTGGTTGCGCGCGTGCAGGTATTCGATGGGCGCCTTGGAGTGCCAGTTGTTACCCCAGCGCTTGATCAGGTTCATATTCAGCGGCACAAACACCACACCACCGTAGATGTAATAGCGCGGGCGCTGGTCAAACTTCTCACCCTGCACCAGGGAGCGCGATGGCGGGGTGGCGGCGAGGGTGATCGTCTCGTCGAGGATCTCGCCACCGCGGGCAAACCGCACCGGCAGCTCATCACCCACGTGATACTGGTCCACCGCGTAGTGATAATTGGTGCGCTGGTGCGCACGCCATTCAATAGTGCGGTCGGCGGCCACATCAAAGCCGTCCACCTGCAACAGCACATCGCCCGGCTTCAATACTTGTGCCGCTGGTGCATCTGCAAATACACGCACAACCAGCGCGCCTTCCTGGTCCGGCGCCAGCCCGGCTGCGGCTTTCATCGACGGGCTCTCGAGGCTCTGGGTCACCGCTCCCAATTCAGGGAAGCCCTGGTGCACACCGTCTTCGGCGTCCTCCAGCACGTGACTGATCACACTGGGTGGCACGAAGTAGCCGAGGTTCTCGGCACCGGCGCTGTGATTGGTCTGCATCGCTACACCGACAATACGACCGCCGGAAATTACCGGGCCGCCGCTGTTGCCGGGGTTGATGGCGGCGTCGATCTGGCCGGCCATCAGGTAGCTTTCGGCGTGGGCGTAGTACTGGTGCTCAACCCGTGACAGTACGCCGCGGGTGATGGAGAGGGATTTGCCGCCGATGGGGTAGCCGTAGACGGTCACTTCTTCCTGCAGGTCTGGCAGGTTGCCGAGTGCCAGTGGACGGGTGTCGTCGAAGAAGCTTTCATCGTCCACCGTGAGCAGCGCCAGGTCGGCGTCGTGGGATACGAACTTGACCCGCGCGCGGAATTTTTGCGCATCGCCGTGGCGCTGCACCTGGATAAAACTGCCGTTGGCGATGACGTGGGCGTTGGTAAGTATTTGCTGACCGTCGATCACGGCGCCGGAGCCGGACAGTTGCTGGGCGTTGAGCAGGGCCCAGGGGTTGAAGTAGTCGGGTGCGGCGGCAGTGGTGTAGATCTTGATAATCGAGCGCTTGAGCTGCTCGCGTTCGCGGTTGTCCGCGTGGGCGATCTGGGAAAAGCAGAGAATCAGCAGGCAAAGAGTCAGCAGGTGTTTCATTGCGGCGTCGCGTCTTGATTATTCGTTAGTTTGGGGCAGTTTAGCACTTTGGCGGGTTTGTGCTCTGGCTGTGTTCGGTACGCTCTGATGGGCTCATTGGACCTGTGTGGCGGCCAAGTCGCGGGTGGAGCTTTTCAGGACCGCTGTGAACCCATCCCTGGGCGCTGCGGCGCAAACTTCCTGTTTGCGACGCTCCTGAAAAGCTCCACCCGCGACTTGGCCTTCGCATTTCACATCTGTACTCAGTCCTGTGATTCTTGCAGGAATCTATGAATCTGCCGGCGCTGTTTTTTGTTTGGCCGTTCATGCGAAATGGTCGCGTTATTTACCTTGCGATCGGCGGCAAATTGCTCGCGCTTAGCAATACTTTCTTCCGTCTCGCGATACAGCGTTTGCGCGATGTCTGCGCCGCGACGTTGGTCCGAAAGCGCAATAACTTCCACCACGCGTTCATCCCAGCCCTGGCGAATGGTGAGCAAGGTGCCGGCGGTGATTTCTTTACTGGCTTTTACCCGCTGGCCGCCCGCATGCACCTTGCCGCCTTCGATAGCCTGCTTGGCGATACTACGGGTCTTAAAAAAACGAGCAGCCCAGAGCCACTTATCAATACGAACTTTATCCATCAATACTCAAAACAACAGTCGAAGCAAAAAGGTCAGATGCGAAGGCTGGGTGCCGGGTAAGGCTTTTCAGGAGCGTCGCAAACAGGGACGTTTGCGACGCAGCGTACATGGATGTACTCGCAGCGGTCCTGAAAAGCCTTACCCGGTACCCGGCCGCCACAATAGGTAACGCCGAGTTCATAAAAGAAGCTAAGGCGCCCGAAGAATCTCATCAAAATCATGAATCGCCGGAAATTCGGAAATCTCCCGCGCCGGACTTTTGCTGTCCGGCTGGCGGATACACAGCAAGTGCTCGATACCGTAATCTCGCGCCGCGCCCAACACATGCAGGTTGTCATCCACAAATAGGGTGCGTTCTGGGTTGAACGGTTGGCGCTCCTGTAATGAGTGCCAGAACAGCGTGCTTTCTTTCGCGTGTCCCAGATCGTGGGACGAGACAATCTCATCCAGCCACTGATCAATACCGGTAATGGCCAGCTTGTGACTTAAGCCGTCCGGGTGTGCGTTGGTGACCAGCAGAGCGCGTTTTTTCATGGTGCGCAGGCTGCGCAGGAAATTGTCGGTGTGCGGGCGCACTGCAATGCGATCCTCGATCTCCCGGTAGATCGCCAGCACATCCAGCTTCAGTACGTCCGACCAATATCGCAGGCAGTACCAGTCCAGGGTGCCGCGCAACTCGTCGGTCATTTCGATCACCAGCTGCTGCGCCTCGGAAACCGAGATGCCATTGGCCTCGGCATAGCGCAGCGGCAGGTGCTCCATCCAGAAATGATTGTCGTAATGCAGATCCAGCAGGGTGCCGTCCATATCCAGCAGCACCGTATCGATCCGGCTCCAGTCCAGCATAACCAACCTATTCCGCGGGCTGGTGCCCGCAATTGCACAAAAAATGGTCGGCTATTATGCCCTCAAGCCTGCCGCGCCGCCAAATCCGTGCGAATCAGTCCCATCACCAGCAGCGCCTGGGCGCCGTAGTAGGTCAGCATGATCCACATACCCGCCATCGGCACCGGGTCTACAAAGCGGTCCAGGGCAATCAGCGCATCCGACACCATAAAGGTCACCGCACCGGCAAACAGCAGGGATGAGCCGCTGCGGTGTGCCGCCGCGGACAGGGCCATAAACACAATCGCCACAATGTAAAACGCCACCGGCAGCGCCAGCTCGCCGGCACCGGGCAGTACCTGGCGGCCCAGCAGCAGTGCCGCCAGTACCAGGGCCGTACCGCGCAGCATAAAGCGTCGGCTACCTACCTGAGCGTCACGCAGGAAGTTACCGGCATAGGTGAGCTGGGCCAGCAGGAAGGCGCCCAGGCCAAATACAAAGTGATTGGCGAATGGCACCGCCAGCAGCACGTCGCCGGTGGCGGAGAACGCCAGCGCAACCAGGGTTAGGGTGCGGGTGAGGCCGGCCAGAGAGGTGGCTGCGATCCAGAACAGCGTGGCGATGGGCACAATCTTCAGTGCCGCCATCCACAGGGCTTCGATACCCGCAGCGCGGAGCGCGATATACACGAGGGCCGATACTGCGAATACCGCCAGAGGGGCGGACTTGGAGGTCGTGGTCGATGGGGAAGTCATCGCTATTTCTGACATTGAGTTGCTCCAGCTTTTTATATTTGGTGATTTGGGGAGTATTCTTGCCCGAGTATTGGCGAAATGACCGTGTCGTACAATCCGACAGATGGTGACATTTTCAACCACTAGTCCACTTTTACTAAGACCATCACCTTTTATTGACTCAGGGAGCGACAGATGAAGGCAAATAACATCCTCGAAACCATTGGTAACACCCCCCACGTACGCATCAATCATCTGTTCCGTGACGATATCGAAGTGTGGATGAAGGTGGAGCGCTTTAACCCGGGCAGCAGCATCAAGGACCGTATCGCCCTGGGCATGATTGAAGATGCGGAAAAGTCCGGGGCACTGAAACCCGGTGGGGTTATCGTCGAGCCCACTTCCGGCAATACCGGTATCGGCCTGGCCATGGTGGCGGCGGTGAAAGGCTATCGCTTGATCCTGACCATGCCGGAGTCCATGTCGGTGGAGCGTCGCAAGATTATGAAAGCGTTGGGCGCTGAGTTGGTGCTCACTCCCAAGGAAAACGGCATGCCCGGTGCTATCGCCAAGGCGGAAGAGATTCTCGCCGAACACGATAACAGCTGGATGCCCCAGCAGTTCACCAACCCCGCCAATGTGAGCGCACATCGCAACACCACGGCCCAGGAGATCCTTGCGGACTTCCCGGAGGGGCTGGACTACATGATTACCGGCGTTGGTACCGGTGGACATATCACTGGCTGTGCCGAGGTGATGAAGGCATCGATGCCGGAGCTGAAAGTCTTCGCGGTAGAGCCGGAGAAATCCCAGGTGATCGCGGGCAAAGAAAAGGGCATGCACCGCCTGCAGGGCATTGGTGCGGGCTTTGTTCCCGAAGTGCTGAATCGCGAGGCGCTGGACGGCACGGTGCCGGTGAGTGAAGAAGACAGTTTCGAGATGGCGCGCCAGTGCGCTTTGAAGGAAGGCATCTTTGTCGGTATCTCTTCCGGTGCCTCGCTCGCCGCGGTGAAGCAAAAAGAGGCCGAACTGGCGCCGGGTAGCCGGGTATTGATCTTCAGCTACGACACCGGTGAGCGCTACCTGTCCATCGAAGACCTGTTCACCGCCTGATCGCTACCTCGACCTGATCACTACCTAAAAATGGGCCTCTCTAGTCGCCGCGGCCGGATCAAGCCACAAATCCTGCCGCGGCACACGTATAATCCCCGCTTACCTATTTTGGACTGCCGACCACATTAGTGGCGGTGGCCGATGCAGTAACTGAATAATTTTGTATTGGGGGAATCATGGAAAACGTAGTGAGCAGGGAGCTGCTGGATAAGGTGATCGCGATCTCGGTCGAAGCCGGTGAAGCGATTCTGGAGGTATACAACGCCAGTGGTGAACTGGAGGTAGACACCAAATCCGATGATTCCCCGGTGACCGCTGCCGATCTGGCGGCGCACAAGATTCTCGAGCCGGCCCTGGCACAGCTTCTGGACGGCGTGCCGGTGTTGTCCGAGGAAGGCGACATGCCAGCCTATGCCGAGCGCAGCCAGTGGGACCGCTACTGGATTATCGACCCTCTGGATGGCACCAAGGAATTTATCCGTCGCAACGGCGAGTTCACCGTGAATGTGGCGCTGATTGAAAACGGCGAACCGGTCCTGGGGGTGGTGCACGTGCCGGTGCTGGATATCACTTACGCCGGTGCCAAAACCTTAGGCGCGATCAAGCGTGATGCCAACGGCGAAAATGCCATCGCTGTGCGCACCATGCAGCCGCGTTTGGATGACAAGCAGCCGATCGAAATCGTTGCCAGCCGCAGCCATGGCGCCGGCGCCGTAGATGCATTGCTGGAACGTATTGAGGGCTCCCTGGGTGAAACTGGCCTGAAGAACATGGGCAGCTCCCTCAAGCTGTGCCTGGTGGCCGAAGGTGCAGCGGACTTGTACCCGCGTCTGGCGTTGACCTGCGAGTGGGATACCGCAGCGGCGCAGGCCGTGGTGGAAGCTGCCGGCGGTATCGTGGTTGACGACAAGTTCGAGCTGCTGCGTTACAACCAGAAGGACGAACTGCTGAACCCGTTCTTCTATGTGATTGGCGATAAGTCCTTTGCCTGGAAATCCCTGTTGCTGGGTGAATAATTACATTGTGTCTGCACTGTTGGCGGGGTAAATAGCCCCGTCAACCCTCCCCTTACGGTGAGGCCCTTCATCTTGGTCTAGGCTTAAAGATGTATCTCGGCCACAGCTGTTGTTTTAAGCGTCTTTGACTTAATTCCTGACATAGTCGTGGCCGGTTCCATCCATTGGGTTGAACCGCAGGGTAAGCCATGACTAATTTCCGCAATACCCATGTAAGCGTCAACGAAACAGAAACCAGGCATTTGCGTCAGCGCCTGCAAGTTGAAATTACCTGGCTGTCGCGCCAATTGCAGGACATGCAAAGCGCGGATCATTTACCCGATCATTCTTTACAACAAACCTACCGGGAAATGATCTTTTCCCGTCGCGCCCTACTCGGGCGAATTCCTCGCTAGCTTTCTCAAAATTTTCACACACGTCGCACATTTATTTTCTTTGCAGAGAAATTTGCTCGATTCCGAATAATTGGGTCTACGCTTGATGGGATAAAAGCTAACTGAAACGAGAAAGCCCATGCGTTACCCGGTTGTGGTACACAATATCGAGTTTGCCGGCTACGGCGCCATCGCGCCGGATTTGCCCCACTGCCATTGCCACGGTGACACTCTGGAACTCACGCTACAGAAAATGGCGGAGACCATCGTTGCGCGGCTCGACGACTTGCATGCTGCCGGTGATGTACCGCCAACCCCCGGCGACCTGGAAGCTCTGCGTAAAAATCCCGCGTTCACCGGTGGTATCTGGGCAATCATCGATATCGAGCAGAATGCGTTCAGTTCCCGTAACTAGCAACTCCGAAAAGCCCGAATTTTCACGCCAGGATCTTTGAATCAAAAAAGGATGTTTTGATTCGACGTTTTCAAACAGGGAAGTCAAATAATGAAAACTTTGGTATTTCTCCTCGCGCTGTTCGCTTCCAGCACCGCGTTGGCGCAATGGAATAACCCTATCGACGGCTACTGCAATGGTGAGTACTTCATCGTCGGCAGTATTGGATTGGGTGCCGGCGAACTGCAGATTAATGACGAACAGGATTTCGCCGGATACGCGAGTATTGGTGTAACCCCCGCCGCGGGTATCTGGCAGGTTGAATTACGCTACACCGGATTCGACGATGGCAGTGTAAACATCGATCAGTGGGGAGTTGGCGCCAAGGTCGACTTCACTGTGACCTGCGATATCCAGTGCCTTTATTGGATGATCGGCTGGAACTATGGCGAGTTCGATGTGGATAACATCCAGCGCGATGGGTTTATTTACGAAATTAACAACGATTACGACGACGATTACTGGAATGCGGGCGTCGGCTATCGCTACAAGTGGACGCAGGATTTCGATACTTCCATCGAGTACATGTACAACGATGTAGATACACGCTTTTACTTCTTCGACGGGGTGGATGATGTGCGCTTTGACCTGGGGCACTTGCGTACCCTTACATTGAACTTCAGTTACCGCTTCTGACACTAAATGGGGTGCGTCACATCGTTGATTCACCCCGAATCCACTTCGCTACTCCATATTTTCTACATCTTGCCGCTACGTTTGAGTTGCCAGTAGCTTTCCACAAGTGAGGTGTGCATATCTCTCGGCAAGGCGTCGGCGAGAATGGTGTTGCGCGCCCGCAGTTGCTGCAGCAAGCGCTCGCGGCGCTGAATCAAGTCACGCCCTGCACAGTTCATCAAAGCATCGTCGAAATTCGCTATCGGTTTTTGCAAAAGTGCATCCAGGGAACCTTCGCGCAAGCTCGCTACCATCACCAGGTGGTGGCGCGAGAGCTGCTGCACTGCGGCACTCAGGTCCGCACTGTTTTCATCCCTCACGTTCGTTAGTAAAATGACCAGTGCACGTCGCTGCTGTCTGGCAAGTAATTGCTCTGCAGCTGCAGAGTAATCACTATGGGCGGTGCCGGAATGAATATCGTAAACGTGGTTGAGAAGTAAATTGATCGCGCCCTCGCCCTTCACCGGCGGCAAGCGACTTTGGTTGCCAGCGAAGCATTGGAGGCCAACCGCATCGCCCTGGCGAATGGCTACATAAGCCGACAGCAACATGGCATTGAGCGCGTGATCGAAATGGCTGAGGTCGCCATCATGGGTGCGCATACGACGCCCGCAGTCCAGTAAAAAAATGATTTCCTGGTCGCGCTCATCCTGATATTCCCGGCTGATCAATTTCTGCATGCGCGCACTTGCGCGCCAATCGACCTGCCGCTGACTATCGCCGCGGCGATACTCCCGCAATTGCCGGAAATCCAGACCCTCACCACGGCGTTGATGCTGAATGACACCAAGTTGCCGCAAGGTTTGCTCTGTGGACAGCGACTGCAGAGAAGATATGCCGAGAAAGTTCGGGTACACCCGCGCACTTTGGGGCTGGCCGAGGCGGACATATTTTTGCCATAGAGCCCATGGCGAACTGACTAGTGCTTCCAGCTGCCCGAACTCCGCCTGACCTCGACGAATGGGTTGTACGAGGTAGTGAGTTTCCAGTTGCTGATCTGGATGCAACTGAATATGTAGCGGCAGCTTGTGACCGCGTAATTGCGCAGGAAGCTGGTCGGATAAAATAAACGTCAGGCTGCGATCGCTTTGGTTGTGTAGCTGAAGGTGTATTGGCTGCTCAACACCCAGGGCCAGGTTGCCAGGTAAAGTACGTTTGCCGGTCAGGCCATGGACGCTGCTGCCGGTAATAAAGTCGAGCGCAGCGGCCAGTAACAAAACGGCGAGCAACAGCCACCAGGCCCTCGACAAAAGTGCCGCTAACTCCGGCTGTGCAATGTGTGCACCACTTACGAGGAGCGCACTGCCGCAGCCAATGAGCAAAAGCCGAATCAACCGTGGCGATGGTCTCACAGCCGAGGCGCCTCGACGGTTTCGATGATTTGTGCCAGTACCGTATCAGCGGTTTCACCATCAATTTCCATATCCGGTGACACGGCCACCCGGTGGCGCATCACCGGAATGGCCATCGACTTGATATCGTCCGGTAGAACAAACTCTCGCCCTGCCAGTAATGCATGGGCTCTTGCGGCCTGAATCAAGCCGATACTCGCGCGGGGCCCGGCGCTGCGACGCAGCTGGGAAGACACGCGGGTCGCGCGTACCAGGCGTACGGCATAGCTCAACACTTCCTGGTCCACCTGCACCTGTGGTACCAGCTGCTGTAGATTTTGTAGCTCGGCGGCATCAAGAACTGGCTGCAGATTGCTCGTGAGCTGGGCCTCGATATGCCCTGCGCTGGCCGCTGCGGCAAGTTGCTCTTCTGCTTGCCGAGACGGAAAATCAATGATTACCTTGAGCAGGAAGCGGTCAAGCTCTGCCTCGGGCAATGGGTAGGTACCTTCCTGTTCTACCGGGTTCTGTGTTGCCAGTACCATAAACGGACTGGGGGTCTTGTGGGTTTCCCCATCGATGGTGACCTGCTGCTCCTGCATGACTTCCAGCAGCGCCGCCTGCGTTTTCGCGGGGGCCCGGTTAATTTCATCCGCCAATAACAGGTTGGTGAACACCGGTCCGCGCCGTACTTCGAAGCGACTCTCCGCCATGTGATAGATCGCGTGCCCGGTGACATCCGCCGGCATCAAATCCGGTGTGAATTGTATGCGACGGAATTCCCCGCCAAATCCCTGTGACAGGCTGCGTACTAACAGCGTTTTGCCAAGCCCCGGTACGCCCTCCAGTAGGACATGCCCGTTGGCCAGGAGTGCCGTCAGTACCTGATCGACGACGGCCTGCTGGCCAATGACTACATTGTTCACTCGCGCGCGTAGTTCGTCAGCAAGCGAACTTGCCTGTTGCCATGGCGAGTCTGTGATTTCCGATGCGGTGGCAGTCTCGTCGGAAAGTGTTGTCTGGTCCAGGGTGGATTCGCTCATAAGGCGTCCTCAATGATCTGAAGGCTGTGCATGCACGCGGTAAACATTTCTTCACTGTGGGGAGCGGGCCCCCACAAGGCTGCGATAATTTCGGCGGTAGTTAACCCGGTTCGCTCGGCAAGTGACTGACCGACTTCGACTTGTCGATCCTCTGTGAGAGGGTTGGGCGCATGGGGTAGTATTTTTCCGAGAAGCTGCGATCGGACCTTTTCGAACTGTCTTCGGGCGGTGTGCTCACGCCAGTAGAAATAGCCACATGCGCGCACATGCTCCAGTAGCGAGCGACGCACTGGCGCACCCTCTGGATCCCGCGGACCAAAGCGACGGCTGCGGTTGGCAATCCATGCGAGTAGTGCAAGCCCCCCGGCAGTGAAAAATTCCAGCCAGTAGCGTCGAATTAATTCACCGAAGCCAAGAAAATGAGGGTGGGTGATCATCACCAGATTCTTGTGACCGACGAGATGTGCCAGGAAAAACCCGTGGTCGAATTCACCAATGCGTCGATTTTGCCACAGACCATTGTCGGCCATCAGTGTGATCCGGCCGCGGCCGTACTCGAAAAATACCAGCGGTGACTGATGGTGCAACAGGTCGCTGTCATAGTCGGCGATATCGTCAGGTTGCGCTGACGCCTGGCCAGCTTGCAGGGTTAGGTCTTGAAAAGTGACCCAGTGTAGCAACCCACCCTGCACGTCTGCTTCATCGCCCTGGGCCATCATCTCGTGGCTTAGCAGCAACTCTGGATCAAAATACAGGGAGTAACTGGTACCGCCATCACTGGTCAGATTAATCAGTCGTTCGGGATCGACTTCAGGGTTGCGCTTATCCTTGGCAACTGCGTCTTGCGTTGCTTCTACGCCGTCCTCGATGGGCGCAGTGTCTGACTTTTGCTTCTTCGATTTTTCAGCGAGCTTGCGGTTGTGGTCGTGCATTAATTCGCTGACCGTTTTCTCTTTTAGCGTCTTTGTTTCCTCTCCAAAAACTTCGCGCAAGCGCCAGTTGAAATAAAGGTCGGTATCCCCGTGCGTAACTTCCAGCCCGAGTAGATCAAGCAGTAAATTGCGTTCGCCGTCGGTGGTGAGCTGGTTGCTCACAACGATCGCCTGACCACCTCGTTCGACCCATTCAAGCAATTCCCAGAGCCGTTGCTCGTTGTAGATCAAGTTGCTATTTGCGAGAAACAGGACATCGTTGTCGTTGAGCGCCGGAAGCACGGCGATATTGTCTGCCTGCCGGTGCGGAATACCGATGCGATCAAGAAATTTCTCTGCAGCAAGGTACGGGTTGCGACGTGCCTCAGAGCCGAATCCGCGATCCACTTCCTCTGAGTAGTACTCAAAAAAATACAGGAACGCGGCTGCGCAAATGCCTAATATCAGCAGCGTCCACAGCAGGGCAGCACGGGCAAAACCACGGGAACCTTTCATACGGGTGCTCATGCTTGCTCCCCCTGTACATCACTGTCTGTCGGCGTGGCAGAAAAACTGATGTGCCAGTCACGGCAAAGTGATTCGAGCAGTGGGGTTGCTGGAGCGCGGTGGGCGTAGGCCTGATGTTGCCAAACCTGCGTTAGGCGGCCGAAAAGCTGTACCAGTTTGGGCGTGATTTGCTTGTTTAGCCCTGACTCTTCATATACCAGTCGCGCACATTCCGCCTCTGTATGATGATCCTGAAAGGGGCAGTCATACCGATTGATAAGATGCGCCAGGCTCGCGCGATAAAGCAGGCTGATGGCTTCTCGTTGCTGGCCCCGCTCCCACAACGTTAATACCTCTGCGGTGACATCTTCCGGCAAGCTGTCACCGCGGACATCCAGTCCGAACAGTGTTTCTGGCCGCTGCGCCGGCGCATTGTCTGTGTACGTGCGCAACCCCAGTGCCTGGCGAATGTAGTTACGGCAATGCCATATCAGCCAGGCAACCAATGCCAGGGCAAGGGACCAGAGAATAACTTCAACGATACCTGCGAGCAGCGGGATCCAGGAGGCCTCGGTCTCTTCGCTTTCTTCGTCCCAGCCGAGCCCCTCGACCCACTCAATGATTGCGATGAGCCATTCGGGAAAGCGGTATTTACGTTCCTCGAAATCCTTGAGCCGCCAGCCGCGCACGGTTTCTTTTTCGTGGAATGCGTCATCGGCCATGACCTCATCGATCTGCTCCTCTGCTTGCGCTGGTGTTACCACATCAGCCAGAGCTGGCTGTGGCATGGCAAGGGGTAAACAAAGGATGAGTGCCAACAGGCAGCCAAGGGTGGTGTTTGCTGACGAAGACTTGCGCTGTGTCTGCGCTGGATCATTGTTTTCGTGTCGTGGATGGTTGCGACTACCGCGCTTTGTCGTGAACCGCTCACGCAGCTTACGGAACTGGATTTCAACATCCCAAGCCTCGAGCTCCACCCTGCGACCGATATACAGCATAAAGCCACCGCAAACATAAAATGGTGCTACGGCAGCCATCACCAGAATGCTGGCGCCGTTGGCGAGCCACATGAAGAGCTGGTTGTCGCCTTGCATCAGAGGCAGCCAATCTACTTCAATCTGCTCCGGCAGCATCATATACACCAGCGCCCATAGGCCAACGCTCAAAATCAGCTCTACATGGGCACCGACAATATGTAGCCAGCTGGCAGTGCCGGCGGTTTGTCGATGCAGGAGCGATTGGCGCGCTGTGCGCGCAGGACCTTTGGCTTGTTCGAGAACGGTGAGTGGCAAATCGAAACTGCGGGTGAAATTCAGTCGGCGCCAGCTGATCCATGACAGGGCGTCATGGCGGTTTGCGCGGAAAAACAACTTCAGCGCCTCCGGGAAACTATCCAGTTGCGCAAACAAATGCCGACTGGCCAGGAGAAGAGGTAGCCGCTCAAACATGGGTTTTAGCCACCAGACGACCAGCAGGGCCAGGTTTGGCCTGTCGGGAAAGATCAGCAACAGCAGAGAGAATACGGCTGCGGCAGGTATGAGCCACAGTGTCGCCAACAGCAGCCAGTGACGACGTGCCAGCAATATGCCGAGATCGACCGATTCCCAGTTGCTGCGTTGCCTCGCATGTACCACCAGTTGGTTCAGGTTCACCGCACGACCTCGCGGGAATCTGTATGGGTGCCTCGTCCAGCCAGCACACAGTAACTGATCACCAGCAACCAGAACAGCGCACCGACTGCCAGTTTCACTTCCATGCTAACCGTGGTGCTGGAGGACCAGAATGCCTCCAGGAAAGCGGCGATAACGAGCATCAGAAACGTACCGTACATGATCTTCATCGCATTACGTCCCGCCTGCTGCAACGCTGCCCGTCGACTGATATTACCCGGGTTAACCAGCGAGTGGCCGAGCATCAGACCGGCGGCACCGGCAAACACGATAGCAGTTAGTTCAAATGCACCATGGCCGATAACGAAGGGATAAAAAGTTACCGCAAATCCGACCCGGGTAAGTTGACCAAATACAGCGCCCAGAAATACGCCGTTGAATACCAGGAAAAATATTGATCCGAGGCCAAAGACAATACCCGAGGCAAAAGTGCGAAAGGCAATTCCGATATTATTTTTGATGTAATAACCAAACATCAGCAAGTCGGAATCCGAGCCGCGTTCGCGACCCAGCACGCGGTTGGCGGGGTCGTACATGGCTTCGATTTGCAGCACCTGCTCCGGTGACATGACTGCATAAATCAGTGCATCGTTCCAGTAGCAGCCCAGCCCCATAACCAGTGCCGGAGCCAAGAATAGGCCGCAGGCGAGCCATACAAAACGCGCCTGCTCCCGCAAGGCGCAGGGAAAACCGCGAATAATAAAGTCCAGCCAGCGATTTTTATTGACCGACTGTTGCTGGTACACGCGTTGATGACAGGCCATCACCAGTTGATTCAGGCGTGTTACCAGGTAGCTGGTATATTGGCGTTCCTTGGCCATCGCAAGCTGTTGACAGAGGTCGCGATAGGCCGCGGGTAAATCGAATTGCTGAGGGGAATCGTCGGCGGAAGATTGTGTTTGCGGGATAGTATTTTTTTCATAGCCCGCAAGATAGTTTTCAATGCGTGCCCACAATGGGCTGTAGCGTTCCTCAAAGTCTTGCTGCTTCATTGCGCTACGCCTTTATCCCGGGTATCGGCCGCTGCACCGGTCGCTGACTTCTGGCGGGTACCGAGTAACCAACGGCCGACACCATGTAAATAGCGAATACTCGCTTCTCCGCGATGCCCCGTGATTGGCTCTAATATTTCGGCGAGCTCTTGCTGGCGTTCTTTACTGAGGGCGGTGCTACGCTCTGTAAGGCTAATAATCGCCTGTTGGTCTTGCAGTTTCAGACCTTTGGGTGGGGGCGCGGGTGGCACTTGTGGGAGGGCCACAGGTTTTGCTTCTTCCTGTCTATAGACAACCAGCGTGCCGGCAGCGTAGTCGCCAAGACGCTGGAAGTATCGGCTGGCACTCATACTGATCATTCCGGCGCAGTATCCAAATGGGAGAAAATCAGCAAAACGGAGCAGGTTGCGCATAATGGATGCGCCCCAGGAGATGGGTGTCAGGTTGTCATTGACGACGGCGAGCGAAAACGCGCGTTTCCCCGGGGTTTGCCCACCGCGGAACATTTCAAAAAAAACCGGATAAAACCATTCCAGAATAAACGACCCGAGCAGCCAGAAGCCGACACCGGCCTTACCGGCGAAGGTGAGTGCGATACCCAGAATGACGAGAATAAGTGTGCGATATAAAAGATCTACCGCATAGGCGAGTATGCGTGGAACCGGCCCTGCCACCTGTACACTCAAGTCGATACCTTCCGGAGTTTCGATTTGATACAGGGTGTCGAGCGGTGTTTCCGCAGCGGAACGGCTGGTAGAGGAGTCTGTAGAGCGGGCTGTAGAGGGGTGCATTGGTCGCTACAAAGTAAACGATTGAGACAGATCCGGCGGCACCTGGTGCACCGCCGGAACTTCGGAAATTAGATTTCCGGGTTGGTCTCGTGACCACCAAACATATTGCGATACAGGATGCCGTATGCGATACCCAGGGTTGGAATTGCCCAGATCAGGCCAATCAACAGTGCCAGGAAACCGGCGAAATACAGCAGGCAGAGGACGATCATAAAGCCAAAGATTGGGAACCAGTGCTTGGTCACCGCTTTACGGGAAACTTCCAGTGCCTGCCAAGGGCCGAGGTTTTTATCTACGATCAGCGGCATCATGAAGATGTAGCCTATCATCAGGTAGATACCAGGCAGGATGAGAAGGATAAAACCAAGTACAACAAGCAGGTACATAAGGATCATGCCCGCAGCCAGTGGCAGCGTCTTGTCGAAGTGAGCGAACACTTCGGTGCCCGAGACCTGCTCGTCGCGTGCGATCTTGATACCAATCATCATCAGGCCTGCGCCCAATGGCGCTGATGCAGCAACAATAATTACCTGTGAAAGAATGGCGCCGAGCCCCTGATTGGCATCCGGGTTGGTCATGGATTGGCCAGTGATCAGGCTGGCTACCACGGTAATGGCGATGTAGGCGACGAAATACAGCAGTACGCCGAGCCACACCGTGCCTTTACGGCCACTGGTTTTGGCCCAGGCTTCGCTCAGTGTCTCACCAATTGCCACCTGATAATCGCCGGCAAGTGCTTTGGGGATGGAGCCGTTGCCACCACTGGGTTCTTGGTCCCCCGACAGGTCCGCCTGTGGTGCGTTATAGATATCACTCATGGTCGATATTCCTTAATCCAACAATTTTTGTCATTTTTATTGGCCGGCGAACACAGTTGCGTGTTCTAACCCCTTGCCGGCAGAGCGGTGAGCAACAATAACACAGGATTGGCGCCGTAATCCTACTTTGCCCCGCATTTGTAAGCGCCTGTAATTCGGCTGCACACAGAGCTAATATGAGCGAAATGCTGACTGAAATCTTGCGAGAGTTCATACCCGATGGGGAAATGGTTACTGCGTAGCCTGTTGCTACTATCTGTCTTGATCATGTTTTATGTGGCCCTCCCCTGGTATTCCGCACACCAGCTTATTGAGGCCGCTCAGAACGAAGATGTCGCCAAGCTCGAACGCTATGTGGATTTTCCCCGGCTACGCGGCAACATCCGCACGCGGCTGCAGGACCAAATTCGTGAATCGATCAGTGATGACTTGCCACCAGCGCTAGGTGATTTGTTTAAGGCCGGCGCGGAGCTGTTTGTTGGGCCGCTGCTGGAGCGGTTGATCAGCCCACAAGGGATCGTGCAACTTGTCCAGGGGCAGAAGGACTGGCGCGAGTTCGAGCGAGAGCTGAGTGGCATGGGCGGGCGTGGCACGCCAGCGCCTTCCGCCAGTCAACGCCGTGCGCCGATAGAAGAAAGCGCAGCGACAGAGGCAGAGCGCGGTCATCACTGGCGCTTACACCACTGGTACTTTACCGGTATGAATACAGTAGAAGTGGTGTGTGGCAATCGCGACGACTTTGATCGCGTACTACTGCGCCTGCAGCGGAATGGACTGCGCTGGCAGCTGGTCGATATAGAACTGATAGACGAAGTACCCGGTGGAGAATAATCATGGCTATTACTTTGGAAATGCACGAATCGTTGAACGTATTCGGTGATCCTTTAGTGCCGTGCAGCACAGATCCGTTAACTGGATTTTTTCGCGATGGGTGTTGCAACACGAATGATCAGGATCTGGGTTCGCACACGGTATGTGTCGAAGTGACAAAAGACTTCCTGACGTTTTCCGCGGAACGTGGTAACGATCTCAGCACGCCGGTGGAGGAGTTTGGTTTTCCGGGGCTAAATCCAGGGGACCGCTGGTGTCTGTGTGCCGCCCGCTGGCTGGAAGCGCAGCAAGCCGAAATGGCCCCGCGTGTTTTTTTGCAGCGCACTCACGTAAAGGCGCTGGAAATCGTGCCAATGGAGGTGCTGCGTCGGTACGCGGTCGATTTGAATTAATCGCTGGAGCCAGCCTGGCGAGCCAGATAGTGCCCAAAATAACCTGGCAAGAGATGCGTGATATGGGCGGCTTGAGAAATGCACGTGAACAACGCCAGTGCAAGACGGTCATCCAAGAAAAAAGCGCTCTGAGGTAAGCCGTCCCGGCTTACCCAGAGCCAGCCTTGCGGCTGTAACCAACTCACAGGATGAAAATTTGTTGGTGAGCGCGAAGTCCCTATCTAGGCCGCCGTTAATGCCGGCGTGCGGTCTGCTCAGAATTTAGAATGCGCCCATTCGCGGTGCCGGGCAATAGCCCATTCGGATCTATTTGCTGCAGTTTGCCCTTCACTGAATCCCTCTCAGCCTATATCAGGCCTTCGTTAAGACACTTCGAAACTAACTGTCCCGTCGTCTTGCAGCCGGATTTTTTTAGGATATTTTTGCGGTGATTTTTTACCGTATGCGCAGAAATTCCCAGTAATTCGCTGATGACAGCGCTTGTCTTTCCCTCCGCAAGCAGTTCCACAATTTCCAGTTCCCGCCGGGTGAAAAGTGACGGGGTGGCGAGGAAATGGTCAGGATTGTTGAAAACGTCAATATTGCGGTAGTTTTCCCCGCCATGCAGATTCAGCAGCGAAAGCTTGCGGTTGCCCTGCTGGGCGAGGTGGCTGATGTCGGTGTGAATTCCCAGCGTACGGGCGACCCCAAACCGTTCATCGGTATCGAGAATAATGGCCTGATGATTGAACAGTCTGTAACTGCCATCGGCAACGCGCAGACGGCCGCTGTAGGATATTTTGAATTCCGTCACCCGCGCCATGCCGATCTGGTTTTTTAAAATGGAAAATGCGGTTTCTTCGGCCTTGGCAACAAACGGAATATCCTCCGGGTGTCCCCGGTCAATCAATGATTCGATCGTGGTATTTTCAGGATCCAGCCCCAGAATCGTTTTGATTTCCGGGCTAACCAGCATGGGCTTGTCGAGATTGAGGAAATCCAGCACATAGTAATAACAGGGGCCGCTGCTGAAACTCGCACTGATAAAACGATCCAGCTCCAGTCTTTGCTGTGCCACATCCCGCCGGGCGAAAGAATTTGGAACCTTGCGCAACGCTCGGTAGATAGATTCCTTTGATTCGTGCGGTTCCCTCGATTCCTTCGGCGGCAGCGTGATGGGGAGATCCATCAAATCACGCCTTCGCCCACGCAACTCGCCAGAAGCTGACTCATATTCTGGCAGCCCGCCTTTTTCAGAATACGCTTGCGATGGTTCTTGATGGTGTATTCCGATAGCGACAGGGCTTCGCCAATCTGGGCACTGGTGAGCCCTTTTGAAACCAGGCGGATTACCGACAATTCACGTTCGGTAAAGCTCGGCCGATTGGGCTGCTCGGCCTTGGAGTGGTTATCCACCTCCAGATTGAGAAAAGAGGGCTCCCCGTCCATACCAATCAGGGACAGGCGATAGTTGTTTTTCGTGGTCAGGTGGGAAATATCCGTATGTACGTTCAGTGCTTTACTGACCCGGCCATGGTCGTCCGTATCCAATACTAAAGACTGGTGGTTGAACAGCCGGTATTCACCGCCTTTTACTCGAAAACGGAAACAGTAAGAGACCTTGTAGCTGGTGACCTTATCCATGCCGATACGCTCTTGCAGGAGGCGTATAGCGGTGGCCTCGGCGCTGGCGACAAAATCCATATCTTCTGGATGAATTTGGTCCAGGATCGATTGGAAGGACATGTCGCCGATTTTGAGATCGTGGACCTGTTCCACCAGCGGGCTTACATACACAAGCTCCTGGTCAAACAGGTCAAACACGTAATGGTAATGGGGGCCATTGCTGAACACGCGCCCAACCAGCTCGTCCATTGGCACCTTGCTCAGGTCGGTTTTGCTCTTGGCGAACACGTTGTCGCTCTGCTCCCAGACATCGGTGAGCAGACCCGTATCGGGTACTTTTTCTTTTTCTTCTATGGCCATTGTGGCTGTCCCTTTTACCTTCCCGCTAAACATCCCGGCGGTATCAACAACTGGCCTGCGGCGTGCCCGAAAACAATGCGCATAGCGCCGGGCGGCCAATCCAATACATTAGTGTGAACGTTGTCACAGTTCTGGTGGGACACTTGTACCAGAACCTGCTCGTTTCTTGCAATGCTAATTGGTACTTAGGCAGAAAAAACGCTGTGGACTGTCAAAAAATACAGGAAAGTACGGACGTGGCCTGAGCAAAAAGCGGGCAGGCAGAATGCACTAATTCGATGACGGGTGGGTAGCGGACGAATAGCAGGTGGGAATCAGGGACGATAAAGAGGGTTGCGGTGAGTCCGGCTGATTAAATTCAGACCAGGACTCACCGGCATCGTCGACCGCTAGTGCTTAGGAAGGCAGGAAGTCGATGGAGTAGTTCAGCGTAGATTTTTCCACGTTGGCGGAACCGAAATTGATCAGGCGAATCCGCGCGAGCAACTTGCGCTCCAGGTCTGCGTTTTCCAGTTCACTGCTCACCAGTGTCACCGCGGAAATCACGCCGTTGGGCTCGATCACAAGCTTCACGGTAACCTTGCCCGCCAGTGTCGGATCGCGACGCAGGGCGCGGTTGTAGATCGCAAAGATCGCCCCCTTGTTGGCTTCCATAATCTGGCGAATGGATTCCTCACCACGCGAGCCGCGTTCACGACGCGCCTGCTTGCCGCTGGACTCGGCCGCTGCAGTCGCTTCCGTCACTTCCACCTGAGTGGTTTCGCGGCCAGACAGTGCAGAACCGCCGGTGTTGCGGCTGAGCTGCCCGGTATTGATGCCGCCGCTGGCAGTTTTCGATTTATCGCTGATCATTGAGCGATCAATCTTCTGCGCATTGGCTGCGCCACTCGCCAGGGAATTGGCATTGGCCACCTGAGATACGTCGAGGCTGTCGCGCATATCCATCAGGTCGTCCTGCAGTTGCATCAGGCCGCTGTTTGCCGCCTTCTCCCGCGCCTTGGCAACCTCTGCTGCCGGGGCCTTTTCGCTCAGTGGCTTGGGTTTGACGGTCTTGATCGGTTTCGGCTTGGGCTTTTCCGCCGGTTTGGGTTTTTCTTTTTTAACTTCCTTGGGTTTCTCAACCTTTTTCTCTACCGGTTTTGGCTTGGGTTTTTCCACCGGCTTGGGTAGCTCTTTTTTCTCCAGAATGACCCGCGCCAACTGTGGTGGCAGTTGTTCTTTTTGCTCACGGGTCAGTTCCGGTGCCGGAATAAACGTGAACAATGCACCGAGTACCACGAACGCGATAAAACCGGAGCGCAGGAACTTGCCAAACCGCTGGTCTTCCTCTTCGGCGGAGGCCCAGGGGAGTTTCGAATTGTAGTAGTGCCACGGCATTAACGCCGCGCGGCCGCTTGCTGGGGAGGCTGGTGACATGTACATACCTCCTTACTGGCCAGCGGCAGATGCCGCCGGGTCCTGCGGTGTCGTCTGGGTTACCGCCAGATCGATATCCCGGTAGTCCGCCGCCGCACAGGTGTTCATGATCTGCTTTAACAGCGCATAGGGAACCTCTTCATCACCCATGATGGTCACCGGGCGTCCCAGATCTTGTTTCTCTTCCGGCAGGGGCTCCGCGCGGCTGGCGAGGTACTTCAGCTCGTTCAGCAGCGGTTCGATTTGTTCCTGGTCTGCGGAGATGTCCGCAACCATGGCAATCATACGGTTGCCTACCATCAGCTGGTCGCCGTTCACGCGCACTACCGTGGTAGTTTCCGGCTTCTGGGTGGAAGTGGATTCCGGTAGTTTGATGGTCTTGTCCGTCTGCAGTACTTCCACATCGGAGGAATTCACCAGCAGGAAAAATACCAGAATGGTGAAGATATCCATCAGGGATACCAGATTCAGTTTGGTTTCCTTATGCCGGCGCTGTTTGCGCCCTTTCAGCTTGCCGCCGATCGTCGCTTTCATAATGCGTTGCCTGCCAGCTGCTTGTCCTGCGCTGCGTCACCCTGTTGGGGCGCGTCGCCGAGGGAAATCTGTGGAAACAGCTCCGCGTCTACAACGGAAGCTGCAACTACCGCACGGAAAGAACGCGCGGTGTCCATGGCGCTCACCAGTGTGCGGTAAGAAGTCCCCGGTTCAGAGAGAATTACCACATCTTTCTTGTCGATATCCTTATCCCGCAGGGCGCGTTTGATCTCCTGCAACACGTCAGACACCAGCTTCAAATCCGCCTTACCGTCCCGGTTGGGAATTCGCTTCACACGAATGCCCGCCGGATAGTTGATGTCGATGTATTCGGCGCGCAGCACCATTTCCAGCTGTTGATTTTCTTTCTGCTCCGCCGCACTGGCATCACTCAGTCCCGGAAGGTTGAGGTTCAGTACGGAGATATGGGAAAACACCATATTCAGAAGCAATACCGGTACCAGAACGGTCATCAGGC
The DNA here is from genome assembly GCF_019800665.1 of Microbulbifer agarilyticus. GTDB lineage: Bacteria > Pseudomonadota > Gammaproteobacteria > Pseudomonadales > Cellvibrionaceae > Microbulbifer > Microbulbifer agarilyticus_C. Next base: position 482,393 of record NZ_JAHVKO010000004.1, read on the forward strand.
TCATAAAAGAGGTGATGTCCAGATCCGGATCGGTTTCCAGCCTGCGTCGGATAGCCATGGCTCTCTCTTGTTCTCGTTCTTAACGTTGTCGGGTCTAGCGCTCGGGGCGATTAAGCCGGTGCACCGGCTTTGGCCGCAGGGCGCGCCGCCGCTTCGGTTTTTTGACCGCGAGTCAGGGTAATCAGGTTAAGAAACTTCACGCCGGCCATTTCCAGGCTGTCGATGATCTCGTTGGTTTTGTTCTGCAGCATGGAGTAGGCCAGCAGCAGCGGAATTGCAGAGATCAGGCCGAAGGCGGTGGTGTTCATCGCTACCGAAATACTGGAAGACAGCATGGTGGCTTTTTCCGATGGGTCGGCATTGGCTACCGCGGTGAACGCCGCGATCAGGCCGATAATGGTACCCAGCAGACCGAGCAGCGTAGCGATGTTGGCCAGGGTAGCCAGGTAGTTGGTGCGCTTTTCCAGGCGCGGCACCGCTTCGAGAATACTCTCTTCGATGGCCATCGCAATGTTTTCATCTTTGCGCGCGTGCTGGGCGGTGCTAATACCGGCGGCAACGATCTTGCCTACCGGGGCTTTTTCGCCCTGGGCGAACTTGAGCGCGGCGGCGAAATTACGCTGCTGCATCATCGGCAGAACCTGGCCATAAGCGCGACGGTTGGCGAACTTGGCGCGGGACAGGAAAACCCAACGCTCCACAACCAGCACAATGCCGATGACCAGCACCAGTGCGATGGGATACATAAAGGCGCCGCCATTTTGGAAAAAGCGCAGCAGTGTGTTGAAAAACTCCATGGTAAATCTCCGGGACGTAAAGATTTTTGTTGTGATTAAGTTATATGTGTTTCTAAAAACGTAATTCGGGCACTAGTATCTGTGAACGTATAGTGCCCTTTTATTCTTCGGCGTCTGCCGCCTTGAGCAACTTAATTTCCCTGTGTAATTCCGAGTATTCCTGGTGTTGGAAACTGTGGGTAATTGCGCTGGGTAGTGTGCTCTCGATCTTTTCTAGGCTGGTGGCCTGTTTCCAGGGAATGATATACAACACTTTGGGCTGTTCCTGGCTACCAATAATGGTCGACTCCAGCGAAATAACATCACCGTCATCGTCCTGCGCCAGCGCAGCACCTGAAAAGACGGCAAGGGTGCAGGTAACGGCAGTAGTCAGTAAGCGGACACGTTTGATCGTTTTCATCTACAGTCTGCGCTCCAGATCCATAATCCAACCTTTCAGCATCCGATCTTCCTCTGCCTCCAGTGCCTGCGCTTCGCGGTAGTGATGCAAAGCCTGTTCCGGTTTGTGCAGGTAGAGGTCAAAGAGAATTCCCAGATTGCGATGGCCCATGGCGAAGTCTGGCCACTGGTTCAGCGCGCTCTGATACGCTTCGCGGGCTTCGTCAAAACGGCCCTGATCGCGCAGCAATACGCCAAGCGAGTTCCAGGCAAACACATTTTTTGCATTGGCGGTGACCGCCTGTTGTAGGCTTTGCTCCGCCTGCTCCGGTTGTTCCAGCTTCAGCTGTACTTTTGCCAGGTTGAGCCAGGCACCGGAAAGTTCCGGCCATTGGCTCACCACTTGCTGGAGCTCGGTTTCCGCCGCAGCAAACTGTTGCTGCTCGAAGTAGCCGCGGGCGTTCGCCAGTGCCTGTTGGGCACCAGAGGGGACACCGGGGGCTTCGCTCAGATAGGGATTGGGCGAGGCAACCCGTTTGCTCGATTCACCGTCGGCCATTGTCGGGGTTGCAGCACCTTCATCGGGTGCTTCCGGGTTACTGGCACAGCCACTGAGCAGTAGTGCGCCGAGTGCCAGCAAGGCTGCGCATGTACGCAGGTTGCGATTAATACGCTGCATCGCTCCACTCCACAGTTGACTCCGGTTTGCGGTAACGGGCGGGGAGCAGGTTTTCCAGTGAGGAGAAACTGTTCTTGATCCACTCGTCATAGACGCCATCGGCGGTGCGCTTGATGTTGGCCTCATGCAGTTCGATGGCTTTTTCCTCGAACGGATAGGCCTGTTCTTCCAGCAGGATTTCGTACTGCTCCAGTTCCAGCGGATTCAGGCCATTGGGGCGTTGCGAGTCCATCAGGTCGCGGCTCAACTGGCGATAAATTTCTGCCAGGCGATAGTTGGCGGCGGTGGTGAATTCGGCAATACCAAATTCCAGTACTTTTTTGTAATCCGTAACGGTCGTTTCCATCGCCTGCTTTTTATTGCGCAGGCTTTGTTTCAGCGGCAAGGTCAGTGCCAGGCGCTCGAAACGCGCAAAGCTCTGGTCCGCCAGTTCGTTTTGCGCAAAAGCGGCGAGATAGCGGCCGCGGGGTTCGGAAACCTCGTTGCTTGCCAGGCTCTGCAACCATTGATTACGCGCGGACTGATCGCCGGCTTTACCGTACAGGGTGACCAGTTGATGTTGCGCTTCCAGGTTTTGCAGCGCAGGTTGCCGCCAGTCACGGGCATACAGTCGATACGCGTCGATCGCGCGGGCGCGGTTGCCGGCAACTTCAAACTGCTCCGCTGCCAGGTACAGTGAGTTGCGGCGTACGCTCGGGTCACTGTCTGTTTTTGCCAGCATCAGCAATTCTTTGGCGGCGGCTTCCGGCAGGTCCATACCCTGATACACCACCACGGCCTTAGCGGTCAGTGTCGGCGTCAATTCGTGTTGTGGATAAAACTTGCGGAAGTCCAGCAGTTCGGTGTGCGCGCGCGGCCAACGCTCCAGACGCATCAGCTGGTTAATCGCGTCGTACTGCGCGGTTGCGGCGATCGCAGAGCGGCCGCTGTCGCGTACCCGCAACAGCAGCTCGATGGCTTCTTCCGTGGGCGCCACGAATTCCATGCTGTTGGTGGTCAGTAGCACCTGACTCAGAATCACTTCCGCCTGTTTATAGATCGATGACTGCAAGCGGTCGCGCGTGCTGATGTAATCCGGGTCGCCGCTGGCCATGCCGGCAAGCAACTGCGCATAGGCCTGTTCTGCCGCCGGGTAGTTCTCTGTTTCAAACTGGCTGTGGCCCAGCAACAGCAAGATGCTGCGGCGCTGTTTAGGCGTAGGTGGTGGCTGCCAGCCTGCCGCCTTGATGGCCGCATCGATGGTTTCCTGATGACGGTACTGGGCAAACAGGTTGTGCGCCGCATCCAGCTGCGCCGGCAGTGCCCGGGGATCCTGCGACCAGCTATCGGCAAAGCGCAGGCTGGTTTCGGTTTTCAGATCCAGCCAGAGGTTAGCCTGTTCTTCGTTGTTGTTGATCTGCTTTTCGGCATCATAAACACGCCCGGCCATGAGGATCGCCGCATAACCAGCTTCGGTGGCTTGTGGGGGCGGCGTGCCGGTTTCCTTGGAGATGCCCCAGGCCACGTGACGGTATGCAGCGAATGCCTGCGCATACTGCCCAGCCTCGTTCAGACTTTCCGCCATCAGGAAAGTGAGTTCTGGGATTTTCGGGTCGTCCGGGAAGGTATCGGTAAACTCCCGATACAGCGTGGCCGCAGCGATAAAAGCTTCGCGCGATTGTTGCTTGGCTCGAGCCGCGGCTTTGCCGCGATTCTTCGGGTTCTGTGCTTCTTTTGCCAGGGCTTGGGCGCGGGCGTGATCAAAGCGAGCTAGCTCTTCCAGCCAGGGTTTCAGATGAGTCCCGATCAAATGGCGCTTGGTATCGTCGGCAGTTTGCCAGTAACCGCTGCGGCTGCCGTACCGCGTAACAAAGTCCCGTTTGGCCGGTATCACTTCACTGGGGAAATTGCCCTGTTGCAATATCTCCACCGCACGCACATGCATCTGCGGTGCTTCGTCCGTTTGTGGATATCGTGAAGCGAAAGTCAGAAAGGTTTGTGCACCATCCCGGTAGCGCTCGGTTTCCGCATACCAATTCCCCAGGCCGCGGTACAGCAGGTGATGGTAAGAGCGCGGACCTGCGTCGGATACAAACGACTCAATTACCTCGGCACCGCCCAGATAGTTGAAGCCAAGTGCCAGTACCCGCAGGGTGTCGTTGGCCAGTCGGCGCTCACCCTTATCGAGCTGGCCGAGGAGTTTCTGCTCTTCGCTATTTTCTGCCAGCAGGTCATCCATCAGCGTCAGGAAGGTTTCACTGGCCGCCTTGTAGCGTGCGTCTTTGAACTGGCTCCAACCGAGCATGTAGCGGGCGTTGCGCGCAAAGGGTGTATCACCCTGGGAAAGCACTGCGGCAAAATCGCGCTCCGCGGCCCGGTACTGCTTGCGCCCAAAGGCGGCTTCGCCGCGGCGGAACAACGCCTCGGCAATAAAGGGCGACTCCGGGTTACGCTGGACAATCGTTTCCAGCGCATCGAGCGCGCCCGGTGCATTGCCATCGAGGGCGCGTGCGCGAGCCAAGCGGTAGGCCAGGTAGTCGTCGTCGGCAGATGTTTCCAGCAGCGCTTCGTAATGACGCACGGCCTCGGCATAGGCTACGGCCATTTCCGGGTTGTCTTCCTGCAGCTGTTCCAGACGCTCCATTTCAAGGTCAGCAAGACGCAGTTGGATCTGGCGGCGGGTCCTAGGGTCCTGCTGCGAAGACAGGGCTTTCTGGTAGCTGTTGATCAGCGCCGGAATTTCCAGCTTGGGCATGGCGACCAGTGGTTCCGGCGGCAGTGCAGCGGCTGGCAGGTCTGCCAGGGTTTTGCTGTTATCCACGTAGCCGGCGCAGCCACTCAGTGCCGCGGAGGCACACACCGCGAGGGCGAGCAATTGTTTGCGGGGCGGGCGTGAAAATAAAACACTCACAGTGCCGGCTCCAATTCTTGATTCACCGAGGCTGCTTCGTCAGTTGAGGGTACTTCATCAGCTGAGGGTTTCTCACTGGCTGAGGGCGCTATCGCTGTCGTCGGTTCAGCGGCAGGCAGGTCGTAGTGCCCCTGCATGGCGGCATCCTGAATGCGCGCGATGGCCAGGCGCGTATGCGCGATATATTGCTCAACACGGTCGCGGGCGCCGCCCAGTGCACTTTGCAGATCTGCGCGGATCTGGGTTTCGATCACCGCGCTGGCACGGTCAATGGCGTTGCGCTGCTGATTGATACGCAGGCCGGCATCGTCGACGCTGCCGCTCAGCAGGTTGAGCTGCGGCGCTTCGGCGGCGATACGCGCTACCTTGCGCTGATTGCGCGCGGCATCGACGAGTGTGCCTTCCAGCGCATCGATGGTTTTGCGCTTTTCCCACAGATTCTGGTGGTACTGCTCGGACGCGTGCCACTGCAGAATACCGCGCGCGCGTGCCAGGGTCTGCTGTTGGTAGTTGCTGGTTTTGCCTGCGGCACTCAAACGTGCATAACGTTGTTCGGCTTCGCGCAGCATTTGCAGAAATTCCGACGTCTCGCCGGTTTGAGTGGCCAATAAGGCGAGGCTGTCCTTTTCAGATTCGATGCGCCGTAACGACGCCTGTAATTCATCCAGCTGCTGCTCGGCAATTTGTACCTGCTGGTCGTACTGGGCACTATCGTGTGCCTGCACAATACTGAGTCGGCGCTGCTCGCGTTCTTCGATCAGGGTGTGAAACTCGGGGAGGCGTTGTTGCCAGCGGTCCAGCACCCGGCGCAGCTGTTGCAGGTCGCGCAGCTCTGACAATTGCAGCTGCAGGCGATCACTTTGCATCATCTGTAGCAGGTAGTGCTGGTTCATTCGAATCAGCGCGGGGGTTTCCGCATCTTCCAACCAGCCGTAGCGCTGCAGGTCGATTTTTTCGTCGCCATCAATTTCGGCAAACTGTAATTTTGCGGCGGCGCTATGCAGATTGTTCAGGTCGGTGAGGGCACGCTGGTATTGCTGCTCGGCGCTCTGATAGGTGCGCAGTGCAAGCTTCGGGCGGTCCAGAGCTTCGTAGGTATACGGCAGCGCGAGCAGTGCTTCCTGTACCTGCGGTAGTAACGGGTTTTGCCGGATCAGGTAGCCCAGCGCGTCCACCGCCTGGGTGTGCATCTGGCCATTCACCGACGCCCAGCCGAGGCCGAGCAGCGCGTCTGCTGACCAGGGTGTATCGAGTCTTACCCGGCGAAATTCCTCGGCCGCCGCGGCGTAATCCCCCTGCAGCGTCAGGGCATAGCCCGCGCCGATACGCGCTTTGTCCCGCAGGATGTACAGCTCTTCGCGCAGCTCCGCGTCGAGATCTTTGTCGAGCGTGACGGTGTCCACGAGATCGGCCGCGCGCTGGTATTCCGCGGCAGCCGCCGGGAAGTCCTCGTCGCGTGCGAACGCGGCAGCCAGGTTGTTGTGCCCGAGTACACGCTCCGCTACCGCCAGGTCGGCCATGCGCAACAGTTGCGCAGCCTGATCGAGATCGCCATTGCGAATCGCCAGGTTGAGGGTCAGGGTGGTTTCGTGGATGGCTCCGGATTTTTCCAGCTGCTGGGCCGCGGTGTCCCAGTTCTGGTGGCGGTAATTCAGCTCCGCAAGCTTCATCCAGGCGATCTGGCGGAAGCGCGCCAGGCGCTGATGATTTGCTTCATCAACGGCTTTTTGTAACTGCTGTTCGAACAGCGTGGCTGCCTGGCGCTCGAGGCCAAATGCCAGGCTGATACCGCCGCGGATCAGGTCCGCGTTATCCGCATGATGGGAAATACCGCCGCGCAGGTCGGATACCATCAGGGTGCTCAGAGCATCAAAGGTGTTGCCTTGAAAGTAGTGGTACAGGGCGGCGCCGTAGCGCATGTCCTGTGCTTGTTGGAATTTTTGCTTGCCCGACTCTGCGGCATTTTGGGGAGCAGGTTCACCTTGCGCAACACAGGTGCCGGCCCCGGCAATAATGCCGGTCAGCGCGAGCGCCAGAGAAGCTTTCTTAAGCACAACAGACCCCATGGGAAACTCAGGGTGCCGGCCATTGGACGACGCTGAACTCCGGCTGCTGTTTGCTGCCAGCATCAGAAATACGCAGCTCGATCACCGCCGGTTCGTCGGTCTTTTTCAGCTCCAGGCTGGCGGCGCGCTTGAATTCGCGCTGCTCGGGGCCGGTGCCATTGAAAAATGCCGTGATGGTGTGTTCACCAGACTTCAGGTTGCCCTTGAATAGCGGCTGGATGCCGCCGCGGAACAGGGCGTCTTTCTGGTGCTCGGTATACAGGTGGGTTTCCACCAGTTTGTTGTTGATATGCAGTTTTACAGAGTCCAGGTCAAAAAAGTGACCAACGTCCATGGACACGTACACAGCCACCTGGCTTTGCGCGGGGAACAGTAGATCTTCTTCCAGTACCAGCAGATCCCGATTCAGCTTCAGTACTTCCTTTTTCAGAGATTCCAGATCCTCTGCAGGAAAGTCGCCTTCCTGGGCAAAGCTCTGCCCTGCGGTCATCAGGGTGAATGCGGTAAGCAGAGCACCAAACTTGGTACGGATACCGGTGCGTGGGCGGGGAAGGTGACACAGGGAAAACATGGTAAAACCTGAAAAATATTGTGTTCGGTTGTCGTTAATTATTCGCGCAAGTGAGGGAGTGATTATGTCAGTGCATCACGTCTTACGAGTGAATTGATTCACATTTTTGCCGTGCTGACCCGTATAAATTCTTAGTGTCTTGTCTATAGATACAAGCTATTTCCGCCCTGGCACTACTCATCTGGATGCGCTTAGGGATTGCCGAGTCCGCTGGAGAAATACATCCGGCGGTTGGCATCGATTACGATGGCTTCAAACCCGTCCATGCGCTCGATCAGCGCGAGTCCTTTGCTTTTGCCCAAGACAAAAACACTGGTGGAGAGTGGGTCGGTATCGAATCCCTGTGGGCCAATTACGCTAACGCTAATTAACTTTTGTACATCCTCGTTGTGAGCGTCACTGCTCTGGCCGTCGTGCTGGATGGCACTGTCGGTGGGCTTTCCTGTGGCCGGGTTGAAGATGTGATGCACCCGGTGATCGTCGTCATTAATAAAAAACCGCTCGTAATCCCCGGATGTGGATAGGGCGGTATTCTCCAGCGGTATCACCGCGGCATTCTTGCTTTTATCTCTGGGGTGACGAATGCCAACCAGCCAGGGCTTGCCTCTTTTGTCACCAATCAGGCGGGCGTCACCGCCGGCACTCACATTGGCATTGGTAACACCATATTGTTTCAGAATATCGACAGCACGGTCCACCGCATAGCCCTTGGCGATGCCGCCAAGGTCAATCTTGGTGCGGTGGTCAGCAAAGCGCAGCGTACCTGCATCGCGGTCGAGCTCGATATGCTGGTATCCAACGGCCTCGAGCAGACTGTCGGTGGTTTTTTTGTCTGCCTGCTTTTTCTCGCGAAAGTTGTACAGGCTACCCACCGTTGCGTAGGTAATATCGAAGGCCCCGTCGGTTTGTCGGCTATAGAACAGGGACTTATCCACAATTCGTGCCAGCTCGTCGGATACCTTCACCGCACTTTTGCCCGCGGTGCGATTCACTTCGGATAGCTCGCTGTCTTCCTTGTACGGCGAGAGTGCGCCATCGATACGGCGAAACTCATCCATCACAGCGCGAGTAATCTGCGCCGCCTGCGCGGTGTCCTCGTGCCAGAACTGCAGATGCACCTCGGTACCCATAATGGCCTGCTTGTCGTAGTGCCACTCGGCATGCGTCGCGCCGGCGCCAAGCAGACTGCAGGCAAACATTAGAAGGCGAATCGGGTACATCTTGTTACTTCGCTAATGAGTTTCGTGTTAGACGATGGGCTGGAACGCCGTCAGGCTGTCCATCAGGCTGGCATTGCCGAGGCCGTGATTCGGGAACAGGCTACCAAAATTGCCCTGCTCACCGTGAAGCGCCATGTAGTTCAGCACTACGGTCTGCACCAGCTGGTTGACGTTGTTCGCCGCCGGGCTACCGGCAGTTTCCACATCACCGGATGCGCGCATGTAACCCAGTTGCTGGTGGCGTGCCTGCTCGTCGGCACTGCCGCCCAGCAGTTGTGGGCGACCCGCAGGATTGTAAACCAGGAAGAATGATGCAGCGGTTTGCTGGTTGTCGCCGGTCCACACGCCTTTACCGCGGCCTTCCGCGGAGTCGTCGATCATGCCGTTACTGAACACGGAGCCATCACTGAATACGTACACCATCAGCGGTTGGTTAACCCGGCGTGCGTACTCCAGGCAGGCGCCGATACAGCGGCCTGCGCGCAGGTCGCGGAGCTCGCCGGTGGCGCGATCACCGGTGTGGTAATCATAACCACCCATGGTGATGGTGCCGGCGCCGGCGTAGCCATTGATCACCAGTTTCATGGTGGAAGCCGCTTTCTGGAATTCGCGATCATTGAGGAATTCGTTCGAGCTGAAAATACCGGCGGGGCCGACAATATCCGGGTCCAGCGTCGGATCCAGTGCAGACGGGTCGCCGAAGCGTGCGGCGAGGTCGGCGCTCTTCATGTAGCCGCACTTCACCAGATCCTTGATCACCGCGTCATTGGTGACGCGGGTGTTGACCTTGCCCAGTTTGGAATTGGAGATGCGGTACATGGATTCCATTACCGCCACGGTGTCTTCCTGGCTCAGCAGGCCAACCAGATCGCCAACATCAACCAGACCGGTAACGTCCGATGGGCGGTCGATCTTGGTGGGGCGCACTTCGGGGTTAATCAGATCCATCGGTGCCATGGAGTTGCCGCCGGATTCACTGGTCTGGGAGCCGATCAATGCCAGTAGCGAACCGTTGGCGCCGGCGCGGTTGATGCCGTACATGGGGTTGTGCGGGTTGTTGCCGGTGTCGTTTTCCGAGCGTGCCGGAATGACCGCACCATTAATCGCGCCCGCTGTTCCGGGGGATATTTTTTCAAGGATCCCCGCCAGCATCTGGCTGTCGTTGTGAAACGCCAGACCCAGGTCGGTGTTGTACAACGGGTTGCCGGTGCCATCGGTCAGTGAAGGCACCATATCGCCGGGCAGACCCTGCTTGCTGTAACCCGCGGTGCTCAGGAAATCGAACTGGCCACCCTGCTTCCCAACAAGCACGTTGGAGCCCGCGATGTTGGCGCCACCGGCCAGGTCAAAGCAGATGAAGGGGATTTTGCCCGCACCGTTCTTGCTGACGCCGCACAGGGCGCGCATCGCTTCAAGGTCTGAAGACAGGCTGACCTCTGCCTGGGCCGGATTGGCGAACAGGCTGAATACCGAACCGCCCAACACGGTTGCCATGCCGGCGCGGAAACCCTGGCCGAGGAAGTCTCGTCGACTTACCGGGCGGTGGTGGTCCGGGTGGCGCAGTGGTTGGTCCAGTTCAAAATGTTTTTTCTTGCTCATGACGTTTCCGGGTTCCCGGGTCTTGCGTATTTTTTAATGCGTTGTCTTGTCGTCGCGCTTCGCTCAGCGAAGCGCACACACAAAAATTTAGTGGATCAAAATCATCGCACTGCCCATCGCTGCGGCGCAGGCAGCTTTGACGGTTGTGGCGGTGCGGTCTGCACTGCAGCCAGCGCCGCAGGCGGTCATCTTGTCGATCAGACCGTCCAGCTCGGCGCGTACCGCGCTTTCATCCGGTGCGGTACCCAGCTGCGCAGTGTGGCCGCCCACAGCCGCGCTCCAGGTAATCGGCCGTCCCAGCAGGTTTTCCAGCAGCGGATCCAGAATCTGTGCGCGCTTGGTGTCGTTATCAAACGCACTGCTCGCGGCAGCGGAGAAGTCGAAGCCGGAGAAGTAGCTGGCGCGCGCACTAGTGTCGTCTACCAGGGTGCTGCAGTACTTCACCGCCAGCTGGGTGATACCCATTTGCTGCGCGGCGAGGAAGCCCTGAATATCGGCTTCCACCGGCAACTGTTGTTTCACCTTCTCCCAGGTGTCCACCACGTCTGGATGCGCACTGGAAATACCGGTGGCTGCAGACAGTACTGCGTGAATTTGCTCAAAACGGCGAATACCAATGCGCGGTTGCGGGGTAAGGTCCGCGGCCGCAGCCGGCGCGGCCGGGGTGGCTTCCACGCGTACGAACTCTTCATTACCCAGGCGCTCGAAGGTCAGGAAGAACTCGTCCGAGGTGGGGCCTTTCTCCAGGCTGATGATGGTGCCGAGCGGAGAAAGTTTCTGCCCCGTTTCTGCATCGTAATCGGTTGCGCTCACCGTGGTATCGAGATTCGCCCATGCCTGTCCAACCACAGCTTCACGACCGTTGATACCGATACGCATACCCTGGATAACAACGCCGTCCGGGGTAACACCGTCTTGCAGGCTGATGAACTTGGGTTCGCTGAACAGGTAACCGTGGTTGTCGAACTGCTGTACCTCGAACATCACGTAGCCTTCCGGCACGTTGGTCTCGTCTTCCACCTTGAACAGCAGCAGGTATTTTTCACCGACGCCCGCATCGTAGTTGGTCAGGATGTCATCCTGGCTCAGCGCGCGGGAGTGAACCGCCAGCAGGCGCACGGAGCCGTGCCACTGGTTTTCATTGGAGACTTCGCTACCCAGTACCAGCGCGAAGGTATCGTCCCAGGTAGACAGCAGGCCCGCTTCCACTGGATCGGCATCGCCGGTGAATTCACCGTTCACATACAGGCGGCGGCCGTTGATCGGGTCAAAGGTGGCAACCACATGTTGCAGGGTTGCCTGCGCGCGCTCCGCCATATCGTCGGTGATCAGCGCGGGCATACCGTCGGCATTGGTGCTGGCATCGTTGCGGTTCTGGAAGGTGTAGTTGTACATCGCCTGGCCGAGGGTGAAATTGCGAATGTCGTTGCCACCGGAGTAGCTGACAATCCGCGCCGGGCCTTCCTGTACCACGTTGGCCGGGGCGACCCACGCTTCGATGGTGTATTCGCCGGTGCCACTCAGGGTGTCGAACAGACGCTTACTGGTGGCGGTAGTTGCCTGGGCTTTACCGCCGGTCAGCTGTACACCCCAGGAACCAAGCCATTCATAGTCGCCGGACAACTTCAGATCGATGGCCGGGTTGATGCCGGAGGTATCGTAGGCGATATCGTCGCTGCCGGTTTTGAATTCGTACAGCGCGATCGCGTTGTTATCGATGCGGCCGCCGCCACTGCTCACCACACCGTCGGTGAGGTACAGGGCTTTACTGATTACCCAGTTGGGATCCACGGCGGTTACCGAAATACCGTCGGCGAAATTGCGAATTGCTGCGGCCATGGCATCGGCGTTTTCCGAACAGTTAGTCCAGCAGTTGTGGAAATCGCTTCCCAGGCGCACCACGAGACGAGAATTCTCCGGGCTGTCGAGGTCAATCCGCGGTTTCGCGGCCTCGTAGGCCTGGTCGACATCGCTGCTGGCTATGTACGGCTGTTGCGCGGTACCGGCGTCTTCGCTGTGACAGCTGGAGCAGTATTGTTCCAGCAGCGGATAAATGGTGCTCGCAAAGTTGCCGCTGGATTCCGGGAAGCTTTTACTCTCGCCGACTTCGCGCTCGGTGGGAGGAGTGAGCGTGATGGTGCTGGCCACGGAGCCGGCCGCAGAAGCCCAGTCGGCAATGTAACCGGTAATAATGTCCGCGCAGGCGTCGGCACTGGCGAGCCAACAATTGTGGCCGCTGGCCACCTTAGTCACCAGGCGCGAATCTTCCGGTGCGCCCAGATTGACCAGGTCACGGCCTTCGCCGTGTGCGAGGTTGATATCGTCGCCGCGCACAAAGCGCGGGCTCTGGTTGCCCTCCACATGACAGCTGCCGCAGCGGTTTTCCGCCGCCAGGTTGTCCCAGATATAGCGCTTGTAGTTCTGTACGTCTTCACTTTCCGGAGCCGGGCCGGCATAGCTGGTATCACCGGAATCGGGATTGGTGTTGGGCAGCTCTTCGGTGGACTGCCCGCTGCCGCCGGAACAGGCGACCAGCACGGCACTACTGAGAATGGTGGATAACAGCGCGGCCCTGCGCAGGCGCGGGCGCACAACAAGCTGGCAAAAATCGGACATGATCTGCAGGGGATTTTTCTGGCTGATACTGGTCGCTGGGGTCTCGTAGTTCATTGTGTTATTCCCCCGCACAGTAAACAGCGGTATCGGCATATACCTGCTTCAGCTTGTAGCCGTTGCTGGTGAAGCTGTCGGTAATGCTGCTAATGCGATTGCGGTCGGTGCTGTCTTCCGGTGCGCGCAGGCACACCTGTTCAAACACCTTGGTGACCTGACACTGGGCAAAGGCCTGGCTGTTGGCCAGCTCCTGGCCCATGGACTTGGCGCCGTTGCCGGTGCCCGGCAGCGCTTCGCTCCATCCCAGATGCAGGTTCGGCCCTTCGCGCCAGTAGTTATCCCACTTGTCATCGGGGATCACGAAGCCATACGGAAAGGTGGCACTGTTGATATGGTTCTTGGCCTGCACACGGGTGCCGGTGGTGGGATCGGTATCACCGCTGCGGTTGTAATCCAGGCGGCCGTCTTCGCCGGTCGGATCATTTTCCACATCGTATTCGTAGTTGTAGTAAGCGAAGGCCTGGGCCATCGGGTCCATACCGCTGTGGCAGCCTATGCAGTTGTTCTGGAATACGCGGCTGTCGCCGCCTGGGCTACGGCTCACGTCCTGACGAATGCGATCTGGTGGTCGCGAGGTGTCGTGCACCTGTTCGAGGTCGCGACACAGGTGATTCATCAGGGTGAAGCGGAACATGGCGCGATTGGTGCCGGCATAGAAGAATGCCTTGGCGCCGCCACGGGTGGTCATCACACCGGCCGTTGCATCGCTGGGCAGGCCGGTAACCGAAGACTGGGCTTGACGCTCCAGGGTGGTCTGCAGCGGGTAGCCAGCCGCTTCCAGTGCCTCGTAGTGATCGTTATTCGCGTTGTTGTACGCGGGCAGGCCCAGGCCGGAGGCGCCGGTATAGATGATGTCGCCGGAGAGAATCTCGCGGAAGTCCACATCGTCGCGCACCATGCCGATCACGGTTGCGGTGTAATCGTTCAGGGGCGCAAAATTATCGCCGTCGCGATTGGTCCATGGCGTAACCAGGTTCTTCAAGGTTACGTTATAAAAAGAATCATTTTCCATTGCTAACTGGGCGGCGCTGGTGGCGTTGCCGTTGGCGATATGCTCGGCCATTTCGGTTAGCACGCCGACACTGGGTTTGACCCCGGTCAAACGGCTGTGCATTTGTGCGGCCTGTTCTTCTGGGCCTGCCAATGCCGGCATGGAAATTGAGGCGCTGAGGCAGGCAGTTGCTGCGAGCAGCGCCCGCGTAGCGGACGATGGGATTTTCATCATGAAACGTTTTGCGTCTGGTTATCGTCGTACGGTCGTACCGATTGACTTGTATGCATTGCGAGTGGAAGAAATAGTAAAGAAGACCGAGCGATTCGCCAGCGGAAAAAATATAAAGCGTGTTCTGGTTGGCAATTTCCCCGTGCATTACTTGAGATCGAAATTTTGCGGCGGGAGAATCGAAGTTAAATCGCGCTGCGTTGTCAGACGAGCATCTAGTCAAATGCAGTAAGGTTGTGATGTAAATGGTGAGCGGTTACTGCGTTTCCCCTTCGGGTTGTCATAAAAAATTCACAAAAATCATTGAGAAATTATCCGTGGCGGAATGGTGTAGCGGGTAAAGAGGACGAGTTCTTGAAAGCTTTTGGTGCACGGACGCTGGCCGCCCGTCGGAAATTGTCACTACTGTCTATTTTTTCTGCGATCGCGCTGGCCGGTTGTGGCGGTAGTTCTGACGATGGTTCCAGCCTGGGTGGTGATCAGGCGGAAGATCCGGTGGTGGTGGATTACCCGGTGGTGTATGTGCGCCGCGCGCTGGTTCGCGATGAGGAAGGCATGCTGGTCGCCGACAGTGTGTACAGTCCTTCCGCGTTTAGCCCTGGTGCTGAATTGCTACTGCGCGATCGCGCTACCGCCACCGCTCCGGAGCGCTCCCTGACGGACGGCCTGTTTGTCAGTGATGAAGAGGCGGGCATCGTGTTCGAGGGCGGCTATGACGTTAAGGACCTCGCGGTATCCGCCGATGGCAGCCAGCTGGCCTTTGCCATGCGTGCACCGAATATTGAGGGCCTGGATGATGATGAGCAGCCGAGCTGGAATATCTGGCTGTACGAATTCGAAACTGCACGGCTTACCCGGGTCATTTCTTCGGACCTGATCGCCGAAGAGGGTGATGACATTTCCCCGGCATTCCTGCCCGACGGACGCCTGGTATTTACCTCGACCCGCCAGCGCCGCTCGCGTGCGCTGTTGCTGGATGACAACAAACCTCAGTTTTCTGCACTGGCAGAAGATCTGCAAGAACCGGCATTCGTATTGCATGTTATGGAGGCTGATGGCAGTGATATCCAGCAGATCTCCTATAACCAGAGTCATGATTTGACCCCGACGATATTGTCTAACGGCCGTATCCTGTTTAACCGCTGGGACAATATGGGCGGGCGTGATCGCTTGAGCCTGTACACCGTCAAGCCCGACGGCACCGACCTGCAGCTGTATTACGGCTATCACAGCCAGGTCACCGGCACAGGCTCCGGTACCGATCCGGTTGCCGCCACCTTCAGCAAACCGCAGCAGATGCCGGACGGACGCATTCTCGTAACCCTGCGCGCAGCGGAAGGTATTGCCTACGGTGGCGACATGGTGGTCATTGATGGTGAAAATTTCTCTGAAGCCTACAGCGAACCAGGACAGCAGGGTGTGTTGCAGGGGCAGGAATCTCTGTCCGTGGAGCAGGTAATTATCGATGGCGGTCTTTCACCCCACGGCCTGTTTGCCAATGCCTGGGCGTTCCACGATGGCACCAGTCGCTTGCTGGTGAGCTGGAGTGAGTGCCGGGTGATCGAGCCGGGCACGGCAACGGAAACCGAAGCCGGTATTACCCAGCCCTGTACCGACGAGTGGCTGGCAACCCCGGACATTGAACCCGCCGATCCGCTCTACGGACTGTGGATCTACGATTATGGCGAGGGCACCCAGCGCCCGATCATCCAGCCGGAAGAAGGCATCATGATCAGCGAAGCGGTGACCGCGGATACCCGCCCGGTGGCCACATTTATCCCGCAACCGATTCCGGGTATCGATATCGATCGCGACCTCTACGATGAAGGCATGGCGGTACTGGATATTCGCAGCGTCTACGATATTGACGGTATGGAACTGCTGGATATCGACGTCCTGGCCGATCCGCTGCAAAGCACGGCCGCCGATCGCCCGGCGCGCTTCCTGCGCGTGGTCAAAGCGGTGGGGATTCCCGACGATGACGTTCTCGATTTCGACCGCTCCGCGTTTGGCCGCAATCGCAGTCAGCTGATGCGCGAAATCGTTGGTTATACGCCGATCCAGCCCGATGGCTCGGTGCGGGTAAAAGTACCGGCGGATACCCCACTGGCCATTTCAGTGGTGGATGAAAAAGGTCGCCGCCTGTTCGGCCGTCACAATAACTGGCTGCAATTCCGCGCCGGTGAATTGCGCAAATGCCAGGGTTGTCACCTTGCGGACAGCGAGGTGCCCCACGGGCGCACGGATATGGAGCCGGAATCCGCCTGGGCCGGCGCACTAACGAGTGCCGCCCCCTTCCCCAATACCGAGCCGGGCCTCACCGCAGACATGGGCGAAACCATGGCGCAGCTGCTGGCGCGTGTGGCCGGGCACCCGGAGCTGGAGGGTGACCTGAAGTTTGACGACAACTGGACCGACCCGGCGCTGCGTGCCAAGGACCCGTCGAGCGAGCTGTTGATGAGCGAGCTCCCTACCCCGGCGCCCACCAGCCTTCCCTGTTTGAGCAGCTGGAGCGCGGACTGCCGCACAGTGATTCACTATCCAGACCATATTCAGCCTATCTGGGATCTGCCGCGCGAAATTACCGATGATATGGGCACCGTGCTGGAAGACCGTACCTGCACCGCCTGCCACAGTAACCGCGATGCTGCGGGCATGGCACAGGTGCCCCCGGGGCAGCTGGATCTCCGCGGGGATCCGTCCGGTGTGAATAACAACTACAGCACCTCCTATGTGGAGTTAATTTTTGATAACCCGACCGAAGAACTCCGCGACGGTGCAGTGCAGAACGTTCTGGTGCAGGACACCGACGACGACGGCAACCCGCTATTTGAAGTCGACGAAAACGGTGAGCAGATCCTTGATGCCGATGGCAACCCGATTCCTGTTATGGTTACCGTCAATATTCAGCGGATCATGAGCACCAACGGTGCCAATGCCAGCCGTTTCTTCGATGTATTTGAAGCGGGAGGCGTGCATGAGGGAGAATTGTCCGCTGCGGAATTGCGTTTGATTTCCGAATGGTTGGATATCGGTGCGCAGTATTACAACAATCCATTTGAAGCGCCGGTTAACTAAACAATGAACAGGCAGCTCGAGTTTAGAGCAAGCAGGGCCGTAGCAATGACCGCGGCCCTATTTATCTTGGGGAGCTTGGGGAGTTTTTCCTCATCGGTCGTGGCGCAGCCGGAAACGGTCAGTGACTCGGC
Organism: Microbulbifer agarilyticus; assembly: GCF_019800665.1. Lineage (GTDB taxonomy): Bacteria > Pseudomonadota > Gammaproteobacteria > Pseudomonadales > Cellvibrionaceae > Microbulbifer > Microbulbifer agarilyticus_C. The sequence goes on from NZ_JAHVKO010000004.1 coordinate 499,697, forward strand.
AGAAAACTCGGGTGATGTATTCGTCACCGACAGCTTTTCCGCACGCCAGTTCGAAGACCGCCAGCCGGAGACGTTGGAGTTCGATACCGAGCGGGTCATCGTCGGAGCGGAGTTCCTCAATTTGTACACCGGCCCCGGCCGCGGCTATGTGATCGATCATGTAGTGGAGTACGGCGAGCCCCTGTGGCTGCTGAAACGCCGCACCGACTGGGTCAAGGTCATGACCCGCACCGGCAAGACCGGCTGGGCCAAAATTGCCGATCTCGACGAAATCTATACCGCCGAGGGCGAACAGGTGGTGGTACCTACCCCGGGGATCGATGACTACCGGGACCAGAGCCTCCGCGTTGGCTTTGCCTACGGGGATTTTGCCGGCGCCAACTCCATGGGTTTGTCCGTTGGCTACCGCTTTACCGGCAACCTCTCCGCGGAACTGCGCGCAGCGCAGACCATCGGTGCCTATTCCGATAGTCGCACTTTCCAGGTGGCGGTAGTGCACCAGCCCTTTCCGCAGTGGCGGGTATCCCCGTATTTCCTGCTCGGCACCGGGATCAATATCACCTCGCCCAACGCCACCATCGTCGCAACCGAAGACCGCCAGGACACCACCATGCTGTCCGGTATCGGCGTCACCACCTATTTATCCCGTCGCTTTGCCCTGCGCGCGGAAGTTGCAAATCACTACCTGCTGACCTCGCGGGAAGAAAACCAGGAGATAGTCGAGTGGAAACTCGGATTCGACGTATTTATGTAAAGCTCGCGAGCCTTCTGCTGGCAGGTGCTATGTCTTCCACTGCGCTCGCGCAAAGTTCTGGGGATATCGACGATATTATTTCGCCGGACCTGGAGCGCCGTGAAATTCGCGAAGCCAAGATTGATAGCGAAGATTTTGAGTTCACCGTCTATCTCGGTGGCATCCTCAGTGTGGAAGACTTCGGCACCAACCGTATGATCGGCGGTAGCCTGGCCTACCACATCAACGAAGACTTCTTTATGGAAGCGGCTTACGGCCAGGCGACCCTGGGTGAGTCCAGCTACGAACGCCTGAGTGGCTCGGCACCGCTGCTCACCGACGATGAGCGCGACCTCAGCATGTACAACCTGTCCCTGGCCTGGAACTTCCTGCCTGGGGAGATTTTCATCCTGGATAAGTTCGCGCTCAACAGCAATTTGTATCTGATCGGCGGTGCGGGCAATACCAATTTTGCCGGTGAAGAGCACTTCACCTACAACGTGGGTGCCGGTGTGCGCATGCTCGCCCAGGACTGGCTGGCCCTGCGCCTGGATGTGCGCGACCACATTTTTGAGCACGAGATTTTTGGTGAGCCGTTAACCACCAACAATCTTTCCGCCCAGCTGGGCGTATCGATTTATTTCTGAATACACAAATAACTAGACAAACACTACTGGAGTCAATCCATGCGTAAATTGATTGCCGCCCTTTGCACCAGCGCTGCCTTGCTGGCCGCTGCCCCTGTTTTCGCCAAGATCCCCGCCAGCGATTTCACCCTGGCCTCGCTGAAAGATGGCAACCTGAAGCTGAGCGAGCAGCGCGGTGAAGTGATCATGCTGAACTTCTGGGCTTCCTGGTGTGGCCCCTGTCGTGAAGAAATGCCGCTGCTGAACGACCTGCACGCGCGCTACGAGCCGGTGGGCTTTCAGGTGTGGGGTGTGAACGTGGATGCCAACCCGGCAGACGCCCAGGCCATGCTGAATAAAATCCCGGTGGATTTCCCGGTGCTCTTCGACTCCAAAAGCGACGTGAGCAAACTGTTCGGCGTACAAGCTATGCCGAGCTCCGTGTTTATTGATCGCGATGGCAACGTGCGCTACGTGCACAAGGGTTACCGCACCGGTGACGAGGCCGAATACAAAAAAATCATCAAGGAACTGATCCGGGAATAAGCCATGACCAAGCGCGCGCTTCTGTTACTGCCGGCTCTGTTACTGCTGGGTGGCTGTGAATCCATGATGCCCAAAATGCCCGAACCCTGGGTAAAGCCCTACGAGCGTCATTATTTGGCCGACCCGATTATGAGTTTTGAGCGGGACCCGGTAGCGGCCGGCTTTATGAATCACGTATACGAAGCACGTGAGTCTGCCCGTGGCGCTGAAGGTGGGTCGGGAGGCGGCTGTGGCTGTAACTAAAAAATTCCGAGAGAGCTACTGCGCTCTCGCGAAATTTTTACTCTGCTCAGTATTCCTAGCATCGACTGCGCAAGCTGCAGTACTGCCGGAAGAGCGGTTCGATACCCTGTACCACTCTTACAGTGGTGGCGGTGTCACCATTGATGGGCCGTCGATACTGGTGCGCAAAAACGTTGGCAACAATGTTTCGCTGTCGGCCAATTACTATGTGGATATGATTTCCGGGGCCTCTATCGACGTGCGCACTACCGCCAGTCGCTACACCGAGGAGCGGGATGAGTTTTCCGTGGGGGCAGATTACTTGGTGGAGAAAACCACCATGAGCCTCAGCTACACAAATTCCAGCGAGAACGACTATCAGGCGGAGACTGTCGGCTTTGGTATCTCGCAGGACTTCTTCGGTGACCTAAGTACCCTCTCCATGCGGGCCACCTTCGGCAGCGACGATGTAATGCGCAATGGCGACGACGAATTCCTCGAGCACGCCGAGCACCGCCGTTACTCCCTGGGCTGGACCCAAATCCTTACCACCAAATTGATTGCCGAACTGAGTGTAGAAACGGTGGCGGATGAAGGTTTCCTGAATAACCCATACCGCAGCGTACGCTACCTGGACCCTTCCTCTGCTCTCGGTTTCAGCTACCAGGCAGAGCTTTACCCCACCACGCGCAACAGTGATGCGGTGGCGCTGCGGGCGAAGTATCGCTTGCCTTACCGGGCGGCGATTAAGACCGAGTACCGTCATTACGTGGATAGCTGGGGTATTACTGCAGACAACTTGGAGTTCCGCTATACCCATCCGCTAGAGAGCGAAAACCTGATCCTCGAAGGCAAGCTGCGCTTCTACAAGCAGAAAGGTGCTGACTTCTATAGCGATCTTTTCCCATACGTGGACGCCACCAACTTCCGCGCACGGGACAAGGAGTTGAGTGATTACAGCGATATTGCGATCGGTATAGGTGTGACCTATCTGGTGCCGGATCGCTGGGCGCTGTTTGATCGCAAGAACACGCTCAATCTCTATTGGGATTACATGATGTTCGACTATGAGAACTTCAATAATGTGGAAGTGCACAGTGGGGGTGGCGATTACCTTCCCGGTGAAGAGCCCGCCTATAACTTCAACGCGCATGTGGTGCGCGCCTACTGGTCAATGTGGTTCTAAGCAACCGCTCATTCCATCGGTTGCCAGTTAGGGGGTCGTTTCTTTAGCTGGCAACCGTCTTATCTCCTGTCTCTGATCTTGTCATGCCGTCGAAGGTTGTTGTATGTTTTCCAAACAAAACAATAATCAACCGGGCGCGTGAATACGGCTGCGACCCTCAAAACGCAAGTCGCAATCGCGCTTCCGGCCCCGCTGACAAGCGGGGGTCAGCGATGATGATCCGCCTATGCCCAAGACCTGCCGCAGGTCATTCAGTGCTTTGCTGCTAGCGACGACGCTCGGCGCGGCATCGGCGTATCCGGCCGCAGCATCGATGCCGCTGGACGGACCACCCCCGACTACCGCTAATTACTCCTTCCAAATACCCGCACAACCGCTCGAACAGTCCCTTCTGGCACTATCGCGTGAAAGCGGTCTGGCAGTGATGATCGGTGTGCAGGGGGGGGCACTGCCCATTGCGCCGGCCATACACGGTCGCTATACCGTCGAAGCTGCATTGGATTTGCTATTGGCCGGCTCGGGCTTGCGCTATCGGCGGGTCGATGGCCAGGGCGTGGTAATACTGCCACCACGCAAAGCCCCCCAACCACTCACTGCGCTTGAAGAGCGCCAGGTTGAAGCGCGACCGCTACTGGAAGAAATCGAGGTAATCGCGAGTAAGCGCCGCACCAACCTCCAGCATACGCCGATGGCAATTACCGCTCTGCACGGCGAACTGCTGCGGGAACGTAATATCGACAGCCTGGAACAGCTTGCGGCGGATGTACCCAGCCTGCAGGTTACCCGCAACGGCGATCACACCACATCCATGCTGTATCTGCGCGGTATTGGTTCGGACAATCACACCGAAGCGGGCGATTCCGGTATTGCCACCCATGTGGACGGGATTTTCAGTAGTCGGGTACAGGGTACCGCAGTGTTGCTGTATGACCTGGATCGGGTTGAAGTGCTGCGCGGCCCACAGGGCACACTGTTTGGGCGCAACTCCACTGGTGGGGTGATCAATTACCACAGCGCCCGTCCTGACCGCGATTGGTCGTCGGAGGCCTCCGTCACCCTGGATAGCAATCAGCAGAAGAAGCTGAGTGCGGTGGCCAACGCGCCGCTGACCGACAGCTGGGCTCTGCGCTGGGCCGCAGTCAAGCAAACTGCCGACAGCCCGCTTAGTTACACCAGCGACTCCATCCCCGCCAGGGCCGCCGACCGTTATAACAACACCGATTTGTTTAGCCATCGCCTGAGTTCAGACTGGCAGCTGGGTGACACTGTGAACTGGTGGTTGAGCTTTGAGAGCTTCGAGGACCGTGGTGCGGGCAGTTTGCCCCTTGTGGATTACGATACGCCGGTCACCATCGATACCCCGGGGCGCACCGTACTGGATCAGGACACTTGGCGCAGCAGGGTGGAGCTGACACTGCCCTCGGCACATACCATTTCGTATATCGCCGGCCACAGCCTGACCCGTCGCAGCCAGGATTGGGACGCCGACCGCGAAAGCCCTGTGGGTAGCGAAACAAACCCGGCCATTTACCATCAGAGTAACCGTACTGTTTGGTCCAAATACCGCGCTCAACAGCACGAACTGCAACTGAAAAATAGTGATAACGAAGCGCTGCGCTGGTTACTCGCCTATTTCCATTTCACCGAACAGAACGCCATCCGCTTTGATCTAGAGCACCAGCTTGAAGATGGCAGTGGCTGGGGCGGTGCCCCTTCTCATAGCTTCCAGCAGCCTCATCGCGGCACACGATTGAATGCCTTGTATGGCCAGTTGGATTACGACTTCAATGCAAGCTGGCAGGCCAGTGTCGGCGCGCGCAGTGGGCGCGACCAGCGCTACGATCGCGGTGGGCGGAACATCGCCTGTCCGGACCTGATTGGCGCCGATCGCGGTGGTGAGCTGGGGATAATTGCGGTAAACCAGGCTTCCGCGCGCCCGGACCAATGTTTCGTCGCTAACTACAACGATGTGGACCGTGCCTGGCGCAGTACCACCGCTATGGCGCGCCTCAACTATCAGCCAAGTGATGCTGCGCTGGTTTACTTACTGTTTGCTGAAGGATTCAAGCCGGGCATTGTGCAGGACGGTGCCTCGCTGAGTGGTACTTTCAGTGGCGTTGAGGATCCCGCTTTTGAGCAGAACCTCGCCCTATTGGTCCAGCGCAACAACAACGGCGCAGCCTATGTGGGCCCGGAAACCAGCACCAATATCGAGGTGGGGTTCAAGCTTGGCCTGCTGGACGGGGGCATGACCATGAATGGTGCCCTATTCAATACACGCTACCGGGATCTGCAGGTATCCGGCATAGCGATTGAAGAAGACGGTACCGAGCTGATTCGCAGCACCAACGCTCCCAGTGCCACCATTCGCGGCTTGGAGCTGGAGCTCAACTGGGCCAGCAGCCAGAACGGGCGCGTAAGTGGTTTCCTGTCCTGGCTCGATGCCCGCTATAACCGGTTCTATGCGGTAGATAACGAATTCCCCGAATATGGTGCCACTTGGAACCCCACTGTCGGAGACCCGCAGAGTTCGAACCTGGTGGACTTCAGTGGTAACCGCCTGAAACAGGTGCCGCGCCTGAGCCTGGGCCTCAATTACCGCCATGTAATCCCCCTGGGTGATCGCCTGCGGGCCACCGCGCGCCTCGGCCTGCATTACACCAGCAGTATGTATTTCGATGAAGCGAACCGCGGCGATCGCAGTGGCTTCCTGTGGCACAACAGCGCTGGGGAATGGGTTCCGGACCCAGCCGGCGCTGTGCGGAATATTGACCGCCGGCCTGCGCACAGTCGGTGGAATGCTGGTATTAAGCTCGCGCCGTTCGCCGATAACTGGTGGCTCGACCTGTATGGGGACAATTTGACCAATGAGCTGGTGGCGAGTGACGTACACGATGCGGATGTCGCAGTCCCAGCTTACTACTACAGCGCCCCACGCAGTATTGGCCTGCGCTTTGGCCTGCAGTTTGACTGATTGGCAAAAGAAACCACAAAAATTACTCAAGTGGGGGGACGATTCGGGCCTGCTCCCCGTTATATCGGCAAGAGAAAGTGATTGCCGCATAAGTACGGCATCCGCAAAAAGTGACAAACCGGTTGTAATCACAGCTGCAGTGAATCCTGAGAATTTCTGGTTTGTTGCGATAACAAAAGCAAATGGTGAATAGAGTCGATGGCGACAGCGTTGGCGAGCCAGATGGCAGGCGAAAACGAGCGAGACCTGGACCACTACTACCGCGAATATCACCAGGAACTGTGTCGATATGCGGTGAGTAAATTTGGTCTGTCGTACAGCGAGGCGGAAGACCTGGTGCAGGAAGCGTTTGCGCGTATGGCGCCGCAGCTGCACACCGGTGAAATCGAGCATGTGCGCGCGTTTCTGTACCGCTCGGTACACAACGCTACCATCGACGCCTTGCGCAAAGGCCAGGTGCGCGAAAGTTACGCACAGTCGGTACAGGGCGACCCGGACCGCGACCAGGATAGCCGCAGTCCCGAGCGGGTTGCCACAGGCCGCCAGTTTCTCGGCCTGATCAATCGCGCGCTGTGGAATATGCCACACAAGCGCCGGCGTCTGTTGTTAATGAATCGTGTCGATGGACTCTCCTACGCGGAAATTGCGCGTCGTGAGGGCCTCTCGGCAACAGTAGTGAAGAAGCACGTAGCGAAAGCCCTGGCCGGTTGCCAGGAAGCGCTGCGGGCACACGGTGGAGAATGAAGATGTCGACTGGGAACAGTCAACCGCAGACCGATATTCGGCCCGATATTTGGCAAATAGAAGCGGAAGCCCGGGAATGGTTTATGTTGCAGGGCGAGCGCACACTGGTCGACTCCGAGCAGGTGGCCTTTGCGCACTGGATGGAACAGCCGCAACACCGCAGCGCCTATCAGCAACTGCAACAGATCGATCAGACCCTCGCCGCACTCGCGGCGAGCGAAGAGGGTGCGCGCTTGCGTCAGCCAAGCGGCCTGTCTGCACTGATGGAAACACTGCGCAGTTATTTTGACGTGAGCCCGCTAAACCGCCTTGCGTTCGCCTGCACGCTAATGCTGGCACTGGGTATTGCCTACCTGGCACCCTGGCAAGGCGAGCCGGCCGCCCAGGCCTATGCCTCTGAGCTGGCACAGGTGCGCAATGTAGTCCTTGAAGACGGTACCCGGGTGACACTTGGAGGAGACTCGGCGCTGGAAGCGGAATTCAGCGAAGGCAGCCGTCGCATAAAACTGCTGCGCGGTCAGGCATTTTTCGATGTGCGCAAAGATCCCACACGGCCGTTCGTGATTAGTGCGCAGGGCGCAGAAGTGCGCGTAGTGGGTACTCGCTTCGATGTGCGCACGGGTAGTAAGCTCAATCCTGCGGTGAAGGTTACCGTGGAGGAAGGTATCGTCGATGTCGCCCGTAAAACTGCGGCCAAGCCGGACGAGGCTGAAAACAAGGTGCGCCTGACCGCTGGCCAACAGGTCAAGGTAGATGAAAAGCGGATTAGCACAGTCAGCAAGGTTGATACCACCTCCGTCGCCAGCTGGCGCCAGGGCAAGTTCAGCTACCGGGACGCGCCCCTGTCAGAAATCGTTGCCGATGCCAATCGCTATCGCAAAGACCGCATCATCATCGGCACCCGCGAACTGGAAAGCCTGCGGGTAACCACCGCCTTTACCGCCGACCAGGCGGATACACTGGTGGCCATGCTGGAGCAGTCACTGCCCGTGCGTGTGTTCAAAGAGCCCGATGGGCGCGTGGTGATCTGGCCCGGCACCGTGGAGCACTGAAGCCCGCCAAACCGCTTGTGGATAAAAGCCCGGCATATCCCGGGCTTTTTTTATGGCGCCAGCTCGCGCCAGAACATCTCTGCCGCATTTTCACAGATGGGCTCGATTGCCGCAGAGTCCGCGTAGATACCATCGATAATCAACCGGCTGATCCCGTGCAGCGTGCTCCAGCTCACCTGGGAAAACCGCAGCGCGTCCACCTTGTCTGAAATTAGCCCCTGCTCCTTCCAGCTACGCACATTACTTACATAGTTGCGAAAACTGTTGTGGGACTCTTTGCGCAGGGAGTCGGTGGAAGTGCCGGATTCCCAGATATGCCCGCCGAACATCAGGTCGTAGTACTCTGTCTGCTCGGTCGCAAACTGCACATACCCGCGTACAAAGTCGCGCATACTCTCGGCACTTGGAGGGCGCCGGCCGTTCTGGTGCACCTCTGACAGCATGGCGTTGTAGCGCCGGAATCCCTCCTCCGCGATGGCGCACAGTAGCGCCTGCTTGTCCGCAAAGTAGTGGTATGACGCGGTGCGTGACACGCCGATATTCAGTGCCAGCTTGCGCATCGACAGCGACTTCTCACCTTCCTCACGAATGATACGCACAGCCTCGCTCACCAGGGCCTGGCGGAGGTCCCCGTGGTGGTAACTGCCAGAGCGGCTTGAGCTACCAGATGTACTGCGAGTGGAAGATGTGGTCATGTCGCGCAATCTATCAGGCCATCTTGACACTGTCAAAACCTAGGCATATGGTAGCGATACGTATTTTGACAGTGTCAAGAATGGGTCGGCCACTCACCGCTGGCTGGCCAGTCACAATAAATACATAGAGAACCCACCCCTAATAACCGATAAGGGAGACAGGCGATGACCGATTCACGTTTAGAGCAATGGCACCAGGTGGTATTCCAGCGCGACCAGGAGCTGCTGCGGCAACTGCTGGCGGAAAACATCGAGTTCCACTCTCCCACCGTATGGAAGCCCAAGCACGGGCGCGATGTTGCCCAATTCATTCTGATGAATGTGATCGATATCTTTCAGGGCTTCGAATACCACCGCCAGTGGGTAGACGGCAACGAAATGGCGTTAGAGTTCTCCGCCACTGTGGAAGACAAAAGCATCAAAGGCATCGACCTGATCCGCTGGGATGACAACGGTAAGATTATTCACTTTGAAGTGATGGTGCGGCCGCTGAACGGCCTGCAGAAACTATTTGATGAAATGAACGCGCGTGTCGTAGCCGCTGGCTTCGCCTGATACGCATCCGCACAAACAGATTTTAGGTAAAACGTGATGAGCAATTCTGCTACCAGTACCGCCGCGAACAATCCCTACCCGAAAATGCTCGAGCCCCTCGACCTGGGCTTTACCACCCTGCGCAACCGCGTACTCATGGGTTCCATGCACACCGGCCTGGAAGAGGCCCCCAACGGTCACGAGCGCATGGCTGCCTTTTTTGCCGAGCGCGCCCGCGGTGGTGTTGGCCTGATCGTCACCGGTGGCTTTGGCCCTAACAAGCGCGCCGCCACTCACGAGCACACCAAAATGCTGTGGAGCGAAGAGGACTGCGCAGACCACCGCATCATTACCGACGCGGTGCATAAGGAAGGCGGCAAGATCTGTATGCAGATCCTGCACACCGGCCGCTACGCATTTAACGAAAACCCGATTGCCCCGTCTGCCATCCAGGCGCCGATCAATCCGTTCAAGCCGCAGGCCGCAACCGAAGACGAAATCGAACAGCAGATCGAGGACTTCGTGCGCACCTCCGTACTCGCCAAAGAAAGCGGCTACGACGGTGTGGAAATCATGGGCTCCGAGGGTTACTTCCTCAACCAGTTCCTCGCCGCACGTACCAACCAGCGCGACGACGACTGGGGTGGCAGCTACGAAAACCGCATGCGCCTGCCGGTAGAAGTGGTGCGCCGCGTGCGCGAAGCGGTAGGTGAAGACTTTATTATTATCTACCGCCTGTCCATGCTCGACTTGGTCGAGGGCGGCAGCGACTACCAGGAAATTGTCACCTTGGGTAAAGCCATCGAAAAAGCCGGTGCCACCATTATCAATACCGGTATCGGCTGGCACGAAGCGCGCATCCCCACCATCGCCACCAAGGTGCCGCGCGCCGCGTTTACCTGGGTTACCGCCAAGTTCCGCGAGGAACTGTCCGTACCAGTAATCACCTCCAACCGCATCAACACCCCGGAAGTGGCCGAAGAAGTACTGCAACGCGGCGATGCCGACATGGTTTCCATGGCGCGCCCATTCCTCGCTGATGCGGACTTCGTCAACAAAGCGGCGGAAAACCGCGCAGACGAAATTAACACCTGCATCGGCTGTAACCAGGCCTGTCTGGATCACGTATTCAGCATGAAGATGACCAGCTGCCTGGTTAACCCGCGCGCCTGTCACGAGACCGAACTAAACCTGCTGCCCACCAGCAACGTGAAAAAACTCGCGGTAATCGGTGCCGGTCCCGCGGGCCTGGCTTTCGCCACTTCTGCAGCAGAATGCGGCCATGACGTTACCCTGTTTGACGCCGCCAGCGAGATCGGTGGCCAGTTCAATATCGCCAAGCAGATCCCGGGCAAGGGAGAGTTCTACGAGACCCTGCGTTACTTCCAGCGTCGTATCGAAATTACCGGCGTTACCCTCAAGCTGAATTCTCCGGTAACCGCCGAGCAGCTGAACAACAGTGACTTTGATGAAGTGATCGTGGCCACCGGTATTACCCCGCGCGTACCGCCGATCCCCGGTGTCGAGCACGAAAAAGTACTCGGTTACCTGGACGTGCTGAAACACAAAAAGCCGGTCGGCAAAAAAGTCGCGGTCATCGGTGCCGGCGGTATCGGCTTCGACGTTTCCGAATACCTGACCCACGCCGGCGAAGCCACCAGCCAGAATATCCCCGCGTTTATGCGCGAGTGGGGTGTGGACATGAGCCTGCAAGCGCGTGGCGGTATCGAAGGCGTGCAGGCAGAAGTGCCCGCGTCACCGCGCGAAGTGTTCCTGCTGCAGCGCAAGGCCAGCAAAGTGGGCGGCGGCCTGGGTAAAACCACCGGCTGGATTCACCGCACCGGCCTCGCCAACAAAGGGGTGAACATGATCCCCGGCTGTGAGTATGTGAAGATCGACGATGAAGGTCTGCACATCAAGGTTGGCGAAGAAACCAAGGTGCTGGATGTGGATAACGTGATCCTGTGTGCCGGCCAAGAGCCTGCGCGTGCACTGGTGGAAGGCCTGAACAAGCCGTATCACCTGATCGGTGGTGCGGATGAAGCAGCCGAGCTGGATGCCAAACGTGCGATTGATCAGGGTATGCGTCTGGCTGCCGCTATGTAAAAAGTGGTGCAGGCCGCGAACCCTGTTTCGCGTTTGACCAAAGGCCGTAATAAAAAAGCCCCCGCAGTGTGCGGGGGCTTTTTTGTTTGAAGGGAATTAAGGAATATTGCGGTCGATGGTCAGCTTCTGCAGGTAAGCGTCGCCAACGGAAACACCGTAGTAGTCATAAAACCCAGAAAACAACTGCAGCTCGTCTTTCAATACCATCACCGGAGGGATGTAAGACTGCGGTTGATACTGGCCTTTGCTGCGCTGCACCCACTGCGAACCGGTGGCGTAGTCGTAATGCAGGATAACATGATCACCGTTGTAGTCCGGATCGTTGTAGCGGTCGATCAACTTGATAAAGGTATTGCCGTATTTGTCGACGATAATATCTTCGACCCATGGGTAGGATATGCCGTGGCTGTAGGAACTTTGGGCCTGTAATTCACCGTCTATGCTCAGGCGAGTCATAGTCGAAGAATCATTATTGCTGTCGTGGCTCCACCACAGGATATCTTCCGATTCCGTCAGGCCGATGCGCGAGAGACTGGAAGAGTTGACGCTCTGTACCCACTCGGTGGTGCCGTCAGTTGCCAGCAGGGTAAGCTGGTTGCGGTGCGCCATCAGAACTCGACCATCGCTGGTGATCTGCAGATGGTAGCCAGCCATGCTGCTGGTTTTCGGCTGGTACAGCTCGGTGATCTCTCCGGTTGTCAGGTTGAGTTTCAGCGAGAAACTTCCTGAACTCGTCATAGATCCACAAGAGTCTTGACCACACGACATCAGCATGCCGACGAAATGTGCGTTATTGCCTTCCACGCGTACGTCATGGGTATGCCAGGCGCCGATTTCGAAACCGAAGTCATGAGTGACCGGCTGGCTCCAGCGCGCATTGCCCTGCTGATCGTAGTAGCGGATAACACCGTCATTACTGAACAGGATAAAGCCGTTGCCTGATACATATTGGGCGGTAACCTGAATATGGTTTGTGCCTTCAAACGACGGCAGCGCCGAATTGGTGGTAAATGCTCCGGCAGCGGAAAGCGCACCGAAGAACAGTTGGTTGTTGTCATCCATGGCAATGCTAAAGGCGGTACTGTCATTTACACCCAGAGCAAGCGGAATGGGAATGCCCTTGCCCGCCAGAATGTAGCCAGCAGCCGCTGGTGCACCGGCCGTATCGGTAAACGCAATAAACTGCTGATGTACGCCGGATCCGGTAGCGCCAAGCGCTCCGTGGGACAGGCCGGTCATGGCGAGCAAACCTTCCGGGCCATCGGCTAGAAGCTCGATCGTCGTGTCGCCCGCAGAGCTGAAGGTCGTTACGGCTTCCTCGGTGGTGGTCTGGGCAACGGCAACGTCGATATTCATTAGGCTGGTATTGGAGTCCAGCTCACCGTCATTGGTAATGAAAGACAGTTGGTCAGCACCCCAGGTGCCGTAACTAGTGGACAGGTTCATGCTGCCCAGGTCGTTGTCGATACTCGCCACTTCAACTACTTGTGGCTGTTCAACAACCGTAGTGGTGAGATCGGTGCTGTCGACATCGACAATCTGTAAATCGATAGCCTGTGTCGCACCTGCTGTCAGGCTCGCGGAAATTTGCTCGGGTACTTCTGGAGCGTCATTTACCGCTGCAATGGTGAGGGCGATGGTGACTTCGTCGGTTTCAAATTCACCGTCACTGGCGGTCAGGCGAAACTCATCGGTGCCGAAGAAGTCTTTCGCTGGCTGGTAGGTAAATTCACCGCTGGCAGAAATCTGCAGCTCACCGTTTGCCGGCTCTGCGGTTACCGAGTAGTTCAGCTGGTCCCCATCCACGTCCTCAACCGGCAGCATCGCGGTTAAGGCAATATCTTCGTCCGTGGAGAAGTTACCATTGGTGGCAACCGGGGAATCGTTAATCGGATTGACGGTGATGGTGACGGTCGCCGGTGATGAGCGGCGGCCATCTTCGGTGGCGGTAAAGCTGAAGCTGTCCTGCCCTGCGAAATCGGGATTGGGGGTATAAGTAAATGCGGTTCCGCTCAGGCTAACCTGCCCATTTTCCGGCCCCTGCTGCAGCTCAAAAGACAGGGTGCCACCGGCTTGCGCGGTGCCGGCAACCTGGCCTTCGATATTGGTGTCTTCGTCCAGGCTAATACTCTGCGCGGTTGCGCTCGGTGGAGGCGGAGTATCATCCCCACCGCCGCCTCCACCACAGCCGGATAGGAATAGTGGGAGAGCAATACTTGCCAGCAGCGCTGCGCGGATCTTTTGCTGTTTAAACATTATATTTTTCTTTATGACTATTTTGTTTTTAATGGTCGCGCGATTATATGTGCTTTTTGCTGCCAGTGAAGCTAGACCAACGGCTAGATTGGCGGGCGATATAAAAGTTGTGGATTCAGTCGGAGGGGAGTGCCTGCTTCTTCGCACGTGTGGACTTTCGCCAGCGCTCCAGCAGCGTCATGGCGAACAGGGCATATACGGTAACGCCGAGAAACAACACCATACGCACGAACAGAGCCTGGTAGACATCTTTGCCACTGGCACTGTCCTGCACCGCTGCCCCCAGCAATATCAGCATGGTGGTCAGTGAGTTGATCCAGAATGACGGGCTCATGGTGTTACGCACTATCCCGTAGGCGCCACTGGCGAGTAGTAAGCTCACCAGCAACACCCAGCCGGTAAAGAACCACAACTCCACCGCCAGACTCAGGCACCACCAGACGCCGATCGCGCAGGCGCCGCCGAGTGCGGTTGCGCCGATCAGTTCGCGGTTGGCACCGCGCAGGCTGGTGTCGCTGGCCTCGCGCGCGAGCAGAATGCTCTTCACCAGAAACGGCAGGTAGTTAGCGGGGTTCGTCAGCGTGAGTAGAAATGCCGGCATTACGATCAGCGTGGCGCGCAGGGCTAGCCACGTGTCCGGTGTAGCATCCGTTGCTGCGGTTGCCTGTTTCGGCTCTGAGTCATCCGAAAGAGAGGGGTCTTCCGGCAAAGCAGGGTCTTCCGGAAAAAACGGATACACCAACCACAGGCTGACAATCGCCACCGCAATGCCAAACACCATCGCTTCCACAATGGCGCCCGCCAGTGCGGAGCTGAGAATGCCGGCCGCAGGGATCACCGTCAGCCCAATGGCCAGCAGTGTGGCGGTAATGCCTTTGCGGTGGAGGATGGCCAGCCGATTGCAGTAAAAAATGCCAAGTGCAATCGCCAGCAAAGCCGACAGGGGTGCCATCTGCAACAGCGGGATCAGTAACACGCCTAGGCCCAGCGCCACCGCCACAAAACCCAGCAGTATTAATGCAACTTTCAGCCCGGGCGGGTTCGGTGCACCGGCGGCCAGCAGTACGACAAAAATCGGTGACAGGTAGGGAATGCCCAGGTCAAAGCCGTAACACAGTGCCAGTGCCAGCGCGGTACTCACTGCCAGCCGATAACAGCGCCGCGCCGCCAGCGGCATACGCTTTGGCCGCTGCGCAGTGAATGGCGTGCCGCTGTCCATCAGTAGGCGAACGACAGGTAACTGAGAATACGGATATACAGCTTGCCCAGCAGCCGCAAAAATCCATGGCCTTCGGTATAGGCGATCACCGAGGCCTGGCCGCCCACGCGCAATTGGCGCTGTACTTCGGGCGGCAGCGGGCTGCTGAATTCGATCCGCACGGGGAAGCGCTGGGCCTGGCGCAGCCAGTCGCGGTTGTTTTCAATGGTGGGCAGCACTCCCGGCGCAGGCGCATTGTCGCCACCAACCCCCAGGCCAATATCCTGCACCTTACCCTTGAGCACCTGCCCGGGCAGTGCATCCAGCAGTATTTCTACCGGCGTGCCCACCTGCAGATGGCCCAGATTATTTTCCGTGAAATCTGCATTGATCCACATGGTCTCGGACGAGATCAGGGTCAGCACCGGTGTGCCGGCATTGGCATACAGGCCGACCTCGGTGCGCAGGTCGGTGATCACGCCGGCTGCTTCCGCCAGCACGATGGTATTGTCCAGATCCAGTTGCGCCTGCTCGACGCTGACGCGCGCGGCCTGCAACAGGGTGTTGCTGGCCTCGTTGTCGCCACCCTTTTGTTCGATGGCCTGCTGGATGGCGGCATCGGCAGCGGCTACCTGCGCACTCGCCCGTTCCAGGCTGGCCCGGGAGATTTCCAGGCGGCGCACCGAGATCGTACCCGGGTCGTCTTTCCACAGCCGAGTGAGGCGCGAGTAGTCCTGTTGCGCTTCGAGCTGCTTTGCCACCGCCGCGCGCTGGCTGGCCCGCGCCTGCTCCACCACCGAATCGCCCGCAGCCACCTGCTGCCAGGTGTTATCAAAATTCGCATTGGCACTTTGCAGTGCCAGTTCGTAGCGCGAGCGATCAATGGCAAACAGCTTTGCGCCCGCAGTCACCTGCTGATTGTTGCTTACCCAGAGGTCGGTAATGACGCCGGCCACCTTCGGTGCCACGCCCACCACATAACCCTGCAGGCGCGCCTGCGAGGTATAGGGGGTAAACCGGGCGGCCATCAAATACCAGCACAGTGACAGCAGCAACAGCGCAACAACCACCTTCACCCCGCGGCCCACGGCCGCCGCCGGCGTGGGCTCCGGTGGTTCTGGCGCAGGCGGTACAGGTGCGGGTGTCGGCTGAGCGTCACCGATGTTTTCCGGGGTTTCGTTCATGGCACCACTCCGTGTCCCGGCGGCACCGCCACGGATTCGTCGAGCAGGTCGCCCCAGTTGGTGCGCTCGCGCATCTCTTCGCGCAGCCAGGGCGGCGCCACGTCATCAAGCGTGGCGGGCCGCCAACCGCCGCCCAGTGCCCGGTACAGGTCGATCACCGCCGCCAGGTGTTCGCCCCGGTTTAGCGCCGTCAGGTCCGATTGTGCAAAGGCGGCCGCCTGCGCGTCGAGCACCCGCTGGAAGCTGGAATAACCCTCGCGATAGCGGCGGTTGGCAATCACCAGTGAGCGCTCCGCGGCCACCAGCGATTCGTCGAGAATTTTCTGGCTGGCTTCGGTTTCGGCCATGCGCTTGGCGGCATCGTCTACCTCCCGGGCAGCGTTCAGTACCTTGGACTGGAAGTTTTCCAGCGCCTGCTGCAGGCGCGCATCCTGCGCGCGCACGTTGTTGCGCAGGCGCCCGTAATTAAAAATATCCCAGCTCAGCGCCGGCCCCGCGGCGAAGGTGGTGACATCACCGACGGCGTCGAGACTGTTGCCCTGCCAGCTCACCGTGCCGAACAGGGAGATGGCCGGGTACAGGTCCGCCTGCGCCACGCCCACCTGCGCCGACTGCGCCGCCGCCTGCCAGGCCGCGGTGCGCACATCCGGGCGCAACAGCAACAGGTTTACCGGGAGTTCGCCGACCAGTGCCACGTGGCCCGGCTCCGGAAGTTGCCCGTCGGCCGGGTCCAGTTCCGGTAAGTCCCCCGGTGCGCGTCGCAATAATGCGCACAGCGCATTGCGTTGCCGGGTGAGCCCCAGGCGCAAGCTGGGAATGGTTGCCAGCGTTGCCAGATACTGGGTGCGCGCCTGTTGCAGGTCGAGTTCCGATTCCTGTCCGCTCTGGAACAACTGCCGGGTAATTTCCAGGCTGCGTTCCTGCAGCGCGACATTTTCATGGGCGATTTCAATGCGTCGCAGGGTGGTCTTGTAACCGTAGTAAAGCGACGCCACCTGCGCGGCCAGCAATACCTGCACATCGCGCTGGTTGGTTACCGATGCCAGGTAGGCCGCATCCGCCGACTCCACCCCGCGTCGAAAGCGCCCCCAGAAATCCATTTCCCAGGCCACGTCAAAGGCCACTTCCGCGGTGCGAAATTCCCGGTCGCCATCATTGATGCCGCCGCTGGTGCGCTCGGAGACGTAGGCCCCCTCGGCATTGATCTGTTGCAACTGTGGGTACTGCTGGCCGATGGCAATACCGAGTACCGCGCGGCTTTCGAGAATGCTCAGGCCGGCAATGCGCAGCTCCGGGTTCTCGAGCCGCGCCTGTTCTACCAGAGTATTCAGCACCGGGTCATGAAAGCGCCGCCACCATTTACTGATGTCATCCCCGTGCGGATCCTGCACAACCTGCCTATAGAGGGTCGGCTGCCACTGACTAAGCCAGCCCACATCCGGCTCGACAAAATCCGGCCCCAGCGGTGCGCAGGCCACGGCGCCCAACAGCAACAGTGCGCCGGGCAGGCGGAAAATCGCGTTGGGCAGCAAGCGGATCATTCGTGCTCTGGTGTGGAGGGCGGCTCTGGTTCGCCACCGCGTACCCATACCTTCAGCACCTCGTAACCCAGGGCGAGAATCACCGCACCCACAAACAGCCCGGTTAGCCCGGCACTGATCATCCCGCCCAGTGCGCCGAGCAAAATAACCGGCATGGGCACGGCCACCCCGCGCCCCAGCAGCATGGGTTTGAGCACGTTATCCGCCAGGCCCGCCAGCACCAGGTACACGCTGAACACCACGCTGCCCAGGGTGGAAGCATCGGATTGAGACCACAGCCACACCAGCACCGGGATGACCACCAGAATTGCCGGGATCTGCGCGATCCCCAGAATCAGGGCAACCACCGCCAGCAGGCCGGCGCCGGGCACGCCGCACAGCAGGAAGCCAATCCCCAGTAGCAGCGCCTGAATAAAAGCCACCCCAATCACCCCGGAAGACACCGAACGCACCGTGGCCACCGACAACTCCAGCATTTGTGGCCCGTGTTCGGGGCCGCACACGCGGGAGAAAATGCGCCGTGCGGTACTGTGGCTGGGGGTGGTGTAGGCCAGCAGAATGCCGGCCACGATAAAGGCTGCAGTAAACGCGAGTAGCGCCGTCAGCGTGCTGCCCAGCTTGGCCACCGCATCGCGCGACAGCGCCAATAATTGATCGTGGTAGTGCTCTGCAAAGCGTGTGAAATTGGTCGAGGCACTCTGCCAGGCGGCGTATATCTGCTGGCCTATTAACGGCCAGTCCTCAACCGCTTTCGGTGGTGGCGGGATCACCTGCCGGCCCTCGGACAGGCTGTCGTGAAAGCCAATCACATGGTCGATAAAGGCCATGCCAAGCAACACCGTCGGCACGCCCAGCAGTATCAGCATCAACAGCACCAGCACGGTGGCGGCGCGACCGTTTGAGCCACCGAGCCGCGCTGCCAGTTTCTGATTCAACGGGTGCAGGGAAACCGCCAGCACCACCGCCCACACCATCATCACCAGAAAGGGCGCAAACGCATGCGCTGCCAGCCACATCAACAAAGCGGCCAGCGCCAGCCGTATCACAAGATCGACCAGTGACAGGGGTTCGGGTTGGCGGTTGCCAGGTAGATTGTTGTCGGGCGTTTCCATGAGCCAGAGTCCCTCTGTTCCGTGAGGCGGCAGGCCCGGTTCCGGTTACCCGACTGCCCTTCGCGGGTATCTCTTTATGGGCTCGTATCGGCAAGGAATTATAGCAGTCGCGTGTTGGCGGGATTCCCGTTGCCCGGCTAATCTCCGGCCAGTATTTCCAGCGTTGTGCTGTCCAATTCCCCGCCGTAATAGCGCTTCAGCACCTGCATGAATTCACTCTTCTGTCCCGCCACCAAGGTAAACAGCGTCATGCTGGATTTCAGCTTCATATCGTCCGGGCTGCCAAAAATCTGGTGGGCGCTGCGGCCTTTTACTGCCAGCAGTGCAGAGCAACATTCGCGCAGGCGGGTACCGAGAATCGGGTGGGCCAAATAGGCCTCTGCTTCAGCATGGCTTTTGATGGCGTAGTGCCGCGCAGTGGAGCTGCGGCCGAGGCCGTCGATTTGCGGGAAAATGAACCACATCCAGTGGGTGCGTTTGTTGCCGGCGTGGATTTCAGAGAGGGCTTCGGGGTAGCAGGTTGATTGGGCGTCGAGGAAGCGTTGTAGGTTGTGTGGGTCGTTCATGATTATCTTCGGGCCACTAAGGGCTTGGATTGTAGGTACGGCACTTTAAATATACTGATTGCGTGCCTGCTTTGGGAGCAGGATGTCGGGGGCTCGAGTCCCTCTGCCCCCAAACAAGTTTTATGCAGGTAGCAGAACTTCTGATCGTCATTTTAGAAAATTAAAAAGATATAGTAAGTCGATCATCGATAAGGCATTTATCTGTCTAGTAGTAGAAAGTATTAGGTATATCAAAATAGCCCCAATGGGCTAATTTCATCAAATGTAAATTTATCTCTTGATCAGCCTCGGAGTATTAAGCGAGTACGATGTTAATATCCCCATAAAAATATGCTCAAGCTATTGAATGTACCTAGGAATTCGTCGAAAGTATTGTGAGTACTAAGCTCGCAAGCCGTATATGCCTAATAAGGGTCTCACGAAGAAATAAAGGAGTTTGTCGTGAGTAAAAGTTGCCCATTCTGTGCAATTTTAAAAGGAGATGTTCCCAGGGAGGTCTTCGCTAGTAATGATCTAGCTTTCTGTATTGCGGACGGTTATCCGGTGACGGATGGCCACACTCTAATTATTCCTAGGCGTCATATTGGCTCGTTTTTCGAGGTCACATGTGACGAGCGTGCAGCGTTGTTTTCTTTACTAGATAAAGCTAAATCTCTGATTGATGTCGAGTTTGGGCCTTCTTCTTACAATGTCGGTATCAACGACGGACCGGCCGCGGGGCAGACTGTCCCGCACTTACATATTCATCTGATTCCCCGGTATGAAACTGATGATAGTGATCCGCGCGGTGGTGTGCGGTGGGTTGTTCCAGAGAAGGCTGACTACTGGAGTGAATCATGAGCCTGCTGGACTATGAGAAAATATTTTCCTCTTTGAAAATGAATGCGCGCGGAGGAGGTGAAAAGAGCCCACATAAGGTGGCGATGCTGCGAGCAGTTTTAGAGCTTATTGAAAACGGCAAAATTACTCAGAATAAAATCCTATTTGATCAAGAGCTTAAAGATTGTTTCTCAAAACACTTTGCTCGTATGGCAAGTGAGGGTGACCGAGATAACCCCCACTTGCCATTCTTCCATTTGCGCAGCAGTGGCTTTTGGCATCATGTTTTACTGCCTGGTAAGCAGGATGCATATTCAAAATTATCGACAGCATCTAGCTCAAAAGTTATCACTGGCAATATTCAGTGTGTGTTTTTGGATGATGAGCTTTTTGAGCTAATAGGTAATGGCTTTGCAAGGGCGTTGCTCTCTTCGGCATTAGAGAGGAATCTCAGTAGTCAAGATCATGCCGAAATCTTACACGTTGGAAACGGTTGGGATTGGTTAGAGTGTGAAGCGGTGGTGCAAGACTACTTCGTTATGCTAAATAAAGAAATTGCTGGAGAGAAATACAATAAGGCTGAGCATCGTAGAGCCCTGATGCCTAAGTTGAATAATCGTAGCGAAGGGTCGATCGAGTTTAAACATCAAAATATCAGCGCTACGTTAGTGGAAATGGGGCAGCCCTACGTTAAAGGATATAAGCCCGCCTTCAATTATCAAAAACAACTAAAAGAAGTTGTGTTGGCATATTTGGCTGGACATCAAGGTGAGTTAGATAGGATTGTTTCTTCTGCCGACTTAGTCCCAACTGGAAACCAACAGATCATAGATTGGGATTCGGTATTAGATCGAGAGCTTCCGGAGCGTGTACCGACCATTTCTGAGCCTGAGCGAAAGTATATTGCAAAGAAAATAAATTTTTCTGAGCGGGAAAAGGCCAATCGTAGATTGGGTGAAAAGGGTGAGGCATTTGTAATTGAGTTTGAACGGTATCGCCTAACAAGCGCTGGAAGAGTCGATCTAGCGAACGAGATTGAGTGGAAAAGTAAAGTAGAGGGTGATGGTCTCGGCTACGATATTCGCTCCTTCGATCCGGTCAGAGATGAAGAACTGTTGATTGAGGTTAAGACAACCAATAGTGGGAAGTATCAGCCTTTCTTCCTTAGCCACAATGAATTGGAGTTTTCAAAGAGAAATGCTGCGAGGTACTGTCTTTACCGAGTCTACGATTTCAGAAATTTAGTGCGAATATATCAGTTGTCTGGGGCTGTGGATCAGCATGTGAATCTTCAGCCACAAAGTTATAAGGCAAGCTTCTAACGGGGGTTTTGGTGCGTAAATTGAAGCACCATAAATTTGAATGGCCTTTGGGCTATTACGACCCTGCGGGGAGTGCACCCACTTTGCCGGTGCGCCATTTGGCAAGCTTCACTTTGCTAATTGGTGCTTCGCCGGTTAGTCGCGCTGGGGCGCTCGTTGCAAATCGCTTTTGCGATTAGTCGAACCAAACTGGTGGTTCTCAACTGCCCCTCGAAACCATACAAAAAAGGCCGCACCCTTCCGGGAGCGGCCTTTTTTGTATGGTGCCCAGAGGCGGAATCGAACCACCGACACGGGGATTTTCAATCCCCTGCTCTACCGACTGAGCTATCTGGGCAATGCTGTTTCGGGGTTGTCCCCGGCAGCGAGGCGCGTATTAAACCTGCTCTTCCGGGGGGAGTCAACCCCTTGATTGATAAATAGTTTTTTCGGTTTGTAAGTGGTTGCTTACTTGTCGCCGTCTTGCTCGGGAACGAAGCCTTCGGCGTCGTCGTAGTCTTCACCGGCGAAGAATTTGCCCATCTGTTCGGCTAAGTAGGCGCGGGAGGACGGTTCCATCATGTTGAGGCGCTTTTCGTTGATCAGCATGGTCTGGTGGGCCATCCACTCGCCCCAGGCTTTCTTGGAGACGTTGTCGTAGATGTCCTGCCCCTTGGGGCCCGGGAAGGGCGGGTTGGGGAGGCCTTCGAGTTCTTCCTGGTATTTGCGGCAGAAGACGGTGCGAGACATGGTTTCTCCTAACAGGGTGCCAATAGTGGGGCGCGCATGGCCGTTAATTGTTTGACCAGCTTGGCGATGGGCGCCGGCAGGCCGAGATCCTGTCCGGATCGGGGCCGGTCGAGCTGGCGCAGTTTATACCAGCCGCTGGCTCCTTCCGCTACCTGATCGGGCTTGCGCGGCAGACTTATCCACACCGGGTGGATATCCAGGTGGAAGTGGCTGAAGGTGTGGCGCATGGGTGGCAGGGCCTGCAGCTCGCTGGCGTCCAGGTCCTGTGCCGCCAGCCATTCCTGCGCGCTGGCTTCACCGCCGTCGTCCCCTTCCAGCTGTGGCGGTATCCACAGGCCACCCCAGATGCCGCTGGCGGGGCGCTGTTCCAGGTACAGCTCGCCATCGTGTTCGATCAGCAACAGGGTAGTCTGGCGCACCGGCTTTTCCTTCTTGGGCTTCTTGCCCGGGTAATAGGTGGGGTTGCCCTGGGCGTGGGCCACGCAGTGCTTGGCAAACGGGCAGCGCTCGCAGGCGGGCTTGGAACGGGTGCACAGGGTGGCGCCCAGGTCCATCATCGCCTGGGTGTAGTCGCCGGTGCGCTTGGCGGGGGTGTACTGCTCGGCGATCTCCCACAGGCCCTTGGCTACGGCGGTCTGCCCGGGCCAGCCTTCCACCGCGTGCATACGCGCCAGTACCCGTTTGACGTTGCCGTCGAGAATCGCCGCTTCCAGCCCCATGCTGATACTGGCGATGGCGCCGGCGGTGGAGCGGCCGATGCCGGGCAGTTCGGCGAGGGCTTCGAGGCTGCGGGGGAATTCGCCATTGTGTTCGTTGACCACGGTCTGCGCGCATTTGTGCAGGTTGCGCGCGCGGGCGTAGTAGCCGAGGCCGCTCCAGTGGGCCAGCACCTGGTCCTGGCTGGCGGCAGCGAGGGCTTCCACGGTGGGGAAGGACTCCATAAACCGCTGGTAGTAGGGAATGACCGCCGCTACCTGGGTCTGCTGCAGCATGATCTCCGATACCCACACCCGGTAGGGGTTGATGTCCTGCTGCCACGGCAGGTCGTGACGGCCATGCTGGTCGAACCACTTGAGCAGGGTGCGCTGGAACTGGCTGGGGGAGATGGTTGCGGGCTTCGCGGAGATGGGCTTGCTGGACATGCTCTCGGGGCCGTGGAATCGGCAAGTAGGAACCTCGGGTGCAGCGAGTGTACCAGAGGTCCTACAGAAGGTTAGAGCAGGACGTCAGAAGAGTTCGATCCGTTTGCCCCGTGGTTTGGGTTGTTTGTGTTCATCCGGCAGGGTGCACAGGCGGTCCATGCGGGTGGTGCTGCCGTCGGCGTATTCCCACACCAGCTGTTCGCCGTCCATGTAGCGTTTGACCACGATCGGGCCCCAGCCAAACACGCGGAACTCCAGTACGCCGTTATTCCAGGTGGTGCCGGCGGAGCTGCGGGCGCAGTATTCGCGCTCGCCGGCGGTGAATAGCACCGAGCCCTCGGTATCGTTGGAGGTGAGGCCGGCGGTGCTGTTGGGGCCCAGGTCGTGAATGATACCGGCAGAAGTAATTACCAGCCGTTCGCCGCACTGCTCGATGCGCTCTACATGGCCCTTGTAGCCGCCTTCCACCCCGATCCACAGGCCGCGCAGGTCGGCTGCACCTTCAGACAGCGGCTCGGTGCACTCGGTCAGGATCGGCAGCGGGAAGTGTTCGTAGGCGCAGCCAGGGGTGTTGCCCTTGGGGATGTCGGCGGCCATTTTGCCGCTGCCATCCAGTTCCGGCAGTGCGCAGTAATTGAGGGTACTGCCGTCGCCGGCGAGAGTCGCGGGGTCGATGGTCAGTGGTGGGCGGGCAGAGAAAAAAGCCAGCCAAAAAGCCCAGGCGAAAAACGCCACCAGGGCCAGTGCGGTGCGGGTGAGCCATTTTTTCATGAGGGTTTCCTGTACGGCGGTTTATTGTTTGCAGCGGGCATCGGCCCGCGGGCTCAAAGGCCTTCGGAGACCAGGCGGATTTCGTCACTGCCGGTGGGCAGGGAGAACAGGGTGCCGTCGCGGGTGACGGTCACCGGGCCGGAATAGATCTCGTCGAGGCCGTCCACAAATATCGCTTCCATGGCAGGCACCCGCAGTGGCGGCACCAGGTGGTACAGGGCCAGGTGGCCAACGCCGGCGCGCCGGGCGCTCTCGGCGGCCTCGCGCGGGTCGGTATGATAGTCCTGGATGTCATACATCACCTTGGCGGCGATGGCGTTACCGGTTTGCTTGCCCACCTTTTCGATGATGCCTACCAGTTTGCGCGACAGCGCCTCGTGTAACAGCAGGTCTGCGCCCTTGGCGAAGTGCTCGAGGTTGGGGGATTGCACCGTGTCGCCGCTGATCACCACGCTGCGGCCAGCGTAGTCGAAGCGGTAGCCCACGGCCGGTTCCACCGGCGCGTGCTCGACGCGGAAGGCGGTGACGCGCAGGCCGTCGCGGTCCCACACAATTTCACCCACGCCATCTGCCGGTACCGCAAACGGTTGCGCCACCATGCCCTTGCCGGACAGGGGGGCCACGGTATCGCCGTGGTGGTCGTGGCGGTACTGCACGTCGTGTGAATACGCCAGGTTAAAACCCTGTACCACCGGCTCGACGCCTTCCGGGGCAATCACCGGCAGGGGGCTGGTGTTGGCGCTGCTGGCCCAGCGCAGGGTGGCCACTTCACCGAGGCCGTCGATATGGTCGGAATGGAAGTGGGTCAGCAGTACCGCATCGATTTCGCCAATGGGCAGGCGCATCATGCCGATGGTTTTGGCACCGCCGCTGCCCGCGTCCACCATCAGTAAATTGTCGCCGGCCATCACCAGCAGGCAGGGGCCGGAGCGCTGCGGGTCGGCCATGGGGCTGCCGGCGCCGCACACGGCTACATGCAGGCCGTCGCCAAGTTCGGCCAGGGCATCGGCGGCCATTATGCGCGGCAGCGCGCGTTCCAGTAGCACGGGGGCAATGTGTGCACGCTGGCTGAATAAAACCACGGCGACGATGGCAATTGCCCCGAGCGTGAAGGTTATTTTTTTATTCAAATTCACAGCGCGACTCCTGTGTCTCTCTTGTGCGTCTCGGGCACTGCTGCAGTGCCGCGGCGCGACCGCTTTACCTTGTGTCATACTTTATGCCATTATTTGTCGCGAAGTAAAGATAACGAATAAAAACCTGCGTGGGGTCCGCATCCGGGCACACGTATTATTGCCAGACCGGAGTTGCCGATGACCGCCTCCCTTAACGCTCCCTACACGATGTATGGGATTCCTGCCTCTCTGTATACCGCCAAGGTGCGCTGCTATATGCGCAAGCAGGGGATTGGTTTTACCGAATGCGGAGTGAACCACCCGCAATACCAGCAGGCGATCGTGCCGCAGCTCGGCCGCATCATCATGCCGGTGGTGGAGAGTGCCGCGGGGGAAGTGATCCAGGACGGTACCGATATTATTGATTACTTCGAGCAGCAGGGTTTGTACCGCCAGTCGGCTTACCCCGATACACCGCTGCAACAGACGCTGGCGCACCTGTTTGAGCTGTTCGGTGGCGAGGGCATGTTGCGCCCGGCGATGCACTACCGCTGGCATTTCGACGAAGAAAATCTGGCGTTTTTGAAAAACGAATTCTGTGCGGGCCTGGTACCACCGGGCACGGATGAGAAGGGGCGCACCCAGCTGTTCGACTGGGCCAGCGGGCGCATGCGCAAGGCCGCGGTCGGCTTCGGCGCACCGGTGGAAGCGCGCGCACTGATCGAGCAGTCATATGCGGAATTCCTGGCGCTGTTCTCCGAGCACCTGAGCACGGTGCCCTATTTGCTCGGTGGCCGCCCAACCCTAGGTGATTACGGCCTCACCGGCCCACTTTATGGGCATATGGCGCGCGACCCCAAACCGGCCGCGCTGATGCGCGAGACGGCGCCGCAGGTGGCGCGCTGGGTGGAGCGTATGCATGCGCCGGAACAGGTGGCTGTGGAGTACGCGGAAGAATATGTGGGAGAGAACGCTCAGCTATTCGCCGACGACGCCATTCCAGAAACTCTGAAGGCGCTGATGCGCTTTGTGGCCGAGGAATATCTGCCCGAGTTGGCAGCGCATGTGGCATTTGCCAATCAGTGGCTGCGCGAACGCCCGGACTTGGAAGACGGTACCAATGGCTTCGAAGATCCCGCCGAGCGCATTATCGGCAAGGCAGAGTTCCAGTGGCGCGGCATATCGTTGAGCACCTGGGTGATGCCGTACCGTTTTTACCTGCTGCAACGCATTCAGGATAGCTATGACGCGGCAGCACCCAGCGAGCAGGAAAAAATCGCGGCGCTGTTTGCCGAGACCGGGCTGGAAGCGATGCTGACCCTGCGCACCGACCGCCGTGTGGAACGCAAGGGGCACCTTGAAGTTTGGGGGCCACTGCGCTGATCGGTACGGGTTGAACGAATCTCGCAAAAATAATCAGGCCGCATCCAGCGGCCTTTTTTATGCGCCAAAAAAAAGGCCCCACAATGTGGGGCCAAGCATCGGCGCCAGGCGGTCTCGGGGGCCGCCATGCACGAGGATTTAAAACGCGAAGTGCTCCGCCGCCATCGCCATCATGCTGTCTCCACCATTCTGGACACAGGCACTGTGACTCTTGGCACGGGGCAGTACCCGGTCAAAATAAAACGCACCGGTTTGTAGTTTGGCGGTGTAGAAATTGGCATCGCCACTGCCGTCGGCGAGTTTCTGCTGTGCGGTGGCCATCATGCGCAGCCAGTAGTAAGCGAGCACCACGTAGCCGGCGAACATCAGGTAGTCCACCGAGGCCGCTCCAATCTCTTCTGGGTTGCTCATGGCGCGTTTGCCGATTGTTGCGGTCAGCGATTGCAGTTCTTCCAAGTACTGGCCGATCACGGCTGCGTGTGCAGCCAGTTGTTCGTCCGCGCTGCACTCCCCGAGGAAGCTGCCCATTTCCTGCATAAAGCCTTTCAGCAGTTCGCCCTGGCTGCCCAGCACCTTGCGGCCCAGCAGGTCGAGTGCCTGAATGCCGGTGGTGCCTTCGTACAGGCAGGAAATCTTGGTGTCACGCATCAGCTGTTCCATGCCCCACTCGGAAATAAATCCGTGGCCGCCGTACACCTGTACACCGTGGCTGGTGGACTCCATGCCGGTCTCGGTGAGGAAGGCCTTGGCGATGGGGGTGAGCAGGGCCAGCTTGGCATCGGCGCGCGCGCGTTCGTCGGCGTCGGTGCCTTTGTGGGTGGTGTCGATCAACATTGACAGGTCGGCGCTCATGGCACGGCCGCCCTCGGCAAATGCCTTCTGGGTCAGCAGCATGCGGCGCACGTCCGGGTGCACGATGATCGGGTCGGCGGCGCCGTCCGGGTTTTTGGCGCCAGATAGCGCGCGCATCTGCAGGCGCTCGCGGGCGTAGGCCAGTGAGCCCTGGAAGGCGGCATCCGAGGCGGCCACGCCTTCGAGCGCCACGCCCAGACGCGCCGCGTTCATAAAGGTGAACATGCAGTGGAGGCCGCGATTGACCTCGCCAATCAGGTAGCCGCGGGCATCGTCAAAATTGAGTACGCAGGTGGCGCTGCCCTTGATGCCCATCTTGTGTTCGATGGAGGCGCAGTGCACACCGTTGCGTTCACCCAGGGAGGAGTCTTCATTGACGTTGACCTTGGGCACGATAAACAGCGAGATACCTTTGGTGCCCGCCGGGGAGTCGGGAAGGCGCGCCAGTACGATGTGCACAATGTTTTCGGCCAGGTCGTGGTCGCCGGCACTGATAAAAATCTTGCTGCCGTTGAGGCGGTAGCTGCCGTCGGCGTTGGCTTCGGCTTTGGTGCGCAGCAGGCCGAGGTCGGTGCCGCAGTGGGGTTCGGTCAGGCACATGGTGCCGGTCCAGCGCCCTTCGACCAGTGCCGGCAGGAACCGGGCTTTCTGTTCGTCGGTGCCGTGCTCTTCCAGTGTCGCCATGGCACCGTGGCTGAGGCCCGGATACATTCCCCAACTGTGGTTGGCGGCAGAAATCATTTCACTGATCGGTTGCTGCAGCGAGTGCGGCAGGCCCTGGCCGCCGAACTTCTCGTTCTGCGCCAGCGTCGGCCAGCCCGCTTCCACATACTGCTGGTAGGCTTCCTTGAAGCCGTCGGGCGTGGTCACTTCACCGTCGTTCCACTGGCAGCCCTGCTCATCACCGATGCGGTTCAGCGGAGCGACCACGTCCTCGACAAACTTGGCCGCTTCCTCATGGATGGCGTTGATGGTGTCTGCATCGACATCTTCGAAACCGAGTTTGCGGTAGTGGGCCTCGCAGTCGAACACTTCCTGAAAGACAAATTGGATGTCGCGCAGCGGCGCCTTATATTCGGGCATAACAATAACTCTCTAATATTTTGTTCGATCGGAAAATCAGGCTTCGGCAAGCAGTTTGCGCAGGTCTTTGCGCAGCACCTTGCCGACTGGGGTTTTCGGCAGTTCGTCCATCACCTCGAACTCCCGCGGCACCTTGTAGGCGGTGAGGTGTTGGCGGCAGTGGGCAATCAGTGCCTCGGTATCCAGTTTGCCCTCGTAAACCTCCACATACACACGCACTTTTTCTCCGGTCTGTTCGCAGGGCACGCCAATGGCACCGGCGGTGGCGATGGACTCGTGCATCGCCACCACTTCCTCGATTTCATTCGGGAATACGTTAAAGCCAGAGACCAGAATCATGTCTTTCTTGCGGTCGACAATGCGCAGCAGGCCATCCTCTCCCAGGGTGGCAATGTCACCGGTGGCCACCCAGCCGTCGCGGATGACTTCTGCCGTGGCCTCCGGCCGCTGGTAATAGCCCTGCATGACCTGCGGCCCTTTCACCAACAGCTCACCGGGTTCGCCCGCGGCCACATCCTCGCCGTTTTCATCGACCAAACGCACGTCGGTGGAAGGCAGCGGCACACCGATTGCGCCGCTGAAGTAATCCTGGGTGTAGGGGCTTACCGCTACGCAGGGGGAGCACTCGGTAAGGCCAAATCCCTCGAGCACGGCGCAGCCGGTTTTTTCTTGCCACTTCTCGGCCACTGCGCGCTGGGTGGCCATGCCGCCGGCCATAGTTACCTTGAGCGCGCTGAAATCCAGCTTGTCGAAGCCGGGGGTATTCATCAGGCCGTTGAACAGGGTGTTAACACCGGTGAAGAAAGTGAAGCGGTATTTGGACAGGGTTTTTACAAACCCGTCCATGTCGCGGGGGTTGGCGATCAGCAGGTTGCTGCCACCACTGAACATAAAGGCGAGGCAGTTACAGGTGAGTGCGTAGATATGGTAGAGCGGCAG
This sequence comes from Microbulbifer agarilyticus, assembly GCF_019800665.1. GTDB lineage: Bacteria > Pseudomonadota > Gammaproteobacteria > Pseudomonadales > Cellvibrionaceae > Microbulbifer > Microbulbifer agarilyticus_C. Next base: position 529,127 of record NZ_JAHVKO010000004.1, read on the forward strand.
CGCCGTGACCATTATTTCGTTGCCCTCTTCCACAATCGGCTCGATCATGGCGCGGGTCTGCAGCATGTTGGCGATGATATTGCGCTGGCTCAGTACTGCGCCCTTGGCCACACCGGTGGTGCCCCCGGTGTACTGCAGGAACGCGATATCATCGCCGCAAACGGTCACCGGCGAAAGGCTCAGGCGCGCACCGCGGGCCAGAGCCTCGTTAAAGCCGATAGCGCCGGGCAGTTGGAACGCCGGCACCGCTTTTTTGACTTTGCGCACCACAAAATTGAGTAATTTACCCTTAAGGCCGAGGCAATCACCCACCCCGGTGGTAATCACATTCACCACTGGCGTATCGTCGATAACTGCTTCGAGGGTGTGCGCGAAGATTTCGAAAATCACGATCGCCTTGCTACCGGAATCCTGCAGCTGGTGGCGCAGTTCGCGCTCAGTGTAAAGCGGATTGACGTTGACCACGGTAATGCCCGCCAACTGTGCGCCAAACAATGCGATGGGGTACTGCAGCAGGTTGGGTACCATGATGGCCAGTCGGTCGCCTTTAACCAGCCCCAGGTCCTGTTGCAGGAAAGCCGCAAATGCCTCGGCTTTTTCTCCCAGCTGGGCGTAGGTTAATTCGTAGCCCATGCTGATGAAGGATGGCTTGTGCGCGAATTTTTTTACCGATTCCTGAAAAACTTCATTGATGGAGGCGTGTGCATCCGGGTCAATTTCTGTGGGAACACCCGGTGGGTACAGGGTTTCTTGCCAGGGTCTATTCATTATTTTTCTTCTCGCTGCTGTTGTGATCGCTGCTTGACGCCGAACGGGCTGCTCGCGTTACTGTGGTACATCGCGCGCGGGTGCGCTTAGATGTAACGCTACGATACTAATTCTTGTGAGTAATTCTTGTAAGTAATCCTAGATAGCAACCTTAAATATAATGTCATAAGATAGGACAATACAAGGGGCGGGAGAAAGATTGGGATGGCACAAGCATTCAAAGAGCAGGGCGGTGCAGCCACTATGGACCCTAGTAGGCTGCTGCGCTGGCTGACGTCGAAGGTGATGACGCGGGTTTGTGCGCCACAGCGCCTGCAGGCGCGCCGCGATAAAGCGGAAGCCGCGCGCCAGCGCGACGGCGCCGCACATGTGGTGGAGTATTTCCATCAGGTGGACGATGGCTACAGCCATCTGGCCGCGCAAATGCTGGGGGCTCTGGCTGGGCGCTATGGTATTGAGCTGGTCGTTCATCTGGTCAGCGCGCCGAGTGGTGACAATGTACCCGAGCCCGAATTGCTCGCGCGTCTGTCGCGGGTGGATGCTGCTCTGATTGCGCCTCACTTTAATTTGCGCTTTCCCGCGGGCGACACGGCCCCCGCGCCGGAGCTGGTTGAGCAGGCCTCTGCCATCCTCTGTGCCCAGAGTACCAGCGGTTTTTTGGCATGCGCCGCGGAAGTCGGTCAGGCTCTGTGGGCCGGTGATCGGGCGCGAATGCAGGCGCTCGCCACGCGATGGGGCAGTGCCGGTGACGACCTGGTGGCGGAACGTATCGCCGCCGGCAATACGCGGCGCCGCCAGCTCAAGCATTACTCCGGGGCCATGTTCTTTTACGGTGATGAATGGTACTGGGGCGTCGACCGTCTCTACCATCTGGAGCGTCGTTTGGCAGAGCTGGGTGCGGACCAGCTCCCTACCAATCCCGCGCTGGCACCGCGCCTACCCGTCGAGCCGGTTCAGAGTGCGTCCGCGAGCAGTCTGACCCTAGAGTTCTTCGCCTCCCTGCGCAGCCCTTATACCGCGGTTTGCTTCGACCGCGTGGTAGCGTTTGCCCGTGCGGCCGGTATCAAGCTGGTACTGCGGCCGGTGCTGCCGATGGTGATGCGCGGCGTGCCGGCAACGCGCGAAAAAGGCATGTACATTTTTACTGACGCCGCGCGGGAGGCGCGCGCGGCGGGAGTAGCCTTCGGCAATTTTTACGATCCGATTGGCGACCCGGTGCGCCGCGCTTATGCGCTGTACCCCTGGGCGTGCAAACAGGGGCGCGAAGTCGAGCTAATGTCCTGCTTCCTGCGGGCGGCGTTTGCCGAAGGCATCAATACCAATAAGGATCGGGGCCTGCGTTACGTGGTGGAGCAGGCCGGCCTCGATTGGCAGCAGGCACAGGATATCCTCACCGCAGACGCACGTACGCCTCAAGGCGAGCGCGACTGGGAAAACATGCTGGAGGGTAATCGCGAGGTGCTGTACCAGGCGGGGCTGTGGGGCGTGCCGAGTTTCCGCTTGCTCGACCAGAATGGCCGCGAGCAGCTCGCGGTGTGGGGTCAGGACCGTCTGTGGTTGGTAGCCCGCACGATCCAGCAACTGCTGGCGGAGCAGCATGTATCGGGCACCACAGAGTGATGTGGGCCACGCTTTCCTAGCTCTAGCCCTAGCCCTGGTATTTCTGTGAATAAAATCACAACAAAAATGTAAACTCGATTACCCGTAAGGTAACACACTGTCACATTCGCCCCGTTTTCCGGGGCGCGCCCACTCTTCCCTCCTCGCTTGTGGTTAATTAACCGGGTAACCGTACTACCGGACAAATTTTTTGTTCGGTTATTCCGATAAAAATAACCACCTTTCGGGGAACACTTATGCAAATAGGGAAACTCTTCTCGCGCATTTCCTGGTTGGCGGCGTTTGTCGCAGCGCTTGCGCTGTCGACCACCGCGCATGCCATGAAACTCAAAAACCAGAACCTCAAGGAGCTCGTCGTTGCATCCGACAGCATCCTTATGGGTAACGTCACCAAAGTAACCGACGGCTTCCAGGACGGTCTCCCGTTCACCGAAGTCACCATTCGCGTTGGTAGCGATGCAAAAAAGAAAGTTGCAGAAGACAGCGAATACACCTTTCGTCAGTTTGGTTTGCTGAAGCCGCGCTCCATGGGTAATGGCAAGGTCTACCTCGGTGTTACCCCGGAAGGTTTTGCCAAGTGGAATGAAGGTGAGCAGGTTGTTGCCTTCATGTACAAAAAAGCGGGCGTGACCGGTTTCCAGACCACCGCAGGTATGGCGCAGGGTAAATTCGTAATTACCGAAGACAAAGCGGCGAACGCGTTCAACAACTTTGGCCTGTTCAATGATATGGACACCGCCGGCATGACCGCTGAAGAGCAGAACATGCTCACCAATCCGGGCGCTGTCAGCTCCGCTGTATTTATGGGTTACGTTGGCAAACTGGTAGAGGAGACGAAGTAATGAAATTGAAAAAACTGAATCTCGCTATCGGTCTCGCGGTTGTTGCGGCTGGCGCTCAGGCCGGCGGCCCGCTCTACATTCACGAACCGACCATGCAGCCGTACAAATGGGATACCAGCAAAGGTGATATCCCCGTATACACCGACGGCGGCCCGATGACGCCGACCAAAGATGGCGGTGAAGCCCAGGCCTTTACCGTGGACTATGACGGTACCGTGTTCCTGAGTATCGACCAGGCCAATGCGATTACCGCCAAAGCCGTTGCCGAATGGTCCAACGTAGAAACGTCCACCCTGCGCATGAGTGTCCAGGGCACCATCGAAGAGCAGACCGGTATTGCCGACGTTAATGAAACCAATGTTGGCCAGATTTACGCTACAGAAAACGGCTACGGTTTCTGGGTGAATTACGACACCGACGGACAAATTCTCGAGCAGTATTTCGGTGTGCCGAAAAGTGCCGTACTGGGTATCGCATTCCCGGAATGGGCCGACGAAGAGACCGGTGAAATTACCGAAGCCACCGCGCTGATGAACGGCTGGTTTGTAGACGTTAACGATACCAATGGCGAAATGGTCGCGGGCGTGTTCACCCACGAATTTGGCCACGCGATTAACATGTCGCACTCCCAGGCCAACGGACACTTCAGCTACATGGCCGCCGGTTACCGTCCTTACTACGATGGTGTTCCTGGCTGTAGCAACGTCAACCAGTACACCGGTTGGCCGAAGCCGGCCGCTGACACCATCGAAACCATGTTCCCGTTCATTAACGTACGCGGCGAACAGGGTCGCCAGCAGGCGATGATCAGTGTGCGCGACGACATCGTAAACATCTCCGACCTGTATCCCACCGATGCCTATAAAACGCAGTACGGTTCCATCACCGGTACCCTGTACCTGAAGGACGGTTCCACCGAGTACTCCGGTATCAACATGGTTGCGCGTAACCTCGACGACCCGATGTATGACGTGATCACCCAGCAGTCTGGTAACCAGACCCAGGGCCTGGTTGGTCCGGATGGCAAGTTCACCATCAACGGTCTGCAGCCGGGTGCGCGCTACGTACTGTATACCGACACCATCAAGGCGGGCGGCTACCCCACGCGTCAGACTGCGATCGTTTCCGAAGCGGAATACTGGAACGAAGGTGAGAGCAGCAACCCTGCACACGATGCTGCCTGTGATGTGACGCCGATCGTACTGCAGGCCGGTGAGTCCAAGCAGGTTGAGATGTACTTCAATGGTTACGAAGACGGCATCCAGTACACACCACTAGTCGAAGCGTTCGTCACCGATATGGCCAAAAACGGCCAGCGCTCGCTGGGTACCGTGGGTGGCGGTATTCCGTTTATCTACGACGCGGTACAGGAAAGCTTCGAGCTGCATCCCGAAGTGAGCCTGCGCTCCAGCGGCGGCCAGATGAACAAGAATGCCACCAAGGCGGCAGTAACTGCGGACCTTGACGGTAACGGCATCAAGAACCCGGCAATCTGGGATCTTTCCAGCCACAAACTCACGCCCATGCAGGACCTGACCGGCGACAGCTGTGGCGGCGGTAGCAGCGCTGGTGTGCAGAGCGCCACGGTGTGGGATATGGACGACACCGGCGACACCATTGTTGGCCTGGCCTACAAAGATGTCGATGCGGACGGCTCCTGTCAGCGCAGTGGTGTGGGCGAGATTGTTCCGGTGAAGTGGAACAAGCACGGTGAAATCGAAGAGCTGTCTTACGATCTGCCGGGCTACGTGCAATGGGTACGTGCCGACCGTATTTCCGGTTCCGGCGACGTCATCACCGGCTCGAGCACCTACAAGCAGGTTGCCTGGATCGATGGCGAGTTCCGCGATCTGTACAGCGAGTTTGGCGCTCGCAACTCAACCGCCATGAACCACGACGGTAGCGTTGTTGCACTGGATACCGACACCGGCGTCAAGCTGTGGAACACCAAGACCGACGCGCTGGAAGATATTGGTGGTCTGACCTGGTGTGAGGATATGGACTACAACCATTTCTTCCTCGGCAACCTGTGTACCAACCCACGGTTTGGGCCTGAGTTTGTCCAGAGCGTCTTTGGTCCGATCCGCGTGATGCCCACCGATATGAACGAAGACGGTACCGTGCTGGTTGGCCGTGCTGGTTCCTTCTTCACCGGCTTTATTGGCGCGGTGTACCTGAAGGACGTTGGCTGGATCAATACTCGTGACTTCTTCAACAAGCAGGGTGTGGTGGAAGCTTCCCAGTGGCCGGCGGATAACCCGCTCGCGCTGAGCGGCAAGGGTGACCAGATGATGGCTAACCTGGCTGGTGCGACCATTACCTTCGCCGTGGATATGGAAACTGCCTTTGTGTGTGACGGTGATGAAGACCGCGAAGTGAAGTTCCCCAATCAGCTCATTGCTGAAATAAAGGATGGCGCAGAGTTTGGTCGCTGCGCGCACCTAAACGACTAAGTTTTAGCTAACTTCCAAATAAAAAAGCCCGCCGAATGGCGGGCTGAATTTGATTGGTATGGAATCAAGCTGAAACAAGTGTACGGATGTACAATTTTTATATGCTGCAGCAGGCTCAAGATTCTGTGGCTGGGTGGGCGATAGCAATGTAGTTTTTTGTCGATTGCGTCGAGCTCGCCGGTAAAGGGCCCTGCTGTTGTCAGGGCCTTTTTTCATTCGGGTATTCTTTTACCCTGTAGCCTCAGGTAAGGCGGGCGAGTGATTCGCCGTTAAAAGACTGCAGCTCGTCGAGACGGCCATCGCGGACTTTGTTCGCCCACTGCGGGTCCTGCAACAGGGCGCGGCCTACGGCCACCAGATCGAATTCGCCGCGCTCGAGTCGCGTCAGCAAATCATCGATGGCGCGGGTCTCGGAAGACTGTCCGGCAAAGGCACCAAAGAAATCCCCATCCAGGCTCACCGAGCCCACGGTCACGGTGGGCTTGCCGGTGAGTTCTTTGGTCCAGCCAGCCAGGTTGAGGTCCGATCCTTCAAACTCCGGTTCCCAATAGCGGCGCTGGGAACAGTGGAACAGGTCCACCCCCGCATCCGCCAGTGGTGCGAGAAAATCGTGCAGCTCCTGCGGCGTTTGTGCCAGGCGCGCGGTGTAGTCCTGCTGCTTCCATTGAGAGTAACGCAGCATGATGGGGAAGTCCGGGCCTGTAGCGGCGCGCACCGCCTTGATGATCTCCACCGCAAATTGTCCGCGCTTGGCCATGCTGCCACCCCAGGCATCGCTGCGCTGGTTGGTGCCCTCCCAGAAGAACTGGTCGATCAGATAGCCGTGTGCACCGTGGAGTTCGATTCCGTCAAACCCGAGCTTCAGCGCGTCGGCAGCCGCCTCGGCAAAGGCCTCGATCACGCGCTCGATATGCGCAGTGGTCATGGGCTCGGCAATTTGCTTGCCCGGCTTTAGCAGCCCTGACGGGCCGGCGCTCGGCAGCTCCGGGTTGGCCGACTTGCGCGCGTCCCGCGCGGTGCCCACATGCCACAACTGTGGGAAAATTTTGCCGCCGGCAGCGTGCACATCCGCCACCACTTTTTTCCAGCCGGCGAGCGCAGACTCGCCGTGAAACTCCGGCACGCGCTGGCTGAGGCTGGCCACCGGGTCGTTGACCGTGGTGCCCTCGGTAATGATCAGGCCGGTGCCGCCTTCGGCGCGGCGGCGGTAGTAGCCGGCCACATCGTCACCGGGTATACCGCCCGGGGAAAATTCACGGGTCATCGGCGCCATTGCCACGCGGTTTTGCAGGGTCAGGCTCTTCACGCTGAAGGGGGTAAACAGGGGGTTGCTCTGTTCGCTCATGGCTATTACTTCTCTGGGGATCTACTAATTTGGGGTAAGCGCAGTGCCGAATTAGAGGCACTGGCCGTCGTCGAGTGCCAGTACCTGGCCGGTTAAAAATTCCTGGTCCGGTTCGCACAGGTACAGGATGGCTTTGTCCAGATCGGAGGGCTTGCCCACACGGCGGCGCGGCATAAACGCGGTTACCGCCTGGCCGGCGGGGCTGTCAAAGTATTCGGCATTGAGTTCGGTGCGGATATAGCCCGGTGCCAGTGCGTTCACGCAAATGCCCTTGTTGATCCACTCGCGGGCAAATTGCTGGGTCAGGCGGGCGATGGCGGCCTTGGTAGTGCCGTACACGGTGTGTCCGGGCATTGCCTTGCGGTCGGAGACGGAGCCCACATTCACAATGCGGCCCTGGATGCCGTTGGCGATCCAGCGGCGGGCGAATTCCGTGCAGAGGAAATACGGGGCCTTGAGGTTCAGGTCCACTACGAAATCGAAATCTTCCGGGGTCATGTCCACGGCTTTCTTGCTTACCGAGCTGCCGGCGTTGTTGACCAGGCAAGTGATGGGGCCGACGACGGCCTCCGCCTTGTCGATGGCACCGGCGAGGGCGCCCAGGTCGGTAACATCCAGTTCCAGCGGATAGGCCTTGCCGCCGGCCGCTTCAATTTCTGCACACAGGGTTTGCAGTTGCTCCAGGCGCCGCGCGGCGGCAACCACGGTGTAGCCGTTGGCGGCCAGCGTGCGGCAGAACTGTGCGCCGAGGCCGGAGGAGCCGCCGGTCACCAGTACGGTTTTGTTGTTACTCATGGTCAAGCTTCCAAGTATTCCAGTGTGTGTTTAGTTGGGCCAGTACAGGTAGGTGTCACCGGCCTCGGTAACTTCGTTGGTGGTCTTGTCGATCAGGATTGGCGCCTGCATTGCACTGGGCCATGCAGGCGGTACCTGTTCGGCGTTGTGTGCCGCAAGTAGCGCTTCCAGTTCGGCGACTTTCTCCGGCTGTTCCGCGCTCAGGTCACGCTGCTCGGTGGGGTCGGCCGCGAGGTGGAACAGGAACTTCTGCGGGCCGGCACCGGGCTTGTCCGGTTGCGCGGCGCGGATTAGTTTCCAGCCCTCGGAAAGCACGCTCTGCTGGTGGCCCTGGCGCCAGAACAGTGGGCGCTGCAGGTTTGCGTCGACCTCGCCGCGCATGGTCGGCAGCAGGTCGATGCCGTCGAGCTTGCGGTCGTCGGGTACCGGAGCGCCTGCGGCGGCGGCGATGGTTTGGAACAGGTCAATGTGATGTGCCGGTTCGGTGACGGTGCCGCCCGCGGGAATTTGTGCTGGCCAGCGCATCAGGAAGGGTACATGGGTCCCGCCCTCGAAGTGCGACAGCTTCCAACCGCGATAGGGCTTGTTCAGGTCCGGCAGGCCAAGGTAGCCGGCGCCGCCGTTGTCGCTGGAAAAAATCACCAGGGTGTTGTCACTGAGGCCGTGCTCTTCCAGTGCGGCGTTGATCTTGGCTACGCTGCGATCGAGGGCGCGGATCATCCCCGCGTAGACTCGCAGGCGGTGATCCTTGATGTGAGACAGCGCTTCGTAATCCGCGCGCGACGCCTGCAGCGGGTTGTGCACGCCCCAGTGGGCCAGGTACAGGAAGAAGGGCTGGTTGCGGTTGGCTTCGATCACCTTGACCGCCTCGCGGGTGTAGTAATCGGTGAGGTAGCCTTCCGGGGCAAAGGGCTCGCTGCCGTTGAACTGTGCTGCGTAGGTGCCGGTCGCCCAGATCATATTGTCGATAGCGTCGCCGTGCACCCGCGCATTCACCACCTCTGGGTGGTCGGCGGGCTGGTACAAGGTGCCTTTCATATACAGGCTATCGTCAAAGCCCTGTTCTTCCGGGCGCATGCCGTTACCGGTGCCCAGGTGCCACTTGCCGATATGGGCGGTGTAGTAGCCCTGTTGCTTGAGCGCCTCGGCGATGGTGACTTCCTCTGCCGGCATCCCCAGCTCTTCCATGGGTGGCAGCGAGGCGGTTACGTCCAGATCCACCAGCACCGGTGGATCGCTTGGCTCAAGATCTTCCATCCATTGGAAAATCCGCGGTCCCAGCTTGAAGATCGGGGTGTACTCGAAACCGAAGCGGCTGGAGTAGCGCCCGGTCATCAGGCTGGCGCGGGAGGGTGCGCAGATGGCGTTGGCGGCATAGCCGTTGGTGAACTGGGTGCCCGCGGCCGCGAGGCTGTCGATGGAGGGCGTTTGCAGGCTGCCATCGGCGGCGCCGCCATTGGTGAGGGAGATGTCGTTGAAGCCCAGGTCGTCGGCGAGAATCAGGATGATGTTGGGCGGTCGCTCTGCCGGTGACTGTGTGGCCACCTCTGGCCCCTGCTGCCAGTTCACCGGCTGGTTGGGGGCAACGGGGGTGCGCAGCTCGGTGAGTTTGGGGGCCGCCCACAGCAGCAGGTCGAGTCGATTCTGCCAGCCGACATAGCCGGCGGCCACGAGCAGGGCAAGGGTAATGGCGAGTTTCTTCATGGGCGGTCCGTGGTCGTTTTTTTGTTCTGTATTTCGGTTTTGTGCTTTCTCGGGCGGGCGCCTTCAGGCCCAGAATTAAAGTGCGTTGATGTAGAGCGCGATCGTGGCCAACAGGGCAATCAGCAGTGGTACCAGAACGCGCGGGCCACCGGCCAGTGACCAGGGCGCCGCGGGAAAGGCGATGGTGCGGGCCAGCGCGTCGAGCTTGAGCCCGTGATGCTCGCTACCGAGGGTCTCGAGCATCACCTCTGCAAAGTCCGTGCGGCTGCGGTAGCGCACCAGAAAGGCCACACCCCAATCCCGCTCCGGGGCCACATTGACGCTTTCGATCTTGCCGGAGGCGGCGGTCGCCATTGCTACCGGGTGGCCGGCGCGCCGGAGCAGGCTCCCCAGGAATATCTTCGAGTATGCGGTCAGCTTTTTGCGGGATTCTGCCCGCGGCTGCTTGAGCTCCAGCAGGTTGACCATCACAAAATCTTTGCCGTCGTCCCGATCCAGAAACTGCAAAATATTGGACCGCTGGAACTCAGGTATGTCCGTTTTTTCCATGGCCAATTTAAGGCGCTCGCGCAATTCCGGCGCTACGCGCTTGCCAAAACCTACATACCAGCAATGGAACAGGGCATAGGTGAGCAGTGCACCGCCAATGATCCAGACTGCATGTGAACCCATACTCAACCCCTGTGCAATATGCCGGCGGGAATGCCTGCTAATCTGTTCGATTCGGTCAATCTATTGAATTGACACTAATTGTGACAATAGGGGAAACTGACCTCACAAGTCAATGCAAAGTCGGTGCGGGCCCACACCCGCCAGCCGCAACCCGGACAAGAGGCATTTCCAATGAATGAGCACGTAACACAGGTGCGATTCGCCAAGCCCGCCACCGGCCTGCCAACGGCGGAAACCTGGGCGTTCAGTCACGACCCGCTGCCCGAGCCAAAGGAAGGCGAGGTCTCGATCCGGCTCCACTATCTATCCATCGACCCGGCCATGAAAGGCTGGATTACCAACAAGCGCAGCTATATCGAATCGGTACCACTGGGTGAAGTGATGCGCGGCTTCGGGGTCGGTGAGGTAATCGCTTCGCGCACGGATTATTTCCAGGTTGGGGATTTCTGTACCGGCTTTACCGGTATCCAGACCCACGCCACCCTGGACGGCAGGACACTGCGCAAAGTCGACCCGCAACTGGCGCCGCTGAGTCGCTATATGGGCGGACTGGGGATGACCGGCTTTACCGGCTATTTTGGCCTGCTGGATATTGGCAAGCCGCAAGCGGGCGAGACGGTGGTCGTATCGTCTGCAGCCGGCGCGGTTGGCCATGTGGTGTGCCAGATTGCACGTCTCAAGGGTTGCCGTGTGGTGGGTATTGCCGGCGGGCCGGACAAGTGCCGCTATCTACGCGAGGAGCTGGAGCTGGACGCGGTGATCGATTATCGCGCGGGCAGTCTCGGCGAGGCCCTGAGCGCGGCCGCGCCCGACGGTATCGACGTCTACTTTGACGGTGTGGGTGGCGAAACCCTGGATGCGGTGCTCGCGCGTATTAACCGGCATGCACGCATTGTGTTGTGCGGTGCGGTATCCCAGTACGGGCAGCTGGAAAATATGGTGGGGCCGGGCAATTACATGCAGCTGATCGCACAGAGCGGATTGATGCAGGGTTTCACCATGCGCGATTACATTAAACGCATGCCCGAGGCTTTTGTGGAACTGCTGACCTGGGAGAAGCAGGGAAAGCTCAAGTTCCGCGAGCATATTGTCGAGGGTATCGAGCAGTTCCCACAGGCGGTGGACATGCTCTACCGCGGTGAAAACCACGGCAAGCTGATGCTGAAGCTGGTGTGACAAAAAATACGCGAGATTGAAATAATGATGGACATACTGCGCACGCCCGACGAGTGCTTCGAGAATCTGCCGGGCTATGACTTTGCACCGCACTACACCACCATCCTCGACGACGATGGAACGGAAATTCGTATTCACCACGTGGATGAAGGGCCGCGGGATGCCGAACCGATCCTGCTGATGCACGGCAACCCTTCCTGGGCCTACCTGTACCGCAAAATGATACCGGGGCTGCTGCAGAGCGGGCGCCGGGTTATTGCCGTGGACCTGGTAGGTTGTGGGCGCAGCGACAAGCCCGCACGCAAGCAGTATTACACCCTCGCACGGCACATGGACTGGATGAAAAAATGGCTGCTCGCCAACGACCTGCGCAACATTACCCTGTTCTGTCAGGACTGGGGTGGCACCATCGGTCTACACCTGGTGGCCAAGTTCCCGGAGCGTTTTGATCGCGTCATTGCCAGTAATACCGGCGTGCCCACCGGCAAGGGCGGCAACCGTTACCTGGATATCTGGCTGGCCGTGATGCGCTGGATGCCGAGTTTCCCCTGGAAAATCGCCTTTAAGAACACAATCCAGTGCGAACAGTTCAATCAGGCGAAGTTCGATGCCTACCGCAAGGCACCTTTCCCGGCGCGCCGTTACCAAGCCGGTATATTGCAGTTTCCGCAGCTTATTGCCATCCATCCGGATAACCCTGGGGTGCCGCTGAACGAGGAAACCTGGGCTGGGCTGAAACAGTTCTACAAGCCCTTCCTGACCCTGTTTGGCAGTCGGGATCCGGTCTCACGCGGCTTCGAAAAAATATTCCAGAAATATGTGCCGGGTGCTCAAGGGCAGGCGCACAAAATCATTCGCGGCGGCGGCCACTTTATCCAGGAAGATAAACCGGAGGAGCTGGTGGCGGAGATACTGCCGTTCCTCGAAGTACACCAGTCCACCGAGGCCGCAAGCGATCCCGCGTAGTGCGAGGCGCAGATGGGTTGCCCAAAAAATAGAAAAGTAAAAAATAGAATAATCGAGTAAAAGTATGCCCAGCACGAATAAAAATACATTCGCCGAGCGCCGCATTGCGATTACCGGCGCGTCCGGCGGCCTCGGCCGCGAACTGGCACTGTGCTTTGCCCGCAATGGCTGGTGCGTCGCCGTGGCGGATGTGCGTGAGGCGGAAGGCGAAGCGGTGGTAGGGGAGCTCAAAACCCTCGGCGCAGAGGCCTTCTATCAGCACTGCGACGTGCGCCAGGAAAGCGATTTTGAAACCCTGTTGGCGGCCTGCCAGCAGCACTGGGGCGGCGTGGATGTGCTGGTGAATAATGCCGGCGTTGCCAGTGCCGGGCGCATCGAGAAAGAATCCATCGACAATTGGCTGCGTTTGCTGGACATCAACACCCTGGGGGTGGTGCGCGGCTGCAAGGTATTTGCACCGGCACTGAAGGCCCAGGGCGGTGGCCAGTTTGTGAATATTGCGTCGATCGCTGGCATCGCCTCGGTGCCAAAAATGAGTAGCTACAACGCCAGCAAGGCGGCGGTGGTCAGTTTGTCGGAAACCCTGCGTGCGGAACTATCCCCTGACGGTATTGGTGTGACTGTGGTTTGCCCACATCTGTTCCGCACCGGGCTGCTGGACTCCATGGTAAACAACAATGACCGCACCAAGGCCGGCATTGGCAAAACCATGGATGCCTCACCGCTGTCTGCCGCCGATATTGCGCAGATGATCTATCGCGCGGTACACAAAAATACGTTTATATTGTTGCCACACCGCGCGACCCACTGGATGTGGTGGCTGAAGCGCCTGTCGCCTTCGCTGGATCGCTGGCTGTCGGCGCGCTTGGCCTGATTCTGCGGAAGTGGTTTGGTCTGTGGGACGTTACTGACATAGGAAATCTTGGAGAAAGCCAGTGAGTAGCATCGACCCGATCCAGATATTCGGCCACATTGGCTCGCCCTACAGTCGCAAGATGGTGGCGCTGATGCGTTACCGACAGATTCCCTACCGGGTGACCTGGGGGGACCCTCGCGAGGCGTTGCAATCTTTGGGGGTGGCGGTGCCCAAGCCCGCCCTGTTACCGGTACTGTTGATGCCGGGTGACGATGAGCAGCCCCACCCTCAGCCAGAGGCCCTGTGCGACTCTACTCCTCTCATTCGCCGTCTTGAGCACCTGTATTCAGACCGGTCCGTGTTACCACAGGACCCGGCGCTGGCGTTTATCGACTACCTGCTCGAGGACTATGCCGATGAGTGGGTAACCAAGTTTATGTTTCACTACCGTTGGCACTTTGCCGCCGATGCCGGTCACGCGGGTAACCTGCTTCCGCTCGGTTATTCGGTGAGCCTGCCGGATGCCATGTTGCAGCAGATGAGAACAATGCTCTCCGAGCGCCAGATCGGCCGCCTTGGTGTGGTGGGCTCCAGCGAACAGACTGCACCGGTAATCGAGGCCAGCTACCGCCGCTTCCTACAGGTAATGGACGCGCATTTAGCCAGCCAGCCGTATATGCTCGGATCAAGGCCGGGTAGCGGAGACTTCGCCTTGTACGGCCAGCTCACGCAGCTGGTGAGTGTAGACCCAACGCCGCGACACATCGCCCTTGATTTGGCCCCCCGTGTCGTTGCCTGGACCAGCCTGATGGAAGACCAGAGTGGCCTAGACCTTGCCGGTGCACAGTGGAACGACCCAGCGGACCTTCCATCGACCTTGCGCCCATTACTGAACGAAATTGGCCGCACCTATGTGCCGGCACAGCTGGCCAATGAAGCTGCCCTGCAGGCTGGCCAAAGTACCTGGGAATGCGAGATCGACGGTCGGCGCTGGGCCCAGTCTGCGTTCCCATACCAGGCCAAGTGCCTGGGTTGGCTGCGCGAGGAGTTTGCACGGTTGGCGAAAGCCGACCAGCAGCGGGTGCTGGGAGTCCTGATTGGCACCGGTTGTGAGGCGTTACTCGATGGGGTTGTTTAACAGAATGTGCACGAGCCCCGGAGCTATTTCCCTTTCGGAGGCGTTGTCATGAAAAAAACGCTGGTCGTGTTGTCTGCCCTGATCGTACTGCTGGGCGGGCCAGTGTTATACAGCCTGAGTCTGGTCAAAAAGACCGCTCAGGCCTATGTGTACAGTTACCCATTGGCACTGATGGCGCTCACCCGCGACACTATGCTCGGCAGTGGTTTTACCCTCAACCAGTTCAGCCATATCCAGTCTTTTCCCGACCACACTTTCCGCAACGTAGTGCGTCCAAATAACGACACACTGTACAGTATTGCCTGGTTGGATTTATCCACAGGGCCGCTGGTGCTGGACGTGCCGGACACCGCCGGCCGCCAGTACGTCATGCCACTGATGGATATGTGGACCAATGTGTTTGCCACCGTTGGCAAAGGGAGCACCGGCACCGGCGCCGGCAGTTACCTGATTGCCGGGCCGGACTGGCAGGGCACGGTGCCTGTTGGTGTACAGGAAATTACCGCACCTACCAACGGTGTGTGGGTGATTGGCCGCATCCAAACCAACGGTCGCTCCGACATCCCCAGTGTGCGCAAGTTACAGCGGGAAGTTTTCCTCACGCCACTGGCGAGCTGGCTGACCGGTGAGCGCCATAATGGGCAGGTAATGGAAGCTAATGCAAAAACGGGCAAACGAGATCCCGCCGCGGAACTGATGGCGATGTCCGCGACAGAATACTTTGCGCTGGTACATAAATTACTGCAGAAGCAATGGACCCTGGCGCAGGATGATGTGGCTGTGACGAGTCTGCGCACCCTAGGAATTGTGCCTGGCAGTAACGAAGCAAAAGAGCACTGGAATCCGTTGCAGACCCTGCTGATGGACAGGGCGATCAAGATTGCACAAAGCCGGGTACTGTCTGCGGTAAATGGTCCGCGCGAGCTGGAAAATGGATGGGCCGTTTGGCGTTCCAAACTCGGGCGCTACGGGGATGACTATGGTTTGCGCATGGCGGTGGCGGTTATTGGCCTCGGTGCCTTGCCTCCGGAAGAGGCGGCCTACCCCAATGCCGAAGTTGATGTTGAGGGTAACCCGTTACTCGGCGCAAACCGTTACCGCCTGCATTTCCCTGCCGGGCAGACACCGCCGGTGGATGCGTTCTGGTCGCTGACCATGTACGACGAGGACGGCTTCCTGGTCGACAACCCGATTAACCGCTATACGATCGGCGACCGGGACTCCCTGAAATACAACGAGGATGGCTCACTGGACATCTTTATCCAGTTTGGCCCGCCAGAAAATCAGGCCAACTGGCTGCCGGCACCGGACGGCACTTTTGCGGTAACGATGCGCCTGTATTTACCCGGCGACGAATTCCTGAGTGGTGAGTGGCAGGTGCCCGGATTGCAGCGCGTTCGCTAGAACTTTTCACGGCGAACGCCATCGGCTTAACTGATAAACGTGACGGCCTCAGAAAGTGTTGCCCGCTCGGTACGCGCGGCGTTCGCCGCGGCAGTTTCGTCCGGGTAGCCGAATGACATACTAAAAAGAATGCCGTGATGCTCGCTAGATTCATGCTAACTTAACAGTCAAACCATGACGGATTAGCGCCGGACCACAACTAAGTTTTTCGAAATTTTTCACACCCATTGCCTCAAACCAGTGTGAAAGTGAACTGCTTTCAGACTTAGTTAACTCACTGCACGCCTGCTGTATTCTCTGCAGCATCCAGAGGCTATAGCTAAAGGTCATCTTATTATAAGTTTCATCGAGCATAGGTAGATCAATATTGCCTGGGAAACGTGGCAGAATATCACCAGACTGCTTGTGTTTTTTCTCTATGAGGTTCTCCACGATATCAACTGTTTGCTCGTTGATTGCATATAGCTGTGTAAACATCATTGAAATCACAGACATTAAGGTATCGGGGAGTTCATCATCAGAAAACCACTCTCCCGTTGCCTGTTTTCCACTATGGACACGCTCTGTATAGGCTTTCAGGTGCGGCCTTGGTTCTATGAGCTCGCGACGGGGCCAGGGATCCATATATAAATGCCCATGGCAGCAGCCAACCAAAGCAAAATCGGCAACTGTTGGTTTGCCACCAAATAGGTAGTCATGATCTTGAAAATGAACCTCCAGACTATCTAGCAAGCGGACAATCCAGCGATCAAGCAAAGGGATTTGATCCGGAACAAATCCCATCCTGGGCTTATGTTTACGCATGGCTGAGACCGCGGTTTTTCCCACCATCCAGTCCTGAAGAAATTTAGGCAGAAAAGGGAACATCGCTTTTCCCATGGTGTCTCGAAAAAGTGGGAAGTTTTCGTCATAAGACCAGCGGGTATGACCAGCGATAAGGTGATTTACTTCGTCTACCCAGGCTTCAAATAGCATCGCTGCAATTTTTAATCGACCTGATTTAGGGGTAATCGAAGGTTCCGGATGCTGCCTTTCGAGCGCCTCAATAATAAGACTTGTATCACCCAGCAAATCGCCCTCTTGAGTTTCGACAACAGGCATTACGCGCGCATTCACTGCCTTTTCAAACCGTCTGAAATCCAGAATATTCGGTGCCTTCTCTTCATAGTTCAGACCCTTGTAGTTCATATAAGCGCGAACCTTACTGGAAAACAAAGAAATTTCGACACCATAGAGTCGGTACATGTGCTTCATCACTTCACCACTTCAAAGGTTAAGCCGGCATTTTTCTGAAGGCGATCAATGAGCCTTTCTCCATACAAACTGCTAGGTGTCCAGAATCCGCCCTCTACTGAAGTTGGGGTCTGCAATAAGCAGATAGCAGACTCTGCAACAATTTGTGACGTACTTCCATAGCCGGGATCTTTGTCACCAGTTACTTTTATTCTAATTCTCTGTTTGCTTGGTGTATGACCAATAAAGCGTAATTCGAAAAACCCGTTTTCTTGTTGCTCTATAGTCGGACCCTCGCCAGCCTTTGGCATAAATTTCTCCAGCAGCCACCGAGTTGGCTTAATCGCGCCGAGTGTCCAAAACATTTTCAGTGAGAGGCTAAGCATGAGTGACGTTCTTCTGCCCTTGCTGCCCCTTCCTGCCAAAGATGCCTCGTGATACAAAAAATTAGTCCCGTATCTACTATCCAATAGGGCATTTGAACGATGGACTATTTTGGTATTTGTTGGAGCGATTAAGAACGGTGCTGTCCAGGCATCAAAGTCACCATCAAAAAGCGCAGTGTTCAGATCACTTTGTCTGGCCGTATACCCATGATTTGGAGGGCACGCGCTATAGGGGTCATCGAGATCTGTTCTAACTTGCGAGTTATTTTTCGATTCATTAATCACATTAATAAAGCTGGCAAAAGAACCACCACTCATATGCCCCTTAAATTTAGCGACCCTATTTTTTACTTCATTGCAATATTCACCAAAGGCCTCTTTAGCTGCCTCTTGTAAGAAGTACAAACCCATATCCGAAGGAATAGAATCAAAGCCGCTACAATGAACAATTCTGGCGCCAGATTTTTTTGCTGCAGCGTCATATTTTCTTATCATCGCTGACACCCAATGCACTTCCCCCGTGATATCGCAATAATCTGTACCTGACTCTACGCAGGCTTTTATTAGAGGTTCGCCATAAATAGCATACGGACCGACAGTTGAAAGTATTACTCGTGCTTGCTCGGTCAAGTATCTCAACTGTCCTTCACTAGAAACATCAGCGATTAGGTGCGTGACATTCTGCGCTCCTATATTTCGCTTTACCTGTAAGAGTTTGGCTTCACTACGTCCAGCGATAGCCCATTTGATTTCTCCATCAACGCCGTATCGATTGACCATATACCGCGTAATAATTTCACCAACAACGCTAGTTGCTCCGTAAATGACAATATCGAATGGTTTATTCATAAGACAAAAACTCTTAGTGCTTAACGATGGTTACAATGCCGGCCGTAGATTTCCTGGTACTGTTATAAATGCGGGATTAGTTAGGCATGTAAATATATTCATCACCTTGAGTGAACTGCGCTGCTTTGGTTTTGTCTATTAGAATCGGTGTGTTTATGACCGGTGACCACAGAGAGCCTCGGGCCTCACTTTGATGGGCTTCCAACAAGGCGCTGAGTTCCTGAACTTTATCAAGCCTGCTCTTTGCCAGATTGTTTTGCTCAGTAGGGTCTTCTGCCAAGTTAAATAGCCACTTTTTAAGCCCATCAGTCGGTCTGTCATTCACTAGCAACTTCCAATCACCATGACGGACAACCTGATAGTGGCCGCTTTGCCAAAATAAAGTTTCTCGCTGCCAGTTGTTGACTCCCTCCTCTGTCACCAATGGGAGGACATTTAAACCGTCAATGGCAATCTTCTCAGGAGGTGTTGCTCCCGCTGCTGCTGCAATTGTCGGCATCATATCGATATGTGCTACTGGAGTATCCACCCGTGATCCCGCCGGAATTTTGCCCGGCCATTTGATAAACAATGGAACACGAATCCCCCCTTCAAACAGTGTAATTTTCCAGCCACGAAATGGGAGATTGATATCGGAGAGGCCAAGATAGCCTGGCCCTCCATTATCACTGGTAAATATAACCATCGTATTTTCGGCAATCCCTTCTGCTTCCAATGCCTCCATTATCTTGCCCACGCTTCTATCTACAGCACGCACCATAGCTGCGTAGACACGCTTACGGTGCGGCTTTATGTCACCTACCGCTTCGTAATCTTCTCTAGTCGCCTGTAACGGTGTATGAGCCCCCCAGTGAGCTAAATACAGGAAAAAAGGTCTGTTCTTGTTTGCTTTGATGACCTTTATGGATTCTTCTGTCCAATAATCGGTTAAGTAACCTCCAGGTTTGAACAGATCTGTATCTCCAGAATTAAAAGAAGCTGAATAACCCATCCCTGCCCAAAGAAACTTATCGATGGCATCAAAGGGTAACTTGGCATTAATTACATTAGGATCGTTTTCAGGAAGGTATAGACCACTTTGCATTAACAGGCTGTCGTCAAAACCCTGATCATGGGCTGCACTGCCATTCGCTCGGCCGAGATGCCATTTGCCAATGTGTGCGGTGTAATACCCACTTTCTTTAAGCACCTCTGCAACCGTTACTTCTGAGGTTGGCAGACCTTTTTCTTCATAGGACGGTTGCTGAGCATCCATGTCAGCATCATAAAAAGCGGGCGGCATAGCATCGTCACTTTTCAGCGCCTTACCAACTTTATATACGGTTTTCAGCATGCCGGCTGGCGTTGGGGTAAATTCAAACCCAGTACGAGTCGGATAACGGCCTGTCATCATCATCGCACGAGAAGGTGCACAGGTACTGGCACCGGAGTAGGATTGGGTATAGGCAACCCCTTCTGCAGAAATGCGATCAATACTTGGCGTTTTGAGCCCAGCCACACCGCCACCAAAAGCTGATATATCGTTATACCCAAAATCATCCGCAACAATCAGAATAATATTGGGAGGACGTTCTCCGTCAAAAATCTGTGGTGAAGCGGGACCCTGTTGCCAGGGGATCTCCCGGGCCGGAGGTAGGTCGGCATAAATCTGACTGGTTCTGAATTTGGCAGCAGCCAGAATAATATCGGCGCGTTTGTACCATGCGGCGCTGGCAGCAACCGCTATCACTATTGCAGACACGATTATTTTTTTCATTCTTCCACCAGCCTCTTCAGATCCCGAGAATCAATTAAGCCCGTATCGCCCAGAATTACTGTGGCATAAATGCTGACAAAATATTCAGTCGCAAGCAGCATGCACTATTGACATGATCTATGTCAATATGTGAGGCTAATCACGATTCTCGATAAGGCCAATGCCGGCCAGCGCTATAACAACAATGGGGAAAGAGTATGACGGTACAAGATTTTCAGCTGGGAACCCCTGGTTACTATCCGAATTCAAATTACCCAGTAGAATATGGCGGCGTCAGGCGTCAGAAGCACGCTCGAAGTCCTGGGCTAAACATTCAGCCCAATGAGAATTTGGCCATCACATCACGCCAGTTTCCGCGTGGTCGTTGGGTTATCGCCACTTTAGATGTTGATGGAAGACTTTTCGTGTATGGTTGCTCGGTCCCTGGACAGCCTGATATTTCTTTTGGCTGGATTGAGGAGGTTGACCCGATAACGTTAGAAACGATTAATACCTCTCCAGAATTGTCTACAGGAGGGCACAACTGGTGTGGTGGCGCGAGTGTGCTCGCAGATGGCACTATCATTACTGGTTTTGGCCGGTACATTCACAAGCTTAACCTTGATCTAGAACTCATCGCAGAGTTGGAGCTTCCTGTCGACCAAGCGCATAACGGCGTGCTGCGTTTGTCGGATGGCATGATGGTTACGCGCAGCATGGAACACGACCCATGCAGGAATTCCGTATTCACCCTTTTCGACCCCAGCAACCTCGAGTGTTTGCAGGCTTTTGAGTTTGTCGGGTCCTCAATAGGACGCTTTTGCATTGACCCAGGCAAGGACTACGACAGCTTATATGCCACGACATCCAGCCATATTCATCGCCTGATCTACAAGGACCAAAAGTTAAGTATTGATCCCGACTGGAGTGCCTCCTACGATCTGCCCGGCGAAGATCAGGGCTTTGCCTGGTGTAATACGGTTGGTGATGACAGTGTATGGTTTATGGATATGGGCAATCTTCCTCCGGTTGAGTCCATAATGCGCGCATACCCTGTGGGCACAAAGCCCATCGAGTTTTCTCCTCAGAATCAGGCTCCAGTGCGTGTTCATAGAGTATCAACGCATGACAGTAGTTCAACTGATGTGCTTGCCCCCTTCGGGCTAGCTGCGGGTGGTCAGGGGGCTTCACCGCTTTATGTTCAGGATAAAAGCATCCTGATGGCCTTCGATACGCTCAATCGAAAAACTGGCGCGTGGCGATTCAACGGTGCTGGCGACTTTACCGAGCTATGGGTTCGTGACATAGGCAACTCCAACCAGCCACTATATTACCCGGACACAGGAGAAGTCATCCTTGACGATGTGTTAGCTGACCACTCTGTTGACGCTGTGGTAGTTGATATCGAGACGGGTGAGGAAAAGGGGCGAGTGGCCACGGGTACGTTTTTCGGCGCTGCTATGATGGCATGTCCAGGGTTCAAGCGTGATTACTATGTCGCCAGTGGGGTGCATGGAGCCCTTTGTAGAGTGTATGTATCTGAATCATAAAATGGCCGCTCCGGCACCCACAATGCGGGCAACATAAAGTACGAGTATTTCCTCACGCCATCGGCTTAGCTGATAAAGGATACGGCCTCAGAAAGTGCTGCACGCTCGGTACGCGTGGTGTTCGCGGCTGCAGTTTCGTCCGGGTAGCCGAATGACATACCAAAAAGAATACCCTGATCTTCACTTAGCCCGAACATTTCCCGGGCGGGCGCGGGGAACTGCCCCAGGGCACCCTGGAAGCAGCTGCCGAGTCCATGCTCTTCCAATAGCAGTGCCAAGGTTTGCGCATAGATGCCGATATCAACCGCGCCCATGATGCCGAGATACTTGTCCATCACGAAGAATGCCGCGTGCGGTGCGCCAAAGAATTCCCAATTTCGCACCATCGCCATCTGCCGAGCGTTCTTGTCCTCCCGCGCAATACCCATCGCGGAATACAGGGCATTGGCCGAGCCAAACTGACGCTCGCGGTGGACGCCGGCGTACTTCACCGACCAGTCAAAATCCGGCTTGGGTCCCTCGCCTTTCATCAGCTCTTCGATAAAGCGCTGCTTCAGTGCGTCTTTCTTGGTGCCCGAGACGACGAAGGTTTGCCATGGCTGCACGTTGCAGTTGGACGGTGACTGTTGCGCGCGGGTGAATATGTCATTCAGCAGCGCCTGGGGCACCGGTGTGTCTTTGAAGGCGCGGGTGGAAACCCGGCTGTCGATGGGGGAAAGTTCGGTCATACAATCTTCTTCTTTTTATCCGCTAAAAGAGGTATTCAAATCGTCGCTGTTGCTCCGGCTTGATTCTCCCGCGCCGCATTTTTCATATTGTTGCCGCGTCGGGCAAAGGCAGATAGTAGCAGATCAATCAGAGCCGTCAGCGAAAACAGGATGAGCCCGAGCAGCAGGCGCGGGTCACCCAGGTACAGGCTGGGTTCGATTGGGTAGGCGATGGTCTTTTCCAGTGCTGCGGTCTTGAAATCGTGGCGGTCGAGAAACACCGGGTTGCTAATGATCTCCATAAAATCGCGCCGGCTGCGGTAGCGGAAGATGGCGGCACTGGTCCACTCCTCGGCGCCCTCGAGTCCGATCAGGTCGATCACCGGGAACACGGCTTTACCCCAAAGTACTGGGTGGCTGGCGCGCTTCGCGAGTGCCGGCAGTACATGCTCCATGTACAGGCCCATCAGGGTGTTGGCGTCTGCGTTGGCCGGCGCGCCTTCCACTGCTGGTGGCTCGGCATTATTGTGGATCGCATTGACCATCAGGAACTGGCGGCCGCTGTCTTCACGCATAAAGCGCGCCAGCTCATCCACCTGTTCTGCGGATACGCCGTTGTCAGTCAGTGCCCGGGTGATCTTTGCTACTTCTGCATCACTGAGTGGGCCGGAAAAATCGGTGTACCAGAAAACAAAAAGGGCATACAGCAGGGCTGGGAAAAGCCAGAGTTTTACGCGCGTTGACATTGGTGATCCTTTAGTGGTGTTGTTTTGTTTTTCTCGAATGCGCCGGCTAATTTATCCGGCAAGATTCTCAACGGATGGCAATAACTTACGCAAAAGCGCCTCACACTGCTGTTGGTTCATCAGCGTGGGTACCGGGTAGTCCGGGTTGCCTTCCTTGAGGGCGCGCTGCGCAAGTTGCCGGATGTCTTTTTCCTGCAATTGCGCCACGTGCGTGGGAATATCCATATTGCGATTCATATCGCGGACCTTTTCGATAAAGCGCATGGCAAGGTCTGCGGTGGGTTCGCCGGTATCCCCCAGCCCGCCAACAACCGCCAGGCGCGCCAGTTTGTGCTCACAGTCCGCGCGCGAGAAGTCCAGGATGTGCGGCAGTACGATGGCATTGGCGAGGCCGTGGGGTACCCCGTACATGCCACCAAGGTTGTGTGCGATGGCATGTACATAGCCAATGAGTGCCCGGGTAAATGCGAGCCCTGCAAAGTAAGAGGCCTGGGCCAGATTGTTGCGCCGTTCCAGATCACTACCGTCCAGATACACCGCTTCGAGATCCTGGAAAATAATCTTTACCGCTTTCTCGGCATTCTCGTCGGTAAACGGTGTACCAAACCTGCCGATATAGGCTTCGATGGCATGGGTAAGTGCATCCATGCCGGTACTGGAGGTGATGTGTGGCGGCAGGCCGAGCATTAGCTCGGGATCCAGCACCGCGTAGCGGGGGACGATCTTCAGGCTGGTGACTGCGAATTTTTCCTGCGCCTGCGGATTGGAAACCACCGCGGCAATGGTGCACTCGGAGCCGGTGCCGGCGGTGGTGGGGATTGCAAATAGCGGTGGCAGTGCGCGGGCAATCTTGAACGCTCCACGCATTTTCATCACTGGTTTGCGCGGGTTGCTGGCGCGGGCGCCAATCATCTTGGCGCAGTCCATGGGCGAGCCACCGCCAAAGGCAATAATGCCATCACAACGATTGTGCTGATATGCCGCCACCCCTGCCTCGATATTCTCGATCGTGGGGTTGGGCTGCACACCGTCAAACACGCTACAGCCAATACCAATTTCTTCCAGTGCCTTGACCAGCCCATCCGCCAGGCCAAGCCGGGTGATGCCCTGGTCGGTGACCAGTAATACGCGACTTACACCGTGCTTCTGGATAAGCAGCGGTAGCTGGGTAACGCTCCCGGCACCGGTGATCAATTCTGGTACCGGTACCTTGATCAGATTCACTAGTGGCTTGGTAACCACATGTGCAGTGCGGTACAGCGCTTTTTGTAATGGCCACTTCATGGTGTCCTCCAAGCTATCTCTTCTAGGCTGATGTCGTCACGGAGTGACGATATCAAACTTCCCATCGGCCATATTGAACAGTGAAAAGAACCGGATCAGGTCCAGCTTGCTGCCGGTAACTTCCAGCTCATCGGAAAACAGCACTTCCTTGGGGCTCGACTGCCGGGTCAACAGTCTCAGAAACAAATCGTGGGTCAGGGTCAGCGTGGCATTGGCATCGGGGTCGGGTTGCCGCTGCCAGTAGTGCAGTACGGCGTTTTCGACCTGCAGTACATAGCTCTGGTTGAGGTCGGGGAAAACGAAGTTAACGGTCAGGTTTTCACCCTCGGCCTTGTGACCGTCCAGCCCCACCGCGATGGTGTCGAGAAAGCGCGGCAGGGGCATGTACTGCAATTGCTCGGCGGCCAGCGCCAGATCCATACCGCGCTCGGGGCCACCGTGACGCAGCTCGTAGGCGCCGCTCAGGTACACGTCCCGCCACGGTCCGGATTCCGCGATATACCCCAGCTGGTCGTAGGTTTTCGCCAGCAGGGCTTTGGCGTCGTCGTTATCGGGTTCCGCGAAGACCAGGTGGTTGAGCACCTCTGCCACCCAGCGGTATTCACCATCGTCAAAAGAGCGCTGCGCCTTGCTCAGTACCGCATCGGCACCGCCCATAAATTCGATGGTCTTTTTCGCCGAGTCTACCGGTGGCAGCGGATTTAAATTGGCCGGGTTGCCGTCGTACCAGCCGAAATAAAACTGATACACCGCTTTCACATTGTGACTGACGGTGCCGTAGTAACCGCGGGTGGAAAAGTTGTTGCGCAGCGACGCAGGGAGTTGGATCTGTTCGGCGATTTCCCGTGGCGTCAGGCCGGCATTGGCCATGCGGATTGTCTGGTCGTGAATGTATTTATATACATCGCGCTGCTTTTTGAGAAAGTCCACCACCTGCGCGTTGCCCCAGATCGGCCAGTGGTGGCTGCCGAAATAAATCTCCGCATTCCCGAAGCGCTGGATCACATCATCGATGGTGTTGCTCCAGTTCAGGCTGTCGCGCACCTTGGCGCCGCGCAGGGTGTAGACGTTGTGCATCTGTTGTGAAACCAGTTCGGCACCACACCATGCATTGTGCTCGGGCAGGTAGAAGGTCAGTTCCGCGGGGGCTTCCGAGTGAGGTGCGTTCTGGAAGACAAAAGGCACGCCGTCAATCTCGTGCTGTTGCGGCGTTTCGGTGACCAGATAATTTGGTGGCAACACGCTGCTGGAACCCAGCGCGGGCTCTTTGCCCAGGCCGGTGTCCACATGCGCGCGCTCGGAACGTGGCAGTCGCTTGCCATACATGTACAGGGCGCGGCGATACATTGCCATGCCGGCCATGGAGTTCTCGCTGGTGGCTTCTTCCATAAAGCCTTCGGGGGCGATGAGGTCCACCTTGCCACTGGCGATCTCCTCGGCGGAGACCAGTGCAGTGGCGCCACCAAAGTGGTCCACGTGGCTGTGCGTAAAGATAACCGCAGAAATTGGCTTGCGCTGCAGGTGCTGCATGGCAAATTCGAACGCGTAATGGGCGGTTTCTTTGGAGGTGAGCGGATCGACAACGATCCAGCCCTTTTCCCCATCGATCAGCGTCATGTTGGCGAGGTCGAAGCCGCGCAGCTGATAAATCCCTTCGGCGACTTCAAACAGGCCGTGGATATTGTTCAGCTTGGCCTGGCGCCAGAGGCTGGGGTTGACGCTGGCGGGTGCGTCGCCCTGAATGAAGTCGTACGCGGTAAGGTCCCACACGGGGCCGGATCCGGGCCCATCAATCCGAAGCTTGTCAGCGCTGGCAATCAGGCCGCGACGGGCATCGGCAAAGTCCTGCTGATTGGCAAACGGCAGTTGGTTGAGCACATCGGCATTCGCGCGGATGGTCGCCGCGGTGGGTGCGCTGAAACCGTATTTATCCACACTGTCGCTAATGCTGTTGTTGGCGTTGTTATCAGAATTACTGCCGCAACCAGTCAGGGCGGCGGCACAGAGCAATACGGGAATATACGGCTTCATAGTGCTGAGATTTGCTTGAGTAGTGAGCCAAAGCCCTGGCGCCCCTTGCGCTCGAACAGGGGGCCGAGAAAGAGTTTGCCGAGAACAGGGATGTTGATGGAGCCTCTGGAAATCCAGGTGACCTTGGTCCCCCCTTCGACCTCGTTCAGCGTTACGCTGCCGATATCATGGTTGAATGGCAGGGGCGAGGATTTTTCGATCTTGTAATCGAGCCGGTAGGGGCGCTCGAAACAGGTGATACGTTCTGCAAATTTTATCGCGCCAAGATCAATGTGGCGCAGCGCTCCCTCGCCATTTTTCTCTGTATGCCCAGGCTCCAGAAGCTTTGCACCGTTTACTCCGCGAAAGCGTGCATACGCCGCGTGGTCGGCGAGTATTTCGAATACGGTGTTAATGTCTTTGTCGATAATGCGTTCTACATGAATATCAAACATGGAGTTTTTCTTCGCTATTCGCTATGGGTAATGGCATGGCGGTGGATGCGCATCACGTGGCATTGGCCTGCGCGGCCTTCTCCTTGATGCGCTTAATGCGCGCGTCCGGAATACCATCTTTGATAAAGGGCGGGGTGAATCCGTCGAACAGGCTGTTGTGGAGGATTCCATCGCCCATCAATCCGGGCATTATCTGCGCGTCGCGCAGTGCGGTGCTCAGGTCCGCTTTTTCGCCATCGGTAAGTGCTTCGTAACGCAACTGCAGCTGTTCGAAGCTCCAGGCGCGGTATTGATGCGCACTGAAGGACGCGGTTGCGCCGTAAATGGTTTCCTCGAAGTGCCTTTCACGGGCAATGCAGGCCTTCGCGGTGGCTTTTGCCAGCGGCAGGTAGGTCTTGCCGATAAAGCCCAATAGTGCCAGCAGGGTGTCTGGCAACCCTTCATCCAGGTTAATCCAGTCACCGAATTCGGTTTGGCCGGCACAGCCGCGGGTATCCCCCAGGTCGGTGATGGTGTGTATCCAGTTGCAGGTGCGCGGGGCCTTCACTTCCATGATTTCGTTGGAACGGGGGTCTTCATACAGGTGCACCTTGAGTGGCCCGTACAGGGAGAAGTCCGCGATCGATGGCTTGAATCCCAGCAAAAACTGATGGTGCTTGAAGTGCTGTTCGAGTATCGCAAGCAGATCTTCAATTTGCTGGTCCATGCTGGCACGCACCTCTTCACCCACAAGGCCCAGGTGCTGGTCAAAGCCGGACTGCCGCTGTACCAGGAACGGTGCCAGGTCTTTGGCTTCCATGTCGGCACTGCCAAAGGTGAAACTCCTGGCGATGCGATGGCTCACGGCGGCCCGGTTCTGGTCGTTGCCCCAGCGGGTGTGCATATGAATACGCGGCATATATTCATCTGCAAACTCTTCGATCAGCCACATAAGAAATGCGAGACGCGCATCGTGCGGTACGGTTTTCACTGCCGGAAATTTTTCTTCCAGATACATCACAATCGGAGTGGAATCCTGCATCACCTGATCATCTGGTGTCAGCATAATGGGGACAATGGATTGTCCGGCCACTTTCTTTGCCCACTCGAGTTCCATATGGTTGGCGCCCACTTTTTTATAGGGGATGCCCTTGTAATTCATAAAGGTCATGACTTTATAAGAGTAGGGCGAAGCCTGTGCCTGCCAGATGCGGTAGTGATCTTCTTCGCCGTCCCGGAGCTGTTTACTTTCTGCGTGCAGCTTCTGTTGGTGTGCGATGTTGGCCGGGATTTCTTTATTCTCTTGCATATTTTCTCCGTCGGGTAGAGCCGTATACTCGTATTCAGCGCTGACAAATTGTATTTTTAGCTTCACGTTTCATCGGGTGCGTTAGTAACGCCTGGTATAGCTGTTTAACTCTGCCCCAGAACCCGTGCTTCTTTTTCCAGAATTTTTTGAACGGCCGGCAGTGCCTTCACTCGCTCAATCAAACCCGCCAGTGCCGGCCAGCGCGCTGGATCCACATCGTAGCCGGCGTAGCTGGCATTAAAGAACGGGCTAGCAATACACAGGTCCGCCATGGAGAAGTCGCCGAATACAAAACCCTCTGCGGGAATCTGGCTCTCCAGGTAATCCAGTAGCGGCGGCAGGTCGCGGTCGATAATCTTTGTGACTTTTTCTTCATCGGGTTCCTGCTTGAACGCAAGTGGCCGCATAAAGCGCTGGAAGAAAATACCCGCGGCGAGTTCGGAAACGCGCCCGCCACACAGGTCTTCGTACCAGTGCGCCCTGGCCTTTTCAGCCAAGGTTTGCGGATACAGTGGTGTTTCCGGGTAGGCCGCTTCCAGGTACTGGCAGATCACCTTGGAGTCCCCCAGGGTCAGGTCGCCATCTACCAGTGTGGGGACCTTGCCGAGGGGGTTGATTTTTAGGTACTCCGCGTCGCCGCTGAATGGCATTTGCGGAATCAGCTTGAATGGGATGCCCTTGAGGTCCAGAGCGATCAAAACTTTGCGGACAAAGGGTGAGCCGTGCACACCGTAGACCTGGATCATGTTGTGTTCCCCAATTAGGTTTGCAGCGCTTTGCGCGCACCGGTTTTGAATTTCTCCTGCTCTTTTTCATCGTCGAGCAGGTTGCCGAGGCTGAACGGCACTGCAATGCCTTTTTGCATACCCGGTTGTTCGTACATGGCGCTGAGCCAGCGATTGAGATGCTCGAGGCCTTCTACCGATACACCGGACCATTTGTGGGTGCGCACCCAGCACCAGTTGGCAATGTCGGCAATGGAGTAGTCGTCGGCGAGCCATTCGCGCTCCGCCAGCCGCGTGTCCAACACTTCGAACAGGCGTCGGCATTCATTGTGGTAGCGGTCGATTGCCGGCTGCAGTTTCTCCGGGAAATAACGGTAGAACACATTGGCCTGGCCCATCATCGGGCCGACGCCGCCCATCTGGAACATCAGCCATTGCATGACCGTGGTGCGGCCTTTGCTGTCGGTGGGCAGCAGCTTGCCGGCCTTTTCCGCCAGATAGACCATGATGGCGCCGGACTCGAATACCGCGAAGTTGTCCTGCGCGCGGTCAACGATGACCGGGATGCGACCATTCGGGTTCATGGCCAGAAATTCCGGTTTTTTCTGCTCGCCTTCAACGATATTTACAAAGTGTGATTCGTAGGGAATCTCCAGCGCTTCCAGCGTGCAGGATGCCTTGTGTCCGTTGGGTGTTGGGGCTGTGTAGAGATCGATCATGCGCGTTAACTTTCCTGTTAATTATTATTGCCGCGTCAAAATGCGGCTGGTTCAGGCCGCAGTGACCCGGTCGAGTTTGTGTGGCAGGTCGTCCCGGCCAACTTCAATCAGGTGATCCGCCAGCGCGCCGCAGTTGCCACTTTGCCAAAGTTCGAAGAAATCGTCGGCGAGGCGACGGTTCATATCGGCCACGGTATTCCAGTACTTGCGCAGTTCGTTCTCGGTCAGGCGGCGGAAGTCGTCGCGGTCGGGAATTTTTCCGTAGGGCAGGCTGGCGACGAAGGCTGGTGATGGCGCCACAAGCAAGGTGTTTTCCATCGCACCGCCGCGCACCCAGCGCCAGCTGAGGGACTTATCAAACCAGCCCGGCACCATATACGGGAAAAAATGCGGGTACAGGGCCAGGCCCTGTGGGTGCCGGAAGGCGAGGTCGAAGTGGTAGTCGGTAATACCGCCGTCGCGGTAGTTGCCCGCCGGTGCGCCGTGGGGATTCTGCACTCCCGCCATGACCAGCGGAATCGCACCGCTTGCCAGTACCGCATCGGATACATTGTGCTCGGACAGCCGGGTGTTGACGGTGCGCAGGTTGTCGAACTGCACCGACGGGGATTCGCCGGCGTGGAAGACCACCCGGTCCCAGAAGGCGCGCAATGTGCGCCGCGACACTGCATTGGCCATGGCCGATGCCATCAACACTGGCGCCAGTACCGCGCGGTTTTCGCTGGCCAGCGGGCCGCGTCCGCGCACGGTCACGAAATGGCTCTGCCAGATGGGGTTATTGGCTACCTGCTGGGCGCCGGTCGGGCCCAGGGCCGCGAGCACCATCTGTTCGCCGACCGCGGTAATTTCCGCAGGAGTAGGCTTGTCCGATTCATACTGCTGGTTGATGTAGGCATCTTCGAGCCGGCCAATAGCCGCGGGGGCATCCTCCAGCGCGTAACACATATTGCGGAAGCTGCCGATGGAGGAGCCCACACTGGTGATTGGCGTGTTGCGGCCGGCAAAAAACTCGCCTGCCAGCAGCCGGTCGAGGTGGCTGATCGCCAGCCACTTGGGGCCACCGGAGGCGCCGATCAGGGTGGAGAACTGCTGCTGGTGCAGCCCCTCCTCGCGGATGCGCCGGGCAGCGCCGGCGCCGGCCAGCAGTACGCAGGAATAGCGTTTCATAAGCAATCAGTCGAGTAGGGAAACCATCAGCCCGCGGCTGGCGCCGACCTGGTTGTCCAGCAGTTGCTGCCACGCGTTGTCCAGGGCCTCGGGCCCGTGCAGCCACTCGACCTTGAGGTTGCCGCTGGTGGCCATGGCGATCTCGGCGCTGGCCATCATGGCTTTTTGCCATATCGCACCGGGCCCCCACTCCTTATCGCGTTTGGCGATCTGGCCGGGGGCAAAGAAGAAGGTGGGTTTGGCCCCGGGCAGATCGCCGGCGGCACCGCCACCTTCCCAGTGGCTGGCGCCAACCATGGCACTCTCGACGATGTTGTCGCCGATATGCTGGTGCAGGGCGCGGGTGAGGGTGACGTTACCGGACATGTCGATATAGGCGGTACGCAGGCTCGCGTCGATCTCGCTTTCCTCGCCGTAGTTCACTACCTGATCGCAGCAACCCAGGTCGCGCACAAACGCGGTGTTGCCGGCGGACGTCACGCCCACGACCTTGGCGCTGATTTCGCTATCGCGATGCAGCAGGTGCGCCAGGCCGAAGCCGGTCTTGGACGAGACGGAACCGATGACCACCTGCTCGGCGCCGAACAGGGCGTTGTCGATGAGGTAGTCGTACAGAACGAAGGAGGTGGCAAACAGCGGGAACAGCAGGCAGCGCTCATTCTCCAGCTTGGTGAGGATGTCTGGCTCCGCCTTGGTGCGGCGGTAGGCGTTGTACATGGCGGGCAAGTTCTGGCGATGCTCCGCCATATCCACAAGCTGGTCCTCGCGCACCTTGCCCGGGGTCAGTACCGTGTGGCTCGCCATGGGGAAGAAGCCCCACAGGCGTTCGCCGACAGGAACTTCGGGACTGTGGGATTCGACCACTGTGCCGCAGGCCCACACCGGCACCTTGCCCCATTGCCCTTCCGCAGGGAAATAGCCCCAGTAGCCGATCATCTCCCCGGACAGGGCGTAGCTGACGTTATTGGCGGTGAGGCCAAACTTGTCGATGGCAACCAGTACCTGGCCGTCCCCGGCGGTGAGGTCCCGCTCACCGACCGTGCGTGTCTTGCGGAAGTCCTTGCGGTCGACCCAGAGTTCAGTGCAGCTCGCCATTTTCAGGTCCTTTATGTTTTATGAATATAATGGCACTATATATGCCAATACTTGATTCGCCAAGTGCAATTCGTCACGCAAGAAGCAAGTACCGGTAGCTCGAATTCGGGAGAATGACTGGGTGCTGGAGAAATTGTGCGGTGAATAGGTCGTCAGGGTATGCTGTGGCACAATATCGCGCCAAATTACTGGGTGGTAGTAAGTTCAAAGAGGAAGCGGGGACGTTATGGAAGTCAAGGTAGATGGTCGTGCCCTGCGCAGTGTGCGCAGCCGCCAGCAGATTATTGACGCGATGCTCGCGCTGATGGAGCGTGAAATTTATATCCCCACGGCGCAGCAGGTGGCGGATGAGGCAGGTATTTCCATCCGCACGGTATTTCGGCACTTCACCGAAATGGAGCTGCTGTATGCGGAACTCAATTCGCAGGTGCGTCCGGTCTATTTGGCTCTGTTCGATAAAATGCCCAAGGACGGCACACTCGAGGAGCGGATTACCGGTTCGGTGCGCTGTCGCATGGAAGCCTTTGCCCAGCTGATCCAGCTGCAGCGGGCGACGTGGAGTCTGCTGTGGCGCTCGCAGGTCATCTCCGACGTTTATGCATCCAATGTGCGCAAGATGCGCAAGAATCTGGAAAAGTGCCTGCCGGAAATTTTGCAGTTGCCTGCGGACAAGCGCGAGGCGGTGGATGCAATTATGTCGTTTGAATTTTACGAGCGTCTTTCACGGCACCAGAAGCTCTCTGACAAGGCCTGTGGCAAGGTCGTTGAGGGGCTGTTGAAGGATTTGCTCACCTGAGCCTGTTACCTTCCTTTTGCCCGCTTTCTTCAGCTTCCCTGATGCCCCCTGTTTCTGCCTGACTCTTTCTCTCTCTCAAGTAACTGCTAACTGACTGCTAAGTGATTGGTGCATGCGATCGATGCACCAATGCAGTCCGCCTGCGCCTTTTTCCGCAATAGCTCGGTAACAGTTTCTCCGCATTTGGGTAGAAGTGACACAAGTTGTGCCGATTTATTCGGCTGTCCGCGATTTGCCTTGCATTTAATTGCTCGACTTGGCTAGCATTAAATTGATGTCGCAAGTTATGACAATAGTTGGCGATTAGGATCACCGGTGGTCTGGGTGAGCTCATTCGCCAATTCACAATAATAATTCCAGCGATCTGGGAGAGAGACCATGCCGATCAATAAACTGTTTACCAAGACCGCGCTCGCGGTCGGCCTCGCCAGCGCCGCCACCACTGCATGGGCGGAACTCGAAGAAGTCACCGTTACCGCCACCAAGCGCGAGCAGAGCGTGCAGGACATTGCCGTTTCGGTGAGCGCCTTGTCCGCCGAAGAGATGCGGCAGGCGGGTATCGAAGACGCGAAGGATGTGGCTGTGCAGGTGCCGAGCCTGACGATTAACCGCAATTCGAGCCCGTTTGCGGCTGGTATTCGCATCCGCGGCTTGGGCACCAACCAGAACGACCCCTCGCTGGAGGCCTCGGTAGCGGTTGTGGTCGATGGGGTTTACCTGGGCCGCTCCGGTCTCGGCCTTTCAGATCTGGTGGACATTGAGCGGGTCGAAGTGGTACAGGGGCCGCAGGGCACCCTGTATGGCAAGAACGCCAATGCGGGTGTGCTCAACATTGTTACCCGTGGCGTGAATATGGAGGAGACCGAAGCGCGTCTCGAGGCGTCCGCCGGCGACTACGGTCTGCAAAAATACACCGCATCGGTGAGCGCGCCGATTGGTGACACGGCGGGTTACCGCCTGAGCGGGTCGGTACACCAGCGCGATGGCTGGCTGGAAAGTGGCAGCGGCCCGGACCAGAACGATCGCTCGGACTGGAATCTGCGTGGTAAGTTTGCCTGGGAGCCCTCCGATGCGCTCAGCGTGAACCTGATTGCCAGTCACGTGGAGCGGGATTCCAGTTGCTGTGGCGCCGACACTACCATCAGCCCGGCTATGGCCAGCGTGTTGCAGATGAAGGGCCTGGAAGTGCCGGAAAACGATCCGCTGGATTACTACAGCAATAACGATTATCCGCTGGCGTTTACCCTCTCGGCCGATGCGCTCAGTGTGGTGGTGGACTACGACCTGCCTTTCGCTACCCTCACCTCAATTACCGCCTGGAACGATTATGAGTGGGCGAGCAGTTTTGACGGTGACCGTACCGAACTCGACCTCTTAGTCGTAGACGATAATTACCGTGGCGACAGCCTGGTGCAGGAATTGCGCCTGAGTAGTGACCTGGACGGGCCGCTACAGTACCTGGCGGGCCTCTATTTCAGCCAGGAGACGCTGGGCCGGGGCGATGGCCAGGTGGTCACCACCTTTGGTTCAGACGTCATTACCGTGGGTTCTCAGGTGCATCCGCTGGGGCCCGCATTTGCCATGCTGGTGCGGCCCGGTGACAGTTCCACGATCGACAATTCTTGGGAGACCGACACCTTCGCGGCCTTCGGCCAGACCACCTACACCTTCTCCGACAGCTGGGAGGCCACCGTTGGCCTGCGCTATACCGCAGAAGAGAAGTTCGCGGACATGTATGTGCGGGCTGATTCCATGGCAACCGGTATCCCCGCCGGCGCCTTTGGGCCGGGGGTGCCGGCTATGAATATCCCGACCCTGATCGCTGCACTGTACGGACCTGTGGACGACAGCTTCAGTCTCGAGGATGAAAGCGTTACCGGGATGGCGAGCCTGACCCATTTCGTCAATGAAGACGTGATGGTGTTTGCGTCTATTGCCACTGGCCACAAGTCCGGCGGTTTCAATGGCGTGGCGGGCGAGGGTGTTGACCGCACCTACGACAACGAGCAGACCACCAACTATGAACTGGGTATTAAATCCCGTTTGTTCGACAACCGCCTGGAACTGAATGCCACCGCCTTCCACATGCTGGTGGATGACCTGCAGTACCTGAGACAGCAGGACAGTGGCCTGGGTACCTATGTCGCCAATGAGGCGGAAGAAGGCACAATCAAGGGTGTGGACCTGAATTTTACCGCGGCACCCTGGGAGTTCCTGAAACTGAGCGGCGGTGTCCAGTATCTGGATAACGATGTCTTCCCTGCCTCGCGCTGGACCTCCAACCTGGCCGCTACCTTGATGGCGCCGGTAGCCGATGGTGCCGCCTACCTGCGTACCGACTACAACTACGCTTCGGACCACGCCGTGAACCCGGATGTTCTGGATTTTGTGCAGGACCGTGAGACAGTCAATGTGCGTGCTGGCTGGCGCAATGAAAGCTGGGATGCGGCCTTGTGGGCGAAAAATGCCACCGACGATGTTTACTCCTACCTGCGCACCGTGCCCGCGTCGATGACCGGCGCCCAGCAGGACTGGCTTGCCGAGCCGCGCACCATTGGTGCTACGGTCAGCTACCAGTTCTGAGGCGTGGTGCTGATCAAGTAAAACGCTGGGTCTAGCAATGGGCCCATGCAAACACAAAAAAGCCGGCAGGAAACTGCCGGCTTTTTTGTGCTTTTTGGTTTGTACTATCGACCGGCTAGCGCCGGCGGCGACGGCGCCACAGCAGCAGCGCCGCGACGCCGGCCAGTAATAGTCCGGCAGCAAAGGCGATCTGCGGCAAACGCTGCCTTACGGCATTGCGGGTTACCTGGCGTCGCTGGTTGTAGTCCGGCGGTACCGGCAGTACGCCGTTGTCGCGCACATAGGTTTCGTAATCCGACAGCAGCTCGGCAAAGCGTGCCGGCTCCTGCTGTTCCAGCGGTGTGGTTTCACCGGGGTCGCGCTCGATGTGGTACAGGTGCCATTGGCCATCGTTATTCGGGCCGCGGTTGAAGGTGATCTTGTAGTCGCCCTTGATCAGTGCCGCGTTGCCACCGATTTCGTAAGCGATAGTGTCCTCGGGACCGTAGACCGCTGTACTGGGCTGTTCCAGCAGTGGCAGCAGACTGCGACCGGTCATAGGCTCCACGGTGCGGCCGCGGTATTGGCCGCGGTGGTCGGCAACCCCGGCCAGTTCCAGCAGGGTCGGCGCCAGGTCTTTGACATAAGCGGTGGCGTGGCTGATCTGTCCGCGCAGGACATCGGCAACGGCTGGGCCACTGACCACTAGCGGTACCCGCATGCCGCCCTCCCCCGAGTGAAATTTGTAGTGCCCGAGGGGCGCGGCAGCGGCGCTGGCAAAGCTCGGGCCGATGGTGGCGAAGCTGCCCTTTTCGCCGAGGGTCTCGTAGTCGTCGGTGTAGTCCAGCAGCTTGAGCATCAGCAGGCGCTGTGGGCCGGTAATTTCATTGGGCTCGGGACCGTTGTCGGAGGTGAAGACGATCACGGTATTGTCGTATTCACCGATGTCTTTCAGGTACTGCAGCAGTCGGCCGATGTGGACATCCATGGCATCGACCATGCCCGCGTACACCGCCATGCGCTTGGCGTTGTAGCGCTGTTCCTC
Organism: Microbulbifer agarilyticus; assembly: GCF_019800665.1. Classification (GTDB taxonomy): domain Bacteria; phylum Pseudomonadota; class Gammaproteobacteria; order Pseudomonadales; family Cellvibrionaceae; genus Microbulbifer; species Microbulbifer agarilyticus_C. Next base: position 565,218 of record NZ_JAHVKO010000004.1, read on the forward strand.
TTCCGACAGTGTCGCCCACTCGGCGGTGGTGTTCATGTGCTTCATCGCCGCATCGGCGGGCACCAGTCCCATCGCTTTCGCCGCTTGCTGGCGCTGGCTGCGGATCGGATCCCAGCCATGGCGATAGGTTTCGAGGTACTTCTGTGTGTATTCCCGCGGGGCTTGCATGGGCAAATGCACGGCCATAAATGGCAAGTAGGTGAAGAATGGCTTGCCGTCGGCGCGGTTGCTGTCGATCTGCGCGATGGCCTTGTCCACCAGGAACTCCGAGGAATAGAAATCCTCCGGCAGTTCAAACGGTTCGCCGTTCTCAAACCACAGGGTTTTTTCATACAGCGGCAGGTAACTTTTGTCGGACCAGTTGTCGCCGCCGGAATACGGCATCATGACGGTCTGTTCAAAGCCGCGGTTGATCGGGCGCAATGCCGGATCCTTGTAACCAAGGTGCCACTTGCCCGCCATGTAGGTGTGATAACCCGCATCCTTGAGCTGGGTGGCGATGGTCACCACGTCCTTGCGCAGGTGGCCCTGGTAAAAGGGCGAGTGCGACTGTGTCGGTGTCAGTGCTTCTGCGATATTGGCAACGCCGGCGCGATGACTGTCCACGCCCGACATCAGCATGGCGCGGGTCGGTGCGCAACTGGGCGCGGTCCGGTATTTGCTGAAGCGCAGGCCCTGTTGGGCGAGGTCATCCAGGTTGGGGGTTTCGATCTCGCTGCCGTATGCGCCGAGATCGGTGTAGCCGAGGTCGTCGGCGAGGATCACCAGGATGTTGGGGCGCTTCACGGCGGCGGTGGATGTTGCTGTCTCACTCGTACTTTCGCTCATTTGCGCCTGCGCCACAGCGCTGATGGCAGTGGCCAGTGAGGTGCAGAGCAGTGTGCGGGTGAAACGTTTGCCGGTGCGGCGAGCGCTTGAAGCGGGCTTGCGGTACATAGGGGCTGCGCCTGTATGGGGCTGGTCGCCAGCGACAGAGCTGGCGACGTGATCGTGGGGCTTAGGGCTTGGCGACAATGGCCATCATCTGATGCGCGGTTTCGTAGCCGGAGTTCTGGTTCTGACCGGTGACAAAGCGGCGTTCATCATCCACGACAACGTGGGTGGCAAAGATGTCGCGGAAGGCGGTCTGCTTTTCGTACTCGGCGCCGGCCTTGCGCAGCTCGGTTTCCGGGTGCTGTGGGGTGACCTCGATACCCAGCTCCTTGATCTGCTTGTCGCTGACTCCGGTCATACGGCGCCCGGCAATGAGCAGCTTGCCGTCCTTGTCCTCGGCCTTGATCAGGCCCAGCACACCGTGGCACACCCCACCGATTACCGCGCTGCTATCGTAGTAGGCCTCGCTGACCTTGCGCCCCAGGACATCGGAATAACCCAGGTCGTAGGCTGCACCCCAGCCGCCGGCCATAAAGATGATGTCGTACTGGGTAAAGTCGACCTCGTCGATACGCAGGGAATTCTTTACTTTGGCCTGTACTACCGCATCCTGCAGGTAGCGCTCGTCCTCCGCGGTGCGCACCGCGTAGAAGAAGGATTCCGGGTCCACCGGGATCTCGCCACCCTGAACACTGGCGATATCAACCTGCATACCGCCATCCAGGAAGGTGTAGTAAGGCACGGTCATTTCCGAGGCGAACACACCGGTCGCTTTGCCGGCGGTCTCGCCGGGCGCGTTCAGGGTGCCGTGGCTGGTAGTGATCACCAGTGCGCGTTTGCCCGGCAGTTCCACACTCTCGCCCTGATAACTCGGGTGCAACCCGGCCTTGTGCAGGATTGTGGGCAGCAGTGCGGCCAGTAATCCAAAAAAGAGCGCTACGCCTGCCGCGCCAATCAGTAGTTTCTTCGCCATGGTCTGTATCCTGATCTTTATATATAGGCATAATATATGACAATATTTATTCAAGGAAAAGGATTGCTGGGCTCGCTCGCGCATCTGGGGTGAGTAATCGCCTTTGCAGGGCGATACCCGGTGTGGCATGTCAGGCGTTCAGGGTGTCGACAATCAACTCCCGCAGCCACTGGTGCGCCGGGTCCTGCTCGGCGTTCTTGTGCCAGAGCAAACAGGATTCGATTTTCGGCACCGGGAATGGCAGGTCAAAGCAGTCCACGTTGTAGCGGCTGGCAAAGCTGCTGGGGGCGCTAAGGGCCAGGTTGGAAGTTTCCACGATCATCGGCGCGATGCGGTAGTGCTGGGCGCGCAGGGTAATCTTGCGGCGACGGCCGAGTTTGTTCAGTTGCAGGTCCACCAGCCCCGGGCCGGAGCGGCGGCTGGAAATGTGGATATGTTGCAGGGCCAGGTAGTCGTCCAGCGTCAGGTTGTTGCTTACCTGGGGATGGTTGCGACGCAGCATACACACGAAGTGGTCCTTGCCCAGCGGGTGCTGCTGCAACTGGGTGTTACCCATGATGGGCACGTCGATGGCGAAGTCCAGGCTGTGGCTGGCGAGCTCCCGCTCCAGCTGCTCCCGCGGCACGTTGTAGGACTCCACCTGCATATTGGGGGCTGCTTGCTGCAATCGTTCTACTAAGGCCGGTAAAAGCATGGTCTCGGTGAGATCGTTCATGCTGAGGCGGATCGTCTTCTCTGCGCTGGTCGGGTCGAAGGTCACATTGGAGGTGGCACTCTGGTGCAGCTGCTGCAGCCCGCTCTTCACCTGCGCGATGATCGTCTCGGTAAATACCGTGGGCTGCATGCCCTGCGGCGTGCGCACGAACAGTTCGTCACCGAGTGCGTCGCGCGCGCGGCTCAGCGCATTACTCACCGCCGGCTGGGTGAGGTGCAGCTGTTCCGCGGCGCGGGTCAGGTTGCGCTCGCGGTAGATGGTGTCGATCACTACGAACAGATTGAGGTCGATGCGGTGGGGGTGCATGTCTTTTTATATGTGCGCTGGTTTTTAATATTCTTCCTATAAGCCTAGTGAATGTTGGCTTATCAGAACAATTGATTTTAATGATTAAAAGCCCTGCGCTACATTGCGTCAATGGCATTGATTAGTTGATTGAGGGCGACTGGAGGTTCCGGTGGCAGAATTTTTTACCGTTCGACATGGGCAGGCGTCGCTGGGTAGCGACAACTATGACCAGTTATCTCCGCTGGGAGAGCAACAATCCCGCTGGCTTGGCGAGCATTTTCACCGCCAGGGCACCCGTTTCGACCGCATTCTGTGTGGCGATCTATTGCGCCACCGGCAGACCGCCGAGGGTATCTGCGCCGGCATGCAGGGCGGGCCGGGTGAGGGTCAGCAGGCACCGGCGCTGGAATGCTTTCCGGAGCTGAACGAGTTTGAATTCAAGCAGGTGATGGGAGCATATCTGCGTGAACATCCACAGCGGCGCCCGCAGGACGGTGCCGACGCCCGTGTCTTTTTCCGGGTGTTGAGAGACGCGATGCACGCTTGGATCGATGGTGAGATCCAGGTTGAGGAGAGCTGGGCCGGGTTTGAGCAGCGCGTACAACGGGGCCTGGATATTATCGCCGAGGGCAATGGCCGCACGCTGGTGGTCAGCTCCGGCGGCACTATTTCTATGCTCACCCGGCTGGTGTTAAGTGCACCCTCGCAAACCGTGGTGCAGCTCAATATGCAGACCCGCAACACTTCCCTCAGCCGCTTTTTCTTTCAGGCACAACGCGGCCGCGATTCGGTCAGCCTGCACTCTTTTAACCACACACCGCACCTGGAGCACCCCGAGCGCCAGGACGCCATAACTTACGCATAAAACGAGGCGATGCACCATGGATTTTGATTACACAGACAAGGTAAAAGGACTGCAGGCACGTGTGCAGCAGTTTATGGAGGAACACATTTACCCGGCGGAAGCGCTATATGAAGAGCAGCTCCAGCAAAACCGCTGGGACACGCCTCCGGTAATGGAAGAGCTGAAGAAGAAAGCCAAGGCCGCGGAGTTGTGGAATCTTTTTTTACCGGAGTCTGAACACGGTGCGGGCCTGACCAATCTGGAATATGCGCCACTCGCAGAAATAATGGGGCGCTCGCTGATCGCCTCTGAAGTGTTTAACTGCAGTGCACCGGATACCGGCAACATGGAAGTGCTGGCGCGCTACGGTAGCGAAGAGCATAAAGCCCAGTGGCTGACGCCACTGCTAAACGGCGAAATTCGTTCGGCATTTGCTATGACCGAACCCAAAGTGGCCTCCAGTGATGCCACGAATATCGAAACTTCCATTCTGCGCGATGGCGACGACTACGTTATTAATGGCCACAAATTTTATATCAGCGGTGCCTCCAATAAGCACTGCAAAATCCTGATCGTGATGGGCAAAACCGACGCGGACAATCCGGATCGTCACCGTCAGCAATCCATGATTCTGGTACCCATGGATACCCCCGGGGTGGAAGTGGTACGCCCCATGCAGGTGCTCGGTTTTGACGATGCGCCAGAAGGCCACGCGGAAATTAAATTCAACAATGTGCGGGTGCCGGCGTCCAACATACTGTTGGGTGAAGGTCGCGGTTTTGAAATTGCCCAGGGGCGCCTGGGGCCGGGTCGAATTCACCACTGTATGCGCCTGATCGGTCTGGCGCAGCGCGCGCTGGAGGCGATGGCCAAGCGGGCGAGCGAGCGCGAGGTGTTCGGTCGCGCCATGGCGCGCCACGGTGGTGTGCGCGAGGTGTTGGCAAAGAGCCATTGTGAAATTGAGCAGGCGCGCCTGCTGACCCTGAAAGCTGCCGAGCGTATGGACAAGGTGGGTAACAAGGGGGCAAAGGACTTGATCGCGATGATCAAAATCGTTGCCCCGCAAATGGCCTGCAATGTGCTCGACCGCGCGATTCAGATCCACGGTGCCGCCGGCCTCGGGCAAGACTTCTTCCTTGCGCGGGGTTATTCCTACGCACGGGTTATCCGTCTCGCGGATGGTCCGGACGAGGTGCATATGATGCAGTTGGGGCGTGGCATTGCCGCCGCCTATAGCCAGTAATTGGGAGGGGATGTTGTGAGTGAAATGAAACAAGCCGTTGATCAACTGGACGAAGCGCTGCTGGCAGAGTATCTCGCCGAACATATTGATGGCTTCAGCGGGCCGGTAACCGCGAGCAAATTTTCCGGTGGCCAGTCGAACCCGACGTTCAAACTGGAAACACCGGAACGGACCTACGTACTGCGCCGCCAGCCCCCGGGCAAACTGCTGAAAAGCGCCCACGCGGTAGACCGTGAATATCGGGTAATTAAGGCGCTGGCAAACACCGCCGTACCGGTGCCAGAAGTTTTCCACCTGTGCGAAGACCGCGATGTGATCGGCTCCATGTTCTATGTGATGTCGCACATGGAGGGGCGCATTTTCTGGGATGCCCAGTTACAGGAAGTGGATAATACTGCGCGCACCGCAATGTACCGGGAAATGAACCGGGTGCTGGCAGAACTGCACAGTGTGGATGTTGCAGCTGCGGGTCTCGCCGATTATGGCAAACCCGGTAATTACTTCGCGCGCCAGTACGACCGCTGGTGCAGCCAGTATCGTGCATCTGAGATCAATAAAATCGAAGCCATGGAAAAGCTCATCGGCTGGCTCGGCGAGGCGCAGCCGGCGGATGATGGCCGCGTGTCCCTGGTGCACGGGGATTTCCGTCTCGACAATATGGTATTCGCCCCACAGGAGCCGAAAGTCATTGCGGTGCTGGACTGGGAGCTATCCACACTCGGCCACCCGTTTGCCGACCTTGCCTACCAGTGCATGCAGCTGCGCATGCCCGGTGGTACCGGAACCATCTCCGGCCTGATGGGGGTGGATCGCGCGGCGCTGGGTATCCCAGAAGAGCAGGAGTATGTGGCGATGTACTGCGAGCGCATGGGTATCGAGCGCATCGAGCACTGGACCTATTATCTGGCGTTCAGCTTTTTCCGTTTGGCGGCGATTGCGCAGGGCGTGGCGAAGCGCGCGCAGAGTGGCAATGCTTCCAGCAAGGAGGCGGCAAAGGTGGGTGCCTTTGTGGAGCCGTTGGCAATGCTGGCGCTGGATATTATTCAGAAGGAAGGCTAGGCAAGGAAGTTAGTAAAGGCAATTAGTTAAGGAAGCCTGCAAAAACGGTTAATAAAAAACGGGGCTCTAGGCCCCGTTTTTTATGTTTACCGTCTACTTGGTATTTTAGTCGCCGCGATTAAACAGACCCTTGAAACGGTCTTTCAGTTTGTCGCGCAGCTTTTCGGATTTCTCCTCCAGCTGGTCGCCGTACTTCTTCTGCGCCTTGTATTTCAATTCTTCACGAATCAGGTCATCCAGGCGGCGGCTGTCCGGTTTGCAGGTGGTGGCGCCGGCCTCGGAAAACTTCGCCTTGCAGCGCAGTGGTAGTGGGCGGTTGCGCCAGCGCGAATTCTGCACGGAACAGCCATTGCCGGAAGTTCGCTCGCCAACCAGTGCCAGGCCCAGGGCAAAATCAAAATTCTGCTGTTGCAGATTAATGGTGCCATCACCGCTTAGTGCGATGTTCTCAATCCCTGCATTGATACCATCTACCTTGGCTACATCACCATTTAAATTCACGCTGGCACGCAGGTCCTGCATGCGGGTCTGTGCGGGCCATTCGCGCTCCGGCATCGGCGTTTTCTCTGCGTAGCTCACCAGCTGGCACATGCCCTTCTCCAGATTGAACGGGGCCAGTGCCAGTTCCTGCGAGTTGAGCTGAACCGCAGCGCGCAGGTTCTTTTGCAGGGCCTGAGTGTCTGCGCCGGAGGTCTGGCCTACCCAGGTGAGGTCGGTTTTGCCGGACAGGGTGACTTTGTTCTGGTCGGCGGCCTGGGGCTCATCGCTGGCGAACAGGGCTTCCTGCACCTTGGAAATCTCCACCCCGCTCAGACCGCCGCTCAGTTCGCCGCGCGCGGAATTGCCGCGGGCATTGAATACGCCGGTGCTGTTCAGGGTGCCGCCGTATACACCGGCCGCCAGTTTGTTCAGTTGGTAGAGGCCGTTTTGCACATTGATGGCGAGCTCGGGTTTATCGATATCGAAATCTAGTGCGTGAAGTTTGTCGAGTGTCAGATCCAGCTTAGCATTGAAGCCGCGCATGGCCTCCAGTGGCATTGGTACCGGCTTGGCTGCGGCAATATCCGCGCTGAGTTCGTCCTGTTCTGGCGTGGCAACTGGTGGTGGCAGGTAGTCATCTACATTCAGCTCGCCGCCTTTGAGGCTCAGTGACACACTGGGTACGCCCTTGGCTCCGTTTGCCCCTTTGCTGTTATCAAGAGCGGCCTGGTAGCTGGCGCTGCCGGTAAAGGTATGTTCGTCGAGCACCAGTTCCAGCGGCTGCATATTCATTTGGCGGTCGCTACCGGTTACGTCGGTATCGATTTTCAGTTTTTGCAGCGCGCTGGTGCTTTGTGGCTTGTAGCTACTGCCCACGGCAGCAAGCCAGCCGGAGACAGGCTCTACATCCACTTTCAGGTTCAACTGGATCTGCCAGGGTGCGTCGGCTTTGGCTCGGCGCACGTTACCGCGCAGGTACACTTCCGCACTGGCATCGCCGCCGCTGGTGAGCTTGATGGTAGCCGGCTGCAGGCGCAGGCCGTTCAGCCCTTCGTCGATGGCGAGGCTGCTGTGAATATTCAGATCCACCGGCTGCGGAAAATCGCTGCCGGCAAGTTTTGCGCGCACTTGCACATCGCCGGGCTTGCCGCCGGGCACCAGGTTGTCGGCGCTAACATTCAATTCACTGATCGAGTATTCGCTGCCATTTTGTTTATCGGTGTAGCGCAGTACCCCATCTTCCAGGCGCAGCTCTTGCAGGGCGAGCTCCAGTCCGGCGCTGGGTACGGCTTCCTGCTGGGGAATATCCAGGGTGGGCGGCGTTTCGTGCTGCTGCTTGGCATCCTGCTGCGCTTTCGCCTCCATGGCCTCGGTGATCAGTTCCCAGTTGCCCTTGCCGTTCTGGTCCACGGTGAGAGCGACTTGCGGAGCCAGTAATACAATTTCCTGAGCTTCGATACGCTTGTTGAGTAGCGGCATCAGTCCTACGCCAACGGCGACCTTGTCCGCCTGCAGCAGGGATTCACTGGGCAGTGCCAGTGGCGCGACTTTCACCCCTTCCAGCTTGAGTGCAATATTCGGCCACAATTGCCAGCCGATATCGCCGTCCAGCGTCAGCGAAACCCCCTGATCGGCTGCCAGCTGCACAATCTTGGGTTTGTACTGGTTGGCATCGAGGCCAGAGAGGAACCAGGCGACAGCACCGGCAAACAGTGCAAAGAGAACAACGAGGGTGATAAGTCCGCGTTTGATCCAGGCCATACAGGGCGCATCCTTAATACTGAGAAAGGCGGGAAAGCGGCGCCTGCCAGGCAAAATTAGCAGGCGCCATGGATGCGACTATTGAAGCAGTTGCCGGTCAGAAATGAAACCGGCGGGGAGAAAAAGCGTGAGCGCCTCCCGTGGTGCTCATTCGTTAATGCTCTACGTTACGCCCGGCACGCATCACCAGCTCGGAGACCGCGGAGTGCATGCGGATAAAAATTCCGCGAATCAGCGCGGCGGTGATGTTGACGCTCTCACTCACCGTGATGCCAATCAGTTTGCCGAGGCGTACCAGCAGGCGAGTAACCCAGTAAGAGACTTTCTTGCCAAAGTCGTAGGCCTTTTTCAGGAAGATCGCCATCTGGTCGAGCAGGGTAAAGGTGGTGCCACCGCCCACTACCAGTGCGATACCGGTAAGCTCTACCACTTTCTTCAATACCCACATAACCGCTTCAGCGGCTACCCATGCCGTATTCAGGGTGAGCGACAGCGGCCCATCGGATTTCAGCCAGCTTTCAATACTACGGGTAATGGGCGCGGGTGGGCGTTTCTTGCGTACCAGTTCCCAACTGTGCTTTACCTCCGAGCCGGATAGGGAGCCAATGTAGTTTTCCATCTTGTGATATTCAATGGGATTGAGTGCCACGCTGGAATTCAGCAATAGATCGCCAAGTCCACCATTGGGTACATGGATAAATGGCCAGGTTGGCACCATGGGTACCGGATCGGTGCGGTGGTATACCCGAAAAATATTTTTCTCTCCCAGGCGACGCAGTGCGCCCTCTGAAAAAAGGCTCAGGCCTACACGTGGACTGCCAAAAGTGTACAGGTTTACCGCGCAGCCACTTTTTGCTTTCAGGTAGTCGGCAGCCAGGGTCGCAAGTGCGCCGCCAAGGCTGTGGCCGACACAGTGGACTGTGTGGATATCCGGGGGCAGGTTTGCGAGAAACTGATCGAGCTCCGGCAAGAATGATTGAAAGGCGTAATAGAAGCCCTGATGGACGAATCCTCCGGTATTGAATTGTTTCAGGCCTGCGTTCAGGTCGGTAAGCCCGTCGTATCCGTTGGAGGTCCCCTTTAACGCAATCAGCGCCTCACCCTTGCGCTGCTTGATCCCGGTGGCCGCCAGCCCCAGCGACTGTTCTTTTTTTAGAAGGATGAATGCGCCAGTCTTGCCCTGCAGATTGGCGTCATCTTTGAATGCGAACTGATCTGCATACAGATCGAAAAATAATTTCCGTGTATTCTGGTTTGTAATCAGATAGATATCATTCGCAATGTTTGCGCTGAGTTCCGGGGTTAGCTGAGCCATGTGAAATCCTTTTCGACATAAATTGTTAGCTTTCTTGTGGCAAGGTGCAGCGTGTGCCAAGAATGGACCCGAAGGCTCTCGTCGTTATGGACTCGCTGGTAAGTTCGCAGGAAAGTTTTAGGGGCTCACCACCCATTTCGCTATTGAGTTCGGTTTTGCGCTTGGCGTAATTCCAGATTTCGTATTCCTTCCCTTCATATTGCACGGTCAGAAACTGTGCCGAGACAAACTCCATCGGGAAAAACTTGAGGTAGTAATTTTCAAATTCTGCCGGAAGTGTGACCTGTCCATTACCGTCGGCGGTGAATTCATCCACATGCTCTTTACGCCATTCGATTGTGCGAGTGATTTTCGCCCCGGTTGCAGGCTTTCCATCGAAAAACAGCGAGATTTGCATCTCGGAGAAGGTGCAGGCTTTGAGTGGGTTCAGATTCGACATGGCAGCTCCGGGCCAGGGTAGGGCAAGAATGATCAGTACCACCGTGAAAATGATAATAACTTTTTGCACTGATTGTTCGTCCGTGATGTTTTGTTAGAGCGAACAATTTAAAGCGGAAAAATTTGCTTGTCGAGAGCGGGATTGAAAACGGTTTTAACTGGTACTTACGTGCGGCAAAAAACGAATTTTCCTGGCTGTGTTGCGCGGCTTGAACGTTGCAAGTGGTACGCGTTTGGTATTCGAATCTCCATAGAAAATGCCCGGCAGGTTTCCCTGCCGGGCATTTTTCATCGTGCTACGGTTGCGGCGTATGCCGCGGTCCTGAGCTGAGAACTTACAACTTAGAACTGGAAGCGTACGCCCGCTTCAACACTGCGTCCGGCTTCCGGGGCGAAGTCGCGCAGCAGAGAAGTGGACTGGCGAATCTCTTCGTCCAGCAGGTTGCGCGCGCTGGCGAACAGAACAGCGTTGTTGCCGCCGATGTTCAGGTTGTAGCGCGCGGTCAGGTCCATGCGGGTGTAGCCCTCGGTTCCCTCTTCGAAGGCACCGGCGCGTTCCTGTGCAGACGCTTTGGTGGTGCGCAGCTGCCAGTTCCACTGGTCGTAGTTGCCACCGAAGGCCAGGCCAACGCGCAGCGGCGGCATACGCGGAACTGCACGGCTGTTGTCGACGATTTCTTCGTGCTCGTGGCCTTCTTCTTCCTCTTCCTCGTGGTGCAGTTCGAGGTCGCTGGTGAAGCTGGCGCGCACGCTGTCACCGAACAGCTCTACGTAGTGACCACCGGCGAAGGGGTAGCGCACGGACGCTTCAGCACCGTAGAAGACCGCATCGCGGTTGGTGTAGCCGTAGATCGCCAGGCCTTCTTCTTCGTGTTCCTCTTCGAGGTGCACTTCGCCTTCTTCATGCCCTTCTTCGAAGAGCTCGCCGGTGTTGGCGGCGTAGATGTAATTGTTTACGCGGTTGTAGAACAGGTTGGCTTCAACCTGTAGCGCGTGCCAGCCGGAACCGCCTTCGTTGTGGTGGTGGTAACCCAGTTCCAGGTTGAAGGAGTTCTCTTTATCGAGATCTTCTTCGCCTTCCAGGTAGCGTGCTTCCGCCAGGTGCTCACCATCGGCGAACAGCTCTTCGGCCACCGGCGCGCGCTCGGCGTGGGTCAGGCCGAAGCTCAGGTGCTGGTGCTCGGCCAGGAAGTACTGCAGGGTGCCGCTCAGGCCCAGCAGGTTGAAGTCCTGAGACGCGCCTTCCTGCGGGTCGATGGTGACCTGCTCCAAGCGGCCGCCCAGATCCAGGTGCCAGTCACCCCAGGTGCGTTCCTTCATGGTGAACACGCCGATGCTCTGGGTGTTGCTCGGCTGGATAAACGCTTCGTCACCCACCGCGGCAAAGTCTTTGTCGCTCAGTTGCAGGCCGTAAGCGCCACGCCACAGGCCGCCGTTGTCGTGGGTGATTTCCACGCGGGTTTCCCAGGCTTTATTGGTGAAGCGGGTGCCTTCGACGTCTTCTTCCAGCTCAACGTGCTCGTAGTCGTTGTAACCCAGACGCACGCTCAGTTTTTCCCAGTATTCGCTGTTGAAGCGGTGCTCGCCCTTCAGGTCGTAGCGGGTTTGCTGCAGGGCGATGCGCACGGCTTCTGCGCCCTCTTCGTGTTCTTCATGCTCTTCGGCGAGCTCTTCACCTTCATGCTCTTCTTCATGGTGGTGGTGTTCGTGTGCGCCCAGCGGGATACCGTAGTTGTTGTCCAGCTGGTTTACGGAGAAGCCGACAAAACCGGTGTCGGTGATCCAGGACAGGCCGCCGCTGTAGCTGCTGGCGCGGGAATTGGTGTTGCCCACGAAGCCGTCGGTGTTGAATTCTTCCTCGTGCTCTTCATGGGTTTCGCCGGCCATTTCGTCGGCGTGCTCTTCATGTTCTTCGTGGTGCACGATGGCTTCGCCCGGGATCTGGGTGTTGCCGTTCTCGCGGTACACGCCGTCCAGGTACCAGGCCAGCTGACCTGCACCGCCGTTCAGGCGGAAGACGCCGGCGTCCTGGCTGTTGCCGCTGTCGTGGCGCAGTTCAAAAGCGCCTTCCACTGCTTCCGGTACTTCGCTGGGGATGCGGCCGTCGAGTACATTCACCACACCGCCGATGGCGCCGCTGCCGTAACGCAGGGCAGCCGGGCCGCGCAGGATTTCAATACGCTGGGCCAGCAGGGGTTCGATACTGGCGGCGTGGTCAGAAGAGGTGTTGGAGGCGTCGGATACGTCCAGGTTGTCGCTCAGCACGCGCACGCGGTTGGCGCTCTGGCCGCGAATCACCGGCAGGCCAACGCCGCTACCGAAGGAAGCATTGGCCACGCCCAGTTGGTTGGTCAGGGTCTGGCCCAGGGTGCCGGCAGCTTGCTGGCGCAGTTCTTCGCCGGTGAGGATGGAAACCGGGGCGGCGACTACATCGGCAGGCTTGGCCAGTGGGGAAACGGTGACATTCACCAGCTCCAGGTTTTCGTTCTTGTCAGTGTCGTTTTGAGCGTAGGCAGCAGAAGACAGCGCGCAGGCAACGGCCAGCGCCAGAGTGTTTACTCGGTACATTGTTTTTTATCCTGTCGAACACGGGCAGCGGCCACCCAAGAGGCGGTTGCCCGGAAAATAAGCGTTATTAGGTCGCCCGGCGGCCTGGTAACGGCGGCATGGCGACAGAGAGATCAGCTAAGAGACAGGATTGCGGGAGGCCCACGGGCGGACTGACGTTCCGGTTGGCAGTCGCGTGCTGCTGGGGCCTGCTGCTCAATGTAAAGCGGTGCGAGGTCGTCGGAAACAAAAGTGAGGTCACTACCACCGAGGGCGGGGGCGTGATTATTGGACAGGTCGCACAGCTGGTGCGCGCGATCTTCGATGTGAATATGCTCCGCCGCTACCGGTTGCGCGAGCATCAGCGCAAACAGCAGGCATAGGCTGACCCAGACGGGGGTCTTATGGCGGGGACATAGGTTCATGCCGCGTATGATATTTGATCTTTGGGGTGAATCAAGTTACATCTGAGACTATCCCCCAAATTTCGCCTCATTTGGGCGTATAATCCGCGCCATCTATCCTCTGGGGCCGGCCGAGCGGGTCATCCCCACCTCGCAACAAAGGATGTAGCCCCTATGCGCACCGCCAGCGTCAACCGCGACACTCTGGAAACCAAGATCCAGGTCAGCCTCAACCTCGACGGCAAAGGTACCGGCAAATTCAACACCGGCGTTCCATTCCTCGAGCACATGATGGACCAGATTGCCCGCCACGGCATGATCGACCTGGACATCACCTGTGACGGCGACGTGCATATCGACGACCACCACACCGTGGAAGACATCGGCATCACCATCGGCAAGGCCATCAACCAGGCCATCGGCGACAAGAAAGGCATGACCCGTTACGGCCACGCTTACGTGCCGCTGGACGAGGCCCTGAGCCGCGTCGTTATCGACTTTTCCGGCCGACCCGGCCTCACCATGAACGTGCCCTTTACCCAGAAGCGCATCGGCAACTTCGATACCGAGCTGTTCTACGAGTTCTTCCAGGGCTTCGTAAACCACGCGCTGGTGACCCTGCACATCGACTGCATCCGCGGCTTCAACGCGCACCACCAGATCGAGACCGTATTCAAGGCCTTCGGCCGCGCCCTGCGCATGGCCCTGACCCCGGACCCGCGCATGGAAGGCGCCATGCCCTCCACCAAGGGCGTGCTGTAAGCCAGGAGACTGCTCAAGATGCAAAAGATCGTCGTCCTCGACTACGGCATGGGCAACCTCCACTCCGTGGCCAGCGCCCTGCAAAAGGTCGCACCCGATGACCAGGTCGTCCTCGCCACTACACCGGAAGAAGCCGAAGGCGCTGACCGCCTGATCGTTCCCGGCGTCGGTGCCATCCGCGATTGTATGGAAGGCTTCATCCGCCCGGGCTTCGTGCCCCTGCTGAACCAGAGCATCGAATCCGGCATGCCCATTCTGGGTATCTGCGTGGGTATGCAGATCATGATGTCGCAGAGCGAAGAGAACGGCGGCGTCGACTGCCTGAGTATCTTCCCGCAACCGGTGAAATTCTTCGGCAGGGACCTGCACGAAAACGGCGAACGTTTGAAAGTCCCGCATATGGGCTGGAACCGCGTAAAGCCGACCATCGACCACCCCATGTGGGATGGCATTGAAAGCGGTAGCCGCTTCTACTTTGTGCACAGCTACTATGTGCCCGCGGAAAACAATGATGCCGTTGCCGGCCAGACCGACTACGGTGTGCCATTTGCGGCTGCGGTTACCAAGAACAATATTTTCGCTACCCAGTTCCACCCTGAAAAAAGTGCGGATGCGGGTATGCAGTTGCTGAAAAATTTCGTTGGCTGGAACGGCGTTGCCTAATGGGCCGCGACAGTTGCTAACGAAGTAAGAATCTCATCGCGAAGGCTAAGTGCCGGGGATGGATTTTCGGAAGCGTCGGCGACAGGGATGTCGCCGACGCAGCGTACAGGGACGTATTTACAGCGGTTCCGAAAATCCATCCCCGGCGCTTAGCCGCCACGGGGCCTAATAAGCATCAATGGCCCAAGCTACAGGAAGTTATACAAATGATCGTAATCCCAGCCATTGATCTGAAAGACGGCCAGTGCGTGCGCCTGCGCCAGGGCGAAATGGAAGACGCTACCGTTTTCTCCGACGACCCGGTTGCCACCGCCGAACACTGGCTCGGCCAAGGTGCCAAACGCCTACATATCGTCGACCTCAATGGTGCCTTCGCCGGCAACCCCGTTAACGGTGATGCCGTCAACGCCATCGCCCGCCAGTTCCCGCAATTCCCCATCCAGATCGGTGGCGGCATCCGCGACCTCAAAACCATCGAATGGTATCTGGAAGCCGGCGTTAGCTGGACCATCATCGGCACCGCCGCCGTAAAGAATCCCAAGCTGGTGAAAGAAGCCTGCCGCGAATTTGAAGGCCACATCATCGTCGGCCTCGACGCCAAAGACGGCCTCGTCGCCACCGAAGGCTGGGCCGAAGTCTCCGACGTGCAGGCCACCGAACTGGCCAAGCAATTCCAGGACTGCGGCGTCAGCGCCATCGTCTATACCGACATCGCCCGCGACGGCATGATGCAGGGCGTGAACCTCGAATCCACCATGGATCTCGCCCGCGCCGTGCAGATCCCCATCATCGCCTCCGGCGGTGTCAGCTGCATCGAAGACATCGAACAGCTGCTGAAAGCCGGCGACGACAAAACCGAAATCTTCGGTGCCATCACCGGCCGAGCCATCTACGAAGACAAGCTCGACCTGCGCAAAGCACAGGAACTGTGCGACAACTGGACCAAATAACTTACCGGGAACCGACCATGGGCCTCGCCAAACGCATTATCCCCTGTCTCGACGTTGACGCCGGTCGCGTCGTCAAAGGCGTTAACTTTGTCGACATCCGCGATGCCGGTGACCCGGTAGAGGTGGCACGTCGCTACAACGAAGCCGGTGCCGACGAAGTCACCTTCCTTGACATCACCGCCACCCACGAAGGCCGCGACACCACCCTGCACACCGTGGAAAAAATGGCCACGGAAGTATTTATCCCGCTGACCGTTGGTGGTGGCGTGCGCGAGCTGCAGGACATCCGCAACTTGCTAAACGCCGGCGCGGATAAAACCGCGATCAACTCCGCCGCGGTATTCAATCCAGACTTCGTGCGCGAAGCCGCCGACCGCTTCGGCAGCCAGTGCATTGTCGTAGCGATTGATGCCAAGCAGGTGGGTAATGACAAGGAGCCCAAATGGGAAATCTTTACCCACGGCGGACGCAAGCCCACCGGTATCGACGCGGTGGAGTGGGCGAAGAAAATGGACAGCTACGGCGCCGGCGAAATCCTGCTAACTAGCATGGACAGAGACGGTACCAAAAACGGCTTTGACCTGGCACTGACCCGCGCGATTTCCGATGCGGTATCGGTACCAGTGATTGCCTCTGGCGGTGTGGGTAATCTGCAGCACCTGGCCGACGGTGTATTGAAGGGCGGGGCCGACGCGGTACTGGCGGCGAGCATCTTCCACTTCGGTGAATACACCGTGGGTGAAGCCAAGGCCTTTATGCAGGACGCGGGAATTGAAATGCGACTTTAATCCGCCGCTGTCGTATTAAAAAGGGCCGCACCCGCAGGGGTGCGGCCCTTTTTTGTTTGACCGTGAAGATACGCAAAGCAGCGTTCAGAACTTTTGGTCCCGGCGCCAGCGCCGTGCACGCAGGCTGCCGAACGGGCGTACGTTGCCTGTATAGTCCTGCGCCGGGTTCAGAAATTCATCCAGCGCCTTTTCTGCTTCTTCTCTACAGCGAAAAGGCCCAAACGCCTTGCCGCCACGCACATTGAAATACCAATCGTCACCGAGTTTGTAAAAACGGTCTGAACGTACGGGAATTGGGGTGCCCTGTTCGCCACTACGATACTGCATGACTACCTCGTTACTGCTTTGCGGCTTGGAAGGCACAGGTGCAGCGCAAGTCCGCAACGGACGTCCACTGGCAGAGCCATCCAAAATAGAAAACCGGCGTTCCTGAAGTAAGTTTAGCTACTGGGTAGCTGCAGCAAATCGCAGGGGCGCCGGTTTAATTTTCAGAGCCGTTGTTTGGCAGAACTTTTCAGGTATCTACAGTTCTCTCGGGAATTTTCCTCAAGTGGTTTCTCGGGAGCCGCTCTACAGGTCTTCCGGATTAACCCGTGCAACCTTGTCCTTGGGCTCCGGCTCGGCGGTGGCCTGGTCCGCATCGCGGTTGACTGGCGCGCGGCGCACATACAGGTTCAGGCCCTTCAGCACATTTAATGCTTCGAACACCTGGTTGTCGCGACTGTACCAGTCTTCTTTCTCGGCCTTGGCTCGTTTGCGATCCTGGGAACCGCTTTCCTTGCCGCCGTTGCCGTTGCCCAGGTGGCCCGCCAGATCCGCTTCGGTCGAGCGCGAGCGCCCTTCCATGCGAGTGATCTGTACCCGTTCCACGGTAATGTCAGGCTTGATGCCCTGGGCCTGGATGGAACGGCCTTTGGGCGTGAAGTAGAGCGCCGTGGTGAGTTTGATGGCGCGGTCATCGTTGATCGGAATAACCGTTTGCACCGAGCCTTTACCAAAGCTGTCGGTACCCATCACCACCGCGCGGCGGTGATCCTGCAGCGCGCCTGCCACAATTTCCGCGGCGGAGGCGGAGCCGTCGTTGATCAGTACCACCAGCGGTGCGCCCTTGGTCACATCACCCGGGCTTGCGGAGTAACGCAGATTGGAAGCATCGTTACGGCCTTCGGTGTAGACCACCAGGCCCTCTTCCAGAAACGCATCCACTACTTCGACGGAAGACTGCAATACGCCGCCGGGATTGTTGCGCAGGTCGAGTATCAGGCCTTTCAGTTCGCCTTTTTTCTCCAGTTTTTTCATCGCGCGCATCAGGTCGCCGCCGGTATCCAGCTGGAACTGACTGATGCGCAGATAACCGTAGCCATCTTCCAGCATCTCACCGCGCACACTGTACACGCGCACCTTGTCGCGCTTGAGCGTCACATCGAATGGCTGCTTGTGGCCCTTGCGGCCGATGGTCAGGGTTACGGAAGAGCCCACCGGGCCACGCATCTGTTCCACCGCATCATCCAGGCTTACGCCGCGCATGGATTTACCCGCGAGGCGCAGGATCACGTCCCCGGCGCGCAATCCGGCGCGTTCCGCGGGCGTGTCGTCCATGGGGGTAATGATGGTGATGTAGTCATCCTCGACGCCCACCTCGATACCAAGCCCGGCGAACTCGCCGGTGGTGTTGGCCTGCAGGTCGGTGAACGAGCGGCTGTCCAGATAAGAGGAGTGGGGATCCAGTCCCTGCAGCATGCCCTTGATGGCAAATTCCAGCAGAGTGCTGTCGTCGACTTCTTTGACATAGCCGCGGCGAATCTGCTCGAACACCTTGGCAAAGCTGCGCAGGTCTTCCAGTGGTAGGCGGGATTCTGCCTCCAGCGATACGCGTTCTTCGGGGTCGCCCTGGCTGAGTCCCATCAGCGGCAGTGCGGTGAGTGCCGCCACGCCTAGAAGGCTGGTCAGCATTTTGGGGGTGAACATAATCTGCACGTCCTTGGCATTTATCGTTACTGTCTAAATCGCGGCTACTACTCGTGATGTTCCATTTGAAATTGTAGACCCGGGGTTAACCCGGGGTTTTCAACTTGGCGGCGATTCGAACTGGGGTGCGCGCGGCGGGATAAAAAGGACAGGGAAAATATGTTAGGGCGAGTGGTCGGTGGGCAGCGCAGTAAATGGAGTGTCGGAGGTTATCCCCGACACCACGCGGTAGGATCCTGGGGTTTGCCATTGCGGCGAATTTCGAAGTACAGGCCGGACTGACTGGCGCCACCGGTATTGCCTACCTTGGCAATGGTGTCACCGCGCTCTACCCACTCGCCCACCGCTCGGGTCAGTGACTGGTTTTGTCCGTACAGGCTCATATAGCCGTCGCCGTGGTCGAGGATGATCAGCATGCCCTGACCGCGCAGGTAATCGGAAAACACCACGCGTCCGCGGTGAATGGCGCGCACCGGGTTGCCCTCGTTGGCACGCAGGGTGACGCCGGTCCAGGTGATGCCGTTGGCGCGGCGCTGGCCGAAGGCGTTGGCGCGACGGCCTTTGGTTGGCCACTGCATTCGCCCGCGCTGCTTGGCGAAGGGGGTCTCATCGCTGGGGTTGATCAGGGTGGCAATGGCGCGGCCCACTTCGTCCACCAAGCGCTGCAGGCGACTGCGGTCGCTGTGCAGCTGATCCAGTTCGCCACCCTTACTGGCCAGTTGTTTGGCGAGCTTATCCAGGGTGCGCTGGCGCTTGTCTTGTGCGCTGACTAACGCGCGGCGTTTGTCTTCCAGCTGGTCGCGTTCGCGCGCAAGGGTATCGCGTTCCCGTTCGATACCGGTACTGACGGTGGAGAGTTGGTCGAGGGTGCTGACGTAGTCGTCGATCACGCGGCTGCGTTGTTGGAGAAAGTAGTCGTGGTAGCGGAGTTGGCGGGCGATGTGCTGGGGATCTTGCTGGTTGAGGAGCAGTTTGATCTGCTCCTGGCGACCGAGTCGGTAAGCGGCGGCGACTTCCTGCTCGACCCGCCGCTGCATACTTCGGCGGGATTCCTCGAGCTGTTTTTCTTCCTGTTTCAATTCCTGCAGTTTTTCACCGCGGCTCTGCATGTCGGACTTGATTTTGTCGATACGCTGCAGCAGTTCCGAGATGTCTTTCTCGTTGGCTTCCAGGTCCCTGAGCAGCTGGTCGCGCTCACCTTTCACCTGGTTGAGTTCCTGCTGCAGGGTTTCAATACGCTGCTTGATTTCCGCCAGCCGCGCCTGCTGCTCTTCGTCACTGGCCTGAGCAAAGCAGGTAGGCGCCAGGACGAAAGATAACAGTGCGGCGAAGATAATCCGGGGAAATTTCATCGTCTCTGCTTTTCTCGCATTTGGGAGTGCCCGCGCGGCGGGCATCCTCGATTAATTTACTTTGATCAGCGGCTCGCCGTTCATTTCTGCCGGCTGCGACAAGCCCATCAGCGCCAGCATGGTCGGTGCCACATCCGCCAGGCTGCCACCGTCGCGCATGGTGACGTCGCGCTCGCCCACGTACACAAACGGTACCGGCAGGGTGGAGTGCTGGGTGCTGACCTGGCCGGAGCCCGCGTCAAACATTTCCTCCACATTGCCGTGGTCGGCGGTAATCAGCACTTCGCCGCCGGCAGCCAGCGCCGCCTGGATCACGCGGTCCACACAGCCGTCCAGCGCTTCCACTGCCTGTACCGCAGCGTCGAATACACCGGTGTGGCCCACCATGTCGCCATTGGCGTAGTTGCACACGATGGCATCGAACTTGCCGCTTTCGATGGCGGATACCAGGTTGTCGGTGACTTCCGGTGCGCTCATTTCCGGCTGCAGGTCGTAGGTGGCGACATCCGGGGACTTAATCAGGATGCGCTCTTCGCCATTGTAGGGCTCTTCGCGGCCACCGCTAAAGAAGAAGGTCACATGTGCGTACTTTTCTGTCTCGGCAATGCGCAATTGGGTCTTGTTCTGGCTCTGTAGGTACTCGCCGAAGGTGTTGACCAGGTTTTCCGGCGGGAAGGCGCAGGCAGCGTCAATGGAGCTGGCGTATTCGGTGGTCATCACGAAGTCGGCCAGCTGCGGTGTGGCGGCGCGCTCGAAGCCGTCAAAGTCTGCATCGGTAAAGGCGCGGGTCAGCTGGCGCGCGCGGTCCGGGCGGAAGTTCATAAAGATCAGGGCGTCGCCATCGTTCAGCGGCGCGGGTTCACCGATCAGGGTCGGCGCGACAAACTCGTCGTTCTCATCGCGTGCGTAGGCCGCTTCCAAACCGGCCAGTGCGGATTCCGCCTGGTATTCCGCTTTGCCCTGGGTGATCAGGTCGTAAACCGGTTGCACGCGCTCCCAGCGGTTGTCGCGGTCCATGGCGAAGTAGCGGCCGGCGATACTGGCGATGCGCGCAGTGCCCAGCGCGTCGCACACCTGGCTCAGGCGTGCCAGCGGGGTTTCGGCGCTGCGCGGCGGCGTGTCGCGGCCATCGGTAAATGCGTGGATATACACCGCTTTGGCACCGCGCTGGGCGGCCAGGGTGGCCATGGCGACAATGTGGTCGTCGTGGCTGTGCACGCCGCCTTCGGAGGCCAGGCCCATAATGTGTACCGCGCCTTTGCTGGCGATGGCCTTGTCCACCGCGGCGGTGTAGGCCGGGTTCCGGAAGAAGTCGCCGTCCTGGATCGCCTTATTGATACGGGTGAAGTTCTGGTACACCACGCGGCCGGCGCCGAGGGTCATGTGGCCCACTTCCGAGTTGCCCATCTGCCCTTCCGGCAGGCCTACCGCCATTCCAGAGGTATGGATCAGGGTCTTGGGGCGGCTCGCCCAAATTTCGTCCCACACCGGACTTTTGGCCGCGGCAATGGCGTTGTGTTCGCTGTGCTCGCTGTGGCCGAAACCGTCGAGAATCAGCAGTACCAGGGGACGTTTGGGCGAAGTCTCGGAGGCCATGGGTTCGGAATTCCTGTATTGGGTTTTCTGTGGGTCAAACTCAGGTTTTGACTGGGAGATCGTACGGCGTCATTGCCGGAAACCGGTCGTTAAGCGGATGCACGGCCCGGGCCACGCCGGGAGGTGCACAACAGCAGGTGGCGGATTTTACCCTGTTGTGCGGCTCAGGTCAGTAATTGCTCAGTACCAGTTGGTCATTTTTCCGCGGTGTACCAGGGGAGCTGGTCCCAATTGGCTGAATAAGATATGGCCGTCATCGTGTATACTGCGCCACCTCTGAATTGAGTGTATGAGAGTGTCGCCAAGTGATTGCTGCCCAGCAGTTTTACCCTCGGCGGCACTAAACTGGTGGACTGCCTGGTCTGTGGTCGCACCGTATCAAAACAACGAATTGTGAATATTTGGGGGCGAAGTGGACTTTTTCGTCTTTATCAGCGAGCAATGGCTGCTGGTGAGTCTGTTGGTGGCGCTGATTTATGCGCTGGCTATCACCGAACGTATCAAAGCGGGTAAGCCCGCGTCGGCCCACGAGGCCACCTTGCTGATCAACAGCGATGGGGCCAAGGTGATCGACCTGCGCGACCGCTCCGACTTCTCGGCCGGGCACATTGTGGATGCCATCCACATTCCCCATAGCGAGATCGAGAAGCGCATCGGTGAGCTGGCACCCTATAAAGAGAAGACCCTGATTCTGGCCGACAAGATTGGCCAGCACGCAGGCCCAGTTGGCCGCCAACTGAAAAAGGCGGGCTACACCGTGCGCCGTCTGGAAGGCGGTATGTCCGAGTGGAGCAACCAGAAACTGCCGCTGGTAAAAGGCTGATCCGGCAGTCATTGGACTAAGTGACGCAAAGAGGTTTTCTGGTCGTGAAAGACGTTGTTATCTACACCACCCGTTACTGCCCTTTCTGCATCCGCGCCAAGTACCTCCTGGACAACAAGAATGTCCGTTACAAGGAGATCTCCGTGGATGGCGATCGCGCAGCGCGCGCGAAGATGACCGCCAAGGCCGGGCGCCATACGGTGCCGCAGATCTGGATCGGCGACCATCATGTGGGCGGTTGCGATGAGCTGATGGCCCTCGAGCGCAGCGGCCAGCTGGACACCCTGCTGGCTTGACGTGTGCCGCAAGGCAAAGAAATTTAAAACAGTGCCTTGAAAGGGGTTTTCGAGGCCCCCATAAGTAAGACTCATACAGGGAGTCTTCTTTCAGGGAAGGCATTTAACCAACATTATTGAGTGAACAGGCTACTAACATGGCTGAAGAACAAAACGGCGCTGCGGTAAACGGCGAAGAACAACAACAAGTACAATTCGCGATGCAGCGCATCTACCTGAAAGACCTGTCCTTCGAAACCCCGATGGGTGCAGAGATTTTCAAGAAGCAGTGGCAGCCCCAGGTGAACCAGGAGCTGAACACCAAAACTGCGAAGATCGACGAAGATCTGTATGAAGTGGCGCTGACCCTGACCATCACCGTCAAGGTTGAAGACGAAACCGCTTTCCTGGTGGAAGTGCAGCAAGCCGGCCTGTTCGGCATCAAGGGTCTGGAAGGTCAGCAGCTGGCTCAGGCGCTGAACACTGCGTGCCCGAACATCCTGTTCCCATACGCGCGTGAAGTAATCGACAACGTAGTCACCAAGGGCTCCTTCCCTGCCCTGATGCTGCCGCCGATCAACTTCGACGCTCTGTTCGCCGCCGCTCTGCAGCAGGCGCAACAGCAAGCTGCCGAACAAGGTGGTGAGAAAGCCGACGCCTAAGCGACGGTAACTCGGAAAAAGGCTCCTTCGGGAGCCTTTTTTGTATCTGGAAGGAAGCCGTGTCTATGCAGTGGGACTACCCCAACCCCTTTATCCACCGCGTGCAGGTAGCGCCGGAGCATGTGGACGGCCTGCACCACGCCAACAACGCGGAATACCTGCGCTGGTGTGAACAGGCCGGCTGGTCACACAGTGTCGAACTGGGCCTGGATGTCACAAATTACCAATCCCTCGACCGGGGAATGGCCATTCGTCACGCGGAGTACGACTATATACTGGCGTCGAGAGAGGGCGATGAGCTGCTGATCGGCACCTGGCTGACCAAGGTCGATGGCCGCCTGAATATGACGCGCAAGTTTCAGATTTATCGCGCGAATGACCAGGCGCTGATTCTGCGCGGGGTGTGGCAGCTGGTGTGTATCGAACTCTCCAGCGGCAAACCCAAGCGTATGCCGCAAACCTTCAAAGACATCTATTGCCCGGCAGTGGTGGCGGAGACCTCACACGACTAGGGCGATCGCGAAAAAACCAGAAGATACCCAGGGAGCGCCTGTATGAGCGAAGACATCACTCTCACCAAGAACGCGGGCGCCCTCAAGGGCAAAACGATCTTTATCACCGGTGCCAGCCGTGGCATCGGCCGCGCCATTGCGCTGAAGTGCGCCGCCGATGGCGCCAATATCGCGATTGCCGCCAAGTCCGCCGAACCCCATCCGAAACTCCCCGGTACCATCTTTTCCGTGGCCGAGGAAGTAGAGGCCGCTGGCGGCAAGGCCCTTCCGATGCAGGTGGATGTGCGGGAAGAGGACCAGGTGGCGGAAGCCCTGAAGAAGACCGCAGACACTTTTGGTGGCATCGATGGGGTGATCAACAACGCCGGTGCCATCAACCTCACCAACGTTGAGGCGACCTCGCCAAAGCGCTATGACCTGATGATGGATATCAACGCCCGCGGCGTTTACCTGACTGCGCACCTGGCCATGCCCTACCTGAAACAGTCTGCCAGCGGCCATATCCTCAGCCTTTCTCCTCCCATCAATCTTGAACCCCGCTGGCTCGGCCCCTTTGCGCCTTACGCCCTGTCCAAATACGGCATGACCATCCTCAGCATGGGTTTGGCGGAAGAGCTGCGCGAATCCAATATCAGCGTCGCCACCCTGTGGCCGCAGACCATTGTGGCCACCGCGGCGATCGAATTTGCCGTGGGCAGTCGCGAGATGTTCGACCAGAGCCGCAAGCCCGGAGTAATGGCGGATGCGGCCTACGAGATATTGAGCACCAGCGACAAGTCCCTGAGCGGGGCCCAGTTGATCGACGAGACCCTGCTGCGCGCACGGGGGGTAGACGATTTCAGCCAGTATGCGCACAATCCCGCCAAGGCCGGCGAGTTGATGGTGGATCTGTTCCTCGATCCCTGACAGCTGCGGGCCACGGCAGTCGTTATTTGGGGGTAGTTGTGGATAAGAGTGACCAGGACAATTTTCGCGGCGCGATGGGTGCGCTCGGTGACGTAAAACCGCTGTCCCCCAAGCAGCGCCAAAGCGCATTGAAGAAAGACACCAAGGACCCGCTTAACCTGCGCGCGCGCCGCGAGGCGGCGACCGCACAAACCTATCAAGAGTTGAATCCGCTGGGTGGCGAGTTCGTGGAGCCGGTGGAGCCGTTCGATCCCATCGAATTCAAGCGCGACGGTGTGCAGAATGGGGTTTATCGCAACCTGCGCCTGGGCAAATACACCGTGGATGCGCGTCTTGATCTGCACAACCACTCCGTGGAAATGGCGCGCAGTGCGCTATATCAGTTTGTGAAGGATTGCCTGGAAGCGGATGTGCGCTGCGCGTTGGTTACCCATGGCAAGGGCGAGGGACGTAAAACCCAGGCGGTGCTCAAGAGCTGCGTAAATGCCTGGCTGCCCCAGTTACCGGAAGTGCTGGCATTCCACAGTGCGCAGAAACAGCACGGCGGCCTCGGCGCTACCTATATTTTGCTGCGCAAGAGCGAGCGCAAGCGCCAGCAAAACCTCGAGCAACACCAGCGGCGGTCAAAACCGTAATCTGTTTGTCACGTCCAGCGGTTACATTAGCCCCACAATGAAACCTTTTGTGTAATCTTTTGCTCAATGGCTTGTCCAGTTGTTTCATCGCTCAACTGACGTGTTTTCGTTGTTCTTCTCTCTTTGCATCGTACCAATCGTTTGATTGGTTCTTTTTGCTTCCGAGTTTGGAAGTGCCTCCAATTGGAGGGCTGGGACTGGACGCGGTATTTGCGCGTTCACCCCTTCTTGAATGGTACTAGGCGGCCCCAGTGGCCGCCTTTTTTATTGGGCAGGGGTGGGGAGTTCGCCGGTCTGTTTGAACTCGATGCGGGTGCCGTCGTCGCCGCGTAAGGTCAGCATATCGCCATCGACACTGGCGCGGTTGATACGCGGTAGCGCTTTCAGAAAATCTTTTTCCAGATCGCTGCTGTCGCGCCGGCCTACCATGCGGGAAATCTTCGGTGGCTTGCGCCATTCGATATGACCGTCATCATCCAGCGAGAATTTGCCCAGATAGGGATTGGAGCCGGCACTGCCGCGCACAAAGCCAAGTTTGTCACAGGTTAGGTAGGGGCGATCGCGCACCATTTTTTGCCAGAACAGGCGAGACTTCTGTTCTTCACCATCTACGCGGATACCGTGCAGTATCCACTGGTAATCACAGATTTCGCCGGGGTGACTGGGGAGGCTGACCAGAGAGTTGGGGGTGGTAGAACTGCAGCCGCTGGCGAGGGCGGCAATCAGGCATAGTCCGCTGCAGGCGCTGAATGCGCGTGCACGAATACTGTGAACCAGAGCAGCGCTATAGCGCGTGAATTGCCTGGAAAGCATGCCTGAGTGCGGGCGGTGCAAGAGGTCCATCAAGTCTGTCCTGTAGCCGTTTGCACCATTTAAACGGAAACCCGTGGGGTCTTCTGTGACCCAAGCGCGTTTCTGTGATTCTCCCTGGTTTGGTCGGGTACTTCGCGTGCTGGCCTCAGTAGTTGGCTTTGACGTATTCGATATACACGTCGCCGGAGGCGTCCCGCAGGATCAGGCGACCGCCACCGCTTTTCACGAATGCCTGTCGGGTGCGCGCCAGTGCGCTCAGGTACTGTGCTTCCTGGTCCATCAGCTGTGGTGGGCCGGCCATTTTGGTGGAGGCAAAGCTGCCGGTATCCCACAAGATCTGGCCATTGTCGGTCACGTGCATGGAGCCACGGTAGGTATTGATACCGCTCTTGCCCATGGCCTCGCCACCGCTGTTACACAGGAACGTGAACTCAGACGGCTGGTCAACGGGGATGGCCTGGCCGTTGATGCGCAGCAGACTCAACTCCCATTTGCCACCACACACATCACCCACGGTGCCCGGCTTCTGGGTGGGGCCCGAGCTGCTTTCGCTCATGCTCATACAACCGGCAATGGTGACGGCGATGCCCAACAGCCACACTGGCAGCAATTTGTTCATTGTCTGGGTTCCTTTTTCTGGTCACAGGCCGGGTTGCGGCCGCACTGCGTCCCTGCAGATAGTTCAAGCTTAGTCAGGACGTCGCCCCAACGAGTGGAATGACGCGACAGCTTGTGGCGGAGAGGTTCACAAAAGCCTGCTGCATTGCACGACAGCAGGCGTGCCGAGACCCAGCGCTAGGATTGCCGTACGCAACGCACCACAACTTTTGAATCGAGCTCCTGCTCGAAGCAGCGGAAACGGGTGCCGTTGACGTTGAGCGAGCGGGGCGCTTCGCGAACGCTGCGACGGGGGCGCCGCTCGGAGGAGCGCACCGTAAAGTGCGAGGACTCCAGATGTGGCGGGACGGCGCTACTGAAAGCGCGGTTGGCGTGACTATCCCTGGGCTCGGTCGTGGTACAACCGGCAACAACTCCTGTCGCAATGGCCACCGTCAGCAGAATACTTCTGAATTTCTGCACGCGGATACCTCAATGGCTTGATTCGAGCAGCGGCCTCACTGCCACCGCCTTTCTTCAGATTAGAAGAGCTTTCCGCCAAAGTGTGAATTTGTGCGCCAAATTAATTATTCGTGCGCCGGGGTTGTACAGTTGCCGAAGGAAAAGCAAAGAAAGGAAAACAAAAAAGGGGCCCAGTGGGCCCCAAGGGAAAGTGCAATGAAGGTGCACAAAACGTGCTTTGCAAATTCGCGATGACGTCTATGACAAATCTTAGAAGTTGTAGTTACCTGTGAGGGCGATAGTGCGTGGCGCGCCGTAGAAGCCAGTCTGGAACGGGCCGCCAAAGTCGTAGCCCGCGATACGGTACTCGGTATCGGTCAGGTTTTTACCCTGCAGGCCCAGGTTCCAGTTGCCATCGGCGCTGTAATAAGTCGCGGTCAGGTCAACCAGGGTGTAGCCCTTCTGGTCGAGGATACTTGGCGTTTCAAAGATCTGGGTGTCAGAGCGATAAGACGCGGAAGGCACAACAACCATTTCGCCGCCGGCAACCGGCAGAGACCAGTTCAGCTGAACCATCGCTGTGGTGTCCGGAGTATTCTGCATATCGCGGGTATCAGAGATATCCATGCCGCCTGAAATAAACTCGATGAACTCTGCATCGACCCAACCCAGGTTGGCATTTGCGCTCAGGTTGTCGGTAAGTGCGAGAGACGCTTCCAGTTCGATACCTTGAATGCGTGACTTACCAGCATTCAGAACGTCACCGGCGGTGGTGCCGTCATCCAGCAGACGCTGAGTGGTCAGCTGCATGTCGGTGTAGTCCGCGCGGAACAGCGCGCCGTTCAGTCGCATGCGGTTGTTGAGGAGATCGAGCTTCCAGCCAAACTCTACGGTATCTACGGTCTCGGGCGCGTAACCTTCGGTAGTCTGCGGGTTGGCCGTTGCCACACCGCGCATGTCGAAGCCGCCGGACTTGAAGCCGCTGCTGTAGCTGGCGTAAACCATCGCATCGTCGCTAACTTGATAGTCGAGACCAACGCGCGGGGTGAACTCGCCCCAGGAATCGTCGTTGGTGTAGTCGGTACGTACAGCCAGAACGACGGGGTCGGCTGAATTGGCGTAGTACTTGTCGTGGGACAGGTCGCTGCCCAGGCCAGCTACCACTGCGTTGTACACGTCTGCTTCTTTTTCGTCACGGGTATAGCGGCCGCCCAGGTTCAGGTTCCACTGATCGGCGAACTGCCAGTTGTAGTGTGCGTAGGCAGACAGGCTCTTGGTGTCCACTTCGCCGTTTACCGCAACGGTGATCGGATCCAGTACCGCGTCATAACCGCCCGCTGCAGTGCCGTCGTAGTAGTAGATACCGCTCACCAGGTCAGCGCTGTCGCCCTGCCAGATCAGCTGGAATTCCTGAGAGAACTGCTCGTCATCGTAAACCGCCGGTACGTCAAAGCTCGCGCTGTTCACACTGTCGAAATCAATAACGGTTTCGGTTTCGCCCTTGCGGTTGGCGGTTACCGACTTGATGGTGATGCTGTCGCTTGCCTGCCACTCGGCGGTCAGGGACATGCCGCTGGTTTCTACACGGTTATCGGAAGGCAGATTGGATTCGGTATCGTAAATGCTGCCCAATACGGCTTCGCCGTTAATGCCCGGGTTGAAACGATGGCCGTGCTTGGAGGCAGACTTGTCGATGGTCTTGTCGGCCGCGAAGCGGAAGAACAGGTCATCGGTCGCGGAGTATTCGAGGCTGAGGCGGCCTGCGAGAATATCTTTGTTGTACTGGTCTGCGCCGGTGCGGACGTTCTCACCGAAGCCGTCGCGGTTGAAGCTGGCCACGGCAGCGCCGATGTTCAGTTTGTCGGTCATCGCGGTGGATGCCTTGAACTTCAGGTCGCGCTGGTTGTAGCTGCCCAGAGAGGAGCCGATAGACACTTCGGTGTCACCGGTCATTTTCTTGGTGACATATTTAACTGCGCCACCAATGGTGTTCTTACCGTACAGGGTACCCTGCGGGCCCCGCAGAACTTCGATGCGCTCTACATCGAATACATCCATTACCGCGCCCTGCGGACGAGCGATGTATACGTCGTCGATATAGATACCTACACCCGGCTCATAGCCCCACAGCGGATCCTGCTGGCCAATACCGCGAATAAAGGCGGTCAGGGTGGAGTTGGTACCGCGGCTCACCTGCAGAGTGGTGTTCGGGGACATTTTCTGGATTTCGGTCATATCGGTAATGCCGTTATCCATCAGCTGAGCTTCACTGATCGCCGATACCGCAACCGGTACTTCCTGCAGAGACTGCTCGCGCTTCTGCGCAGTTACGGTCACTTCTTCCAGCTGAGGCTCCGCATAAGCGAAAGATGCACCACAGGCAAGCATGACGCCCGCGGCAAGGGGATTGAATTTACTTGGATTGCGCATGGCTCTCTCCGATCACCGGTTTATGGTTTTTATCTAAGTTACGGACTTGCACTGTATCGGCTGGCGGGGTTCCTGCCTGCTAGACCAAGGTATGACGTGGGTCACACCTCGTGGAGCAGGACAAAAAACACACGATCGGTTAACCTCTTCATCATAAACACAATAATGAATGAGGCGCCAAGTGTTTAGCCTTACCTTGTTGGCCGTTGTGGGCCTCTCATACCTACTACTGTTATTCGCCATCGCCTTCTGGGGCGATCGCCTGCCTATTGCCCGGATTCGCCCGGTCAAACCCCTGCTGCTGGCCCTCGCCGGCACCTACACCAGCGCCTGGATGTTCTTCGGTGTGCCCGCGCAGGCGGTGACCGAGGGCTGGCTGCTGCCGCCGACGTTCGTTGGCGCTTGCCTGATGCTGATTTTCGGCGCGCCGCTGCTGATGCGCTTTGTGCGCCTGTCCAAGCGGCAGGGCTCCACGTCCATCGCCGACTTTATCAGTGCCCAGTTCGGCGGCTCCCAGTGGCTTGCGGCCGTCGTCGCCCTGCTCGCCGTGGTGGCGATTGTCCCCTACCTGTCACTGCAGTTAAGGGCCGTTGCGGACAGTTTCCTGTTATTGGCAGACGGCGCTGACCAGCAGCGCGGCATCAGTGCCTCGGTGGTGACTGCGGTGGTGGGCCTGACTCTGGGGCTGTTTGCGCTGTTATTCGGTACCCGGCATATCGACAGCAGTGTGCACCGCAACGGTATGCTGCTAGCCGTGGCGTTCGAGGCGCTGGTAAAGATTGGCGCTTTGGTAGCGGTGGCCTGTTTCGTGGTCGGTGGCGCGTTTGACGGCTCGGCGGATCTGGCGCGCGCGGCGCTGTCCAGCGAACGAGTGGCGGCACTGGCGGAATCCCGCCCGGCGGATACCGGCTTTTTCGCGGTAGTGGTGCTGGGGATGGCGGCCATCTTCTGCCTGCCGCGGCAGTTCCATATTCTGATGATCGAGAGCGACGGCGAGCGGGATATCAAGACCGTGCGTCGCTTGATCCCACTGTATCTGGCGCTGGTGTCGGCGGCAGTGCTGGTGGTCGGCTACGGCGGCCTGCTGTGGCTGCCGGAGAGCTACACCAATGCGGAGCGCTATGTACTGGGTATCCCGCTGGAAAGCGGTACCCCGTGGCTGGCATTACTGGCGTTTATCGGCGGCCTGTCTGCCGGCTCCAGCATGGTGATTATTGCTACCATCGCCCTGTCCACCATGATCGCCAACACCATGGTGGTGCCCTGGTGGCTGAAGCGTTTGCAGCAGCGTCCGGCCGGTGTGGCACTGGGGAGCGACCTGCGCCGGGTGCGGCGGGTGATTATCGGTCTGCTGATGTTCGCCGCGTTTGGGGTGAGCGAACTGATAGGCTCCGGGGTGAGCCTGGGTACCTTCGGCTTGCTATCGCTGGCACTGGTGGCCCAGCTGGCGCCATCGATGGTCGCCGCAGTGACCTGGCCCGGGCACTGGTTCCAATTGCGCGCCGCCGGTGTGATCGCCGGCTTGCTGGTGGGCTCGGCGGTGTGGGCCATGTCGGCGCTGCCCGCGGCGCTGGGACAAGCGGACCTGATCGCCGGTGCACTGGGGCTTGAGTGGAACGCGTTGACCACCAGCTGCGTATTCGGGCTCGGGTTGAACGCAATCGCGCTGGCGGCAGTGTCGCTGTTGCAGGAGCGTCTGCAGCCCGGTGGTGGTGCGGTGCAGGCCGCTCCTGTGGATAAGTCGCAGCTGCGCCAGTTGCTGGCACGGTTTGTGGGCGAGGCGGCCGCCGAGCGGGCGCTGGCGCCACTGGCCGAGGTTGCGGAGGCCGAATCTGGCAGCAAGGCAGCCAGGGAGGCTGCGCGTAACTACCGCGAGACGGTGGAAAAGATTCTCGCGGGCATCGTCGGCAGTACCAGTGCCCAGCGCCTGGTGCGCCAGCTGAGTGAGCCGGACGTGACCGCGCAGGAATTGCAGCAGGCCTCGGAGATCTATCAGTTTGGCCGCGGACTGCTGCAGAGCAGTATCGACAATATCGACCAGGGCATTTCGGTGGTGGATGCCAACCTTAACCTGGTGGCCTGGAACCGCCGTTATCTGGCTCTGTTCAAATACCCCGCGGAGATGATCTATGTGGGGCGCCCGGTGGCGGAGCTGGTGCGCTACAACGCCAGTCGCGGCGAGTGTGGCCCCGGCGATGTGGAAGAGCATGTGCGCAAGCGCGTGGAGCATTTGCGCAACGGCACGGCGTATCGGGTGCAGCGCAACCGCACCGATGGCACGGTACTCGAGATCCGCGGCAACCCACTGCCCGGCGGCGGCTTCGTAACCACCTATACGGACGTATCCGATTACCAGCGCGCGCTGGGTGAACTGACCGAGATCCGCAACTCCCTCGAACAGAAGGTGGCGCACCGCACCGTTGAACTGGAAACCGTTAACGACGAATTGCAGGAGCTGAACCGCGAGCTGCAGGCGGCGAGCGCCGGTAAGACCCGCTTCCTGGCCGCCGCCAGTCACGACCTGGTGCAGCCGCTCAATGCCAGCCGCCTGTTTATCGATGCGCTGGCCGCGCACTCGCTGGAAGATGACAGTCGACAGCTGCTGACCCGTGCCGACCGCGCCCTCGCCTCCGCCGAACAGCTGATCACCGACATGTTGCAGATCGCGCGCATGGACGCGGGGGATATCCGCCCGAGCTTCGCCCCGGTATCCCTCGACAGTATCCTCGACGACGCCGTGGCCCAGGCCCGGGTCGCGGCCGGCAGCCGGGGTATCCGCCTGCGTTATCGGCGCAGTCATCTGTGGGTGCACAGCGACGAGAAGATGCTGCGCCGGGTGGTGCAGAACCTGCTGGATAACGCAGTGAAATACACCGCGCGTGGTGGCGTGCTGGTAGCGGCGCGCAAACGCGGCGCGGACATTTCTCTGGAGGTGTGGGATACCGGTGAAGGTATCGCCCCCGAACAGCAGCAGGCGATCTTCCGCGAGTTCTGCCGCCTTACCTCGCAGGATTCCGACAATGTGGCACGCCAGCACGGTTATGGGCTCGGCCTCGCCACGGTGGAGCGCCTGTGCCGCCTATTGAACAGCCCTATCAGCCTGTCCTCGGTGCTCGGCCGCGGCAGTGTGTTTCGCGTGCGCCTGCCGCGCGCCACCGCCCGTGCCGCGTCGCGTCCTGCCGTGACACCGATCACCGGGCGCGGTGCCAAGCTCGACCTGCAGGTGCTGTGTGTGGATAACGAACCCTCCATCCTCGAGGCCATGGCGGCACTGCTGAGTGGCTGGGGGTGCACGGTGCACTGCGCGCGCAATCGTGCTGAGGCACTCGCCGCGGCGGAACCGGACCTGCTGTTGATGGACTTCCACCTGGACGATGGCGATAACGGTATCGATCTGGCCGGTGAGCTGTTGTCCCGCTGGAGTGGTGTCGATGTTTGTAAAGTCCCCTGCGTGATCATTTCCGCCGAGAACACCAATACGGTGAAGACCCGTGCCCAGAACGCGGGCTGGCAGTTCCTGCAGAAACCGCTGCGTCCGGCGGCACTGCGCGCCTTGCTGCAGCAGCGGCAGAAGTCGCGCAGTGCGGAGTCTGCGACCAAGGTCGTATAGGCAAAAGCCTGCGATCCGACGCAGTCTGACCTGTGAATACATCAAGAATAAATAGTGGTATCCCGCGATGAAAAAATACGTGTTGGAAATACTGATGTTCAGCGCCTACGCGCTGTTCGCCGCAAGCTGGGTGTCCGGGGCCATTCTGACCCCGGCGATCCAGTCATCCTTTGGTGAGGAAGGCTTCGCGAATGCGACCTGGGGCAGCAATGTCATCACCATTGCCAAAATTGTCGGCAACCTCGCCGCCGCGGCCCTGCTGATGCGCCTCGGTGCCAAGCGCGCGTTTTTGATCGCGATCATCTTGATTGCGGCCGGTGGCTTTGGTGCCCTGGCCGGCAGTTACGGTGCCTGGTTGATGTCCCGCCTGGCCCTGGGCCTCGGCGGCGCGCTGGCGATCGTTTACTTCGCACCGGTGGTGCTGCATTACTTCTCTGCCGAAGAGCGCCCGCTGATCAACGGCATCAATGCTGCCGCGTTCAATACCGGTAACCTGTTGGCCCTGCTGACCACCACCGCGCTGCTGAGCTGGTTGGGCAGCTGGCAGTCTGTAGTGGTGCTGTACGGGGTGATGGTACTGGCGCTGGGTATCCTTTGGTGGCTGAGTGCCGAGAACTTCCCGCTGTCGGGTGGCGGCGACAAGCCGCAGGAAGAGTACGGCTTCAAGCAGGGTGCCCGTGAAGGGTTTAACTGGTGGTTGCCGCTGGCCTACTGTGGTGTGCTGTTCTGCTACATCGCGGTATTTGCACTGTTCCCGCTGATCGACGGCTTTGCGGTGGCGAGTAATCACCTGTCTGCGGTAATGATTGCCGCGGGTATGGTGGGCACCGTAGCCGGCATCATCGTCACCAAACGCTATCCGCTGCGTCTGCCGGTACTGCGCTTCGGTGGCCTTGCGCTGGTGGTATTTGCCGCGCTAATGGTCACCAGTCGTGACCCGCTGATTGCCTACACCGCGGCCGCACTGGCCGGCTTCTGCATGTTCCTGCCGATGACCGCTCTGGTTACCCTGCCGCAGGAGCTCCCCGGTATGACCCCGGCAAAAATTACTGTCACCTTCGCCATGTTCTGGTCCGTTTCCTACGGTGTGGAAACGGTGTTGATGTACGGCGCCGGCGTGCTCGCAGACGTTACCGGTGAGCCGGCGACTGCTGCTTATTTTGCGGTAGCCTGTTCTGCATCCCTGTTTGTGTTTTCCTTCCTGCTGCCGGAAAGCGGCAAGAAACCCAGTGAAGAAAACCTGGAGGCCGACAATGCGACAGCTTAATCCGAAACTCGCCGAATGGCTGGTGGCGGTCAACGCCCAGGTCGCACAGGTTAAAGCCGCCGGTTTCGAGCCGACCCCGGTGAACGCTCGCGAGAGTCTCGCCAATCTCACTGCAGGTTTCGTTACTGCAGGGCCAGACATGAAGGTGTCTGACACGGTAGTAACCGGCGGCGAATACGCGGTGCCGGTGCGAATTTATCAGCCGGAAGATGCGATCGATGGTGCGGCGATTATTTACTGCCATGGTGGCGGCCATATGGCCGGCAGCGTTACGGTGTATGACCCGATTTGCCGACGCGTGGCGGATGCCAGCAAGCGCACGGTTATTTCCCTCGAGTATCGCCTGGCGCCGGAGAATCCCTACCCGGCTGCACTAAATGATTTGATCAGTGTGGTGCGTAATCTGGGCACGGCACTGGACCGCAAGGGTGTTGCCCACAATGGTCGCTGGATCCTGATGGGTGATTCCGGCGGTGGCGCTCTGTGTGCTTCCGCTAGCCGGCTACTGCAACATCAGCCGAACACCATTGATGCGCAGGTGCTTATCTACCCGAGTCTGGACTACACCATGCAGACGCCTTCCATTGAAGAGAATGGGCGAGGCTATTTGCTGGAGAAAGAAAAAATTCTCTGGTACTTCAACAATTATCTGCAGCGTGCGGAAAACCCATATTCGGTTTCTCCTCTACACGGTGAGTTCACCAAAAATATGCCTGCGACCCTGGTTGTTACTGCAGAGTTCTGTGCGTTGCGGGATGAGGGTGTGGAGT
The DNA here is from genome assembly GCF_019800665.1 of Microbulbifer agarilyticus. Lineage (GTDB taxonomy): Bacteria > Pseudomonadota > Gammaproteobacteria > Pseudomonadales > Cellvibrionaceae > Microbulbifer > Microbulbifer agarilyticus_C. The sequence goes on from NZ_JAHVKO010000004.1 coordinate 599,999, forward strand.
ATGTGAACAAGGTGCGCGCCGGTGGTGCTAATGCAGAGCTACTGCACTTTGATGACATGATTCACGCGTTCTTGAATGTGGAAAACCTTGTGCCTGAGGCGTGTGAGCGGGTTTATCGTCACGTTGCGGAGTATTTGCAGGGCGTCTAGTTTGTGGTGTGGTCCTGTACAATCCCGGTGGCGGCAGAGCACCGGGTGCGGGCTTTCAGGACCACTGTGAACCCATCCCTGGGCGTTGCGGCGCAAACTTCCTGTTTGCGACGCTCCTGAAAGCCCGCACCCGGCACTCTTCCTTCGCGTCAGCTCTATCACACCTTTGGAACTCTGCTTACGCCGTATAGTGGTAAGAATTGAAGGGGGAGTAGTGGGGATTCGTTTTTGAAAGCGTCGGCGACAGGGACGTCGCCGCCGCAGCGCCCATGGATGGGTTTACAGCGGTTTCAAAAACGAATACCCGCTGCTTCTCCGCCACAAGATTTTAATCAAAGCGCGGAACCAAAGGCTACGGAGCGCAGAGCCAACCTTAGAGTTGAATCAGCGCCTGCGCCTCTCGAATCAGCTGCTTACGATCCCGCAATTCAAGTTTGCGTAAAATCGCAGTCACATGGCTTTTCACCGTTGGCTCGGTGATGTCCAGATCATATGCAATCTGCTTGTTCAGCATGCCCTGCGCAATCATCTGGAAAATCTTCAACTGCTGAGGAGTAAGCTGCGTGAGCTTATCGGCAAGCGCAGACTCGGTCTCCGCCTGCAGTGCTTCCTCGCTGAACCACTGGTCCCCAGAAAGCACGCATTCAATACATTGCAGGATTTCATCCGGCCGCGCAGTCTTGGAAAGGAAACCACTGGCGCCGAGGCCAGATGCTTGTTGAATAACGGAGTGTTTATCACTGCCGGACACAACCACTACCGGCACAGCGGGAAAATCGTTGCGGATACGTGCCAGGCCACTGAAGCCCTCGCTGCCGGGCATATTCAGATCTAACAGCAGCAGGTCGACTTCCGATTGGGAGAGACGTTCCAGGGTGGAATCGAGATCCTCACTCTGTAGCAAATCCGCATTGGGAAAATGACTGGAAAGGGTCGTCGCCAACGCATCGCGATAGAGCGGATGATCGTCGGCAATCAGCAACTGGTAATTCACGGCAGCACCCTGAAGAAGAAAGTGATCGGGTGCAAAGGATACTACTGCGCGGTCCATCCACCGTCCACCGGTAGTGATGCACCCGTAATCGTGCTGGCAAAGTCACCACACAAATACATAGCCAGTTCGGCAATGGCGTTTGGCGGGCTGGCTTTCGCCATGGGTTGTTTGGCTCCGACCAGTTGTGCGCGGGCGGTATCCAGGTCCACGCCTTGTTCGCGACTGATCGACTCGATCTGAGGTTGGATCAGCGGGGTCTCCACCCAGCCCGGGCAAATTGCATTGGCAGTGATATTGCGGTCGGAATTTTCCAGTGCAACTACCTTGGTCAGTCCCACCAGTCCGTGCTTGGCTGCACAATAGCCAGCCTTGTTTTCCGATGCTACGAGACCATGCACCGAAGCGATATTGATGATGCGGCCCCAGTTCGCGGCACGCATGGCCGGCACCAAGTCACGCATCAGGTAAAAACTCGCGCTCAGGTTGATCGCAAGGATCTGTTGCCAAACGTCAGAGGGGAATTCATGGGTGGGTGCGGTGAACTGAATACCGGCGTTGTTCACCAGCACAGAAGGGTTACCAATGGCTTCGCGGGTTTCGCTCACCAGCTGCGCACAGCCTTCTTCACTGGAAACATCGGCGCTGCTAAAGCCTACCTTGCCGTCGTACTGGGCAAACTCCTGACACAGGGCTTGGGCGCTATCTGCATCTGCGAGCCCATGCAGCATCACATGGTAGCCGGCGCGCCCGAAACCGTGGGCAACGGCAAGCCCGATTCCGCTGGTGGAACCGGTAATCAAGACGGCGCGTGATGTATCTTGTTGCACGGCAAACTCCCGCATGCTTTTTTTCTTTGCAGAAATCCTAGCAGTGGCGGGAGTTGCGGGTCTGTATGACCAAGGTATGAGAGAGGCCTCATACCTTGGTCTACTCGGTCTAGATTAACTAGCCAAGCTTAACGGCGATGCGCTCTTCCGCGATGTGCACCACTGCGATGTGCGCGATGTGCTCCACTGCGATGGGCGCGATGCGCTCCGCTACGATGGTAACGATGGGATCCACCGCGATGGTAACGGTTTCCATGATAACGATGCCCACGGTTGTAGTAGTGGCGACCATGGTAGCGGTGGTGACGGTGATAGTAACCGCGTCCATAGCGATAGTAGCTGCCGCGATAACGGGGGTAGCCATAACGGTAATAGCGTGGCGAAGAGTAATAGAAGGACACGCTACTCGACGGATAGACGTAGGGCCGTGAGTACGGATAGCTCGAATAGCCCACGCTACTCGACGAATAATATCCGTCAGAGACACAGGCCCCTAACGTGAGGGTGCCGAACACCGTTATGGCCAAAAGGCCTTTTTTGATAATACTCTTCATGCGAGACCTCCGCGTTGCAGAGTAAGGGTGTGGCCCTGCGCAGACCGGAATGGTTGGCAGTGCGGTACACCGAAAAAATTTAGAAATTACGCGTGTGCTGGATCAGCGAGGCTGATTGATGCGGCTATTCGGTGGATCACGGCGGTAGTCGCCGTCACCACGGGTGTAGTAGTTCGGATGCCGAACGTTGTGGCAGCGCTGGTTCTGGTGGCAGTGGTAGTAGCGGCTCTGGACTCGGTAGTAGCCGGGCCCTTCATTGGTACGGTTTATCGCCGTGGTGGTATCGGTCATGTCTTCCATGGTGGTACAGCCGGTGGCAAGCAGCAGTGCTGTGGCCCCCACTGCTCCGGCGAATCGCCCGGCGAACCGTTCTGGTGAACGCTTCATGAAAACCTCCGCGCCTGTAGGCGGGTAACTTTTTTACTTCCTTTCGATCTGCTCGCTGCTTGACAACAGGTGAAACAGCCTCGAAACCCAAGTGAAAGTTATTTAAAGGTCGCGGAACGGCGATCACTACCCATTGCGATGAATATCAACAACTAAAAAGTTATGAAGGGCGTGGTGTATATAAGCCGAGGTTTTTGTTGCGTGAGACTTCGGGGAGAAGGCGGCGATACCGGGCATATCGTTTCGTGACCTTCCGCGAGAGGGACCTCGCGGAAGAGCCCCCATGGATGGGTTTACGGCGTGTCTCGAAACGATATGCCCGGTAGCGTTGCCGCCACCGCTGCTGGGAAAGGTGATGTACTAAGAAAATACCAGGTTGGCAGGTTATGCCGAAACCAACTGCTGTAACTGGTTATCCAGCAACTGCTGCAACTTGGGATTGAGCCCCGTAACCTCGGCGCCCCAGTCGGTGGTATGGCACTGGATGCGGTCGGCCAGGGATTCGTCATCGAGCAATTGTGGATGCAGGGTCAGGCCGCGCGCCTGGCTTAGCAGTTGTTCGCCATTGAAGCCGAACTGATCGGGCTTGGCCGGCAGCACCGCGAGGGCCAGCTGCAGGCCGGTGGCGCGGCTGGATTGTTGCAGGCCGCGCAGCAACAGGCCGGCACACACCGCGCGGAAAGCGGCATCTTCGCCGGCAAAGCCGAGTCCAACCGAGGGACCGGCACTGGGCAGCGGCTGCGCATCGTAAATACGGGTGAGCAGTTTCAGGCGCTGTTCCAGTTCGCCCTGCAAATTATCCAGGGCGCTGCGCGAGAGCTGATTGCCGAGTTGTGCCCAGTTAAGCGGGCGCAGGTATAGCCCGGAGGTGACTTGCGGCTGCGGTTTGGGTTGGGCCTTGGGCACCAGTAGCGGTTTGCGCTGTTTCGGTTTGCTCGAGCGCAGCTGGGAAATCCCCAGAGCGCAGGCCGCGCTGAACGGCAGTGCGAAGATCATGCTCAGCAGCAGGCTCGCCCAGGGGTAGTCCACCTGCGCGCCGGGCTGAATGTTCAGGGCCACGCTGCCGGCAAAGCTATCGTGCAGTACCACCGGCTCGGTAAGCATTTCCCCGCGGTCGCGTACACCGGTTTGTGCCAGTGGGCTGGAGTCTACGTCCTGAATAGTCACGCCATGTACCGCGGGCAGTGCCAGGGTTTGCTGGGCCAGCAGCTGCAGGCTGATGCGGTCGCCGGCAACGATCTGTTGCAGGCTCTGGCTCGCGAGCAGTTTTGCGGCAGCAGTGGCACTCTCACGGTCGCGATTCTGCGCTGTGGACAACTGCTGGCTGTAGGCGTGGCCCAGAGTGGCCAGACAGAAGCCGCAAAGGGTCAACCAGATGGTGGCGGCAATGAGCTGGCGCTGGCGCTTGGGGCTCAGCGCTTCCAGCCACTGGGGCAGAGATCCGGAAAGTTCGGACAGGCGGGTGAGGAGTGTTTTCATCTTGTTTTTACTGTGCGAACAGAAGTCCGCCCGATTCTATCCCACTTCTTCAGTGAAAAAAGGCGCCGGGCTATAATGCGCGGCCAATTCACCTGCGGCCCGGCGGTCATGTACGCCCGGGCCGGGCAATGCGCGCTCAATGACGCGTGTATAAGCAGCCAGCCAACGAGATTCAGTCATGGACGCCAGCTCCCCATCAGCCCACCCATCCACTCAGTACACCGCCCTCGCCGATGCCAGTCATGCAGCCTTCTCGCTGCCTGTTGCCGGCACTCTGCCAAAGGCTCCCGCGGCGGTCACCGCTGCCTGGTGCCTGACGGTGCTGGCGGACGATATCGAAGCGGTGCAGCTGCGTCGACTGGCGGAGTTTGTCGAGGCGAATGAATGGCGCCCGGTGGCGCTGGATATCCTGGCTGCACGGGAAGATTGCCGCGTGCTGCGTATCCAGTTGGAAGGGGATATTGCGTTTGCCGCGGCGCGCTTGGCCCTGCTGGAGCTCGCGCAAACCCTCGGCCTTGAGCTGGTACTGCAGGCGGGCAGTACCCAGTGCGCACCGAAGCTTGCCTGTTTCGACATGGATTCCACCCTGATCCAGGCGGAAGTGATCGACGAACTGGCGAAGATCGCCGGTGTTGGTGACCAGGTGGCGGAGATTACCCTGTCGGCGATGCGCGGCGAGCTGGATTTTCAGCAGAGCTTCCGCAAGCGTATGGGCTTGCTGAAGGGCTTTACCGAAGCGAGCCTCGCGGAAATTGCCCCGCGTATTCCGATTATGCCCGGCGCCCAGCGCCTGCTGCTGGCGCTGCGCGCACTGGGGTGCAAAACCGCGATTCTGTCCGGTGGCTTCACCTATTTCGCGAATTACCTGAAGGACAACCACCTGGCGGTGGACTTTGTCCACGCCAACCAGCTGGCCTTTGCCGACGGTGCTCTCACCGGTGAGGTGATTGACCCGATTGTGGACGGCGCGCGCAAGGCGCTGCTGTTGCAAGAAATTGCCCAGCAACTGGATCTGTCACTGGATCAGGTGATTGCGGTGGGCGATGGCGCTAACGACTTGCCGATGTTGTCGCTGGGTGCGCTGGGAATTGCGTTCCACGCCAAGCCGAAGGTACGGGCTGAGGCGCCGCAGGCGATTGACGGATTTGGTTTGGATGCGGCGCTGTACCTGTTTGGCCTGAACGACCGTCAGATTGCCGACTTGGTGGGCGAAGCCGCTTGATCGGGCTGAAGCTGTTTAGCGGAAAGTCTTAATCGAAGGCGTGGTAAGCCGCCGCGTAGCTGGCGGCGAGGCCTACCGCTGGCGCCAGCTCGTGTACGGTGCTGGCAAATGGCATGCGCGGCTTGCGCTCCCCATCCCGATAACACACCTGCTTGGTGCAGGCGCTCATCATCATTAGCAGTGAGATCAAAGCCGTGGCGGCGAGAAGTCGCTTGCCCATGAACATGGTCGTTTCCCTGTATACGATGTTCTGTTTCTGTCCAATTGTGCGAGTTAGACGACCTCAACGCGAAAAAAGTTGCGGTCGTCTCACAAAAGACTGGCAGAGGTTAAGAGATCTGCGCCAGCTTAGATAGCCCGGCGCAGAATTAGCCGCCAATCAATCCTGTTTTTGCGCCGGGTACTCCGCGTCCAGCTCACCAATTTTACGCGCCACCTGCCCCGGCGAGCCGGTGCGGCGAGCCAGTACATCGTAGGCCGTGGGCACGATGTAAATAGTGAACAGTGTGGCCGCGAGTACCCCGAACAGCACCACGGTACCGATCACCGCGCGGGTCTCGGAACCCGCCCCGGATGACAGCAGCAGTGGCAGTGAGCCCGCTGCGGTGGTGATGCCGGTCATCAGGATCGGGCGCAGGCGGGTTTCCGCTGCCTGGCGCAGTGCCTGGCCAAATTCTACGCCGCGATCGCGCAACTGGTTTGCAAATTCCACGATCAGGATGCCGTTTTTGGCGGCAAGTCCCACCAGCATGATCAATCCAACCTGACTGTAGATGTTCAGCGATTGATTGGTCAGCAGCAGGCCCAGCAGGGCACCGGCCATGGCCAGCGGTACCGTGAACATGATCACCAGCGGGTGCACGAAGCTCTCGAACTGGGCGGCGAGCACCAGGAATACCACCAGCGCGCCGAGCAGGATCGCGAACAGAATGGTGTTGCCGGAATCCTGGAAGTTCTTGGATTGCCCCTTGTAGTCAACCACCGGGGTGCCTTCTAGATTGTCTGCCACTAGCTGGTTCAGGTAGGCCAGCGCCTCTCCCAGCACCAAGCCATCGGCCAGGTTGGCGTCCAGGGTAATCGCGCGCACCCGGTTGTAGCGTTGCAGCTGCGGTGAGTCCGCGTATTCGCTGACTTCCACCAGGCTCTGCAGTGGGATCAGCGCACCACTGGTCTTGGAGCGCACGTACAGGTTCTCGAGGCTGTCCGGGGTGCGTTGCAGGTCCCGTTCGCCCTCAAGAATGACGTCGTACTCCTCGCCGTTGTTGATAAAGGTGGTGGCGCGGAGGGAGCCGAACATGGTCTGCAGGGTGGTGCCCACATCGCTTACCTGAACGCCCAGGTCCGCGGCGCGCTCGTAATCGACATTGATGCGCAGCTGCGGCTGGGTTTCCTTGTAGTCCCAGTCGACGCCGAGCAGTCCCGGGTTGGATTCCGCCAGTGCCTGGTTCAGCTGGTCACGCCACTCGGTGAGCTGGCCGTAGCTGCTGCCGCCGAGGACAAACTGTACCGGCTTGCCGAGGCCGCCGCCGAAACTCTGGCGCATCACCGGGAAGGCGCGCACGCCACTCAGGTCTTTCACCGCCGCGCGCACCTGGTTCATCAGCTCAAACGCGGAGGGGCGTTCGCCCCAGGGCGCCAGGGTAAAGATCACCATGCCGGTATTGAACGTGGCCGAAGTGCCGAAGGAGCGCGGCGAGCGCACCAGCAGGCGGTTTACATATCCCTTGTCCACCAGCGGCATCAGGCGCTCTTCGATGGTGTCCATGTACTCCTGCATGTACTGGTAGCTGGCGCCCTCGGGACCGTTGACCAGCAGGAAGAAGGAGCCGCGGTCCTCGCGTGGGGCATATTCGGTGGGAATCAGACGGAACGCCAGCGCGGCGAACGCCATCACGCCCACAAACACCACACCGGCAATCCAGTGTTTGCGCAGTAACACATCCAGCCCGCGGCTATAGCGGTGCTGCACGCGGGTCAGCGCCTTGTCCATAAAGCGGGTGGCCGCATTGTGGGAATCGCTGGGGCGAATCAATTTGGCGGCGAGCATCGGCGACAGGGTGAGCGCGGTGATGGAGGAAAAGATCACCGCCGCCGACATGGTCAACGCAAACTCGGAAAACAGCCGCCCGATATCCCCCTCGAGGAAGGTAATGGGTACGAACACCGCAACCAGCACCAGAGTGGTGGCGACCACCGCAAAGCCCACCTCGCGCGCACCGCGATAGGCGGCCAGCAGCGGCGGTTCACCGTATTCATCCATGCGCCGGAAAATGTTTTCCAGCACCACGATGGCGTCGTCCACCACTAGGCCGATGGCCAGTACCAGCGCCAACAAGGTGAGCAGGTTGATACTGAAACCGAAGGCATACAGCAGGATCGAGGTGGCGATCAGGGACACCGGCACGGTAACCGCCGGCACCAGCGTCGCGCGCCAGTTACCCAGGAACAGGTAGATCACCAGGGTTACCAGAATCACTGCGATGGCCAGGGTGGTGTACACCTCCTTGATGGCCTCGGATACGAAAACCGACGCATCGTAACTCTGGCTGAGGCGCATGCCGTCCGGCAGGGATTTGTTGACCTCCACCATCTCCGCCTTGGCCGCTTCTGCGACGGCGACGATGTTGCCGGTGGACTGGCGGGTAATACCGATGCCCACCATGGGCTCGCCATTGCCGCGGAAGGTAGAGCGGTCTTCCGCCGAGCCCAGTTCGACCCGCGCCACATCGCCCAGGCGCACCACGTGTCCGCTGTCACCGGTGGTGATGGCGAGGCGGGCAAAGTCTTCGGCACTCTGGAACTGGCGCTGCAGGCGTAGGGTGAACTGGCGATCGCTGGACTCGAGATAGCCCGCGGGCAACTCGCGGTTTTCCGCACGCAGCGCCTGTTCGATATCCGCGCTGGTGACGTTGTGCGCGGTCATCGCGCCGCGGTCCAGCCAGATACGCATGGCGAAGTCCTTGGCACCACCGACCCGCACCCGCGCCACGCCGTCGAGTACCGAGAAACGGTCTACCAGGTAGCGGTTGGCGTAGTCGGTGAGCTCCGGCACGGTCATGCGGTCGGAGGTCAGGTTCAGCCAGATCACCACGTCGTCGCTGCTGTCGACCTTTTCGATCTCGGGCGGATCCGCTTCCACCGGCAGGTTGTTCAGCACCCCGGAGACCCGGTCGCGCACATCGTTGGTGGCGCCATCCACGTCGCGGTTGATATTGAACTCGATGGAAATGCGCGAGCGCCCGTCGCTGCTGGACGAGGTGACCGTCTTGATGCCCTCAATACCGGCGATGCGGTCTTCGATCAGGCGGGTGATGCGGGTCTCGACAATCTCCGCGGAGGCACCGGGATAGTTGGTGTCGATGGAGACAATCGGCGGGTCGATATCCGGGTACTCGCGCAGCGCCAGCCGGTCGAAGCTGATCAGGCCGAACACCACCAGCAGCAGCGACAGTACCAGTGCAAAAACCGGGCGTTTGACCGCCGTATCACTGATAATCATTGCTTGTGGGCCCCGTTTTCAACTTCTACGGCAACGGGTTGGCCGTCGCGAATATGCAGGGTGCCGCGGGTCACTACCTGGTCGCCCTGAGACAGGCCGGTGAGTACCTCTACCTTGCCTTCATAGCGCTGGCCGATCTGCACCTCCCGGCGCTGCACCATATGCCCGCCTTCGGTTTTCTTCACCACGTACACCGACTGTTCTCCGGCCAGTGGCACCAGCGCGGCTTCCGGAATCGTCAGTGCCCGACGCGGGTTGGCGACAACGCGTACGCGCAACAGCATGCCGGGCTTGAGCTGGCCGTCGCGATTATCGAGGCGGCCGCGCACGGTAAACGCGCGGGTCTGCGGGTCCACACGCGCTTCAACGATCATCACTTCGCCATTGAACACGCGATTGGGATAGGCCTGGCTTGCCGCTTCAATGGCCATGCCGCCGCTGATTGCGGACAGCTGGCGCTCGGGTACGGTGAAGTCCAGCTTCAGGCGCGCGCTGTCCTGAATGGTGGTGATTTCGGTGGTCGGGGTAACCAGGCTGCCGACGCTGATATTGCGCAGGCCCAGCTGGCCGTCAAATGGGGCGCGGATGATGCGATCGTCGATGCGTGCCTGCAGGCCGTCCACCAGTGCGCGGGTTTCCGCCACCTGTGTCTCTGCGGCCTCCAGTTGTTCGCGGGTGGTGAGGTTTTTGGTCACCAGGCCGCGCAGGCGTTTCGCATCGCGCTCGTAGCGCTGCAGGGTGGCGCGGGCCCGCGCCAGTTCCGCCTTTTCCTCACCATGGCTCAGTTCAACCAGTACATCGCCGGCCTTTACGCGCTGGCCGCTCTCAAAGTTCACGCGGCTGATGTGTTCCGTGACCCCCGCGCGAATGGAGACAAACTCCCACGCCTTGGCAGTGCCGAGGGCTTCCACCGGGTTGGAGATCTGTTCCAGCTCGACCGGTGCTGCGCGCACCGGCACCGGGGCCTTGTTCGGTTGCGCCAGGGCGGCGGAGGGCAGCAGCAGTGTGGCGACGAGGGCGAGCCTGGTACAGGTCGGCTGCAGGGCGCTTAGGGTGAATACACCAATGGATTTCATGTTGTGTAGGGCGATCTGTATTTGTGGTTATGGTCGGCGATTGGTCGAAAACCTCCGCCGAGTGGAAATCTTGCGTTGGATCAGAGAAGTTGCTGCAGCAACATTTACGCCAGAGTAACCGGCGGAGATCACAAAGAGGGGGGAGTTTACAAAAATTTACCTCCCGCCGAGCAGACAGCGGGAGGCAAATCGACGAACGTTTTACTCCGCAGGATTATCCGATACGGAGTGTGGTGAGACGGCTTAATCGCCGTAGATAATTTTGCTGTTTACCTTGACGGTGAGCGGGTGGTAACCGGGCTTGGCTTTTTCAAAAATCCGCTTGGCGCTATCACTCTGGCCGTGCACCATCATGTTGCGGTACAGCGGACGCAGGAACTTGTTGCGGCCGATGGTCACCAGGAAATCTTCCAGGCGTGGCTCGGCGGGCTTGTATTGGTTGCGCACCGCAATCATTAGCCAGCTAAATGCGATCTCGTTGTTTTTCGACTGGGTGAGATCAAAGGTGCTGTCCAGCTCCGCCAGTTGGTCTTCGCTTAGTTTCTCCGGCATGCCATCGAGGAAATATTTCCACTGGTGGAAGGTCCAGCCATCGGTCTCGATATCGCTGGCCTTGATCTCGCCGTTCAGCCATTGCTGGCGTACCGGGTCCAGCTTGGTAAACGCATCGGAGGTCGGCTGCGGTGCACCTTCCGGAATACCGGGTTCGAAAATCCACTGCTGGATACGCGCGCGGTCGAGCTTGTCCGGGTACTGCTTTAACAGCGTCTGGTCCAGATACTTCACGAAGTCTTCCGTGGTGATGCTCTGGAAGGCGAAGTGGTTGAAGTAATCCATCAGGAATTGGTCGAAATTCTCGCGGCCGATTTTTTGTTCCAGTTCGTACAGGAACAGAGAGCCCTTCTCGTATGGGATATTGGAAAAGACTTCGTCGGGATCGCGACCGCGCAGGTCGATGGCCATGATCTCGTCTTTGTCTTCGCGGTCGTCCAGGTCGGCCTTCAGGTCGTCGTAACCCAGGGCCATTTCCATCTGATAGCGCTCGTCGCCGTACACGAATTGCATGATGCGGTTGGTGAGGTAGGTGGTGAAACCCTCGTTCAGCCACAGGTCGCGCCAGCTGGCATTGGTAATCAGGTTGCCGGACCAGGAGTGCGCCAGTTCGTGGGCGATCAGTGCCACCAGGCTTTTGTCGCCGGCGATCACTGTGGGGGTGATGAAACTGAGGCGCGGGTTTTCCATGCCCCCAAACGGGAAGCTCGGGGGCAGGATCAGCAGGTCGTAGCGGTCCCAGCGGTAAGGCCCGTAATTTTTCTCGGTAACCTCGAGCATATCTTCGGTGTCTTCGAACTCGGCGGCTGCCGCGTCCAGCAGTTCCGGTTCGGCATAGACGCCGGTGCGCTCGCCCATGGGCTTGAACTCTAGATTGCCGATGGCGAGGGCGATCAGGTAAGACGGGATCGGTTGCGGCATTTCAAATTCGTAAACGCCGTCTTTTTCCGTCTCCGGGTCGTTGTTGGCACTCATCACCGCCAGCAGTTCTTCCGGCGTACGGATGGTGGCCTTGTAGGTCACGCGCACCTTGGGGGAGTCCTGCAGCGGGATAAAGCTGCGCGCGTGGATTGCCTGGGCCTGGGTAAACAGGAAGGGGTGCTTTTTACCGGCGGTTTGCTGCGGCTCCAGCCACTGCACACCGGAAGCGCCCGGGGAGGTCTGGTACTGGATGGCCACCCGGTTGGCGCCCTTGGGCAGGTTGATCTTCAGTGGGGTGCCCAGGTTGGGGTCGGTTTTACCCAGGCTGAACTTCACGTCCTGCAGGCTGTTGCCCACGCCCGCGCGCACATTGGTTATGTCGAGATCGCGGGTGTCGAGAATCAGTGCCGGGTTCTTCTGGGTAAGGCGCTGGATATCCAGGATCGCTTCGCCCTTCAGTACTTTGTTGTCAAAGTCTGCGGTGAGATCCAGATCCACATGTTTGATCAGGTAATCGTTGGTGTTGGCGAAGGAGTGGTAGTCGACGCCGGATTCGGGGCCCGCCTGCTGCGCCATGGGTGCGGACTTTTCCAGGTCTTCTGGCGTGTATTTGGTGGCGCTTTCTGGAATATCGCTGGCACTATCGCCGCTGGCGGTAGCTTCCTGCTTGGCCTTGCTCGCATCGGTGTCCGCGGGTTTGCCGCACGCAGTAACTGTGACCAGGCTGGCGGTAAGCAGTCCGACACCGATCAGGCGGCCGAGGCTGGTGTGAAACAATTGGGGCAGCATGTTGGGCTCCGTGATTGTTGTATTTCTTGAGTGAGAATCGGGTGAATTCTTCGCGGGACAGAATACCCAATCACGCGTGTGGCGGGGAAATCGGATTTCTGTTTTGGTCCTAGATTAGACCGAATATGGAGATTTTGCCCCGGATAGGCAGTGCTGGGCGGTGGTGATGCGCCCCGGGCGTCACCCTGTAACGGTGACACCTGGGGCTTGCTGGGTGGGGTTAGTCCAGGCTGAAGTCGAAGTTCATCTCGTCTGCGGGCGGTTGTACATAATAGCCCTGGATGTAGTCGGTACTGGACTGCCACAGGGTGGGCAGCATGCTGGCCTGTTCGATGTGCGGAACAATGACCTTGATGTCGATTTCCTTGAGCTGGCTGACCAGGTTGACCAGTGTCTCGCTGTCTTCGCCCTGATCCTGCACCTCGCGCACGAAAGAGGTATCGATCTTGGCGAGATCTACCTTGACGTGCTCCAGCGCCTTGAACGGACTGAGGCCGGTACCAAAGCGGCATACGGCAACGCGGCACCCAAGGTCCTGGACCTGCTTGGTAAAGTCGCGCGCGGCATGCAGGTTGCTGCTGATGTCTTCGGCGCGCAGCTGGAAGGTCACGTTCTTGGGAGCCACCTTGGATGCCTTGAAGGCCACACCCAGCCAGGCGGGCAGGCTGCCGTCTTTTAGCGAGGGCGCAGTCAGGTGGATGAGAATGGATGCGGCGTTACCCTGGCTGTTTTCTGCTGCGACGTTTTTCATCGCATTGAGGATTACCCAGCGATCCATCTTGCACGACAGGCCCGCGTCACCAAGGGTTTCCAGGAATGTCATCGGGGCCAGCTCTTCTTTGCCGTCTACGAGACGCACCAGCACCTCGTAGAGCTTTTCGCCGCTGCCCTGCAGACTGAGGATCGGCTGGTACAGCAGCTTGAAGTTGCCCGCTTCCAGCGCCTGCGCAACCCGTGCACGCAGATAGGTATCGGCATCGCCGCCCTGTTGCTCGCTGTCGGGTTCAAACAGCGCAAAGCCGTTGCCATTGTCTTTGGCCAGGGCCTGGTCGTGAGCCTTGGAGGCCTGCTCCAGCACCTTGTCCGCATTGCCGGAGGTTTCACTCAGCAGGGAGATGCCGATGGAGGCGGTGATGTGCACGGTTTTGCCCGCGGCCTCGAAAATGGTATCCGCCACCTTTTGCAGCAACTCTTTCGAGCGGGACTCGGCGCTGTCGGGAGTGGTTTCCGGCATCAGCAGACAGTAGCTTTCCTCACCGTAGCGGGCGATAACGTCACCGCGACGCACACTGCTCTGCAGCAGTTCGGCGAACTTCTTGTGCACCTGATCGGCACCGGCAACGCCAACCACCTGTTGCACGGATTCCTCGAAGCGGTCGATCTCGATAAACATCAGGCCGCCGGTGCGCTGGGACCCAGCGGCAGACTGGATGGCACTGTTGAGCAGTTGCACAAAGCGCTGGCGGTTGTATAGGCCGGTGGCGGAGTCGCGGTTCTTGGCTTCACTGAGCTGCGCTTCCAGCTCCTCGGTGTTGCCGGTGCTGGCGGCGATGCGCACCTGCAGGCAGCGCTCTTCGTCGTACACCGTCGACAGCACTTCCGCCTTGGTGGCGATTGGTGTGCCATTGGCGGTGCGCGCGGTGAATTGCCACTCCTGGGCTTCCACCTCATTGTTGTTGATGGCGCAGCTGCGCAGGAATTCGCGCGCGTCCGGTTGCTCACCTTCGGTGAGCATGTCGATCAGCGGCTGGTATTCCACATCGTCGCGGTCCTCGTAGCCGAAACGCTCGGCGAAGGACTCATTGGCGTAAACGATCAGGCCGTCGGAAATGTAGGCGATAGCGTCCTTGGAACTGTCCAGCAGCTCCTTGGCGCGGTTGAGCGTGGCGTGGTAGCGGCGCTGGTGCTGGCGTGCCTGGCGGCGCTCTTCCAGTGCGCTGAGCTCACGCTGGATGGTCAGCAGCAGATGCTGATCTTCATCGATGGTAACCACATCGCGGGCACCGGCCTTCAGGCCTTCCACCACCGGCTGCGAGCCTGCGCGCTCGGTAAGTAGTATCGCGGGGACGTCTTTCTGCAGTTTGCTGATGGTGCGAATGGCGGTCGCGGCTTCGAGCTGCTTGCCCTGCTCTGCGGCAATCAGCAGATCCCAGGTGTGTTCCTGCAGGAGCTTGGTCAGTGCCGCCTCGCTGGCGACGTGCTTGGCGCGGTTCGGACGGCCGGCATTCTGCAGCATGCTCACCAGTCGCTGGGCCTCGGCCGGGACATCGTGAATAAGAAGAAGGCGGATGGTGTTGTCGCTGCTCATTGTGTTCCTGTTGTACTGCGTCGCGGCGGTTATTTTTAATTGTTCACTCTGATCTGTTTCAGATCGACCGCTTCCCTGCCGGTGCCCGCTCCCTGTTGGGGTGGCCCAGTACCGCGAACCTGATAGTTTAGGTTGTTATAAATACCGTGAACAAGTGCACAGTCGGCACTCTGGGATATGGTTCTACGTTCCTGGCAAAAGAAGGGAAAATCTTCGCCATTGCGCGCAAAAAGTGTGCCGCTGGGGGGCGCGGGCACCGGTGAGGTGCCCGGGGGCCAGTCAGGAAAAGGCAAAGATGGCGATGCTGCCGGTATTCAGGGTTTGCTGGCGCAGAGTCACCGTGCGGGATTGACCGGCGGCGATAATGTCTACAGTGTCACCCTGCTGGAACAGGGGGGTGGGCAGCAGCAGCTCTGGTGGCTGCCCCGCGACGCCGTTCAGTAGGCCGGCCATGGAATCTGTGCGTCGTCCGTCCCTGGTGTGGCGGCGCACCCGCACCGCACTGGTGTGGCCGCCGAGTAACTCCAGCCCAGCGCGACACTGATCGGGCAGGCCGAACTGCCAGCGCACCAGCCCTACTTCCCAATGCTTAGCGACTTTGAGTGCGATCAGGTTGCCGCTGTGCAGACGCCCCTGAACTTCTGCCGGCAGACGCAATCCCGCGCCGTTGTCGCTGGTGTTGAGCAGTGTTGCGGGCGTTGGCGAGTAGCGTTTTGACGTCGTGCCTGCAGCTTCGCTGTGCCGACGCGATACCGATGGCGCGGTGGGCAGTGGCGTGGCCACTTCATAATCCTTGAGTGCGCGACCGGTGCTGAAGTCGATGGAGTCCACCTCCATCACCAGATCCGCGGCATTGCTGGCATTAAAACTTGCCGCCAGCTCAGGGCCTTCATCGCCGTCCTGCTTGAGGTGGTAGGCGATCGCGCTGATGCCAATGGCAACCTGGCAGTCTAACGCCACCGGGGTGCGTTGTTCGCCCCGGCTCTTGGCGCCCGCCCAGATGGCCTGCACCCGCTCCAGCATATCTACCGACAGTGCCCCGGGGCGCCGCAGCCGTTTTTGCAGCAGTCGCAGCGGCCCGCTCAGATCCACGGGCCAACCCAGTGGCGCGGAGAAATGCTTCAAGTCCACCGCGCTGCGGCGCAGGCGCACCGCGGGAATGGGCGGCTGGTCCAGGTTCAGGCAGCACAGCAGAGTCTGCGCGGATTTTTCCGCACGTTCGAGCAACTTTGCCTTGCCCGCCCAGCGGCCGCAGCACAACCACAGTTGCAGCTGTTCATCCAGAGTCAGCTGCAGTGGGTTGGCGCTGGCGAACAGTGCGGTTTGCAGATAGGGGTGCGTCAGCTTTTCCCAGCGGTTCAGCCGGCGAGTGGCGCGCATCGGAGCATCCGCGGCACCCGTCGCCAGCGGATCCACAACCCGGCGTTGTTCCAGGCCGTGCTCGCGCGCTGTTTGCACCAGTTGCTGCAAGCGCAACCAGCTGCCTTGTGGCGGGGCCTGATAGGCGAGGTTGCAGATCTGAATCAGCCGGCGATAGCTGTCGCAGCCGCGATGCAGGGCGCGGGCAAGCCGGCGGCGGAAAAACAGGGTGTGGGTCTCCTCCATAAGCTGGCTGCTCACACTGGCGTAGGCCTGTGCCAGATGCTGATAGAGGATGACGGCGGTAAGTTGCTCGCGACGCTGCCGCTGGTTTTGGCCGCCCTGGGCGCTGGCGAAATTGGCCAGCGGCGCGAGTGCAAGGGTGCCGCAGTGTTCGGCGATTGCTGGGCGCAGTACCTCTAGGCAGGCCAGGCGCAGACGCACCGGTGCATCCCAACGAGTAATTTCCGAGAGCAGGCTGCGCAGGGTGCCGGCGTTGCGTTGCGCCTTTTCATCCAGCGGGTTACGGCTGAGGAAGTCGCGCAACCATTGCTTTAACTGGCGATGATTTCGGCACCCACAGGTGAGCTGGGAAAGATCCCTGAGTGGAGGCGTGGACGGGCCTGCCTGCGTGCTCTGTGGCGGAGGGAAATCGGAGTTGGGGTGATGTGCGGTTTTATTTCCGCGACGGGCATCCTGCCCGACTTCTGTATCTGCTGCGTCCTGCATGGCGATAACCGAGTGTTGCGTGCTTGCAGTATACGAGGCCGCGAAATTTGCACAAATATGTCAGAGGAAATAGGCGTCTAAATAAAGGCTTGCGGCGCCAAAAATCGTCGAACAGGCGGCAAACTTGTCGTCTATTAGCTCTTTTGGGGGGTGCTTTGCGGTTGCTTTGGGTGCGCGTTTGGCGGCTCCATGCGAGCGCCAACGCTCGGGCTCAGCGACAAACGCTGTTTATACCGGTGTCTTGGATTTTTCCGCAGGAATTTCCCGCACTAGGCGCGGTACCAGATAACCTGGCAGTCGCTGGCGCACACTTTCCACCAGTGCCTTCGCGTGGGTGTCTGTCACCTCGAAATGTGCCGCGCCCTGCACGTGATCCAGCTGGTGCAGGTAATAGGGCAGCACGCCATTGGCGAACAGTTTTTCGGATAGCTCGGCCAGTGTGTCGGCGCTGTCGTTGACGTTTTTCAGTAGCACGGCCTGGTTGAGCAGGGTAACGCCGGCAGCGCGCAATCGGCTGAGGGCCGCCGCGACGTCATCGTCAATTTCGTTGGCGTGATTGCAGTGCAGTACCAGTACCGGTTTCAGGCGGCTGTGGGTAAACCAGCCCAGTAACTCTTCGTTGACGCGCGATGGCGCGACGATGGGCAGGCGGGTGTGGATACGCAGTTTGTCGAGTTGCGGGATTTGCTGCAGCTGCTCTGCCAGCCAGGCCAGCTGGCGGTCGCTCATTACCAGGGGGTCACCGCCGCTTAAAATCACTTCGCGCAGGTCCTGCTGTGCGCGGATATAGTCCAGCGCCTGCTGCCACTGCTGACGGTTCAAATGATTGTCAGCGTAGGGAAAGGCGCGGCGGAAGCAGTAGCGACAATTGACCGCGCACTGGCCGGCGGCAATCAACAGCAGGCGGCCCTTGTATTTATGCACGACGCCGGGCACCGGGTTGGCGTTGGCTTCCTCCAGTGGGTCGTCGTTGTAGCCGGGGCTGGGCTGCAGTTCCGCTGCGGTGGGCAATACTTGCAACAGCAGTGGGTCTTCGGGGTCGCCGGGGCGGATGCGGCTCAGGAACGGGCGCGGTACGCGCAGTTCGAAGGTGGCCGAGGCTGTGCTCAGTTGGGGTAGCTGCTCAGCATCCAGTTGCAGCAGCTCGAGCAGCTCCTGTGGGTCGCGCACCAGATCGCTCATTTCTTCCTGCCAGCGGCGTGGGCGCAGGATTTCCTCGCCGGAGGGGGCGATTTCGATACTGCTGATTTCACGTGCGGGCTGGCGGTGCTGTATCATAGCGGGCTGTTTTTTTGGCGCGGTGGCCGTTGGCTACTGGTTGGCCCCGGAGGGGCGCGCGAAGTTTAATCAATTTGACGGCGTAATGCTGATATTTCGAGGAGCTCATGGCTAATTATTCCACTAACGAATTCAAAGGCGGCCTGAAGGTAATGCTGGACGGCGACCCCTGTTCCATTGTGGACAATGAGTTCGTGAAGCCCGGTAAGGGGCAGGCCTTCAACCGCGTGAAGCTGCGTAACCTGAAGACCGGCCGCGTCTGGGAGCGTACTTTCCGTTCCGGTGAGAGCCTGGAGAGTGCGGACGTGATGGATCGCGATATGGAATACCTCTACAACGATGGTGAGTTCTTCCATTTCATGGAGCCGGAGACCTTTGAACAGCATCAGGCAGACGCGAAGGCGGTTGGCGATGCGGCGAAGTGGCTGAAGGAGCAGGACATCTGCGTGGTGACTTTGTACAACGGTTCCCCGCTGGCGGTCACTCCGCCAAACCACGTGATCCTGGAAATCACCGACACCGATCCGGGTGTGCGTGGGGATACTGCACAGGGCGGCACCAAGCCGGCGACCCTGTCCACCGGTGCCGTGGTGAAGGTACCTTTGTTCCTGGAAATCGGTGAGACCATCAAGGTCGATACCCGTACCGCGGAATACCTGGGTCGCGCGAAGGAAGACTAATCCTCTTTTGCTCAGCGATTCCGAAGGGCGAATACTCTGGTATTCGCCCTTTTTGGTTTTGGCCTGTACGCGGGTCTCTGGACTTGTGGCGGCAAAGCAGTGAGCAGAAGTTTTTAGGGCCGCTGTGAACCCATCCCTGGGCGCTTCGGCGCAAACATCCTGTTTGCGACGATCCTAAAAACTTCTGCTCACTACTCTGCCTTCTCCCGCAGATAATTCCGGTTGCCCGACTAGACTGAATTCAATCTAAAGTATCCCCAATCGTATGTCCGATATTTCCCTCTGGCAGCCCACTGCCCCACTCGATAACCTCCGCCGCCGCGCCACCCTACTCGCGGATATCCGCCGCTTCTTCAGCGAGCGTCAGGTGCTGGAGATGGAGGTGCCGATTCTTTCCCGCCGCGCCACCAGCGACCCGCATATCGATTCGATCACAGCGGACTGCAGCGGTGCGCCGGCGTTCCTGGCTACCAGCCCGGAGTTTGGCCTGAAGCGTTTGCTGGCGGCGGGAATGGGGGACTGTTATTACCTCGGTAAAGCGTTTCGCAATGGCGAGGCTGGTGGCCGGCATAATCCGGAGTTCACCATGCTGGAGTGGTACCGGGTGGGCTGGGACGATCATCGGTTGATGATCGAGGTGGGTGAGTTTCTGTCTTGGGTGTTGAACATTTCCCGAGTGTGTTCCTACAGCTACCGCGCGTTGTTTTTAAAGTTTGTCGATATCGATCCGCACCGGGCGTCGCTGGAGGAGTTGAAGGCGGTCGTGGCGCGGGTGCTGGAATTGTCGTTCGAGCCGGCGGATCGCGATGAGTGCCTGGACCTGTTGATGAGCCACCATATCGAGCCAAATATGGACTTGTCAGGTGAGCGCGGTATTACGCTGGTCTACGATTTTCCCGCGAGTCAGGCGGCGCTGGCGCGGGTGGAGCACGATGAGCTGGGCGCCCCGGTGGCGCGGCGGTTTGAAGCCTATGTGGCAGGGATGGAACTGGCCAATGGGTACTGGGAATTGACCGATGCCACGGAGCAGCAGCGTCGGTTTGAGGCGGACCAGAAATACCGTGTAGAGCATGGCAAGTCGGTAAATCCGTACGAGGAGCGTCTGGTGGAGGCGCTGGCGGCTGGCATGCCGGCCTGCGCGGGGGTGGCGTTGGGGGTGGACCGGTTATTGATGCTGGCCTGCGGGGCAGAGCGTATTGATGAGGTGATCGCGTTTCCGATTGAGCGCGCGTAATCAGTAGCGATCAGACGTTAAGAATATTCACGCGCTTTCGCGATCGTCACTCGCATCGTCATTGGGCGCATCCTGGTGGAGACTGCTGGCGCCGCGTTCGGGGGTGAATTCGTAGCTGGTGACTTCGCCCACGGCGTAAAAGCCGGTATCCAGCCAGAGGTCTTGCTGGTCTTCTCCCACCAGTGCCACCGCGTGCTTGTGATGGCTGTTCAACACTTCCCGTACCATTTGCTGAAACATGGCACTGCCGACCCCGTGTGCGCGGTATTCGGGTAATGTCCACAGGTCATAGAAACCGAGCGCATCGGCGGAAGAAAACAGGCAGCCGGTAGCAACCGCTTTTCCCTCGAACTCGCCGATATGCATTTTCAGCCGGCTGTATTTGTGTTCGGGTAATTCGGATAAGTGTTTGTAGAACTTTTTGGTTTGCGCGGCTTCTAGGTTGCAGCTTTGTGATGCTGCAATCAGGTCGCCGTAGGCGATGACATCCTCGGCGCGCGTGACGTTTTTAATCTTCAGCTTGTCATCGGGTTTATCGTTCGGGGCCAGTTGCTTGACCTCCGCCGCCATGGCAATTAATGGTGGCTGGCGAAGCAGGTGTAGTTCCCCCAGCGCCACGTCATCCAGTGGCTTGCTTGCACAGTGCCACAGGGAAAAGGGGCTGTGGCGCTCGGCAAAGTAATCGACGACAAAGCGCTGCAAAATGCGCGGCTGTACCACCGAGTTACTGATGACCTGATTGAAGTGAGAAGAAAGGAGCCCGCTGTCCGTGCGCAGCAGGCCGGTAATTTCTTTGGTCTGATTGGGGTTAGCCAGCCCGGCAAAGTACCCGGCTTTGGTTTCCAGGTTGCGGCAAACGAGGTTTTTGGCGCTGAGACTGTATTTCATGGTTACAGGATAGCCTTGCCGGTGCCCGGCTGGAATGAATGTGTGCAACCTGTGACAGCAGAATCAGCGCAATTGATCCACCTGCGATATTGCCGTCTGATTCATGCTGATGGCGGGCTGGTCGCAACTTGCCGTGCCAATCACTTTGGCGGGCACCCCGGCCACCAAGGATTTCTCCGGTACCGGCTTCAGCACCACACTGCCGGAGGCGATCTGCGAGCAGGCGCCGATCTCGATATTGCCGAGAATCTTGCTGCCGGCACCAATCAGCACGCCACAGCGCACTTTCGGGTGGCGGTCGCCGCTTTCCTTGCCGGTACCGCCGAGGGTGACCGACTGCATGATCGACACATTGTCTTCCACTACCGCAGTTTCGCCGATGACGATGCCGGTGGCGTGGTCGAGCAGGATGCCCTGCCCCAGTTCGGCAGCGGGATGGATATCCACACCGAACACCACCGAGATACGGTGCTGGATAAACAGGGACAGTGAGCGTCGCTGCTGTTGCCACAGCCAGTGGGCCACGCGCCAGGCCTGCAGGGCGTGATAACCCTTGAAGAACAGGAAGGGTTCATACAGCGAGTGGCAGGCGCTGTCGCGCTGCTCGATGGCGGCCAGGTCCGCGCGCGCGGCGGTACCGATGCTCGGGTCCGCGGCCAGGGCCTCGTCGATTACTTCCCGAATCAGCAGGGCCTGTGCCACCGGGCTGTCGAGCTTGTTGGCCAGGTGAAAGCTGAGGGCGGATTCGAGCGTGGCGTGATTCAAGATGGTGGCGTGCAGGAAGCTCGCCAGGATCGGCTCGCGCTCGACCTGTACCGCGACATCCCGGCGAATACCGTCCCAGATCGGGTCCAGTTGGTCGACTTGGTCAGTGCTGGGTTTTACGTTTTCCATCGGATACAGCTCCTTTTATCTCATCACGCGTTACGCGGTTTATACGGCGCCAAGCGTGAGGGGTGGCTCATGCAGCGCGGAAAGCTGTTCGCGCAGGGCCAGAATATGTTCCGCCCAGTAGCGGGGCGTATTGAACCACGGGAATGCCATAGGAAACGCCGGGTCCTGCCAGCGCCGCGCCAGCCAGGCGGCGTGGTGCATCTGGCGCAGGCAGCGCAGTGGTTCTACCAGCTGCAACTGGGCCGGATCAAAAGGGTAGAAGGTTTCGTAGCCTTCGACCACGGTATCCAGATAAGCGGTTGCCTCCGCGCGGTCACCGGAAATCAGCATCCAGATATCCTGGATCGCCGGCCCCTGCAGGCAGTCATCCAGATCGACAAACCACGGGGTATCGTCCCGCCACAGGAAGTTGCCGCTGTGGCAGTCGCCGTGCAGGCGCAGTGTGGGCCACTCCTGCTCAAACCGCGGCGCAATCTGTTCGATGAGGTGGGCCGTGGTGGTGGCGTAGGCCTCCACATTCTCTGGCGGCAGGAAGTCCCCGGCGAGAATGGTTTCGCGGCTATCGAGGGCGAAGCGCTGCAGGCTCAGCTGCGGGCGGTGCGCGAAGGGCCGCGCCGCGCCGATAGCGTGAATACGCCCGAGCATGGTGCCTACCTGTTCCAGGTGGTCAAAATTATCCAGCTCGATCTGGTGACCGCCGCGGCGTGGAAACAGTGCGAAGCGGAACCCGTGGGCTTCCAGCAGCGTGGTGCCATCAAATTCCAGCGGTGCCACCACGGGAATCTCTGCTGCCGCCAGCTCCAGCGAGAATGCGTGTTCCTCCAGGATTTGCGCATCACTCCAGCGCCCCGGGCGGTAGAACTTGGCGATTAACGGCTGCGCCTCGTCGATCCCTACCTGGTAAACGCGGTTCTCATAGCTGTTGAGTGGGAATATACGCGCGTCAGACAGCAGGCCCACGCTCTCCACGCAGTCGATTACCCGGTCGGGGGTAAGCGCGTCGTAGGGGTGTGACGATTCGGTCATGGGGGCTCCGCTGAGCGCGATGGGGCTCGGATCAAATGGGGGCGCTATGCTAACGCGGATGGACTAGCGCACCAACTGTTCATGGAAACGCAAGGGTGTCCATGGAGGCAGAAAAATCGACAGGAGAACGCGGTGAAATACATTTTTGAGGTGCAGATAAAACCGGGCTTCCGCGCGGAACAATACGCCGATGCCTGGGTGCGCGCATCGGAACTGATCCAGCAGGCGCCGGGCGCACGTGGAACCGAACTGCATCGCAAGATTGATGAGCCGGACAAATTGATCGCCATTGCACATTGGGATTCCAAAGCGCAGCGCGATGCGATGCAGGATAATCACAATCCGGAGATCGACAGCATTATTCGCAGTGCCGCCCCTTTTGTTGAGATTCGGGTGCTCGGCTCCTACGAGGAACCCGAGTGGGTGGTAACGCCGCCGAACAGCGAAGAGTAATCGGCAACCTTGTTGCATCGGACAAAAAAAGGGCGCCCTGAAAACAGGGCGCCCTTGTTGCTTGCGAATTGCGATGAATTCGCGCAGTGCGTTAGCGCACCTTAGTTGCTGTACCAGTAAGCATCGAGAGTCACGCCGCTGGCTCCGTTACGGGTGGCCTTGAGGCCGATATGCCAGGTGCCAGCCGCCGGGTTGGCAATGGTGCAGGACTCGTTGTTGCCGCCACCGGTGTCGCGACAGTCGTACTGGTTGTTGGTGGGGTTGGCGCCGAGGCGTACGTACAGGTTGACGTTACCGCTGCCGCCAGAGGTGGATACCTCGAGGCTGGTCGCGCCGGCGGGTACATCAATGGTGTAGTACTCCCACGCACGTGAAGCAACGCTGACATTGTTCTCGGTAAAGCCATCGCTGCTCGGGCCGCCGCTGCCATCGCTGACGGTTACCGATTGGGTGCTGCTATCGGTCGCGCCATCGTCGTCGGTCACGGTGAGGGTCGCAGAGTAGGTGCCGGCAGCACCGTAGCTGTAGCTCGGGTTGGCGTCGGTTGAGCTGCCGCCATCACCGAAGTCCCAGCTGTGGCTCACAACACTGCCATCGCTATCGCTACTGCCATCGGTGAAGGTCACGAACAGGTCTGAAGCGTTAAAGGTAAAGCTCGCGTTCGGTGCCTGATTGGTAGGGGTGCCACCGCCACCGACCGCATCGATCGCCGCGCTCGCGTCGATAATGCCCGCACCACATCCACCGGAGCAGGCGCCGGGCAAGGCACGCGCGGTCGACTTGAGTGCGCTTTCAACCTGAGCCGGGGTAACGCCGCCATTGGCCGCGTACATCAGCGCGGCAACGCCGGATACATGCGGCGCTGCCATGGAAGTGCCCTGGTAGTACACATAGGACTCGGCGCCGGGGCCGGCTGTGCCGTCATTCAGGGTAGAGGCAACACCGTGGGTTGCATCGTAGGCAACGTCACCACCGGGTGCGCTCACATCGACGGTTGTACCGAAGTTAGAGTAATAAGCGCGAGCACCGAAACGCTCGGTAGCGGCAACGGAAATTACGTTGTCGCAGCTGGCGGGGCGGTAACCGGATGCGTCGGCGTCGCTGTTACCCGCACTGACGATTACCGTTGAACCGTTGCCGACCGCCGTGTTGATCGCACTCTGGTAAGTGGAGTCACAGGCACCGCTACCGCCAAGGCTCATGTTGATCACCTGGGCCGGATTGGAGTTCACCGGTACGCCAGAAACGTTACCGCCGGAAGCCCACACGATACCGTCCGCAATGTCGGACAGGTAACCACCACATTTACCCAGCACCCGTACCGGGACCACTTTCGCATCGAAGGCAACGCCGGCTACGCCTTTGTTGTTGTCGGTAACCGCGGCCACGGTGCCGGCCACATGGGTGCCGTGCCAGCTGCTGGTCTGGTCTTGCGGCGGGTTAAAAAGGCCGCACTCGTTGCGCGCAACCGCATCACCGGGGTCTGAAGGGTCTGCATCGCGACCGTCGCCATCGTTGGATACGAAGGTGTCATCGATAAAGTCGTAACCGGGCAGGATGTTCGCATCGAGATCCGAGTGGTACACGTATCCGGTATCGAGTACCGCAACCGTCACGCCCGCGCCGGTTTGCTTGTCCCACGCGGCGGGCAGGTTGATACCGCCAGTGGCTTCAAAGTAGTGCCACTGTACGTTGTAGTAGGTATCGTTCGGTGTGTATTGCGGCACCATAAACGCATCTTCCTCGACGGAAAGAATATTGGGATCCGCTTCCAGTGTGGCCTGCAGCTTCTTCAGCTGGCCCGGCGCCATACGTGTTTCCAGGCGAAATACCTGGCGGTCTTCAAGCGCCATTTTGCGCAGATGCCCCATCTTCACGCCGCCGCGGTTAGACAGAGTGGTTGCCTGTGACTGCCAGTCGCGTGCCTGGGTGTCTTTGTAGCGAACGATCAGGCGCTGCGGCACATTGGAAAAATCTGCGTCGGCAGAAATCTGTGCAACAGCTTGCGAGTGATTGCCGAGTAGCCCCAGCGTAGTGATTGCCGAAATCGCGGCAAAAGAATACCCCTTCAGAATGGATTTCATTCTTATTGTTCTCCCCGTATAAGGATCTATGTTTGGGTTGCGTGCTGAGTTGCAGCGGACTGCTGTTGGCAGGGCTACTTCGCAGCAATAATTTGCGCCAGTACGAGTAGCCGGTGGGGCTGCGCGCGATGGAAAGCCGCAAGTTCGGCGTTGCTTAAACGCCGATGTATGACTGTAAGCCAAACTTGGTTCGCGAGTGCCAGACTTTGATCACGCCAGCTGCACGATTTTCACGCCAAAAAATGTAATTTCGTGAAATATAAATTTTTGCGTCAAATACGTGCCAATAACAGCCGCGATGCACAACAAGTGTGCGCTGAAAAATGCGCAAGGATGAGGGACAGGAAGGGGAAGGCGAGGTTGTAAGCCTCTCCGCGCATTGAAATGCGGAGAGGCTCAAAGATCGCCACATTAAGTGGCGAGGTAAAAATCAAACGGCAATTTTCTCCAGCGCCAAGCTGCCGATGGAGTAGCCAGCACCAAAGGAACAGATCACCCCTTTGCTGCCAACCGGCAAATCGTCGTTATGCAAATTGAATGCGATGATGGAACCCGCACAGCCAGTATTCGCGTACTGGTCCAATACGATAGGTGCGCGCTCCGGGGAAGCGTCGTTGCCCATCAGCTTTTTCGCAATCAATAAATTCATATTGATGTTTGCCTGATGCAGCCACCAGCGATTGACTTCATTCGGTTCGAAACCCAGCTCCTGCACCTGGCTTTCCAGGTGCGCGGCTGCCATCGGACAGACTTCCTTGAACACCTTGCGCCCGTTCTGGCGGAACAGCTTGCCCTCGCCAAACGGATCCACATCCGCGGCGCGCGCGGTGTAACTGAAGTTCGAGCGAATATTGTTGGAGAAAACGGTTTTGGCTTTGGTGCCGAGAATTTCCCAGGCACTGTCGGTATTGCAGCTCTCCTTGCGCTCCACCACGGTGGCCACCGCCACATCGCCGAAAATAAAGTGGCTGTCGCGATCGGAAAAGTCGATCTGCGGTGACGCCAGCTCCGGGTTAATTACCAGTACCGATTTGGCCGAACCGGAACTGATCGCATCCACCGCGCGCTGCAGGGCGAAGGTGGCGGAAGAGCAGGCCACTTCCATATCGAAGGCAAAGCCGTCGATACCCAGCGCAGACTGGATTTCGATGGAGATCGCCGGATAGGCGCGTTGCAGATAAGACGCCCCCACAATCACCGCATCAATGTCTTCCGGTTTTTTGTTGGCCTTTTCCAGCGCCAGCTTTGCCGCGTTCAAGCCCATCTCCGCCTGCAGGCACAGCTCGTCATCGGCGCGCTCCGGCAGGTACGGGCGCATACGGTTCGGATCGAGGATGCCCTCTTTGCTGATCACGTAGCGGTTCTTGATACCGGACGCTTTCTCGATGAACTCTGCGGAAGAAAAAGACTTGGCTTTTACCTGGCCGGATTCGATGGCATCGGCAT
Organism: Microbulbifer agarilyticus; assembly: GCF_019800665.1. Classification (GTDB taxonomy): domain Bacteria; phylum Pseudomonadota; class Gammaproteobacteria; order Pseudomonadales; family Cellvibrionaceae; genus Microbulbifer; species Microbulbifer agarilyticus_C. The sequence continues at coordinate 626,827 of NZ_JAHVKO010000004.1, forward strand.
GTTCGCGATTAAATTTTTCCGCGTGGGCATTCAGCGCCACCACCAGCTCTTCGTTGCTGATGGCCTCAGGCGGTGTCCACAGACCGGTACCGCTGATCACGATGCCGCGAGGCAGTTGGAATTCACTCATGTTTCTGGGTCCCATCATCCTGTGCATCGCACCCGCCGGCCCAGCTAGTGAAGGGGCAATAACGGGCGCGCTCTAGTTATAACGTTAGCAGCCGGTGGATTTTTGCGCAGCGGCGGCGAAAAGGGCGACTATTTTGGCGCCTAGAGTCACATTGGTCTATGAATGGGTACGGGAGTCTAACGAGTCATTGGGGGATATTGGCTGACTGTCACGGGGTTCTGGCCAGGGCGTAAACACTGACTCGCGATGCGCCTGCTGCGAGGAGTGACTGGGACGCCGCCTCCTGGGTGGCACCGGTGGTAATGACATCGTCCACCAGGCCCACATGCAGGTCTTGTATCTGCCGTCCGGCGGCAAAACTGTGGATAAGATTCTTGCGTCGCTGGGCGCGTGAAAGTGTTTGCTGGCTATCGCTGGCGGCCACCTTGCGCAGTGCGCCAGGGGCCACCGGTATGCGCCAGTAGCTGCCGAAGATATCGGCGATCAGCTGCGCCTGGTTGTAGCCCCGGCCGAATAACTGCTTGCGCCAGTGCATGGGAATCGGCACCAGTATGTCGATGCGTGGGGCCTGCAGGATGTGCGGGTGGAGTTCCTGTGCCGCCAGCTCTGCCAGTGTGCGACCGGCGGCAAAGTCCCGCTGGTATTTAAAGCGCTGCACCAGCTGCGCGACCGGGTAAGCGTAGGACCAGCAGGCGACGCTGCTGGCCTGGGGTGGTGGGCGTTGTATGCAGGCCGCACAGTGCCGGTCCTGTGTTTCTGCCAGCGGCAGTGCGCAGCGCACGCAGGCGTGGCCCAGTGACGGTAGATCGCACTGGCACGGCGCGCAGATCCCGGCCTGGACCTCGTCCGCGGTGCCACACAGCAGGCAACGGGCAAAGTGTTTATCCAGCGGCCGGGTGAGTGCCTGACCCAGTAATCGCAATAGCGGCACCGCAATCCTCCCTGACTGCAGACTTGTAAACCAGAATTGGTTCTGTTGGTTGACAGCGATAGGGCCACCGCTACACTGACAGCCTTTCGCGCACGATTTACCTGCAAAAACCAAGAACAACGCGGCTCGGGGTCCTGTCCCGCGGCCGATCGACGGCGAAACCCCGATAGAGTCTCGTCGTCTGAGGAGAGTAATCCCAGTGACCGCCAACCCGCAAATGTCTTCCGCTTCGTCCACCTACGGTGAAGTTCGCCACGACTGGAGCCGCCAGCAGGTACTCGACCTGTTTGCACTGCCGTTCAACGATCTGCTGTTTACCGCGCAAATGGTGCATCGCCAGCACTTCGACGCCAACCGGGTTCAGGTGAGCACCCTGTGTTCGATCAAAACCGGTGCCTGCCCGGAAGATTGCACCTACTGCCCACAAAGCGCCCGTTACGACACCGGCCTCGAACGCGAAAAGCTGATGAAGGTGGAGAAGGTGTTGGAAGAGGCGCGCGCAGCCAAGGCCAGTGGCGCGACCCGCTTCTGCATGGGCGCCGCGTGGCGCTCACCCAAGAACAAAGATATGCCTTACGTCACCCAGATGGTGAAGGAAGTAAAGGCCCTGGGCATGGAAACCTGCATGACCCTGGGCATGCTGAGCGACGAGCAGGCCAAGGGCCTGGCGGAAGCGGGCCTGGATTACTACAACCACAATCTGGATACCTCGCCGGAATACTATGGCGACATCATTACCACGCGCACTTACGAAGACCGCCTGAATACCCTGGAGAATGTGCGCGCGGCGGGTATGAAGGTGTGCGCCGGCGGTATCATTGGCCTCGGTGAAGAGGAAAAAGACCGCGCCGGCCTGCTGATGCAGCTGGCCAACCTGTCCGAGCACCCCGAGTCGGTGCCCATCAACATGCTGGTAAAAGTTGCCGGTACTCCGCTGGAAAACAACAAAGACCTGGATCCGTTTGAATTCATCCGCTGTATCGCAGTGGCGCGCATCATGATGCCGAAATCCCACGTGCGCCTGTCCGCCGGTCGCGAATCCATGAACGACGAGATGCAGTCCCTCGCCTTCCTCGCCGGTGCCAATTCGATTTTCTACGGCGAAAAACTGCTGACTACTGGCAACCCGGAAGCCAACGAGGACATGCAATTGTTCAAGCGCCTGGGCATCAAGCCAGAGGAATACCAGCAGTACGAGGATGAGTCCGCAGTGGAAGCTGAGCTGCAGGCAAAAATTTCCGAACAGGAATCCGACCCCTTCTTCTACGACGCCGCCAAGGCGTAAGTTCAGTTATTGCTGTGACCGCTGTTGTAAATAGCCTGCAGGACTTTCTCGATGCGCGCCTGGCGGAACGCCGGGCGCAGCAGCTGTACCGCAAGCACAAAGTCCTCGCCGCTGCGCCGGGTCCTGTGGCCGAGGTGGATGGCCGTACCCTGGTTACCTTCAGCAGCAATGATTATCTCGGTCTCGCCACCCATCCCAACGTAATTGCCGCGCAGCAGCGCGGTGCCGCGCTGGGTGCCGGGGCCACCGCCTCGCATCTGGTCAATGGCCATTTCGATATTCACCAGCAACTGCAAAATAAGATTGCCGAAGTCACCGGCCGCGAAGCGGCGCTGCTGTTCGGCAGCGGCTATATGGCCAACGTTGGTGTTATCAATGCGCTGGTTGGCCGCAGTGATTTTGTGGTGCAGGACAAACTCAATCACGCCTCGCTAATTGATGGCGGGCGCATCTCCGGTGCCCAGTACCTGCGCTTTGCCCACAATGATCTGGAGGCTTTGGAAGTCCAGCTGTGCCGTGCACGGGAAAAAAACAGCGGAAAAATTCTGCTCGCCGTGGATGGTGTGTACAGCATGGACGGCGACACCGCACCGCTCGCGCAGATGGCCGCGCTGTGTCAGCGCTACGACGCCTGGTTGATGGTGGATGAAGCCCACGGCTTTGGCGTGATGGGAAGCGTCGAGAATCCCAGCGCCGGCAGTGCCGCCGCCGCCGGGCTGGATCAGCACAGTGCGCCCATCCTGATGGGTACCCTGGGTAAAGCGGCTGGCAATGCTGGTGCCTTTGTCGCGGGCTCAAAAGCGCTGATCGAATACCTTACCCAATTTGCCCGCACCTACATCTACACCACCGGTATGCCGCCGGCAGTGGCTGCCGGGTGCCTGCGCGCGCTCGAACTGATGCAGCAACAGCCATTGCGCGAGACCTTGCAGCAGCGCATTGATTATTTCCGCGAGCGCGCCGCGACGCTGCAGTTGCCACTGGAAAACTCCACCAGTGCCATTCAGCCCCTAGTGCTCGGCTGTGAGCAAACCGTGCTCGCCGTCGCCGAACGATTACAGGAAGCGGGCTTTCTGGTGGGCGCCATTCGTCCACCCACAGTACCTGCGGGCACCGCGCGTTTGCGCATCACCCTTTCCGCTGCACACAGCGAGGCGCAGATCGATGGCCTGCTGCATGCACTGGTACAGGCACTGCGCGCGGTGGAGGCTCCGGCGTGACTTGTTCAATGGGTGAAATTAAAAGTCTGGCGCTGATTCATGGTTGGGGCGGCGACTCCCGTTGCTGGCGGCCGTTGCTGGAGCAGTGGCAATCCATTGCCGGTACCTTTGCTGGCCCCATCGTAAATATAGATTTGCCGGGCTTTGGTGCGCGTATTCACGAGCCCTGGCCGCAAACCGAAACCCTGCTTGCCGAACTGGAAGCACAGCTGCCGCAAGACTGCCTGCTGCTTGGCTGGTCCCTGGGTGGGATGCTCGCGGTGCAGCTTGCCGAACGCAGCAAGCGGATTGGAAGTAACAAAGTGCGGGCACTGGTGACCATCGGTGCCAACGGGCGCTTTGTCGCCACAGAGGGCTGGCCGGCGGCTATGCCGGAAACGGTGTTCACAGATTTCTGTCGCGCCCAGCGTGAGGCGCCGGCAAAAAACATGCAGCGTTTTGCCGGCCTGCAGGCGCGCGGTGATTCCGAGATGCGCGGCTTGCTGAAAACGCTGAAGGCCGAGGTGCCCTCAGTAGTTCCACAAAGCTGGTCGCAGGCCCTCGAATGCCTGGGTAACCTGGATAACCGCGCACTGTTGGCGGTGCCTGCAGTGCCAACCCTACACCTGTTTGGTGAAGGTGATGCACTGGTACCTGTACAGGCTGCGAGCGCGTTGGAAGTGTTAGGTGCGTCGTGCAAGGTGATCCCGCAATCCGGGCACTGCCCGCACCTGAGCCGTCCCGCGCAAGTTGCGCAGATCATTCGCGACTTTGTCGGTAATTCACTTCGCGAGTCTATTTTCGGCTATGCCTCTAACTCTGCCGCACCGCTGGAAAAAACTTCCGTGGCGCGGGCCTTTGGTCGCGCTGCAGCGAGTTATGACGCCGCTGCCCATCTGCAGCGCGCGGTCTGTCGCGAACTGCTTAGCCGCGCTCCGGAGCACCGTTCCCCAAGACGTATTCTCGATCTGGGCAGTGGTACCGGCTACGGCAGCGAGCTGCTACGCAAACGTTTCCCCGATGCGGAAATTATCGCACTGGATATCGCCCCGCAGATGCTGCAGTTTGCCCGCGCACATCGCCCGGTGAGCAACGCCTATGTGGCGGCGGATGCAGAGCAGCTGCCGCTGGCGGACGCTTGTATCGATCTAGTGTTTTCCAGCTTTGCCCTGCAGTGGTGCTACCGGTTGCCGCAGTTGTTTGCGGAAATGCGCCGAGTGCTGGCGCCCGCCGGCGACATATTAATTTCCACGCTGCTACCGGGAACGCTCAGAGAGCTGGAGGCCAGTTGGGCGGCGGTGGATGACGCGATACACGTGAATCGTTTCTTGCCCGAGAGTGACTGGCACGGTGCCTGTGTGGCCAATCAGCTGCAAACAACCACCGCGGTCGAGCAGCGCGTACTGCATTTTGATGATGTGAAATCGCTGATGCGGGAACTTAAAAGCATTGGTGCACACAATGTGAATCGCGAAGCGGGCAAGGGGCTGCTGAGCCGGGCGAAATTGCGCAAGCTAACCGAAGCCTATGAGAGCGAACGCACCGACGTAGGGCTGCCTGCGACCTATGAGGTGTTGTATTTACAGTTGGCGCATTCAGCCGCGGCCGCTTCAGCCCTTGATGCCGTCGCTCCGGGTTAAGCGTCGGTGCAATTGCTCTACTAATCCTCCGGAATAAACCCCACCACTCGTGTAGGCCCACCGCTGCCACCACGGATTTTCATCGGTAATGCAATCAGCGTGAAGCCTTTCTCCGGCAGCGCCTGTAGGTTGGTTACGTTTTCCAGTGCGGGAACATTCCGCTTGAATAATTCGCGGTGCGCCTTGAATAGTTTCGACGCGCCATAGTCGATACTCGGCGTGTCCAGCCCAACCGCTTTTATGCCGCGCTGGTCTGCGAGAAAGATCGCCGCCTCGGGTGACAGCCCGGGAAAGTTCAGTTTATCCACCGCCGCCTTGCCGCGCTCTGCGGTGCCCAGATATTTCACCGGGTCTGGCCAGTACTGCGCACTGCCGGTATCAAATAACACGATCGTGTCTTTCTCGATTTTGCCGTGCTGCTGTTCCCAGCGCTCTATGTCGGCAACGCTGATCAGGTAGTTTCTATTGGCATCTTTGCCCGCTTGCGGAATTTGTCCGGCGACCCGGATTACCACTGCGGGCCCGATCAATTGCTGCAGGGGTATCTGATCCACACTTTGCCGGCCGCGACCGAAATGCACCGGGGCATCTACATGGGTGCCGCCGTGTTCGGCCGCCGCCAGGTTATACGCGGAATAGTAATACCCCTTGTCGGTTTCCCCGGCGAACACCGTGTCTTTGTGGAATTTGTCGGACGTGGGCCAGTAGAGGGTGTCATCGGCAAAATCGTGGGACAGGTCGACCCAGCGACCCTTGGGGAATCCTTCTGCGAGCGCGAAGCTCGCCCAGCAGAGCGCCACCACCACCGTGAGATGGCAGACGCCCGGCCAGAGAAAGTGCCAGAAGAAGCGCCAAAAGAGACGCCAGTTAAGATGACAAATGCGGTTCCATGAAGCGGCGAAAAGAGTGAGCCTGTTGCGCAATGTTCTCTCCGATTGTTGTCATTTTTCGAGAGGCTTGGTCTTGAATCTACGCACGGCTGCGCAGATAGTGGTGTGCAGTTATGCGACGCATTGAGGGACACCACAGCCTTTGAAAGCCTATACCAAAGCTCCACCTCTGCCAGTGGACCGGGCCCGCGCACTGGTGCTGGCGCGCCAATTTGTGCAGCAACCGTGGCCCGGCGATGTCGCTGACCTGATCGCCCATCTTGGCGCCTTACAGCTAGATGCGATTCAGGTGATCACCCGTGCCCATTTGCACCAGTTACATGTGCGCCTGGCCAGACCCGGTGAAACCAAGTTGATCCAGATGCTGGAGACCGCGGAGCGCGAGCGCCGGGTATTCGAGTATTGGTCCCACGCCGCCGCCTATTTGCCCATGCAGAGTTACCGCTTTGCCCGTGTGCGTATGGATCGTATTCGCGAAGGGCAGAAACACTGGTTCGAAAAAAATGCAAAGCTGTGCCGCTTTGTATTGGACCGAATTCGTGCGGAGGGCCCACTAAAGGCCAGCGATTTTGTGCGAGCAAAGGGTGGCTGGTGGAGTTGGAGCGAGGAGAAGAAGGCGCTCGAACAGCTTTTCCACGAGGGCGAGTTGATGGTGAGCCACCGCGAAGGCTTTCAGAAGGTGTTTGATCTGCCCGAGCGCCTGCTGCCATCCCAGGTCGAGACGGCAGCGGCGAGTGATGCGGAATATGGCCGCTATCTAGTGCGCAGTTTTTTAAATGCACAGGGGTTTGGCCGGGCAAACGAAATGTCGTATTTGCGCAAGCACGACAAGCCATTGATCAATGATGCCGTTGTCCAGATGAAGAAAACCGGGGAGTTGCTGGAGGTGGGCACGGAGCTGATGCTCGCGGAAGATCTGCACAGTGAGCCGCCGGCGGTGCCGCGCAAGGTGCGGTTACTCTCCCCGTTCGACCCACTGGTGTTGCAGCGCAAACGCCTGAAGCGTTTATTTGATTTTGCTTACCAGCTCGAGTGCTACGTACCCGAGCCAAAGCGCAGGTTTGGCTATTTCTGCCTGCCGATCTTGTACCGGGATGGGTTTGCTGGTGTTGTTGACCTGAAGGCGGATCGGGGTGCGGGGCTATTGCGCGTAAAAGCGTTGCACTGGCGGCAGCAACCGCGGGCGGGACTGATGTCTGGATTCAACAAGGCCCTCGCAGACTTCGCCCGCTATCACGGGGTCGCCTGCGAGGGCCTGTAAACCAATGGGGCTGCTTGTCGCTGGTGATTACACCTGAACCACGACATAGACCTCGCGGCCATCGCGCTGGGTCGGCATAAAGTAGTGGCCGCCGTAGCGGTAGTACTGGATGCCGTTGATCACTTCGGCGGTATAGCCAACCGGCAGCTCGTTGACTACCTGACCCGGCGAGTAGGCCTGTTGGGTCACGCCCACTACCGGGGCTGCTGCCACGGTAGTTACCGGTGCCGGAACCACCACGTAGCGATTCATTTGTGGACGCCACTGATAGTAGGACGCACCGTACTGGTAATAGGTCAGTCCGCCGATCTGCACACGCACGGCGCTGCCGGGCAGGGTGAGTACTGCTGCACCCAGCGGCGCATCGACGACCACAAAGCCGGTTGGTGCCGGGCGGTAGTAGTAACCGCCGGAGTAGTAATAGGGCACTCCGCCCACTGCCAGGTTCACGTAACCCGCCGGTAGTACCGGAACCGTTACCCCAATACTGATACGTGGCCCGCGATAACGGGGGCCCCAGTAGCCGCGCCCGTAGACCGGGCGGTAGCGTGGACCATAAGCCGGAAGGTGGCCGTGATGATGACCGCGGTGCCCGTGATGAGCCTCCGCAGGTGCGGCAAATGCAAAGGAAAGCAGTGCCGCGAGGCCTGCTCCCAGCAAGAGGTATTTAGCCGCTTTTTTCATGAATTCCCCCGCGAGCGAGTACTTACTATCTGTGCAAATAATAACCGCTTTTGGGGGTTCTTTCTAGCGAAGGACGGCGCGTCACCGTTAAGAATTGTCAGTTCAGCTGGCGTTCAGGTTGCGCTGTACTATGCCCATTAATTTGTACAACAGCTGCGCCGCACCGAACTCGTAGGCGTGGAAACCGCGGATGGGCGCGAACTCCAGCAGGTCGAAGCCGATGATCTCGCGCTGCCTGGCCACGGATTCAAACAGGTTCAGGGTCTGGTACCAGCCGAGACCACCCGGTACCGGGGTGCCGGTGGAGGGGAAGACCGATGGGTCCATGCCGTCGATATCTAGGGTGAAGAACACTTTGCTGGGAAAATCCTGTGGCAGCTCGATGGATTGGATCTGGGTGGGCACCAGTTCGTGGGCGTCCATATAGCCAACCCCATACTGTTTGCGCGCCTCAATCTCTTCTTCGCAGTACGCCCGGATACCCAGTTGATACAGCGGGATGCCCGCTTCGCACACTAGGCGCATCACACTTGCGTGACTGTGCTTGTGGCCTTCGTATCGGTCCCGCAGGTCGGCGTGTGCATCGATCTGCACCACACCGAAGTCTTTGATGCCCGCGTCCAGATAGCCCTTGATGATGCCCCAGGTGACCGAGTGTTCGCCGCCGATGCCAACGGGCATTTTGCCGAGCCGCAGGATTTCGCTGGTGGCGCTGGCGATATTCTCCATCACCTGCTCTGCTGGGCCGCTTACGTCCACCGCTTTGCGTGTGTAGATCCCGAGATCACAAGGGGAGGAAAAATTGTCGAAGGTCTCGAGCTGGTGGGATGCTTCAATGATTGCCGCTGGTCCTTTACCGGTCCCGCCTCCGTAGGAGACGGTCTCCTCATAGGGGATCGGTAGGATATGGAACAGCGCCTCTTCGGGTTTGGGCTGTTCGATTTCGGAGCCGAGGAAAATGTTGGGATCTTCTGTGTGCATGGGACTCAAGTTCCGCGATTAACCATTGGTGGCGGCAGAGCGTCGGGTGCGGGTTTTCAGGACCGCTGTGAACCCATCCCTGGGCGCTGCGGCGCAAACATCCTGTTTGCGACGCTCCTGAAAACCCGCACCCGACACTCAGCCTTATCATCAACTTTTGTGCCCCGTCGCTGGGTGAAACGAGCCGAGACGCAACTATCAAGACAGACGGTTCTTAAAATCCTCATAGCCAAACTCTTTGACCATTCGGAGTTCATCCGTATCTGAATTCCACAGCGCAATCGAAGGCAGCGGAATCCCATTAAACGTGTTGGTTTTGACCATGGTGTAGTAAGCCATCTCCTCAAACACCAAACGGTCGCCGATATTCAATGGCTCGGCAAAGCTGTATTCACCAATCCGATCCCCCGCGAGGCAGCTCTGCCCGCCCAGTAAATAGGCGTGGGGCAATTCCTGGGGCAGGCTGGCACCGGTAATTTCCGGGCGGTAGGGCATTTCGATCACGTCGGGCATATGGCAGGTCGCGGAAACATCCAGAATCGCCTGTTGCTTGCCATTCCAGGTTAGATCGATCACTTCACCCACCAGTACACCACAGAACAGGGCCACCGCTTCGCCAGGTTCGAGATAGACCTGCACATCGTGTTTTTGCGAGAAGGCTTTAACCGCATCAATTAACGCTTCAACCTGATAATCCCGCCGAGTGATATGGTGGCCGCCACCAAAGTTGATCCACTCCATCTGTGGCAGCAGATCACCAAACTTCTTTTCCACCGCCGCTATCGTGCGTTGCAGGGGCTCGAAATCCTGTTCACACAAGGTGTGGAAGTGCAGGCCGCTGATACCAGAGAGGTCTTCATCTTCAAACAGGGAGCGCACAATACCGAGACGTGAACAGGGCGCGCATGGATCGTAAATCGGTGTGTGGCCTTCCGAGTGCTCTGGATTGATACGCAGGCCAAAGCGCAACTCGGGCCGCTCCTTTTGTGCCGCAAGACACATGGGCTTGTAGCGCTGCCACTGGGAAAATGAGTTGAAAATAACGTGGTGTGCAAACTGAAGAATTTCCTCCAGTTCTTGCTCTTTGTAGCCCGCGCTGAAGACATGTACTTCCTTGCCAAGACCCTTGCCGCCGTATTCCTCGAAGCCGAGTTTTGCCTCGTTGATACCACTGGCACAGGTGCCGGACAGGTATTCGACGACGATGTGCCCGACGCTGAACATGGAGAAGGCTTTCAGTGCGGCGAGCACCTTGGCACCGCTGCGCTGCTGTACATCGGCCAGCACTTCGAGGTTATCGCGCAGGGCAATTTCGTCGACCACAAAGCAGGGTGTGGGTACCCGGCTGGGGTCGAATTCACCAAAGTAGTCTCTGCGGGGTGTCAGATCCATAATTCAATTCATCCGCTGGAGTGCGAAAGCTCCGGGCTACGCGACGGTACGCCCGGGATGTAAGCGGTGTTGGAATTACAGGAATGGTTTGTCGAGCCAGGTTTCCTGCCACGGCAAGCCGTATTTATTCAGGTCGTTCATAAACGGATCCGGGTCCAGCTGTTCCATATTCCACACGCCGGGTTTCATCCATTTGCCTTCCATCATCATCTTGGCACCGATCATGGCCGGTACGCCGGTGGTGTAAGAAATCGCCTGGGACTTAACTTCCTTATACGCTTCCTGATGGTCGCAAATGTTGTAGACGTAGTAGATCTTGTCATCACCACCACCCTGCGGGGTGCCCTTGATGATATTGCCAATACAGGTCTTGCCCTTGGTCAGCGGTCCCAGGCTTGCCGGATCGGGTAGCAGCGCCTTGAGGAATTGAATGGGTATGATCTGCTGGCCCTGGAACTCCACTGGCTCGATGCTGGTCATGCCGACGTTCTGCAACACTTCCAAATGTTTCAGGTAGCTGGCACCGAAGGTCATCCAGAAACGGGCGCGCTCGATTTCCGGATAGTGCGTGGACAGGGATTCCAGTTCCTCGTGGTACAGCAGATACAGGTCTTTCTCGCCGATGCCTTCGGGGAATTCGAACACCCGCTTTTCTTCCATCGGCTGGGTGGTGACCCATTTGCCATCCTCCCAGTAGCGGCCATTGGCGGTGATTTCACGAATGTTGATTTCCGGGTTGAAGTTGGTGGCAAACGGCAGGCCGTGGTCGCCGGCGTTACAGTCGAGAATATCCAGGGTCTTGATGCGATCAAAGTGGTGCTTTTTCGCATAGGCGGTAAATACGCTGGTCACACCCGGATCAAAACCGCTGCCGAGCAATGCCATCAGGCCGGCTTTTTCAAAACGGTCCTGATAGGCCCACTGCCACTTGTATTCGAACTTGGCCTCTTCCGGCGGTTCGTAGTTGGCCGTATCCAGATAGTGCACGCCGGTTTCCAGGCAGGCATCCATGATGTGCAGATCCTGATAGGGCAGCGCCACATTGATGACCATGTCCGGCTTCACTTTTTCAATCAGCGCGACCATTTCACCAACGTTATCCGCATCTACTTCGGCGGTGTCGATTTTGCGCGGCAACATTTCCGCAATTTTGTCGCACTTGGATTTAGTGCGGCTGGCGAGGGTGATTTTCTCGAACACTTCTGCAACTTGTGCGCATTTGTGCGCGACTACCTGGCCGACGCCACCGGCGCCGACAATCAGAACGTTGGCCATTTCTTTCTCCCTGTTCCTGATAGTGGGGATACCAAAAGTTACTTCTCGAAATAGGTATATCCGCTCATGCTCGCGGTATACGTGTGCAAAATATCTTTGCGCTGCTGTGGCGAAATCCGCTTTTCCTTCACCGCGCGCTCCGCCAATTTGCGGAAACGCTCGAACAAATCCTGCGGCGAGTACTCCACGTAACTCAGCACATCGGCAATGCTGTCACCGTGGATTTCGCGGCTGTAATCCACGTGCCCATCCTCGTCAATCCGTACACTGACCACATTCGTGTCACCGAACAGGTTGTGCAGGTCGCCGAGTGTCTCCTGGTAGGCACCCACCAGAAAAGTGCCGAGAATATATTCCTCGCCTTCTTTCAGTGGGTGCAGTGGTAGCGTTTTGCGCTCGCCCTGGCGGTCGATAAAGCGATCGATCTTGCCGTCACAGTCGCAGGTGATATCCGCGATGATCGCCGAACGTGTCGGTGCCTCGTCCAGACGGTGCACGGGTAATAGTGGAAACAGTTGATCAATCGCCCAGATGTCCGGCAGGGACTGGAACACGCTCATGTTCGCGTAATAGATGTCGGACAGTACTTCCGGTAGCGCTTCCAAGTCTGCTGGGATCTGGTCGACTTCATCGAGTAGCTTGCGGATTTTTTGCGCGCACTGCAGGAACAGGTTTTCCGCCAGCGCGCGGTCGCGCAGGCTCACCTGGCCATGTAAATAAAGTGCGCGGATCTCGTCGCGGTAGTAGAGCCCGTCGTTGTAGCTTTCCTGCAGGTTTTCCGACGCTACGCTCTCCAGTGCTTCCTGCAGGTTCTTCAGCATTGGATGCGCATCGCTGCCGATACGGTCGTCTTCCAGCTCGATGGGCTCGAAGCTGGTGGTATCCAGAATGTTGAACAACAAGACGGACGAGTAGGCGACGGTTGCGCGCCCGGATTCGGTAATAATGACCGGGTGGGTAACGCCCTCGCTGTCGAGGGTCTCCATAATGGCTTCCACCACATCTACACAGTACTCATCCAGTGAGTAGTTCTTGGAGTGGGTGTAGTTGGTTTTGGAGCCGTCGTAGTCCACCGCCAGGCCGCCGCCGAGGTCCAGATAACCCATGGCCGCGCCCTCTTCCACCAGGTCCGCATAGTAGCGGCAGGCTTCCAGCACACCGGTACGGATATCGCGGATATTCGGCACCTGCGAACCCAGGTGGTAGTGCAGCAACCGCAGGCAGTGCAGCATGTTGTGATCGCGCAGTTTGTCGACCATCGCGATCAGGTCATTACTGCCGAGGCCGAAAATACTGCGGTCGCCGCTGGTGGCGTTCCAGTAGCCGCCCACCTTGCTTGCCAGTTTTACCCGCACGCCAATGTTGGGCTCGATCTGTTCGCGTTCGGCGCAGCGAATGATGGTGTCCACTTCCGACGGTGTTTCCACCACGAAAAATACCTGCACGCCGAGGCGCTGTGCCTGCAAACCCAGGTTGATGAATTCCTCGTCCTTGTAACCATTGCAGACGATGAGCGCATCGGTATTGTCGAGGATCGAAAGTGCGGCAATGAGCTCCGCCTTGCTGCCCGCTTCAAGCCCGTGCCCGAAGCTACGTCCGGCCTTGGCAATTTCCTCGATTACCTGGCACTGCTGGTTGACCTTGATTGGAAAAACGCCGCGGAAAACATTGTTGTAACCGCAGCTGTCGATTGCGCTGCGGAACGAATTGTTGATGCGTGCGATTTGTGCGTCGAGCAGGTTTTCAAAACGCACCAGCAGCGGCATGCCCAGTCCGCGCTCGGTGGCGCCGTGGGCAATATCTAACAGTGATACTGCGTGCAATTCGCCGGCGTCATTTTTCACTTCAACCGTGATTTCACCGCGCTGGTTCAGGTTGAAGTAATCGGCACCCCAGTTGCGGATGCCGTAGAGCGCTGCGGAGTCTTCGCAGGTCCAGTTTTCAATCTGTTGTTGCTTCATAGCGCCTGTTAAATTTGGGCAAATATTGGATGGAACCCGGTGCCGTATTCGGGGCGCGAATCTTGGGGTTTGGTTGTGTGGAAATCAATAAGGAATGAAAAGAAATTGCGGATAAATCAACAAGGTTAAAACTAAATTTTTATTCGGTTTTTTATTCGTTTTTTGTATATCGCCAAACATTTGTTTTTGACGCAACGGGTTAGGCGAAAGTCTTAAATAATTTATAAATAAAAAAGGCGACTCGTGAGAGTCGCCTGGGGAAGTAACCGAATAAATATTCGGTTGTTGGGGTTGGAAATCAGAGGAAGCCCGGGTTGGCCACCACCACGTAACCGTGTCGGTGATGGTCCCATTGGTAGTAAGTGTCGTAGGCAACAAAGTAGTTCAGGCCATTAAAGCTGACGCTGAATGCGGTGCCCGGCAGTGTGCGAACAAAGGCGCCTACTGGGGCCTCGGCCACCACGTAGCCGGGACCGTAGGGACGGTAAAAAATACCGTCGCTGAAGTAGTAGCCCAGGCCGCCAAAACTCAGGCTGACATAGGACGTGGGCAAACGCTTCCAGCGGTAGCCGTAACCAAAGTGTGCCGGACGCCAGCGATGCTTGTGCGGGCGGTAGTAAGGCCGATGGTGTGGGCGGTGATGCGGCTTGTAGTGTGGCTTGTGACGGGGCTTGTTGTGCCCGCGGTAGTCCACATACTGATAGTCCTTGTAGTACTTGCGGTCGTGCTTATGTGCCTTGCGTTCATGTTTGCGCGCTTGGCGTTCGTGCTTGCGTGCCTGATGTTCATGCCTATCCGCCTTGCGCTCGTGTTTACGGGCTTCTTGCTTGTGATAGCGTTTTTTGTCCTGGTGGCGATCGTGGCGACGGTCCTGTTCGTCACGCCGTTTGTCGGCGATGTCACGTATCCGGTTGCCGTGCCGCACCTGGTGGTCGCGCTGCTGCATGTGCTTGCGACCGTGGTCGTGGCGGTGGTGACGGTCGTCCCGGTCGGCCAGGGCGGGCGCTGTGGTCAGCAGCAAGCTGGCGGTGGCAACCGCAGTGATCAGTGTTTTCATGGTCGTTCTCCTCAGCCATCCGTGTGACTGACTCTGTGGCCTTATGCAAAGGCTTCTCGATAACGTGGGGGCCAGTGTGCCCCCTGTACACTGAATCCTTCCTGAACCGGTTGCAGAAACTCCCTGTGGCGGCAAAAACTGAATGTGACCAATGCTTCCCGATTTGTTCGGGCACCCCGCGGAAGGTAAGATGCCGCGCAACTAACCACTTGGCGGAACCCCGGCAATGCAAGTTTTTCACCACGTGGCCAGCCTGCGCGAGGCGCTGGCGGAGGCCCGTCGCGATGGCAAGACCATCGGATTCGTGCCCACCATGGGCAACCTGCACGACGCGCACATCGAACTGGTCAATCTGGCCCGCAAGCAGTGTGACGTTGTGGTGGTGTCGATCTTCGTTAATCGCCTGCAATTTGGACTCAATGAAGACTGGGATACCTACCCCCGTACCATGCAGGCGGACATGGCCAAGCTGCGTGCAGCCAACTGTGATTACCTGTTCCACCCGGATGAAGCCGAAATCTACCCCAATGGGATGGACGAGCAGACCAAGGTCATCTGCCCGGCGATGACCGATGTACTGTGTGGCGCGAGCCGCCCGGGGCACTTTGAAGGCGTGACCACGGTGGTGGCAAAGCTGTTTAACATCGTGCAGCCAAACAAGGCGGTATTCGGTATCAAGGATTTCCAGCAGCTGGCGGTAATCCGCCGCATGGTGGAAGACCTGTGTATGCCGGTGGAGATTGTTGCGGCACCGGTGCACCGCGAAGACGATGGTCTGGCGATGAGCTCGCGCAATGGTTATCTGAGTGAAGAGGAGCGCCCGCGTGTGGCGATTCTCAACCAGTCGCTGAACTGGGTGAGCGATGAGATCAAATCTGGTCGCAAGGATTTCCCGGCGCTGGAAGATGAGGCACGGGCGAAAATCGAGCAAGCGGGCTTTAAGGTGGATTACTTTTCCATCTGCAACAGCAAGGACCTGCAGCCTGCGGCCCACGACGATAGCGAGATCACAATTCTCGGCGCCATGTACACCAGCGGTGCGCGCTTGATCGACAATGTTTCCTTGAGTGTGTGAAGTCAGGAGTTCGTTAATGCAAATTGAGATGTTGAAAGGCAAGCTGCATATGGCGGCGGTTACCCAGGCGGAACTCTGGTACGACGGCTCCTGTGCGATCGATGAAGATCTAGTTGAACTTGCGGGGCTGCGCGAGTTTGAAAAAATCGATATCTACAATGTTTCCAATGGCGAGCGCTTTCACACCTATGTGATTCTGGCGGAGCGCGGTTCCGGCATTATTTCAATGAATGGTGCTGCAGCGCGCCGCGTGCAGGTTGGCGATCGTATTATTATTGCCGCCTATGCACAGATGTCTGAGGCTGAGGCCGACTCTTTCAACCCCAAGCTTGTTTATTTGGATGAGCAGAATCGGGTTGAGCGTAGTACCAATACTATTCCTGTGCAGATGTCTGAGCCCGCTTAACTTTTTTGGGTTTCGTGGTCCGTTTTATTGCTAGATCGGTGGCGGCAGCGCGACGGCTATTAGCTTTCAGGACCACTGTAAACCCATCCCTGGGCGTTGCGGCGCAAACTTCCTGTTTGCGACGCTCCTGAAAGCTAATACCCGTCACTCTACCTTCGATTTCTACCTTTTTGCTTCGTTAGCGATGTCTAAGGTTTCTCCCAACTTGAAGGGAAGGCCGAGTGTTGGAAGCCTGTTTTCAGGACCGTCGGCGACAGGGATGTCGCCGACGCAGCGTACATGGACGTATTCACAGCGGTCCTGAAAACAGGCTTCCGGCGCTCGGCCGCCAAGGAACTCCACAGAATGGGGCCTCGTGGCAAGTTTGTGACCAGATGACCACCCGCCTACCATACCTCCAAATTCAAGGTAGGATTCCACCCATCTCAATGTCATCTCTGACAAACCCCAAAACCAGCGAACCCGTCACTTGGGATCAGCTGCTAAAAAGCGGCTGCCGTATCTTCGTTGGTTCACATGCCGCCGTTCCCGATGCATTAATGGCTGACCTGATTGCCAATAGTCGGGGGTTGAATGACATCGAAGTTACGCAGGTGTTTACACTTTCAGATAATGTCTGGGCGGAACGTAAACACGCTGAGCTGTTTACTATCAATGCCTTGTATATCGGTGGTACCGCGGTGCGCAATGCGGTCGCCGAAGGGCGCGCGGACTATACGCCCACCTTTCTGTCGGAAGTGCCAAAGCTGTTTAGCGATCATGTACTTCCGTTGGATGCCGCACTGATTATGGTAAGCCCGCCGGATGAACTCGGTTACTGTTCGCTCGGTGTGAGTGTAGATGTGGTGTCATCCGCAGTGAAGCATGCCACTACCGTAATCGCCCAGATTAATCCGAGCATGCCGCGTACCTGTGGCCACACGTTTATTCATCGCGATCAGATACATGCCTGGATGACCGAAGATGCTTCCATCCCGGAATCCCCACCACCGGAAATGGATCAGGCGGTGGAGCAGATCGGGCAGTATGTTTCCCTGCTGGTAGAGAATGGGGCTACGTTGCAGATTGGTATGGGCAAGATCCACGATGCGGTGTTGCGCTACCTGGGTAATCATAAAGATCTGGGTGTGCACTCGGAGATGATTTCCGATGGCATCGCTCGGCTAATGAAAAGCGGGGTGATCAATAACCGCAAAAAGACCTTCCATAAAGGTAAAACTATAACCGCTTACTGCATGGGGTCACGGGAACTCTATGACTTTGTCGATGGGAATCCCCATGTCGAGCTGTATCCCGCCGAGCATGTCAGCTCGCCGGTAAAGATCGCGCGCAACGACAAGATGGTGGCGATCAACAGCGCTATTGAGGTGGACCTCACCGGGCAGGTGGTCTCGGACTCGATCGGCCGGCTGCTATATAGCGGCATCGGCGGGCAGGTGGATTTTATCCGTGGCGCCGCGCTGAGTAAGGGTGGCAAACCCATTATCGCCCTGCCATCCACGGCGCGGGACAAAGACGGCAAACTGGTGTCTCGCATCGTTGCTTCCCTCACCCCGGGCAGTGGTGTGGTCACCTCACGCGCGCATGTGCACTATGTGGTAACCGAATACGGTATCGCCTCCCTGCGCGGCAAAAGCGTGCGCGAGCGTACCCTGGAAATGATCCGCATCGCGCACCCGGAGTTCCGCCGCGAGTTACTGGAAAAAGTACGCGAGTTTTACTGGGTGCCGGAATACCAGGAGCAAGCGCCCACCACGGTGCCGGAGCTGGGCCCAGTGGACCAGAAACAGTACACCTTTGATGGAATGCGCTATACCTTGCGTCCACTGCGCCCGTCGGATGAACGACGGTTACAGGAGTTCTTCTACACCCACAATAAAGAAACCCTGATGATGCGCTACAACCACCATGTGACGCAGATGTCGCGAGAAAAGTCCTGTAGTCTGGTGAGCGTGGATCAGGGGCGAGACCTGGCACTGTGCTTTACCGACTTTGATGGTGAAAGCGAAGTGATTCAGGGGGTAGGGCGATATTACTACTATCCGGCGGACAACAGCTGCGAAGTGGCATTCGTGATCAAGGAGAGCCGCCGCGGCAAGGGCATTGCCACCACCTTATTGAAAGAAATGGAAAAGGTTGCACGGGCGCGCGGTATTGCGAAAATGTTTGCCTGTGTGCGCCGCGACAACAAGCCGATGCTCAAAATATTTGAAGCGAACGACTTCACTACCCGTTCTGGTGACTCCATGGATGAGCTCTATCTGGAACTGACTCTGTCTGGGAACAAGGACTGACTATGCCCGCCGTTGGATTCTTCTCTGACCCCGCCTGCCATAAACACGATATGGGCGACGACCACCCCGAGTGTCCCGCGCGCCTAGATGCGATTCAGGATCAGTTACTGAGTAGCGGTATTGAATATGTACTGCGTTTCTTCGACGCCCCGCAGGCAACGCGCGAACAAATTGAGCGGGTACACACTGCGGAATATGTGGAATCGATTTTTGCACGCGCACCCAGCGAAGGCTTTGAAGTCCTCGACGAAGACACCCGCATGAATCCCCACACACTGATTGCCGCATTACACGCAGCCGGCAGCGGCGTGGACGCAGTGGACCGCGTTATGCGCGGCGAGATCAATTCAGGATTCTGTGCGGTACGCCCACCGGGCCATCACGCCGAGCGTGACAAGGCCATGGGTTTCTGTCTGTTTAACAATATTGCAATTGCTGCCGAGCACGCGCGAACACAGCATGGTTTCGAAAGAGTTGCGATCCTCGATTTTGATGTGCATCACGGCAATGGTACCGAAGACTTTGCCGCCGGCCGCGATGGCTACCTGTTCTGCTCCAGCTTCCAGTCGCCGTACTACCCGTTCTCCGGCACTGGAGAATTGCCGGCCAATATCATCAACTCCCCGTTGGAAGCGGGCGCTGGTGGTGACGCGCTGCGCGAGATCGTCGCCGAGCAGTGGCTGCCAGCCCTGGAAAAGTTTCAGCCACAGATGTTGTTTATCTCCGCTGGATTTGACGGACATGTGGAAGACGCTATGGCGCAACTGCGTTTTAAGGAAGACGACTACCTGTGGGTAACCGAGAGGCTGCGGGAATACGCAGACGAGAACTGCGAAGGGCGGATTGTTTCCGCGCTGGAAGGTGGTTATGCGTTATCTGCACTGGGGCGCAGCGTTGTAGCTCACCTCAAGGGATTAATTGGTGGTTAGGGCGGTGTCATGTGTGTAGATGCGAAGGGGCTGTGGTGGGTATGGTTTTTCAGGAGCGTCGGCAACATGGATGTTGCCGACGCAGCGTACAGGGATGTATTCACAGCGGTCCTGAAAAACCATAGCCGCTACAGGGCCGCCACTAAGTTCGCTAGTGGTAGCCCCTCAGGCCGAGTTACTCTTCATAAATCGCATAAAACTTCTTAACCGAACCAATGGTTTCCCAGGTTCCTTCAAATCCCGCCGGAATACAGAATGCATCCCCGGCGGTAACCCGCTCACTGTCCCCGTCGGCATCGGTAATGATCGCCTCGCCATCAATGATGTAGCAGAACTCGTCCTCACTGTAAGTAAGTGACCACTTGCCGGCATCGGAAGACCAGATACCACAGAAGAAGTTGTCCTTCTTGTTGGTGAAAAAGTGCTCGGTCCACTGCTGCGGGTTGCCCGCCAGTACCTTCTCCGGTGCCACCACCCCGGACTCTCTCTCCACCTTACCCTCTGCAACGCGCATCAACTTCGCAGTCATACCTACCTCCGGCAATATCAAAATGTGATCACTTTTATTGTCGCCATATTTTGCCTGCTTGCGACAAAAAAGGCACGGGATTCCAGCCAGACGGTGGGAAAGCGCAAAGACGTCAGGCTATGATGAAAGGACAGGATCGGTGACAGCGTTGTCATGCAGCCGCCGCCAGTGGTATAACTTGTCGGGATAGCAGCGACTCGAATATCAGTGACACAGTGCCAGCGACACATTTCCAGTGATAGATGGCCGTGCCACACAACGCGCCGGGTATAGCGATTGCCGGGCGTATCGCTGTGATGCCTGCAGCCAACAGGTCTCAATGAATGGGGCCGTGCAGCATCCCGATAATACTAATAAGGGAGAAAATGATGTCTGAAGTGCACACCTACCCGGTGCCCGAAACCTTTGCCGCCAATACCCTCGTCACCAATGACGACTACCAGCGGATGTACCGCCAGTCCGTAGAGGACCCGCAGGCGTTCTGGTCCCAGCAGGCCAACGACTTCCTGCAGTGGAGCAAGCCGTTCACCAAGGTGGTCGAGGAAGACCTGACCAAGGGTCACGCGGCCTGGTTTGCCGACGGCGAACTGAATGTTTCCGTTAACTGTATCGACCGCCACCTGCCAACCCGCGCAGCGCAGACCGCATTGATCTGGGAAGGTGATGATCCGGCCGACAGTAAGAACATCACCTATCAGGAGCTGCACGACAACGTAGGACGCCTGGCCAACCTGCTCAAGGCGCGTGGCGTCAACAAGGGTGATCGCGTGTGCATCTACATGCCGATGATCCCGGAAGCGGCCTACGCCATGCTTGCCTGTACCCGTATCGGTGCAGTGCACTCCGTGGTCTTCGGTGGCTTCTCCCCCGACTCTCTGAAAGACCGTATTCTCGATTCCGACTGCCGCCTGGTGATCACTGCCGACGAAGGCGTGCGCGGTGGCCGCAAGGTGCCACTGAAAGCGAATGTGGATAAGGCCCTGGCTAGCTGCCCGGACGTGCATACCGCGGTTGTGGTTAAGCGTACCGGCGCCAATGTGGATTGGGACAGCAAGCGCGATATCTGGTACGCAGAATCCGTCGCCGAGCAAAGCACCGACTGCGCCCCCGAACCGATGAACGCGGAAGACCCGCTGTTTATCCTGTACACCTCCGGCTCTACCGGTAAACCCAAGGGCGTACTGCACACCACCGCTGGCTACCTGCTGGCCTCTACCATGACGTTCAAGTACACCTTCGATTACAAAGAAGGCGACGTCTTCTGGTGTACCGCAGACGTTGGCTGGATCACCGGCCACAGTTACATCGTCTATGGCCCGCTGTGTGCCGGCGCCATATCACTGATGTTCGAAGGTGTACCGACCTACCCGGATGCCTCTCGCTGCTGGCAGGTTGTGGAAAAACACAAGGTAAACACCTTCTACACCGCACCCACCGCGATTCGCGCGCTAATGGGCGCCGGCGACGATTTCGTTACCAAGTGCGACCGCAGCTCGTTGAAACTGCTGGGCACCGTGGGCGAGCCGATCAACCCGGAAGCCTGGGAGTGGTACCACAATGTGGTCGGCGAAAATCGCTGCCCGATTGTGGATACCTGGTGGCAGACCGAAACCGGCGCGCACATGATTACCCCGCTGCCCGGCGCAACCGCGATGAAACCCGGTTCCGCGACACGCCCGTTCTTCGGCGTACAGCCGGCGCTGCTGGATGAGAAAGGCCAGGAAATTGACGGTGAAGGTGAAGGCGCTCTGGTGATGAAGGCCAGCTGGCCGAGCATGATCCGCAGTGTCTACGGCGATCACCAGCGCATGATCGACACCTATTTCTCCACCTTCCCCGGCTACTACTTCACCGGTGACGGCGCGCGCCGCGACGCCGACGGTTACTACTGGATTACCGGCCGTATCGACGATGTACTGAATGTCTCCGGCCACCGTCTGGGCACCGCAGAAATCGAAAGCGCGATCGTGCTGCACGAAGATACTGCCGAGGCCGCAGTGGTGGGTTATCCACACGACATCAAGGGCCAGGGTATCTACTGCTATGTGACCCTGAAAAATGGCCGCGAGCCCTCCGAGGAATTGCGCAAGGAACTGATCAACCTGTGTGTGCAGGAGATCGGTCCTATCGCCAAGCCCGACATCATTCAGTGGGCCCCGGGCCTGCCGAAAACCCGCTCTGGCAAAATCATGCGCCGCATCTTGCGCAAGATCGCCTGCAACGAGTTGGATTCTCTGGGTGACACCTCCACACTTGCCGATCCTTCTGTGGTTGATGAGCTGGTGGATCATCGCGCGAACAAGTAATTACGTTCCTCCGTCCCTGGACGTTCTATTGGGCGTCCGGTGGGGAAAAGCGCTGGGGGCGGGTTTTCAGGACCGCTGTAAACCCATCCCTGGGCGCTGCGGCGCAAACCTCCTGTTTGCGACGCTCCTGAAAACCCGCCCCCAGCACTTTCCCTTCCATTCCCGCTGCCGCGTGCAAGTTTTACCGGGTCACAAGTGAAATATATTCGCTAAATGCGAAGGTGGAGTGCCGGGTATCGCTTTTCGAAAGCGTCGGCGACAGGGATGTCGCCGACGCAGCGTACAGGGACGTATTCACAGCGGTTTCGAAAAGCGATACCCGGTACTTCACCGCCAGAGGGCGCCAACAATACGAGCCCCGAGCTGGGTCGTCTTGCTCTGAGCCAAGACAAAATCGACATCCAGTGATTTAATGAATTAAAGGATTTGAATATTTCCCTGTAGCAACGGAGGCCACATGCAGAATATTCTCGTCATCCTCGACAAGCCCAAGCATGAACAGATAGCCTTGGAGCGGGCACTGGAGCTGGCGGAAAAGTCGGGCGCGAAGCTGCATCTGGTGAGCTTTGTCTACGAGCCCGTGGTCTCCATTCCTCTGCTGTCCGGTTCCGTGCTGAACGTCAGCGACCAGATTCAAAATGAGCGCAAAAAATGGCTGCAAGAACTGCAGAGCGAGCACTCACTTCCTGCGGGCTCCACCGCCGAAGTCATCTGGCACCACGATATCCCCTACTGGACCCTCGACTATCTCGCCGCCAATGACTGCGACCTGGTGGTAAAAACCGCACAAAAACAATTCGGCCGTGGCGGCTTCGGCTCCATTGACTGGCGCATGATCGAGTCGGTTCCCGCGCCCCTGTGGCTCGCAGTGAGTACCCACTGGGTGAAGCGCGATCGCATCGTTGGCGCCCTGGATCCCGCCATCGACAACCCTCTGCATGTGGAATTAAACCAACGCGTACTCGCCGTGGGTGGTACATTGAGCGCGCTAGTCGGGGCCGACCTGGAAGCCGTAGCCTGTGTGCCTACGCCCGATGAAGTGGCGGACCTGGATGAATTCCGCGAGCAGGCCGGTGCCCTGTTGTCAGCTATAGATACGGTTATTGCCGACAGCGGGGTAGAATGTAAAAAAACGCACTTTGTCACCGGCAAGCCCGCGGTCGAAGTAAACCGTGTCGTGGACCGCAATAAAGCGCGCGCAATACTTGTGGGGCGTGGTGTGCGCAAGGGGCCAAAAGGCTTCTTGCTGGGTAATACCGCCGAGCGTATCCTCGGCCGTGCCAACACCGATGTGCTGATTGTGCCCTGACCATTTTTGCCCCAAGACCCGATAAAAAATAATAAGTAATAACATGATGAAACTACGCAACTGGATAATTCCGACTCTCACGGCCGTGCTGCTATCGACTGGTGCCGCGGCGGAGGAGTCCGTCGACAAAAAGCCCACCTACGACCCCCAGTTGGCATCGGAGCTCGGTGCCGATAAATATGGAATGCACAAATATGTGCTGGCACTGTTAAAGGCTGGCCCGAATCGCGATCAGGACGAAGCTACCGCGGCGGAGCTGCAACGTGCGCACATGGCAAATATCCAGCGTCTGGCGAGCGAGGGCGTGCTGGTGCTGGCCGGCCCATTTCTTGATGGCGGTGCATTGCGCGGAATTTATGTATTTGATGTGGATACGGTAGAAGAAGCGCGCAAATTGACCGAGACAGATCCGGCAATACAGGCCGGTCGCCTGGTGATGGAACTGCACCCCTGGTATGGTTCCGCGGCACTGAAAGCCGTTAATGATTTGCATGGCAAGCTGTCTCAGCAAACGCCGTAATTGTCCCACCTAAAGCAGTCAGAGCACTTCCGTGAACGAACAGCAGTACCTGTGTGACCACTATCGTTTTAACGCCGAACAGCGTTTAAAAGCCTTTAACTTTTTTGTGGTGCTTTCCATGTTTGCCGATGGCGGTATTTTTACCGCCGTGGAAAAAGGCTTTCATCCGCTCATCCTGGTGCTGCTGGGCGGATTTGTGGTGATTGTATCTGCCGTATTCTGGGTGATGGATATGCGCAGTCGCCAGCTGTTGAACCTGACGGTACCCGGCTTACGCGCCATCGAAGCGCAACTGCCAGAGCCGGCACGAATTTTCACCCGTGACCTGAATAACCAGGGCCGCTGCATTCGCTACACCTTCGCTATCCGTGCGCTGATCCTTGGGCAGTTTATTTGCGGCACTGCTGTGGTGGTCTACGGAATGCTCGCCTGTTTCGGCGTCATTTGAAACGTCCCTCCCTCAATCGTATCTCAGCTCCAGCCTGACTTCTTCCTGCCCGTTTCTTAACGGGCACTGCCATCGCCGCGTGTGCGGGATCTTTTCCCTATGCGCTATCTATACTCATCTCCCCAAACAAAAAGATTCTCTAGCGGGAGGCCTCCATGCTCGACCATATCGGTTTGACTGTGCACGACTACGAGCGCAGCAAGGCATTTTACCTGGCGGCGCTGGCGCCTCTGGGATACGAGCTGGCCATGGAAATGGGCAACTGGGCCGGATTTGGTTGGGGTGGTAAGCCGCAGTTACTAATCAAAGGTGGCTCGACCACGACACCCGCAGTGAACATCGCCTTTAGCGCCGAAGACCGGGAAACCGTGCACGCCTTCTATCAAACTGCGCTGAAGGCTGGTGCTGCAGATGACAGTAGCGAAGACGGTGGCGCGCCACGTCTGCGTCCGGAATACCACGCGGATTACTTCAGTGCCTATGTGCGCGATCCGGATGGACACCAAGTAGAGGTGGTGTGTCATATCCCCGAAGATGCCTTTTGAGCGGGTTTGACTTGCCGTGAAACTGCTTGCCATTCTCACCGACCCGCGCGATACCGACCGTGTCGCGGCTATTGCCGAAGCGCGCAAGGCCGAGGAGTTTCGCATCGAGGGGCCGGTGCAGAGCGGGCACCAGGCCATGCGGCTACTCACCAGCGACGACAAGGTACAGGTGTTTCTCGACGATCTCGCGCCGCTGGTGGATGGCGTGGCCGGAGCGCGCGTGCTGGTTATTCCGGTGGAGCTGTCGCTGCCCAAGCCCAGCGATGCGCAGCGCAAGAAGGAAGACACCGCCCTGGCAGCGCGCGAGGCGCTGTACGCCAGTGCGGAAAAGAGTGCCCGACTGGATCGGGATTACGTGATCCTGGTGGTGCTTTCCACCCTGGTTGCCGCCATCGGCCTGCTGGAAAACAATGTTGCCGCGGTCATCGGCGCCATGGTGATCGCGCCGTTGCTGGGGCCCAATATGGCGTTTGGCCTGGGCACCGCGCTGGCGGACACGGCGTTGATGCGCAGCGCGTTGAAAACACTGGTGGTAGGCCTCTCGGTGGCCGTGGGCCTGTCGGTGGTGATTGGCCTGATCTGGCCCTGGGGGGCGCTCAGCAACGAGCTATTGTCACGCACCTATGTGGGGTGGGACTCGGTGGTGCTGGCGCTGGCGTCCGGTGCCGCCGCCGCACTGTCGATGACCTCCGGGTTATCCAGCGTTTTGGTCGGGGTGATGGTGGCCGTCGCACTGCTGCCGCCGGCAGCCACCTTCGGCATGATGCTGGGCTCCGGCAAGTGGCAGCTGGCCCTGGGTGCCGGCCTGTTGTTGGCGGTGAATATCGTGTGCGTCAATCTTGCGTGTAAGTTGGTGTTCTTGATGAAGGGGATTGAGCCGCGTACCTGGTGGCAGAAGAAGTCTGCCAACAAAGCCATGAAGATCTACATCGCCGTGTGGGTGTGCACCCTGCTGTTATTGATGGCGGCCATCTACCTGCGCGATCAGTTTAATCTGCAATAGCCTTCCCCATGCCCCGCACTCCTCGCACTCACCGGAACTAGCGCTACAGGGTCTTCTGAGCTCCGGTGTCGCGGCCCCAAACACCAACAGTCTCTCTGTAGACGACGGCCAATACGCGACCGGTATGGCCTTAGGAGTGTCGAGTTTTGCTTGTAGGTAAGCCGCCTTAGGATGGCTTTGGAGGTGAAAACCGTAAAGTAGGATGTAATTGCGATAAATAATTAAAATTTAATATGTGAAGGCTGGATTTTGAAAATTTGGTGGATATAATCGCCGTCGTCACCAAAAGTGACCAAATAATGTTCAGTTCTCGCCTGTGGGGGCCACAAGCCCGCCGCGGTTCAGGTCAAGTATCACTATGTCGCCCCAGTCTCTATCGCAGGCAACCGAAGCCATTCCTGTGTCTCCGCCCGTTATGGTGCTGGAGGACGAGCAGCCGGTTGAAACTACCCAGTCTACAAATTCGCAGGTCAACGAGCGCCGCAACCGTCGCACGCGCTGGAATGAGTGGCTGCTGGACGTGTTCGCCATGAACAGCTTTTCCTGGGCAATCGCCATTCCCATCGAGCTGTTGCTGGCGGGGATGAGCTGGAGTGAACACCTGAAAATTCGCCTGCTGGCGGTGGTGTTTAACTCGGTGATCGCGCGTCCGTTCAGTATGTACCGCGCTTGGATCGTAAAACGCTTTGGTCGCGGCGGCGCCCTGCATAATTACGCAGTGGATACATTTGTGTTTCTGAGTTTTCAGCTACCGCTGTACACCGTCAATATGATGCTCGGTGGCGCGTCTATGGCAGAGATCGCCACTGCCTGTATTACCTTCGCCATGATCGCCGGCGTTCTTGGGCGTCCGTACGGAATCTATCTGGATTTCCTGCGCCGTGTTTGGGCGCGGCGCAGCGCGGGGACGCATGTCACGGATGACATGGATACCGCCACCTGTGGCGTTAAGTAGCTGTAATCGCGTGAAGTTGACTTGCCCGGGCGGGTGACTTCCAATGCGCCTGGCAAGATTTCCGGCACGTTCGGGAATATTGGCGTAAAATTGACTTAAGTGGGACGCTTGTTTGGTGTAAAACACCGCTAAGCGAATTGCTCCACTGAGCCTATGGACGTAGGAATAGCGTCCAAGAATTCGCAGCAGGATGCGAAATATCCGCCGGGGTGTAAATACCGGCGCACACAAAACCCTCTAATAAGTGCCCCGTTAACGGGTATACAACGTGGGTTTTGATCGGGTTGCAGGATTAACCCGTACGTACCAATGGTTTCAAGGATGAATATGACCATG
This sequence comes from Microbulbifer agarilyticus, assembly GCF_019800665.1. Taxonomy (GTDB): domain Bacteria; phylum Pseudomonadota; class Gammaproteobacteria; order Pseudomonadales; family Cellvibrionaceae; genus Microbulbifer; species Microbulbifer agarilyticus_C. Next base: position 654,168 of record NZ_JAHVKO010000004.1, read on the forward strand.
ACCTACTGCCGCCCGGTGGGTAGCCCCGTTGTTGGTGCTAACACCATAAATGCTCGCCCTATCGTTGCCCGTACCTGTATCGCCTGTGCGCTGATCGCCCTCGCGCCGACGGCTGCATACGCCTTTCCCGGCCAGGCACTATTGCTTGATACTGGGATCCCCCTGTTCTGGTTATTGCTTACAGGAGCCTCACTCGTTGGCCTTATGGCGCTCTATATGCGGTTGCGGGCCCAGCTGCAGGCGGCCCAGGAATCCGCAGCTGTCCGTGTCTCAGATTTGCAGGCAGAGAACGCCAAACTGTTTCGCCAGGTGCAGACCCGGGTTCATGAGCTGATGGAGCGGGATAAGTTGTTGGAGGAGGTCAAGCTTTCCGCTGCGCAGTCCGAAGAAGAGCACCGGGATTTCCTCTCCATGACCGGGCACCGTATGCGCAAGCCCTTGGAAACCCTGGTCAGTACCATGAGCTTGCTCGCGCGCGGCGGCAATGATGAAAGCCGGCACCTGGCGGACGCGGCATTGGGGCAGTGCCGTACGCTACGCAGCAATATCGAAGAGATCCAGCGGGCCGGCCAGGGGACTCCCGAGGGCGTAGGCGCCGCTGGCCAGGTACCGGCAGTTTCGGCACAGGGTGTTGAGGAGGCGCATCAGCCACTGAATATTCTATTGGTGGAAAATGATGGGCACGCCAGCTTACGCCGGCGACTGGAGGCCGGGGGGCATGAGGTACGTTGCGAGAGCAATGGAATTGATGGCGCCGAGGCAGCCCTCAAAGCGAAATACGACTTGGTGCTGATTGATGTACGCCTACCCCTGATCGATGGTGTGGAAACGGCGCGGAAAATGCGCGGCGATTATTCCAATGACAGCCTGCTTATTTTTGGCATGCTCGACAGCCTGAATAAGGGTGATCGCGAGCACTATATGGCGAAGGGATTGACCGGAGTGTTGCCGAGCGAGCCTTCCGAGGCGCAGCTGGCGCAGTTGTTGAGCTGGGTGGAGCAGAAAGCCCAGGGCAAACGGACCAAGAGCAAAACGTCTCGCGCCAACAAAGTATTGAACTCAATCACGCTCGAGCGGCAACGGGATACCCTCGGCCACTTGGCGTTTGCCGAGTTACTTGGGGAGCGCCTCGCCAGCCTGCCCAAGAAAATCACCGCCTTCACCAGCGCTCTGACCGGTCGACACTGGCTCGACGCCCAACACCAGGCGCAGGCGATCGCCGCGGAAGCAGAAAGTGTCGGCTTGGAGGTGGTTGCCGGGCGCCTGAAAGCGTTGTCGGCCCGCTTGTCCATCGACAGCGAGCGCGACTACTGCCGCCACCAGCGCACCGAGATCCTCGGGCTGATGCGCACTTCCATTCAACAGCTGAAATCCTGGCGCGAGAAAAACGTCCATACCGAGTGGGCACTGAGATAAACCCGGTGATTGTCGCGATGGGTAGCCGCTGGCAGCGGTTATCCTGAGTGGCAATAGCGCTTACACTTAGCGCTGGTTTAATGAAAGTGAATGAATGGAAGTCGAGCCATGCCCGAGCAGTACCCTGTTGAGCAACAAACGGAACGTGAGCGCTCTGCGCGCGATGTCGCCACCCTGGTGTACCTGATTCAAGCGATCAGTATTTTCACCGCGGTCCCCTTCTTTGTCGGCGTGATTATCAACTACGCGAAGCGCGGCGATGTGCGCGGCACCCTGGCCGAGTCCCATTTCCGCTGGCAAATCCGCACCTTCTGGTACAGCCTGCTGTGGTTTGTGATCGGTTGGGCGACGGTGTGGATTCTGATTGGTTTTGTGGTCTGGGGAATCAGTTGGATCTGGGTAGTTTACCGCGTAGTGCGTGGCTGGCTGAATCTGGCAGACAATCGCCCTGCTTACTCTTAAGTCGCAGAGTCTTAAGTCGCAGCGCCGATTGGTAAAAGAATTGAAGTTGTAACGATAAACGGTGAGAGAAAACCGTTGAGCGGCCCAGGAGGCCGCTCTTTTTTTGTCTGCAAAATGCGGGGTGGTGTGCGGGGGGCTTAGAGCCCGCCCATCAGCGCGAGCACAAACAGGTCCGCGGGCAGCTGCTGGCCGTTGACCGCCAGCACCCCTTTATCCAGCTGCAGGTGCATGGTCAGCTGGCCGTTCTCTTCCAGCAGAAAGCCGTACTGTTTCAGCGCGCTTGCCTGCATGATCAGTGGTGACTGCATCAGCGCCTGCTCAGACGCTGAAATATTCGCGCTGCCCTCCAGGCTGTCCAGCCAGAACAGCTTGTCATTCTGTACTCGCTGACTGCGCGGGATCCCTTTCCAGTCCACATCCAGTTGCAGTTGCATGGGTCCATTTGCGGTGGCGATATCCAGCTGCTGTTGCGCCTGTAGTGGACGCTGGAACACCTGTGGCCAGCTGCGCTCGGCGGAGGGCTTTAGTAACAGGCTGTACAGGAAGTGGTGCAGGTCGTCATAGGTGACCGCGGGCAGGTGAAGCTGCTGAGTCAGGCTGCTGGCAGGTGTGGCGGACTGGATGTCCGGCAGGTTGATTGCGGTTTGCACCTTTAGGGTCTTTGGCGCAACCAGCTCGCCGGTGTAGTCCAGTGCAACATCCCGCAGTTCCAGCGGGCCGGAATCATTGTTGGTGCGCACCAGTGGCAATTTGAGCTGCAGGGTGCCTGCGCCGGTTGGCGCCAGAGCGAAGTCGCCACTGGCGGATTGCAGGTACAGCGCCTCGCGGTGGCCATCCATGCGCACAAACTCACCCAGTTCGAAGCGGCTGTCTTGTTGCTGTCCAGTGTAATCGGTCACTAGGCGAATCTTGCCCCCGGCAAACTGGATTTGCTGGTCCGCCACGTTGCGGTCGATGGGCTGCAGGTGCAGGGTGTTGATCACCCGATTGTTGGTGGCAACGAGGGTTTCGACCACTACCGGACTTTCATCCAGAACCTGGCTTATCGGGCCGTAGTAGGCCTCTAGCTGGTGACGCAGAGACGGTTCCAGCTGTTTGCCGGTCAGGCGGGTTTCCGCGTACAGGGCGCCGACCTTGAGGCCGCTGCGGGTAAACAGCACCGGACCGTGCTGGATGTCGCTCTGGGTCTCGGTTTTGCCGTCCTTGCCGGTGAGCAGGGTCACCGCCTCGGCGCCAAACCAGCCGCGTCGATAACCGGTCAGTTCGATATTGTCTTGCTGGCTGAGCTGCTGTTGCAACACCGTCTCCACCTGGGGCCCGATCAGACGGGGGGCGATCAGGGCGGCCAGTAGCAGCAGAGTGGTGACGACGATAAGGCCAAAACGTAAGACTTTCATGCGGACAAATTTCAGGCGATTGGATAAGAGCGCTCGATAGTAGCAGATCAAGATGAATCTAGTGACCCCGGTGCTGCTATCGCCCTAATAGGAGGGACTGATAGAGGATACCTAATAGAGGGTGCCTGACAGAGGGTACCTTAATCCCCCTCGATGCAGCCGCTCTCACCGGCGATCGCCCGCGCTACTTTCGAGTTGCTCTCGCGCTCCAAGGCGCGGGAAATAAAATTGCCCGCCTTGGCTAGCCGCGCCAGGTCCACACCGGTGTGAATACCGAGTCCGTCGAGCATATACAGCACATCTTCGCTGGCCACATTGCCCGAGGCGCCGCGCGCATAGGGGCAGCCACCGAGGCCGGCCACCGCCGAATCGATAACGCTCACACCCGCCTGCAGTGCCGCGTAGATGTTTGCCAGCGCCTGCCCGTAGGTATCGTGGAAGTGCACGGCGAGTTTTTCCATCGGGACTTGTTGTGCGACAGTCTCGATCATGTGGCGCGCTTTCTCCGGGGTGCCAACGCCGATGGTATCGCCGAGGCTGATTTCGTAGCAGCCCATATCCAGCAGGGCGCGGCTGACCTCGGCAACTTTTGCCGCAGGAATGTCACCCTCGTAAGGGCAGCCGAGTACACAGGAAACATAGCCGCGTACCGGGATGCCATCCATGCGCGCCTGTTCGGCGAGCGGGCGGAAGCGCTCGAGGCTTTCTTCGATTGAGCAGTTGATGTTTTTACGGGTAAAGCTTTCTGATGCCGCACCGAACACCGCGACTTCGTCGGCCCGTGCGTCGCGGGCGCGCTCGTATCCAACCATGTTGGGGGTGAGCGCACTGTAGGTGACGCCGGGGGCGCGTCGAATACCGGCAAGTACGTCTTCACTGGCTGCCATTTGTGGCACCCATTTGGGGCTGACAAAGCTGCCTGCTTCGATGACCTGCAGACCGCTGTCGCTCAGTAGGTCGATCAGCTGCACGCGGGTCGCCACCGAAATCGGCTGTTTTTCATTTTGCAGCCCGTCGCGGGGGCCGACTTCGACCATCTTTACCTTGTGGGGCAGTGACATTGCCTTGAACCTCGTTAGGTATTTTTCGCTGGTTACGCCTGGCGGGCTGCCCCGCCTGTTGTGCCTGGCTCGCTGTACGTGGGCTGTTAGTTTTTGACTGTTTCACTGCTGAAATCGATCAGCAGGCTGCCACCATCTACCAGTTCGCCCGGCGCGCAAAAGAATTGGCTCACGGTGCCGTCCGCCGGTGCGCGCAGGGTGTGCTCCATCTTCATTGCCTCCATCACCAGCAGTGGTTCGTCCTGTGCAACCTGCGCACCAGGCTCAACCAGCAGGGTGACAATGGTGCCGTTCATCGGCGCTTCCAGTCCGTGTGCGGCATCGGCCCCTTCGCCGATATCCGGTGGCAGGATTTTGAAGTCGACCTGCTCGCCGCTGACAAAAACCGTGCCTTCGTCATCGTGGGACACACTGGAATAATTCACCCGGCGCCCATCCAGAACTGCAACGCCCTGGCCATGCAGCGCGGAAACGGTACCGCTCTGGTTGTCCACGGCAGCGCTGCACTGCCAGCTGAGGTTTTGCTCGCTGCCAGAAAAATGAATCTCGATTTCGCGTCCGTGCACTTCCACCTTTTGGCTGCGCCAAACCGTCAGGCCGTTGCGCCAGTTGTTGCCACTGTGCCACGGTGAGTGCGTGTCTGCCTTGGGGGCAGAGCGGTGCTGGTCGCGGGTTTCGCGGTGGGCAAGAAATACGGCAATGGCGGCACACTGTTGCGAACGCAGCTGCTGCTCCTGTTGCAGGATTTCCTGTTCGTGATCCTCAATAAAGTGGGTATTCACACGGCCGTTCACAAATGCGGTGTGATTGATCACGCGGCGCAAAAACTCAATATTGTGGCGCAGGCCGGCAATCTGATAGTGCTGCAGTGCGCGGTCGAGTTTTGCCAGCGCTTCGCGGCGGTTGCTGCCGTGTACGATGAGCTTGGAGATCATCGGGTCGTAGTGCACGCTGATTTCATCGCCGGTCTGCACGCCAGTATCCACGCGCACGGATTGGGTCTCCGGCGGCGGCTGGTGGCGCAACAGCTTGCCAGTGGCCGGCAGGAAATCGTTGTCCGGATCTTCCGCGTAAATGCGCACTTCAAAGGCGTGGCCGACGATATGCAGGTCGTCTTGTGCAAGCGGCAGGGGATCACCGGCGGCGACGGCGAGCTGCCACGCGACAAGGTCTTGCCCGGTGATCATCTCGGTGACCGGGTGCTCCACCTGCAGGCGGGTGTTCATTTCCATAAAGTAGAAAGAGCCACCGGCATCCAGCAGAAATTCCACGGTGCCGGCACCGACATAGCCGATCGCGTGCGCGGCGCGCAGTGCGGCTTCGCCCATTTTTTTGCGGGTCTCCGCCGGTAGGCCTGGAGCCGGTGCTTCTTCGACGACTTTCTGGTGGCGGCGCTGTACGGAGCAGTCGCGCTCAAACAGGTAAACCCCATTGCCCTGTTTGTCGCAGAACACCTGGATTTCCACATGGCGCGGATTTACCACGTAGCGTTCGATCAACATGATGTCATCGTTGAAGGCGTTCAGCGCTTCACGCTTGGCGGCATCCAGTGCAGCGTGGAACTCGTCGGGTTTATCCACACGGCGCATACCTTTACCGCCGCCGCCAGCAGCTGCTTTCAGCAGTACCGGGTAGCCAATGCGGTTGGCGTGGCCTTCGAGAATACCCGGGTCCTGACTTTGGCCGTGGTAGCCCGGTACCAGTGGCACCTTGGCTTCTTCCATGATTCGCTTGGCGGCGGACTTGGAGCCCATGGCTTCGATGGCGCCGGCGGGAGGACCGACAAAGATAATGCCGGCTTCTTCACAGGCGCGGCAGAAGTGCGCGTTCTCCGACAGGAAACCGTAGCCCGGGTGAATGGCGTCGGCACCGGTGCGTTTGGCTGCGTCGAGGACCTTGTCGATATCCAGATAGGATTCTTTGGCGGGCGCCGGGCCCAGGTGCACGGCTTCGTCGGCTTGCTGCACGTGCAGGGCATTGGCGTCTGCATCGGAGTAAACCGCGACGGTGGCAACGCCGAGACGGCGTGCGGTGCGGATAATGCGACAGGCAATTTCGCCGCGGTTGGCGATCAGCAGTTTGCGAATCATGGCTGGCTCTGTTTGGTTTTTCGCGCTCTTGGTGGAGCTCTGTTCCGGCTTTTCTGGCGGCCGGGTAGCGGAGACGAGTTTTCAGGAACGCTGTGAACCCATCCCTGGGCGCTTCGGCGCAAACTTCCTGTTTGCGACGATCCTGAAAACTCGCCTCCGCTACCCGGCCTTCAATTTAGACTTCTGTACTGTGCAAGCGTTGTTGTGCGTTTCAGTCTTCGCTGGTGTTCATCCAGCTTGGTGCGCGTTTTTCCAAGAACGCGCTCAATCCTTCCTGGCCTTCTGGGGAAACCCGCACGGCGGCAATCAGTGCACTGGTCTGGCCCTGAAGCTCCGAATTGATTACCCGGTTGGACATGGACATGGCCAGCTGTTTGGCCATGGTGACGGCGTTGGGGCCGTTGTCGGTAATACTGTTCACCAGTTTCTGTACGGTCAGGTCCAGATCGCCCTCGGCAACAACTTCCGAAACCAGCCCGATTTCCTGGGCACGCGCTGCAGAAAAGCGCTCGGCGGTGACGAAGTAGCGGCGTGCCTGACGCGCGCCGATGGCGTTGATCACGTAGGGGCTGATGGTGGCGGGCAGCAGGCCGATTTTTACTTCGCTCAGGCAGAAGCTGGCGCGCTCGGTGGCAATGGCGATATCGCAGCAGCTCACCAGTCCAACGGCACCGCCAAAGGCTGCACCCTGCACGCGCGCGATGGTCGGTGCCGGGAACTGATCGAGTTTGTGCAGCATGGCCGCGAGCGCTGCCGCGTCCTGGCGGTTTTGCTCTTCGCTGTATTCCGCCATGCGCTTCATCCAGTTCAGGTCGGCGCCGGCGGAGAAACTCTTGCCATTGGAAGCGAGAATCAGTGCGCGCACGCCGCCGCTGTTGGCGAGCTTGTCGAAGGTCTCGCCCAGCTGGCGAATCAGATCGTCGTCAAAGGCGTTGTGAATCTCGGGACGGTTCAGGGTTACCGTCGCGACGCCTTCGCTATCGATCTCGCACAGCATTTTATCGGTCATGTTCTTTCCTTAATTCGTATAGGCAGAGGATTAGCCGGTTCAGCCAACATTCTACATGCGGAAAACGCCGAACTTGGTTTCCTCGGGCTCTTTGTGGGTGGCCGCGGCCAGACACAAGCCCAGTACCGTGCGGGTATCTTTGGGGTCGATCACACCGTCGTCCCACAGGCGTGCCGACGCGTAGTAGGGGTGCCCCTGGTGTTCGTAATCGTCGATGATTGGCTGCTTGAACTTGGCGATCTCTCCCTCGCTCCAGCTTTCGCCTTTTGCCGCCATTTGGTCATTCTTGACCTGTGCCAGTACACCGGCTGCCTGCTCACCGCCCATCACGGAAATGCGCGCGTTGGGCCACATAAACAGGAAGTTGGGATCGTAGGCGCGGCCGCACATACCGTAGTTGCCGGCCCCGAAAGACCCGCCGATCAAAATCGTGATCTTGGGTACCTTGGCGGTGGCCACCGCGGTCACCATCTTGGCACCGTGCTTGGCGATGCCGCCGGCTTCATACTGCTTGCCCACCATAAAGCCGGTGATGTTCTGCAGGAATACCAGCGGAATGTTGCGCTGTGCACACAGCTCAATAAAGTGCGCGCCTTTTTGTGCGCTCTCGGCAAACAGGATGCCGTTGTTGGCGACGATGCCCACAGGATAACCGTGAATACGGGCAAAACCGGTCACCAGCGTGGTGCCGTACATCGCCTTGAATTCGTCAAATTCAGAACCGTCCACCACGCGCGCAATAATCTCGCGCACGTCAAACGGCTGGCGTGAATCCTTCGGCACAATCCCGTAAATATCTTCCCGTGGGTAAATCGGCTCGATCGGCTTCTTGATGTCCAGACCCGGATTCTTGACCCGGTTCAACCTGGCCACAGAATTGCGCGCGATCTGCAGCGCATGGGTGTCGTTGTTGGCGAAGTGATCGGAAACCCCGGAAGTCTTACAGTGCACCTCGGCACCACCCAGCTCTTCGGCAGTCACCTCTTCGCCGGTAGCGGCTTTTACCAGCGGCGGGCCGGCGAGGAAAATGGTGGCCTGTTCCTTAACCATAATGGACTCATCTGCCATGGCTGGAACGTAGGCTCCACCGGCGGTACAACTACCCATTACCACTGCGATCTGCGGGATATTCTTTGCCGACAGGTTGGCCTGATTAAAGAAGATGCGCCCGAAGTGTTCGCGATCCGGGAACACCTCATCCTGCCGCGGCAGGTTGGCGCCACCGGAATCCACCAGATAAATACACGGCAGATTGTTTTCGTCGGCAATGGCCTGCGCACGCAGGTGCTTCTTCACGGTAAGCGGATAATAGGTACCACCCTTCACCGTTGCATCGTTGGCCACAATCACACAGGGTTGGCCGGATACGGTACCGATTCCGGTCAGAATTCCTGCCGCTGGCACGTCTTCACCGTACACATCGAAGGCGGCGAGCTGCGAGAATTCCAGGAAAGGACTGCCGGGATCCAGCAGTGCATCAATACGGTCACGCGGGAGCAGCTTGCCGCGCGACACATGCTTCTCACGCGCACGCTCACTACCGCCCTTGGCGATGGTTTCCAGTTTCTCCCGCAGGTCGTCAACGATGCTTTGCATCTGTTCGCGGTTTTCTGCAAACGCAGGGTCGCGGGAATTAATCTTGGTCTGAATCTGATTCATAAAAAATACGAGGCCAATTCGTAGTCAGAACCTGGATGCGAAGGTGTTGCCGCCGTAGCCGCTTTTCCAGACCTTCTAAAACAGGGATGTTTTAGAAGAGCCCCCATGGATGGGTTCACGGCGTGTCTGGAAAAGCGGCTACGGCGGCAGCACCGCCACGGAATTTCAAAAAGTTATCGGGTCTCGTTAAACAACTCGCGCCCGATCAACATACGACGAATCTCAGAAGTACCCGCGCCAATCTCATACAGCTTGGCATCGCGCAGCAGGCGGCCGGTGGCGTATTCGTTGATGTAGCCATTGCCGCCCAGGGTCTGGATCGCCTGCAGTGCCATCTGCGTGGCGCGTTCCGCAGTAAACAGGATTACCGCCGCAGAATCCTTGCGCGAATCCTCACCGCGATCACAAGCCTGAGCCACCGCGTACAGATACGCGCGGCTCGCATTCAGGTCCGCATACATATCCGCAATCTTGCCCTGCATCAGCTGGAACTCACCGATCGCCTTGCCAAACTGTTTGCGCTCGTGAATGTACGGCACAACAACATCCATACACGCCTGCATAATGCCAACCGGGCCGCCAGACAGAATCGTGCGCTCGTAATCCAGGCCGCTCATCAGCACGCGCACACCGCCGTTCAGCTGACCCAGAATATTCTCTTCCGGTACTTCGCAATCCTCAAACACCAGCTCACAGGTGTTGGAGCCACGCATGCCCAGCTTGTCCAGCTTCTGCGCCTGGGAGAAACCCTTAAACCCGCGTTCCACGATAAACGCCGTGATACCGCCGGAGCTGATACCCGGCTCGGTGCGCGCATAGATCACATAGGTGTGTGCATCCGGCCCATTGGTGATCCACATCTTGTTGCCGTTCAGGATGAAACGGTCACCCTTCTTTTCGGCCTTCAACTGCAGGCTCACCACATCGGAACCCGAGTTCGGCTCACTCATAGCCAGTGCGCCGACATGCTCACCAGAGCACAGCTTCGGCAGGTACTTGGCTTTCTGCTCCGGGGTACCGTTCTTGCGGATCTGGTTTACACACAGGTTGGAGTGCGCGCCGTAGGAAAGGCCGACAGAGGCCGACGCGCGCGAGATTTCTTCCATCGCCACCGCGTGAGCCAGGTAACCCATATTCGAGCCGCCGTATTCTTCCTCTACGGTCATGCCCAGCAGGCCGAGTTCTCCAAACTTCTTCCACATATCCGCGGGAAACAGGTTGTCCTCGTCGATCTGTGCTGCGCGCGGGGCCAGTTCTGCCTGGCAGAACTTGTAGACCATATCCCGCAGCATTTCGATGTCTTCGCCGAGGCCGAAGTTAAGAGTTGGGTAAGGCGTATTCATGGGTTGCTCCGCGATGACTCAGTCAGAGTGTTATTAGGTTGAAATTAGTTACGGTGTTCTTTGAGGGCCGCCTGGGTGCGGGCGGTGGCGTCATCCAGCTGCGCGAGCATCTTCTCGATGTCGCGCTGCTGCTGGCGCAGTTGCTCGCGCTTGCTTTCGATGCGCTCCAGCAGGCGATTGAGCTGCTCCACGTTGCCGTGGGCCGGGTCGTACATATCGATGATTTCCCGGCTCTCATCCAGCGAGAATCCCAGGCGCTTGCCGCGCAGGATCAGCTTCAGGCGCACCCGGTCTTCCGGGGAATACACCCGCGTCTGCCCACGCCGCTCCGGGCTGATCAGCCCCTTGTCTTCATAAAAGCGGATGGTGCGGGTGGTAATCCCGAACTCCTGGGCCAGCTCGGAAATGCTGTAGTTGTCGGCGCTATTGGTGGCGGTGGCGTTCATTTGCGGTCCTCTGATCTGCCCGAAGTCTAGTTGACGTTTACGTTAACGTAAACTTCAATCTGGGCCAGATTGTGACCGAAATTGGCCTTGGGGTTTCCAGAATCCATAAATAAAGATGAGCTGGGTGTCAGGGTGCCGGGACTGCGTGGCCTGCAGGGGAGATAGTGCTTGCGCTGAAAGGGGGAAATTTTATGTAAGGTTTCCGTCCCGCTGGGTACAGTAGCCCGTATCAACCGCTGCCAGTGATGGCCCAGCGGCCTATTTCAACGGATAGATAACGATAACTTGGATACTCGGGAACGGACCTTTCAGCAGCTGGTGGATGAATGCGGCGGCGGTATTGCCCGTGTCGCGGGTAGCTACGTGCGCAATCGGGCGGAGCAGGAAGATCTCGTGCAAGAGATCTGGATGGCCATCTGGCGGGCACTGCCGAATTTCCGCGGCGATTCGAGCTTGCGCACCTTTGTTTACCGCATTGCCCACAACCGCAGCGTGACCCAGTTGGTCCGGCGACGGGACACTGGCGACAGCGACCTACTGGAAAGTGTGTGTGACGAGCGGCCGGGACCGGAGGGCAGCTTGATACAGGCGCGGGATGCGGAGAGGCTGATGCGCGCGGTGGCGCAGCTGCCCCTGGGCATGCGCCAGGTACTGAGCCTGCGCTTTGAGGGGCTCAGCTATAGCGAGATATCCGAAGTGTTGGGTATTAGTGAATCCAATGTGGCGGTGCGCCTGAATCGCGCCCGCGAGCGCTTGAATACAAAATTGGGTAAGACGGTATGAGTGGCGACGCAAACAACAAGCCGGTAAACGATACGGCAGAAAATGACGAGCTGCAGGCCCTCGCGGAAGTGTGGCAACAGGCGACAGTTGCGCCGCCGGTACCAGACGTTATTCGCAACAGGATTCGTCGAGAGGAGCGGAAGATGCGCTTGTACGCGCTGCTCGAATGGGGCGCGGCAATAGTGGTTGGGTTTTGCGGAATTTACCTGATGCTGACCAGTGAGGTGCGCGACGCACCGTGGCGTGCGCTGCTGGTACTGGTGTTGTTGATCGGGGCAATGGCGTTCTCTGTCTCCAACCGTCGAGGCTTGTCGGCGCCGCTGGAAGAAACCACGCAGGCGTATCTGGAGCGCGCGCGGCTGCGGCTGGTGCGCAAGCGTCGCACCCTGCAATTCGCATGGCTGCTGTTTGTCGCAGAGCTGGTGATTCTTGCGCTGTGGCAGTGGCTGTCGCAATTTGGTTGGCTGGAGCCCATCTTTGGGCAAAACAGTGCCGCCAGCATTGGCCTGCTCGGTGTTTTTACCCTGGCGATGGCCGCGTGGAGCCTGTGGTATTGGCGCCGTATACAGCGCAGTGCACAGCAGATTGATTGCTGGCAGCGAGAAAATAAGGCGATCAACGAAAAGTAAAAAAATAAGAAAAATAAGTTGTAAGAAAGTTTTGTTCGCCGGTACTAAAGCAAACGTCGATCGAACAACCTGATTCAATTTTCCATCAGATATAGAGACCTTGCTTATGTTGTCGAACCTTGAACAAAAAACTCAGGATTTCCTCGAACTACTGTCGGGACTGGACCCAGTGCAGACTGCGATCTTTGTGGTGTTTTTCTTTGCAGTGTGGTTTTTGCCGAGCCTGCTGGCGATCTTTTTCAATCGCAAGCATTTGGGGAAAATCTTTCTCGCCAATGTGCCTGCAGGACTGTCGTGGATTGCCTGGGTGGCGTTGCTGGTGTGGGCGGTGACGGGAAAGCTCAGCGGCAAGCTGGCGAAGAAGTACGAGTCCCAGCAGGCAGCCGCCAGTTAACTTTTGCAGGCTAAGGAATAAGTAGTAAGACCTTCGCTCACGCGCAGATGAACACTGCGCACAAGCGAAGGTCGGCGGCAGGCTAATTACTGATTGCTGGGCAACATTTCTGTGGCTAGATAATCGCGGTAATAGGCGCTCGCCAGCAGTTGCTTGGCCTCTTCGATGTCCGGCGCGAAATAGCGGTCCTTGTCATAGAAAGGTACGCGCTCGCGCAGGGCGGCCTTGGCATCTTCCAGCTTGTCGGTGGTTTTCAGTGGCGCGCGGAAGTCGAGGCCCTGACAGGCGGCCAGCAATTCCACTGCGAGAATGCCGCAGGTGTTGTCAGCCATGTCGCGCAGGCGACGACCGGCGAAGGTGGCCATGGAAACATGGTCTTCCTGGTTGGCGGAGGTAGGCAGTGAATCGACGCTCGCTGGATGGGCGAAGGTTTTGTTTTCACTGGCCAGCGCTGCGGAGGTCACCTGGGCAATCATAAAGCCGGAGTTCACCCCGCCGTTGTCCACCAGGAAGGGCGGCAAGCCGGACAGGTTGGAATCAATCAGCAGCGCCATGCGACGTTCGGACAGAGAGCCGATTTCGGCAATGGCCAGGGCCAAATTGTCGGCAACCATGGCTACCGGCTCCGCGTGGAAGTTACCACCGGAAATAATGTCGGAGTTTTCCGGGTTTTCCTCGTCGGTAAACACTAGCGGGTTATCGGAAACACCATTGGCTTCCGCCAGCAATACCTCGGCGGCAAAGCGGATCTGCTGCAGGCACGCGCCCATTACCTGTGGCTGACAGCGCAGGGAGTAGGGGTCTTGCACCTTTTCACAGTTTTCATGGGAGTCACCAATGTCACTGGCCGTGCCGAGCAGGTCGCGGTAGCTGGCGGCGACGTCGCGCTGGGCAACCTGTCCGCGGGCTGCGTGAATGCGGTCGTCGAACGGGCGGCGTGAGCCCTTGGCCGCTTCCAGAGTCAGTGCGCCGGTTACCACCGCGCCGGCAAAAAGGTCCTCCGCGGCAAACATGCCTTCCAGTGCGAAGGCAGTGGAGGCCTGGGTGCCGTTCAGCAGTGCCAACCCTTCCTTCGGCGCCAGTACCAGCGGCGTCATGCCGGCAAAGCTCAGGCCTTCGGCGGCAGACTTGCGTTCGCCATTGATAAAGCACTCGCCTTCACCAAGCAGTACCACGCTCATATGCGATAGCGGCGCCAAGTCACCGGAGGCTCCCACGGAACCTTTTTCCGGGATTGCCGGGTAAACGCCGGCGTTAACCAGCTTGATCAGTGCTTCGATCACTTCCAGGCGGATGCCGGAAAAACCGCGCGCGAGGGAGTTGATCTTCAATACCATCAGCAGGCGCACGGTATTGGCATCCATAAAGTTGCCGGTACCGGCCGCGTGCGATAGTACGATGGCGCGCTGCAGGGTTTCCAGGTCCTTCTTTTCGATACGAGTGTTGGCCAGCAGGCCAAAACCGGTATTGATACCGTATACGGTGCGGCCCTGTTCGATCACATCCGCCACGGTTTTCGCCGAGGCTTCAATTGCCGCGTGGGCGTCTTTGTGTAGCGACAGTTGTACCGGTTCCCGTGCAACGCGGCGCAGTTGTTCCAGGCTCAATTGGCCCGGGATAATTTCCAGTTGATACATAATTTTTTACCGCAAATCTCTTCGCAAAACTTTTTAGTCTTTGAGCATTGGCAGGTCGAGGCTCTGCTCCCGTGCGCAGTTTTTGGCGATGTCATAGCCCGCGTCGGCGTGGCGCATAACACCGGTGGCCGGGTCATTCCACAGCACGCGTTCGATGCGTTTGCGCGCGGCTTCGGTTCCGTCACACACAATCACCACACCGGAGTGCTGGGAGAAGCCCATGCCCACGCCACCGCCGTGGTGCAGGCTGACCCAGGTGGCGCCGCTGGCGGTATTTAGCAGCGCGTTCAGCAGGGGCCAGTCGGAGACGGCGTCGCTGCCGTCCATCATGGATTCGGTTTCGCGGTTGGGGCTGGCAACGGAGCCGCTGTCCAGGTGATCGCGACCGATGACCACGGGCGCTTCCAGTTCGCCATTGGCCACCATTTCGTTGAAGGCGAGTGCCAGGCGCGCACGGTCTTTCAGGCCTACCCAGCAGATACGTGCCGGCAGCCCCTGGAACTGAATGCGCTCGCGCGCCATATCCAGCCAGTTGTGCAGCTGTGGATTGTCCGGGATTAGTTCCTTTACCTTGGCATCGGTCTTGTAAATATCTTCCGGGTTGCCGGACAGTGCTGCCCAGCGGAACGGGCCGATGCCTTCGCAGAACAGTGGGCGGATATAGGCGGGTACAAAGCCGGGGAAGTCGAAAGCATTTTCCACTCCCACTTCGAAGGCCATCTGGCGAATGTTGTTGCCGTAGTCGAGAGTGGCCGCGCCGCGTTCCTGTAGAGCGAGCATGGCTTCGACCTGAATACCCATGGATTCTTTCGCAGCCTTCACCACGGCCGCTTCGTCTTTCTGGCGCATCTCGGCGGCGTGTTCCATGGTCCAGCCTTTCGGCAGGTAGCCGTTCAGCGGGTCGTGGGCAGAGGTTTGGTCGGTAACACAGTCGGGGAGGATGCCGCGCTCGACAATTTCCGGGAAGACGTCGGCGGCGTTGCCGAGCAGGCCCACGGAAATGGCTTCGCCTTTTTCCATGGCGTCGTTGATCATCTTCAGGGCTTCGTCGAGGCTGGTGGCTTTTTTATCCACATAGCCGGTGCGCAGGCGGAAGTCGATGCGGGTTTCGTCGCACTCGACGGCGATCATGCAGAAACCGGCCATGGTGGCGGCGAGTGGTTGAGCACCACCCATGCCGCCGAGGCCGCCGGTGAGAACCCATTTGCCTCTTGCCCCGCTTCCGCTTGTAGCTCCGCCGTCGAAATGTTTGCGCGCTACCGCGGCGAAAGTTTCGTAGGTGCCCTGGACGATGCCTTGGGAGCCGATATAAATCCACGAGCCGGCGGTCATCTGGCCGTACATGGCGAGGCCTTTTTTATCCAGCTCGTTGAAGTGTTCCCAGTTGGCCCAGTGGGGTACCAAGTTGGAGTTGGCGATCAGTACGCGAGGGGCGTCGGCGTGGGTTTTGAATACGCCGACGGGTTTGCCGGATTGCACCAGCAGGGTCTCGTCGTCTTCAAGGCGCTGCAGTACTTCGACGATTTTGTCGTAGCACTCCCAGTCGCGCGCGGCGCGGCCGATACCGCCGTATACCACGAGGTCTTCCGGGCGTTCGGCAACGTCCGGATGCAGGTTGTTCATCAGCATGCGCAGCGGGGCTTCGGTAAGCCAGCTTTTTGCATTTAGTTTGGTGCCGGTGGGTGCGGCAATCTTGCGGCTAGGGTCGTGACGTTTGTCGGTCATGGTTGCCTCGTCTGTTCCAAATTCTGTGGATAGTTTGAATTTGATTTTTTGGGGCTTTTGGCCCCGGGGTTCATTTGTGTGTCTTGTGGCGGCAGGCCACCGGGTAAGAGTTTTCAGGACCGCTGCGAGTACATCCATGTACGCTTCGGCGCCGCCATCCATGGCGACGACGATCCTGAAAACTCTTACCCGGCAGCCTGCCTTCAATTCGGCTTCTGCACTGCGTAGGGGTAGATCCTCTAAAACCTCAGCTGTGCCCCGAGTCGGTATCGATTTCCCGGGTGTACCAGCCGCGCAAAACTCACAGTGCCCGCACGGCTCATGGTGCGCCGCCAGATCTGCAGGCAGGCGCTTCCACTATCGATTTCCAGCGCCTCTGCCACAGCGCCGTCCGCACCAATGGCTTCCACCGTAGTATCGGCTTCGGTCAAAGGGGCCACGCGGGTCAGGTATTCATTTGGCGTGGCCGCACTGAAGTCCTGTTGCAGGTATTCCGGCACCAGTGTGGGGTTGGTATAGCGTTCTTCGAACTGGATTGGCAGGCCGTTATCCAGATGCACGATGATCGAGTGATACACCGCTGCACCTTCGGCGAGCCCCAGGGCAACGGCCACTTCCGTACTGGCGGTGGTCTGTTCCAATTTAAGAATGCGATTACCGTAGCTGTGACCACGTGCCGCAACTTCGTCGGCGATATTGCGAACTTCCAGCAGGGAACCGGCCGGTACCGGTTCGGCGACGAAGGTGCCGAGGCCCTGGGAGCGCATGAGTACGCCTTCGTCGGTGAGCTCTGACAGGGCGCGTCGGGCGGTCATGCGACTGACGTTGAAGTCTTGCGCGAGCTGGTTCTCCGAGGGCACACGAAAGTGGGCCGGCCACTCACCGGATTCGATCTGCGCGCAGATGTGTGCCTTGATGGCGGCATAGCGCGGTTGGCTGCTGGCTCCGGTGGTCGTGCTGGAAATCTGACTGCTCATACTTGTGTGGTCTTTGCCTGCTCGGGTAAAGTGGCTACCATCTTGTACGCTCTTGTATATACAAGCTTGGTTGGGGCCAACTATGGAGCGGAGACTTTTCCCTGTCAAGACTGGTGGGGCAGGCAATCTGAGAGGCTAACGGAGCTTTGAAGGCCAAATTGAAGGGCGAGTGCCGGGTATGACTTTTTGAAAGCGTCAGCGGCATGGACGCCGCTGACGCAGCGTACAGGGACGTATTCACAGTGGTTTCAAAAAGTCATACCTGGTGCTTGCCCGCCACCGGAGCGAGAACAGAGTTCTAGCTACTTGGTATAGGGTGAGAATCCGCGCCAAATCCCCCCAACAGGGCTATGGTTACAAATAACGCCAATTCAGTGAGCGACTATGACCGAACGCTGTGATCTGCTGATTACTAATGTCCATGCGGCCACGATGGATCCGTCTCTGCCCGGCGCCTATGGCGCGGTGGAAGACGCTGCGGTGGCGGTGACGGGCAACAAAATTGTCTGGATCGGCCCGCGCCGGGAACTGCCGGAAACTGCGGCGGATCTGGTGATTGATGGTGAGGGGCAGTGGCTGACCCCGGGGCTGATCGACTGCCATACCCATCTTGTATACGGTGGCCACCGCGCCAGCGAATTCGCCCGGCGTTTGGGTGGCGAAAGCTACGAAGATGTCGCCCGCGCCGGCGGCGGCATCCTGTCCACCGTGCGCGCTACTCGCGCCGCCAGTGCCGAAGAGCTGTATCACGCCGCCGAACCGCGCCTGAAAGCCCTGATGAGCGAAGGGGTCACCACCCTTGAAATCAAATCCGGCTATGGCCTCGACCTCGACAATGAATTGAAGCAGCTGCGCGTGGCGCGCCGTCTCGCCCAGCACTACCCGGTAAATATCCTTACTACTTGCCTCGCCGCCCATGCCCTGCCACCGGAATACGATGGTCGCGCCGACGAATACATCGACCTGGTGTGCAACGAAATTTTGCCCGCGGTCGCGCGGGAACAGCTGGCCGATGCGGTGGACATGTTTTGTGAAAACATCGCCTTCTCGGTGGAACAGTGCCAGCGCGTAATCAGCGCGGCACGCAAACTCGATTTACCGGTCAAAGTACACGCGGAACAGCTCGCTTCCACCGGCGCCACCAAAATGGCGGCCAGTGCAGGCGCGTTGTCGGTGGAGCATATTGAATACATCACCGACGAAGATGTCGCGGCGATGGCGGAGAGTGGTACTGCTGCGGTATTGCTGCCCGGAGCCTTTTACACACTGAAGGAAACCCGCGTACCACCGGTGGACAAGTTACGCGCGGCGGGCGTGCCCATGGCGATTTCCACGGATCTGAATCCGGGTAGCTGCCCGATCGCTTCGCTGCGCCTGATGATGAATATGGGCTGCAACCTGTTCGGGCTGACCCCGGCAGAAGCGCTTGCCGGCGTGACCCGTTCCGCGGCGCGTGCACTGGGCATTTGTTGCTCGCGGGGTGTATTGCGCCCGGGGCTGCGCGCGGATATGGCGCTGTGGCCGATGGAGACGCCGGACCAGCTTGCCTATGAAGTGGGTGCGCTGAAACCCGCGGAAATGTTTTTAGGGGGACAACATGTTACAGCTGGCTGATATGCGCCTGTGGAGTGGCCGCGTTGATGGTGAAGACGGCAAGGCGGGCAAGCGCTGGCATCAGGACATAGTACCGCTGCATCTGGATAGCCCGCCGGGGTTCTCGATTCTGGGTTTTGCCAGTGATGAAGGTGTGCGTCGTAACAAGGGGCGTATCGGTGCCGCCAAGGGCCCGCGTATTCTGCGTCTGGCACTGGCCAATCTGCCCAAAACCTTTGGTGCGCCGCTGTACGATGCGGGCAATGTGCGGGTGGAAAAGGACGACCTGGAATCCGGGCAGGCGATGCTCGGCGCGCGGATTACCGAACTGATGAGTGCCGGGCACTTCCCCATGGTGCTCGGCGGTGGTCATGAGATTGCTTACGGCAGCTATCAGGGCATCGCGCGCTGGATGCGCGAGCAGCATCGGGACAAAACCCTGGGCATTATCAATTTCGACGCCCACCTGGATATCCGACTACCTGCGCCGCAGGGGTCATCCGGCACCCCGTTTTACCAGATCGCGGAACAGTGCGACCTGAACGGCCGCCCATTCAATTATCTCTGTGTGGGTGCAGCGGCGACCGCAAATACCCCGGCGCTGTATCAGCGTGCGGAAGAGCTGGGTGCGCAGGTCATTTCCGATCGTGAGATCGTGCCCTGGCGCATCGAGCTGGTACAGCGCCAGATCGCTGATTTCATCGACCGCGTTGATTTCGTGTACCTGACCATCGACCTGGACTTCCTGCCTGCGGCGGTCATGCCCGCAGTGAGTGCGCCCGCCGGCCGCGGTGTGGCCTTCGAGCTGTTCGAGCCGCTGCTGGATACGGTGCTGGAATCGAAAAAGGTCTGTCTGGCGGATATTGCCGAGTTTAACCCTTACTTCGATATTGAAGATCACGCAGCGCGCACTGCCGCGCGGGTGGTGTTTCAGATTGCCAATGGCATCAAGGGCTGACGCGGGCCGTCCGCGGCAGCATTAGGGGGAGGGCGACTGCCGTTCCGGTGGTGAGGGCGGCGCTGGCTCTTCCACCGGCAATTGCCGCGGTGGCCTCCGCGCATCCAGATAGCGCTTGATATAGGGCTTATGGGTGTAAATCACATCTTCCGGCAGGCGGTGCAGGTCAAAGAAGCGGTAGCCATAGATTTCACCGTCGCGGATTGCCACCTGCTTGTCCTTCAGGCGCCCACGAATGGCGATATTGATAATTCCTGAACGCGGCACCTTGTCGACTTCGAGTACCTCGAAATCGTCGATCTTGATATCCAGCTCTTCGCGCAGCTCGCGCCGCGCCGACTCTTCGAACGATTCATTGCGCTCTACCCAGCCACCGGGAAGGGACCACTTGTCCTGATAGGTGTGGCGCACCAGCAGCAGCTGATTGTTGCGCTCGACGAAATACACCATCCCCACCACAAACTTGTCGGTCAGGGCGTAGGAGATATTCCAGCGGATCTTGGGGGGGAGTTTGCGGTACAGCTCGTACTTCAGCCCCGGAAAAGCCACAAAAGCCCCCGCTGCCAGCAAGCCGAGCAACAGTAGTAAGAGGAAGCTTTTTAAGACAAAAGATCGCATGGGTCCGGTACGGCTTATCTCGCGGTCATTCAATGGCTCAAAACCAATCGCCAGGGCCCGTTGTGTTGCGGTGGCCCTGAAGCTGAGTGCACAGTGGGTAAAGTGTATCCGACAGTGGTGGCATGTTTCGAGCGCTAGTTTATAAACGCACATTTAAGGTGCAGGCGCTGAGGCGGAAAGTTATTCCGGCTAAACTGCACTTTATCTCGGGTATATGGTCAGACAAAAACATGCCCATGAGTTTCCATCACTCACGGGTAGTCTGCACAATAAGGAAGACAAGATGTCGCTTTCTCTGTTTATGTCGCGCTCGCTGAAGAGCCTGCTTGCCGGTGCCGGCATTATTCTGGGCGGCTTGGCGCACGCTGAATCTGGCGTGAAAATCAGTGCGGACCAGCTGGAAGCTGCGGTGGTCGAAGCGATTCAACCCGTGGTGGAAAAATATCAGGTACCAGGCATGGCTCTGGCCCTCACCATCGATGGCGAGCCGTACTTTTTCAACCTGGGCGAAACCGCGCTGGAGGACGGTGCGCCGGTAACCGAGCACACTCTGTTCGAGGTGGGTTCGGTCAGCAAGACTTTCACTGCCACCCTGGCGGCGTATGCGGAAGTCAAAGGCGCGCTGGATTTTGCCAAACCCGTGAGTACCTACTTGCCGCCGTTGCGCGGCAGCGCCATGGATCGGGTATCCGTGCTAAACCTCGCGACCCACACGGCGGGGCACTTCCCGTTGCAGGTACCGTCCGAGGTGCAGGACGAGGACCAGCTACTCAGTTATTTTCGCGACTGGCAACCGCAATACAGTCCCGGCAGCAAGCGTACTTATTCCAACCCAAGCAGTGGCCTGCTGGGCCTGGTTGCCGCACGCAGCCTGAACCAGCCGTTTGCCGAGGCAATGGACCAGCATATTTTTCGTGGTCTGGGTTTGTCAGAGACCTACGTACAGGTCCCCGCAGAAAAAATGCTGGATTACGCCGAGGGGCACAACCGGCGGCACGAACCGGTGCGGGTAAATATGGGCCTGCTCGGTGAAGAGGCCTATGGCGTGCGCGCCAGTGCCGCCGATTTGACTCGCTATATTGCTGCGCAGATGCAACTGGTGAAGGTTGACGAAGATCTGCAGCAGGCACTGGAAAAAACTCGCAACGGTTACTTCAGCACCAAGTATTACGTGCAGGATATGGTGTGGGAGCAGTACGCCCTGCCGGTGGAGCAAGCCCAGCTGCTCGCGGGCAACAACTGGAAGAATATCAGCGGCGACCGGCCGGTGGATGCAATCCAGCCTCCCATGGCGCCGCAGCAAAATGTTCTGATTAACAAGACGGGTTCCACCGGGGGTTTTTCCACCTATGTTGCGTTTATCCCCCAGCAGCGGTTTGGTTTTGTGATGCTGGCAAATAAATACTTTCCCAATCAGGCGCGCGTTGAGATGTTGTATGCCCTGTTGCAGTCACTACTTCCGGAGGTTGTGGCAGAACCCGCTGTTACCACAGAATAATCGGTAGCACCTTTTACGTGCGGCCGGATCTGCCGCAGAATGAACGGATGAGTCTTACACCAGAACAGCAAGCACCAGCGAAGTCGTCTGCCAGCGCGCTGCTGCGCAGCGGGTTTATTCTCGATCCAACCTGTGAGCATCACGACTCCGCGGGCTTCTATCAAGCCACTTGTCGTTTCGATGTCGATCGATACCAGCCCTCACTCTTCGCAGAAGCCGGGATCCTGTTGCCCGCTCAGATTGCGCGGGCGGTGCCGCAGCGTCAGGCAGAATTCCTTGCCGGTCGTTATCTCGCCCACAGCATACTTGGCGAACTCCACTCACCGGATCGGGAAGCGCCGCAAATAGGTATCGGTGAAAGGCGCGATCCGGTGTGGCCGAAGGGGGTGGTGGGTAGCATTACTCACTGCGGTAGCGAGGCCGCCTGTGTGCTCGCCTGCACGACGCGCGTTCGCTACCTGGGCATCGACCGCGAAAACTGGATGAGCCAGAACGTGTACGACGAGGTAGTTTCTTCCGTTATGGATGCGGACGAGCTGACGCGACTCGCCGACGTGCACCTGCCCTCCACGCAGGCTGCGACCCTGATCTTTTCGGCCAAGGAGAGCCTGTTCAAGGCGCTGTACCCGACTGTGCAGTGCTACTTTGGATTCGAGTGCGCGAGGTTGGTATCCGTCGATATGGATAAACGCAATCTGGTGCTGGAATTGCGCGAAGATTTTGCACGAAGGTACCAATTGCAGAGAGATTATTTGGTTTCCTTCCGTGTCTTGTTAGTCGGGGTAGAAACCCTGACGCTGGGGCGTGTCGCTAATCCGCAATAACGCGCTTTTCGCAAAACGCAGCAAAATGAATCTGCAGACGCAGATAATGCGTAGAAATTACCAAAGGGCGGTTATTTCTGCGAAGTTTGGCGCTAAACGCAGCATTGTGCTGTATACGGCGCCAAGCTGGCATAAACCTTGTACGATTGACCAATAATTGACCATTGTATAGGGTTCGTATACCGTACATTTAGTGCCCTGATTTTACTCTCTTGAGGTTACGACATGGTTTCCAGCAGCGGAGCTGGCGAGAACACTCCCACAGCCCCCAGCGCTAAGCCCTCCTCTGTGAACAAGAAGGCAGAGAAGCGCGAAGTCGCCATGGCGAAGATTCTCAATGCCACTCTGGATCTCATCGCGCGCAAGGGACTGGCAGCCCTGTCTCACCGGTCGATTGCCAGTGAAGCGGGTGTGCAGCTGGCGATGACCACCTATTACTTCGGTACTATCGACAATATTCTGGTCGAGGCTTTCCGCGAGTACAGAAAGTCCATGGAACCCGTGAATATGGGTATCGTGGTGGCCTATTCTGAATTGCTGGCGCGATGCGTTAACGAGCAGGGTGAGCTGGCGAATCGCGATGGTTACATCGAGGGACTCGCGGATATTTTTGCCCAGCTGATCGACACCGGCCCCACGACCCGTTTGCGCCAGTTACAGATCGAGTGCCAGTACCTGTACGAGCAGCACCCGTCTCCTGCATTGGCCAAAGAGATTCAGTCCTACACCGATGAACTCACCGGCCATTCCCGTGAATTTATTGCGCCGCTGGCAACCCGCTCTCCCGATCTGGATGCGCAGATGTTCCTGTGGATGATTCAGAGCCTGGAATTCTCGCAGGTCACCAGCGTCGGTATCAAAGGACAGTCCAGCCGCGACGTGCTGGTGCGCATGTTGCGCGGCTTTCTAGTTTAACTCGTCTAACTAGTCTGACCCGCTGTTTCTGAATACATAGTCCGGCCGCCAAATGCGCGGCCGAGCAAAATTGCGTAAGCTTGCGGCCATTCCCGATTGATAGCCGACTGATTGTTGACTGATAGCCGAGCCCGAGTTTTGCGCCCCTACAATCCCCCCTCTGATCCCCTTCTGGATGTCGTATACAGCGATGCCCACCTGCTGGTGCTGGATAAGCCGAGCGGCTTGCTTTCGGTGCCCGGCCGCGATCCCGCTCACAAAGACAGCTTGGCGCTGCGCGCGCAGCAAGAATATCCACAGGCATTGATCGTGCACCGGCTGGATATGGACACCTCGGGTCTGGTGGTGATGGCGCTGGGTGCCGAGGTGCACCGACAGTTGAGCGCCCTGTTTCAGAATCGCAAGGTGGAAAAAAGCTATCTGGCGCGGGTCTGGGGTGAGCCCGCGCAGCATGAGGGCGAGGTCGACCTGCCGCTGATTTGCGATTGGCCCAACCGGCCGCGGCAGAAGGTTTGCTTTGAATCCGGCAAGCCGTCCCTGACCCGCTGGCAAAAACTCGACAGCGACGGGCACACCAGTTTGTTACAGCTAACCCCGGTAACCGGCCGCTCACATCAATTGCGGGTGCATATGCAGGCCCTTGGGCATCCAATACTCGGCGATCCGTTTTACGCCCAACCTGAAGCGCGCGCCGCGGCATCGAGGCTTTTGTTGCATGCACAGGAGCTGGGCTTCGAACACCCGGTGCTGGAGAAAGAGATGCACTTTCTGTGCAATCCCGGAGAAGATTTTCTCGAACTCAGTCGCGAAACATAAGTGCCCAAACGAAAAAGGGCGATCCAGTGGATCGCCCTTTTTTATTGCTCGGGCTGATTACCTGGGTAATTACTTCTTGCCCTTCATTGCCGCCGCCAGCAGGTCGCCCATGCTGCCGCGACCACCGTTGCCGCCGCCCTGTTGCTGGCGGCTGCGGTTGTTATGACGTTGGGCTTGTCTGCTCTCGCGGTGATCACCACGCTTCACGCCGCCGCTGCCCTGCTCGCCGGGCTCGTCAGACATGCGCATGGACAGGCCGATACGCTTGCGCGCCACGTCCACTTCCATCACCTTCACCTTGACGATGTCGTTCGCCTTGACCACTTCGTGCGGGTCTTTGACGAACTTCTCCGACAGCGCAGAGATATGTACGAGGCCATCCTGGTGCACACCGATATCCACGAAGGCACCGAAGTTGGTGACGTTGGTGACGGTGCCTTCCAGCACCATGCCCGGGCGCAGGTCTTTGATTTCCTCGACACCGTCCTCGAACTTGGCGGTGCGGAATTCCGGGCGCGGGTCGCGGCCGGGTTTTTCCAGTTCGCTGATGATGTCTTTCACCGTCGGTACGCCGAACTTCTCATCGGTGTAGTCCGCCGGGTTCAGGCGGCGCAGGAAGGCGGAGTCGCCGACCAGGCCGTTGATCTCGCGGCCGTTCTTCTCGGCGATGCGCTTGACCACGATGTAGGACTCCGGGTGTACCCCTGAGCGGTCCAGAGGATTCTCGCCGTTATTGATGCGCAGGAAGCCCGCGGCCTGCTCGAATGCCTTGGGCCCGAGGCGCGGGACTTCTTTCAGCTGGTCGCGGTTTTTGAAGGCACCGTTCATATCGCGATAGGTGACGATGTTGGCGGCGATGGACGCGCTCAGGCCGGACACGCGGGTCAGCAGCGGCGCGGAAGCGGAGTTCAGCTCGGCACCGACGCCGTTCACACAGTCTTCCACCACCGCGTCCAGGGAGCGCGCCAGCTGGGATTGGGACACGTCGTGCTGGTACTGGCCCACACCGATGGACTTGGGCTCGATCTTCACCAGCTCCGCCAGCGGATCCTGCAGGCGGCGTGCGATAGAGATAGCGCCGCGGATGGTTACGTCCAGATCCGGGAATTCCTTGGCGGCAAACTCGGAGGCGGAGTACACGGACGCACCGGCCTCGTTCACCATCACCTTCTGTGCAGTCAGTTTGAATTGCTTGATGGTCTCGCCGACAAACTTGTCGGTCTCGCGGCTGGCGGTACCGTTGCCGATGGCGATCAGGCCCACGTCGTATTTCTTGCACAGCGCGGCGATTACCGCGGCGGACTCGGCCAGTTTGTTCTGCGGCGGGTTGGGGTAAATAGCGGTGTGGTCGAGCACCTTGCCGGTGGCGTCGACCACGGCCACTTTCACCCCGGTACGCAGGCCCGGGTCCAGACCGATAGTGGCCTTTTGACCAGCGGGGGCGGCCAGCAGCAGATCCTTGAGGTTGCGGGAGAAGACCTTGATGGCCTCTTCTTCGGCTTTTTCGCGCAGCTGACCCAGCAGGTCGGTTTCCAGGCTGGTGAGCAGCTTGATGCGCCAGGTCCAGCGCACCACTTCACCCAGCCATTTGTCGGCGGGGCGGCCCTGGTCTTCGATATCCACATGGCGCGCAATGATGGTTTCGCAGGGATGGCCGGCGGTGGCCGGGCGCTCTTCATCGCCCTCCAGTCCCAGATTGATGGCGAGGATACCTTCGTTGCGGCCGCGGAAAATCGCCAGCGCGCGGTGGCTGGGTACCTTGGACCAGTCCTCCCCGTACTCAAAGTAGTCGCGGAACTTGGCGCCTTCCTCTTCCTTGCCATCCAGCAGCTTGGACTTCACCTGACCGTCACGGCTCAGGAAGTCACGCAGCTTGCCCAGCAGCTCGGCGTCTTCGGCGAAACGCTCCATCAGGATGAACTTGGCACCGTCCAGCGCGGCCTTGATGTCTTTTACATGCAGGGCGGCGTCTTCGTTATCGGTGTTGAGGTATTTTTGCGCCTCTTCTTCCGGGTTCAGGGATGGGTTGCCGTACAGGTCGTCGGCGAGAGGCTCGAGGCCCGCTTCGATGGCGATCTGGCCTTTGGTGCGTCGCTTGGGTTTGTAAGGAAGGTAGAGGTCTTCAAGGCGGTTCTTGGTGTCGGCCGCGTTGATCTGCTGGGCCAGCTCGGGCGTAAGTTTGCCCTGCTCGTCGATGCTTTTCAGGATGGCTGCGCGGCGCTCTTCCATTTCGCGCAGATAGCGCAGGCGCTCTTCCAGGGAGCGCAGCTGGGTGTCATCCAGCTCCCCGGTCACCTCTTTCCGGTAGCGGGCAATAAACGGCACGGTCGCGCCTTCGTCCAGCAGTCCCACGGCGGCAGCCACCTGTTGTGGGCGCACGTTCAGTTCTTCGGCGATACGGGCGTTGATATCCAACATCTTGTTATCTACTTCCTCAATGTCACATCAGGTGTTTTGCGGCGGGGAAATCGAGAGCTGACAGCTCGTGCCCGACCAAAAAAATCGGCGGCCATTATGGGCCATGCGGCGGCGGTCACCAAGGTGGAAAGTGGTACGATTTCTCAGTGCGGAAGGTGCCTGCTGGCGCTTTGCGACCAATTGGAATTTTGCTGCGGTGTTCTGAAGCTGGCGCTGGTTCCAATACGCCGCCAGCCCTGTAGAATGCGCAACTAGTTAAATTTTGATCAATGGGACAGCTGTGAATCCTTCGAACAAACGCTCTAGCAAGAATAAAGTTTTGGGTCTTGTGGCTCTAATTGGCGGCGCTGCGGTGGCTGCAGTCATTGCCCTTGCGCCGAAGCCTGAGGAAAAAGTTGCCGAGGCAGCGGTGCCACCGGTGGCGGATATCCTGTACGCGGAACCCGGCCGTCACACCCTGCTGGTGCCGAGCCAGGGCTCGGTGCACGCCCGTCACGAGATTGAAGTTGTGGCCCGCGTGGGTGGTGTCATCGAAAGCGTCAGCGACGGTTTTGTTGCCGGTGGTTTCTTCGAGAAAAGCGATTCCCTGCTGCAAATCGAGCCCGCAGACTACCGCCATCAGCTGACCCGCTCCCAGTCGCAGGTCGCCAATGCCGCCGCGGCGCTGGCCCAGGAAGAAGGGCGGGCCAAGCAGGCCAAGCGCGAATGGCGCGATCTAGGTAGCGAGGCTGCCAACAACCTGTTCCTGCGCAAGCCACAGCTGGCTGCGGCCAAGGCGGAGCTTGCAGCCGCCAAGGCCGACCGCGACCAGGCCAAACTGAACCTGGAGCGTACCGCGGTCAAAGCGCCGTTTGCCGGCCGTGTGGTGGAAACCCTGGTAGACATCGGCCAGTACGTGACTGCGGGCACCAAGCTCGCCCGTATCCACAGTGTGGGCATCGCCGAAGTACGCCTGCCTTTGACCGACCACCAATTGTCGCTACTGGAGCTGCCACTCGGTCGCGCTATTGAGAATGGCCCGGCGGTGCGCCTGAGTGCCAATCTCGCCGGCCAGCCCCGCGAGTGGCGAGGCCAGATCGTGCGCACCGAGGCGGCGATCGATCCTAACAGCCGCTTCGTGTACGCCGTGGCCCAGGTGCCGAACCCGTATCAGGGCGATGCGCCGCTGATCAACGGTCTGTTCGTGGAGGCGCACATTGCCGGTAAAACCTACGACGACATCACCCTGCTGCCGCGTCAGGCCCTGCACGAGGGCGACCATATTCTGGTGCTGAACGAAGAGAACCAGCTCGGCTTTAAAGATGTGCAGCTGCTGCAGGCTGCCGGCGACCAGGTTTGGCTGCGCGGCGACATCAATGCCGGGGACAAGGTAGTCATCTCCAGCCTCGGCTACTCCCGTGAGGGCATGGTACTGAGCCCGAACCCACTGAATGAAAAGCCGTCCGGCATTTATCTGGGTGAGCAGTCCGAGAAGCCGTCCGAAGAACAGCAGAGTGAGGGTGCGGAAACTGCCGGCGGCAGCTCTGCATCCGCGCAGGGAGCCTATTAATTATGCAGGGCATTATTGGATGGTTCGTCCGCAACAGTAAGGCGGCCAACCTGCTGATGGTGATGATCATCATCGGCGGTATCTTTGGTATTTCCCACGTCGGGCGCGAAGTGTTCCCGGCGATTAACCCCGGCGTGGTGCGGATCAATATCAGCTTCCCCGGTGCCGGCCCTGCGGAGGTGGAGCAGCAGGTAACCCAGCGGGTCGAGCAGGCGATTTCTGAAGTGAAGGGCATCAAGGAGGTGAACTCCTGGTCCTCGCGCAGTAACAGCACCGTGCGCATTCAGGCCATCGACGGCTACGACGAACTGCGCCTGTTGAACGACATCAAGGTGCAGGTGGATTCCATCAACACCTTCCCGGCGGATATCGAGCGCCCGGTGATCTCGCTGGAAGAGTGGGAACAGCAGATGATGATGATCGCCATCGGCGGTCCCGTCTCTCCGCGCCAGCTCAAGGAAACCGCGCTGGACCTGCGCGACAAGCTGATGCTGATCCCCGGTGTGCGCCGTGTGGATGTGTGGGGTGATCGCGCGGACGAGGTGTCCATTGAAGTCTCCGAAGTGAATCTGCGCCGCTTCAACCTGTCCTTCGACGATGTCGCTAATGCGGTGCGCCGCTCCTCTCTGGACCTTTCCGCCGGTCGCGTGCGTTCCGATCGCGGTGATATCCAGGTGCAGACCCGCGGACAGGCCTACACCGCGGAAGATTTTGCGCGTATTCCGGTGATCAGCCGTGCCGACGGTACCCAGCTGTTGCTGCGTGACGTGGCGACAATCAATGACGGCTTTGAGGAAGAGGGTTCCATCATCCGCTTCAACGGCAAGCCGGCGATGAACCTGCGGGTCATGCAGGGCGAGCCGCTGGACGTGGTGGCCACCGCCGAAGGCATTCGCGAGTTTATGCAAGAAGCGCGGAAAACACTGCCGCCGGGCATGGAGTTCGAGACCTGGTTCGATTTTTCTGAATCCTACGAAAGCCGCATGAGCATGCTGTTCTGGAATGCGGTGACCGGTCTGGCACTGGTATTTGTATTGCTGATGCTGTTCCTGCGCCCGGCGCTGGCGGTGTGGGTAACCGTGGGTATCTTTACCGCATTTATGGGCGCCTTCTGGTTGCTGCCGGTTACCGGCATCACCCTGAACATGCTGTCGTTGTTCGCCTTCCTGATGATCCTCGGTATCGTGGTGGACGATGCGATTATCGTTGGCGAGGCGGTGCACGCCGCCCACGACCGCGGCGAGACCGGGTTGAAAGCCGCCGAGGCCGGGGTGAAAACCGTATCCGCGCCGGTGATCTTCGCGGTGGTGTCCACCATGGTGTTCTTCGTGCCCATGCTGTTCCTGCCGGGCTACACCTCGCAGATGATGATGGCGCTGCCGGTGGTGGTTTTGCTTTGCCTGGTGTTCTCCCTGGTGGAATCGCTGCTGATCCTGCCTGCGCACCTGGTGGGCCTGAAACCCGAAAAGAAAGCCTCTTCGAGTGTGGGGCGCAAGCTGCAGGACGTGCGCGGCAAGTTCGCCGGCGCCATGAAGATTGCGGGCGACAAGTACTATCTGCCGCTGCTGGAAAAATCGCTCAGCAACAGCCGTACCACGGTGATGGTTTTCTTCCTCGCCCTGATTCTTTCGTTCGCGTTGTTCGGCAAGGGTTATGTGGGCAAGGCGTTCTCGCCGTCGGTACCCTCGGACCTGCTGGAGCTCAGAACCACCATGGCCCAGGGCGAGTCCTTTGAGGAGGCCAAACGAGTACTGGAGCAGTTCGAGCGTGCCGGTATGCAGCTGGCGAAAGACCCGGAGATGCTGGCGCTGAACGGCGGCAAGGAATTTGTCGATAACACCATGGTATTCCTGTGGCGCGGCAACGTAACTGTGCTGCTGCAGCTGACCGAAGGTGAGGAGCGTGACGTTACCTCCGAGCAGTTGGCACTTAAATGGCGCGACTATGTGGGCAAGCTGCCGGCGAGCGTTGAGGAGATGAATATCCAGCACACCATCAACGATGGTGGCAAGGGTATGTCCCTTAATCTGAGCACCGCCTCCGGTGATATGGCGGAAATGCGCCGTGCCGCCGATGCAGTGAAAGAAGCACTGAATAACTTTGCCGGCGTTTACGATGTGCGCGACAACCTGATCGCCGCGCGTCAGGATATCGAGATCCAGCTGAAACCCCACGCCACCAATATGGGCATCGGCCTCGCCGACGTGGCTAGGCAGGTGCGTCAGGGTTTCTATGGCGAAGAAGTGCAGCGTATTCCGCGCGGTCGTGAAGACGTGCGGGTGATGGTGCGTTATCCACAGGAAGAGCGTGCCAGTGAGGAGCAGATTGATCGTATCCGTGTCCGCACCAATGACGGTGAAATCCCGTTCAGTGCGGTGGCCGATGCGGTCTACGTTCCCGGCTACACCACTATTCGTCGCAGCGATCGCGAGCGCACGGTGCAGATTACTGCGGAGTTGATCCCGGGTACCTCGCCGGCACACGAGATTCTCAAGCAGGTGCGTGAGAAAAATCTGAAGAAATGGGAAAACGAGTTCCCGGGCTTCAGTCTGAAGACCGCGGGTGAGATGCAGGAAGAGGAAGAGTTCGGCAGTGCCATTCTGGCGTTCTTCGTGCTGTCTTTGTTTACCATCTACGCGCTGCTGGCGATTGCGTTCCGCTCCTATTCACAGCCGCTGTTGATTCTGACTGCGGTGCCGTTTGGTTTCTTCGGTGCGGTATTGGGCCACCTGATCATGGGGTACGACATCAGCATCATGTCCATGCTTGGCTTCCTGGCGGCTGCGGGCGTGGTGGTGAACGATAACCTGGTATTGATGGATCGCATTAACCAGTTGCGCGCGCAGGGCATGGCGGTGATGGATGCAGTGGTGCAGGCTGGTCGTGATCGCTTCCGTCCGATCATCCTGACTTCCATCACCACGTTTATCGGTCTGGTGCCGATTATGTTCGAGCGTTCGATCCAGGCGCAGTTCCTGATCCCGATGGTGGTCAGTCTGGCGTTTGGCGTACTGTGTGCGACCTTTGTGACGCTGGTGCTGGTGCCTAACCTGTACAAAGTCATTGAGACGATGCGGGTTAAGGTGAAGGGCGACAAGCCTGCTGAAGAACTGCCGCTGGATATTGAGCGGGCCTGATTCATAGGCATCGGTGTTGTTAGTGCGGGGCGGCCGTTTGGTGGCCCTGCACTTCACAACCTGGGCGGCAACTGTTCCGTGCAGGACCACCAAACGTCCTTCTCCCATATTTCCGTGTAGCTACAACTTCCCTTCTGCCTGTATTACTCTTCACGCAATGTTTTCCTAGATCTGGAAGTTCCTTTGCGTATTCCTCGTATTTTTTCTTCGCAGCCATTGGCTGGCCAAGCAGAGCTTCAACTCGATGAAGCGGCGTCGCGTCATCTGGTTAAGGTGTTGCGCCTGGGGCCGGGGCGCCCGCTTATTTTGTTTGATGGTCATGGCGGTGAGTACGCGGCGGAGCTGGTTGAGGCGGGCAAAAAGGCGCGGGTGAAAATTGGCGCCTATAGCGAGGGTAACAGGCAGTCGCCGCTGGCCATCACTTTGGCGATAGGTATTTCCCGCGGTGATCGTTTTGACTGGGTGATCCAGAAGGCCACTGAGTTGGGGGTGGCGCAGATTCAGCCGCTGTTTACCGAGCGCTGTGAGGTGAAACTTTCCGGTGATCGCCTGCAGAAAAAGCTGGGCCAGTGGCAGCAGATTGCCATCAGTGCTTGTGAGCAATGCGCGCGCAATCTGGTGCCGGAGATTTTACCGCCACTGAAATTGCCGCAGTTGCTCGATCAGGCCAAGGACAGTGAGGCTCTGAAGCTGGTGTTGCACCATCGCACCGATGCGACCCTGGCGGAGCTGGAACAGCAATCCGGGCGCCCAGATGCCGCGCTATTATTGGTGGGGCCGGAGGGTGGCTTGTCGGCAGAGGAAATTGCGCTGGCGCTGCAGCAGGACTTTCACCCGCTGCGGTTGGGGCCGCGGGTTTTGCGCACCGAGACGGCGCCGGTCGCGGCACTATCGGTGCTGCAAT
Source organism: Microbulbifer agarilyticus (assembly GCF_019800665.1). Lineage (GTDB taxonomy): Bacteria > Pseudomonadota > Gammaproteobacteria > Pseudomonadales > Cellvibrionaceae > Microbulbifer > Microbulbifer agarilyticus_C. The sequence goes on from NZ_JAHVKO010000004.1 coordinate 686,426, forward strand.
ATCAATGGGGCGATATCTAACAGGGAATACACTATGAAAGCTCTCGTTTGGTTGATTGGCGTTGCCATTACCGCCATGTCGATTCTGATTATCCTCAAGCCGCAGATCGCGCGCGACCTTGGCGATCGCATGAACCCGCAGATGTTTTACTTTGGTGCCTGGGTGCGGATTGTTATTGGCATTATCTTCCTGTTGATTTCCGATACCCGCAGTTGGGATACATTGTTCAATGTGCTGGGTATCTTGCTGGTGGTGATCGGCGCCTACGCGTTGCAGGCTGGTTATGAGCGCACCCGTGAGTTTGTGCTGAATATTGCCCACGGCAATGAGAATATCGTTCGGGTCGCGGGTGCTGCGGGTGTATTGATCGGCATCCTGTTAATCTCCGCAACCTGATAGAAGTAATACTGGAAGTAACATGGATAGCTTTGCCACCCAAACCCGTTTGGTTATTTTCGATTGCGATGGCGTGCTGGTGGACAGCGAATCGATCGTTTGTCGCGTGGTTGCGGAGGAAATGACGAAACTCGGTATGCCGGCAACCGCCGAGCAGTTGGATGAAGAGTTCAGCGGCCGTTCGACCCAGGACTGTCTTTTGGATATCGAAACCCGTTACGGTGGCCCGCTGCCGCAGTCTTACTTCAATGCAACGGAGAGCCGTATTCGCGCCGCGTTTCACTCAGAGCTGGAGGCGGTAACCGGGATTCACGAGGTGCTGGAACGATTGCAGACAACTGATCTGCAAACCTGTGTGGCCTCATCCGGTCCGCATGCGAAAATGCAGATCACGCTAAATAAGACCGGTCTGTGGGATTACTTTGCCGGGCGCATCTACAGCGCCGACGATGTTGGCCGCGGTAAGCCCTGGCCGGATCTGTTTCTGCACAGTGCGGCGCAGTTTAATGTCGCACCGGAACACTGTCTCGTGGTTGAGGATTCCATTGCCGGGGTGCAGGCTGCGGTATCGGCAGGTATGCCAGTGATTGGATATAGTCAACATGCTACACGCACGCGCCAACTGGAAGCGGAGGGTGCGCGGGTGATCAACGATATGCAGCTGCTGCTAGATTATTTTTGAGCGTATTGTGGCGCTACTCCTTCAATTGAACCTGCACCGAAGCGCTGCGCCGAGTGTCTTTCTCATCGACAAATGTCCGCGTGTAGCGCACCTCACTTATTCCCTGCGCCAGCAATGACCGCACCAAGCCCGGCGGTAATTCAACGGTTTCCCGTAATGGCTTGCCGGCCTGTGCGGTTACCGCTTCCGAAACCTCGTAAATTACCGTATCGCCCACCAAAAACTGTCCGCTGGTGGATGTTGCGCTGATGTCGCCAAGGTCACTATCCAGGTTCCACGCCATCATCATTTGACGGGATTTGCCGCTGACGGTTTGGGAGGGTGGTGATGCCTCTACCTGTGCCAGGCGACCGCTGGAATCCAGATCAAACAAGATGTGGTTGGAAAGGCTGCCAGCGGGGCCGGCAAACACACGGCGGTAGCCAACTCTTCTCACCCCTTTCTGGTGCCAGCTGCGCGCCTGCACCGGAGAAATCTGTACGATTTCAGTGAGCTGACCGCTGTCGCCACTGAATTCGAGAATTTGGTCTACTACCGCGAGCTCTTCGTTGTTATCCAGATTGACAAATACCCCGCGCGGCGAGGCGGCACCGCCCTTACTGGCAATGCGCCAGGTTACTTTCTCCTGATACCCTTCACTGGCATTCAGCCAGGCATCTCCCGGATCGACAGTGACGATTTGCTGTGCGGTGACCTTGGCGTTAAATACCAGTGCCCAGGCAATAGCGGCAATGCCGAGAATAGTAAGCAGGAGCTGTTTGTTCATAGCCATCTCCCAGAGGGCTTGGGGCATTTTGTGAAGGTTAGAGTCCCTCCGGTCTTATCAGAAATTCGCTTGTGCATCGCGCAATCCAAAGGGCATATGTCGCAAAGGTTATATGGTGAGAGGAGATGTTGGCTGGGGGCGTTCTCTAGTAGCGCCTAGGTTAGCGTCGCCTAGGGAATACTTTTCTCCGACCCTAGAATCGTTAGAACGCTAGGTGCCTGCATTCGTTGCGGGCGCCCATCGATCCTGGTTAAGGAGCTGGCCCATGCCCAACGCATGTTCAACGTCTTCATCGCGTAGCCATCGTAGTTATACCCATGCAATGCCGCCTCTCGTGTTCGCGATTCTACTTGCGGCGGGTTGTACCGATCCCACCAAGAAATACACCCTTGATCCACGGGATCTCGTGAGCAATGGCTTGAGTGAGCAAACCGCCCGCGCAGCCGCGCCATTTGGCGATGATATGGTGCGCTACTTGATGGGGCAGGCGCGAGAGCACGGGGATACCTTTGTGCTGACTGTGGATTTCATTCCCGGTGGCTTTGCACCGAAGATGGATACGCTGGGGGACGTCGAGGCCCTACTCGTCATCATGCGCGATTTTCCCGCGCTCAAAATTGTGGTGGAGGGGCATACGGACAATGCCGGTGATCCCGACAAAAACCGCAAGCTTTCGCAGTGGCGTGCAGACTGGGTGCGTCAGTTTTTGCTGGAACGAGGGATTGATTCCGGCCGAGTGGAAGCCGCAGGTCTCGGTGATTCCGATCCTATCGCGGATAATGCTACCCAGCGCGGGCGTGAGAAAAATCGACGGCTGGTGGTGCGGGTGATCGACTTCGACGGCAAGCCACTCAATGTGCGCCTGGGGTCGCCGAAGCAAGCTGGCCGAGACGGGGGAAGTGGAGCTCCAGCGAATTGAGAGTTGGCAGCGCCGCTAACGGCGCCGCCGGCGAAATGCAATCAGGCTTCTTGCTGCAGTTGCAGTGCGTCCAGAATACTGGCCGTCGGTCCCACCTGGTTCATGGTGTAGAAATGCAGCCCCGGTGCGCCGCCCTCAAGCAGGGTTTCACACAGGTCGGTAACGATTTCCAGGCCCAGCTTTTTCACATCTTCCGGGTTGCTGAAGCTTTCCATGCGGTACTTCAGCCAGCGCGGGATTTCTGCGCCGCAGTTGCGGGAGAAGCGCGCCAAGTTGGTGAAGTTGGTGATCGGCATGATGCCCGGGTAAATCGGCGCATCGATACCGGCCTTGGCGCACTGGTCCAGGAAGTAGAAGTACGCATCCGGGTTAAAGAAGTACTGAGTCAGGGCGCTATCTGCACCTGCGTCAAACTTGCCTTTCAGGTAGCGAATATCGTCGTCGTAGCTTTCTGCTTCCGGGTGAATTTCCGGGTAGGCGGCAACTTCCAGATGAAAGTGGTCACCGGTATGACGGCGGATAAAAGCCACCAGTTCGTTGGCATACACCAGCTGGGCAACGGCACCCATACCGGAAGGCATGTCACCGCGCAGGGCCACGATGCGGTCGACGCCGGCTTCCTTGTAGCGGTTAAGCAGGCCCAGCACGATCTCTTCGTTGTCGCCGCCAAATGACAGGTGCGGCGCAATGGAAACCCCCTTTTCCCGCAGGCCGCACACAATATTGGCGGTGGTATCGCGGGTGGTGCCGCCGGCACCGTAGGTAACGGAGAAAAACTCCGGGTTAAATGCTTGCAGCTGCTCGCGGGTGCTCTTCAGTTTCTCCCGGCCCTCTTCGGTCTTGGGCGGGAAAAACTCAAAACTAATACGTAAATCACTCATTGTTCTTTTCCGTTCCCTCGGATACCGGTCGCGATGGTGATGCGCGACCGGTCCTGAGGCATCTTAATACTTGTAGCTTTCTGGCTTGTACGGGCCGTCAACCGATACGCCGATATATTTGGCCTGGTCTTCGGTCATACGGGTAATTACGCCGCCAAAGCCCTCGACCATGTACTTGGCCACTTCTTCGTCCAGGTGCTTCGGCAGTACTTTTACGTACAGCGCAGATACTTTCTGGTCTGCGGGCAGGTCGGCAAACTTTTCCTTGTACAGGTGGATCTGAGCCAGTACCTGGTTGGCAAAGGAGCCGTCCATGATGCGGCTGGGGTGGCCGGTGGCGTTGCCCAGGTTTACCAGGCGGCCTTCGGACAACAGCAGTAGGTGATCGTTGCTCGTTGCGTCGCGCACAATCTTGTGCACCTGCGGTTTCACTTCCTGCCACTCCCAGTTTTCGCGCATAAACGCGGTGTCGATTTCGTTATCGAAGTGGCCGATGTTGCACACCACTGCACCGGACTTCAGCGCCGCCAGCATGTGTGCGTCACACACATTCACGTTGCCGGTAGTCGTCACGATCAGGTCGGTGTTGGCGAGCAGGGTGCGGTCGATGCAATCTGCGGTGCCATTGTTTTCGCCGTTGATGTACGGGGAGACCAGTTCGAAACCGTCCATACAGGCCTGCATGGCGCAGATGGGGTCAACCTCGGTCACTTTTACGATCATGCCTTCCTGGCGCAGGGAGGCCGCAGAGCCTTTGCCCACATCACCGTAACCGATAACCAGCGCCTTCTTGCCGGACAGCAGGTGGTCGGTGCCGCGCTTGATGGCATCGTTCAGGCTGTGGCGACAACCGTACTTGTTGTCGTTTTTGCTCTTGGTTACTGCGTCGTTTACGTTGATCGCCGGAACCTTGAGGGTGCCTGCCTTCAGCATGTCCTGCAGACGGTGTACGCCGGTGGTGGTTTCTTCACTGATACCGTGACAGTTGTCCAGCAGCTCCGGGTACTTGCGGTGCAGCAGTTCGGTGAGGTCACCGCCGTCATCGAGAATCATGTTTGGCTGCCAGCCAGCGGCGTCTGCGCCGATAGTGCGCTCCAGGCACCACTCGTATTCCTCTTCGGTTTCACCTTTCCAGGCAAATACCGGGATTCCGCGCGCGGCGATGGCCGCTGCGGCGTGGTCCTGGGTGGAGAAAATATTGCACGAAGACCAGCGCACCTCTGCGCCCAGCGCCACCAGGGTTTCAATCAGCACCGCGGTCTGGATGGTCATGTGGATGCAGCCCATGATGCGGGCGCCTGCCAGCGGCTGCTCCGCGCGGTACTTTTCACGCAGGGTGATCAGTGCCGGCATTTCACCTTCGGCAATTTCAATTTCCTTGCGGCCCCAGTCGGCCAGGTTGATGTCTGCAACCTTGAAGTCTTTGAATTCGGTGCTCATTTGGTTCACTAGTTAGATCCTTGAGAATTTTCTTGGAGGCCCGTGCGGGCCTCTGTATTCGGTATTGTTTTGATTAGAAGCCCGCTTGAGCGCGCAGGGTTTCCGCTTTGTCGGTTTTCTCCCACGGGAAAGCGGTGAAGGTCTCTACCTGTTCCTTGCCGTTGCTGTCGATCCACTTGTAGCTGTGCTCGAACGGCTCGCGGCCAAAGTGGCCATAGGCAGCGGTCAGCTGATACATGGGGTGCAGCAGGTCCAGCGCATTGGAGATTGCGTAGGGGCGCAGGTCGAAGTTTTCCCGTACCAGTTCAATCAGCTTTTCGTCGCTGATGTTGCCGGTGCCGAAGGTGTTAATAGAAACAGAGGTCGGCTCGGCGACACCGATCGCATAGGACACCTGGATCTCACAGCGCTTGGCGAGACCGGCAGCGACGATATTTTTCGCTACGTAACGACCAGCGTAAGCGGCGGAACGGTCAACCTTGGACGGATCCTTACCGGAGAAGGCGCCGCCGCCGTGACGGGCGGAACCGCCGTAGGTGTCCACGATAATTTTACGGCCGGTCAGACCGCAGTCGCCCACAGGTCCACCGATCACAAATTTGCCGGTCGGGTTGATGTGGTACTTGGTGTTTTCGTGCAGCAGGTCGGCCGGCAGCACGTGGTGCACGATCAGCTCCATAACCGCTTCGCGCAGATCTTCCTGGGACACTTCTTCGTTGTGCTGGGTAGACAGCACCACCGCATCGATCGCACAGGGCTCGCCCTGTTCGTTGTAGCGGAAGGTAACCTGGCTCTTCGCATCCGGGCGCAGCCACGGCAGCAGGCCGGACTTGCGCGCTTCTGCCTGACGTTCTACCAGACGGTGTGCGTAGTACACCGGCGACGGCATGAAGGTCGGGGTTTCATCGGTGGCATAGCCGAACATCAGACCCTGGTCACCGGCGCCCTGGTCTTCCGGTTTTACCCGGTCCACGCCCTGGGCGATATCCACAGACTGCTTGCCGATGACATTGATCACACCGCAGGTTGCACCGTCGTAACCCACCGCAGAAGAGGTGTAACCGATATCGGTAATCACCTTGCGCACCAGGTCTTCCAGGTCGACCCAGGCACTGGTGCTGATTTCACCAGCGATAACCGCGATACCGGTTTTCACCAGGGTTTCACAGGCAACACGGGCGTTTTTATCGCGTGCCAGCAGGGCGTCCAGTACCGCATCGGAAATCTGGTCGGCGATTTTGTCTGGATGGCCTTCGGATACTGATTCCGAAGTAAAAATGCTGTATTCACTCATGCTGAGTTCTCCTATTGCGCTTGGCGCGCTTCCGTTATTCCTATACTGGCGCGGGGAACTGCGGTTTCTCCCGCCGACACTGCCTAGTACTTAGCTATTACGTAAATGGTTTGCTGCTTGAAGGCGTTTTTTGAAATTGTCAGGGTTTAACAAATTCTTGAATTTGAATCTGGAAGCCATTGCGCAACGCGCTGTGCACACTGCGCCCTTTGCTCAGGCCTGCATCTGACGCCCACTCGACCAACTGCTGCGGCGCGAAACCTAACCACAAGTCGCCGCAGGCATCCCGCGCCCAGTCCTGCGCGTGGTCGTGCAGGTCGGTAATCAGCAGCTGCCCGCCGGCCCTTAAAGACTTTTGCAGATCGTGAAAAATCTGCGCGGGATCTGGCGTGTGGTGCAACACCATATTCACCACAATGCAGTCCGCGCTCTCCGGGCGGGCTGCGGCGGCACGTGTGTCATCACACACGAACTCGATATTCTGCAGGCCCTTCTCATCGGAAAATGCCTGTGCGCGCTCGAGCATGGTCTGGGAAAGGTCCAGCGCGGTTACCGTACCGAAGCGACTGGCCAGCTCCTCCAGGAATTCCCCTTCACCTGGGCCAACCTCGAGCGCGTGACGGCCGGGTTTCAGCAGCTGTGCTACCTGAGGGCCGTAGACGCTATAACTGGCGATCAGCTCCTGCTGCTCGCGGAAGCGATTGCCGTAGTCGGCAAAGAAGCGGCGCGAGGCCTCGGCACGCTCTGCAGCAACCTGGGTCACGGTGGAGGCGCGGTCAGCACTCAGCGGCAGCTGGTCGAGACCGCTAAACAGTTGCTGGAGCAGTTCACTGTTGGCGGTGCGCCGATAGAACAGGTTGTTGCCTTCGCGGCGTTTGCTCACCAGGCCAGCCTGGGAGAGCACCTTCAGGTGGTGCGAAAGCGCTGGCTGGCGCAGGTCGAAGATGTGGCACAGCTCCAGCACGCTGTAGGAGTCCTGCGCCAACAGGCGCAATATCTCCAGGCGCAACGGATCGCCGGCGGCCTTAAGGGTCGCCGCCAGTTGCGGAATCTGGTTGCTGGCATGTTGTTTGTCATCCCCGGCCGGTTGGCTGGAGGCACTATTGGACTCAAGCATGGCGGGGAGTCTAGCAGTGCTTTTGATCTATATCAAAAACTTTTGATTTAGCTGTATTCAAAAAAATTGATGCAGATGGGGTGAATTCCATGGAGAATCCCGCGGGTACAGCAGGATTGCTATTTGTTAGGAAAATGTTGCTGTGCTGAAGTAAGAAACGAACCCTTAGACTTTACGCCCCACCGGGTAGTACGGGAAAATACGCCCCCCGTTTTGCCGGGCAGCATCAGCGTCGGCAAAAAGGGACCGCGGCATACTGGCCGTCAGAGCCGGAACCGCAGCGCATCTGATGAACCGAAGATCCCAAACCGAGAGATCCCTATGTCTTCTACTCCGTCTCGCACAGAAAAGGCTAACGCCATCCGCGCCCTGTCTATGGACGCGGTCCAAAAAGCCAACAGTGGCCACCCTGGCGCCCCCATGGGTATGGCAGATATCGCTGAAGTGCTGTGGAACGACTATCTGAAACACAATCCGGCCAACCCCGAGTGGGCGGACCGCGACCGCTTCGTGCTGTCCAATGGCCACGGTTCCATGCTGCTGTATTCCCTGTTGCACCTGGCGGGTTATGACCTGTCCATCCACGAGCTGCAGAACTTCCGTCAGCTGCACGCCAAGACTCCGGGTCACCCGGAATACGGCTACGCCCCGGGCGTAGAAACCACCACCGGCCCGCTGGGCCAGGGCATCACCAATGCAGTGGGTATGGCGCTGGCCGAGAAAGTAATGGCAGCCCAGTTCAACCGCGATGGCTACGAGCTGGTGGACCACTTCACCTACTGCTTCTTCGGTGACGGCTGCCTGATGGAAGGCATCTCCCACGAAGCCTGCTCCCTGGCCGGCACCCTGGGTCTGGGCAAGCTGATCGGCTTCTACGACGACAACGGCATTTCCATCGACGGTGAAGTAGAAGGCTGGTTCACCGACGACACGCCCAAGCGTTTCGAATCCTACGGTTGGCACGTGATCCCGAACGTAGACGGTCACGATCCGGCGGCGATCAAGGCGGCGATTGAAGAGGCGCGCGCGGTAACCGACAAGCCCACCATCATCTGCTGCAAAACCGTGATCGGATTTGGTTCCCCGAACAAGCAGGGCCGCGAAGAGTGTCACGGCGCACCGCTGGGCCACGACGAAATCGCCCTGGTACGCGAAACCCTGGGCTGGAAACACGAGCCTTTCCACGTACCGGAAGACCTGTACCACGCGTGGGACGCGCGCGCCAAAGGCGAAGCGCAGGAAGACGAGTGGAAAGACATCTTCGAAGACTACAAAGACGCCCACCCGGAACTGGCTGCCGAATTTGAACGCCGCATGAGCGGCGAACTGCCGGCGGACTTCATGGCTAAGGCCGACGAGTACATCAAGCAGTGCCAGGCGGATGCCGAGAAAATCGCTTCCCGTAAGGCCAGCCAAAACAGCCTCAACGCCTACGGCCCGCTGCTGCCGGAATTCCTCGGCGGCTCCGCCGACCTCGCCGGCTCCAACCTCACCATCTGGTCCGGTACCAAAGGTGTAAGCGCAGACGATGCCTCCGGTAACTACGTTTACTACGGTGTGCGCGAATTCGGCATGAGCGCCATCATGAACGGTATCGCCCTGCATGGCGGCTTCGTACCGTACGGAGCGACCTTCCTGATGTTTATGGAATACGCCCGCAACGCCGTGCGTATGGCCGCGCTGATGAAGCAGAAGGTTATCTTCGTATACACCCACGACTCCATCGGCCTGGGTGAAGACGGCCCGACTCACCAGCCGGTAGAGCAGCTGACTGCACTGCGCGCTACCCCGAACCTGCAGACCTGGCGCCCCTGTGACGCCACCGAGTCCGCGGTAAGTTGGAAAATGGCGATCGCTCGCAGCGAAGGCCCCAGCGCGCTGATTTTCAGCCGTCAGGGCTTGGCCCCGCAGCCGCGTACCGATGAGCAGCTGGCCAATGTTGAAAAGGGTGGTTACATCCTGCGTGATTGCGATGGCGAACCGGAAGCGATCATCATCGCCACCGGCTCCGAAGTCGAGCTCGCCACCGCTGCCGCCGAACAGCTGTCCGGCCGCAAGGTGCGCGTTGTGTCCATGCCATGTGCCGAAGCCTTCTCAGCACAGAGCGCCGACTACCGCGAGTCTGTACTGCCATCTTCCGTACGCGCCCGCGTTGCCGTGGAAGCTGCGCACAAGGACTACTGGTACAAGTTTGTCGGCTTCGACGGCGCCATCATCGGTATGGAAACCTTCGGTGAATCCGCACCGGCTGGTGACCTGATGAAGCACTTCGGCATCACCACCGATAAAGTGGTTGAGGCTGTAGAAGGTCTGCTGAAGTAAAACGTTCGACCCCGCTACAAATGAGCGGGGTCTGAATCGCAGGCTGGGTATCGGATGCGGATTTTCAGGAGCGTCGCAAACAGGAGGTTTGCGCCGCAACGCCCAGGGATGGGTTTACAGTGGTCCTGAAAATCCGCATCCGGTAGCCAGCCGCCACCGCACGACAACCGAGCATTGACCAAGGGCGGTGGACATAGCCCGAGGTATACATGCCCAACCCGATAAGACTCGCGATCAACGGCTACGGCCGCATAGGGCGCAGCGTTCTGCGAGCCCTGTACGAATCCAACCTGCGCGATCAATTGCAGATCGTCGCCATCAATGAGCTGGCCGACTGCGCCACCATTGCCCATCTCACCAAATACGATACCGTCCACGGTCGCTTTATTGGCGATGTCGCCGTGCAGGACGACACCCTGCTGGTGAACGGCGACAAAATTTCCGTAACCCATTACAGCGAGCTGGAAGACCTCGATTGGCGCACGCCACCAGTCGACATCGTCCTCGAGTGTACTGGCAGTTTCACCGAGCGCGAACGCGCCGAACTGCACCTCAAGGCCGGAGCCCAAAAAGTCATTTTCTCGCAGCCCGCGAAAAATGACGTCGATGCCACCATCGTCTACGGAGTTAACCACGGTACGCTGAGCGGCGAGGAAACAATCATCTCCGCCGCGTCCTGTACCACCAACTGCAGCATTCCCGTAATCGCCGCGCTGGACAGCGCTTTTGGCATTGATGCCGGTGTGATCACCACCATCCACTCGGCGATGAATGACCAGCCGGTGAACGATGCCTATCACCACACCGATTTACGCAAAACGCGCTCTGCCATCGGCTCCATTATTCCGGTGGATACTGGGCTCGCCCGCGGCATCGAACGCATACTCCCGGAAATGGCCGGCAAGTTTGAAGCCCAGGCCATGCGCGTACCCACCATTAACGTTTCCGCCATTGATCTTTCGGTGCAGCTGCATCAGTCGGTCACCCAGGCGGAAGTCAACGCCGTGCTCAAGGCCGCGGCGCAAACCGGGTACTGTGGAGTTCTTGGGTACAGTGAAGAACCGCTGACTTCGTCCGACTACAACCACGATCCGCGCTCCGGCATCGTCGATGCCAGTCAGACCCGTGTTGCCGGTGGCAAGCTGGTCAAGGTGTTGATCTGGTTCGACAATGAGTGGGGTTTTGCCAATCGCATGCTCGATGTGACCCGCGCCCTGTACGGGCAGTCACTCGCGTAGTTCCGTGGAGATCATACTGCTTACCCATGAGCGTGAACTGGCGAAGCCCACAAATACCGGCAAGTTAGCGTTAGTGGGTGAGGCGGCAGCCGTAGTGCGCCGTGTGGTATGGAAGCGCACCGAGCCGGATGTGCAATTGCTGCAGCTATTACAGCGAGCTGATACGGGGCTTGTATATCCGAGTAGCGAAGTACACGAAGAGAATGCCGCTACGGAATCTCTCTCCGTGGAGGATTGCCAAACGTTTATTCTGCTGGATGCCACCTGGCAGGAAGCGCGCAAAATGTTTAATCGCAGCGCCTACCTGAATAGCGCCCCGCGTGTTGAGCTGACACCCGGTCGCCCATCACGTTTCAATTTACGCCGCAACCAGCGCGACGGCGGCCTGTGTACCGCCGAATGTGTGATCGAGATTCTGCGCGCTAAGGGTGAAAACTCTGCAGCGGAAGAGCTTGAAGCGCGTTTCAGCGAATTTCTGCAGGCGAGCAAATAGTTTTAACGAGTTCCACAGGAGCCGAGCCGAGTTTTATACGGCTGAAAATCCTCCAAGAACGTATTGAAGTTCGCGCGAAACAGCGCGCAGGACTTGGTACTATCGTCCGACGTGCCGCAACAGCGCATGGCTTCGCCCAGCGCCCGCTCCGATGCCGCATCAAACGCTGTGGATTGCCCAGCACCGTACATAATGCTGTCTTCCCATGTCTTTGCCGGGCGCCAGGAATTATTGCCGTAGGCACCGCCGTAATAGCAACCGGTGCCCTGCAGGCAATCCTGCCCGATATTTTCCGTGCCCCAGGCAGGAGTGCACTGTGAGGCAAAATAGTCGTCCTCGTTGCTGCTCGACCAGGCGCAGCAGGTGGGGTTGCCGTTCTCATCGGTCGCACACTCACCCGCTTCCGAACGGTTGTACGCCACGCAGCTACCCCGATCGGTAAATGACGGGCAGACTGCATTTTCCGATTGGGTGTACTCGCTTGCCGGTTTGAAGTTGTTGCACCATTTACTGCAGCCGGGGGCGTCCAGGTTGGCCCATTCACGGGACAGTTCACTGGGCCAGCCCTCAACCGCGGAGCCATCTTGATTGACGCCGCCGTCATACAGGTCGGCGAGGCCAAAATTGTGCCCCACCTCGTGAATCACAATGTTGCGCAGGTAATACAGCGCGGTTGCACTATCTTGCCAGTCGCGGTCACTGGCGATATAGATCACTTCGCCTCCAGATGCGCCGAAGTCCGCCTCGGCGATGACGATCTTGATCACACCCTGTAAATCATCACCACCACATTGCTGATAAATCGACTGATGTATCTTGTCGACATCGCAGCTAAAGCCACCGCTATCAATGCGGTTACACCCTAGTGCAGCAAAGTCATCGAGATCTAACTGGTAAAAACCGAACTGGTGCTGGTATTCCGCAAAAGGCGCGAGCGCGTGAAACTGATTCTCCAGTGCATCCTGCACAATTTCGTCGAAGTACGGCGCTGAATCCAGGTTGGCAAAAATTACCTTGAATGGCGCTTCGGCACTGCCGGAAAAGGGCGTGCACTTCTCGAGTGTTGCGTATTCACCGGGAGCCACGACCTGGGTTCCGCCACTACTGCCTGAACTGGGCGGAGAGCCGGAGGAATCCGAACCGCTCCCCGGGGCGTAAGAAGGTGGCGGCGCCTGGATCAGGTCGCTATCGCTACTACCTGCTTCATTACCGCCGCCGCAGGCGCTGAGTAGCTGTAGTACAGCTAGGATTACTAGGAGTCGTAGAGAGGGGGCCAGGCTCTGGACAGGGGAACACATAAGGGCGCTCTTATTATCGCGTTATTCTGCTGTTCCCTGCGCTGCAGCATATGACTGCCCGGTGTTATGGCTCCTGACCGAATTGCGCAAAAGACCGCATTCTATGGGCCGATTTCCATTGAAGCCAGTGGTAAAAAGCTGGAAACTTGAGGTGGATATCTGGTCAAAAAATCAGGCAGATCCGCCTGTTGAACATAACTCTGGTAAAGGAGAGGAAAGTGAGAAAATTGTTTCTGTGGATGGCGTTGCTGGTAGTTACTGTTCCAGCAATGGCGCTTGAGGTGGGAAGCCCGGCGCCGGAATTTTCTTTGAAAGCTTCCGATGGCAAAACCTACACGCTGTCCGATTTCAAGGGCAAGCAGGCGGTCGTTATTGCCTGGTATCCCAAAGCCTTTACCAAAGGCTGCACCATCGAGTGCAAGTCGCTGGCCGAAAATGGTGATCTGATTCGTGAATACGATGTGACCTATTTCATGGCCAGTACTGACGACCTGGAAGACAACACCAAGTTCGCCGAAGAGATGAAGGCAGACTTTCCCCTGCTGAGTGACCCCACCGGTGAGGTCGCCGAGGCCTACGACGTGAAAATGCCGGTACTCAATATGGCCAAGCGTGTGACTTTCTACATTGGTAAAGACGGCAATATTCTGAAGATTGATCGCGATATTCAGCCTGCCACCAGTGCCCAGGATATGGCACAGACCTTGGGCGAGCTGGGTGTGGATAAAAAGTCCTGATCGCCAAATAAAAAAGGCCGCATACCTTTTGGGGGGATGCGGCCAAACACTTGGGGAGTGTTAGGAGTCTCGCTCTCGAGGTAGTGTCTGTGGTTAACCTCGGCGATCGAATTTAATCAGGTCGAGCCCGTTCAGCTCTGGGATGGCGCGGTGCAGCTCGGTCTCCAGCGTGTCGAGAGATTCCATTTGCGCGCACAGCGCATCTGCGCGGGCTTCCAACGCTTCCGCTTTTTCTTCTACTAATGCTTCCGCTTCTTCTGCTGCCGCTTCGGCGCGTGCTTCTACACTGCGGCCGCCGGTAAATACCGCCTTCATCGCGTGCCAGGCGATCTTGCCGGCAGAGCGGGTCGCCAGTGCTGCGATTCGTGGTTCCAGTTCTTCTTCAAGGGTGCTTTCCAGTACTCCCTCCACCCACGGGGTGCCAAATGAGTACACATCACCTGGGTGCTGCAGCTTGGCGATCACCTCGCTGCGGATCAGGCTGGACTCGTGCAGGAAGTATTCGGTATCCGGGTCGTCGGGCCCCGCAAGGGCCGTCAATGCAATGCCCAGCCCCTCCAGTGCCACGTCGACCGCGGCAACTGCCAGCAGGGATACCTCTTCGCCAGTGTGGTGCAGTTGCTGCTGGTATTGCTTCATCAGCTTTTGCTGATCCGCCGTCAGAGTCAGGCCATCGTCGCCCACAGCCAGCTGATCCGGCTTGCTGAATGCAATCAGTGGTGCCAGGTCGTTTTCATCACGCACCTCCAGGAAGTCCGGCCCGACGGTCACCTGATGATGCATGGAAACATTGCAGCTATTTCCATCATGGGAAATGGACACATCTTCCGCCGCGAAAGTGACGGTTGCCATGGTGGCCAGGGCGGCGAAGGTAAACGGGAGTATCGGCTTCATCGGGAATTCCATAACAGGTGTTTTGGGTATGACCCATCGATGAGCGCTTTTGGATGCACCGCTGGTAAAAAAAATCTGGCACACATATTGCTCATGTCTGAGTAACTGATCACCAAATACTGATGTTCACGGATATCGCTCCGGATATTGTGCTGAATATTGCGCCGCAAACCGCGCCGCACCGTTAGAGAACCCGAAAAAAGTTACCCGTAAGTTTGCAAGCACTAATCGAGTGCGCTGCAGGGGGTTCCTTTGCCCGAAACAAATTCATCAAGAATAAAAACGTTATGGCAATCACAAAAAAAGGGGTCACCAATGAAACGACAGTCTCTTAAACAGAAGTCACTTAGCTGTGCAATCGTCGCCGTTATCGCCAGTAGTACGATGGCATCCAGTGCGCCGGTGCTGGCTGAAGAAATCGAAGAGGTCGCGGTAACCGGTGTGCGGGGGAAACCGCGCTCGGTATCGGATTCGCCGGTACCGGTTGACGTGTTTGGCAGTGAAGCGTTGGAATCGGTATCGCACACGGATACAAACGATGTTCTGAAAACACTGGTTCCTTCTTATAACGTATCTCGCCAGCCAATCAGCGACGGTGGAACCTTTATCCGCCCGGCGCAGCTGCGAGGTATGCCAACAGATAAAACCCTCGTGCTGGTAAATTCAAAGCGTCGCCATCGGGCGGCGCTGGTAGAAATAGGCGGTTCCGGCACCCAGGGCCCGGATATCGCAACCATTCCCAGCTCCGCCTTGAAGTCGGTTGAGGTGCTGCGTGATGGTGCGGCCGCGCAATATGGTTCAGACGCGATCGCGGGCGTGATCAACTTTATTCTCAAGGACAATGCCGAGGGCGGCTCTTTTGGATTGCGTACCGGTGAATACAGTGAAGGCGATGGCTTCCAGTCCACTGCAACCGCCAATGTAGGTATGCCCCTGGGGAGTGAAGGCTTCCTGAGTATCTCTGGTGAAGTTTCGCAGCAGGATTTCACCTCCCGCAGCGAACAGTACTGCGAAAATTGGTTCTGTCTGGAAGAGCAGGATCCCGAATTTATTGAGGCGGCAAAAAATGCCTCATTGGAAGGCGATGTCGTGCAGCCTTGGGGGCAGCCAAATGCGGAGGCCGCACGGATGTTCTTTAACGCCGGCTACGATATTGCCGACGGTATGCAGTTGTACGCGTTTGGTAACTACTCCGAAAGCGAAGCCGATGGCAGCTTTTACTATCGTTACCCAAATAATGGCACCATTATGGATCTTCGTACCGAAGATGGTTCCATTTACAGTCCGCTGGAAAAATTTCCCGGCGGCTTTACTCCAAGATTTTCCGGTGAAGTCACCGACTATTCGGCAGCGTCCGGGGTAAAAGGCGAGACAACTTCGGGGCTGCTGTACGATTTCAGTGCGCGCTACGGTTACTCGGAAGTTGCGTACACCCTGAAAAATACCATTAACCCATCCATGGGACCCGACAGCCCAACCGAATTCAACCCCGGAACACTCGCCAATGAAGAAATGCAGATTCAGGCAGATTTCTCCAAAGAGTTGAGCATTGGTCTGCCCAGTGATGTGGTTGCGGCCTTTGGCTTCAGTTATATGGACGAGTCTTATGAGCTGAGCGGCGGCGATGTCGATTCCTACACCGCGGGACCCTACGCGACTCAAGATCCATGGGACTTCTGTAGCGCAGACGGCACACCGACTGCCGCGGGGCAGGCCGTGATCGATAACGGTTCAACCCTGGACTGTAGCCTGGATGGTGACGACCCGGTATACACGGTGGTGGGCGTCGGCTCAAATGGTTTCCCCGGATACGCACCGGAGTACAGCGGTAGCTACTCCCGCGATTCCTATGCGGTGTATGGTGACTTGAGCACGGATCTTTCCGATCAATTGTTCGTGCAGGCCGCAGTACGCTTTGAAGATTACTCCGATTTTGATGCAGAGCTGGTCGGTAAACTGGCGATGCAATATGACGTGACCGACAGCATTGGCCTGCGTTCATCCATTGGCACCGGCTTCCGCGCACCCACCCCTGGGCAGCAGGGCACCACCAATGTGTCTACTCGCCTGCCGAATGGTTTCCCGGTTGCCACCGGCCTTTTTCCGGCCAGTAGCGATGTCGCCGCCGCATTGGGTGCGGAGCCGCTCAAACCGGAAACCTCCACCAACTTTACCTTCGGTATGACGGCCGATTTCGACGATCTCAGTTTGACCATCGATTTCTATCGCATCGATGTTGATGACCGCACCTATGCGATCTCCACCCTGGATGTATCGGCCGGTAGCGGAAGTGGCTCCGATTACGCCAATTACCTAGCGCTGGTTGATGCGGGGGTTGTTGGTGCCGAGTCCATTGGTGGGGTCTTCTATTTTAGTAACGCGTTTGATACCCGCACCCAGGGTGTCGATCTGGTTGCGACTTATCCGTTAAGCTGGGCGAATGAAAGCACTACCAACCTCACCGCATCGGTGAATTACAACAAATCGGAATTTACTTCGGATCCATCGGACTATCTGAATGATGAGGACCAGTACGATTTCGAAAACTTTGAGCCAACACTGCGCGGCGCGGTGACTGCAACTCACGACTTTGGTGCACTGTCCTTTATGGCACGTGCGAACTGGTATGGTAGTTACAAAAATTCGCAGGGTTCCGATGGCGGCTTGATTTATCAGACCTATGATCCGGTGGTGCAGGTGGATCTGGAAGGTAAATACCATATAACCGACAACACCAATGTGAGCCTGGGCGGTCGTAACATCTTTGACGAGTACCCGGAAAAGGATGCTCTGGGTGACTACTGCTGTGGCGCGCTGTACGCATCGGACACGGTGGTGGATTGGCAGGGAAGCTTCTACTATATGAGCCTAAACCACGATTTCTAATCACGTTGTTTGTTCTACCACTTTGATCCCCGCAATGCGGGGATTTTTTGGTTCTGAATTCGTCGTTAGACACGCGGGCATAAAAAAGGCCAGCAGAGCTGGCCAGTGAGCGAATTCAGCGAGGAGCATCAGCCCATACGATGCAGCACCTTGGGTAGCGCGGCGGTATATTTCTCTACATCGTCCAAGTGTCCCATGCTGACCCGAGACCAGTTAGTGTAGTCGCGATAAATGCCTCGTATCAGTACGTTTTCCTTGGCCATTTCTGCACGGAAAGTTTCCGCATTCAACTCTCCGAGGTTCACAAACGTAAAATTGGTAACGGAGGGGAGCGCGGAAAGCCCATGCTCTTTCAGTGCAGCGGTGACCATTTCACGGGCTTCCAGCACTTTTGCACGCGAGTAATCCATAAAGCGATGGTCTTCGTAGCAGGCAATCGCTGCCGCAAGACCGGCCTGGTTCAACCCGTACCAGCCGAGCCCATACTTTTCCATCTGCTCGATCTTTTCCGGCTGCGCAATCAAATAACCAACACGCATACCGGCCAATCCGTAAATCTTGGAAAAGGTACGTGCGACGATGATATCGTGCCCATTCTTTACCAGGGGAATGACGGTATTCAGGTCGCTGTTGTCGGTGAGCTCGTTGTATGCCTCATCTGCCAGTACGGTGCACTTCTTTGATGCCTTGATACAGAAGTTGCGCATAGCTTCCGGGTTGATCAGCATACCCGTCGGGTTATTCGGATTGGTAACCTGAACCATGGAGATAGTGTCATCGATGGCGTTGTACATGGCATCGAGATCAATGGCTAGGCTTTCCAGTTTTGGGAGCCGTTTGATCTCACCGATACTCTGAATCTCAACCACGCGCGACGTGGTATCCCAGAACAAGTCTGGTCCGAGAATATTCCCGGTCTGCGCCGCAGTAATTGCGGCGGCGGCGAGTCCGGCGCTTGAGCCAGAGCCGAGGGTGACATGCTCCGGGGTCAAACCATGTCGTTCAGCAATCATGGTTTTCAGGCGCATGACGCTGTCATAGACGTAATAGGCCCCCTTCTGGCTTGCCTCCATCATTGCCTTGAGTGCAGCCGGACTTGGCCCATAGGGATTTTCATTGGCGTTGAGTTTTGCGACGCCTGGAGGCGGGCCATAGAGTGCCGTTGGGCGTGTTATTTCTTTGGCGCTTGTCGCCAGGCTGGCAGTGCTTGTCGTAGCCAGAGCGGCGGAGACGCTGGCCGTGGCCCCCTGTAGAAACAACCTTCTGCTGAGTGATTTATGCATTATTTTCCTCCCGGTAAGGTCAATGGTGGTGCATTTGATTTACACCGTGTTGTGTCGGTCAGGCCTTGGCAAACATGGCCATGGACACTGCTATCAAATAAACGCCAAACAGACGCTTGAGGTGGAGCTCATTCAGGCTATGCGCCCAGCGAGCACCGATGGGCGCAGATATAATCGAAAAAATTGAGATGGCGATCAGTGCCGGAACATTGATATAGCCGACGGAACCTATTGGCAGGTTTGGCGCGCCCAGGCCCATCAGCAGGAAACCGATGGCGCCTGGAAGTCCGATAAGAAAACCAATACCCGAAGCCGTTGCCACAGCCTGGTGCGCTGGTCGATTGCACAGCACCATGGTCATCACCGTTATGGTGCCGCCGCCGATACCGAGTAAGGAGGAAAATCCCCCCAGAAAGCTTGCCAGGCTCGCACGGGCAAACCCGGTGGGCATATCAAGTTTGCCCTTTAGGCCGTCGAACAGATTGGGGAAAAGAAAATAGATGGAATACAGCAATACCCCACCGGCAAATACATAGATCAGACTTTTGCTGTCGGTAAAGGATGCTATGTAGAGCCCTGCGCCGACCCCCAGAACGATCCATATGGACCAGTCCCGTAATACCTTAAAATCTACTGCCCCCCGCTTACTGTGGGCCTGTACCGAGCGTGCCGAAGAAATCACAATGGAGGCGAGTGAAGTGCCCACCGCGACGCGCATCATCTCGTCGCTGGCGCTGTGCAGGAACGGGAACACCGCAAGTAGTGCAGGAACCACTACGAACCCGCCACCATTTCCAAATAGTCCCGCGGTGATGCCCGCAATCAAACCTGCAGCGCACAGCAGCAGGATGAACAGAGATATTTCCTCGAAACTCATCGGCTCCCCCAGATTGTTCTTCGTTGAACAGGTTGTAAAAAGCATTAACCGTGCCAACGAGTGCGGATGCCTGGTGGAGGAGCCGATGCCGTGGGTGAAGCGAGTGTTTTTGAAGATCAATGGACGTCGCCGACCGAAATCATCGACTTTGCGTGTTATGCGGTGAACTGAATTTGTGCGGGTGGTACTCTTCCGCTGTGTCTAACAATGACCAATACGTTTTTTGGGGGGACCATGCCACGTCGGTCGATTTTTGCTGTTGTTCTATTAATGGGCGCTTTGTCGCTCAGTGTTTTTTCACGCGCGGAGTCTATTGCCACGATCACCTCCGGTATGGAGCGGCAGCAGGGACTGTTTGATTACTTCTGGGACCCCCAGCAGGGGCGGCTGCTATTGCAGGTCGATACGTTCGACCGCGAGCTGCTCTTGCTCACCGGGCTCGCGCAGGGCTTGGGGTCCAACCCGGTTGGCCTGGACCGCAACCAGGTGGGTGAAAGCCGAGTGGTTAAATTTGAGCGGGTCGGCAACAAGGTATTGCTGCACCAGGTAAATCTGAAATACCGGGCCCTGTCGGACAACCCGGCCGAGCGTCGCGCCGTATCCGAAGCCTTTGCTTCGTCGGTGATTTGGGGGTTCAAGGTGCTGGGTGAAGAAGCGGGCGCGGTGCTGGTGGACTTCACTCCGTTTGTCTTGAGCGACCAGCACGGTATTGCTGCGCGGCTCAAGCAAGCCGGCCAGGGAAGCTATAGCCTGGATAAGGACCGCTCTGCGATCTACCTGCCGCGGACCAAAAGCTTCCCGCAAAATAGCGAATTTGAAGCGCAGCTAACCTTCGCCGGCAGCGACCCGGGCAAATACATGCAGGAGGTGGTACCTACCCCGCAGCTTGCGACCCTGCGCCAGCATATTTCTCTGGTGGCCCTCCCCGACGATGGCTACCAGCCGCGACGCTTTCACAGTAACTCCGGATACTTCCCGCTGATTTTTCGCGACTACGCCACCGCCATCGACCAGCCCATGGATCAGCGACTGATCTTCCGGCATCGACTGGAGAAGCGCCCGGGCAGCAACGAGCTTGTAGAGCCGATTGTGTATTACGTTGACCCGGGTGTGCCGGAGCCGGTACGCAGTGCCCTGATCGATGGCGCAAGCTGGTGGAACGACGCGTTTGAGGCTGCCGGTTTTGAAAACGCCTTTCAGGTGAAGCTGTTGCCGGAAGACGCGGATCCACTGGATGTACGTTACAACGTGATCAACTGGGTGCACCGCTCCACCCGCGGCTGGTCGTATGGGTATTCGATTTATGATCCGCGCACCGGTGAAATTCTCAAGGGGAATGTCACCCTCGGGTCCCTGCGAGTACGCCAGGATTTCCTGATCGCCCAGGGCCTGCTGCAGCCCTATGGCAATAAGGATGCGGATACCGAACAACTTAAGGCGATGGCGCTTGCGCGTATTCGCCAGCTTTCCGCCCACGAGGTTGGTCACACCATCGGCCTTGCGCATAATTTTATTTCCAGCACGGAAGATCGCGCGTCGGTAATGGACTATCCAGCCCCGCTGGTGACTTTGGCTGGCAGCAAGCTCGATGTAGAAAATGCCTACGCATCGGGTATTGGCGCCTGGGATAAGCTGGCGATCCGCTATGGTTACGGCGTGGCCGAGGGCGATGAAGCGGAATATCTCGCCGGCGTGCTCGAAGAGGCGCAGCAGCAGAAGCTGCGCTTTATAACCGATCGGGACTCTCGCAGCATTAATAATGCCCATGCCTATTCCCATCTCTGGGATAACGGGCGAGAGCCGCTGGACGAGTTCCAGCGGATGACTGAGCTGCGCAAACACGCACTGGAGAACTTTGGTCCTGCAGTCAACATGGCGGACACTGCGCGCTCGTCGCTGGATGAAACCCTGGTGCCGGTGTACTACGGACACCGCTACCAGGCCGAGGCAGTCGGCAAGCTGATCGGCGGGCTGGATTACGACTATCTGTCGAATGACGCCGGTGACGCGAGTTATCAACTGGTCTCTGCCGATCAACAGCAGCAGGCGATCGACGCGCTGGCGCAAACCCTGCAGCCGGAGTTCTTAACCCTGCCGGAGCGCGTGCTGAAACTCTTGCCGCCCAAGGCGTTCGGTTACAGTCGCAGCAATGAGAGCTTCCCTGCATACACTGGCGTGGCATTCGACGGGATCGCCATGGCGGAGGCTGCCGCAGGGCATACCTTCTCTATATTGCTTGATCCGCAGCGTGCTGCGCGTCTGCAGGAACAGCAGGCGCGCCGCGGTGATGGCCCCGGCTTCAATACCCTGCTCGCACAGCTTACCGAACAGTCATTGGCGAGTGAGCAATATACCGGGCTGCAGGCGGCCATCCACCAGCGGGTTAACCACGTGTATATCCACCACCTGATGTTACTGGCAGGCAACAAGCAGGCACCCGAGTCCGCCCGCGCACGGGCGAATTTTGAGCTGGCTAAATTCCAGCACGCAATCGGCGCAATGAAGTTGTTTGGTGAGGATCCACACGGCTACAACGCGCACTACTTTTATGAGGCAAATCGTATCGCCGCATTTATGGATGGCGAATTGAAGGTGGAGAAAGGGGATCTGAAACCCATGCCGCCGGGCTCGCCGATCTAGGCCGGCCAGCGATAAGAACTGGGGAAATTGTGCGGCGCCGGTAATGCTTGATCCTGAAGATTGCCGGCGTACTTTTATCCGCGAATAAACTGCGACTTGCGAATCCAGTGATCACCGCGGTAGCGGCGCGTCGGCGCTGAGGTGGTTTTGGCCCAGAAGTAGTCGCGGTTGAACTGGAATTCCACTTCATACCCCTCGGTCAGCGCGGCAAGCGGCATGGCTTGCCAGCTGGCCTGGCGACGTTTGCTGGTGGCCTCGAGCAAGTATTCGGTGTTATCCACAATGGCCACGACCCAGGCGTGGCCCTCACCCTTGTAAGTTCCCAAGGCCACCCGCGCATCCACGCCCAGGTTAATCAGCCAGTCCGCCAGCAAGATCGCATGATCTTCGCAATCGCCGCGCTTCTGGTAATACGCCTGGCGCGAAGTCTGCCAGATATCGGCGAGGCCCGCGTATTGCAGATGGTCGTACTGGTATTCCTTGCGTACCGCCAGGGTGTACAGCGGCACCCATAAAGCCTCGGTCTCAAATGGTTGGAAACCCACCAGATAGCTGTTGGCAAAGTGGTGCTGGCTGTCCAGCCCGCGGGCGGAGGCGGTCACCGCCTCGATGCCCTGCCAGTTCCAGATAGAGATATAGCTGCTCTGCTGCTCACTGCGTTTCGCCACCGCCTGCTGCACCATCGTTTCGGTGAGTGGGGAGTAGCTACCGGCAATCTTTACAATTCCTTTCTGGTCATCTTTAACCGCATCCGTACCGTCTTCACTCTGCATGACCGCGAGCTGGTGCTGATGCAGGGCCTGTTCGGCGGGCAGTGCCCGCCAGTGTCGCACCAGTTCCGGCAGCATCATCAACAAACCCATGGCCAGATAGAAGAACAGCGATCTCACGGTGATGCCCTAGCCCTTGAGACCGAAAGAGATAATCATTGCAACGAAGATCAGGATGGTTGAGGCAAAAATGGCCACGGCGACATTGCCATTTTTAAGTTCGCCCTCGATATCCACATGCTTGAGCAGTTTTTTATCGATCAGCAACAGCGCAACCATGCCAATCAGCAGGGCGAGAATGGTATACAGCAGGTTCAAACCCAGGTTAAACAGGGTTGCGGTAAGAAATTCAGTTTGCATCTTGATAGATTCCGAAAGCGGCGAGAAAGCGGTAATTAGATCACAGGCAAATAGGTTTTTCTTGTGGGAGTTCTGCGGGGTGTACGTAGATTGATCAACTTGCCCCGGGGTAAATAGCTCTTTAAGGTACTCGCCCGAGTGAATAATGAATTTAGGGATATATGGAAATGCCAAAGCTGTTGAAGTTGCCAGTCCTCCTTTTGATGCTGCCTTTTCTGGGCCTGACTGCCTGTGCGGACCGGGTGGAGGTGCCGCCGGCACACGTGGGCAAGGTTCTCACCAAAAATGGCTACAAGCCGAGTACCGTACCGCCATCCAAATTCCGCCTGGATATGTGCCTGTTCTACTGTGACAAACTGGTGACACTGGCGATTGCGGATTTCGGCCACCTGGAAAAATTCAAACTGTTTATGCCTAAAGATCAGCTCAATATGAGCTTTGATATCCGGATGACCGGTGCGGTAAACGAAAAATACATCGACAATATCTTTGATCGTATGCCTCCGCAGAATGGCAATATTTCCGTAAGCCAGGTATACAACACCTATGCGCAGCCGGTTATTCGCGACGTGGTACGACGGGTGATCGCCAAGTATTCGATCAATGAAATTGCCTCCAGCCGGGAAATGCTCAGTCAGGAGCTATTTTCCGCTGTTGCCTCCTCGCTAGATGGAACACCCATCAAGATAAAGCGTCTGGGTATCGCGGATGTGCAGTTTCCGAAGGTCATCACCGAGGCCAAGGAGCGTGCAGCGGAGCGCCGCGAGCTGATTGAGCAGGAGAAGGCACAGTTTGAAATCCAGAAGATCCAAATGGAGCGGGATCTGGAGCGCGAAAAAATGAACCGCGCGATTGCCCGCGAAAAGGCAATGGGGCAGAAAGAGGTTAATGACCTGCTGGCCAAGTCGGTCACTGACAAATACCTCTCCTACCGCACGCTCGAGGTGCTGGAGACCATGGCCGAGTCGAATAACAAGGTATTTGTACCGGTCGAAGCCCTGGGCACCATTGGCCTGCAGCAGGCAGTGTTTTCTGAACAAATGAAGCAGGTTGCGCGCAAGCGCTAAGCGAGGGCTGTCTGATGGAATTCAATTCACAGGTGGCCAACTGGCTGGCGGGTGCCCTGGGTGGGCTGGCCAGCTGGGTGGTTATCGCAGCGTGTGTGCTACTGGTGCTGAATATTCTGGTGCGGATTCAGTTTTTGCGACGCCGTGGCGAAGGACTGCACTGGCTGTTGGACCGTTCACTGGTCATTCGTCTGCTCAGTTTACTGTTTTTTATCTGGGTTTTACTGGGCTTCAACAGCAATGGACCGAAGCTGGAGCTGGCACCGGACTATAGTGACGAGCAACAGGCTACCGAACGTGTGTTGCGCGCAGAGCAAGGTGATGTAGAAAATTTTGCCCCAGAAAAGCCAACCGCGGCACAAACGAGCCAACGTTTAGAGGAGCTGCGCGAAAAGCAGAAGCAGGAAAGCGAACGGGAAAATTAATCTACGACTCATCCTCATTTTGAAGTCATTGCAACGGTTTTATTTTCAGAAATTCTGTTGGGATGCCCAGATACCGTGAATAGACTTCCGAACACATTGGGAGATGAGGAGATCATCATGCGTTACCTGTTACCTGTAGTTCTGTTTTGTTCCATTGCGGGTTTTGCCCATGCTCAAAGCACTATGACTCAGCTGCCTTCTGGCGCTCAGGAAGTGCAAATTTTGGGTAACACCTACTACAAAAGCGGTGACACCTTTTATCGTTTCAACGAGCAAGGTGGTTACTTTTATGAAACCAATCCGCCTCGTGTAATGGATCATCAGTCCACTCCAAATGCGTCTGTAGTGACTAATCCTGGTGTTGGTCTGACTTCAGACCAGATTGAGGGCTGTCGTAACGCTGCTGCGGATAAATCCAACGCAGTACCTAACCGAGGCAGTTCTGTGTATATCAATGAGTACAATCGTTGTATCAGCGACCTGCAGCGTCAATAAGACGTTACTCGATATACCAGTGATTCTACCTAGTTAACCCGATCAACTTGGTAGAATAAAAAAAGGCTTGCCGAATAACCGGCAAGCCTTTTTTGTTTACTGCGTTTTTTAAGTTTGAAAGTGCCGAAGCCTTTCCTTATTGACTGCAGTTTTTGCCTCGGCATGGCTTGTCATTGCCACCATCATCGCCACCGCCGTTGGTATCACAGCCATTTGCCGTCAGGTAGTCAGCGGCAGCTTTTGCCTGTACCAGACCGTATCCGTAGGCATTGTCGCGACCGGCAGTACCCAGGTCTTCCGCGGTGCTGACCAGTGCGTTGCGGATCTGGCTTGCGGAGCAGGCGGGGAAGTGGCTCCAAACCAGAGCGGAAACGCCGGCTACATGTGGCGTCGCCATGGAGGTGCCGTTAAAGAACGCGTAATCGCTGGGTTCCAGTGTCAGGGTAGCGCTGCTACCGATCTGGCCCAGAAGTGCGGCGCCATCGGTATCGGAAATACCTGCAGACGGGATACCGGTAACGGTTTCGCCCAAGGTACCAAACAGCATACCCGGCTCATTGTTATAGATCACCGCCGCGATGCCACCGCCGCTTTCACAGGCCTGTACTTTTTCGGCAAAGCTAATGTTGCCGCGCGAAATCAGGCACACTTTGCCGTTCGCACCGGCGCAAGCTGATTCGCCGAGGCCGCAGTCAGCAAGTGCGCCGGTAGCGATGCCCAGAGGGCTTCCTTCCATACCGGATGCTTCGATATCACTACCGGCCACACTGAGGGAGGTCGACAACCCCATGCCTACAGGTACCGAGGATAAAACGTCCACGCCCGGTCCGGACAGCTCAACCTGGCCGGTCTGCTGGGAGAAGTCAGCGACCAGTTTGTTGCTATCAATGGCCGCAACAGAAACAACAGAGTCGTAGGATGCAGGATAGGAGTGACGGGTGTTGCCGTCGTTACCAGCCGCAGCTATCGAAAGAATATTCTGATTGGCATAAAGATCGGCAAAGGCGTTCTGTTCGGTACGGGACTTTAAGGTGCCGCCGAGACTCATATTGATTACGCTTGCGCCGTTTGCCGCACACTCTTCCGCAGCGGCTACCAGTGATGAGGAATAAGCCCAGCCGTCTGCGCCAAACACCTTAACGATGTGCAGTTTGATGTTGGCGTTTGGCATTACGCCTACCACGCCTTTACCGTTGCCGATGGCAGCGATGGTGCCGGCAACATGGGTGCCGTGACCGTTCTGATCTTCGTACCAGTTACCGGTGCCGCTGTCGTAGTTACCGGTGACGGTGTTACCCGAGAGGTCCTCGTGGCTGATGTCGTAACCGGAGTCGATAATACAAACGGTTTGGTTGCCCGCGCTGATATCGCTCAGCT
Organism: Microbulbifer agarilyticus; assembly: GCF_019800665.1. Lineage (GTDB taxonomy): Bacteria > Pseudomonadota > Gammaproteobacteria > Pseudomonadales > Cellvibrionaceae > Microbulbifer > Microbulbifer agarilyticus_C. The sequence continues at coordinate 713,083 of NZ_JAHVKO010000004.1, forward strand.
GATCTGCCTGTACCATGGGGATGCCGAAGGGCACCGACTCAGACAAAGGGTAACGCTTAACGTCTTCCTCGACGTATTCCACGTTGGGGTTTTTGGCGAGCGACTGCGCCACATGGCTTGGCAGGTAGGCCGCCATCGCGCTGTGTTTTTCCAGTGCCTTGGCAGATCGTCCCCCACTTGCGTTAACCGCGGCCATTACCGCCGGGCCTTTGCCGCTTTTATATTTAACGATGTAGCGTTGATCTTCGCCACTTGCGTTAGCGGTTGCGGAAAATGCAATAAACGTTGTGAGCAACGCAGAGAGCGTTTTTCTCATTTTTCTTTTACTCCGAAAAGTTGGATACCAGATTATTTGAAGATTGGTAGGCGACAAAAATAACGGTATACAGCGCACGCCATCCGTGTCGTGGAAATGAATGTAGCAGGCACAATTGGTGTGTGAGGGTGCGGATTTTCCGATCTGTGAATCGTTTGGCGAAGCGCAGATTTAAGGTTGAACCAGGCGCCTAGTTGATTGAGGGGGAGGTGACGGAGTACGTCTCGCGCGACCGCGGGCCACCGTGCCGAACCGGGTTTGGTTTTATCTGGCGGAGCCGTTATTGCGAAGCGAATTAGGACGCGAGTGCGAGAGTCGCTGCGAAATGTGCGTGGGTTGCTTACGCCAGAGTGACAAAATTGGATTAAATTGATGAAAATATAAACGCTTGCTGAAGTGGAATTTGTTCTGTGTTTGGGGGGTAAACTAAAAAAATCTATATAAATCAGTGTATTAGCGGTTTGTGAGTACTTAGTTTCTCTTAACTGTTAAAAACCGAATAAATATTCCATTTTCTGGCGGCCTCTGTAGAATGGCGTAAAAAATAACTTCTGGGATCTAGGTCCCAGTTTCGCCAAACTCACAGGAAGAATCATGAGAAGTCGCAAGTCCCTCTCCCCCATCGCGGGGTTGATGCGCCGCATGCGTGTCGCCCAGGCGCTGTCCGATAAATCCGGAATCTCCGCAGACGAAAGTCTCGACATCGTTACCGAAGGCGCCAAGCTGACCGGCAATGAAGAGCGTCGTCGCTTCCTCAAGCAACTGGGTATGGGTGCCGCGGCAGTTGGTGTGGGTTCTTCCCTGGCTGGCGTTTCCAAACCGGTGCAAGCGGATCCAGGTGGCGGCAACGGTGACGGCCGTCCGGGCAGCGTTGCGATTATTGGTGGCGGTATTGCAGGTATTCGCTGTGCGCACCGCCTGCAGCAGTACGGCATTGCCAGCACCGTATTTGAAGGCAACACCCGCCTGGGTGGCCGGGTAAATACCAACCGCACCATTTTCGGTGGCCCGGTTGAGCGCGGTGGTGAGCTGATTTCTACCGAGCACAACGCAGTGCGTAACCTGGCGAACGAGCTGGGCCTGGACGTTGAAGACGTAAACGGCAACGCAGTGCCCGGCGGCAACGAGCTGTACTATGTAAATGGTCAGCAGTACTCCGAGCACCAGCTGAACGAAGAGTGGCGTGAAGTTTATAAAATTTTCAAGAAAATCCAGCCAGAAGCCCCGTGGTTGCCAACCTACGACTCACATAATGAGCTGCACAAGACCCTAGATTACACCGACTCCAATACCTGGATGGACCAGGTAGGTATCGGCGCTAATTCCAATATGGGTCAGGTGTTCCAGGCGGACCTGGTGGCCGAGTACGGCCTGCAGCCTGAAGAGCAGACCGCACTGAACCTGATTTATCTACTGGCGTGGAACCCGATTAACAGCGCCACGCCGCTGGCGGGCACCGACGAGCGCTTCCGCATCTCCGGTGGTAACGACCAGCTGTGGAGCCGTATGGCAGAAGAACTGCCGGAAGGCAGCATCGAAACCGGCCGCAAGCTGGTGGCGATCAACGGCGACATCAATGGCCCTTACACCCTGACCTTCGAAGACGGCTACGTTCACAACTGTGACAAGCTGGTACTGGCACTGCCGTTCTCCCTGCTGCGTGACGTGGACATCGAGCCGTCTCTGTACAACAGCTTCCGTCCAGAGAAGCGCATGGCGATTGAACAGATGGCCTTTGGTGCCAACGGCAAGCTAGCTATGCACCACAACAGCCGCCCCTGGACCCAGACGCAATACGTAAACGGCCAGGCGGTAACCGCCAACGGTGTTACCTATGTGGGCCGCCCGGAGCTGTTCGATACCTGGGATTCCACCTCGGTAAACGGCCGGCCAGACGGTATTCTGGTGAACTTCTTCGGTGGTGACTACGGTAAAAACCTCGGCACCGACCAGCCGTTTGCGGCGCCGCTGCAAAGTGACATTAACCACTTCCATAACATTGTGGATAACGTCTTCCCGGGTACCTCGGCGGCCTTCTCCGGTACCGCGATGCAGTCCAAGTGGTCTGCCAACCCGTGGTCCAAAGGTTCTTACTCCACTCCCACCTTTGGCAGCTACACCTCCTGGTGGGGTGCTCAGCCGCTGGTGGAAGGCAATATCCACTTCTGTGGTGAGCACACCGAGCTGGAATACTTCGGTTATATCGACGGTGCAGTATCTACCGGCGAGCGCGCGGCCAAGGAAATTCACCAGTCGGTGTAATTCTTCAGCCCGCAATTTCATCTCACAGGATGCAAAAAAGGCCGCGAACGGATGTTCGCGGCCTTTTTTGTTGTGACGATTTGTTTTTGCCAGAGCAGGTGACTTACGCCTCGTTTTCATGGTTTAGCTGCACCTGCCAGCTACCGTCCATCTCCACCGTTACCCGCACCTGAATCGGCCGACAGCACACTGCGCAATCTTCAATGTAGTGCTGGTCGCCGGCACTGGTATCGATCAGCATGGAAATTATTTCCCCGCAGTAGGGGCACTGATCCGTGAATTCTTCCATGTTTGTCACCTTGCGTTGTTACTCCGAGCGCGCTTTGAGGTGCGGCTGGGCCCAGGCCGCTAGAGTATCTGCCACATAGAGGGCATCTGCCCGTTCACTCAGCAGGTGGTCGGCATCGTCCAGACTGATAAAGCTCTTCGGGTGCAATGCGCGATTGTAGATATCTGCAGCCTCATCAATGGACACCACCTGATCAATCGGCGAGTGATAGATCAGTAGCGGGCGCCCCAACTTGTGGATATACCCTTCCTTTATACCCAACACATCGTCCACAAACTGTTTACGGATCACAAACGGGCGTTGGGAAAGTTGCACCTCGGCTTGGCCTTCCTGCTGAATCGTCTCAAGGGCGCTGCCAAATTGTTTCAATACATGTTGTGGGTCTGCCGGGGAGGCGATGGTAACGACGGCCCTGGCTTCGGGGATAAACTCGGCCGCCGCGAGCACCGCGGCGCCGCCGAAGCTGTGCCCGATCAGCAAGTCCGCGGGCTGGTACTCGTCGCGCAGAAAGCGCGCAGCGCTAATCAGGTCCGCCACGTTGCTGGAGAAGTTGGTTTCACTGAAATCACCGGCGCTGTCGCCGAGGCCGGTGAAGTCCAAGCGCAAGGTGGCGATACCGTGATCGGCGAGGCGCCGGCAGATACGCGAAGCGGCCAGTACGTCTTTGCCACAGGTAAAGCAGGGCGCAAACAGCGCGAAGCCGTGCGTGGTGCCTTGTGGCGTCTCCAGGATGCCCGCGAGGGGCAACCCGTTGGGGTTGGGGAAGCGCACCTTGTGGCGACGTTTACTGCGCGACATATGGGGTCCGGTGAACAGGGGGAAGTAACGGGAACAACAAGCAAAGCACGGGTTCGCGGGCAATGGTATGGGGCTGAGCAAATCGCGGCAAACGGCGCGGGCACGGCTCAACCCATTTTTTTGCATTCTTGTAAAAATGACAACGGTGTCAGTGACTTATACACGGTATGTCGTAATTCATTTACAAAACGGGTTGATATACTCGCGCCTGCCCAAGCCCCCCGTCGCGCAGACTTCGCCGCACGGTGACCGCCGGTGGCGCATCAGCGTATAATCCGCGCCCGCTTTCCCGCCCCGCCGGGGCAGGTAGCGTGAGTAAGTATTCAGCAACCAGCAAAAGAGGATTGGCTATGGCGGTTAAATTGATGAAGGACCTGGATCTGGCAGGCAAACGCGTATTGATTCGCGAAGACCTGAACGTGCCGGTAAAAGACGGGGTAGTTACCTCGGACGCGCGCATTCGCGCGGCACTGCCCACCATCAAAGCCGCTGTAGACGCAGGCGCTAAGGTTCTGCTGATGTCCCACCTGGGGCGCCCCACGGAAGGTGAGTTCGCGGAGGAGTTTTCCCTGGCGCCGGTGGCGCAACACCTGGGCAAGCTGCTGGGTAAAGACGTGCCGGTGGTCAAAGACTGGCAGGGTGGCGTGGAACTCGCGGACGGTGAAGTAGCGCTGCTGGAAAACGTGCGCTTTAACCAGGGCGAGAAGAAAGACGATGAGGCGCTGGCCAAGCAGTACGCGTCTCTGTGCGACATCTTTGTGATGGATGCCTTTGGTACCGCGCACCGCGCCCAGGCTTCTACACACGGTGTGGCCAAGTTTGCCCCCGTCGCCTGCGCGGGCCCGCTGCTCGCCGCAGAGCTGGACGCTCTGGAGCAGGCGCTGGCTAACCCGGCGCGCCCAATGGTGGCGATCGTTGGTGGTTCCAAGGTGTCCACCAAGCTGACCGTGCTGGAAAGCCTGTCTGACAAGGTTGACCAGCTGATTGTGGGCGGCGGCATTGCCAACACCTTCCTGGCGGCGAGCGGCAAGCCGGTGGGCAAATCCCTGTGCGAGCACGATCTGGTGGATACCGCGAAGGCTCTGATGCAGAAGTGCGATATCCCTGTGCCCACCGATGTGGTTACTGGCAAGGAATTCAGCGAGTCTGCGGCGGCGGAAACCAAGCCCGCCGACGCGGTGACCGAAGATGACATGATTTTCGATATCGGTCCGGACTCTTCCGCGGCACTGGGTGACATCCTCAAAAACGCCAAGACCATTATCTGGAACGGCCCGGTGGGCGTGTTTGAATTTGACCAGTTTGGTGGTGGTACCGAGCGTCTGTCCAAGGCGATTGCCGAGAGCGACGCCTTCTCCATTGCCGGCGGTGGTGACACCCTGGCGGCGGTCGACAAGTACGGCATCGCCGAGCAGGTCTCCTATATTTCAACTGGGGGTGGTGCTTTCCTTGAATACGTGGAAGGCAAGGTGCTGCCGGCGGTCGCGATGTTGGAAAGCCGCGCCGCTGAATAGAGCCGCGCAGCGGAATAAAGCAGCGCGCCGATTAGACCCGTGCTGCGGAGGAAAATAAATGCGCCCCGTGTTTGCGGAGCGCATCTTGCAAGAAGTTTTCAGGGCAACAGGATGACTCGGTTGCCCGATGCAGATTTAAAGCACCCGGCGGAATGTCGGGGCTGACACCAAATTAAAAATAGATGCGACCGGAGCTTTGCTTCAGGAATCGCACGCCCCAGCGCGTCAAAAATGGCTCGCTAACCCAAAACTGCTAAATATCGACGAGAAAGGGTTTTTTCATGGCTTTAATCAGCTTGCGTCAATTGTTGGACCACGCTGCCGAGTTCGGCTACGGCGTGCCTGCGTTCAACGTCAATAACCTGGAGCAGATGCGCGCCATTATGGAGGCGGCCGAACAGACCGACTCCCCGGTGATCGTGCAGGCTTCCGCCGGTGCGCGTAAATATGCCGGTGCCCCATTCCTACGCCACCTGATTCTGGCGGCGGTGGAAGAGTTTCCGCACATCCCGGTGGTGATGCACCAGGACCACGGCACCAGCCCGGCAGTATGCCAGCGTTCGATCCAGCTGGGCTTCAGCTCGGTAATGATGGACGGCTCGCTGATGGATGACGGCAAGACCCCGGCATCTTACGAATACAACGTGGATGTTACCCAGCGCGCGGTGGAAATGGCCCACGCCTGTGGTGTGTCTGTGGAAGGCGAGCTCGGCTGTCTGGGTTCTCTGGAAACCGGTATGGCGGGTGAAGAAGATGGCGTAGGTGCCGAGGGCAAACTGTCCCACGACCAGCTGCTGACCGATCCGGAAGAAGCGGCAGATTTCGTGAAGAAGACGCAGGTAGACGCGCTGGCAATCGCCTGTGGTACCAGCCACGGTGCGTATAAATTCACCCGCCCACCCACCGGTGACATCCTCGCGATTGATCGTATCAAGGAAATTCACGCGCGTATCCCGGATACCCACCTGGTGATGCACGGTTCTTCCTCTGTGCCGCAGGAGTGGCTGGCGGTTATCAACGAGTTTGGTGGTGAGATTCCGGAAACCTACGGTGTTCCGGTCGAGCAGATTTGCGAGGGCATCAAGTACGGTGTGCGCAAGGTGAATATCGATACCGACCTGCGCCTTGCCAGCACCGGTGCGGTACGTCGTTTCCTCGCGCAAAACCCATCCGAGTTCGACCCGCGTAAATTCCTGAAGGCTACTACCCAGGCCATGAAAGATATTTGCGTTGCCCGTTACGAAGCGTTTAACACCGCCGGTAACGCCAGCAAGATCAAGCCGATTAGCCTGGATGCCATGTCCCAGCGCTACGAAAAAGGCGAGCTGGTACCCAAGATCAATTGATCAATAGCGGTTAGTTGAAAGGGCGATCCCAAACTATATGGAATTGGGGTCGCTCTTTTTTGTTGAAAAATGCAGTACCATGGGGTCATGGAACTGCTGAAAGATCTCAATGCCGTTGATACCAGTCCGGTGATTCGCCGCCCGGACTATTCTGCGTTGCGCAGCCAACTGCCGCTGTTGGATTTTTCCTGTAGCGAGCCCCTGCCGGAAGCGGTGATTTCCTACCGCAATTTTTATCGACTCCAATTTTCTGAGGCCTGTGCCACCGGTATCGGCACCTTCAAGTCCGCCGGTTTTGAACTGGTTGCCCAGTACTGGTTTGTCGATAACCCCAAGGGCACTTTATTTATCTGTCACGGTTACTTTGACCACACCGGTATTTACGGTTCGGCCATACGCTTTGGCCTGGAGCGTGGCTACAACGTGGTAATTGTGGATTTTCCCGGGCACGGACTATCGAGTGGTGAGCCTGTGGCCATCGATACCTTTCTGCAGTACCGCGAAGTGTTGGAAGCCCTGCTGAGCAAAGCCAGAAATAAAATGCCGGAACCCTGGCACGGCATGGGGCAGAGTACCGGTGGCGCGACCTTGCTGAGTTATCTGCAGTTCAGTTTGTGGCAGCCGTTCGACAAGATCATGCTGCTGGCACCGCTGGTGCGCCCGGCCAATTGGCACCTGCGCAAGTGGGTGTATTACCTCGGGCGTTTTCTGATGCCGCACCCCAGCCGCGGGTTTAACATCAATACCCACGATGCGGAGTTTGCCCGCCGTCAGGCCCTGCGCGACCCGTTACAATCGCCGGTTATGTCGATTCGTTGGCTGGGGGCCATGGTGGACTGGTTAAAGGTGTTCCCGAAAACCAACCGCAATCCCAAGCCCATTCTGGTGGTGCAGGGCACCGATGATAAAACCGTGGACTGGCGCTACAACATGGGCGCGATCGCAGACCGTTTCCCCAATAGTAAGCGCGTTATCGTGCGCGGCGCGCGCCATCAGATGATCAACGAAACCCAGCCCTATCGGCATCAGATCATCGAAGCGCTCGAGCAGTGGCTGGCGGACTAGCTGTTTCGGGCGCTCTTCTCACAATCCTTTTTTAAACTTATGCCTGTTGGCGGCGACGGTGTCGCCGCCGCTGCATGAGTGCGTCTGCGGAATAGAAGATCAGTGCCACCCACACAAAGGCAAAGGTGATTAGCTTGGTGCTATCCATCGGCTCCTTGTAGATTACGATGGCGAAGATAAACATCAGGGTCGGCCCGATGTATTGCAGGAAGCCCAGGGTGGAAAGGTTCAAACGCCGCGCCGCAATGTTAAACAGCAGCAGTGGGGTGAGGGTGACGGGGCCAGCGGCCATCAGCAGTGCATTCATTTGCCAGCTGTTGTTGAGCAGGTTGCTGGTGGGGCTGCTGCTCCAGAACAGAAAGCCGAGCGCCAGCGGCAGCATGAACAGGGTTTCCACGGTTAGCCCGGTGAGGCTGTCCACCGGTGTCTTTTTGCGCACCAGGCCGTAGAGGCCGAAAGTCAGTGCCACACCGAGGGCCACCAGTGGCAGGCGCCCGTAGCTCCAGATTTCATAGGAAATCCCTACCGCGGCGAGGAACACCGCAAACCACTGCAGTGGGCGCAGCCGCTCCCCCATCGCCACTACACCGAGCAATACGCTGAAAATTGGGTTGATGTAATAGCCGAGGCTGGCATCCAGAATGTGGTCGCTATTGATCGCCCAGATAAAAATCAGCCAGTTACAGGTGATCAGGGCGGTAGTGATCAGCAGTGCAATCACTGTTTTGCGTGTGCGCAGAACTTCGCGCAATCCCGCAAGCTTGCCCAGCACTGCCAGCATGACCAGCGCCAGTACCAGCGACCAGATGCTGCGATGGCTGAGGATCTCCATTGCCGACAGGTCGTCCAGCAACTTGAAGTACAGCGGCGCGACGCCCCAGATAAAATAGGCACCAATACCGGCGAGCAGGCCGGTCGCGGCGGAGTCTGAGTTGTGATTGTTCAACGGGTATTACCTATGCTTCGCGGTTGGTATTGCGTAGCAGCAATGGGTACAGAAACAGCTCAACCGGGGATCACCCGGAGATGCCGTAAACCATCTGACTGGAGGCACAATAAAGAAACCCGGGGTACTGTAGATTTACAGTAGCACCCGGGTTTCGGGGGAGTGTAACAGACGCCGGCGGCGCCCGTTAGCGGTGTCGAGCGTGTGTGCTTAGAACAGCACGCGGCAACGCAGAGTGCCGGGGATGTTCTTCAGCTTTTCCAGCGCCAGATCAGAGTATTCCGCGTCGACATCGATTACCACATAACCGACGGTCTCGTTGGTTTGCAGGAACTGCGCAGAGATGTTGATGCCGTTGTCAGAAAACACCTGGTTGATCGCGCCGAGTACGCCGGGCACATTCTTGTGGATGTGCAGCAGGCGGTGCGCACCAGCATGGCCGGGCAGGGCAACTTCCGGGAAGTTCACGGAGCTGGTGGTGGTGCCGTTGTCGGAGTAGAGCGCCAGTTTGTCGGACACTTCCACGCCGATGTTTTCCTGCGCTTCAACGGTAGAGCCGCCGACGTGCGGGGTGAGCAGGGCATTGTCGAGACCGCGCAGCGGCGACTGGAATTCGTCGTCGTTGCCGCGCGGCTCCACCGGGAATACGTCGATGGCGGTGCCAGCAAGATGGCCGCTCTTCAGTGCTTCTGCCAGCGGCTCGATTTCTACCACGGTGCCGCGGGAGGCGTTCAGCAGGATGGCCCCCTTCTTCATTTTGGCAATCTGCTCGGCGCCAATCATCCACTTGGTGGAGGGCAGTTCCGGCACGTGCAGAGAGACAACGTCAGCCTGAGCCAGCAGTTCGTCCAGGGTGTTGACCTGGCTGGCGTTACCCAGCGGCAGCTTGGTGACCACGTCGAAGAAGATCACGCGCATGCCGATGCCTTCGGCCAGTACCGAGGTCTGGGAGCCGATGGCGCCGTAACCGATGATACCGAGGGTTTTACCGCGGGCTTCGTAGGAACCCACTGCGGACTTTTTCCAGCCACCGCGGTGGCACACGATATTCTTCTCGGGGATACCGCGCAGCAGCATAATGGCTTCAGCGATCACCAGTTCGGCTACGCTTCGGGTGTTGGAATAGGGCGCGTTGAATACCGCAATACCCAGATCCGTAGCGGCTTCCAGGTCTACCTGGTTGGTGCCGATACAGAAGCAACCCACCGCGATCAGCTTGGGCGCATTCTCGAGCACTTTACGGGTCAGTTGGGTACGCGAACGAATGCCGACAAAGTGGGCATCGGCAATCTTCTCGATCAGCTGGTCTTCCGGCAGCGCGGTTTTGATATATTCCACGTTGGTGTAACCACGGGAAGACAGCAGGTCCACGGCGGACTGGTGTACACCTTCCAGTAACAGGATGCGGATTTTGTCTTTCTGAAGAGAAGTCTGCGGAGCCATATCGGGTCTCTTGGCCGTGCGCGATGATGATCGGTCGCGGCGGGTTAAAGAAAAATCGGTTGGGGCTCACCGGGGGCCCGGCGAGGGCGGCATCATACCACAAGGGCTTTCCAAAGCTTTATACGCAATATCTATCCTAGCTATCGAATCTGGTTATGTATCAACACGAATTTACCTGCAATACCCCCGTCAACCTGCCGCTCGGCAAAGTCGTGTGTGTTGGGCGCAACTATGCGGCACATGCGGAGGAGCTGAGTAACCCGATCCCGGACGAGCCGCTGCTGTTTATCAAGCCGGCGACCTCGGTGGTGCCGATGGCGCAGCCGGTTCACCTTCCTCGTGGCCGCGGTAGCTGCCATTTCGAGGGGGAGCTGGCGCTGTTGATTGGCGAACGCCTGACCGATGCCAACCCCGGCGACGTACCCGGGGCGATTGCCGGGCTGGGGCTGGCTCTGGACCTCACGCTGCGGGAGTTGCAGTCGGACCTGAAAGGCAAGGGGCAGCCGTGGGAAAAGGCCAAGGGGTTTGATGGCGCCTGCCCGCTCTCGCCATTTGTGAAGCTGGACTGGTTGCCGGATTGGGACAACCTGACTTACACCCTGTGGCTAAATGGCGAGATCCGTCAGCGGGGCAAGTCCAACCATATGCTGACGCCGATTCTGGATCTGGTTGCGTATATCAGTGAGTACTTCACCCTGATGCCGGGAGATGTGGTACTGACCGGCACGCCGGCGGGCGTGGGGGAGTTATTGGTTGGGGATCGTATCGCGATGGGACTCGAAGAGGACTGGCTCCGCTGCGAGACTGAGGTGGTTTGATTTCGAGCCTTGATGGATAGGGGTGTGGCGCCCGAGCACTGGGTATTCGTTTTCGGAACCGCTGTGAATACGTCCCTGTACGCTGCGTCGCAAACATCCCTGTTTGCGACGCTTCCGAAAACGAATACCCAGCACTCAGGCTTCGCATCTGAGAGCTGAGCTTTGTTAAACCCGGTAGCTGACCGAAGTCATCGCCTTAGAAACCAGTGTCATCAAACCTTTAACCGGGCCGGGGAAGCGTGCCCCGCCGGCATCCAGCGCTGCATGCTGATGCTTGGCCTCATCCACGAGCATCTGCTCCACCACCGCGCGGCTCTTTTCATCCTGCTCAGGCAGTTCCTGCAGATGGCCTTCCAAGTGCTTGCACACCTGCTCTTCGGTGGCGGCGAGGAAGCCGAGGCTGACCTTGTCACTGATCTTGCCGGCGGCGGCGCCAATACCGAAGGACATGCCATACCAGAGTGGATTGAGCACGCTGGGGCGGCTGCCCAGTTCATCCAGGCGTTGCTCGCACCACGCCAAGTGGTCGATTTCTTCGTCCGCGGCGTGCTCCATCTCCGCGCGCACCTCGGGCAACTTGGCGGTCAGCGCCTGACCCTGATACAGGGCCTGGGCGCAAACTTCACCGCTGTGATTGACTCGCATCAGCCCCGCCGCATGGCGGCGCTCACTGTCGGAAAGCTCCGCTTCATCCACTGCTTTCGCGGGTGACGGGCGCTCGTGACAGGGGGAGCCGGGGCTCAGGGTGCGCAGGGCGCGGTCCGCCTGCAGCAGCAGGCGGTCGAGTCCGGTCAATTGGCGGTGACTGCTCAAGGTGCGTTCCTCTTTAGCTTCGTAGCTTTACCACTTCGTTTCGCGAGGGTTATTAGGCCTCGGTCGGTTGCTCGCGCTCGATTGCGCGGTAACCGATGTCCTTGCGGTAGAAGACGCCTTCCCAGTAGATCTTGCTGGCGCACTCGTAGGCATTCTTCTGCGCGTCGGCAACAGTGTCACCCAGGGCGGTGGCGCAGAGCACGCGGCCGCCGCTGGTTACCACGCGTTCGCCGTCGAGCGCAGTGCCTGCCTGGAAGACTTTGGCGTTTTCGCTATCCGCCTTGTCCAGGCCGGAAATTGCATCACCCTTGCGGTAGCTGCCCGGGTAGCCATTGGCAGCCAGTACGACGCCCAGTGCCGGGCGGGAATCCCACTCTGCGGTGACCTGATCCAGGCGCTTTTCCACTGCGGCCATACACAGGTCAACCAGATCGGACTTAAGGCGCATCATGATCGGCTGGGTTTCCGGGTCGCCGAAGCGGCAGTTGTATTCGATGACCTTGGGGGTGCCCTCTGCGTTGATCATCAGGCCCGCGTACAGGAAACCGGTGTAGGGCATGCCTTCGGAGGAGAGGCCTTTCACGGTGGGCTCGATGACTTCGTCCATGATGCGCTGGTACACGTCCTGGGTCACTACCGGTGCCGGGGAGTAGGCACCCATGCCGCCGGTGTTCGGCCCGGTGTCGCCGTCGCCAACACGTTTGTGATCCTGGCTGGTGGCCATCGGCAGGATATTTTCTCCGTCCACCATCACGATGAAGCTGGCTTCTTCGCCGGTGAGGAATTCTTCGATCACTACGCGGCAGCCGGCGTCGCCGAAGGCGTTGCCAGAGAGCATGTCGCGCACGGCCAGCTCGGCTTGTTCTACGGTTTCGGCAACGATCACGCCTTTACCCGCGGCGAGGCCGTCGGCTTTAACCACGATGGGGGCGCCCTGCTCACGGATGTACTCGATGGCGGGCTCGATTTCGGTGAAGTTCTGGTAGGCGGCGGTGGGGATGGCGTGGCGCTCGAGGAATTCTTTGGTGAAGGCTTTGGAGCCTTCCAGCTGTGCGGCAGCTTTTTCCGGGCCGAAGATGTTGTGGCCGCGGCTGTTAAAGAAGTCGACGATGCCGTCTACCAGCGGGGCTTCGGGGCCGACGATGGTGAGGTCGATGCCTTTTTCTTCCACCAGGTCGGAGAGGGCGGAGAAGTTGTCGACGCCGATGTTGACGTTCTGGACTTTGGATTCGTGGGCGGTGCCGGCGTTACCCGGCGCGACGAAGACGGTGTCTACGGCGGGGTTTTGGGCGGCCTTCCAGGCCAGTGCGTGTTCGCGGCCACCAGAGCCGATTACCAGGATGTTCATTCTTGAGTTTCCCCGTGCCTGTGTTTTAGGTGGGCTAGTTTAGCATTCAGATGAGGTCAACTGCTGCTCTACTGGCTTCAGGGGAAAAGTACCTGGCCAGTCCGTGGCGGGGCTATGGCTGGCGGCCTTTCGCGAGACACGCCGTAAACCCATCCCTGGGGGCTCGGCTGCGGCCATCCAGGCCGCAGACGGTCTCGCGAAAGGCCGCCAGCTACAGCCCCTTCGCGTCTGACTCTGCAGGTTGTTTACTGCAGAGTCATTACAACAGTCGTCGTTTGTGTGACGTTATCAGTGACGGAAGTGACGCATTCCGGTAAATACCATCGCCATGCCGTGCTCGTCGGCTGCAGAGATCACTTCTTCGTCGCGCATGGAGCCGCCGGGCTGGATGACGGCGCTGATGCCTACCTTGGCGGCGTTGTCGATGCCGTCGCGGAAGGGGAAGAAGGCGTCAGATGCCATAACCGCGCCTTTTACTTCGAGGCCCGCATGCTCGGCCTTGATTGCGGCGATGCGCGCGGAGTTCACGCGGCTCATCTGGCCGGCGCCAACACCGATGGTGCGCCCGTCTTTGGCGTAGATGATGGCGTTGGATTTAACCATCTTGGCCACTTTCCACGCGAACAGCAGTTCGTCCAGCTGCTCTTCGGACGGTTGTACCTTGGTGACCACCTTGAGGTCTTCCTTGGCAACCATGCCGTTGTCTTTTTCCTGGACCAGCAGGCCACCGGTTACGCGCTTGTAGTCGTAGGTTGCGGGGCGCTCCTGCTGTTCAGAAAGAGTGGGCCACTCGCCACATTCCAGCAGGCGAACGTTCTTCTTGGCGGATACGGCCTGGGCGGCTTCGGCGCTGACTTTGGGGGCGATGATAACTTCGGAGAACTGCTTGTCGACGATCAGCTGGGCGGTTTCAGCGTCCAGTTCGCGGTTGAAGGCGATGATGCCGCCGAATGCGGATTCCGGGTCGGTGGCGAAGGCCAGTTCGTAGGCGGTCTTGATGTCCGCAGCAACGGCAACACCACAGGGGTTGGCGTGCTTGACGATCACGCAGGCCGGCTCGTCGAACAGCTTGACGGTTTCCAGTGCGGCGTCGGTGTCGGCGACGTTGTTGAAGGACAGTTCCTTGCCCTGCAGCTGGCTGGCGGTGGATACGGAAGCTTCGGTTGCGTCTGCTTCTACGTAGAAGGCCGCTTTCTGGTGCGGGTTCTCGCCATAGCGCATGTCCTGGGCTTTCTCGAACTGGGTGTTGAAGGTGTTCGGGAATTCGCGGGCTTCGTTGTTGGTGTTACGCGCGCCGAAGTGGTTGGCGATCATGCCGTCGTACTGGGCGGTGTGTTCGAACGCCTGCACCATCAGGTCGTAGCGGGTTTCGTAACCGAGCGCGCCTTCGTTGGCTTTCATCTCTTCGATCACGGTATCGTAGCTGTGGGCGTTGACCACGATGGCCACATCTTTGTGGTTTTTGGCCGCGGAGCGGACCATGGTGGGGCCGCCGATGTCGATGTTTTCGATGGCGGTGGGCAGGTCGCAGTTGGGGTCCGCGACAGTGGCTTTGAACGGATACAGGTTCACCACAACCATATCGATGGGCTTGATGCCGTGCTCGTCCATTACCGCGTCGTCTTTGCCGCGACGGCCCAGGATGCCGCCGTGTACTTTCGGATGCAGGGTCTTAACGCGACCGTCCATCATTTCCGGGAAGCCAGTGTAATCGGAAACTTCCACAACCGGGATGCCGGCTTCGCCCAGCTGGCGGTAGGTGCCACCGGTAGAGAGGATCTCTACGCCCATGGCGGAGAGTTCACGGGCGAACTCCACAATGCCGGTTTTATCGGAAACGCTGATCAGCGCGCGGCGAACGGCCACCTTGTCAGTCATATCGCATCGTCCATTCAGATGTGTAAAGAGCAGGTTAAAAACGTTGGAAATACAAATAGCGAGGGGGGATGAGCTCAGCTCATCCCCCCTCGTCGAATTTTTGCCGCTCCGGCTTTGGCTGCCTGGAGCGGTTGGCTGCCTTACAGCAGGCCGTAGCGCTTAAGCTTCTTGCGCAGGGTGCCCCGGTTGAGGCCCAGCAGCTGCGCTGCGCGGGTCTGGTTGTGGCGGGTGTGCTTCATCACCACTTCCAGCATAGGCGCTTCAATCTCAGACAGCACCATATCGTACACGTCGGTTACCATCTGTCCGTCCAGGTGGCGGAAGTAGTTTTCCATCGCGTGCTCAACCGCATCGCGCAAAGCTTGCGGCTGCTGTAGTTGAGTCTGGCCCCCAGTGGACACCACATCGCTGGTATCCGGAATTAATGCTTCGTTAGTCATGCCGCTTTTGCCCCTCTAGTTATTCGGCGTTCAAACCACTCACGAACGCTGGCATGTTGTGCTTCTGCGCTATCTATTCGGTTAAAGGCTTTACGAAACTCTTCGTTGTCCGCGAGAGTCTTTACGTACCAACCCACATGTTTACGGGCGATACGTACCCCCATAACCTCACCGTAGAAACGGTGCAGTTCACTCAAGTGAGTGATTAATATATCCCTGACTTCATCCAGTGAGGGCTCCGGCAGGTGCTCCCCCGTTGCGAGGTAGTGAGCAATCTCCCGGAATATCCATGGACGTCCCTGAGCCGCACGGCCAATCATGACCGCTTTGGCGCCGGTGTAGTCCAACACCTTGCGGGCCTTCTCCGCGCCAGTTATGTCGCCATTGGCGAAGACAGGTATCTTCACCGCCGACACAATCTCGGCAATGGTATCGAATTCGGCCTGACCATGGTAGCCACAGGCGCGGGTGCGTCCGTGAACTGCCAGTGCAGAAATCCCGAAATCTTCGGCCATCTTGGCCACCGTTACCCCGTTGCGGGAATCCGGGCACCAGCCAGTGCGAATTTTCAGCGTCACTGGAACCGGAACCGAGGAAACCACTGCCTGCAGGATATCGGCGACCAGTTTCTCATCGCGCAGCAGGGCAGAACCCGCTGCTTTTTTGCACACCTTCTTTGCCGGGCAGCCCATATTGATGTCGATGATCTGGGCGCCGCGCTCAACATTTGCACGCGCGGCATCGGCCATCATCTCTGGGTCACCACCGGCAATCTGTACCGAAATCGGCCCCGCCTCGCCGGCGTGGTTCAGGCGCATACGTGACTTGCGGCTGTTCCACAGACTGGTGTCAGAGGTGACCATCTCGGATACGACCAAACCAGCGCCGAGCTCACGGCACAATTTGCGGAAGGGGCGATCGGTAACGCCGGCCATGGGCGCCAGGATAACTGGCGCTCCGATGTTATAGGGGCCTATGGCGAAGCTGCTTGGCAGTTCCGTGGGCAACGCACCCTCCCGCGGGTTTGGTCTCATCAGGTGTCAAAGAGCCGCCTATGATAGCGGCTGCCTGCCCACTGGAAAAGCGAAAAAGCGCTCAAATTGGTCGATGGCTGGCCGTTTGGGACGAACTTTGTGCAACAGTTTGTAGCAATATGCGCCACAGCGCGCATTTTTGCGCCTTCCGCTTCGGCGCCGCCATGTTCGCCGCGGACTCAGTTCGGGGCGATACGCAGTTCGTAATTCACCGCGTCCGCACCCGGGTCGACGATATCCAGCGCGATATGCACCGGGTTGCCGGCGGGCATCAGGCGCCGGCCGGACAGTTCGCCGCGCAGGTAATCCCGCGGACTGAAGTGGCGGCTGGCCACTGGGCTGTTCTTCAGGTCGGTGAAGCGCAGTTGCAGGCTGGGGAAAGGCTGGTCAAACGGTGCGCGATTGAGCAGAACCGCCTCCACAGCGAGGGCGCCGGGGATCGTGGGGTGGCTGCGCACCACCAGGTTGGCGGTGTGAATGGCATTGATGTCCACCTGCGGCGGCAAGGTGCAACCGATGTACGGGCAGACCTGGGCGTAGAGGTTGCGCCAGGGCTCACGCTTGCTGAGGGTGTCGAAACCAAAGTAGGCGGTTTGCGCTGCCAGTCCCAGCATCAGTAGCAGGCTGCCGAGGGCCCACAGCCAGGTGGGGATAATGTGGTGCCGCTTGGGTTGCCAGGACATCTCGATCGGCGCCGCGCCGATGGACGAGATCAGTTGGTCCTTGGGCAGAAGTGGCGCCGATTCCAGCTGGCCGGAATCCAGGTGACGCGCATTGAGTTCGGATGGGTCCAGCTGCGCGTCCGGCAGGCTACCCGGTTGGTCGTCCGGGTGGAGAGCGAATTCATCTGTCTGCGCGTAGTCTTCTGTCGGTGAGGCCAGCAATTCGTCATGGTTGGGTGTGCCGGTACCATCTGTCGCTTCGAACTGCTCGGCGAACAGGTCGTCGGCCGACTGCGTGGCACTGCCATGGCGGGTATTGCTGGACTCTTCCCGGGCCATTTCTTCCGCCCAGGGGTTGTCGGAGGTATCGCCAATCCGGTCCAGGTCACTGTTCAGGTCCAGCAGGTCGCCCTGTCGGTCATCGTCTTCTTCGCTGCCGAGCTCCTGCCACTGCTGCTCACCAAAGGCGTCGTCGATCAGTGGGCTGTCGTCGCTCTTTTTGTCCGCGGTGGGGGCTTGTGCCGGCTGTTTCGGCGCAGCTTTGGCGGATTTCGGTAGGTCTTCTTTCGCAGCCTGGGCATCGCCATCCAGGTCGATATCGTCGTGAATCAGGAAGTCGTCGTCTTCCAGCAGTTCTTCAATGGCCTTTTTGTTGGCCGGCTGCGGATCGTCCTCGTTGAATACGATATTTTCGTCAGCGCGGAATACTTGCAGGCACGAGCCACAGCGCACGGCACCACGGGCGGCGCGCAGCTGAGGTTCGCTGACGTGAAACGAGGTGCTGCAGTGGGGGCAGCGGGTAACCAATTGCGACATGGATTTCGACGATTATTGCTTTGGCGTGGAAGTTTATCAGTCGTGGGGCCCGCCGCGTAGCCCGAGGAGCCTCGGTTGCGGCGTAGTGCACCCAATGATTTATCTGACTCTGGTTCCGCTCAGGCGTACCCACTCTTCCTTTTCGCCATCTGCGTCAAAGTCGATCCACTGGCTGTAGGCCGCTTTCACTTTCTCTGACTGGCTCGCCAGAATCCCGGACAGGCAGATACGGCCGCCGACCTTGGTGCGCTCGACCAGCTGCGGCGCCAGCTCAACCAGCGGGCCGGCAAGGATGTTGGCGAGCATAATGTCCGCGCTGGCATCTGCCGGCGTCTTCTCCGGCAGGTAGACCGGGAACCGCCCCGGTTCGAGGCCGTTGCGTACCGCATTGTCGCGGCTGGCAATCAGAGCCTGCGGGTCGATATCCGTACCCAGGGCACTCTCGGCACCCAACAAGATGGCGGCGATGCCGAGGATGCCGGAGCCACAACCGAAGTCGATGGCAGTCTTGCCCTGCACCGGTTCACCCGCCAGCCACTGCAGGCATAGGAAGGTAGTCGGGTGGGTACCGGTACCGAAAGCCAGACCCGGATCGAGGATGATATTGACTGCCTCCGGCGCGGGCGGCTCGCACCAGCTGGGGCAGATCCACAGGTTATCGGCGCACTGGATGGGTTTGTAGTTACTCATCCACTCCCGTTCCCAGTCTTTGTCCTCAAGCTGTTCCCAGCGGGCGTTGGGGAGGAGTTCACACAAGAAAGAGGCGGCTTTGGCTTCAGTCACTCCGGTGTCGACCTCGGCATCGAATAGGCCGGTGACGAGGGTTTCGTCCCACAGGGGCGTCTCGCCGAGGCCGGGTTCGAGGATGGGCTGGTCGGCATTGTCTTGCAGGGTGACGGAGACGGCGCCGGCGAACAGCAAGGCGTTTTCAATCTTCTCGGCCTGTTCGCGGTTGGTGTTTACTCGTAGCTGGAGCCAGGGCATGTAGTTTGGTCCGGTAATGTGGGTCGTTGTTAAGTGCTTCCGTGGCGGATCCGCTGCCGGTATGGCCCTGCGAGACACGCCGTGAACCCATCCATGGGGGCTCTTCTAAAACGTCCCTGTTTTAGAAGGTCTCGCAGGGCCATACCGGCAGCGAAGCCTTCTCTTCAAAATTCAGCGCATTCTACTAGAACGTGGCAATAGAGCGGTGGTGCTTTCAGGGTAGGAGGGGAAAGACTGAAGGGGAAGCGCCGGGGGGCGGTTTTCAAAAGCGTCGGCGACAGGACGTCGCCGCCGCAGCGCCCAGGGATGGGTTCATAGCGGTTTTGAAAACCGATCCCCGGTGCTTTCCCGCCCCGGAGGTACTTCAGAGTGAAATACCTTCGGGGCGGGCGGAGAAGTCACAGGGCTTATTCGAGCCCCAGCTTCTTCTCTAGATAGTGAATGTTCACCCCACCCTTGGCAAATTCCGCATCCCGAACCAGGTCTTCCTGCAAAGGAATGTTGGTTTTGATACCGGTGATGATGGTTTCGCTGAGGGCGACACGCATCCGCGCCAGTGCGGTTTCACGGTCTTCCGCGTGGGTGATGATCTTGGCGATCATGGAATCGTAGTTGGGCGGTACCGAGTAGCCCGCGTACAGGTGGGAGTCCACACGTACACCCAAACCACCGGGTGCGTGGAAGTTTTCCACTTTGCCCGGGCTCGGGAAGAAGGTCTTCGGGTCTTCCGCGTTAATACGACATTCGAACGAGTGGCCAGTGATCTTGATGTCTTCCTGTTTAAAGGAGAGCTTCTCACCCGCACATACGCGGATCTGCTCTTTAATCAGGTCAACGCCAGTGACCATTTCCGATACCGGATGCTCAACCTGAATACGGGTGTTCATCTCGATGAAGTAGAAACGCTCGTCTTCGTATAGGAACTCGAAAGTGCCGGCACCGCGGTAGCCGATATCGATACACGCCTGAATACAGGAATCCTGCACTTCCTTGCGTACCGCATCCGGAATGCCGGGCGCTGGTGCCTCTTCCAGAACCTTCTGGTGGCGACGCTGCAGTGAGCAGTCGCGATCACCAAAATGTACGGCGCTGCCCTGTCCGTCGGACATTACCTGAATCTCCACGTGACGCGGATTCTGCAGGAATTTTTCCATGTAGACGGTGCTGTCGCCAAACGCGGCAGCGGCTTCGGACTTGGTTACCGCAATGGAATTTACCAGTGCGCCTTCGCTGTGCACCACGCGCATACCGCGGCCACCACCACCGGCAGCCGCCTTGATGATGACCGGGAAACCGATCTTGCGTGCGATTTCCAGGCAGCGTTCACCGTCGTCCGGCAGCGGGCCGTCAGAACCGGGTACCGTGGGCACGCCAGCTTTCTTCATGGCGGCGATTGCGGAAACCTTGTCACCCATCAGGCGAATTACGTCCGCATCCGGTCCAATAAAGGTAAAGCCGCTTTTCTGTACCTGCTCAGCGAAATCCGCATTCTCTGCGAGGAAGCCGTAACCCGGGTGCACCGCCACCGAATCGGTGATTTCCATCGCCGCGATGATCGCGGGGATATTCAGGTAGCTCTGGGGGGATGGGTTGGGGCCGATGCATACGGCTTCATCTGCCAGGCGCACGTGCATGAGGTCGCGATCGACCTGCGAGTGTACCGCTACCGTGGCGATGCCCATTTCTTTACAGGCGCGCAGCACCCGCAGGGCAATCTCGCCGCGGTTGGCAATCAAAATTTTTTCAAACATGCGTAAACGCCCCCGCTCAGGAAATGACGACGAGCGGCTGGTCGAACTCTACCGGTTGGCCGTCCTCTACCAGGATTGCCTCGATGGTGCCCGCCTTGTCTGCTTCGATCTGGTTCATCATTTTCATGGCTTCAACGATGCAGATGACGTCGCCGACTTTTACCTGCTGGCCAACCTTCACGAACGCATCGGCGCCTGGGCTGGAGGCTGCATAGAAGGTGCCAACCATTGGCGACTTAACCGGGTGGCCAGTCAGTGCGGGAACAGCTTCTTCTGCTGGCGCGGCTGGTGCTGCAGCCGGGGCAGGCGCGGCCGGCGCTTGCGGTGCAGCGGCCATCGGCATGGCCATTTGCGGCATCTGAATCGCAGCGCCACTGGGGCCACGGCTGATGCGCACAGACTCTTCACCTTCTTTAATCTCCAGCTCGCCGATGTCGGACTCTTCGAGCAGTTCGATCAGTTTCTTGATTTTGCGGATATCCATAACAGTTCACTCTTGATCTTGTGTATACCGGTTCCCCGACGCGCAGACGGGGAATGAAAATCTTGATTAGCCCAGTTGTTTGAGCGCAGCTCCCACGGCAAGGGTGTAGCTATCGGCGCCGAACCCACAAATCACGCCCTTCGCCAAATCGGACAGATAGGAGTGGTGGCGGAATGTCTCGCGGGCGTGGGGGTTTGACAGGTGTACCTCGATAAACGGAATGGCTACACCGGCCAGGGCATCGCGCAGCGCCACACTGGTGTGGGTAAAGGCTGCGGGATTGATCACGATGAAGTCGACCTTGTCGGCAAACGCCTGGTGGATACGCTCCACCAGCACTCCTTCATGGTTGCTTTGCAGGCTGTCGAACGCACAGCCGGCCGCCGCACACTGCGCGCTGGCAGCTTCATTTATCTGGGAAAGGGTCGTGGAGCCGTAGATCTCTGGCTCGCGGGTGCCCAGCAGGTTCAGATTGGGGCCGTGTAGCAAAAGCAGTTTAGCCATTCTGTGCCTCGGTAAAGCGCGCAAAGTTGTGACTAAAATCGGGAAAAAGTCATGGAAGTTCCCGGAAAAACCGCGTCACAAGGGGTGTTTGGCAAATTTCGCTTGGAGTTTGCCGCAAAAGTGACCCCCTGTCCATGCCTCAAATGGCGAAAAAGAGACGTTGCGCGCAGTTCGCCGAAGTTAGCTACCTAATTGCCGTAGTTTTTTATGAAAGGGTGGCGTTTTCGCCAGCGTGAATGGCCACAATGGCATTTTGGCCGGAAAGCGGGGTTCAGTTCTGTGGCAGCGGTTATAGCGAGGAAAATGACGGCGAGGTTGCCGGTGGCGTCGCCACCGGCAGTGGGGAGTTATCGGGTGGTGGATTCTGCGAGGCGCTCTTCGCTCACCGCGCTGTGCATGGCCGTGAGCAAACCGTCGCGGGTCAGGATTTGCGGCAGAATCTGTGGTTCACCGCCGCCCTCCGGAAATAGCAGGTACAGCGGCACGCTGGAGCGACCATAGCGTGCGAGCAACTCCGTGATTTGCGGGTCCTGGTTGGTCCAGTCTCCTTTCAGGGCAGTAATGCCGAGATCCTCTACCGCCGCGGTAATGCGGTCGCTGGACAGTACGACCTTTTCATTGGCCAGGCAGGTAATGCACCAGGCCGCGGTCATGTTGATCAGCACCGGGCGGCCTTCACTGCGCGCAGCGGCAAGGGCTTCCGGAGAGTAGGTCTGCCAGTAATCGCTTTTGTTCGCCTGAGACGGCTGGCCAGCATTGCTGTCCAGGTTAGGCAGTACCCAAATAGCGCCGGCAACCGCGATCATTGCGGTGCTGGTCCGCAGCCAGGTTTTGCCAGTGGTAGCCGGGCGTGGCCACAGCCACAGGGCGAAGGCGATGGCAACCGCACCGGCCAGAACCAGGGCAACCCCGTCACTGCCGCTCTGGCGGCCCAGTACCCATAACAGCCACACTGCGGTCAGATACATGGGGAAGGCCAGCAGTTGCTTGAGCGTTTCCATCCAGGGGCCGGGGCGCGGCAGGCGTTGGGCCAGTGCGGGGATATAGGTAAGCAGCAGGAAGGGCGCCGCCATGCCGAAGCCGAGGGCGGCGAATACCGCCAGTGCCACTGGCGCGGGTTGGGTCACGGCAAAGCCTAGCGCCGACCCCATCATGGGCGCGGTGCACGGGCTGGCCACTACGGTAGCCAGAGCGCCGGTGGAGAAGGAGCCACTGAGACCTTTGCTTTCACTGTTGGCGCCGAGACCCATCAGGCGGCCGCCGAACTCGGTCAGTCCGGACAGGCTGAGGCCCATGGCGAAAAACAGGTAGGCCAGCGCCGCTACCACTACCGGCGACTGCAGCTGGAAGCCCCAGCCGACGGCCTCACCGGCGGTGCGCAGGGCCAGCATCAGAGCGGCAATCAGCAGGAAGGTTGCGACCACGCCCGCGGTGTAAGCCCAGCCATGCAGCTGTTGGCGGTCACCACTATTGGTGATGGTCAGCGCCTTAATAGACAGTACCGGGAAGACGCAGGGCATCAGGTTCAGCAGCATGCCACCACCAAAAGCCAGCGCCATCGCCAGTAACAGGTTGGAGAAAAGCGTGCTGCTGGCGCTGCCGGCGAGTGGCGCAGAGCCGCCGCTTGGCGCGCCACCGGGGCCGGAGCCCAGACCACCACTGCCTTCGGCGGGGGTAGCGGTTTTTTGCACCAGATCCAGGTCAAAATTACGTGTTTGCGGTGGATAGCACAGGCCGGCATCCGCGCAGCCCTGATAGTTCACCTGCAGGCGGGCCTGGCTGGTTCCCGCGGGCAGCGTCAGTGGGACCTCCAGCTGCCAGCGATACACTTCGGTTTCTTTTTCGAAATAGTCGTCCCAGATCACCTCGCCGCTTTCCAGTGTGAGCGGCAGTTCGGTTTTGTCTTCGCCGTTCAGCAGGTAGACCGATAGCTTGTCTCGGTACAGGTAATATTCCGGGGCGATTTGGAACAGGGCGGCGGTGTCCGTGTCATTTATTAGGACGTCGAGCTGGTAGGCTTCGTCCACCGGCAGAAAGTCGTCCTGACCACTGCTGAGCGCGGCGAACGGATTCTGCTGTTGTGCGCTTGCCGGAGCGCTCAGCAGTACGCTGCACAGCAATGCCGCCAGCAGAGCTATCGTGGCCCCCAGCTGGCTGAGTGGCGAGCGCTGCCTGTTCGACGGGTTGTGCGGATAAATTTCTCGCATGCCGGAAGTGTTCGCAGTCATCGGTAATAAAATTCTTTATAGTCGGGCCAGATTGGACTGTTATTGCAAGCCGTCGTTCCCCGGTTGCAGGGGCGGGCTCAGGTTGGATTCTGGCGTTTGCCGCAACCTGTGCACAATTGCGCTGGCAGTATAACGGTGGTGTCGGTACAAAAAAACAACAGTTGCCCCGGAGGGTGACTGCTCCAGGGAGGTGGGTATCAGAAAGTTGAAGGCGGTCACTGTTTTCGCAACCGGTGCGGTTGTGCTGCTGGCAGGGTGTGCGACGCCGCCGCCTCCGGCACCGCAAGTGGTCGTGCCACCGGCACCCACGGGCCCCAGCCCGGAAGAGGTGCGCCAGCGCACCATTCGCCACTTTCTGACGCGTGCGGAAGTGGCACAGCGCGAGGGATTTATCACCATGCCGGCCGGTGCCAGTGCCTACGATTTTTACCTGCAGGTACTGCAGCTGGATCCAGGTAATGCGCAGGCCCAGGCGGGCATCCAGACCCTGGTGATGCATCAGGTGGACCGGGCGCGGGATGCATTGCGCCGGCGATCCTTCGGGCAGGTGAATAGCCTGCTGAATACGGCGGACGAAATTGCGCCGGGCAACCCCTTGTCGGCCGAAGTGCGCGCGCAATTGCAGCGGGAGCAGCAGCGTGCCCGGCAGGATGTGACATTGGATGGTCCTGGTGCGCAGACCGTGGCACTGCCGCCGGCCGAGCTATCGGCGCGCTCCGAGGGGATGGTACAGATGCTGGCGACGACCGCCCAGCGCATCCAGCAGCATCAGTTGCGGGTGATTATTGTTGCGCGCGACGATGCGGAGGGGCGCTGGATCTACAGCCAGCTGCGCCAGGCGGTGCCGGGATACCGGGTTCGGGGTGACATAAAA
This sequence comes from Microbulbifer agarilyticus, assembly GCF_019800665.1. Taxonomy (GTDB): domain Bacteria; phylum Pseudomonadota; class Gammaproteobacteria; order Pseudomonadales; family Cellvibrionaceae; genus Microbulbifer; species Microbulbifer agarilyticus_C. The sequence continues at coordinate 737,696 of NZ_JAHVKO010000004.1, forward strand.
CTCGGCAATCCACCGCGTTTACTGTTACAAAAGAGTCGTTAAACCGCAGGTATCAGAGTGCGCGGTGGGCGTTTCGCAACCTACATCTATTGGGGGAGTCGATAATGAAAAAAAATCACGCAGTGACTGGCCTGTTGCGGGGCATTGTTCTGGTGTCTTTGTTTGCTGCTGGCGCGATACACGCAAGCGAGTCGAGCGGCCAGCGGACTGTTGAGCAACTCAGCGCTGTCGGCTACGCCCGCGAAATGCCTCCGGGTGCGCCAATGGGGGCCGCCTACCTGGCACTGCAAAATCTGTCCGCGAGTGAATATGTGCTTGAGCGCATCGAGTTACCCGCCCATCCAGAGGGTCGTGTGGAGCTGCACACCACCCTGCATGAGGGCGGCATAAGCAAGATGCGCGCTCTGGAGAAGCTAGCCTTGCCGGCGCAGGCTTCCATAGAGATGCGCCCCGGTGCCACGCATCTGATGGTCCATGGCGTGCGTTTGCAAGCTGGGGCGCAGCTGCCGGTGAAACTCGTATTTGCCGACGGCAGTAGCTACCAACTCTCGCTGCCGGTATTGGGGCTTAATGATGCATTGCCAGCGGGAATGAGCATTGAGGTGGAGCAGGAAGGTCATCATCACCATCACGGTCACCATGGGCATGGTTAACGCGTAACGGAATCCCTAACTGAAATATATCGCCGCTGTTTGCGGCCCTTACTGAAAAATGGAGCCTTTTAATGAAGACACTGCTTGCGATATTGGCAACAGGTTTTGCGGTCATGCTGGGTGGCTGTGCGCACAGCCCGGTGCAGGTTGAAATCAAGCCGCAGGTGAGCGTTGCCGCGGATAATATTGGAGCGGGTTATACCCTTTCCGCCCGTGGTGCCAATCAGCTGAGTAACGACGGCCTCGGTTCGCTGGGCGGCATCTACTCCGATTCCTCGAATGTGACCCTGGCCAATAATATTGACCGGGCGATTGCCGATGCGCTGTATCAGGGGTTTGAAGCCTGGTCATTCCGTGCCGTGGAAGGTGGCGGCGATGTGCAGGTGGTAGCGACTCTGACCGACTTGCGCTACACCAGCCCGAATAAGCTCTATACCACCAAAGTCGACTCCGGCGCGGCGATTCAGCTGCAGGTAACGGTAAAGGGCGCTACATTTTTTGGTAACTACAGCACTAGTGGCAAAGACCGCAACCTGATCAAGCCGAGCCAGGAAGAGGTGCAGAGCACCATTAACCAGCTGCTGAGCGCTACATTGCAGCGCGCGTTTGAAGATGAAAAATTAAAGTCGTTCTTGCGCCAGCACCTGTAATGGCAGGGGTTGGTTTTGCGCTGGGCTGAAAATATTTCCTAAAAGTTTGTGAATTTACACACAATTTGTAACAGGGGGTGCCCAAGGGTTACCGCGCCAGCGCGGAAATCGGTATTATTTTGAGAAGTTTGTTTTCGATCGGAAATTGTCACCGATCCGGTGTACAGTTAATTGCGTATGCAATGCATTCGTTACGGTAACTGGTTGCGCCGCTCTGAGCATCCTGGCATCTGGCCCTTTGTGCGTTGTAGCAGCGGGCCACTTGCACAGGCGATTGAACTGGATGTCCCTTGACTGAATTTGACTCTCAAAACGCCACCTTTCACGGCCAGCTCGATGCATCGACGCCTGATATGGCGCCCAGTGCACAGATGAGCCCGGCTGCCGCCGAACTGGCGCTGGCGGAAGTGGCCGATGGCGTAGTGATTACCGATCGCTATGGCCGCATCCGTTACAGCAACCCGCTGGCTGGCGAGCTGTGTGGCAGCCTTGTGGGCTTGCTGCCCGGTCAGCTTCTGTCGGAATGTCTCAGTCTTGAAGATGACCAGGGTGTGGCATTAGATCTGGCTCTGAATACCGGTGACGCTGCCGCAGAAGAGGTGCCAAGTCGTCGCGAGCTGCGCGCCAATTTGCGCAGGCAGGGGCAGCGGGGCGCGGACAGTGAGGCAGATCTGGTTGAAATCAGTGTTCAGATAAACAGCGTTAAAGACGGCATCAGCCTAGACGGTTATGTCGTGGTTCTGCGACACACGTCGGAAGCGCGGCGTATCTCTTCTCGCCTCAGCTGGCAAAGCAGTCACGATACGCTCACGCGTCTTCCCAATCGTCAGACATTTGAGCAGGCCCTGCAGCAATTACTCAATCGGGATACCGGCCCGCGCCAGCACCATATCCTGCTGTATCTCGATGTCTATCAATTTAAAGTGGTCAACGACACCCTCGGCTACAGCGCCGGCGATGCAATGCTGGTCGCCATAGCCGGCATCCTTACCCAGTGTCTGGGCAAGAACGATTTATTAGGTCGCGTAGGCAGCGATGAATTTGCTCTGTTGCTTCGCGATTGCACGCTGGAAGAAGCCAAGCGCATCGTCACGCGTCTGCGCGAGGCGGTGAACGATTTTGTATTCGAGTGGGAAACCAGTGAAACCCGCCCTGCGCTGTCCATCGGTGCGGTGAGTGTTGATGCGCATGCACCACCTTCCAGTCAGTTGCTGGCAACCGCCAACGATGCGTGTAGTGCGGCCCGGGAACAGGGGCGCAACCGGGTAAAATTCTTTGGTGATTCGCGCAAAGCGCTGGAAAAACGCCGTGAGAGCACCTGGTTGGCCGAGATCCATGCGGCGATCCGCGATGACCGTCTGATGCTTTACCGCCAGCCCGTGGTCGCGCTGCAGGAAAAAAATCGGATTCATCATTACGAAGTGCTGGTGCGTATGCGCGGGCGCGATGGCGACATCATTTCCCCGGGGCTGTTTTTACCGGCTGCGGAGCGCTACGGCATTATCGATGATGTGGATCGCTGGGTGATCCGCAAGATCTTCAAGTACATGGCGCTCGAGCAGAGCAGTGGTGCCGGCGGTTTCCACTATGCGATTAATGTCTCCGGTATCAGTCTCGGTGATGAGTACTTTGCGGATTTTGTGCTGCGTGAGCTGACGGAAGCGGGCGTTGCGCCGTCGCGGGTACAGTTTGAAATTACCGAAACCAGTGCGATCAACAACCTGGATCGTGCACTGATGTTTATTCACAAGTTGCGCGCGGCTGGCTGCAGTTTCGCACTGGATGATTTTGGCCGCGGCGCTTCCTCGCTGGCGTATTTGCGTCAGCTGCCGGTGGATTACCTGAAGATCGACGGCTCCTTTGTGCGCAATATGCTCGAAGATGAGATCGACAGTGCGATGGTGAGTACGGTGGATCACTTGGCCAAGCGCATGGGGATCAGCACCATTGCGGAATTTGCTGAAACTCCGGAGCTGCTCGAGCGGTTGCGTTTGATGGGGGTGGATTATGCGCAGGGGTTTGGTATTGCCGCTGCCGCCTGCCTGCCCGAGATTAGCGGGCCGCGTCCGACGTCTGTGGATTGATCTATCAATTTGCCGCTTGGATAGCGTTGAAGTTCTTGTGCTGGCGGCAAGGCGCCGGGCAAGGATTTTCAGGGCCGGGCCAGGCGGCCCTCTATGAATCCTTGCCCGGCGCTTTGCTTTCGCGTCTTGCTTCTTGGCTGATTAAACGCTTGCGGTTTGCTCCAGCAATTCCTTGTGCTGCTCCGCACGCAAACGCGGCCCATACTGACTCACCACCTGCGCTGCCGCCCGGCAGGCCAGTTCGCCGGCATCGGTAAAGCTCATACCGCGATTGATCCCATACAGGAAGGCGCCCGCAAACATGTCGCCGGCACCGTTGGTGTCGATGGCGTTTACCTTGGGGCTGGATACGCGGTATTCCTGTTCGCCGTCCCACAGCAGCGCGCCGTCGGCGCCCAGGGTGATGGCGAAAGCCTTGCTGTGTTTGCGCAGAGTCTGTGCGGCTTCCTGCAGGGAGTCGGTGGCGCAGTATTGCAGGGCCTCGTCTTGATTACAGAACAGCAGGTCGACGCCGCCACCGATCATTTCTTTCAGACCGTCGTGGAACAGTTGCACCATCATGGGGTCGGATAAGCTCAGAGCGGTTTTTACGCCGCTGGACTCGGCCTGTTCGCGCAGGGCAATGGCTGCGGCGCGACCAGTGGGTGACGACACCAGATAGCCTTCGATGTAGGCCCAGCGGGATTGCGCCAGTGCATCGCTGTCGAGCTCCTTGACCGACAGTTCAGCGCTGATGCCGAGATAGGTGTTCATGCTGCGCTCGGCGTCGGGGGTGATCAGAACCAGGCATTTGCCGGTGGTGCCCACGGCGGCGTTGTTCAGAACCTCCGGGTAGTTCACGCCCGCTGCGGCCAGGTTGTCGCGGTAGAAGTTGCCGTTGGCATCGTCTGCGACCTTGCAGGAGTAGAAGGTGTCGAGGCCGAAGTAGCTTGCCGCAATGATGGTGTTGGCCCCGGAGCCGCCGCAGGCGTGGCTGGCGGTGACCAGGTGGTTTTTCAAGTCGTCCACCAGCTGTTGCTGGCGTGCGTCGTCCACCAGGGTCATGACCCCTTTGTCCACGCCGAGGGTCTTCAGGTCGCTGTCGGTGACTTCAATTTCCGTGTCGAGCAGGGCGGCGCCAATGCCATAGAGTTCATACTGGTGCATGGGGTCGGGAGTCCGTGATTATTGGGCTGTGAATTTGGGAATGCGCGCATTATGGCGGCCACCCGGTCGAGTGCAAGTTTAGCGCTCGTTGAGCGCTGCGGCCGGTTCCACGGTTTGCTGACACCATGGCGCGTTGTGACTCGTTGGGTTTGACTTGTGTGCGGCCGACCTTATAAATGCCGCCTATAACAGCCTATGGTGCGGCTGGGGTCCAGTTGTGTACAAGTGCCAGTTGTGTACAAGTAAGTGTATGCAAACGAGCCCGAGTGATTAACTAGCTGCGCCGACCACACGTAGGCGCTGTTAGTGACATATTTTACGTTTCTGAGAAGTTTGAAGAGTTACCCGGATATCTATGCCAGCAACAAAACGTCGTACCCAGAAAAAGCGCGCTAACCGAAAAGAGGGGCGCCTGGGCCGTTGGATCAAGCGGCTGAGCTTGCTGGCCTTGCTCGGCGTGTTGGTGCTGGCCGGCTATATGGTGTGGCTGGACATGCAGTTGCGCGAGCGCCTCGACAGTCGCCAGTACCAGTTGCCAGCACGGGTGTTTGCGCGGCCGCTGGTCTTGCAGGAAGGCATGGTGATGCGCCCGGATGAGCTGGAGGCTGAGTTCTCTGCGCTCAACTATAAACAGGCGTCGCCTGTGGATGAGCCCGGCCAGTGGCAGCGCGAGGGCATGGAATATGTGGTGTGGCGCCGCGATTTTGTGCATGCGGACGGGCGCGAACGGGAAGCCAAGGTAAGCTTCCGCCTGCGCAATGACGAACTGACTAACTTGCGCGATGAAACTGGCGCTGCGCTGGAGGAGTTCCGCCTGGATGCGGCGCCCATCGGTACGCTGCTTGGCGGCGGTGACGACCGCACACCGGTGCGCATAACAGAAATCCCACCGTTACTGGGTGCCACGCTGATTGCTGTGGAAGACCAGGATTTCGCCCATCATTTCGGGGTTTCTCCCCGTGGTATTGCCCGCGCCATGGTGGCCAACTTGCAGGCCGGTACCGTGGTACAGGGTGGTTCAACTATTACCCAGCAGCTGGTGAAGAATATTTTCTTCGACCACAAGCCGAGCCTGTGGCGAAAATTCAACGAAGCCCTGATGGCGATCCTGATGGAGGTCCATTACGACAAGGCCTACATCCTGCAGGAATACATCAATGAGGTGTGGCTGGGTCAGCAAGGTAGCCGCGCAATTTATGGCTTTGGTCTGGCGTCGGAATTTTATTTCCACAAGCCTCTCAACCAGCTGGAGCCCCATCAAATGGCATTGCTGGTTGGTCTCGCCAAGGGCGCTTCCTACTACAACCCCTGGCGTCACCCCAAGCGCGCGCTGGAGCGCCGCAATATCGTGCTCGACGTAATGGAAGAGCAGGGGCTGATCAGTGAGCAGGATCTGCAACGGCTCAAGGCCAAGCCGTTGGAAGTGGCAACCAAAGGTGCGGCCGCGCAGAACCCCTATCCCGCATTTACCGAGCGACTGTTAGAAGAGCTGCGCCCCTACTACTCGGTGGAAGAGCTGCGCACCGCCGGCCTGCGGGTTTACACCACGCTAGCCCCCTCCGTACAGAAACTGGCAGAAGACGCGATTAGCCAGGGTGCCGACAAGCTGGAAAGTGACCGTAACATCGAGGCCGACTCGTTACAGGGCGCCACGGTAATTCTGGAAAATCACAGCGGCAATGTGCTGGCGATGGTGGGCGATCGCCGTCCCCACTATCCAGGGTTTAACCGCGCTCTGGAGGCGAACCGTCAAATTGGTTCGCTGATCAAGCCAGCCATTTATCTCACCGCACTGGAGCGCCCACACGAGTTTAATCTGGCCACTCTGATCGATGATGCACCGATTCGCGAAGTGGCGGCCGATGGTCAGGTGTGGATGCCGGCGAACTTTGATAATCGCAGCCACGGCCAGGTCCCGCTGTATGTTGCGCTGTCGCGCTCCTACAACCAGGCCACCGCGCGTCTCGGGTTAGATCTTGGCATTGAAAATGTGCGCGAAACGATTCGCCGGCTTGGTGTCGAAGCGAACTTGCCGCGGGTGCCCTCGCTGTTCCTCGGTGCGGTGGAAATGACACCCTTCGAGGTGGCGGGCATGTATCAGACCATGGCCAATGGTGGCGAACATGTGGTGCCACGCACCTTGTTAGCGGTGTCCGATGCGGAGGGTGATCAGGTGCAGCGTTTCCGCCGGAAAATGAACCGCGGTGTGGATGCGGTGCCGATTTATTTGCTGCGCTATGGACTGGAGCAGGTGATGCGCGAGGGTACCGGTAAAAGTGCCTACCGTCGCTTGCCTAACAGTGTGCCCTTTGCCGGCAAGACCGGTACCACCAACAATTATCGCGACAGCTGGTTTGCCGGTTTTAGCCCCGGAGTGACTGCGGTAGTGTGGCTTGGCCGCGACGATAATGAGCGCACCGAGCTGACCGGTGCCACCGGTGCCCTGACGATCTGGACCGATATCATGCGCAAGCTACCCCACCGTCACGGTCGCATTCAGGCGCCCCGCGGTGTCGAGTGGAAACCGGTGAATCAGAAGGGCGAATATATGGACCCGCGTCACTGTGAGGGTGGGCGCGAAATTCCGGTGTCGGTGGAGAGCCGCCTGAAGACCGATCCGCGCTGCGAGCGCCGCGGCTGGTTCCGCAACTGGTTTGATCGCGACGACGAAAATGTCGCCCCGCGGGAAGATATGAGCCCGGGCTGGGGCATTGACCCGGAGCAGCAACGCCGTGAGCAGATGCAGGAGCAGCGCGAACGGGAACGCCAATTGCGTGAGCAGTTGGAGCGCGAAGAGCAGTTCGGCCCGGAACAGTATCAGCAGATTCCACCGGATGAGGCGGAGCGTTTGCGCCGCCTTGAGGAGTCCGCGCGTTTGCAGGAGCAGCGCTACCAGGAGGAAGAGCGGCGCGCGCAGGAAGAGCGACGCCGGTTGGACGAGCGCCAACGTCGCGGCGGTGTGCCGGTGGAAGATGCGCAGCCCTGGCCGCCGCAGCAGGACGAAGATCAGTGGCCCTGACGCTGGTCGGTCAGAGCGCTTGAGTCGTTAATTAATCCTGTAACAGGCGCGCGGCCTCTTCCGCAAAATAGGTGAGTACGCCATCGGCGCCGGCGCGCTTGAATGCCAGCAGGGATTCGAGAATCACTGCGTCGCGATTCAGCCAGCCATTTTCAAACGCCGCGCAATGCATGGCGTATTCACCGCTGACCTGATAGGCAAAGGTCGGCACCTTCAGCTCGTCCTTCACCCGTCGCACCACGTCCAGATACGGCATGCCCGGCTTGACCATAATCATGTCGGCGCCTTCCGCCAGATCCAGTGCGCACTCGTGCAGTGCTTCGTCGCCATTAGCCGGGTCCATCTGGTAGCTGAACTTGTTGGCGCCCTTCAGGTTGCCGGCGGAGCCCACCGCATCGCGAAACGGCCCGTAGTAGCTGGACGCGTATTTGGCGGCGTAAGACATGATTTGCGTGTTGGCGTGGCCGTCTCGTTCCAGCGCAGCGCGTACAGCGCCGATGCGCCCGTCCATCATGTCAGATGGCGCCACCACATCGGCGCCGGCCTCCGCGTGGGACAGGGCCTGCTGTACCAGTACTTCCACGGTGTCATCGTTAACGATATAGCCCGCATCGTTCATCAGGCCGTCCTGGCCGTGGCTGGTAAACGGGTCCAGTGCCACATCGGTAATCACGCCCAGTTCCGGCGCGGCGTCCTTGAGTGCGCGCACTGCGCGCTGGGCCAAGCCATCTTTGTCGTAGGCGGCGCGCGCGTCGTCGGATTTTGCCGACGGGTCTACCACTGGGAACAGTGCCACCGCCGGGATACCGAGCTGCACCAAATCTTTGGCTTTGGCGGTGAGCAGGTCGACACTCAGCCGTTCCACGCCGGGCATGGAGGCCACTTGCTGGGTCTCGCCGCGGCCTTCGATCACGAACAGTGGCAGGATCAGGTCGTCACTGCTCAGGCGGTTTTCCCGTACCAGGCGGCGGGAAAACTCGCTGGCGCGCAGACGGCGCGGGCGGCTGTGCGGGAACTGTCCGCGGTGGGAGGTGAAGCTCATGGCAGCTCTCGCTTATTTCAGTTTGGCGAAGACGTTTTTCGCCGCGTCGATGGTGGCTTCGATATCTTCGTCGGAGTGCGCCGCGGACATGAAGCCGGCTTCATAGGAGGCCGGTGCCAGGTACACACCTTCTTCCAGCATACCGTGAAAGAAGCGGTTGAAGCGGTCGGTGTCGCACGCCATTACCTGCTGGTAGTTGGTTACCTGATCGGCGTCGGTAAAGAAGAAGCCGAACATGCTGCCGACCTTGTTGGCGGTCAGCGGAATGTCCGCCGCCTTGGCTGCGTCCAGCACGCCTTCCACCAGGCGGTCGGTCTTGGCGGTCAGTTCGTCGTAGAGGCCCGGCTCTTGAATCAGCTGCAGGGTTTCCAGTCCCGCCACCATGGCCATGGGGTTACCGGACAGGGTGCCGGCCTGATACACCGGACCCAGTGGTGCAATCTGTTCCATGATTTCGCGCTTGCCGCCGAAGGCGCCCACCGGCATGCCGCCGCCAATGACCTTGCCCAGGGTGGTGATGTCCGCGTCGATGCCGAAGTGCCCCTGGGCGCCAGTCAGGCTCACCCGGAAACCGGTCATCACTTCGTCGAGAATCAGTACCGCACCGGACTGGTCACACACTTCACGCAGGGTTTCCAGGAAGCCGGGAATTGGCGGGATGCAGTTCATGTTGCCGGCAACCGGCTCCACGATAATGCACGCGATCTGATCGCCAATTTCGGCGAAGCACTTTTTCACACCCTCAATATCGTTGTAGGTGAGGGTGATGGTGTGGTCTGCCAGCGACGCGGGCACGCCCGGGGAGGACGGTACGCCCATGGTCAGCGCGCCGGAGCCGGCTTTTACCAGCAGGGAATCGGAGTGGCCGTGGTAGCAGCCCTCGAACTTCACGATCTTGTCGCGGCCGGTGTAGCCGCGTGCCAGGCGGATGGCGCTCATGGTGGCTTCGGTACCGGAGTTTACGAAGCGCACCAGGTCCATGTTCGGCCATACACGGCACAGTTCTTCCGCAAGCTCGGTTTCCAGTTCGGTGGGTGCGCCAAAGCTCAAGCCGGATTGGGCCTGCTCCACAACCGCGTCGATCACGTCCGGGTGGGCGTGACCCAGCACCATCGGGCCCCAGGACTGCACATAGTCGATGTAGCGCTTTTCATCCGCGTCATACAGGTAGGCACCTTCGGCGCGCTCGATAAATACCGGCGTGCCGCCCACTGCGCGGAAGGCGCGCACCGGCGAGTTTACGCCGCCGGGGATGACTTTCTGGGCTTCGGCAAAGAGAGTTTCGGACTTGCTCATAGAAATACAGATACCGGGTAGGGAGCGGTGACGGGAGCACCGGGATGAAAATTTGCGCGTATTATCCGCGCCCCGGCCGCGCACCGCAAACCGCGCGAGGGTGCCGCAACAGGGTTCTATGAGCGGGTAGGGGAATGGTCAGTCTTTGCAGGCCCAGAACAGCCGGTTGGGTACCGGTCGCCCCATGCCGAGGCGTCGGCTGTCGGCAATGGCGCTCCAGGTAAATTGCTGGCTGCGGTTCACTGCTTCCAGCATATTCAAGCCATGGGCTATGTGACAGGCGATCGCCGTGGTCAGGGTCCCGCAGACACCATAGGCTGCGGGCTGCAGGCGTTTCCAGTGGAAATTACGAATCAGGCCGCGTTCGTCGTAGAGGCGATTTTCCAGTTGTTGATCTTCCGCCGGCACCCCGGTCAGCAACAGGTAACGACAGCCGCTTTCCAGCAGCTCCTGGGCCTGGGCGTCGTAGACGTCGGCCTCGCCGGCCATGGCGCGGGCTTCGCGTCTATTGGGCGCGACCAGGGTGGCAAGCGGCAGTAACAGATCACACATGGCACGCCACAGGGGCGGCGCCAGCAGGCTTTCCTTGTCTGCCAGAGTGGCATCGGGGTCGATAATCAGCGGGATATCCGGGTAGTCGCGAAGCACGCTGTGCATGGCGTGCACATTCTCGACCGAGCCGAGATAGCCGATTTTGATGGCCGCCACCGGCATGTCTTCGAGCACCGCCCGGGCCTGCTCTACCAGCAGACTGTCGTCCACCGGGGCGACGCCGGCGAGTTCGCTGGTGTCTCCCACCGTAATCGCCGATACCACCGAGGCGCAGTGGCACCCCAGGCTTGCGGCCGTTTCCGTATCCGCCGCAATACCGGCGCTGCCGCTGGGGTCGTGGTGGGTGACGGTGAGGACGACTGGCTGTTGCGTATCCATGGGCGTTAGGGAATCTTTGGCAGGTTTCCTAATTCTAGCTGCGTCACTGGTAGTGACAGTGCTGCGAGGAGGGCTCACGCGCCCCTGTGTGGGGCGCGTGCCGGAATTAAAATGGTTTTACCACCGCGAGAATCACAATCGCGATCAGCGCCAACACCGGCAACTCATTGAATACGCGGAAAAAGCGTCCACTCTTGGTGATATTGTCGGCGGCAAACTTCTTCACGAAGCTACCGCAGATGTGGTGATAGCCGATCAGCAGTACCACCAGGGTGAGCTTGGCGTGCAGCCAGCCAGCGGACTTGTAGTACTCCGGGTTGTAGGTAATCAGCCAGATGCCAAAAATCAGTGTTGCCAGCATGGAGGGGATGGCGATACCCCGATACAGACGGCGCTCCATGATTTTGAAGCGGTCCTTACTCAGCGCGTCGGTAGCATCCACGTGGTACACAAACAGGCGCGGCAGGTAAAACAGCGCAGCAAACCAGCACACCATGGCAATAATGTGAAAGGCTTTGACCCACAGCATTGAGGCTCCTTACCCCGCAGGGTTTGTTGTTGCCATTTTGGCTTATTGTTGATCAGTGTCCTATAGCGAGGCTCACTGGCGGTAATAATGTTCTATATGCTGGGGCAAGATAATACCCGCCACATCACAGTTGCGTACACCCGGACTGCCCTGATCGTAATCCCGGCCAATATACAGTGCGCCCACATCGCGCCGTTCCAGCGTTTGCTGTGCTTCGAGTAACGTTGCCCGCCAGCTAAGCGGGGCCATTTCCAGGCGCTCGCCGGGCAGGCGCAACAGATCGATCTTTTCTTCTTCTGTGGGCTTTTGCTCTTTGTCTTCCGGCTCTTTCTGCGGGCGCTGGAGAAAATGCGCCAGGTCAGCGGTGCGCAACGCCACCGCACTGTCGTCGGTGTCGACCAGCAGCCAGGCGGGCTTCTGGTCGATCAGGCGCTGGGCCTGTGCCTGGTCCAGTAATTGTGGGGCTACCGCGATGGCCCGCTCCATTGCGCCTGCCACCCCTACCCGGCTCAGCATTTGCGCGCGCCAGCTGGGGGTACCGCTTTTGCCGAGGGCGCGCAGCGATTCCTGATAAATCCCGTCGGTGGAAAACAGTTGGCGGCTTACCAGGCAGGCAACCACGATGGATAGCATGGCGGGGAATAGCACGTTGGCGTTGTAGGTCAGCTCGAGAATGGCCAGCAATGCCGCCAGCGGCGCATTCAGCATGGCGGCCATCATCGCGGCCATGCCCACCATCGCGTAGAGGCCCGGGCTGGCAGTGGCCTCACCCAGCAGAAGGTTCGCCAGGTGGCCGGCAGCACCACCGATGCAGGCGCCGAGAATCAGGCTGGGGCCAATAACCCCGCCGGGGATGCCGAGCCCGATTGCCAGGGATGTGGCAGTGAGCTTTGCCAGCACAATGATGGTCAGGGCGGCAACGCCGATTTGCCCGAGCATGGCCAGTTCCATGGTGTCGTACCCGGTGCCGAGCACCTCGGGAATCCAGATGGCCAGTAGCCCGGTGGCCGCGCCGGCAACGGTGAAACGCAGCAGGGGCGAGTATTTTTGCTGGAGGGGCACCAGTGTGCGCTGGCTGATGATAAACAGCGAGGCGAGTGCGCCAATTGCCAGGGCGCAGGCAAACAGAATGGGCAGCTCTGCCAGCGATTGCAGTTGCGACGGAGGCACGTTGAACATGGTTTGGTGCCCAAACGCCAGGCGTGTGGCCGCGCTGCCGCTCACCGCCGCGATCATTACCGGCAGGAAGCCCGCTACCGTGTATTCCAGCATCACCACTTCCATGGCGAAAATTACCCCGGCCAGGGGGGTGTTGAAGGACGCCGCAATAGCCGCAGCAACCCCGCACGCGAGCAGGGTGCGTCGGGCGTTATTGGGCAGGCGCAGGCGCTGAGCCACCCAGCTGCCGGTGGCGGCCCCCAGGTGAACGGAAGGACCTTCGCGGCCAATGGACTGGCCACTGAGCAGCGCCAGGGCGCCGCCAAAGAACTGCAGAATCGCGTTTTTGGTGGGCATCTTGCCCTGGTGGTTGTGCAGTCGGTCCAGCACGTGGACCACGCCAACCGGGCGCCCGGAGGGTGCGATCCAGTGGAATATCAGCCCGAGAATCATCGCGCCGACTAATGGCAGCATGAAGCGCCACTCGGGAGAGAGGGACTCGAAGTCCTCCAGTTTCGGCAGGTACAGGATGGCTGGGCCTTCGCTGAGTTGCCGGAACGCGATAATCACCAGCCCGGCGCAAATACCGATAACCAGCGCCAGGAGTACCAGCGTAGAGAGTGCTTGCTGTGCGGAAAGTTCGAGTTGCAGGCGGTCGAGAAACTGCGGCCTGCGCAGGCGAGAAAGAGCCGATGCAAAGCGAGATGGGAGTTTCGACTGCGTTCTGCGCCGCACGGTTAATCCTTTAATCTGAGTGGCTTATGGTAGAGTGCACGGCTCATTATACAGGGGACATGGCCCGTCAGTAGGGCGCCCCGCAAAGGATAGAGACCAGCAGGCAGTAAAAAGGAGCAAGATCGTGAGTGTCATCAAGGCGGCAATCGTAGGTGGAACAGGTTATACCGGCGTGGAGTTGCTGCGCCTGTTGGCTGACCACAGCGGCGTAGAGGTGAGCGCGATTACCTCCCGTGCCGAGGCGGGCACCGCGGTGGCGGAACTCTTTCCCAGTCTGCGTGGTCACTACGATTTGAAATTTACCGCGCCAGACGTGGATACCCTGGCGGCATGCGATGTGGTGTTTTTTGCCACGCCGCACGGGGTCGCCCAGGCACAGGTGCCGGCGCTGATTGCACGCGGTGTGCGGGTAATCGACCTGTCTGCGGATTTCCGCATACAGGACATCGCCACCTGGGAAGACTGGTACGGCCAGCCGCACGGGTGCCCGGAGCTGGTTCCGCAGGCGGTATACGGCCTGCCCGAGGTCAATCGAGATCAGATTGCCGGCGCCCAGCTGATTGCCTGCCCGGGCTGCTACCCGACCGCGGTGCAACTGGGTTTGCTGCCGCTGCTGGAAGCCGGGCTGGTCGAGCCCGCCGGGCTTATCGCCAACGCCGCCAGTGGCGCCAGTGGTGCCGGTCGCCAGGGCAAGACGGACCTGCTGTTTGCGGAGAACAATGATACCTTCCGCGCCTATGCGGCCGGTGGGCATCGTCACCTGCCAGAGATCGAGCAGGGACTTGGTCGCGCTGCCGGTGGCCCGGTAGAGCTGACGTTTGTGCCGCACCTGCTGCCGATGGTGCGCGGCATCCACGCGACCCTGTATGCCAAATTGAAGGATCCCGCCGCGGCAGCCAGCGCACAGGAAGCGCTGCAGCAGCAGTTCGAGCAGCGCTATGCAGCGGAGCCCTTTGTGGATGTGATGCCGGCGGGCAGTCATCCGCAGACCCGCAGTGTGAAGGGCACGAATATGTGCCGGCTGTCGGTAATGCGTCCCCAGGGCCGCGATACGGTGGTGGTGCTCTCGACCATCGACAACCTGGCCAAGGGCGCGTCTGCGCAGGCAATCCAGAACATGAACATCATGTTTGGCTTAAATGAGAACCAGGGGCTGGAGAGCCCGGCACTGCTGCCTTAGAATCGGCAGCAGTGGCACAATAGAAAAATACACGACACGGCTACAACACGAATCAATCCCATGGCGCGCAAAGTTAAAGGCAGCAAGCAGTACCGAATGAAAGTGGTGCCCCACCGGCCCATCCTGCACGGGGTATTTTCCGCCCTGGGGGTGAGTCTGCTGGTGCTGTCCACGAGTGCCGGTGCTTTCTTTGCCGGTCAATACCAGATCAGCAAAAGCCTGGATGAGAAGTCTCGTGCCCACGCCCGCGCGCTGGACGAGGTCGATCACCTGCGTGCGCAGATCGAGACCCTGCGCATCCGCGCCACCACTGCCGAGCAGTCCGTGACTATTGGCGAGCAGGCCAGCCAATCGGTGCGTTCCGCGCTGGTAAGCAAGGACAACCAGATCGCCGAACTGCGCCAGGAGATCGCCTTCTATCGAGGAATCATGGCGCCGGCCGAGGGCGGCGAAGGCGTCTCCATTGGCCGCTTCAGTATCTCTGAGGCGGGCGACCGGCGTTATCAGTACAAGCTCCTGGTCCAGCAGTCTGCGGCACGTCATCAGGTAGTGACCGGAGCCGTGCGCTTTACTATTGTTGGACAGACGGATGGCGAGGCCCGCCGCTATGCATTGGCGGACCTGTCGCAGCAGGTGGAAAGCGAATCTATTCCGCTGCGATTCAAGTATTTTCAGAATATCGAGGGAGAGCTGCAGTTGCCGGAAGGCTTCGTGCCGGAAGGTGTAGAACTGTCGCTCAAATCCAGTAAGCGCAAAGGGTTCAATATTGATCAGCGCTATGGCTGGCTGGTGCAGCAGAGCTGATTTGCTGAGTGCGCACATGGCGCGTTTGGAGCGACCAGACTCCATCCAATTCATGAGGTTCGGTTGAATTATGTTGAAAAAGAAAGAGAAAACTATGGCTAGCACTGGCGGCAACAGCACCACCCTGATTGCGAAACACACCGAAGTAACCGGCGACCTGCATTTTCGCGGCAACCTGGTGGTCGAAGGTACCGTAAAGGGAAATATCAGCGCCCACAGTGACAGCGATGCGCGTCTGCAAGTGGTTGACGGTGGCACCATCGAAGGTGAAATCCGCGTTCCCAATGTCGTGGTAAACGGCAATGTGAAAGGCGATGTGCACGCCAGTGGCCACCTGGAGCTGGCCTCCAAGGCGATGGTTGAAGGTAATGTGCACTACAAACTGATCGAGATGGTAAAAGGCGCCCAGGTAAACGGCTCGCTGGTATCCAATGTGGACATGGATACTGCCAGCGAACCGCGTATGCTTGGCTTCAGCGCTGACGAGACGGTCACCGACGCAGACTAATCCGCCAACTCGGCTGGTGAAACCCGGCAAATGGGGTAATACTTGACCCATTTGCTGGGTTTTATTCATAATGCGCCCAGTCAGAGCGCCCACATAGGGTTGGGGCTGCAAACTGTGTCGAGTAAATTCTATGTCTGAAGCTGTTTCCTTTTCTCCCGAACCTATCCAGGTGACCGAACAGGCCGTTGCCAAGGTGAAGGGGTTGCTGGAAGAGGAAGGTAACCCGGAGCTGAAGCTGCGGGTTTTCGTCACCGGTGGTGGCTGCTCAGGGTTCCAGTACGGGTTTACCTTCGATGAGCTGGTGGCCGAAGACGACGCGGTAGTGGAAAAAGACGGTATTCAGGTGTTGGTGGATGCCATGAGCTATCCGTATCTGGTTGGCGCTAGTGTCGACTACGAAGAGGGACTGTCTGGTTCGCGCTTTGTGGTACAGAATCCGAACGCATCCTCTACCTGTGGTTGCGGTTCTTCCTTCTCAATCTGATCGCTGATCCGCGTATCAGGTCCCTTCCCGCCACTCAGGCGGGAAAGATCCCTCCAAGTACGGTTTCCCTGCTTGCTCCGGTCACTGCCGGGCAATTGCCATTCAGCCCGAGAATGGTCTGGCGTGCCAGCCACGCAAAACCGACGCCTTCGACCCAATCTGCATCGATCCCGTAATGATCTGTGGGGGCCACCGTCCACGTAGGCAGGCGTCTGCGCAGGCGTTCCATCAGGTCGCCATTGCGCGCGCCACCCCCGCATACCAGCAGCTCACCGCCACGGGCAAACTCGTGCACGCCATTGGCGATGGTGGCCGCGGTGACCTCGGCCAAGGTTGCCTGCACATCCACCGGGGTCAATTCGAGTCCGGCACAGGCCATTTCCAGCCAGTTGGGGTTGAAGGCCTCGCGCCCGGTGCTTTTGGGCGCCGGCGCGGCAAAGAAGGGGTCGTTCAGTAAGCGGTTGAGTAACTCCGGGTGCGGGTTGCCGCTGGCGCCCCAGGCACCATCGGCATCGTAGGTCTTACCGCGATGCAGCTTGACCCAGTAATCCAGCAGCGCGTTGCCCGGGCCGGTATCGTAGCCGCGCACACCGCCATCGGCGGCCAGCTCGGTGATATTCGCCATACCGCCAATATTCACCACCGCACGGTCGCGGTCGGCGCGGAATACCGCGTTGTGGAACGCCGGCATCAGTGGTGCACCCTGGCCGCCTAGGGCCATATCCCGGCGGCGGAAATCGGCCACGGTGGTGATGCCGGTTTCCGCAGCAATGGTATTGGGGTCACCGAGCTGCAGGGAGAATGGGGTCGACACGGAGCCCGGCGGGCGGTGGCGCACGGTTTGGCCGTGGCTGCCAATGGCGCGCACTTGCTGCGGCTGTACATCCGCCTGGCGCAGCACTGCAAGGGTCGCGGCGGCAAATTCCTGGCCCAGCTGGCGGTCCAGTTGCCCGGAGCGGTCCAACTCGGAGGGGCCGGGCGCGCACAGCGCGAGGATGGCTTCGCGCATTTCCGTGGAAATGGGATGGCCAATCGCCGCGCGGGTTTTGCAGTGTAATTGGGTGCCAGTGGGGGAGCTTGATTCAGAAAATTCGACCAGCACCGCGTCGATACTGTCGACGCTGGTGCCAGACATCAGGCCAATATAGAGGTCCGTCATTCAGTTTACGGAGTCCTTCTCTTCGTTATTTTGGGCAAGGGCGGGTTGTTCAAAGCGTTGCAGCTGGGCTAGCAGCGGTTGGGTCTGGGCCAGGAAGCGGTCCATTTCCGAACTGGCCACGGCCTTGGCCTTCGGCAGCTTGCGCACAATAGTTGCAGGGTTGCGGTGGCGACCATCTACCAGGAATTCGTAATGCAGGTGCGGGCCGGTGGCATAGCCGGTGGAGCCTACGGTGCCGATAACCTGGCGCTGCTTGACCCGCTGGCCGCGTTTCACATGGCGCTTGTGCAGGTGCAGGTAGCGGGTGATATAGCGCTCGCCGTGCTGGATAAACACGTAGTTGCCATTGCCCTTGGTGTAGCCGGCCTTGATCACGCGGCCATCACCGGCGGAATATACCGGCGTGCCCCGCGGTGCAGCGTAATCGGTGCCATTGTGCGGGCGACGCGTCTTGAAGATCGGGTGCAGGCGGCGCGGGTTGAAGTGCGAGCTGATGCGGCCGATGTCCACCGGGGTACGGATGAACGCCTTGCGCATGCTCTTGCCGTCGGGTGTGTAGTAATTTACGTCGCCGTTGCGGTCTATGTAGCGCACCGCGCTGAAGGTCTTACCCTGGTTGGTAAAGGACACCGCCTGAATGGCGCCGTTGCCAATCTTCTCGCCGTCGATGAACTCTTCATCGAAAACCACGCTGAACTTGTCGCCCTTGCGAATATCCAGTGCGAAGTCGATGTCCGAGCCGAAGATGTCGGCCATCTCCATGATCAGGTTGTTGCTGAGGCCGGCCTTGCTGCCGTCCACAAACAGGGAACTGTTGATTTCCGCCTGGCGAAACGCGGTATAGCGTTCCGCTTCGCGGGTGTGCAGGGCGTACTTGTACTCGTCGGAGCTGTCGCGGCTGAATTCCACCTTGCTGAGACGATCCCGGTGTAGCTCGAGGGTCTGCAGGCTGCCTTCACCGTCAATCTGGAAGGTGAGTTCCTCGCCCGGTACCAGTTTGGCCAGCTGCTTCGCTTCTTTGCCGCTCGACAGCAGCTGGTACATTTCCGCGCTGCTGACACCGGCGCGCTGGAACAGGTCAGACAGGGTGTCGCCGTTGCGCACCGTCTCCTGTACCACGCGCAAGCCTTCCATGACGCTGGTGCTGCCCACCGCCTCTTTTTCGAGCTCCGGCGTGGATTGTTTGGTCGATACTTCCGCCTGGCTCAGGGTTACCGGCAGTGCCGTGCGCTTCGCCTCCACTTCCGGGGGCGAAATAAACAGCACGAGGGCGAGGGCGAAACTCGCCGCGCCGGCGGCAACGGCGTGGGTGCGCGGGAAGTGCTTGCCCATAGCGCCGATCAGGCGCTCGTTTTTGCGTCGATTTTGCATGGTTCTATATAGAAGTAGCGCTGACAGTGGTATTTGTTGGGTTCGGGTCAGACGTGAAGCGTTGCGCCGCAGGCCTGTGATCGTCTAAAAAACGAACACCAGGGCGACTTTATAACAAAATTTACGCCGTCGTTCACGGGGTAATTGACCTGTCTAATCAAGATTCAGTTCCTCCATGCGGTCATTAAAGGCTTCCGAACGGCAATGGGCCCCACCTTTGCACTCCACCGGGTACCCTCTTACCGCATAACCGCCTCAAGCTTGTATTTGCCGCTGGATTCGGTACATTTGCAGCCCAATTTTTGGCCGCCGAAACCCTCTTTGGCGGCTTACTGAGACATCTGATTTTACCGCAAGGGGATACCATGGCCGGAGTGGACGCGACACTACTGGAAGATCTCACGCGCCGCGGGCTGGTCAATCAGGCCACCGGTGACGGCGAACTCGAACTGCATCTGGCAGAGCAGAGTCGCACTCTATATTGTGGTTTCGATCCAACGGCGGATTCCCTTCATATAGGCAGTTTAGTCCCGCTGCTGACCCTCAAGAGGTTTCAGGCGGCAGGTCACCGGCCGATTGCACTGGTTGGCGGCGCAACCGGCCTGATTGGCGACCCTTCCTTCAAAGCGCAGGAGCGCTCGCTGAATACCCCGGACGTGGTCTCCAGCTGGGTCGAAAAAATCAAAGCCCAGGTCAGTGCTTTTGTCGATTTCGAATCCGGTGACAACGCGGCATTGGTCGCCAACAACCTGGACTGGACCAAAGACCTGAATGTGCTCGATTTCCTGCGCGATGTCGGCAAGCACTTCTCGGTAAACAATATGGTGAACAAAGAATCCGTGAAGCAACGGATTCAGCGCGAGGGCGAAGGTATCTCATTCACCGAGTTCGCCTATATCCTCCTTCAGTCCATGGACTTCTCCGAACTGTACAAGCGCCACGAGTGCACTCTGCAAATCGGTGGCTCGGACCAGTGGGGCAATATCACCGGCGGTGTCGACCTCACCCGTCGCCAGCACCGCGGCAAAGTATTTGGTTTGACCCTGCCGCTGGTCACCAAGGCCGACGGCACCAAGTTCGGCAAGACCGAGAGCGGCACCATCTGGCTCGACCCCAAGCGCACCTCTCCATATGCCTTCTATCAGTTCTGGCTGAATACCGCCGATGCGGATGTGTACAAATTCCTGAAGTACTTCACCTTCCTGAGTGTCGATGCCATTGATGCGCTGGAGAAAGAAGATGCTGAGCGCGCCGGTCGCCCGGAAGCACAGGGTGTGCTCGCCAAAGAAGTGACTCGTCTGGTACACGGTGATGAAGGCCTTTCTGCAGCCGAGCGTATTTCTCAGGCGCTGTTCTCCGGCGGTATTGAAGACTTGTCCGAAGGCGATCTGGAGCAGCTGCGTCTCGACGGCCTGCCCAGTTCCGAGCTGCCGGCCGACTTCGGTGAGCAAAGCCTGATTCAATTGCTGGTGGATGCAGGCATGGCACCTTCCGGTAAGCCAGTAAAAGACGCACTTGGTCGCAGTGCCGTACTGGTAAATGGTGAAGGCATTGGCATGGACAGTAATGGCGACCCAGCGTCTGTGTTTGTCGTCGAGCGTGCTCTGCACAACAAGTACTTTATTGTTCGACTGGGTAAGAAGAAGTACCACTTGTTTTACCGCGCGAATTAATCGCTAGTTGATCGCTAAATGAACGAAAACTGCCGGGAAAAATCTTTTTTGCAGTTTTGTCATAAAAGTACTTGCGTACCCCCCGGCAGATTCGTATAGTTCGCGCCCTCGCTGCTGCAGCGGCAACGCAAAGCGCGGCGGGGAAGCTAAGTAAGCTTTTGATTTTCAAAGATTTTTCTTCGAAAACATTTTCAAAAAAGACTTGCTTCAGCGGATCGGGTGTGTAGAATACGCGCCCACAGTGATGGCCAAGCGCTGCACTGAGTTGTTTAAAAATTCGATCAAGCAATATGTGTGGGTGCTTGCGGAGCGACGGATCGATACATCTGCCCCAATCCTTTATGGAGAGGGCCAGAAAAAGATTTATCGGAAGCAAGTAACTCATGTCAATGAATTACGTTCAGCCAATTTGATTGGTTGAGTCAGCATTCCGAGCAAGACTTAAGTCTGTTGGGAACCAAATTCCGGTTCCGTG
>NZ_JAHVKO010000005.1 GCF_019800665.1 Microbulbifer agarilyticus
TAACGGCTTGAAGCTTATAAGCCAGAGTATAACGATCGTAATTACGCTTTTTTGTTTGTCCCATACTGGACCTCTTTCGTGGATAAAAATACCGTCCACGAAAGTGGTTTCAGATCAGCGGCTTACCTTTTGCGCGATTTGCGCGAAAATGGGAGCGAAGCGAACCGCGCAAAACGTGCAAAAGGTAAGCCGTCCCGCGGAGGCCCGTAGGGCCGTAGCTTTACTGCCCGTGATTGTTATGTGTTTATCTCTGCAAGTAGATCGTGCGCAAGTTCATAGTAAATTTCCGTTTCTTTAGCAGCTGGATTCTCTTCCATAAACTGTAGCGCTCTCTCTTTAAGAACTGATATTGGCCGATCATTCCCCGAAAGATGGCAACCAATGATGTTATTCATAGTACTAACAAGCGCATATATTGGTGCGTCTCTTCGAAATGCTTTAGAAGGCAAATTACTCTGTCGATTTAGCTCTTTGGCAAAGCTCAGTACGCCACTCATTGTATTTTCTCAGACACATAACGCCGCGCTCAGCCGCGGCTAATCTTGTGCGCTTTATGCGCGATAATGGGAGCAACAGCGACCAGCGCATAAAGTGCACAAGGTTAGCCGTCGGTCTGCAGCGCCTTGTTATGGTGGTGCCACCTAGTAACCTCGTTGCTCAATTTCCGCGATCCGTTGATTTGCAAATTTAGCTAAATTTGAGGAGGGCTGCAGCTCCACAAAGCTCCTCAAATGAAATTTGGATCGCTCATACTCACCTAAAAAATAGTAACTATTTCCAATCCCCCAATGAGCTGCATCCAATTTAGGGTCTAGTTCGATCGCTCTTTGAAAATAAGGGAGACTTTCCTTTGCACCAACAGATTTAAAAATAAGCACCCCTAGTGATTGCTGAAGTGCGGCGTTATTCTCATTTATATCTAGCGCCCGGAAATATAGGTCTTTCGCCTCTGGCAGCCTCTCCATAGTGGAGTACACCGCTCCCAGACTTATTAGTGCTGAGAAGCATTCTGGGTTTTGACTAAGTACGTTAAGGTAAGCGTTCTCTGCTTTCTTTAACTCTTGCTTCTTAAAGTATGCATACGCATCTTCAAGGCTTTCACCTGTAAAGACCTCACAAATATCATTCTCTATGTGACCTGTTCCATAAGCCTTCCCATCAGATGTCTCACGCATATGGTTGACGCTAGTATGCTGAAACCCATACACAAGCCCCACTAAGATAGCTGCAGCCAAGCAAGAGAAAATAAAAGGTTCATTCTTTACATTCATAATTTATATTTTCTGCGAGAACCATAACGCCGCCAGCAGGGGCAGCTTACCTTGTGCGCCGTTTGCGCAAAAATGGGAGCGTAGCGACCTGCGCAAAGGGTGCACAAGGTAAGCTGTCCCGCGGAGGGCCAAAGGCCCGGAGCTTCATTGCCTGGCTTTGTTAACTGCTGCCTAACTGAATTGCTTGGCATAAGTTTATAAGTGGTGCCTGAAGAATTTTGCATATTCCTCGGCCGACTCAACCAAAACGGTAACTTCTATACTCTGCTCACCTAGCTCTCCCGAGTGATCCTCTATAAGGATGGACTCAATAGATATCTCTGTGTTTGTTTCACTGATGTATAAGCTGAAGTCAGCTTGTTCAATACTTGGTGAATAGAATTCTGTTGGCTCAACTGCACCAAAGACAAAACCCATTGGTGGATCGCCATTCTCCAACTTGGTTACACCGATGACTTTATCCTTTTTTCGGATCTCGTACTTCACTCAATTTCTCACGGCAGTTAACGCCGCGCTCAGCCTCAGCTTACTTTGTGTGCATTTTGCGCCAAAATGGGCGCGACAGCGACCGCGCAAAAGGAGCGCAAAGTAAGCTGTCGGCCTGCAGCGCTTTGTTACATATTCCTTAGTTTGGTGTAGGCACTGGCTACTGCTCTACTACCAAGTATCAAGCACACCGCGAGAATCAGCGTAGAAATTAAGGTTATATTATTTTCTAGCCATAAGTCTGGCTTGTCGTACCCCATCCTACTCATCAATTGAGTTTTTGAATACAAGTTACTGAGCTCAGGGAGAGATTTAACCAAGAGCCATAGTCCGAGGAGAAAAGTGCCTGCGCGAACGATACCTATTTCACTTGCGGAAATGTCATTCTCTACACCGCCTGTAATTAAATGAGCCAGCAAGCGAGACTTAGCAAAGAAGACCACGGCCAAAAATAGCGGAACTACAACTTGTACCAGAAGAGTTAGTATTGCCACTTCCGGATCATAGTTTCCAGTAATAGCCATGTGTAAGACATAGGCAATGTTCGGAATTGCTATGACAACCAACACTACCGCGATGGCCCTACAAAATAAAATACCCAGATCTTTGGTCATTCCTTACCTATATGTAACGCCCACAGCAGGGGCGGCTTACCTTGTGCGCTTTTTGCGCAAAAATGGGAGCGTAGCGACCTGCGCAAAAGGTGCACAAGGTAAGGCGTCCCGCGGAGGGCCGAAGCACATTGCCTGTGTTTGTTAACGTGGCCTTGCCACAAGGCCAACAACTAGCCAAATGCCTGGGCCGACAATGTACAACAAAATAAGTAATGACCATATTTCGGAAGAAGGCTCCGGGTCTAGTATTGAGGCCGAATGATCACTGTCATCGTAATATACGGCCACACTATCACCAGCCTTTAACTTATCGAACATCCTCACCGTAGAAGTACAAGAGTCACTATTTTTAATGATATTTGAAGTATACGTTCTTTCAGATACGGTATATGTGTAAAACACCTTTAAGCGGCTGCAGCCTCTGCCCCACTTTACGATCTCTGCCAAAGAAACGTGTCCTTCGGTGACGTTACTGTATGAATACCTCAACTCACGGTACACATCAGACATGGGACCATTAGAGAGAACATCCCAACCGCCCACAAGTGAAAGGTAAATTCCGATTTGCAAAATGATATTTTGCCAATGTAATCGTAAATATCGCTTGATTGCCATGAAACGTTAACAGTTTTATTCATAAGCCTTGGTCTTTTGTTGTAGATAGCTTCTATTTACAGAGCCCATAAGACGCCAAAGAATCTACTCCCTTTAAAATCAGAGAGTTAGCGTTCGTTTGGCGTTATACGCATATACCAAAAGAAGCCTATGGCTATTAATTTCAGGATTAATCTGGCTCTTTTGTTGTTATACGTAGCCTTATTAATCAATGAGTTAGCCTACTTCAATCCGGAAATATAAGCCATAGGCTGCTGAACATGACAGCACCTAGAAATAATACACAATGTTTGTGCATAATCGGGATTACTTGCAACGCGATATTTGCGGAGGATCGCGTGCGTATAAGTAGGGGCTACCTTCCCTGGTAAACCACCTATCGCAATAAAACTATTAAGATTTTTATCGAGCGGCACAATAGTGTTCTATTCACTTTCTTACACCCCAAATTTCTTATTGGTAATGGTCAGGCAGTTTTCACCGTAGTTTCAGACTGAGGCCCGCTGTACCAAAAATCGTAGAAGTCTTCGGTAACACGCTGCTCGATCTCATGTGCCTGTTCGCGTGGGCAAAATATGGTGATGCTGACAACATCGTGCCCATGTTCGTTGGTAGCAATGCTTACCTTGGGGTCGGTTCCTGCCAGCTCTACACCGGTACGATGCTCAATCATCTGGCAATAACGCGCTGCGACATCAAGAAAGCTCTCACTGTATTCAAGAATACGCTCCTCCAGGAACCGCTTGGCGGCGAACGGGTTACCGCGGTTGTTTTCTCGTACGATGGAGAAACTGTGCTCGATATAGCGGCGCATAAAGTTCAGGTTCTTTACGGGCTTGGTAAAGAACACGTTATTGGGCATATACAAGGTAATGCCGGTGTACCCATTACCTAGCCCATGCGGGTCAATTTCGAGCAATGTAGTACTCAGCCAGTCGCTATCAATGACTTCGCCGAATTGGTCACCGACTTTAATCCAGTCACCAACCTGGAAGGAACGCATGCTCGCCTGGTAAATTTTGCCGACGAGACTCTGCACCAACTCTCTCAGAGCAAAGACGATCGCAACCGAAAATGCAGCGATAGAAATCGCGAACTCACGAATTTCCGGCGCCCATACGATGATCACACCAATAACCAACAGCAGGTTACTGAGGTTGTGTACGGTATTGATTCTGCGCCGGCGGCTTTGCTTTTCCCACTGCCTTTGGCGAGAGAAAATCCAGCTCAAGGTAAATCGCAGCAATAGGATTACCGCGACGACCAGCGCAGAAATAACCAATTTGTTTTGCAGTAACTGCTGCAACACGGGGAGTAGATTCATTGTTTGGTCAAACCCAAAAAAAGTACTGAGTTAAGTCATAACGCCTAACCGTCATCGGGTTAGTGTTGTGTGTTCATCCAAAAAAAACGGCGCCCTAGGGCGCCGTTTTCACGAAAGCGGAGAACCTTTTACGGTCTACACGCTACCCTCTTCAATTTTGTGCTTCCAGATAACCGGACCGGTGTTATGCACCGATTCGCCCTGGCTATCTACCGCAACCGTTACCGGCATGTCTTCTACTTCAAATTCGTAGATGGCTTCCATACCCAGTTCCGGGAAGGCAATAACCTTGGCATCCTTGATCGCTTGCGCAACCAGGTATGCAGCACCGCCCACGGCCATCAGGTACACCGCTTTGTTATCGCGGATGGCTTCGATGGCGGTGGGGCCGCGCTCGGCTTTACCGATCATGCCCAGCAGGCCGGTTTCTTCCAGCATGGTGCGGGTGAACTTGTCCATACGGGTTGCAGTCGTTGGGCCCGCCGGGCCAACAACTTCTTCGCGTACCGGGTCAACCGGGCCCACGTAGTAGATAAAGCGGCCGGTCAGATCCACCGGCAGTTTCTCACCCTTGGCCAGGATGTCTACCATTTTCTTGTGCGCCGCATCGCGGCCGGTCAGCATCTTGCCGTTGAGCAGCAGGGTGTCACCGGGCTGCCATTCCAGTACGTCTTCCGCAGTCACTTCGTCGAGGTTCACACGGCGAGTGTTACCGCCGGCGGCACGGGTAATTTCCGGCCAGTCTTCCAGCTTCGGCGGAGTCTGGCGCGCAGCACCGGAACCATCCAGGGTGAAGTGGGTGTGACGAGTAGCCGCGCAGTTCGGAATGATCGCAACCGCTTTGTTCGCCGCATGGGTTGCGAAGTCTTTCACCTTCACATCCAGCACGGTGGTGAGGCCGCCAAGGCCCTGGGCACCGATGCCCAGCTTGTTGACCTTGTCGAACAGCTCCAGACGCAGTTCTTCGGCACGATTAGAGGCACCGCGCTCCTGCAGGTCCTGGATGTCGATCGGGTCCAGCAGGGATTCTTTTGCCAACAGCATGGCTTTCTCGGCGGTACCGCCAACACCAATACCCAGCATGCCGGGCGGACACCAGCCAGCGCCCATCTTGGGCACCATTTCCAGTACCCAGTCCACCACGGAGTCGGATGGGTTCAGCATGGCGAATTTACTTTTCGCCTCACTACCGCCGCCTTTGGCCGCTACGTATACGTCGACGTTGTCGCCGGGCACGATTTCGTAGTGGATAACCGCCGGCGTGTTGTCGCCGGTGTTCTTACGGGCACCATCCGGGTCTTCCAGGATGGAAGCACGCAGGACATTGTCGGGGTTGTTGTAGGCGCGGCGCACACCTTCGTTGACCATGTCGGTCACGCTCATGTCCGCGTCCCACTGCACGTTCATACCCACTTTCAGTTTCACGGTCACGATGCCGGTGTCCTGACAGATGGGGCGGTGGCCCTGGGCACACATGCGGGAATTAATCAGGATCTGGGCCATGGCGTCTTTCGCCGCCGGGTTGGCTTCTTTTTCGTAAGCCTGATTCAGGGCCTGGATAAAGTCCTGTGGGTGATAATAAGAAATGAACTGCAGCGCGTCGGCCACGCTGTCGATCAGGTCGTCCTGGCGGATAATCGTCATTGCCGGCTCCGGTTGTCGTCTCGTCTCGAAGGCGGCGATTTTACACGAATTATCTTCAGGTGTTGGATAGGACGCTGGTAGGAGATGTGGAGAGCGATTTACTTTGCGTAAATTCGGCGAGCACAGATAGGAATGAGAATGATTAGCGGCGAAAAACTTCGCCGCTAATCACTGACTTGAAGCAGTTAGCTCAGATCAGGGTGCCGAGGCGGTGCTGGAGCTGGACTGCAGGCTGCGGATAGCGTCGCGCAGCTGGACCAGATCCTTGTTCACGGTACGGCGGTAGCTGTCGATAGATTCCACCGCTTCTTCGTTCGCACCCACGCGCGCGGTCAAGTCGGAACGCACAGAATTCAGCTGACGCTCCAGGCTGGCCACCTTGTCTTTGGTCTCACGGGAAGCGTTCACCGTCGACGCCTTCAGGGTAGCGATCTCGGCTTCCAGACCCACCAGTTTCTTAACCGTGGTCTCAACGCTGCTGACCTTCTTGGCCAGTGCGCTCACGTCTTTCTTCGCAGAAGCAGCGGATGCCTTGTTGGCGGCAATGCTCTTACGGTTGGTATCGTAAGAAACACCCCACAGTTTGCGGATCTCGGAGGCGTTCTCCTTAACCTTCGCGTTCAGGACTTCTACCGACGCGGCAGACTCCTCGCCAGACATTTCAAAGCGCTTCTCCAGCTGCACGATACGGGCGTCGGCGTCTTTCAGCTGCGCGACCGTGGCTTGCCACTGGGTATACAGGAAGCCCGCACCACCGAGACCGGCCAGTGCCAGCATCAGCGCAACAATGGCGAGGAAAGAAGAACCTCCACCACCACTGGTCTCTTCAGCAGGTGCCGCAGACGACGCGGTCGGCTGGGCAGGGGCGTGACGACGGCCACCAATGGGACCGTTCGGGATCTGAGGGTCCATAGAGGATGAACTGTTGCCATCGAATGTGGGCTCTCTGCGTTGCATGCTGTTGTCCTGCGTTGGCTCGGCCTGAGCGACCGAATGTAAAGATGAAAACTGCGGCAGTTATACCAAAAATTGACGAAAAAGTAAGCGGGTCCAGTTATCAGAATAGGACATGCCTGGAAGAAAACCCCGCCGTCGACCAAACCACGACCGGCCCGTCATCGAGGCTCAATTACAGTCAATTGGCTTATTCACAGAAAAATCGTCGTGTGTTAGACCGCAAATGCAGTCTTTTGACCTGCCCGATGGCTTAATAATGACATCAAGCAGGTGTAGAATGCGGCCCATCAATAACTGACCTACTACCGTACTTGGGTCGGTATGGGTCCCAGACAAAGGAAGGAATACCACATGGCACACGTTCTGCCCGAACTCCCCTATGCTATGGACGCGCTGCAGCCGCACATCTCCCAGGAAACCCTGGAATACCACTACGGCAAACACCACAAGACCTACGTCGACAAGCTGAACGGCCTGCTGGACGGCACCCCGGAAGCTGACAAATCCCTGGAAGAAGTAATCAAATCCTCCTCCGGTGGTGTATTCAACAACGCAGCCCAGATCTGGAACCACACCTTCTACTGGAACTGCCTGAGCCCTAACGGTGGCGGCGCAGCCACTGGCGCCGTGGCTGAAGCCATCAACGCTGCCTTCGGTTCCTTCGACAAGTTCAAAGAAGAGTTCACCGCGAGCGCTGTGAACAACTTCGGTTCTGGCTGGACCTGGCTGGTGAAGAAGTCCGACGGCTCCGTTGCCATCGTAAACACTTCCAACGCCGAAACCCCGCTGACCGACAGCAGCGTTACTCCGCTGCTGACCTGCGACGTTTGGGAACACGCTTACTACATCGACTACCGCAACGCGCGTCCGAAGTACATGGAAGCGTTCTGGGCACTGTTGAACTGGGACTTCGTGAACCAGAACTTTGCCTAATCACTGACTCAACCCAGTGATGCGAAAAACGGGCCTTCGGGGCCCGTTTTTTATTTCCGCAACGCCCTATCTCCAACACCGACCTCTGCGCAAAAAGTGACCAGAACGCCACAAAAATTTGCAACTGGCGCCCCTTCTCGTTAAAACACTGAACGCTAAAAATTCGTTCCACCCTTCATCCATCAACATTGAGACATACCATGAAGCTCAAGCTGACTCTGCTGGCGGCCGCCATAAGCGCGCTGGCCATGACAGGTTGTGACCGGGAACAAGCCGGTCAACAGAAGAACACTGCCGCTAACGAGACCGCACCGGTAACCGAGCAGGCAGCAACTGAGAGCGCAGAAACTGCGACCAGTGCCGCGGCATCTGAGGGTGACGCCGAAGTTATCCAGCAGGCCAATGATTTGTTTGAACAGCAGTTCCAGACACACGTAAGCCGCAGCCCGGAATTCAAAACCTTCTTGGGCATGAAAGAAGATTACGGCAAGTGGGACGACCTCTCGCCGGAGTTTGAAAAAGAAACCCACGAGATCTACAAAAGCCAGCTGGAAGCGCTGAAGAAGATTGATCCAAACAAACTCGACAAAGCGACCCGCCTGTCTCTGGATCTTGCCATCCGCAACCTGGAGCAGAATATCGAGGGCTGGAAGTGGCGCCTGCACACCTACCCCGTGAACCAGATGTACGCGGCTCACACCAGCGTCGCGTCCATGCTGATCAACCAGCATCGCATCGATGATGCGTCCGATGCGGAAGCCTACATATCCCGCCTGAATGCCCTGCCCGCACACTTCGACCAGCTGATCGAAAACCTGCAGGCCCGCGCCGACAAGGGCGTGATCGTGCCCAAGTTTGTATTCCCATACATTATCAGTGACGGTAAAAACCTGATCACCGGCGCGCCCTATGACGATGGCGAAGACAGCACCCTGTACGCCGACTTCAAGGGCAAGGTGGACAAGCTGGAAATTAGCGACGAGGAAAAAACCGCGCTGGTGGAAAAAGCCAAAACCGCGATGCTCGACAGCGTGAAGCCGGCTTATGAAAAACTGATCGGCTACCTGGATGAACTGGAACAGAAAGCCACCACCGACGATGGCGCCTGGAAACTGCCAGACGGCGACGCCTTCTATCAGCACCGCCTGAATGTGTACACCACCACCGATATGACCGCCGAAGAGATCCACCAGAAAGGTCTTGAGGACGTGAAGCGCATTCACGATGAGATGCGCGAGATCATGGCCAAGGTGAAGTTTGAAGGCAGCCTGCAGGAATTCTTTGAATTCATGCGTACCGACAAACAGTTCTACTATCCGGAAACCGAGGAAGGCAAGCAGCGCTACCTGAAAGAAGCGACTGCGATGATCGACAACCTGAAAGGCCGCCTTGATGAGCTGTTCATCACCAAGCCCAAGGCAGACCTGATCGTTAAGGCGGTAGAACCCTTCCGCGAAAAGTCTGCGGGTAAGGCCTTCTACCAGCGCCCGGCACCGGACGGCTCACGCCCGGGTATCTACTACGCCAACCTGTACAAGATGAGCAGTATGCCGGTGTACCAGATGGAAGCGCTCGCTTACCACGAAGGCATTCCGGGACACCACATGCAGCTGTCCATAATGCAGGAACTGGAAAACGTTCCGAGCTTCCGCAAGTTCGGCGGTTACACCGCTTACACCGAAGGTTGGGGTCTGTACTCCGAGCTGGTGCCGAAGGAAATTGGCCTGTACCAGGATCCCTACTCCGATTTCGGCCGCCTGGCGATGGAGCTGTGGCGCGCTGGCCGCCTGGTTGTAGACACTGGTTTACACAGCAAGAAGTGGACCCGTGAAGAAGCCATCGACTGGCTGGCAGAAAACAGCCCCAACCCGAAAGGCGACGTGGTGAAAGCCATTGAGCGTTACATCGTGATGCCGGGTCAGGCAACCGCCTACAAGATCGGCATGATGAAAATCCTGGAACTGCGCGAAAACGCCAAACAGCAGTTGGGCGATAAGTTCGATATCCGCGAATTCCACGATGTGGTGCTGGCCAACGGTGCCGTACCACTGGACGTGCTGGAACAGCTGGTTACGGACTGGGTAAACAGCAAACAGGGTAACTAAGTCCTAACTCAGTCCCCGTGTGTGCTGCCGTCACTCCCATTGGGTGGCGGTGGCCACACTGCCGCAACCCTTCATTCGTGACATTTGTTCGTCCGCCCTCGACTCCAAGTATCCTTTTTACCTCTTGTTTTACACTTCTCGTGCACCATAACCGGCAGCACGCCCCTTCCCCTCTTTTATTTCCGTTGGCGCAATTTACAATGTGTGCCTTCGCGGTCGCGCCTTGCGCTTCGCTGACACCGCCGAAATACAACTCGATTGCTCTCACTGGGAATACACGCAAATGGATTTTCGTCGTCTCAAGTTACCCCTTGCCCTGTCTGCTATTTGCGGACTCACACTGACCGGCTGCACCCTCGCGCACAAATTCTTTGAACCCAATATCACCGAGGAAAGTATTTCTGAGGTGCGCTATCTGGACCAGGGCTGGACGGACGAAGACCGCCAACTGTTTTACAACACACCACAGGGAACGGAACTGCAGGGGCTGCACTTTGAGTGGCTGCAGGCACTGGAGCAACCATTTTCCAAAGAGAAGCTGGCCAGCGAAGAAAACATGCGAGGCTGGGGTTTTATTATCGACCCCACCTTCAGCCCCAAATCCAATGCTGGCAGTATTTACCCGGTGGGCATGGGCAGCCACACGAATATCTTTGACGATTCCGAGCGCCTGGACCTGGGCTGCGCCCTGTGCCACACCGGTGAGCTGCACTACAAGGGTACCGCGCTGCGTGTAGATGGCGGCCAGGCTATTCACGGCATGTCCACAAGTGCCCCTGGGGAATTCATTTTCTCCCTTGGCGCCACCACGCTGGAAACAGCATTCAATCCCCTGAAGTGGTCGCGCTTTGCCGATGAAGTCGCCGGCGAAGATAAACAGGCACGGGCGCAGCTGAAGCAGGACTTTTCCGCATACCGCAAACGCTTCTTTGAATTCGCCAAAGGTCCGGGGCGCGATGCAAACTTCCCGGTGGCAGAAGGCCGCGGCCGCACCGATGCGGTGGGTCGCATCGGTAACGTGGTATTCGGCTACAACCTGAATATTGAGGAGAATTATCAGCCGGCAGATGCACCGGTGAGCTATCCCTTTTTGTGGGACATCTGGCGTTTTGACTGGGTGCAGTATACCGGTTTTACCAACCAGGCCATGGCGCGCAATGTGGGTGAAGGCCTCGGGGTGATGGCACCGGTAAAACTGGTAGACGAAGAAGGGAACCTGCTTCCCGAGGGCGAATTCGGCCAAACCACCATCGATGTGAAGGGTATGCATTGTGTGGAAACCACACTGCGCAAACTGCGACCGCCCAAGTGGCCGGAAGATGTGTTGGGTGAAATTGATATCGCACAGGCCCGCGAAGGCAAAGAGCTGTTCGCCGACCAGTGTGCCCACTGCCACGGCCCACACCCATCCAAACCTTACCAGTGGGCGGTCGCCGCCAAACCCGGTGACAAACCCACCAACCAGCGCGACGTAAACTGGCAGTGGGATATGTCGGGCCAGATCAGTTATGACGAACAAGACCACCCGCTGCGCGAAGACTGGCGCGAGTCCATCTGGGCGGTGCCGTGGATTGATGTGGAAGTAATCGGAACCGACCCCACGGCTGCGAAAAACTTCGTCGATCACACCTACGACCCGGGTCCACTGGTGGCCAAAAATCCAAACGACCCGGACGACGCCATTAACCGTCGTGTGAATGCCGGCGACGGTTTGCAATTGCTCATCAATGAATTGGTACCGGTGCTTTACGAGAACAGCGGTATTTCCAGCGACGCCAATGGCATCGCCGATTACGATGGCCTGAATGTGCCCTTCCGCATCGTCAATAAAGCGGCGTACAAGGCCCGTCCGTTGCACGGTGTCTGGGCCACCCCGCCCTTCCTGCATAACGGCTCGGTGCCCACTATTTATGACCTGCTCTCGCCGAAAGAGGTCCGCCCGGTACGTTTCGGTGTCGGCCACCGGGAATACAATCCACAGAAGCTGGGCTATATGACCGACATGCGCCGCGGTAATTTCGAATTTGATACCACACAAAAAGGTAACAGCAATAGCGGCCACCAGTTCACCGATGCCGATGTACCCGGGCGTATCGGCCGACGTTTCAAGGAAGGCGAGCGACTGGCACTGCTGGAGTACCTGAAGGTAATGGGCAATCCGGACTTCTCGGATCGCCTGGGTGGCGACCCGCAAAACTGGGACCAATACCCGGAACCGCCGGCCAGTGCCATCGGCGACCAGGCCTGCACCCCCTTCCGCCACGATATGGCACCGCAAATGGTTAAGAGCGAGGTAGCACCATGAAGTCGCCACGCTCCTACACGGGTTTTATTGCACCAATACTCGCCGCGATGTTTTGCGCGTCCACTACATTCGCCGCTTCCGCCAAAGAGACCGCGCATGAAGTGAAGGCTGCCGAGCTGGATACACTGGGAATGGAAATCTCCGCCGTCGAGCAGGCCGCCATTGCGTCGGCAATTCAATCGGCAAGAAAAATTTCTAAAGCAGCGCACGCGCTCAACAGCCCCCGATACGGCGATCAGTATCGGAGAGATGCCCACGCAAAAGCCACCGGTTGCGTACGCGCGGACTTCGAAATCAACGGCGATATCCCACCGCGCTTCCGCCACTCTATTTTCAGCGAACCCGGCCGCAGCTACCGCGCGTGGATTCGCTTCTCCAATGGCGACATGCAAGTACAGCCCGATGGGAAAGGTGACGCCCGTGGCATGGCAGTGAAAGTGATGAAGACCCCGGGCACGCCCATTGCACCGGAACTGGCCGATACAGTCAGCACCAACCAGGATTTCATCATGACCAACATGCCGGCGTTTTTTAATCGAAATATTTTCGATTACGCGGACAATATGCAGTACCTCGCCAAGATGGACCGCGGCGGCTGGTTTATGGGTATATGGCCGCCCAGGCTACACCCAATCGAAACCCTGCGTGCCTACCAGACCGTATCCTCGACCATCAATAATCCGCTGGATGCGCAGTACTTTTCCATGCTGCCCTACCGGCTGGGAAATACCCCGGTAAAATTTTCCACACGCCCCTGCCCGGGCAGCCGCTACCCTGTCACCGTTCCGCAGAATAACGACAATTTTCTCACCGAGCAGATGGCCGACACCCTGAACACAGGCAGTGCCTGCTTTGAATTTATGCTGCAACCAAAAATTGCAGGGGCGAGCGAGGCAGACATGCCGCTGGATGACGGCACCGTGATCTGGCAGCAATCGCAATCTCCATTTATTCCCGTGGCCCGGGTACATATTCCACCGCAGGAGTTTTCTGGCGAGGCCCAGCAGGCGTTTTGTGAAAACCTGTCGATGAACCCGTGGCGCGGTGTTGGCGAGTGGGAACCTCTGGGCAGCCTGAACCGGGCCCGCCGACTGGTATACAACGCGGTTTCCCAATTTCGCCACCAGCGCAATGACACACCGCGAACGGAGCCGGGTAACTGGTGTTTGGACAGGGGCGATCAAGCCTGTGACGAATCCCAGGGCTTGCGCATTCGCAAGCCACGCTGGCCGCTACCGCGGTGTTTCGATGAGCACTTCCGTCCGGAGGATGGCAGTGAGATCAGCAGCCAATGTGAAGGCTACGGCGCGGTCAAATATTGAGGACCTGCTTGACGAAAGGAATGGTGACCTTGCGCTGCGCCTGTAAAGAGGCGCGGTCGAGCTGTTCCAGGCAGGCGAACAGAGCGCGGGTATCCCGCGGCGCCCGGTGCAGGATGTACTGGGCCACATCCTCTGGCAGGTCGAACCCACGCAGCTTGCTGCGCTGGATCAGTGCGCCCAGCTTGTCGCTGTCGCTGAGGGGATGAAGCTGAAAGGTGAGGCCCCACTGCAGGCGGGACTGCAGGTCCGCCAGGGTAAGATTCAGGCCGCGCGGTGACTTACGCGCGCCCAACAACAGCTGTCGGCCGCTATCGCGCAGGCGGTTGTACAAGTGAAACAGCGCGGTCTGCCAGTGTGCGCGGCCCTCGATCTCCTGCAAATCATCGATACATACGAGATCCAGATTCTCCAGCCCTTCGACAATCGACTCCGGGTCGGCGTGAATAAGATCCGTCAACGGCAGGTACTGAAAGCGGCGCCCGGTGGCCTCGGCCACCTGACAGGCAGATTGCAGCAGATGCGTCACCCCGCTGCCCGACTCACCCCAGAGGTACATTGCCTGTTCCGGACTCTGCCCACTGGCAAAGGCCTGCAACATACCCACCACCTGACGATTACCATCGTCCGGCGACTGGAAAAAGTTGGCAAAGGTGGCGTCGTCGCGCAGGGAAACCCCTAAAGGGAGCTGCTGCGGCACACCACCGGATTGACTGCTACCTGCCACGAATCTTACTGCCAGCTGTATCGCAATGGGTTCTGTGCACTGCCCAGCGGCGCGCGGTAGCCGGAGAGATCGACCAGCCCGTCGTCGCGGGCCGACTGCAGGTTGCGGTTCAGGGACAGAACATTCTGCAGGGTTTGCAGCTGGGTGCTGGTGGTCAATGCCAGGGTCAGGCGGTCGCCATTGACGGCGAGTACGTCTGCACTGCTGACCTGGGCCAGGCCCTGCAGGTAGGAAGTCGCCGCGGAGTACTGGGCGAAGCTGCGGATACCGGAGATTTCCACCAGCACCGCGCTGGTTACGCCAGTATCAGAGCTACGCACCGCATAACGCTCTGCCAGTAAATTGGCCGCGCCGTTCACACCGCGCAACGCCACTTCTTCCATGGAGCTGCCGCTGGCATCAAACGCATAGCTGCGACCACCGTGGATCAACAACCAGTTGGCTTGCCAACGCTGGCCGGAAGTCTGGAGCAGGCGGCCCATCAAGGTGGCATCGGGGCGGTAGCGTACACCGGCACGCTCGGCCGCACCTTCGTCCTGCGCCCACAGGCTGCCCAGCGGCATGTTGCGCTGGTCGTTCAAATCCATGACGGGAAAGTCGAGAGGCAGGCCGCGCTCCATGGCGAGACCATCAAGCAGGCCGAACAGCTCCGGGTAGTCTTCCTGGCGCAGGGCATCGCGTCCGCCTTGCAGGGTATCCACCGCCATCCACACCAGGGTGCCCGGGCGGTTGTTAGGCCACAGCGGCAATTGCAGCTTGTGCACCAGGTCGCCGACCGCCTGCGGGTCAAACGCCAGGTTCAGGTACAGCTGGTTGCCATCACTTTCGTAGCGATAGCTCTGCACCAGCTTCTGGGACTGCTTGAGTACCGGGCCAATCTTGGGGTTGTTGGCAATTTCCAGATCGCCGGTTACCCGGATAAACACGCGCTCCAGGGCGCGA
This sequence comes from Microbulbifer agarilyticus, assembly GCF_019800665.1. GTDB lineage: Bacteria > Pseudomonadota > Gammaproteobacteria > Pseudomonadales > Cellvibrionaceae > Microbulbifer > Microbulbifer agarilyticus_C. Next base: position 15,243 of record NZ_JAHVKO010000005.1, read on the forward strand.
GCTGTGGCGCTAGCGCGGTCGCTGGCACCGCGGCTAGCAACAGCCTCGCTGACATCGTAGAGGTCTGGCATGACGCGGGCAGACGCTGGCAGGGCCAGTAATACCGCCAGCATGAAAGCGAAACAGAGTAGTACCCGGGGGGTTATGATCGATGGCATTGGCTCGCGGTCCCCTTTACCTCTATATATGTCACAGACACTGTTTAGTCACAGACGTTAATACTGGTCCAGACATGTTATTACATATCAGACGCACATTTGGTCGTCATCCCTCAGCAGAATTCGCTGCCTAGGGGGGCAATCTCGCAGTGCGTTCCCACGCCGAAGACGAACCTCGGCAGTCAATTACCGGCTATTGTATCAGTGTCGGCTGTTTCTCCCAGCCTTCAGTTCGCACATTCAGGTAAATTTCTACTAGAATACGCGCCCTTCTTATCTAGGCCCTTATCAGGTTGAACCATGAGCGACTCCAAGCCCAACTCCTCCACAAGCCCTTCTCTCAGCTATAAAGACGCCGGTGTCGATATCGACGCGGGTAACGCTCTGGTTGAGCGTATCAAGCACGTGGCCAAGCGCACCACGCGCCCGGAGGTCATGGGCGGCCTGGGCGGCTTCGGCGCCCTGTGCCAGCTGCCCAGCGGCTATAAAGAACCGGTACTGGTATCCGGCACCGACGGTGTCGGCACCAAACTGCGCCTGGCTATGGATCTGGGTATCCACGACAGCATCGGTATCGACCTGGTCGCCATGTGTGTCAATGATCTGGTAGTAGCCGGCGCTGAGCCGCTGTTCTTCCTCGACTACTACGCCACCGGCAAGCTGAACGTCGACATTGCCGCCGACGTGGTCACCGGCATCGGCAAAGGCTGTGAACTGGCCGGCGCGGCACTGGTAGGCGGCGAGACCGCTGAAATGCCCGGCATGTACGAGGGCGAAGACTACGACCTGGCAGGCTTCTGTGTGGGCGTGGTGGAAAAATCTGAAATTATCGACGGCAGCAAGGTTAAGACCGGCGACAAGCTGATTGGCCTCGGCGCCTCTGGCCCGCACTCCAACGGCTACTCCCTGATCCGCAAGGTGCTGGAGATCAGCGGAGCCGACCTGAACAAGGACCTGGAAGACAAATCCCTGGCCGAAGCCCTGATGGCACCGACTCGCATCTACGTGAAGAGCCTGCTCGCCCTGATGAAGGAAGTACAGGTAAACGCGTTGAGCCACATTACCGGTGGCGGCCTGCTGGAAAACCTGCCTCGCGTACTTCCGGACAACGCCCGTGCCGTTATCGACACCAAGAGCTGGGACCTGCCCCCGGTATTCCGCTGGCTGCAGGAAGCCGGCAATATCGAAAGCCGCGAAATGTACCGCACCTTTAACTGTGGTGTGGGCATGGTGATCTGCGTTCCCGCTGAGCAGGCCGACAAGGCCGTTGCCAAGCTGCAGGAACTGGGCGAAGACGCCTTCATCGTCGGCAGTATTGAAGCTGCCGACGGTGGCGAAGCGGTTGAGCTGGCGGGCCTGTAATCGCATATGTCTGCCGACTCTTCCTCTCCAACGCGCAAGTGCCGCGCCGTAGTTCTTATCTCCGGCAGCGGCAGTAACCTGCAGACGTTCCTCGATGCGGCGTCAAACGCGGAATGCGAATACGCCGTTGAGGCTGTCATCAGCAACAAAGCCGATGCCTACGGACTCACCCGCGCGCAAAATGCGGGTGTGTCGACCGACGTTCTGAGCCACAAGGACTTCGCCGACCGCGACAGTTTCGACCAGGCCATGGTCGAGCTGATCGACAGCTACGAACCGGACCTGGTCATACTGGCCGGGTTTATGCGCATCCTTACCCCGGACTTTGTACGCCACTACAGTGGACGTCTATTGAACATTCATCCATCTTTGCTGCCAAAGTATCAGGGTCTGCACACGCACAAGCGTGCACTGGAGGCTGGCGACGACGAACACGGCGCCACAGTGCACTTTGTCACCGAGGAGCTGGACGGCGGCCCATCCATTTTGCAGGCTGCCGTCCCCATCGAAGCCGGTGACACGCCCGAGGTGCTTGCACAACGGGTGCTGGTGCAGGAACATAAAATCTACCCGCAGGTGGCCCAGTGGTTTGCCCAGGGGCGTCTTCGTATGGTCGGCGACCGCGCCGAATTCGACGGAGAGCTATTACCTCGCAACGGGTTGCGGTTGTAGGGCCGGCACAACTTCCGGCCTGAGAGCATCCATATAGATGGAAGTCCAATAACAGGCCGGAGGTTATCTCTTGAATCGTTACGCCCGCGCTATTGCGTCCTCACCTCTCCTTTTACCTTTATTCACAACCCTACTCGCCTCCTTCCTGCTGGGCAGCCTGACGACTGTTGCTGAGACAAGCGCACAGCCTGCGGCACCCCGCGTACTACTGCCCTTCACCGCCACCTACGAAGCCAAGTTCAGCGGCTTTGCGGTCAAGGCGGAACGCACACTCAGTGGCAATCCGCAAAGCTGGCGCCTGGATTTTTCCGCTAACTCCATGTTTGCAAAAATCGAAGAGTACTCCCGCTTTGCACAAGAAGGACTGCGCCTGATCCCGCAGCACTACGATTATCAAAAATCTGGCCTCGGCCGCGATCGCCACACCGCGCTCAGCTTTGAAGATGACGGCAAGCGTGTCGTAAATATTTACAACAAGTCCCGCAGCATCGAAAAAGCACCGGCAAATATTCAGGACAAGATAAGTTATCAGATGCAATTGGCCATTGACGTTGCCAATGGCAAACAACCGCTGAAGTATCTGGTGGCCGACGGAAAAAAAATTCGTGAATACGAATTTGAAGTGGCGGGCAAGGAAACCGTCAAAACACCGATGGGCGATATCCAAACAATAAAGGTGCAACGCATTCGCGACGAAGGTGCACAGCGCGTCACAAACATATGGTTCGCGCCAGAGTGGAACTATGCACTCGTAAAACTGATGCAACGCGAAGAAAATGGCAAAAGCTACCAGATCACCCTGACAAAATTACTCATTGATGGAAAAGAAATTTCCAACAAAAAATAATTTTTAAAACTTTCCCACACTCTCCAAAAAAATTACGTCAAAGCGTAGATTTTTCCGCAATTCGTCTCTATAAAGACGCCGCATTTATCTAGTAGGTAAATTTGACACTGCTAGACTCCATCTACTAGGAACATGTTTGCTGCATGCAAACTTTTTCCGGAATAGATTCTCAGCCAAGTTTCGGAGTGGGCTTCCACACCAACTGGCATTCATTTCAGTAATTGAGTGGGACCTCATGAACACTAAAACTCTGCGTAAAGCCGCATTAGCCGCAGCGATCTGTTCCGTAACCGCCGGTACTTATTCGAGTGGTGCATTTGCAGCTGGTTTCGCCCTCCAGGAATCCAGCACCTCCGGTTTGGGCCGCGCGTTTGCCGCGGAAAATGCCATTGGCGATAACGCCGCCATTCTGGCACGTAACCCGGCAGGTTCTGCGCTGTTCAATGAAATGGCTTTCTCCGTAGGCGTGACCTACGTAAACCCGGAAATCGATGCTGCAGGCCAAACAGACTATTACCTGCTGACCCAGCAAGGCCCTGTGCTGGCAGCGTCTGTTTTCGATAAGGCAGACGATTACGCAAGCTCCGCGTTCGTGCCTAACGCCTATCTGGCGATTCCGCTGGACGACTGCTGGTCATTCGGCATTGCCATGAATACCGACTACGGCCTGGAAACCGACTTCAACTCCAGCTGGCCGGTTACCCACATCGCCGACAAGACCGAGCTACTGTCCGTCACCATCGCACCGTCTGTTGCGTTTGATTTCGCCGACCAGTTCAGCATTGGCCTTTCTGCGAACTTCCTGTATGGCGACGCCACGCTGAAGACCAAAGTGCCGAACAACTTCGTACTGGAAGATGCCGCCGAACAGCTTCTCGGCTTCCCTGTCTCTAACGCCAAAATCCTCGATGCCGATGGCGATGACTGGTATGTAGGTTGGAGCATCGGCGGCCTGTGGCGCAGCAAAGATGGCCACACCCACGTAGGTGTTTCCTACCAGTCCGAGCTGCGTCCAGAAATTGATGCTGATGTAAATTCCGACCTGCTGCCATCCTTCGTGGATGGACGCCCATTTGACAATGAGCGTGCACGACTGACGCTGGACCTCCCCGACACTCTGGAAATCGGTGTCTACCACCGCTTCGATGAGCACTGGGGCATCGCCATGGGCGCTCTGTGGACCGACTGGGACGACTTCGAGCGCCTGCAAGCCTTCTTCCCGGATCAGCGCGTCAACGACGAGCTTGTAGACCGCTACAACCCGCTGCTGATCAAGGAAGAAAACTTCCAGAGCGGCTGGCGCTACAGCCTGGGTGCAGAATACTACCCGTGTGAAGAAATCACTTGGCGCGTGGGCTACGCCTACGACAACGGTGCAGCACGCGATGGCCTGAACGAAGATGGCCGCATCGAATCTGCAGCTGTGGGCCTGAATGGCGGCCTGGGTCTGCCGGTAACCTGGCGTACCCTGTCCATCCCGGACGCTGATCGTCAGTGGGTTACCTTCGGCGGAACCTACAAGTTCAACGACCAGCTGAGCGTCGACGGTGGTCTGGCATACATCTGGGGTGATGACGAGCCTATTCAGGAGTTCCAGGCCCTGCCGCTGACTCCAGACATCGGTCTCGGCACCTACTTTAACGGTGGCACCACCAACCTGGAAGCCTGGCTGGTAGGCGCATCTCTGAACTACAGCTTCTAATCCCTCGATTAGAACTTAAAGGTTCAAAAAGGCCGGGTGGCAACCCCCGGCCTTTTTTATTCCCAGTTAAAACGCCCCGCGCCAACCCACCCCGGGATGCGCAGCGCATTAGGCACTCGCACCAAAACAATCCCACCCGCGCACCGTTTGTGCCCCTCCACGATCAATAGCCTGCACCAAATCTATCCCCGCATTCGCGCCACTGCACTGAAACGGTCGCCTGAGTAAACCGGTCAAAACCCCAAGCACACATAACGTCTGGCCCGGTGGCGCAGCATTCCCTTTAACTCGATCGCGAAAAAAATTGGGCAGGCAGCACTCTGCCGCTAAATGGTTTGCGGTGCATGCAGTTCGGTAAGCCCAGTAAAAACAAGGGCTTTGAAGGGATGTGAGTATTTCCTCACCCCAAATATATCCTCCCCAAAAACCACCAAATTTCCGACTGGGCAAACATACCTTGGGAAAAGTTGGCACGGAGTCTGCAATGGTCAGAGTGAGCGCGTAATTAACCACGCGCACCAGAAATGACCGGCTGCTCACATCCAGCTGCCAGTCAACGAGCTACAGATAGCTCAGAAAAAATTAGTCAGACAAGGCACCTCGGTGCTTGTCTTTGAGCAGAGGCGCTCACCGATCCCGTCGAAAGTAACGGGCAGTCGGTGAGCGCTTTTTTTTGGCCTGAATTGCAGTCACCAGATTCACTGGCCGCTCAACACAGAGTTTTACAACTACATCGCTGACAAAACTTGGAGCAAACTAACCATGACCTGGAACAAGCCATTTAAAACTCTTGCAGCGTCTCTGGCGCTGGCAGTGGGCTTCAGTATTTCGCCTGCTACGGCCGAGGAACTCGGCTACCCGGAAAAAGAAGAATTGACGTTTGGCTTCATCAAGCTGACGGATATGGCCCCCATCGCCATCGCTTACGAAAAGGGCTACTTCGAAGATGAAGGCCTTTATGTAACCATCGAAGCGCAGGCCAACTGGAAAGTATTGCTGGACGGCGTAATCGATGGACGCCTGGACGGCGCCCACATGCTCGCGGGCCAGCCAATCGCCGCGACCATGGGCTTCGGCACCAAAGCCGAGATCATCACTCCCTTCTCCATGGACCTGAACGGTAACGGCATCACCGTTTCCAATGCCATCTGGGAAGAGATGAAGCCAAACATCCCCAAGCAGGCGGATGGCAAGCCGGTACACCCGATCAAGGCAGACGCGCTGAAGCCGGTTGTTGAAAAATACAAAGATGAAGGCAAGCCCTTCAACATGGGTATGGTATTCCCGGTATCCACCCACAACTACGAGCTGCGCTACTGGCTCGCCGCTGGTGGTATCCACCCGGGCTACTACGCACCACACAAGGGCGACATCTCCGGCCAGATCGATGCAGACGCCCTGCTTTCCGTAACCCCTCCACCACAAATGCCAGCTACTCTGGAAGCCGGCACCATCTACGGCTACTGCGTAGGTGAGCCCTGGAACCAGCAGGCAGTATTCAAAGGCATTGGCGTACCGGTAGTAACCGACTACGAAATCTGGAAGGACAACCCGGAAAAGGTTTTCGGCATCACCAAAGAGTTTGCTGAGAAATACCCCAACACCACCGTTCGTGTTACCCGTGCTCTGATTCGCGCCGCCATGTGGCTGGACGAGAACAACAACGCGAACCGTCCGGAAGCGGTGAAGATTCTCTCCCAGTCTAACTACGTGGGCGCTGACTACGACGTAATTGCCAACAGCATGACAGGTACTTTCGAGTACGAAAAAGGCGATAAGCGCGAAGTACCAGACTTCAACGTGTTCTTCCGCTACAACGCCACCTACCCCTACTACTCCGACGCTATCTGGTACCTGACTCAGATGCGCCGCTGGGGCCAGATCTCCGAAGACAAGCCTGACGAGTGGTACAAGGAGTTGGCAGCCAAGGTTTACCGCCCTGACATTTACCAGGCAGCCGCCAAGTCCCTGATCGAAGAGAAACTGGCTACTGCAGCGCAATTCCCAGACTTCGAAACCGAAGATGGCTTCCGCAACCCGCAGACCCACTTTATCGACGGTATCGTCTACAACGGCAAAGAGCCAAATGCCTACATCGAGAAGTTCGATATTGGCCTGAAGTCTGGACAAAAACTGTAATCAAGCCTCGAAAAGCACTGGCCTGCGGTACAGGCCAGTGCCCTCCTCAAAACAATAAACTTTTCAGGCTTCTGTCTAATGCACAACCCTAACGCTCAACTCGTGTGCTGAGGTAACAGGAATGAACACCACTACTGTAATCGCCACAAAATTTAGCGGCCTAAAGCTGCCGCAACTGGACGGAACCTTTTTTAGCAATGCCATCCGACTGGTGGCGCTGCCGGTGGCAGGCATACTTGCTTTCCTGCTGTTGTGGTCCGCCACCGCACAAAATATTGATACATCACTGGGTAAGTTCCCCGGTCCTGCCGCCGTCATGGAGCAGTTCAATGCCTTGCACGATGAGCACCAACGCTCCCGTGAAAAAGAGCGGGCTTTCTATGAGCGCCAGGAGAAGCGCAATGCTGAACGTGTAGCAAAAGACCCGAACTACCAGCCCAAGATCCGCGCCTACACCGGCAAAGAAACCTTCCTGGACCAGATCATCACCAGCCTGGTAACCGTCATGAGCGGCTTCCTGCTGGCTGTGGCCATCGCCATTCCACTGGGCATCACCATTGGTCTGAGTCAGGCCCTGAACAACGCGATCAACCCGATCATTCAGATCTTCAAGCCGGTATCGCCACTGGCCTGGCTGCCGCTGGTCACCATGGTGGTGTCCGCACTGTATACGTCGCCTGACCCACTGGTAGCCAAATCATTTCTGAACTCCCTGATCACCGTAACCCTGTGCTGCCTGTGGCCAATGGTTATTAACACGGCGGTCGGTGTTGCCGGTATTGATAAAGATCTGGTTAACGTGAGCAAGGTACTGCGTCTGCCCGCCCTGCGACACGTGCAGAAAATCGTTCTGCCAGCCTCGGTACCCATGATCTTTACCGGTATGCGCCTCTCCCTCGGTGTGGCCTGGATGGTACTGATCGCAGCGGAAATGCTGGCGCAGAACCCCGGCCTCGGAAAATTCGTATGGGACGAGTTCCAGAATGGTAGCTCCGACTCTCTGGCCCGCATCATGGCCGCAGTACTGGTTATCGGTTTGATTGGCTTCCTGCTCGACCGCGGCATGCTGGCCCTGCAAAAACTGGTTTCCTGGGACAAAACAGCGAACTAAGCCCGACACCAGACGAAACAATTTTTAAGGAGAACGAGACAATGAGCGTACTTCTAGATATCAGCCATATCGATATGGAATTCCCCACCCCGAAAGGCCCCTTCACCGCCTTGCGTGACGTGGATCTGAAGATTTCCCAGGGCGAATTCGTGTCCCTCATCGGCCACTCCGGATGTGGTAAATCAACAGTATTGAATGTGGTGGCGGGCCTTTATCAAGCAACCCGGGGCGGTGTAATCCTGAGCGGCAAAGAAGTGACCGAGCCGGGTCCAGAACGGGCCGTCGTATTCCAAAACCACTCCCTGCTGCCCTGGCTTACCGCGTATGAAAACGTGGAGCTCGCGGTAAAGCAGGTGTTTGGCAAAAACAAATCCAAGGCAGAAATGCGCGAATGGATCGAACATAACCTCGATCTCGTGCACATGAGCCACGCTATGCATAAACGTCCGGACGAAATTTCCGGTGGTATGAAGCAGCGTGTCGGCATCGCCCGTGCGCTGGCCATGCAGCCCAAAGTTTTGCTGATGGACGAGCCATTCGGCGCACTGGATGCACTGACTCGCGCTCACATGCAGGACTCACTGATGGAAATCCAGGCGGAACTCAATAATACCGTCATCATGATCACCCATGATGTGGACGAGGCGGTGCTGCTTTCCGATCGCATTGTAATGATGACGAACGGCCCGGCCGCCACCATCGGCGAAATTCTGCAGGTAGATCTGGAGCGCCCACGTCATCGCTTGGAACTGGCGGATGACCCGCTCTACAACCAATACCGGGCCAAGGTGCTGAAATTCCTGCACGAGCGGCACAGTAAACCCGATGTACCGACCAAAAAATCCGCACCGGCCAAATCGAGTGTTACATCAGCGCAAGCGGCCGGGGATATCAAAGAAACCGTCGATAACGCAGCCTGAGTACGCTCGGCAACATTACAGAAGTTTCGCTTTCCCACTCACACTTTTGCAGTGCGTGAGTGGGAGCCCAAAAGTTAACACGCGGTAACGTTTCCTCAGGGCAATAACCAAACACTTTTACTCTCCTTGACAGGAACACAATATGAAAAACCAAAAAACTTCCACCCAACCGCTGCTGACCAAAAGCCTGCTGGCCCTGACCATGGGCGCGCTGATTGCGTCACCGGCCTTCTCTCAGGAAATGACCGAAGAAGAGGCTCCGCAAGTCGCAAGCTTTGCCGATGCTCTGGCCCAAGCTGACGTCACTCTGGGTCTGCGTGCACGCACCGAAATGGTGGATGTCGACGGCGTCGATTATGACCTCACCAGCCTGCAAACCCGACTGACCTTCTCCTCCGCATCTTACGAGGGTTTCAGCACTCTGATTGAGATGGATGATGTAGCCCACATCACCGATTTCGAGGGTGGCGTTGCCGATCCGGAAGGCACTGAGGTGAACCAGGCCTATCTCGCGTATACCACTGGCGCTACCACAGCGAAATTTGGTCGCCAGCGCATCTTGCTGGACAACCAGCGCTTTGTTGGTGGCGTAGGCTTCCGTCAGAACGAGCAGACTTACGACGCCTTCAGCGTAACCAACACTAGCCTGGAAGACACCACCCTGTTCCTGGCCCACGTAAACAACGTGAATCGTATCTTTGGTGAAGACAGCCCGCTCGGTGACCACACCAATGACACCTACCTGCTGAACGCAAAATATGCAGGCCTTTCCGCTGGTACCCTGAGCGGCTACGCCTACCTCATCGACAATGAGGACGCCACCCACTTCTCTACCGACACATACGGTGTGCGCTTTGCCGGTGGCCAGGGTGGTCTGAAATATGCCCTGGAGTACGCGATGCAGTCCTCCGCAGCGGATAACCCAGCCGACTACGATGCCGACTACCTGCTGGCAGAAGGCAGCTACAAAATTGGTGCCGTAAACATCGCTGGCGGCTACGAAGTACTGGGTGCTGACGGCGCCGACGGCCAATTCATCACCCCGCTGGCCACCCTGCACAAGTTCCAGGGCTGGAATGACAAGCTGCTCGGTGGTGGCACCGGCAACATTGCCGGTGGTGTTGAAGACGTTTACCTGTCTGTAGGCACCAGCCTGGGTGGTATGAAACTGGCTTTCAACTACCACCAGCTAAGCTCCAATGACAGCGGCGTATCCGGCATGGACAAACTTGGCAGCGAAGCCGGTTTCCTTGTTGCAGGCAAGCTGGCCGGTGTAAACCTGAGCATGAAGTACAGCAACTACAGTGCTGATGACTTCAGCGTAGACACCGACAAACTGTGGCTGACTGCTGCAGCCAAATTCTAAGCAAGCCTTTCCGGCAGCTCCGCACGCTCAACACTGATGCGGAGCCTGCCCTTTGATTTGACTATTGGGTTCATACCCACACGTTGAGCACTTACCCGGCCGCAAGGCCGGGGCTTTTTCTCCCAATCAAACCTCCGATTCAGGAAAGTGACTATGAAATTCGCTTTATCCCTGATCCTGCTCGTTATTTTCAGCGGTGCCGAACTCGCGGCAAGTGCAGATCCCGAGTACGCGACGTCAACGCCAGGATTCAATATGGGCGATGCCATCAACATCGCCGGCAGACAGCGCATGCTGTCGCAGCGCATTACCCAAACCTATATCCTGCAGGGTATTCAGCCTTCCGTAGAAAAACACCGCCAGGTATTCGAGCGTTCGATGTCGGAGTTTGAGCGCAACCTGAACCAGCTGGCAAACTTTAAACCGGCAGCGCCGATAATCAGTACGCTGCGGCTGGTACAGGAGGAATGGAAAGGCTTCGCGGAAATTGCGCGCGAACCAGTGAGCAAGTTCAACGCGGCAGAGCTGTTTCGACGCAGTAATACGCTGCTGCCCGCCGCACACACCTATGTGATGCGCCTGCAGGCACTGGCCAACCACAGCAGCGCCGAACTGGTGAATGTTTCCGGTCGCCAGCGCATGCTGTCCCAGCGTATCGCAAAGAATTATGTTGCCCAGTACTGGGGCGTGGCAGGCAGCGAAGGCACCCGCTTACTGTACGAGGACCTCGCGGAATTTGAGCAGATGCTGACCTTCTTGCTCGACAGCCCACTCAACACCACTGAAATTACCCGCAACCTGCTGAAGACCCAGGGGCACCTGAGTTATGCCAGCCGCGGGTTCGATGGCGAGATGCAGATGTCAGAGTCACGCCAGATTCATGTGATTACTGGCACCACCGACATTATGCTGCGCAATATGAATGTAGTTACGGGCCAATACGCAGAACTGCTCAACGCAGTAGAGGTAGCAGCCCGCTAACCGGGACTGGGGGCTACTTGGGGCTTGCCATATATTCAATCAGCGCCACGTAGTCCTCATCGGTACAGCTAAAGCACAAGCCCGCCGGAGGCATGGCTTTGAAGCCATCCCGCGCATGGGCAACCAGTGTCTCCATACCTTTCGCCATACGCGGTTTCCAGGCCTCAACATCGCCAGTCCGGGGCGCGCCTACCAAGCCTCTCTCGTGGCAGCTGCCACAGGTCTGCTGATACATTTCCAGATGCTTTTGGGAAACCTGGCCCGGTTTCGCTTTGGCAGCTGGCTGGCTTGCCGTCTCGGTGCTTCCCGACGCGGCCATTTCCTCAGCCACAATTTGCTGACCTGCAGTCTGAGTTTCGGCCGCCGGCGATTCGGCGCTGGGTGTAGACGTTTTTTCACTACAGCCCAATGCAAAAACACTGAGAGCGAAGACTGCTACAACGCGAGGAAGTGAATGGGCAAGAGAACGGGGCAGAGGATGATTCGACAAGAGGAGCTCCCTATCATTATTAGGTATTCCTCTTTTTTACTGGTTATCCGCACACGGGGCAAGTACTGTTTTGTGACAGCGCGAGCGAGCGCCATTCGAGGCTGGCGGCCTCGAACAGTTGCAATTGATTCAAGCTGGTTAGCGGCAACCCTACAATAGACTTGATTGCCTCCAATGCCTGAGCACTCCCCATCATACCCAGTGCGGGCCCGATCACCCCGACCGATGCGCAGTTTTCGGCCTCAGGCAAATCGTTTGCCTCGCTGGGCGGTGGAAACAGACAGGCATAACAGGGCGAATCTGAATCGCTAAAATCAAAGCTAACCAGCTGCCCGGAAAAGCCCCGCACCGAGGCCATCACTACCGCCACCCTCTGCGCCCGGCACACGCGATTGATGGTGTGGCGAATATTCAGGTTGTCGGTACAATCCAACACCACGTCAAAGTCCTGTTCGGACAACAACGAAGACAGCCACTCTTCATCCGCCATACGGCTGTGGGCGTGCACGCGGATCTCGGGATTCGCCGCAGTCAATTGCTGCGCAGCAACTACAGCCTTGCCCTTATCGCGGTGGTTGGTCTTGTACAGAACCTGACGCTGGAGGTTTGAGATATCCACCTGGTCGCCATCTACCAGATGTAATTCGCCGATACCAGCCGCAGCAAGATACAGGGATGCGGGGCTACCCAGACCACCCAGCCCAATAATAAGCACACGTGCCGAACCCAGCTTCTCCTGACCGGCCTCACCGATCTGCGGCAACATGATCTGCCGGCTGTAGCGCTGTAGTTGTTTACGACTTAACACGGGCTCGACTCCAGTCAACCGGACTATTCAATAACGGCGCGCAGCTGTGCGACTGCGGCTTGATAATCGGGCGCTTGGGTAATCGCAGTAACCACAGCAATACTGCCGACCCCGCTCGCCGCAACAACTGGCGCGCGCTCGACACTGATCCCACCAATCGCCACCAGTGGATAATCTGGCAGAAGCGCCGCCATACGTGCAAGCTTTTTCGGCCCCTGCAGCTGACCGCTCATATCTTTGGTGTTGGTGGCATAGATGGCGCCCGTCGCCAGATAACTGGGACGGTACTGCCAGGCATACAGCATTTCAAAAAAGCCGTGCGTGCTGATACCCAGTTTCAACCCCGCACGCTGGATCGCCTGCAGATCGGCAGCCTGCAAGTCTTCCTGCCCCAGGTGCACACCATAGGCACCGCACTCGATGGCCAGCTGCCAGTAATCATTGATAAACAGACGCAGATCAAATTCCCGGCCAATGGCTACCGCGCGCTCTATCTGCTCGCGCAGGTCGTCGCCAGGATTCTTGATCCGCAACTGCAGCGTACGGACGCCCTCGCGGGCCAGTTTTTCAATCCACTGCACCGTTTCTACCACCGGATACAGCCCCAGGCGGGTGGAATCTGGCTGTGCAAATTCGGCCGCGTAGTTCTGTGCTGCGGCAGCATCAAAGGTTGCGTAAAGTTTGGCTCGCTCACTACCTGCGACGAGAACTTCCGGAAAATCCTGCAGCTCACTCGGCCAGCCGCAATGCCCTACCGGCCCCGGTCCTTCACCAACTTGTGCGCTATTACCCAGGCGTAACCCACGGCGCACATAGGCATTGGCTACCACGCAGGCGTCCTTGAGCGGATATCCCTGCGCAAGTAGCGCAGCAACGGCCGAAGAATAAGTGCAGCCGGTACCGTGGGTATCGCGGGTATCGATTTTCCTGCCGATCAACCAGTCGCTAGTGGTGCCGGTTTCACCGGGAACACATAGCAGGTCTGCGGTGGTTCCCGGCTCAATAGCAAAATGCCCCCCGGTTACAGCGAGTGCAATTTCATTGGCCTCAGCGAGTTTTTTTGCGGCGATTAGGATGTCACCAGCACTGCCTATCTCGGTCAATGCCAACCACTCCAGTTCCACACGGTTTGGAGTGAGCACATCACACAGGGGTAACAGTTCGCTCACCACCGCTGCACCAGTGCTGTCTTCGGTCATCGATGCACAATTGCTGGCAACTGCAACCGGATCGTACACCACAGGTACTTGGCAATCCTTAGCCCTCAACCCGCGCAGAAAGTCCGCCACAATGCGGACCTGCGCAGTATTGGCTAACAAACCGATTTTAATGGTTGACGGTGGCAGATCACCGAGCAGCGCATCCAGTTGCGATTGCAGAGCCAATTCGGACACAGGATTGATCGCGGCTACGGTCAGCGTATTCTGTGCGGTATTTGCGGTAATGGCACTGCAGCCGAGGACGCCGAGATCGTGGAACGTCAGCAGGTCGGCCTGAATACCGGCGCCGCCACCGGAGTCACTGCCGGCAATCGTCCACACTATGGGACGCGTTTGCATTGGCAATGACATTGGTATTGGCACAGCCTCGCTCATGCGTTTTCTCCCGCAGTCACGGTTTGCTGCCAGAACGGCATGTCCAGAGTTGGGGTGCTGGGGCTGGCGGTCTGGCGCTTGAGCATCAGTCCCGCGTTGCGCGCGGCGCGCCCGGATTCAATGGCCAGCTTGAACGCCTGCGCCATCAGTACCGGGTTTTGGGCTTTGGCGATGGCGGTATTTAGCAGCACCGCATCAAAGCCCATTTCCATCGCTTCACCGGCCTGCGACGGTGCGCCAATGCCCGCATCGATAATCAGAGGCGTATCCGGCAAGCGCTCGCGCAGGGTCTGCAGATTGTATTTGTTCATCAAGCCGCGGCCGGTGCCAATGGGGGAACCCCAGGGCATCAGTACTTCACAGCCAACATCCAATAGTTTGCGACACACAACCAGATCGTCGGTGCAATATGGGAGCACTTTAAAGCCGCGCTTGACTAGCTCGCGCGCCGCTTCGATCAAACCATAAGGATCTGGCTGCAGGTTGTAGTCATCGCCGATGACCTCCAGCTTGAGCCAGTCAGTAGCGAAAATTTCGCGGCTCATTTCTGCGAGGGCAATTACTTCTTTCGGAGTCTTGCAGCCGGCGGTATTCGGCAACAGCTGGCAGCCGGACTCCTGAATGTAATCCCAGATCATCTTGCCCTGCTGCTGCTCCGGATTCTGGCGGCGCAGGGACAAGGTAATAATTTGTGAGCCTGATGCGCTCACCGATTCGCGCATGACAGCAGGCGACGGATACAGTGCGGTGCCTACCAGCAGGCGACTATCGAACTCTTTACCGTACAGTTTGAGTTTGTCCGTCATGCTTAACCTCCCACCACTGGCGCAACGATATCCAGCTGGTCACCAGCGCTCAGGGTTGTTGCGTCATAGATGGCGCGGGGAACGAAGTCACCATTGACCGCCACTGCAAAGGTTTCACCGGTGTAACCAAGCTGCTGCAACAGCGCGGCAACCGAAGAGCCGTCATTCAAATTTACATTCTCGCCATTGACCAGTAATTGCATCAGGTCACCTGTTCCGTTTCTTGGGTTAATTTGGACAACGCGTCTTCGACCTGCAGCGCCAGCGCCGGCGCCAGCAGATAGCCGTGGCGAAAGAGGCCATTCACGCGTATCAGCCCGGACTCACTTTCCACAAATGGAAGGTTGTCCATGGTGGCCGGCCGACAGTTCACACGGGTTTCGATGACCCGCGCTTCGGCAAACGCCGGGTGGATCGAGTACAGCGCACTGGAAAGCTCCATACTGGAACGCAGCGAAATCGGGCTCATATCCTCGCTCTCGATCTCGGTCGCACCGATCACCGTTTGATTGTTGGCACGAGGTACTACATAAAGCTGGTAGCGCGGGTGCAGCAACCGCACTGGGCGCTGCAGCTTTACCTCCGGGGTTTCCACCACCATCACTTCACCGCGCACGCCGCGTAAGCCCTGGATAGCACCATTGGCACCGAGGCCTCGGGCGTCTATCACCAGGTCAAACGCTTCGCTACCACGTGCCATATGCACTTCATTCGGCGCGCATTCGACGGCAGTATGGTCGTGTAGCCTTACCCCGTTTTGCATCACCGCCTGTAGCAATGCCGGAAGCAGCTTGCGGTTATCCACATCCGCTTCCGAGGCTAAAAACAGGCCCTGCTCGAAGCGATCCAGCTCCGGTTCCAGCGCACTCAGGCCACGGCTATCGAGCCAACGCAACTGGTCACCGCCTGCGCCACCCAATTTGGAAGTCAGCTCCTGCTGAAACTGCAGCAGTTCACTGCGGTCCTGCGGGTGGGCGACCAGCACACTACCTGATTGACGGTAATCAACACTCACCCCCACTTCCTGCTCCAGCTGTGCCACCCAATGCGGCCAGTGTTGCAGGCTGTGCATACCAAGCTCGTAGATGGGGAGCGGGCAGTGAAACAGCTCGGAGAGCGGGGAGATCATGCCGGCCGCGGTGTGACACGCGCCCGAGGGTTTATCCAAGCTACCGGCGTCAAACAAGCTGACTCGATAACCCTCTGTGGATAACCGCCAGGCCAGCAGACGCCCCATCAATCCGGCGCCTGCAATCGCGATATTTAATTCAGCGTGTGCCACAACTTCCTTCCGAACCGGCAACTGGGGCATTACCCCTTATGGTAAATCTCGGCGCCCATATCCTTGAACTTGATGGACATCTCTTCCATGCCCTGTTCTGCTTCCTGCTTGGCAGCCTCTAGCTTTTTGGAATAGTCGCGCACGTCCTGAGTAATTTTCATGGAGCAGAACTTCGGTCCGCACATGGAACAGAAGTGGGCAATCTTGCCGGATTCCTTGGGCAGGGTTTCATCGTGGTAAGCACGCGCACGCTCCGGGTCCAGGCCCAGGTTGAACTGGTCTTCCCAGCGGAATTCAAAGCGGGCTTTGGACAACGCATCGTCACGCTTGTACGCGCGCGGGTGGCCCTTGGCCAGATCCGCCGCGTGCGCCGCAATCTTGTAGGCCATCAAGCCTTCTTTTACGTCTTCTTTGTTGGGCAGACCCAGGTGCTCTTTCGGTGTTACGTAGCACAGCATTGCGCAGCCCATGCTGCCAATCATCGCCGCACCGATACCGGAAGTAATGTGGTCGTAGCCCGGCGCAATATCGGTGGTCAAAGGGCCGAGGGTATAGAAAGGCGCACCGTGGCAGTGCTCCAGCTGCTCGTCCATGTTTTCCTTGATCTTGTGCATGGGCACGTGGCCCGGGCCTTCGATCATGGTCTGTACATCGTGCTTCCAGGCAATTTCGGTCAGCTCGCCCAGAGTGCGCAGTTCGCCGAACTGGGCTTCGTCGTTAGCATCGGCAATACAGCCCGGACGCAGGCCATCACCCAGGGAGAAGCTCACGTCGTACGCTTTGAGGATTTCACAGATATCTTCGAAGTGGGTGTAGAGGAAGTTCTCTTTGTGGTGCGCAAGACACCACTTCGCCATGATGGAACCGCCGCGAGAAACAATACCGGTAACGCGCTTGGCCGTCAGCGGTACATAGCGCAGCAGTACGCCAGCGTGGATGGTGAAGTAATCCACACCCTGCTCCGCCTGCTCGATCAGGGTATCGCGGAACACTTCCCAGTTGAGGTCTTCGGCAATGCCGTCGACTTTTTCCAGCGCCTGGTAAATCGGTACGGTGCCGATGGGTACCGGGCTGTTACGCAGGATCCACTCACGGGTTTCGTGAATGTTCTGACCGGTAGACAGATCCATCACGGTGTCACCACCCCACTTGATGGACCACACCAGCTTCTCCACTTCTTCTTCAATTGAAGAAGTAATCGCGGAGTTACCAATGTTGGAATTCACCTTCGCCAGGAAGTTACGACCGATAATCATCGGTTCCAGCTCGGTGTGGTTGATGTTGGCCGGGATAATCGCGCGACCTTCAGCCACTTCACGGCGTACAAATTCTGGGGTGATCTGCGGCGGGATATAGATACCGTCGCGCGCTTTCTGGTAATCCGCGTCGGTCAGCTGTTCAGCCAGCTCGGCACGACCCATGTTTTCGCGGATCGCAATAAATTCCATTTCCGGGGTGATAATGCCCTGACGCGCATAGTGCATCTGGGTAACGTTCTTACCGGCTTTTGCCTTACGCGGCGCTGGCAGGTTATCAAAACGGATATGGTCGAGCCCCTGATCCGCCATACGCTTCTGGCTGTAGGCCGCCTGACGGGTATCCAGCACCTCGGTATCACCACGATTCTCAACCCACGCCTGACGCAGTTTGGGCAGACCTTCGCGGACATTCGGCTTGTAGTTCGGATCAGAATAAGGACCCGCAGTGTCATACACCTGCAGCGGCTCATTCGGTTCAAAAATGGGGTTCTCTTCGTCACCACCCACCAGACTCTTGCCCAGGCAGATTTCGCGCACACCCACTTTTACGCCTTCGTTTTCCCCTTCCAGGTAAACCTTGCGTGAGTTGGGAAACTGCTGTGCGGTGAGGTTATCCAGAAACTGTTTCGCGCTTTCCTGCTGCTGTGCACGACTGCTTTTGCTCGCACTGTTCTGGGTTTTATTTTTCGGTTCCGCGACCTGAGACATGCTGACCCCTTACGTCATTTCCTGACGCTTGTTTCCATTTAATGGTATCCGTGAATGGAATATCGGGGTGCAGATAGGAAGAGAGAGAATCGAACGTGGACAATGGTTCCAGCGCACGAAAAGTAGCGAATTCAGATCTTGTTCCCTACGCAGGGGTTACCCTGATCAGGTTCAACGGATCTCGCAACAGCGATCTCAGCCCAAAAGGCACTCCGACAAGTTGGCGCTGAGTATAGGGGATGAGGCCCGATTTGAACAGAAAGCGGAGCAGAGTTTGGCGACTCGTGACAGTAAGGGAGTCGCAACGCGCGCTAACCTGGCAGCCACCGACGACTTTTCCGCCACCTTATACTGGCCACATGAAGCCCGACACCAGCACCGCAATGCGCAACATCATCTCAGAAGTACGCGCCACCCTGCCCTTCACCATGCCGGCCGCCGAACTCTGTGCTGGCCCCTGTCAGGGGTGCGCGAAGAAGCTGTTGGAATATCTGGATCAGGAAATTGATGAGTGGGAACACCGGCTTGATGCGGACGAAAAGCCGACGCTTGGAGAAGTGACGAAGTTTGGCAAAGCCTGTAGCCGGATTCACAAAGCGATCGCCGCAAACGGCTTGATTGCGTCAGATCGAGAACCGGGAAAAAACACAGATGCTAAATGAGAAGGCGAAGTGTCGGGCAGGGCTTTTCAGGATCGTCGCAAACAGGATGTTTGCGCCGAAGCGCCCAGGGATGGGTTTACAGCGGTCCTGAAAAGCCCTGCCCGGCAGTTTGCCACCACAGAATCAAATCAGAACCACCTAGGCCTCAGGGAGGCCAAGCATTAGCTAACGACGTTGCCGTAGCTCATCAGACGCTGGTAACGCTTCTCCAGCAACTCATCCAGAGGAACCGCGGTCAGCTTATCCAGCTGCTCAGACAGACGATCACGCAGACGCGCTGCCATCAGGTCCGGATCGCGGTGCGCACCGCCGAGAGGCTCAGGCAGGGTTTCATCCACAATGCCCAGCTCCTCCAGCACACTGGAAGTTACCCCCATGGCCTCGGCCGCCAGCGGCGCCTTCTCCACAGTCTTCCAAATAATGTTCGCGCAACCTTCCGGGGAAATTACGAAGTACGTAGAGTACTGCAGCATGTTCAACTGGTCGCCCACACCGATCGCCAGTGCACCACCGGAAGAGCCTTCACCAATCACCGTACAGATAATCGGCGTACGCAGACGAGACATTACCGCCAGGTTCTTCGCGATCGCCTCCGAAATACCGCGCTCCTCACTATCGATACCCGGGTAGGCCCCCGGAGTGTCGATCAGCGTTAGCACCGGCATCTTAAAGCGCTCCGCCATCTCCATAACGCGCTGCGCCTTGCGGTAACCTTCCGGCTTCGGCATACCAAAGTTACGCTTCACCTTCTCGTTTACCGAGCGGCCCTTCTCCTCACCAATCACCGCCACCGGACGACCTTCCAAACGGCCGATACCAGCGATGATCGCCTTGTCATCACCAAAGTGGCGGTCGCCGTGGAGTTCATCCCAATCGGTGAACATACGCTCAATGTAATCCTTCGCATAAGGACGCTGAGGATGACGGGCTACCTGGACGATCTGCCAGGGAGAGAGGTCGGAATACAGGGATTCGGTGAGCTTCTCGCTCTTTTCCCGCAGACGGGTGATCTCTTCAGCAATATTCAGGTCATTGTCGTCCCCGACGTGCTGAAGCTCCTTGATCTTGCTTTCCAGTTCCGCAATCGGCTGTTCAAACTCGAGAAAACTGAAGTTCATGTAATTCGCGCCTTGATAATTCTGTGGGCCTGCCAAATGTTGGAAAATGCGACCAAAATACCCCGAACGGTCGCAAACAGGCCTCGTCTACTGAAAATGGCCGCTAGCTTACCGGGCCAGGACCAACCAGTCGAGTGCACAGCGCACTAACCGGCATCACCTGTGTCCAATTTGCCTATGTTGCTGGCGAGTGTGCTGGAGCGCAGGCAAAGAGAAACAGACGACAGCGAATTCTCCCCCGCCAGCAGGGCCGCAGACCCAATTTACTGCCGCTGATTGTAGTTGAGCTGTACCCGCTCCCGCCCAATTACCTCACGCAGCGACTGAATCAACTGATCGTTGGGTTCCACCTTCCATTCGTCCGCCAGACGGAAAGTACCCTTCGCATCACTGCGCTCCACCTCGACCATCACCGGGCAGCTGCCACCCACGTAGGGTCGCAGGCAGGCACTCAGGCGCTGGCCCATTTTCGGCATCGCCTGGGCGCTGTCGATTTTCAGGGTCACGCCGATCACGCTGCCACTGCGCAGGTCATCCAGAGTGGACACGTTGTTCACGCTCATCTTCAAGCCACCACTGTAATCGTCGTGGGAGATAGAGCCTTCCAGCACCAGCAGCGAATCCTTCACCAGCTTCTCGCGGTGCTCGCCAAAAGCCTCGCTGAACACCGCCGCCTCGATGCGCGCACTGCGGTCATCCAGGGAAACAATGGCCATGGAATCGCCGCGCTTGGTTTTCATCACACGCATGCCCACCACCAGGCCGGCCACCTTCTGGTTTTCCCGGCCGGGCTTCAGATCGGCGATACGCGCATTCACCAGGTGCTTCAATTCTTCTTCGTATTCGTCGATGGGGTGACCGGTGAGATACAGGCCGAGGGTGTTTTTCTCCCCCTCCAAACGCTCGCGAATACTCCACGGACGTGCACCGCGGAAATCTTCGTACACATCGCCGTCGGACGCGGAACGCACCACCTCCCCGAACAGGTCCATCATGCCGGCGCTGTCGTTCTTGCTCTGCTGTTCCGCAGACTTCACCGCCTCATCCAGCGCGTTGAACAGCACCGCGCGGGAGTAGTCGAGGCCGTCGGCACTGTTGGTATCCGGGCCGATACTGTCCAGCGCACCGGAGCGCACCAGCGCTTCCAAAGCGCGCTTGTTGACCTTGCGCGGATCGATACGCGAACAGAAGTCGAACAGATCGGTAAACGGACCGCCACTTTCACGCTCGGCGATGATGTTATCGATCGGGCCTTCACCCAGGCCTTTGATTGCACCCAGGCCATAGATGATGCGGTTATCCACATCCACCGAGAACTGGTAGCTGCCCAGGTTCACATCCGGCGGCACCAGGTCCAGGCCCATGGCCCGGCACTCTTCAATAAAGATTACGACCTTATCGGTCTTGTCCATGTCCGAAGACATGGTGGCCGCCATAAACTGCGCCGGGTAATGGGCTTTCAGCCACGCGGTTTGGTAGGAAACCAGAGCGTAGGCAGCGGAGTGCGATTTGTTAAAACCATAACCGGCGAACTTTTCCACCAGGTCAAAGATCTTAATCGCCAGTTCCGGGTCTACACCCTGCTCCTTGGCACCCTCTTCGAAGGTGGCCCGCTGCTTGGCCATTTCCTCGGGCTTTTTCTTACCCATGGCCCGGCGCAGCATGTCTGCACCACCCAGGGTATAACCCGCGAGCTCCTGGGCGATCTGCATTACCTGTTCCTGGTAAACAATAACGCCGTAGGTCGGTTCGAGAATTGGCTTCAGCTTTTCGTGCTGATACTTGGCATCCGGATAGGCCACCTGCGCGCGGCCGTGCTTCCGGTTGATGAAGTCGTCCACCATGCCCGACTGCAGCGGGCCCGGGCGGAACAGGGCCACCAGGGCGATCATGTCCTCAAGGTTGTCCGGCTGCAGACGCTTGATCAGGTCCTTCATACCGCGGGATTCCAGCTGGAACACCGCGGTAGTTTCGGCACGCTTGATCAGTTTGAACGTCTCGTTATCGTCCAGCGGCAACGCCTCGATCACCAGCGGCTCTTTGCCCTCACGCGCGCGCTGCTCGTCCACCATCGCCTTGGCCCAGTCGATGATGGTCAGGGTCCGCAGACCCAGGAAGTCGAACTTCACCAGACCCGCATCTTCCACGTCGTTCTTGTCGAACTGGGTAACCAGGCCGGCACCGGTCTCGTCACAGTACAGTGGGGCAAAATCGGTGAGCTTGGTCGGGGCAATTACTACACCACCGGCGTGCTTACCCACGTTACGCGCAACACCTTCGAGCTGCAGCGCCATCTCCCAGATTTCCTGGCCTTCCTCGTCGTTCTCGAGGAATTCACGCAGCACTTCTTCCTGCTCAAAGGCTTTCTGCAGGGTCATGCCCACATCGGCGGGGATCATCTTGGACAGCTTATCGGCCAGGCCGTAAGACTTGCCCTGCACCCGCGCCACGTCCCGCACCACCGCCTTCGCGGCCATGGTACCGAAGGTAATAATCTGGCTTACCGCGTTACGGCCGTAGTTTTCCGCAACGTAGTTAATCACCCGGTCGCGCTTCTCCATACAGAAGTCAACGTCGAAGTCGGGCATGGAAACCCGTTCCGGGTTCAGGAATCGCTCGAACAGCAGGTCGTACTGCAGCGGATCGAGATCGGTAATTTTTTGCGAGTAGGCAATCAGTGAGCCCGCACCGGAACCCCGCCCCGGGCCTACCGGAATATCGTGATCCTTCGCCCACTGGATGAAGTCCATTACGATCAGGAAGTAACCCGGGAACCCCATCTGGATAACGATATCCAGCTCAAAGCGCAGGCGGTCTTCGTATTCTTTCTTCCGCGCTTCGTAGTCCGGCGCGGACTTATCGAGGATATGTTCAAGGCGCTCGTACAGGCCGTCGAACGAAATCTTCTCGAAGAACTGGTTTTCGGTCATGCCCTCCGGAATCGGGAACTGGGGCAGGAAGTATTTGCCGAGCTGAATGGGCGAGGAACAGCGGCGGGCAATCTCTACCGTGTTTTCCAGCGCCTCAGGAATATCCTTAAACAGCTCGTGCATCTCTTCCGGTGTACGCAGGTACTGCTCGGCAGAATAGCGACGTTCACGGCGCGGATCGTCCAGCGCACGACCTTCACGGATACATACACGCACCTCGTGGGCTTCAAATTCGCTGTCTTCGATAAAGCGTACGTCGTTGGTAGCCACTACCGGCAGGTTCATCTTGCCGGCCAGCTCCACCGCCGCATGCAGGTACTCTTCATCACCCGCGCGCCCGGTGCGCTGCAACTCCAGGTAATAGCGACCCGGGAAAATACTGGACCACTCCTGAGCCAACGCCTCGGCCTGCGAGGTACGCCCGGCAACCAGCGCGCGACCCACATCACCATACTTGGCACCAGACAGCATCAAAACGCCTTCCGACGCTTCCTTGATCCACTCCCGCTCCACAAATGCGTGGCCGTGGTATTGCCCTTCCATCCACGCGCGCGAAATTAGCTCGGTGATATTGCGATAGCCATCGGCATTCATCGCATACAGCGACACCAGCGTCGGCTGCTCTTCGCCACCTTCTTTCAACCAGAAATCCGCACCGGTAACCGGCTTGATACCGGCACCCATACAGGCTTTATAAAACTTAACCTGTGCGTAGAAGTTGGTCTGATCGGTGATCGCCACCGCCGGCATTTCCAGCTCCGCAACGCGGCCGATCAGCGGCTTGATACGCACCAGGCCATCAATCAGGGAGTATTCGGAGTGGACTCTTAAATGTACGAAGGGTTGGGTCATATTTTTCTATTTAATTTGGTTCCGGGGCTCTTACAGCGCTCTGTTCCGGCAATACATCAAGGGGAAACAGCCCCTCTATGTACAAAATATTTTGATCAATAACGTCTTCTCAAGCCCACATCATTTCATGGACTTGGTAGGCAAATTCTATAGCGAAGTAAAGTGGTCGCTGCGCAGGTGGAGCAGTGGGTACGAGTTTTCAGGAGCGTCGCAAACAGGAAGTTTGCGCCGCAACGCCCAGGGATGGGTTCACAGTGGTCCTGAAAACTCGTACCCACTGATCCGCCGCCTCAAACGGACAGACAAAACGAAACCAGGTCGAGGTTCAGTCAGTCCACCAAACCCGCTTCATCTCAACGGCCCGCTCCTGGCACTTACTCAGCACCTCACGCTTCTGGGCGTTGTTCATCTTCCCCCACTGGCTGATCTCCGTACCGGAACGAAAACACCCCTCACAGATGTCCTCACTGTTCAACGCACACACGGAAACGCACGGAGACTTTACTGGAAACTCAAACATCGGCTCGGGCTCTTTATCCTTCACGCGGCTCCAGTCACTTTCAGCCATGACTCAGACCTCAACCAGCTCTTCCGCAAAGCGCTGGCCGTTCGCCACATACACATCACTACTCAACTTCAGCAACTCAAACGTCGACTCGTCCAACGTTTTTACCACCTTGGCGGGGCTACCCAGCACCAGCGAAAAATCTGGAATCTCCATATTTTCCTTCACCAGCGCATTCGCCCCGATGATGCAACAGCGCCCAATCTTGGCCCCATTCAACACCACCGCGTTCATCCCCACCAGGGAATATTCACCAATCTCGCAACCGTGCAAGGTCACATTGTGCCCAACGGTCACACCAGTACCGATGGTCAGCGGCTTGCCCGGATCGTTATGCAACACCGAGCCGTCCTGAACATTGGCCCGCTCACCGATGGTGATCAGTTCGTTATCGCCACGGATGACCGCGTTAAACCACACCGAACTGTGCGGCATCATCAGCACATTGCCGATTACCCGCGCGCCGGGCGCGACATAATGGCCCTCGCCCTCCAGCTGTGGCTGTTTATCGCCCAATCTGTACAGCATGCGACCTCCGGCAATCAGTGGTATATCGTTGAAATCAGCCGCGTATTATCCCGCCCGCCGGTCTGGATTGCCACCCTCAGGGCACCCCTGCAGCCCGTGACCAGCCAGACAAATCAGCCAATCAGAACCCCTTCCAGCGCCAACAACCGCGCCTTCATCTCGATACCCCCCGCATACCCCGTCAGCGACCCGTCAGCACCGATCACTCGGTGGCAGGGAACGACGATGGACAGCGGGTTGGCACCGTTGGCCCGGGCGACCGCGCGCACAGCTTTCGGGTTGCCAATCGCCTCTGCCAGCTCGCGGTAACTGCGGGTCTCGCCAAAGGGGATCGCACACAGTGCGCGCCACACGGACTGTTGGAATGGAGTGCCTGCGGCACCCAGAGGGAGGTCAAAAGACTGCAACTCGCCGGCGAAATACGCCTCGAGCTGCTCAAACGCCAAATCCGTATGCGGCGTCGCCTCGCGCAACCAGTCTTCCCGCACCGGCAAGGGCCGCTTGCCAGCCTGCAGATCAATACCCACAAGCCCAGCTTCGTTCGCCGCAATACCGAGCTCGCCAAAAGCGCTGGGATAGATTTCATACCTGATCATGTCGAGGAGCTCTCTTTGGTCTTCAGTTTGAGGGATTGCCACAGCAACAGGGCCCCGTAGGCGCGCCAGGGACGCCAGGACTCAGCCCGCGCCTGGGCCTGCTTGGGGGTCGCCTTTTTCTCACCATCGCCCAGCGCGATCAGAATTCCCAGATCCGACGCGGGAAAGGCATCCGGCATTGAAAGGCCACGCATCGCCGTATAGTGCGCGGTCCAGTCGCCGATACCGGGGAGTGCGGTCATCTGCTTGCAAAACGCCTCCAGCTCCGGCTCATCAAAGTCCACTTCGCCTGCCAGTGTGGCGGCGACAAAACTGCGCAATGTGGCAGCGCGGGTACGGGTCACCCCGATATCGGAGAAATCTGCATGGCGCAGCTGTTCCGCGCTGGGAAACAGCAGTTGCTCACCATCTGGGCCGCTAAACGCCTCGCCATACCCCCTGGCCACACGCCCGGCAATAGTGGTCGCGGCGGCAACAGAAATCTGCTGACCGAGAATGGCGCGCAAAGTGTATTCAAACGGGTCCCAGGCGCCGGGTAAACGCACCCCCGGAGTTGCACTCAAAACCTTCTGCAACAGTGGATCCGCCTGCAAGTGCTCGCGGATTTCCTCGCTGTCAGCATCCAGGTCAAACAGTCGCCGCAACTTTTCCCGCAGCGGGTACAGCACCGCACCACAACCCCCACTGCCATCGTTTCCAAAGACGCTCACCCGCAGACGACATTTCTCAGGCTCGTGCGCAACGCGCAATACACCGCGCTGACCGTTCAGCTCGAAACTGCGCAGGTATTCTCCCCGCTCCGGATCCTCTGCCGTTATCACCTGCTCCACACCGGGCAGCGCCCGTGCAGCAAAGAAGGCCAGCAGCGCCGGCCAGTCGAAGGGGGGACGATAGCTCAAATAAATCTGCACCCCGTTGCCAGAATCCGGCTGCTTGGCGCGCTTGGTCGATTCCCGACGAACTTCGCTGGGCGTGCGGTGATAAATGGACTTAAACACCCCATTGAAGCGACGCAGACTATTGAAGCCGGAGGCAAAGGCAACATCGGCCACCGGCAGGTGGGTATCACGCAGCAGCCCGAACGCAAACAACGCGCGCTCCGTCTGCCATACCTGCAGGGGGCTCAAGCCAATATGTTCGGCAAAGAGTTTACGCAAGTAGCGACTGGTAATACCGAGGCGCTCGGCGAGCTGCTCTATGGACTGCGCTTCGCGTTCGGCACGCATCAAGGCCAAGGCACGTTGCACCGTGGTGGAAACCAATCCCCAGGCAGCACTGCCAGGAGCCGCGTCCGGTCGACAACGCAGACATGGACGATAGCCCGCCGCGGTGGCCTCCGCTGCGGTGTTGAAGTATTCGACGTTCTTCTCCAGCGGTGGCCGCGCCGGACAGATCGGGCGGCAAAAAATACCGGTGGTCTTCACCGCAGTGAAGAAGCGCCCATCGAAGCGCTTGTCGCGCGCGAGACGCGCGCGGTTACAAATGACCGGATCTGGCTGCACAGTATGCTCACTAATTAAACCCTATACCGGCAGTCTATGATTTCGGCGCAGAGAAGACTAGTCAGATTCGGAACTGACAAGAAGGCCCAGATACGGGCAAAGAAATGGCAGAGTTGCGGGTGCCCAATTGGAGAGAAACAACGCGATAAACGCTTGCTACAAGGTGCCCCAGACTTTCTGCAGAACCAAAAACAGGAAAGCGGTAGAGCACCCGAAAATCAGCAGTCCGTTAACCGCCAGCAACGGTCCTAACATGCGCCAGGGCGGTTTCAGCACCACATCGCCGTAACCAAGGGCGGTGATCGACGAGGTGGCAAAGTACACCCCTTCAACAAAATTCGGTACCAGGCGCTTGCGCCAGAAAAACAGGCCCCACAGCGAGGCTTCAATCACATGGGTAATGAAGAGCGAAACAAAACAGAGGGTTACCAGTATTGTGTCCGCCCTGCTGCTGCCCAGCGCGTCGGCAAACCATTGGTGTACCCCCGACATATGGTGAGTAAATTCCAGTAACACCGCGGCGTGAAACAGAAACGTGGTAACCGCCAGTATCAGCGCCGTTGCGAGCACATGTGGTCGGTGACTCATTTACTACCTCCTGAACTTGGTGCCGCCAGCGCCACCGCTTCAAAACCACCACCCAGCGCCAGGTGCAAACGAATACGATTGGAAACCCGTGCATTGCGCAAACGGATTACATTTGACTCAACCAGCAATTGCTCCGCCTGAAGCTCGCCCACCCACAACAGATCCCGTTTGCCCGCGCGATACTGCTCAATGGCGATTTCCACTGCGCGGGTACGATCCTGCAGCGCACGCTGCGCGTAATAGAGTTCACCGGCCAACAGTGACTCACTGGCAAGCAGGGTTTCCACTTCGCGGAATGCGTTCAATACGACACTGCCGTAATTGGCCACTGCCTGCGCCTGCTGCGCAGTGGCGATCCGCACGTAGGCGCACAGAGCACCCCCTTCATATATCGGGATGGTTGCACCGACCTCCGCAGATGCCCAGTAAGGACTCAAGCGGAGGATTTTCAACAGGTGATCACCAAGGCGCTCCGCAGTAAGCTCGAGGGAAAAATCCGGCAACAGCGCCAAGCGCGCGGACTCTTCCTTGCGAAATGCCGCCAGAACCAGATATTCCGCAGCAATAATGTCCGGGCGGCGTTCCAACAAGGTCACCGGTAACCCCGCCGATACTGGCGGCGGCAACGGTGGATATTTCTCTGCACCACGAAGCTCCGCGGCCGGGTAACGCCCGAGTAATACCTCAAGCGTGCGCACCAGTTCGCCGTATTTAATCTTGGCCTTTTCCCGTTCACTTTGCGCGTTTTGCAGACGCGCGCGGGCATCCACCACGTCCAGCTGCGAACTCTTTCCGCTCTGATTGCGCACTTCAGACAACTCGAATAACTGGGAATAAATGTTCACAGCATCGTCCGCAAGCTGGATCAACTGCAATGCCTCTGTCACCAGATACCAGTTCAGCGCCACCGTAGCGGCGAGGGACTGGCGCGCGTACACGAGATCGAACTCACTGGCCTCGTAGTCGGCGACGGCCGCCGCGCGGTTCGCACGCAGCTTGCCCCACAAGTCCATCTCCCAGGTCACCCCGAGCCCGGCGATGGTATGGCTGAAGGTATGTTTGAAACGATCATCGTCACCGAAGTCGTGCGTCTGCTTGGCGCCGATTTTCCCGCCCACTTGCGGTTTCAGGGGGGCGCCGGCCACCACCACCAGCTGCCGGGCAATTTCCACGTCTTCTATTGCCTGATGCAAATCCAGGTTGTTGGCCATGGCTTCCGCAACCAGCGCACTCAATACGGGATCGTCGAAAGTGCCAAGCCAGTTATCCACAACCGGCAAGTTGCTAGTGCGCGCCACCCAGTCCAGAGGCACCCCGGTCTCCGGCGGAAGTGCAGTGTCGAGGTTTTCTACCGGCGACGGTGGTGTGCGCAAAGCGCAACCATGAGTGGCCAGGCATAGCGCCAAAGCCAGCAGCACGCGAACGAGTGAAAACTTATGGCTACTCATCCGGCAAAGGGGTACAGGTAGTTTGCCCAGGAATAAGCACGGATACCGATCTTGCGCAGTATCACAAAGCCACTGGACGTATCGGTATAAATGGCGGCGCGACCCTGGGTGCCGATGGGAAATTTGGACTGGTCGTCACCGTCCATGCGAATGGCGACCACGAACTGCCCCTGCGGCAGCTCCAGCGGTCGGAAGTGAAACTTGGGCAACTTGCCGCTG
Organism: Microbulbifer agarilyticus; assembly: GCF_019800665.1. Classification (GTDB taxonomy): domain Bacteria; phylum Pseudomonadota; class Gammaproteobacteria; order Pseudomonadales; family Cellvibrionaceae; genus Microbulbifer; species Microbulbifer agarilyticus_C. The sequence goes on from NZ_JAHVKO010000005.1 coordinate 44,457, forward strand.
GGAAGCAACTGGCCGTGTCCACTGCCACGCCAGATAGCCTCTACCTTGCCGGTAAATATCTGCCCCGGGTACAGGTCCAGGGCAACTTCCACCACCTGCCCCTCCTGCACATGTTTCAGGTTTTCCTGGAAGTAATTCGCCAGCAGATAACGGTCCGACTCACACACAAAGGTGGCGATGGCACCAATGCGAAAAGAACCGGCCACCATGCCCGGGCGCACCTGCAGGTTCATCACATGGCCGTCTTCCGGGGCGGTCATCAGGGTATTGTCGAGATAGAACTGGGCCAGGTCGAGTTTCGCCTGAATCGTGGCTACGGTGGTATTGACCCCACCAATACGCGAGTTGTATTCGAGTTCCGCCCGCTCGACTTCGGCCATGGCCTCGTGAATACCGGCCTCACTGGCGACGACGCGGGCGCTCCATTTTTCCACATCCTCCTGTGGCCCAGCGCCGGTACGTGCGAGCTTCTCGGATAACGCAAGCTCATAGCGCGCATACACCAGCTCGGCTTCCTTCTGCACCACTTTCTGCGACGCCAGCTGAATGTCTGCTTCCAGTACCTTTACATTTTGTTTGGCCTTCGCCAGTTCCGCTTCATATTCCCGCACTTTGTATTCGTATGGACGGCGGTCAAACTGAAATAGTGGCTGGCCTTTTTTGACCAACACATTCGGCTCCACCAATACATCGGTCACCAGCGTTGGCTCATTCAAACGCGGGGTCAGCTGAATGGTGTGCTGAATCATGCGTGCATTGGTGGAATACGGGGTAATAAAGCGCAATCCGATCAGGAAAATCAGCAACAGATGCAGGCCCACCGACAGGGACACAATGCCCCAGGCGATGTTGAACTTCATCCATTTGAATTTAAAAAACGTCAGCCAGACGGCGACGATATAGACGAACAGTATGACGAAGCCCAACAGCATTAGTGCGGCCCCTTAAGCGTCTGTATCGCCATTATTGCGCGGGGGAGTGTCATGCGGGGGATTACCTCCGGATGACTTCTTCTTTTTGTCGCCCTCATCCCCTTTCAAACGCGCGATGTTTTCATCGATTGCCTGCGCCTCTTCTTCGGGCAACCGGCGAATATCGATGGTATCGGTCGGTTTAAACGCCCAGATGAACGCATTGATCCACGGCACCACGGCGAGGAAACCCGCGTACCCCATTATGCGCACCGCTTCTGCGTCCGGGTGCTTGCGGGCAATAGCAATGCGACCGGGCAACCCGGCGATCCACAGCAAAATCACGAGAATACACAGGCAGGCGCCAATAATGACGAGGAAGGTCAGGTAGTCCCAGTGGTCAAGCTTGAATCCCATAGAAAATCCTCTTCTGCCGACTCAGCCGCGGGCGCAGAGAAATGATCTTCTTCCCGGAATCTGCACCACGTAGAAGGCTGCCCAAGAATTATTAATCACACTATTGCACTTAAATTGCTTTTAAATTCCTTTAAGTGCTCTTGGTAGGCGTCCATGAGATTGTAGAGTACTGGCGGTCAAACGCTGCTAGCGAGTGCACGACTGGCACTCGAGTGTTCAAGAAAAGCGGATATGCCGACACGCTTTGACGCATCCCAAAATAGCTGAAACAGGGACCGGATTAGGAGCGGGATTAGGAGCGGAAATAGGATCCGGAATAGCAACGGGAATAAGCAAGTATTTACCATGCCTGATCGATGCACCCCGGCGCAGGCAACATATACTGATTTCAATGACTTGTCGCCGCTGTGGCACTCAAGTGTGCAGCGACGGAATTGCCGCAAGCGCACTTGACCAACAACGATATCGAGCCAACTTCACGCTGGACCATTTCATGGCAGAACTGGAGAAAAAGCCGCACGCTGACTGGCGACGCTACATCGAAAAACCCCTGCCGTTGGCAGAAGCCCACGATCTCATTATTCCGGGCTCGGTACCGTCACTCAGTTTCTACCTGATGATGACCGCGTCCACGGTCATTGCCACCCTCGGCTTACTCGCCGACAGTGCTGCGGTAATTATCGGCGCAATGCTCGTTGCCCCGTTAATGGCGCCGATCATTTCCCTCGCCTTCGGTGTGGTTTCCTGGGACGGACACTTGATGCTGCGCTCGGCATTGATTGCAATCTCCGGGAGTCTGCTGTGTATCGTCATCGCCTACCTGACGACTCATGCCATCGGCTATCAGATGGCGGGTCCGGAGATTGTCGCGCGCATGCGCCCCAGTATGCTCGACCTCGACGTTGCCATTGCCGCGGGTGCAGCGGCGGCCTATACACTCACCCGCCCGAGTACCTCTGCGACTCTCGCGGGAATCGCCATTGCCGTGGCCCTGGTCCCGCCCCTGTGCACGGTGGGCATTGCCCTGGCACTGGACAATGAGGCCAGTATCGAAGTGGGCGTGGCGTGGGACTACCTGAGTGCAAAGCGCCCATTTATCCTGTTTCTGACCAATCTGGTGGGAATCGCCTTTGCGGCAACGGTGGTCTTTTTCCTACAGTATTTTCGCAAGCAACCCAAAGCGATGGCCGCACTTGCTGGCGCCTTTGTCAGCCTGCTGGTTGTGGTTCCTTCTCTCACGCACGGCCTGGAAGAATTACTCGTGCGTAATATGGTCCAGCGCTCACTGATTTCCGAAAGCCACGCGATCATCGGTAAAGACGCTGAGATCCGCTTTACCAGTATCACCACGCGGTTTGACGATGACAGTATTGTGATCCGAGTGGATGTGGTGGATGGCGCAGAGGTGATCACACAGGAATTTGCCGATGCTTTACAGCAACGCATGGGGGAACTGGCCGAAAGACCCGTGCAGCTGGAAATCGGCGTAATACCTGAACTCATATTTCGCAGCCAGGGCACGAATCTGGATGTATCGAGATCACCCGGAGTATCTGGCGATAGCGCCCGCTAGGTAATGCCTCTGTCGCAATATAAAAAGCCCCGCTCTTGGCGGGGCTTTTTATTGGGGCTCTTTAGTAGAGGTTTACAGAAGCTCAGAAGCTTCCGACTTACTGAATACCGAGGATTTCCTTACCCTGAATAAAGGTCACATCCACAGGGATGTTTGCCGCTTTCAATCGATCCAGATCGGACTGGAGCTCGACACCAACCACGCCCATTTCCTCCAGCAGGGCTTTGGACTTCTCGTAGTCTCCGTCGCCCTGGATGGTCAGGATCAGGTTGGATAGCTTCGCCATGGCATCCTGCATTTTTTCGAAGTCCACGCTGTACAGGCCAGTTGCTTCGTCGCGGGTAAAGGCACCTTCCTGTTTGAAGAAGTTGAAGCGCATCATATTCGCTTTACCGTGCGCGCTGGCCGCGCCGAAGCGCACGCTGCGGAAAATACCGGCGAGGAAGGTCACGTAGTTATCCATCAGCTCGCCGTCTTCCAGCTCACCTTTACCGTGCAGCTCGGTAATCATGTACAGGCCGAGAATATCGGCCTTGCCTTCTTCCAGCGCAGAGGATGTTTCCTTCAGGGCCTGGCGTACATTCGCACCATCGGTGACCGTCTTCTTGATACCGAGACCGTGTGCCACTTCGTGGAACATGGTATTGGCGAAGAACGCATCAAAAGTAATGTGCTTGCGCTGATCTTCGGCGATCAGGACGCCACCAATCGGAATCAGGATCTGATCGAACTTCGCGCGCATGGCGTTTTTCAACTGCAGGCGACGGGTGCCCTTTTTAAGCTGTACTTCTTCGTCGTTTGGCAGGTTGATGGCAATGGTCTTGGAGCCGGCATTACTGTCGCCTGCGTAGTACAAGACGTCGTAGGCATTCAGGTCGGAGTCGGTTCCCGGGGTTTCTGACTTGTACTTGTCATCTACCGGTAAACCGCGCTGCAGTTCGGGCAGGAACGCGGCAAACTTCGCCAGCTTTTCACTCCACTGCATATCTTTCAGCAAAACATAGGAGGAGTAGGCGGTGCGGTAGGCGAACAACTGATCCTCGTAGTTTTCGATGGGCCCGATCACCACGTCGATGCGGTTCTTTTTCAAGTCCATCCACGCCATGTCACTTTCGCGGAACTGGTCATCTAGCAGCGCATCGGCGCGTAATTTCAGGTAACCGGCAAACTCGGCATCCTCCGCCAGCGCGGCTGCTTCACGCAACAGCACCGCCGCCTTTTCCAGTTCCGCCTTGTAGGCTTCATGGTACGGAATCAGGGTCAGGTTACCGCTTTCATCGCGGCGCACCAGTGAGTAAAGGCCATCTTTACCCGGCTGCTGCCATGCATCAAATTCCTGCTTGGTCATATCTTCCGGGTAGAACTCGGCGCCCAGCGGTTTGTCGCCATAGCCGGCGATAAAGGGCTTGTTATCGTTCAGGCGATCCCATGGACCGTAATTGATTTCAGCAAATTTTCGCGCGGCACTGTCATCAATACCGCTCAGTAGCTCCTGTGCAGGGCCGTAAGACTGCAACCAGAACAACTGATCCATGATCTTGCTCGCATCGATCAACTTGCCAATCAGCTGGCGCTGGTTGTCCGACAGGGCGGACAGGTCGGCATTGAGTTCCACCGGCGCATAAATATTGAAACGGGCGGGATCCACCCCTTCGGCGATACCGCCAGCCTGCGGGCCAGTGGCGGGCTCCACGGCTTGCTGCGCTGGGTCCACAGCCTGTTGCGCTGTCGTTTCTGCAGGCGCATCCGGCTTCGAGGTGGTGGAGGATTTATCACCGGAGGAACAGCCGGTAGCAAGAACAAGCGCCAGTGCCGACGCAGCAAAGAGTACAGGTTTCATGCAGATTCACGCCCAAGGGTTTTCGTTATTTGTGCGCGCCACATTAAATATGGCGTCTGAAGATGTCCACAGTGCCAGAGGCTCCCCTGTGGCACCGGATATTCGACTGCAATTATGGGCAAATTAAGAAATTTACGTGGCGTGAACAGCTCACAGAAAAAACAATTCACGCCAAGAAATGGACAGCGATTTGTCAGGGTGAGGTGGGCGCGGCCTCGGCACCCTGTTCACGGGCACGCTCCTGTTGTTGCATGCGCCACAGGGCCGCATAGTGACCATCGGCCTCGATCAGCTGCCGATGATTGCCCTGCTCTACCACACGCCCCTGATCCATCACCAGAATCTGATCCGCATCCACCACGGTGGACAGCCGGTGAGCGATCACCAGCGTGGTCTGCTCCTGGGAAATTTCCTGTAACGCGCGCAGGATGCCTTGCTCGGAATGGCTATCCAGGCTGGAGGTCGCCTCATCAAACACCATAATCGGTGGGTGCTTGAGGATTGCCCGGGCAATAGCCACACGCTGTTTTTCTCCTCCGGAGAGTTTTAAACCGCGCTCCCCCACTACCGTATTGGTACCCTCCGGCAATTGACGGATAAAGTCGTCCAACTGTGCGTGACGGATAGCGTCGGCCACCTCCTCATCACTGGCGTCCACTCGCCCATAGCGTACGTTTTCATGGATGGACTGATTGAACAGCACCGTATCCTGGGGCACAACGCCGATAGCGCCGCGCAGGGAGTCCTGGCTTACCTTGCGAATATCCTGTCCATCCACGAGGATACTGCCGCCGGTAACGTCATAGAACCGGAACAGCAGCTTGAACAGGGTCGATTTACCCGCGCCACTGGCGCCAACAATGGCAACCTTTTCTCTGGGCGCAACACGGAAGCTGACCCCTTTGAGAATTTCCCGATCCGCACCGTAGCCAAAATGCACATCGCGGAACTCGATGCCGCCCTGCGGTACGTCGAGGTCTGCGGCCGACGGTACATCTTCAATTGCCGGTTTGACATCGAGGATGGAGAACATCTTTTCGATGTTGGCGAGGGCGCCCTTCATCTCCCGGTACACAAAGCCGAGGAAATTCAACGGAATAAAGATCTGCATCATGATGGCGTTGATCAGAACAAAATCACCAATGGTCATGGTGCCATTGGTGACATTGACGGCCGCCATCACCATGGCACCGCACATGGCGGCAGCAGTAATAAATGCCTGCCCCGCATTCAGCCCAAATAACGACAGGCGATTCTTGCGCCGCGCCTGTTCCCAGGCTGCCAACTCATGGTCGTAATGCTGCGCCTCGTGTCGCTCATTGCCGAAGTACTTCACGGTTTCGTAGTTCAACAGGCTATCCACCGCACGGCTGCTGCTCTGGGATTCCGCCTGATTTAATTCGCGCACGAAGCGTGTCCGCCACTCGGTGGCGATAACGGAAAAGCTGATGTAGGCAACGACTGCCCCAAGTACCAGCAGGGCAAAACTGACGTTGTAGTTCCACCACAGCAGGCCCACCACCATCAGGATTTCCACCAGCGTGGGAACGATGTTGAACACCATAAAGCGCATCAGGAATCCAATGCCGGAATTACCCCGCTCGATATCCCGCGACAGGCCGCCGGTGCGGCGATTGAGGTGGTAATCCAGATCGAGCTTGTGCAGGTGCTGGAACACTTCGAGCCCGACGCGACGCTGCGCGCGCTCAGTAACGCGGCCGAAAATGGTGTCGCGCAGTTCGCCAAACAGAACCGATGAAAAACGGACAAATCCGTAGGCGAGCAATAACCCCAATGGCAGGGCAATCGCCGCGGCAACGCCACCGGCCTGATCCAGGCCGTCAACGATATGCTTCAACAGGAAAGGCAGGCCCACACTGGCGGCCTTGGCGCCCACCAGGCACATCAACGCCAGAATGACCGGGCGTTTGAACTCCAACAGGTAGGGGAATAGTGTTTTCAGGGCGCTCCAGTGGACATCTTCCAGAGCGACCGCGGACTTGGGTCTGGGCATGGGCAATCTCGGTAAATCAGGCGCGCAGTATACCCAATCGACCGGCACGAGGTCGGGGAAAACCCTGTTACGAGTCTTCGTTCTCGCTGAGGGCCCGGACGGGCACGTCATCTCTGCGCCCAATGGGCGCATCCAGTACGCGTACCAGGAATTCTGTCAGAACCCCGGCGGTAAATCCCCAGATTTCGTAGCCTTCGTATTTGTAGGCGGGCAAATAGATACGGCGCTTATCGATGGTAATACGATCGGTACGGATACGCGGATCATCGAAAAACCACGACAGGGGAACCCGGAAAATTGCATCCAGCTCACCCGGGTTGGGTGTCAAGGATGCGTCGGCGGGCACAATACCGAGCCACGGAGTGACTTCCACCTGCCAGCGGGTGGTGCGAGTCCACAGCGGACCGAGTATGCGAACCTGATCTGCGGGCAGGCCAATTTCTTCGTGCGTCTCGCGCAGTGCGGTGAACTCCAGGGATGGGTCGGTATCATCCCAGCGCCCGCCGGGAAGCGACACTTCGCCAGAGTGGCTCGATAGATGCTGGGAGCGGAGGGTCAAAATGACCTGAGGGTCTTCCTCGTCGGTCAGTGCCAGCAATACCGCTGCGTGACCATGCAGGTTGGAGCCGCTCGGCACCTGGGCGTGCAGCTCATCTTTAATTTTCGCGAAGCGCTTTTCGATAAGATCCAACATGCTTGTACGATTTTCGCCGTACCGGCGTACTCCTGCTTACCGCTCTTACCACACTATACGCGTTACTACGCTGCCCGACACCTGCTCAGGTCGCAGAATCTTTGCTTTCGCCCTGATCAACAGTACCCGTGTGGCCGGTTAACTTCTCGCGCACAGACTGCACCAGCGCAAAATAAATCGGCACCAAGAAGGTAGAAACAATACTTGCGGCAAGCATACCGCCAAACACCGCAAGCCCGAGGGAAACACGGCTTGCCGCACCCGCCCCGGTGGCAATCACCAGCGGGAAGATCCCCAGCACGAATGCCAGTGCCGTCATCAGTACCGCGCGGAAACGCAGGCGCGTGGCTTCCAGTGCCGACTCTTCGATACTTTTGCCGGAGGCGCGCTGCACTGCCGCAAACTCCACCATTAAGATCGCGGTCTTGGCTGAAATACCGATCAACAACACAAGACCAATCTGCGTGTAGAGGTCGTTGTCATGCCCCATGATGAAGTTGGCAAACAGACCACCCGAGATCGCCACGGGAATTGCCAGCAGTACGGCGACAGGGATACTCCAGCTCTCGTACTGGGCCACCAGAAACAGGTAGGCAAACAGCACCGCCAGCGAAAACAGAATCGGCGCCAGGTTGCCTGCACTAATTTCTTCCAGACTCTGGCCGGTCCACTCGTAGGCGTAGCCATCCGGCAGTTGCTTGCCGATTTCCTCCATAGCGTTCATGGCTTCGCCACTGGAATAGCCTGGCGCCGGCCCACCATTGATGGTGACACTGTTGTACATGTTGTAGCGCTGCACGGTTTGCGGCGCCACAATCGGTAATACTTCAGCAATAGAACTTACGGGAACCAGTCCTCCACTATTGGCGCGCACAAAGAACCCGGTGAGATCGTCCTCGCTGTCACGGAATTGCGAATCGGCCTGCGCCAGCACTTGAAACACCTTGCCGTAGCGATTGAAATCATTGATGTAGTAACTGCCCAGATAGGTTTGCAAGGTGAGATACACGTCGGACAACCGCAGTCCGAGAATATGCGCCTTGTCCTTATCCACTTCGAGCTCGAGTTGCGGCGAGGCGGCCTGATAGGTGGTGAATGCCTGGGCAATTTCCGAGCGTTGATTCGCCTCACCCAACACGGCATAAAGCACACCGGCCAACTCCTGAATATCTCGGCCCTGCAGGTCCTCCAGAACGAATTCAAACCCACCGATGGTACCAAGCCCCGGCAGTGCAGGTACGGGAAAGGCCTGAATCTGGGCTTCCGGTACCCCGGCACCCATTTTTTGCACCTTATCGAGAATCACAAACTGGTTTAACTCAGGCTCCTCGCGCTCGTCCCAGGGATGCAGGATCACGATCATAAATGCCGTGTTCGAGGCGAGACTATTGGACAACAAGCTGTACCCGGGTACCGCCATGACATGCGCGACGCCATCCAACTTGCGAATATCCTCGCTCAATTTCCTGACCACTGGCGCAGTGCGCTCCAGTGAAGCGCCGTCGGGCAACTGCACGTTCATCATGAAATAACCCTGATCTTCGTCAGGGATAAAGGCGGTCGGCACGGCGGAGAATAGCCAGAAACAAAAGGCGCCCAGCCCGAAAATTGTGCTGAGTCCTACCAGTGGCCTGCGCACACAGAAGCGGACAATTTTTACATACAGGTTTGTCGAACCATGTAGAAATCGATTGAAGATGCCAAAGATGCCACGATTTTTCTCGCCATGCTCGCCGCCGCCTTTGGGCGGGCGCAACAAGATCGCGCTTAATGAGGGGCTTAACGTCAGTGCATTCACACTGGAAATAAATACCGAGATGGCGATAGTGATCGCAAACTGCTGATACATTTTCCCCGTCAACCCGGGCATCAACATCACCGGTACAAACACTGCAAACAACACCGCGGTAGTGGCGATCACCGGGCCGGTCACCTCGCGCATGGACTCCATCGCCGCGTCTTTCGGCGCGAGCCCTTCGCCCATTAACCGCTGGGTGTTTTCCACCACAATAATCGCATCGTCCACCACAATGCCGATGGCGAGAATCAGTGCAAACAGCGTCACCGTATTGATACTCATACCCAGCGCAAGCATCACCGCAAAGGTGCCCACCAGCGATACGGGAATGGCGACGGCAGGAATCAACGTTGCACGCCAGTCCTGCAGAAATACGAACACCACGATGATCACGAGCAGCAGTGCGATCACCAGCGTAATGACTACTTCTTTGATCGATTCGCTGACAAATGTGGTGGTGTCGTAAATGATCTTCGCCTGCAGGCCATCGGGAAACCGTTCGGATAAGGCGTCTACTTTATTACGGATATTGGTCGCCACATCCATGGCGTTGGCATCGGGTAGCTGGTAAACCGCAATTACCGCAGACGGCTTGCCGTCCAGCTCACCAAACGCACTGTAACTGGCACTACCAAGCTCAACCCGCGCTATATCCTTCATCCGCACGATGCCGCCTTCGGGAGAAGAGCGGAGGCTGATGTTTTCGAATTCCTCCGGGTCGACGAGACGTCCTTCGGCAAGGATGTTGTACTGGAATTGCTGATCCGAACGAATGGGCGGCGCACCAATTTTGCCGGCCGCCACCTGCAGGTTCTGCGCTTCTACCGCGGCAATCACATCATTCGCAGTCACATCCAGCGCTGCCATTTTGTCCGGGTTTAGCCACAGGCGCATGGCGTATTGCTGGGAGCCCAGAATATCGACGCTACTTACACCGTCGATCCGTGTTAATTCGTCACGGATAAAGATTTCTGCGTAGTTGGACAGGAATAGAGAGTCAAACTCCCCTTCCTCGGACAAGAGGTTAACCACCAGTAAGATGGTATTGGACTGCTTCTCGACGGTGACCCCACTGCGGTTCACCTCTGCGGGCAGGCTGGGGGTCGCCTGCTGCACCCGATTCTGCACGTTTACCTGGGCAATATCCCCGTCATAGCCGCTCTCAAACGTCACCGTCAGACTGTAGGTACCGTCATTACTACTTGTGGAGGTCATGTAGGTCATGCCCTCCACCCCATTGACCTGTGACTCGATGGGAATGGCCACGCTATCGCGCATGACTTCGGCGCTGGCACCGGCGTAGTTGGCGGTCACTACCACCGTGGGTGGGGAGATTTCCGGGTACTGGGCAATAGGAAGCAACGGTAATGAGAGTATCCCCGCCAGGGAGATCAGAATAGAGATCACCAGCGCGAAGCGTGGGCGGCGGATAAACGTCGCGCTAATCACAAGCGCTTTCCCTGTTCACTTTGTTGCTATTCACTCTCCAGTGGTCGATTCACTTACCGTCAAGATAGGCATCGGGCTCTTGGGATTTTTCCCTGCCCTCACCCTCTGCACCGCGACGCATCTCCTCCTGCAACTGCTCGATATCGGCACCGTCACGAGCGCCTCCATCGCGTCGCTCTTCGGGTGGGATATCCCCCGAACGAATCTGTTCAAGTGGACTTTCCACTTGCGGTGGTTTCTCTGTCTTGAGATTTTTATACGGATCAAGCGCGGTATTTTGCGGGGTTACCGGTTTGTCGGGACTCACCCTCTGCAACCCGTTCACAATCACCCGCTCGCCAGCCTTGAGCCCCTTTTCCACCGCCCACAGTTCGTTTTCGCGCTGCCCGAGCTCAAGGTAGCGTTTGTGCGCGATGTTGTTATCGTCCACAACGTAAACAAACCGTCCCTGCATGTCTTCGAGAACCGCCGCCTGCGGCACCAGCGGCTTGATCGAATCGGCGCCCGCGAACACGCTGATCACAACCCGGGCAAATTGCCCCTGCACGAGCAGGCGCTCGGGGTTGGGGAATCGCGCACGCACCAGGGCAGAACCCGTAGCCTGGTCAATCTGGTTGTCGACAAACACGATAATGCCCGGATAGGGATAAAACTTGCCGTCGGGCTGCTTGATCTGGATTTCCCGCTCCACCGGCCTTTCGCCGGTCTGACGTCGGCGCTCCTGCTCCTCCTGCACCGCAAACAGGCGGTTTTCCGGCACCTCAAAGGTGACGTAAATCGGGTCCATGCGGACAATCGAAGTAAGGGGATCGGTGGCCGGCCCCACCAGCGAGCCTTCGGTGAATTCCGAGCGGCCAATCAGCCCCGTCAAGGGCGCGCGAATCTGGGTGTAGGAAAGATTAAGTTGCGCAGCCTCCAGGTCCGCCTGGGCGGCGGCCACGGTGGACTCGGCTGCCTCAAAGTTGCCGGTGAGCTCATCCATCTGCACCTGGCTGATGGCACCGGTTTTCACCAGCTGCAGCCCCCGGCGATAGTTGCGCTCGGAGACGCGCAACGCGGAGCGCGCCTGGGCGAGGTTCGCTCGCTGGTTGTCCAGTGCCGCGATATAGGGTTTGGGGTCGATCTGATACAGTAGTTCACCCTTTTGCACCAGCTGCCCTTCTACAAAGTCGCGGCTTTCTATGTAACCCTCAACCCGGGGCCGCACCTTGAATTCGTCGGTTGCCTCTACCCGCCCAACATATTCATAACGGGGAACAACCTGATGCTTGCGCACAGCAAGCACTTCCACCGGTGGCGCCTTGGGACCGACTTCCTCCTCTTTCTTCGAACAGCTTGCCGTCGCGATCGCAAGTATCGACACCGACAGGAAAACCACAAGAAAACGCGCCATGGAACAACAACCACCGCTTACTGCAAAAAACATCTCCTAAACACTATAGAAGTCCCGACAGCGTCAGGCTGGCACTCCCGCTCCGCGCGGGTATACTTGCGCCATGAAATTTTGCAGCCATTGTGGCCATTCCGTTGTATTCGAAATTCCCGAAGGGGATGACCGCCCGCGGCACCTGTGCCACGATTGCGGCGCCATTCACTATGTGAACCCGCGAGTAATCGTGGGGGTCTTGCCCTACTTCGGTGAGCAGGTGCTGTTGTGCAAGCGCGCCATCGAGCCACGCCACGGGCTGTGGACCCTGCCGGCTGGTTTTATGGAAAACGGTGAGACCAGTGAGCAGGGTGCTCTGCGCGAGTCATGGGAAGAAGCTCGTGCCAGTATCCGCGTAGATGAACTTTTCTCGGTCTACGACATTCCGCATATCAATCAGGTCTACCTGCTGTACCGCGGCGAACTGACCGATACCAATTTCGGCCCCGGGCCGGAGTCTCTGGAAGTGGAATTGTTTGACGAAAAGGACATCCCCTGGCGGGAAATGGCCTTTCCAGTGATGACACAGACACTGAAGCATTACTTCAGTGACCGCGAAAAAGGAAGCTACGGCCTGCACCGCGGCATCATCGAACGGAAGCTGTAACTAACCCCGGCCCAGGACTTACTCCTGCCCCGGGCTCTCTCGGCGCTGCTTTAACAGCCAGTCGTAAATATCCTGCCCCTCGTATACCCGGCGCCACACGTCGTGGGCCATATCTTCGTGGATGGTGAAGCGCACTTCCGCGTCGCTTTCCTGCTCCAGCTTGTTGATGCCGCCAAAGAAATGGGATTTCTGCACCGCGGTATCGCGGCCACCCGCAAACGCCCACACCGGCAATGAGGCCTCGGCGATCGGTGGCATAAAGTCCGGGTGCCCCCAACCCACCACCGGTGCAATCGCGGCAAACTTCTGCGGGTGACGGCTCGCCATATACCAGGTACCGAAGCCGCCGTAACTGATTCCAGTGAGATAGATCCGGCTCTGATCCACCCGCAAGCGCTCGGTAGTGTGCTGCAATATATTTAACAGATCCTGCTCGACCCGCTCCCAGCCATCTGGCAGTAACGGGGCTACCTGTCCCCACTCATCCACCATTTCTCCGGGCTGCATCTCGCCGATTGGTGAGAAGTACGTCCGCTCCGGGGTCCCTTGCTCCTGTCGCGCCGGAATCGAGTCGCGGCTGCGATTGGCAATATAGGCAAACTTCTTGTCCATCCCGAACATGTGCAGCTGGGGGGCGATGATAATGAACGGTAAATCTCTTTTCTGCGCCCATACCTCGTATAGCGGTCCGTGCGTAAGCACGAAATCCAAATCCTGCCTGCCATCGCCACGCTCGCCGTTGCCATGCAGGAACAACATTAACGGCCACTGTTGTGATGAAGAAGCCGCGTAACCTCGCGGCAGATAGACAAAATACTCACGCTCTGCCCCATCCACCTCGCTGATATAGGACTGTCGATTTAGTTGTCCATCACTTACGATCTTCTGCACCTTCGGTTCTGGGGCGCACGCGCTGAGGAAAACCGAGCAGGCTAGCGGAAGAGCAATCGAAAGAACAAGCGAGAGAACGGCGCGAACACCGGGAAAACGACAATTTTGCAGCATGGTAAGTATTTGCTATCAGTGGTTTTACAACAGGACCGGGCCAGCGCTGAGAATCTATCAGAAAACCAGCAAATATACGGCCCGGCACTTTTGTTATAGGTATTCGGATTACTGTAACCCAGTGGCGCCTGAAGGTCTTTAAATTTGTGTCACGGTGCACAACTTTCACGGGGCCCACTTGGAGCGATTCCGATGCAGTGGTTTAAACTCGGTAGTACAAGAACGATAAAGAGCCAAATGCGATGAAAGTCCTGCTCCTGAAGAATTTCTGGTTGTCCGTAAAGTTCGCTCTGCTTGCATTACTGTCGCTATCACTCTGCGCCTGTAGCGACGACACTCCAACAAGCAACGCCTCATCTGCTGCACAAAATAAACTGATCGTTGCGACCGTAGGTGGCCAGCCTATTTACCTGCATCAAGTGGATACCGCCATCCAGATACAGCATTACGACCTGCTTCTTTCCGAATATGAAATGCGTTTCACCCAGTTAACTCAGATGGTTAATGCCAGGCAGGCCAAAATTGGCGGCGACGTCGAATGGCTACTGGATTATCCCGAGCCGCCACGCATCGAAGTGAATGCCGGGGAGCGTCCCGTACGGGGAAATCCGCAGGCACCCGTGGCACTTACGGTTTTCTGCTCCTACCAGTCGGTGCACTGCGCACAGGTTCACCCCCAACTGCTGGCACTCTTGGATACCTACCCGGGCTGGGTGTCACTGCAACAGATCGATTACCCCATGCACTTCCACCGCGAGGGCCACAACGCCGCCCGTGCCGCACGTTGTGCCGCCAGACAGGGCTCGCCCTGGGCTTATGCTGACGGGCTCTATGCGCGTGCGCGCCATCTCGATAGTGAAACCTATCCACTATTGGCAAAGCAGCTCTCCCTAAAAGCGGAAGATTTAGCAACGTGCATGCAGGAGCGGGAAATGTCTGCACGGGTGGAGTCTGATCTTGCGCTCGCCAAGGACCAGGGCTTCGGTAATGTCCCGGTCGTTCTGATCAATGGCCTATATACCCGCGGCCCCAAGTCTTATGAGCATTATGCGATGTGGGTTGAGCGGGAACTGCGGCGCATTGGGATCGCCTCTGGCAGTATTCATCCACAAGCCGACAGATATTCCGCAGGTGGTGAACCGCGCGTTCAGCACACGCAATTACCCCTGCGCCTCGAAGGCACCAGTCTTTCCACCGCCGCGGAGAACTCCAGCGCACTGATTGCGGTAGAAGGTAAGGAGGCGGTGCGGTTCTCCACGGGAGCATCACTGCTGCAGGGCGTGCAGCTAACCTATATCCATAAAGATCATGTGATACTGAATAATCATGGTGTTATAGAGCGGCTAAACCTGCGAGGTGCAAACAGCGAGGCCACTGATCTGCCGCCGTTAACCAGTCGGACACCACGGGACGCCGCAACCATGCAGCGTATTGAGCAACCTGCCGGTGAGACCCGCAAACTTATCCCACCAGATGGCGTTTTGCCATTGGGGCAAGAGTGGCTGCGCCAACAGCTGCTCGAGCGCGAGGAGCTGGCGAAGAAATTTGTTCTCGCGGAACACGAAGTTGATGGTTACAAGTTACTGCGCCTGGAAGGTATTGCAGACAGCGAGTTTTTTGCCGCACTGGGACTCGAAGAAGGCGATGTCGTGTTGCGGGTTAACGACGAATGGGTTCACAGCGGCCAGAACCCGTTGTGGGACGCCCTGGTGAGCGGTGAAGTGACAGACGTAACCTTTATGCGCAACGGATTGCCCCAGCGCCTGCAATATACCGTCGCAGAGTCCGGTTACTTCGACGACCTGGATAGCGCACCGGCGAATAGCAACAGCTCGGGCAGCAATAGCAATAACAATGACAGCGAGTCTGCCGGTGAGGAAGATGGCGCAGGAGGCCGGGAAGACGGAGAAGAAGATTCAGATCCGGACACCGATGACGATGAAGATGACGGCGCGTAGTCTTGCAGGGTAGGTGCACGAGGGCGGGTACTGCCTGAGCCCGCCCGTTCACCGTTTACGTCTCGGAATGTTTGGCCTTATTTGTCCGGGTTGCCATTCCACATCAGGTCGGCGACGGTATTTTGTCCGGCAACACTCGGGTGGAAGCAGTCCCCACCATCAATATCATTTTTACCGAACTGGAAAGTACCGGTGCTGGGCTGCGACTCCCCGGCATACTCTGCGACGACTTCGATGCCGTTGGTGCCGTTATAGGCGCTGGCTTCTTCCTGCAGGATTTCGTTATACCGTTTCTGGGCCGCGGTAATGCCCGCGTGACGGGTTGCAAAGCTCTCACCATTCAAGGTGCCGCCATCGGTGGCGATTCGACATATACCGAAGGTCGACCAGGCGCTTTCACAATTTACCCGCCAGTTGCCGAACTGCTTGGCAAGGCCCGCCGCACGCAGGTCCTGGATGCGCGGCACGGAACCAAGCACAACCGTAGAGCCTGTCGGAAGCCCATTCATCAGCTTGTCCATACCGGCACGGACAGCGCCGCGCCATTGTGCGTCGGTGTACAGCGGATCCCCACAGTTAGCGCCATCGACACAGTCGCGATTACAGATATCATTGCCGCCCAGTACAACCTCTACGTGATCGGCGACCGAGGTCTCGGCAAGAATCCGATCTGCCTGAACACTGAAGCTATCACCGCCTCCTCGCATTTCCGCACCGGAACGTGCGGCACCTTTGTTAGCTGCTACGCCCGGGTCTAGCGCCTTGTACTTGTCGTGGACACTGTTGACGCTGGCATCCCAGCCATCAAACCAGCTGTGTTCGGGCTGGTCTCCACCCAGAAGACAAAAGAAGCCGCCGGTAAAAAACGTATTACCGGTGCAGTCGGCGGCGAACCCCATGGTAATACTGTCGCCAGCAGCGGTGGCTTTTACTGGCGTGGCTACAACTTGGTTCGCTGAAAAAGAAAAGAACAACAGGAGGGAAGCAAGCAGTTTGAACTTCTGCATGATGAATTCTCCGTTTGTGGTTTTTATCAATTATTCGAATTTGCAATCACGGTGAACCGCCCAAGTGTTGTGCACGCAACGCCCCATTACCAACCAGATTCGACTGACCAATTAGTCCATGACCAAAATTGGGAATATGGTCGCATCTCGGTCGCAAAAATCTCTGCAAAGCAAACCGGCAGCGATCCAAAAAAGTGCGCTATGCACCAGCTCACAACGGGTTGCGCTGCTATCCGGGGGATGCGAAGAGCGTCAAATGAACGATCTAAACGGAGATTTAGACAAGAAGTAAGGGAGAAAAAGAGGAACTGTACGAGCGGCGGGAAGATAAAAGGCCTGGCGCATTTTTTACTTAGTGATCAATGCGCCTGCGCGTGACACGTCGCGGGAACGGAAAAAGACGAGCGCCTCACGAGACACTCAGCCACAGCGATCATCCAACCGCCAGAGGTCAAATGCGACCTCTTCATAGGGGTGTGCGCGGCGCATGGCCACGAGCACCTCATCGACCACATCATCCGCGCAGACGGTTTCCACGCGGTACTCCGCCACCTGCTCCACCTGCCCGCGCTGGCCGATAAACGGCTGGCTCTCGTCGAGTGGGCGAAACTGGCCGGTGCCCAGCACCTGCCAGCAACAGCGATCATAGTCGCCAATACGACCCGCACCGGCGTCGAAAATAGCTTGTTTCAGCGGTTCCAGATGGGTCTCGGGAACGTAAATACAGAGTTTGAACATGGCGCAGGCTCGGGGTTTTGGCTCAGAACATCAGTGTCATCAGCTTACGCTGATAAGTGGTGGCAACCGGGTCGCCGGCACCGAGAGCTTTCACGATATCCAGGAATGCCTGCTTGGCTGCACCATCGGCAAAACCGAGGTCTTTGCGCAACAGTTTGAGTAAAATCTCCAGGGCCTCTTCCTGGCGTTCCGCCTGGCTCAACTGAATCGCCAGCTTGTAGGCTGACTCATTGTCGTCCGGGTTCTCTACCAGCGCCTGTTGCAAGGCTTTGATTTCGGGGGATTCGGCGGCGGCCTGCTTCAGTTCCAGCTGTGCCATCAGTTGCTGGTAGTCGGCATCCTGATCCGCCATCAGGATCTTGCCCAGCACCTCTTCCGCTTCCTTGGCGCGATTCTTCTCAAGCAATACCGCGGCATACTGTTTGGCGATATCGGCGCGCTCGCCGGAATCCCCGTAGGCCTGGCGTAGCAATGGCAGCGCCTGGTCCAGTTCGCCTTCACCTACCAGCTGCTGCGCCTGCTGGAATTGCAGGTCCCAGGTCTTGGGCAGGTACTTATCCAGCATGTCGCGGATTTCTTTCTCCGGCTGCACACCGGCAAATCCGTCCACCGGCTGGCCTTCCTTCAGCAACATTACCGTAGGCAGGCTGCGCACCCCCAACTGGCCTGCCAGGGCCTGCTCCGTGTCGGCGTTCAGCTTTGCCAGCAGGAACTGACCGGCGTATTCCGTGGCCAATTTCTCCAGCACCGGCATCAGCTGCTTGCAGGGCTCGCACCAGTCCGCCCACACGTCGACCAGTACCGGTCGCTTCATGGACTCTTCGATCAGTACCTGCTGTGCGTTCTCTGCCGTCACCTCGACGATAAATTCTTCCACGATTACTCCTGTTGTTCTGCTGACGGGTCACCGCGCAGGCGGCGACCATCGGATGGGCGCATGATACCCGATTGGCTACCGATTGCGTTTCCTCCGCCAATAATTGGGGGTAGAGTGCGGCCTTTCAATCTCAATGAGCTTCGCAATACGCTATGGGCACACAAATTGACATGGATACGCCGATCCACAAGGTTTCTCTGCTGTTCGCCATGGAGGAAGAGGCGCGCCCGGTGATTGAGGCGCTGGGGCTGAGCGCCGATAGCCGGCTCCACGACCAGGACCTGCCTTTTGTGACCTACCGCGGCGAATCTGCCGGGCTGGCAATTTCCGCTACCGTGAGTGGCCACGACCACCGCTACGCGGTAGACAATATCGGGCCGGTTGCCGCCACCCTGATGGCCTACACCACGGTGGATCACTTCGCCCCTGACCTGGTGATCAGCGCCGGTACCGCCGGCGGCTTTTCCGCCCGCAGCGCCGCTATCGGCACCGTCTACCTGAGCGATGACCGTTTTGTATTCCACGATAGACTGGTGCCTTTGCCCGGCTTCGACGAATCCGCTGTTGGCCACTACCCGGCATTTAATGTGCGACGTATGGCGTCGGCACTGCAGTTACCCACGGGAGTGGTGTCATCCGGAAGTTCACTGCAGAAACATCCACGGGATGTGGAAGTGATCGAACAGTTCGGCGCGGTTGCCAAGGAGATGGAAGCGGCTGCAGTAGCCTGGGTGTGCATGTTAAAAAATACACCGCTGGTGGCGGTAAAATCGATTACCAATCTGCTGGACGAGCCGGGGACGTCCGAGGAGCAATTCCTGCGCAACCTTGCAACAGCCTCGCAATCCCTGCAGAAGCAACTGTTGCGAGTACTGGCGTATCTGCCAGGGAAAACCCTGGCCCAGCTGTCTGAACACGAGAGCTAACTACTAGAACAGAGTCTGCGACGTACCCGGTGGTATGTACTGATTCACCTGCTGGGCCTCCCCGGTGTACTCCAACCCCATGGCTTTGTGCAGCGGCTGCACCAACAAGTCCGCACCGTCAAAGCGAATATCCGGGTGCAGATAGGGTTCAAACGCCTGGGTGTCTTCCCCACCATCGAGCCACTGGTCGACAAAGGCCGGGTCTGCAGGCGCAATCATGGGAAAACTTTTCTCATGGAAGCGGGCGGTATCCGGGTGTGCCGCCAGGGTGATAATCGAGCAGCTCAGTAGGTCACCCCAGGTTTTGTACAGGCCACAGAAAAAGAACGGACGACCGAAGCGGAACTCTACCGGGTTCTTGCCGTGCTGGCTCTCCACCCAGGCGGTTGCGGGAATTAAGCAGCGCGACTTGCGGTACTCCGGCCGTTGCCCGAGCTTTTTCCAGTTACTGTTGATGGACCAGTATTTTTTGTGCGGTTTCCAGGCGTCGCCCTGCTTTTCCAGATACAGGTGCCAGATGGCATTTTCCACCTGATGCGCACCGTGGCGACCGGTGACGATACTCACCTTGGTGGTGGGCCGCCGGCGGCGGCCAAAAATCATTTCCTCCTGGTGTTCCACCCCATATTCATCGAGAAAGCGCTCGAAGCCGGCCTCATCATCAACATCAAAAACACTGCACATGGCTATTCGACTATTCGTTAAATGGCTACTAGTAAAGCGGTTACCAATTTAGTGAAGACGGCAAGCGCGGCGAGGACAGCAGCCGACTAAATTTTTGCCAGCGCGCCTGTGGGGTATCTGCGTCAGCCTCGATATACTCTTTGACCAGCGCCTTGCCCCAGTTGTAGTTGATCACGTAGGCACCGTAGGTATCGACAAACTTTACCCGCTGCTCCGCTTTCTCCGGGCTCATCGCGGTGTATTTCTGAAAGCGTTTTACCGCTTCCGCGCTATCGATTTCTCCGTCGATGTATTCGCGGGCAACAATATTTTCCGCGAACTTCAGCTGTGCCAGTAGATCCAGTACGCGCTGGTATTTTTCCGCAGTAGCAGGATCGAGTCCGGCCAGGGGATACAGGGTTTCCTGTTCAAAGCGGGTTTTCTCTTCCCCCGGGAACGCGAGTTCAATACCGTAATTCGCCGTACCTTCGGCGATCAGCGACTGGGGGCTGAATAACGGGTAAACACTGTACTCAACCCACCCCTGATCTTTTACCAGCTTTTCCTCGAGCAGGGCGTTATAGGTATGGTGCCCGGGATACCCTTCGTGGCAGCCGAGGTCCACGGCGCGGTCAATATGAATGGGGAGGCCAGCGTTGATCTGAATCAGGCTGTGAGAGTCACCCTGATACCAGTTGTAACCACTCCAGGGTTTGTCTTTGACGTATTCCAGGCGAAAGCTTTCGTTAGCAGGGAGCGCAACCTGTGCCTGGGTGCGCTCCTTGCAGGCTTCGATGGCCGCTTTGAATACGCTGTCGAGCTTGTCTTCGGGAATCCGGTATTGCTCGCGAAACGTTTGCACCCGAGTATGCAGGGGATCATCACCGGGCAGCTCGGCATCCAGCGCTTTGAGCACCGGGTCAAAGTCACTGTATTGCTGCACCGGCGGCTCGGTATCGTATAGCGCCTTGGCCTCCTGCTGAAAATTGCGGAAGCTGGCGTCGGCAATATGATGCGCGTGGGCAGCCACCGCTCCCAACTGGGTTTTCAGGTACTGCTTGCGCAGGGTGTTGAGGTCATCGGCAGGCGCAATGGCTTGCGGTAACTGGGCAAGCAGCCGCTCAGCGCGATTGGCAAGTTCCGCAGGCGATGCGGTGTCTGCCTCGGCCTCTGTTTTCCACTCTGCCGGGCCGTAGTAAGCATCGACGTAACTCTTATCGTGGTTACCCAGCGTAAGGACCAGCCGCACATAATGCTCGGCCAATGCGTCCATTGCTGGGTCGCGCTCATTAGAAACTTGCGCCCGATCATTGGAACCCGACGATTTAACAGCAGGCGCCTGTGCTTCCGCCGCCTGTTGCTCGGGAGGTTTGTTATCGCAAGCGGTGAGCACCCCCAGGATTCCACACAGAATTGTCGCGCTAATTATTTTTTTCACATTGTTTCCCGCTATTTGTTCACGATGTTTGTTGAGGACGAAATGGATTTCGGACCCAGCTTTCAAGCATATCCCAGCTTCAGGCTACCGCGCCGATTTGTGCAGGTAAGCGCGCGAGTTCCTGTTTTAACCAGGACAGAAACAGCTGTACTTTTTGCGTCCGGTGCATGTCACGATGGGTTACCAGCCACAAGTCCGTACTCCAGTCCGAGGGCGGCTCAATCAACCGCTGCAATCCGGGCCGGGCCTCGGCACACCAGCTGATTATTGCGGCAATACCCACATCGCAGCGGGCCGCATCCTCAAACCCAGAAAACTCGTTGCAACGTAGCACGATCTGCTCCTCCGGTACCGCCCGGGCGATCCATGCGAGGCTCGGAATGAAATCGTAGGCGTCAACCGGGGCGACAAAGCGATGCCCGGCAACCTGCTCCAGCGACTGAAACGGCCCGCACTCACGCAGGTAGGCGGCAGACGCATACAGCGAGCTATGCAGTGAAATCGCCTTTTGCACCACGTAATCCGGCTCCGAGGGCTTGGCGCCAGGGCGGATGCCGATATGGGCTTCGCCGTGTTCCAGGCGCAGCTGGCGACTGTCCGCCACCAGCTCCAGTCGCAGCTGCGGATTCTTGCGCTGAAACCCTCGCACAATGGGCATCAGCATGGGGATTAGTGTGCCGACCGTGGTGATTACCAGAGAGCCCTGCAGCGTCTCATCGACCCCCTGCATTTTGCCCACCAGCAGGTCCAACTGGTCCTGCATATTCTCCGCCGCGCCCATCAACATGCGCCCCGCTTCGGTTGGTACATAACCGCGGGGGTGACGAATAAACAGGCGAGTTTTTAGCGCTTTCTCCAGTGCATCGATACGGCGCAATACCGTGGAGTGGGACACATCCAGCTCGAGTGCAGCCCCCGACAGCGTGCCCGCCTTGGCCACCGCAAGGGCATAGTGCAAGTTGTTCCAGTCCTTGACCGATGGACCTGCCATTGAACGCTCCTCAAAGTCGCCTCTAGGGGTGGAAGTAATCGTGGGAAAGTAGTCGATAGGCGACGGCGATCTGCAGACTTTAGCCGGGCCAGCCCCTCTGTGCAAATTTGCACAGAAACATTGCAAATACTTTATTTTTGTTCTTCTGTGAAAGGATCAAAATAGCCTCAATACGTTCAAAGGCCCTCACACGACCAAGGTAACCGGGGCCAGGCACCAGAGGAATACACATGAGCAACCAACGTAAACCCCGTCTGCTGGCACTCTCCGGTAGCCTGCGCAAAGATTCCTGGAACCGCCAGCTGGCCAGCGCTGCAGCGGAAATGGCGCGGGCAGCAGGCGCCGAGGTAACCGAAATTGATTTGCGCGACTACCCCCTGCCCCTGTTCGATGAGGATGTGGAAGCGACCGCCACTCCGGAAGCAGCTGGCAAACTGAAAGCACTGTTTGCGTCCGCGGACGGCCTGCTGATCGCGAGCCCCGAGTACAACGGCTCCGTCACCGCCGCACTCAAGAATCTGATCGACTGGGTATCCCGTCCCGACGCAAACTTCAGCCGCGGCGTTACCTTCCAGAACAAACGCGCCGCCCTGTTCGCGACTTCTCCCGGTGGTCTGGGCGGTATGCGCGGGCTCAACCACCTGCGGGATATCCTGCAACCGATGGGCGTGTGGGTCTCCCCGACCATGCTCGCGGTA
This sequence comes from Microbulbifer agarilyticus, assembly GCF_019800665.1. Classification (GTDB taxonomy): domain Bacteria; phylum Pseudomonadota; class Gammaproteobacteria; order Pseudomonadales; family Cellvibrionaceae; genus Microbulbifer; species Microbulbifer agarilyticus_C. The sequence goes on from NZ_JAHVKO010000005.1 coordinate 67,487, forward strand.
CCGTCATCGTTTAGTGCCTTCGCCGATGGTGCACTGGTGGATGAATCCTCGTCCGCGCAGCTGCGCACGCTGGTGGAAAAAACCATCGCCGCGATTCCCGCACTGGAAGAACGCGAAAGCGCGACTGCGTAATCGCACGAGAAATGAGGTAAGCGCCCGCCGAAGATAAAAAGCGGGCCTATTCGCCCAGATCTTCAGCCCAATAGCGCTGCATTTTGAGGAACAAGAAAGAGGCCGACCAGGTGATCAATACCAGGCCGGTCAGGGCCTCAAGCCCCACGGTGAAACGCAAGGTGCCGTGGGGCTCAATATCACCGAGCCCGAGAGAGGTGTAGGTGGTAAATGAAAAGTAGATACAGTCCTGGAGGGTACCATCGAAGTTACCTTCCAGGGTCCCAAACAGCGGCGAGTGAAACATCACGTAATACCCAACCGCAAACATCCAGATTTCCATCACGTGCGCGATCAGGGTGCCGAAAACACCAATCAGCACGCCAATGTTCCTGCGCAATTGCCACTTCTGCCCCACCCAGAACAGCGTATTGAGTACCTCGTGGTGGATCACCACCGCGAAGGCAACCAGCAGACTGTTAATGACAATGGGGATCAGCATATCAACGCCGTTTCCGGAAAAAATCCTTTAGTAAGGCGCCGGCTTCCTCAGCCATAACGCCGCCTTCCACCTGCACCTTGTGATTGAAAAAGTTCTGATCAGGCAACTGTAGCTGACTGGTGATCACCCCGGCGCGCGGTTCGATTGCGCCATACACTACACGCCCGATGCGTGCGTGAATCAAAGTGCCGAAACACATGGTACAGGGCTCGATAGTCACGTACAGGGTGGCGCCGGGCAGCCGATAGTTTTGCTGCTTGTGCGCAGCCGCACGCATCGCCATCACTTCCGCGTGGGCACTGGGATCAGATGCCAAAATCGGTTGATTGAACCCTTCGCCGATCACTTCACCATCCAGTACCACTACCGCGCCAACGGGCACTTCACCCACTTCCGCGGCCTTGGCGGCGAGACCCAGCGCCCGCTGCATAAACATAAAATCCAGAGGTGTTGCCAAGGTTCGGTATCCTGAATCTGCCGGTGAGGAGGTTATTGTAAGGGTGAAAATCAGTGGACTCGCTTGGCGTAGCGACGCAGCAGAAAGTCCGCCTCGAGATTGAGGCCAGGCTCTTCCTCCAAGGTGCGACGGGCTTCGGCATCCCCCTTCCACGCAAACGGCGTCATGGCGAGAAAATCCTGTACCGGTTCACCACCCTCAATCAGCAGTGGAAATTCACAGCGCAGTTCGCTCTCCAGGTCAAAGCCAACTACAGGCGACGGCGCAGTGTGCTGCTGTGGTTTATCGTACAAGCGGCTTTTCAAGCTCCACAAATGATCCGGCCCCGGGGATACATCGAGCAGGATTCCGCCGGGCTTCAGCACACGCGATAATTCTTCTGCGGGGCCCGGGGCAAAAACCCGCAATATGGCGTCGACACTGTTATCTGCAACTGGCAGATGGAAGCTGCTGCCCACAGCGAAATGGGCCTGCGCCTGCCTCTTCGCTGCAAGCCGCACACCGGCCTTGGCGATATCCACACCAGCTATCCCAGATTCCGGCCAGCCGGCCTGAACCAGAGCCCGGTCGTAATAACCCTCGCCACAGCCCACATCCAGCAACACCGGAGATTGTGCTTGTTCTCGCCCCTGCATTAACTGTGCACAAATGGCGTCTGCCAGGGGCGCATAGTGCCCGGCTTCAAGAAAGCGCCGACGGGCATTTAGCATTTCAGCAGAATCCCCGGGTTCACGGCTGCGCTTTTGCTGCACAGGCAGCAAATTTACGTAGCCCTCGCGGGCCTGGTCGAAGGTATGGCCATTGGCGCAGCGCCAGCTTCGTCCTTCGAGTTCAAGGGAAAGGTTGCATTGGGGACACTGCCAGATCATGCGTTTTCGGTAACTTCCTCGGTGCTTGGCACGGCGGATTTGCTCAAGATTAAATCCGCGGCTTTTTCGGCTATGGCGATCACCGGCGCATTGGTATTGCCACTGATCAAGGTGGGCATTATGGAGGCATCCACCACACGCAGTCCATCCACGCCTCGTACACGCAAGTCACTATCCACAACGGCCAGTTCATCCTGGCCCATTTTGCAGGTACCTACAGGATGGTAAATAGACTCGGCCTTTTGTCGAATAAACTTCGTGATCGCTTCCTTGCTGGTGAGTGATTCTTCCGGCAGCCACCAGCGTTTTTGCAGCTGCTTCAATTCCGATTGCTCAATAATATCCCGGGACATTTCGAAGCCTTCCACCAACACCTGCAGATCATCCGGTTCCGCCAGGTAATTCGGCTGAATGATTGGCAAGTCCCGCGGGTTCCGGGATGCCAAACTGATCCGCCCGCGACTTTTTGGGCGCAGCGCACAGGCGTGCAATGAAAAACCATTACCCGAGCGCTTGTCGAGGCCGTGGTTAAACAATGGCACTGCACTCAAGTGGAACTGGATATCGGGATGCCCGCCCGCAAGACTGGAACTGGCAAATCCGCCGGCCTCGGCGACGTTATTGGTGAGTTTGCCGCGATTCAAGAACAGGTACTCGGGCAGGTGTAATGCCGCCATCATTTTCGGCAATAGCGCATCGTTAAACCCAACCGAACGGTTGGTCTCAACCACCTGGGTGATATCCAGATGATCCTGCAGGTTTGCGCCCACCCCCGGCAAGTGGCACTGGGGCACGATACCCAGCTTTTTCAGCTCGGCCTCCGGGCCAATACCCGACAGCATCAGGATGTGCGGTGACTGAATTGCCCCGGCACACAAAATGACTTCTTTATTCGCCACAATGCGCTGACCATTCACCAGGGTTACCGCACAAACCCGGTCGCCTTTGAATTCCAGTCTCGCCACCGGAGAGCGGGTATAGATACTGAGGTTTGAGCGCGCTTTAGCGGGGTACAAATAGGCGGTGGCGGAAGAGCAACGCCGGCCGGATCTCTGGGTTACCTGATAAAAGCCGACACCGTTTTGCTGCTGGCCATTGAAGTCGTTATTGAGAGTGTGCCCGGCCTCCTTGGCTGCGCGCAGAAATGCGTGGCCTGCGGGCGATTTCCACTTGAGGTCCGACACCGACAACGGGCCATAGCCACTGTGCCAGGCATCACTGCCGCGCTCGTTGCCCTCGGCCTTGAGGAAGTACGGCAACATACTATCCCAGCCCCATCCGGGGTTGCCGGCGCGTTCCCAGGCGTCGTAATCACCGGCATTGCCGCGGATATACAACATGGCGTTAATCGCGCTGCTGCCCCCCAGTACCTTGCCGCGGGGCCAGAACAGGCGGCGGCCGTCGAGATGTTCCTGCGGCTCGGTGTAGTGATGCAGATTGAAGCGTTTGCCGGGCACCAGATAGCCAATGCCCACAGGCATCTGAATCAACAAATTGTGATCCGAGGGGCCAGACTCCAGCAGGCAAACCCGATTCTGCTCGTCTTCACTCAGACGATTCGCCAGTACACAGCCCGCCGAGCCGCCACCGACGATTACGTAGTCATACACCTTACTTTTCGCCATGGGCACCTCTCGTCGTCGTTCTTATTAGTTAGATGGTCTTTGGATAAATACAGTGCACCCAATCTAGCACCCCACGGGCGGTATTTTCCCCACCCCCGCCATACAGAACACCTTCAATTCCGAAATCCGTGAGGAATAGCGCGCTGATCACCGGGATTTATTCAGCAATTGTAGACCTGAGGCAGAAACACTCTCCGGCGACAGCAAGTGACAACAACCAAAGCACAATAAAGAAGCAACAAAAGAACAACAAAAAAAGGGCCCGTAAACGGGCCCTTTTTTTAGAACACATCCACAACGGATGTCGGTTACGACGCCACAAATTACAGTGCCACTGATCGTCCAGCCCGTTGCCCGTCTGCGCTCATTGCACGCAGTGACTGCACCGCTTGTGGAGTTACATCATCGGCCAGTGGTTGCCACTGTTCGCCATCGAAATACTCCAGCGTCAGCCCCGGATACGGCAGAGCGGTCTTCACACTTTCCCCTTCAACCGTCGCCCCCGGTACCGGCACGCGGTAGCCAACACCGGCGCGATCCAGCTTGAGCAACTCTTTGTTACCGAGTGCCGCGGCAAACACTGCCCAGTCTGCCGCCATCGCGGACTTATCCACAAAGGTAGTTTCGGCAGAGAAACTCTGCCCTTCATTTAGAGGAAGCTCCCACGAGGCCTGGTGCCAGGCGCGTTCGGCCAAGGCCAGCAGGCGCGGGAAAACCTGGTACTCCACCGCTTCGTCGGTGCGCACCACTTCGCTCCACAACTGCCCTTGAATACCCCGCACACTGTCGGCGAATTCCACGGCCGGCGTATTGGCGGTCCAGCCCTGGCCATCGCGATTCGGATACACCTCGGCCAACTGCGCCGTATTCAGCGGTGCGTAGCTAAACGTTTTGCGCGTATCTGTATAACGGGATGCCCAGTAGTAACCACGCTCCTTGGGATCCACTTCCTGTGGCATGTCGAAGTAGAGGAAGTCAGAGTGGGACTGCACCACCTCAAAACCGGTTTCGGCGAAGTGCACGCTCTCGTCGCCGCCACCCCAGAAGAGCGGTGCCCAGGAATTCACGAAGTTATGCGGCGTCGCCAGCTCTTGCTCAGCATCACTGATTTTCTTCACGCCGTCGTTCCAGGCTGCCATGGTGGGCACGCCGGCATCGGCAACCAGCTTGCTCACCCGCTTGGCGTAGAGTTCACCCAGCTCGTCGATGGCTTTTACTTCCCCACTGGCGATCAGCTTTTGGCACTGGGGTGAATTGGTCCACGGTTTGTTGCGCTGCTCTGCACGCGCATCCCCCTTCTCCGGGTCATTACCTGGTGCATCTTCAAAGGAATCCGCGGCCATGATATTCACCGCCTCATCGCCTCCGAAGTGCCAGGTCTTCAGCGGGTGCCCCGCGCGATCGTGCATCGCCTTCACTTCGCCGATCAGCTTGCCGACGAAGTTATAGGTAGAGTCCACACAGGGATTAATGTAGCTGTCGTTGTAGAACTGCACCGACAGGTACTCGGTATCATCCAGCGGGTCGATCAGGCGGTAGGCGGCCGCCGCTTCTGGATCTGAATCCTTCAGCTTGCGGTAGCGGGCTTCCATTGCCACCACAGCGGAGCGCGCGTGGGCCGGCATATCAAATTCCGGCACCACCTCAATATGACGATCCGCCGCATAGCGCAGGATCTCTACATAATCGTCCACGCTGTAGAAACCACTGCCAAAGTTATCCGCAAATGGGCCGGAACCCAGCTGTGGCAGCAAGCAGCGGTTTTCTTCCAGGTCGAAACAACGCTGGCTGCCGATCTCGGTCAGCTCCGGCAACCCGGGAATTTCCAGGCGCCAGCCCTCGTCATCAGACAGATGGAAATGGAAGCGATTGAGCTTGTACGCTGCCATTTGATCCAGCAGCTTGAGAATCACTTCCTTACTGTGGAAATTGCGGCCCACATCCACAAACATGCCGCGATGGGGGAAGCGCGGTGCATCTTCGACCGCCGCTTGCGGCAGACTGGCGCTCTTTAGATCAACCAGTGCCAGCAGGGACTGCACACCGTAAAAGGCACCACTGGCATCGGCGGCGACTACTTCCGCACCCTGCTCACTCACGTTGAGCTGGTAGGCACCCACCGGCTGACCGGTAAAGCCAGCGACATCCACCTTAATTCGTACCGGGTAAGCCGCTTCGCCCTGCGGCGACAGCTTGAGCGTATCGATACGCTGCTGAAGTGCGGCAACTGAACCGGCACCCAGTCCGTCGGCGTGCAGCGCAATACCGGAACCCAGCTGGATCGCTGGCGCTTCGCTCAACTGTATGCTGGCAGGTTGCGGGATAATACGGGCTCGCCAGTCTTCTTCACTCACCGGCGAGACATCGGCGGTGAACCGCTGATAGCGGGTTTCGGCGGTGGCCAGGGTATTGCTGTCGCTCGTTACACGCTTCCAGTTGTTCGGATCATTCTTGGTGATTGGCAATACGATGTCCGACAGGTCATCGGTGTCGGTTGCGCGAATGATGTGGGGTTCACCGGCGGCGTCCACAACAAACAAACGGGGCTGGAAGTCGGACTCGAACTGCATCCAGTTCTCGGCCAGCAAATCCAGCTCCAAGGTATCGCCACTGGCAATACCAGCGAACTGCTCGGTCGGGGTCAATCGGTGCAAATCCCCATTCACCCGCTCCAGCTTGAAGGCATCACTGTTCAGCAGTGCAAAGGTGCGGCGCACGCTGTGGAAATACAGGGTCCAGTCGCGCTCGCCGGCGCCTACCGCAGCACCATTATTGATCAAGCTGATGCGATAGGTGGAGCAGATCGCCCCGCTACCACCAGCCTGTTTGCACTGCGCCCGCAGGGCATCGTCTACGCCCTGGAAGTTCTGAAGTACTTCCTGAGTCACCGCGAAATTGGCCGCAAGCCGCTCGGCGGCCGGGGAATCGGCGCTCGCCAGCGGCGCAGCGGCCTCTGGGGATTCGGTAGATCTTGGGTCGGAGCAGGCAGCAATGACCGCAGACAGGGCCAGGCTGGCAAAGAGTGGGATCCTTCTCATGGACAGTCTCTTTATTGGTGAGTGCACTGCACAAAGCACCCGTTAAATTCTTATGTTGTGGTGGCGGATTTTAGAGTCCACCCAAAGCAACACCATAACGAAAAAGACAGCGCTGTCAATAAGCCAGAAAACATATGACCCGCCACGCTCATTCGTTCACGTTTATCTCAAAGACTTACGACCAAAATGACGCCAACAGTCAAAAGCTATGGAACTGCCTTTTCCGTTATCGATCCAAGGCTACGATCACTAGACAAAGTTTTTATAAGCATTTCCGCGACTAAATCAATTTCATACTAAAAAACATTGGCGGAAAGCTCCCCGCAGGCCTTGAGAACTGGGCAAAACTCTAGAGATCCAGCAATCATGGGGCTTGCGGAAAAATGACTCGTTTCACAGAAACGTTTGCAAACGGCGTTGGCATCTTCGCGACTTTTGTGAGATACAACAGCTTGAACAGGGTGAGCCATAATAAATTCAGTGGTTGTTCAGCAACCACCTGAGCCAAGAAAACATTCCCTGGGGTAGCAAAATGGAATCTCGCTGTACTCGGTTTCGTTCATCAAGGCACCTGGTTAATCCTGTACCAGTCGTGCTCGGTCTCTTACTGCTCCCAATTTCTTCAACCCTGCTTGCCGACGATATTTTTATTCCCGACTCCGATAGTGCCCTGAACCTTCAGGCCGACAATGCATTTTTCATCGACAGTGCCTTTGGCATGGATAACCAGGCTCTGTACGAATCCGCCGAGAACCTGCGTAACAACTCCATGGGTATGGTCCACCGCCGCCTGAACCACCAGTGGCTCGAGCAGCATACCCGCCCCAGTGATTACGCCGAGAAAACCGGGGGCCGCGCGGTCAATGAAATCCTGAAGATGGGTTTCAAGACCTATATGGCTCAGCACAAGCGCAACAAACAACATCCGCTGCTGCGCTATACCCAGAGCGAGGGCAAGTTCAGTAACGTACTGGATTACGACTTCCGTCTATCCGACGACAAGTTCAAGTTCACATTCGAATACGAGTTCTGATCCGACTGCCGTCACCCACAAGGCGCGCGCTCCCTCATTTACCTGCTAGAATCTCCGCCACTTTTTCCACAGGCGGAGATTCCCGTGTCCGACACCGTCAAGTCACCTACTGAATTCAACCACCTTCCCTACGCAGGCGTCGTTCCGCGCCTGATTGCGCTGATCTACGACGCGCTGATCGTCGCCGGCCTGTGGATGGTGTATGGCTTCTTCGCCCTACTCGTGGCCACCACATTTGGCGGCCTGCAATGCCAGCCGGAGCACATTGACTACACCCCGTGCGTGGGCGGCCCGCTCTATCAGTTCGGCCTGCTACTGGTCACCGCCGGCTACTTCTTCTGGTCATGGCGAGCCGCGGGGCAGACCATCGGCATGCGCGCCTGGCGCCTGATGGTGGCAAACAACAACGGTGTGCAGTTGAGCTGGTACCAGTGCTGTATTCGCGCACTGGTCGGCCCGCTGTCGGTGGCGTGCCTGGGACTCGGGTACTTCTGGGGATATTTCCGGCCAGATCGGGCCAGCTGGCATGACCTGGCGTCAGATTCGGAAGTTCGACAGCTGCCGAAAAAGAAGAAGAAAAAGTCGCTGTAAGATCAAATAGGATAAAGCGAAGAACTGCTGGAGACGGGCGCTTAGCGCGCCCGCTTCAGTAACAACCAGCCGAGCAGGAAGCTCGCCAGAATGGGGACGATCACCGCAATAAACGGCGGAAAGCCAAACACCACGGAAGACGGCCCCAGCATATCCTGAATCGTCTGGAACACGATCCCCACTATCACCCCGGTAAACACCCGCAATCCAGTGGTCACCTCACGCAGCGGACCAAAGATAAACGAGATAGCCATCATCACCAGACCGGCAATGGTCAACGGTTGCAGCACCTTCTTCCAGAACGCCAGCCAGTAACGTGCGGACTCCTCCCCTTTGCGATCGAGGAAGCGGCCGTAGGACCAGAGGTTTCGCGGAGATAGATCTGAGGGCAGCGGCACCACCAGAGAGAAGAGTTCCGGTGACATGTCCGAATTCCAGGTGGAACGCGCTTCCCGGCTGCTGCTGGCGCGATCTGCCGTCAGGCGGGTCTGGCGACTGTTCTGCAGCTCCCAACGACCATTTTCGAAATGACCGCGCTCGGAGAAAACCACCTGCTGCAGCTGGCGATCCTCATCGAACTTATAGCGGGTAATGCCAAACAAGGTTCCGCCCGGCAGCGCCGCGTTGAAATGCACGAACTCCCCACTGTCAAACAGCCATAGTCCATGCTCCAGGCCGGAGTTTTCCAGTTCGCCCTGGGCAATCGCCCGGCGGCTCTCGGCGGTTTGATTGGTATAAGGTATCACCAGTTCGGCAAGCGCCAGACCGAAGATGATCAGCACAATCACCGGTTTCATTACCGCCCAGGCGATACGCCCAATGGATACGCCCGATGCGCGCATGACCGTTAACTCGCTGGTACCGGCAAGTGTGCCAAGGCCCACCATACAACCCACCAGTGCAGAAAAGCCCAACTGGCTGTAGATGCGTTCGGGCAGTGTCCACACCACGTACTCGAGCAGATTCGTGAACTGGTAGTTACCACCCAGATCTTCCAGCTCATCGACAATGGCAGAAATAATATCCAGCCCGAGGATAACCATCAGCACCGCAAGGACTGCCAGGGTAACGGTGCGCGCAATATAGCGATCAAGCAGAGACATCGGCACCCCCAACATTACTTGCGCCACCGCTATTTGCACCACGTTTGCGCGGCTTGCGGTCGCGCCCTCCGAGCAATATCAGACCGAGAATCAGGAAGGGGGGATGCACCAGCCAGATAGCCCAGGCCTGCTCGATCTTGCCATCTTCAATGGCGCCACGAACACTCTGCAGGGCAACCAGATACACGATGTAGAGCAGTACCGCGGGAATCATCTTGGCATAGCGGCCCTGGCGCGGGTTGGTGCGACTCAGGGGCACCGCCAGAATCGCCACGATCAGCACCAGCACAGGCAGGCTGAAACGCCAGTGCAGGTTCACCCGTTCCCGGGGATCCTCACTTTTCCACAGCGCTGCGGTGGACATGGATTGCAGCTTTTCACTAGCTTTTGAGCGCAGGCGCGGCACTTCGAGCAGCACCTCGTAGCTGGCAAACGCCATCTGCCGGTAATCGCTCTGGCCGGGTATACCTTCGTAGCGGTAGCCGTCCCGCAAAACCAGGTAACGCAGGCCGGTTTCCGGATCGATCTGCTGCACCCCTTCACTGGCTACGGTAACAATCTGATGGTCGGTTTCGGTATCACCGCGGGAATTGCCCAGCTCGGCAAGAAACACATTGTGCATCGTGGAGCGGTCGTCACTCAGCCCTTCGGCGTAGTACACCGCGCGATTGCCACTGGTGGCGATAAATTTCTTCGGCACCAGGTGATCAAATTCATTGCGGGTTTTATCTGCAGTAAGCAGATGAGAGGTGCGCTCAATGCCCGTGGGCGTCAGGTACAGGCTCATTGCGGCAACAAACGCCGCCACCATCAGGGCAGGCACCAGGGTGTAACCCAGCAGCTGACGCTCACTGAAACCACACGCATGCAGCACCGTCATTTCGCTTTCGATATACAGACGGCCGTAGGCGAGCAAAATACCGACGAAGAAGCCGAGCGGGATAACCAGCTCGAGAAAGCCCGGTAGACGAAAGCCCATCAGAGAAAACAGGATTCCGGCGGACAGATCACCCGCCGCAGCTTCCGCCAGGTACTTCACAAAACGGCCGCTCATGACCATCAGCAACAACACGGCACTGACGGCCAGAGTTGCACCGAGTAGCTCGCGGCAGAGGTAGCGGAAAATTATCACTGAACGACCAGCTTCCCTGATTGCACTGTTTGATTTCGGGCGATTTGAAATGCGATTCCGGTTTATCGGCATCGGCGAGTGTCAGAATAGGACACCTGTTCAGAGGTTCCCGAGCAAATCGATCCTTCTCGGGTTAAACTTGTGCGGCGCATTATCACCAAAAAGCCCGGCAATGTCTCGGCCCATCAGCCAATCTCTGGCCCACTGACAGCAAGACACCCCCGAGCCTGTAATAAATAGCTCGAAGTATTCGTCTGTACATAAGCCGCGGCAGGCAAAAATTCATAAAGGAAACGATTACATGCAGTTTACCGCCAAGGTCACCGATATTCTCAAACAGCGCAGTGCCTGCGCGATTCTCGCCGTCGACAACAAGAACCGTCTCACCGAAAGCGGCAGCGCACTGGACAAGGCAAATGGCGGCCTTTTGAGCAAAATCCTGAAACGCGGCGATCTGGGCAGTGCTGCGGGCAGCACTCTGATGGTCCCGACCGTGGAAGGTGGCGCCGAGCGCGTAGTACTGGTGCGCACCCCGAAGCCCCCTGTTTCCCAGGCGGAATTCCGCAAAGTGGCCAACAGCAGCGCCACGGCCGTTAAATCCCTCAAAGACGCCTCCTCTTACCTGGCCGAAGTGTCAGTAAAAGACGCCGACGTCACCTGGCAGGCCGCGCAAATCGCACTCGCCGCTGGCCTTGCCAGCTACAAATTCACCCGCTGCCACAGCGATGCCAAGCCAAACCCACTGGCGAAGTTCACCGTGCATGCATCGGACAAGAAGCAGTTGAAAGCGGTGCAAAAAGGTGTGGAGCTCGGCGGTGGCCAGGCGCTCGGCAGCAATGTCGCGCGCGAACTGGGTAACCTCCCCGGCAATATCTGTACCCCGAGCTATCTGGTGGGCGAAGCCAAGGCGCTGGCGAAAAAACATGCAAAACTGTCCACCACTGTGCTGGACAACAAGAAGATGGAATCCCTGGGCATGGGCTCCTTCATGAGCGTTGCCAAGGGCAGTGACGAGCCGGCGGCGATGATTGCCATGAACTACAAGGGCGGCAAAGCCGGCCAGAAGCCGATCGTGCTGGTGGGTAAAGGCATCACCTTCGATACCGGCGGTATCAGCCTGAAGCCGGGCGCAGCCATGGACGAAATGAAGTTCGACATGTGCGGCGCGGCCAGCGTGTTCGGCGTAATGAATGCACTGGTTGAAATGAACGCACCGGTGAACGTGGTTGGTGTTGTTGCTGCTGCCGAAAATATGCCCAGCGGTCGTGCCAGCAAGCCCGGCGATATCGTGACCTCCATGAGCGGCAAAACCATCGAGATCCTCAACACCGATGCGGAAGGCCGACTGGTACTGTGTGACGCACTGACCTGGGCGGGCAAATTCAAGCCCAGTGTGGTGATCGACGTGGCCACCCTGACCGGCGCCTGTGTAATCGCCCTTGGCCATCATGCCACTGGCCTGTACGCCAACCAGGACAAGCTTGCTAACGACCTAATCGCCGCCGGTGAGACCAGTGGTGACCGCGCCTGGCGCATGCCGTTGTGGGACGAGTACCAGCCCATGCTGAACTCCAACTTTGCTGATATGCAAAATATTGGTGGTCGGGAGGCCGGCTCCGTAACGGCAGCGTGTTTCCTGGCCCGCTTTGCCGAAGACTACAACTGGGCGCACCTGGATATCGCAGGTAGTGCGTGGAAGTCCGGCGCCGCGAAAGGTGCAACCGGCCGTCCAGTACCGCTGCTGCTGCAATACATCCTGAACAAAAAGTAAACAACCCCAAAAACGAAGCTCTAAATATGGGCTAAGGCCCTGCCACCGGTAACGGTTCGCAGGACCTTCCGCGAGAGGGACCTCGCGGAAGAGCCCCCAGGGATGGGTTCACGGCGTGTCCTGTGAACCGTTACCGGTGGTAGGGCCGCCACAGCGGTTAGATTAACCCTCTGAATCGAGGGGCGTGGCGGTGCCACTACCGGGGACAGCTGTGCGAGACACGCCGTGAACCCATCCATGGGGGCTCTTCTAAAACATCCCTGTTTTAGAAGGTCTCGCACAGCTGCCCCCGGTAGCGTCACCTTCGCAAATAGCTGAAGTAGCTCTTTTCAACCATCATGACCCGAATAGATTTTTACGTATTGGCTTCTGAGAATCCCGATGAGATTCAGAACTTTGCCTGTCGTCTCGCAGAAAAAGCGTTCCGCAATGGCCTCAAGGTACTGATCGCTGTGGATAACGGCGAGCAAGCCAAGCAACTGGACGAGCTGCTGTGGACATTTCGTGAGGACAGCTTTCTGCCGCACGCGCCCCAGAACCTCGACCAGCAGGCCGCGATTGAGGTCAACAGCGGCGAAGATCCCGGCCAACATCACGGCCTACTGATCAACCTGTGTGCGGATATCCCCGGCTGGTTCAGCCGATTCGACCGGCTAGCCGAGATTGTCTGCCAGCATCCCGACTCCCTGGCACGGTCAAGAACTCGATACAGTCACTTCCGCGACCGCGGATATCCGTTACAATCCCATAAAATTGGCAACTGATCAGAACCCGAACCTAATTCCATGTCCGGCCGCAAAAAAAACAGAAAGCACCGCCACGGCCAGCCGCCGCACGAACTGCTGAACGAGCTGAGTTCGCTGCACGAGCTGCTGGGCAGTGACATGGAAGCGGATATTCCCCTGCTGGATCAGGTAGCCGCCCCCACTTCCGCTGGCAACACCGCGAAGCCCCAGCAAACCGCTCCTGCCAAACCCGCAGCGGCAGCCCGCGCACCCAAGGCTCAGCCACGCCCGCTGGAAGAGGCGGACCTGCCGATTCTGTTCAGCCCGATCGACGAAGAATTGGACGATGAATACGCTCCGATACTGAGTGATGCAGACCGTGAACTACTGCGCCCTCTGCAAGACCTTCCACGCGCAGCGTCGAGCAATGCTATTCAGCCAGAGACGGCAAAAGAAAAGAGCACGGAGCCTCTGCCACCGAAAGACGCTGAGGCGCATGCGGACAACAAGTCCATAGCACGTGAAGAGTTCCAACCAGGCCTGTTCGACACCCCGCAAAAACGCACGAAGCACGCGGCAAACCCGGCACGCCAAAAGTCCGAGCCAGTACCTGAGCCTGCCGAGAAGCGCGCACCGGCTTCAGCTGGTGCCCCTGTGATCGAGCCGGACAACCAAGCCGATAACGCAAAACCAGCCCAGGACAAAGCACAGGCCAGTAAGACTAAGCCTGCCTCTCAAGGAACTGGCGTTGAGAACCCATTCTTGCCAGCACATATTCGTGCGCGCCTCACCGGCGGGCGGGTACCGCGGCCAGAGAACCAGGCCCTCTCCTCCCCCAAAGCAGAGGCCGCCACATCAGACGCACAAGCTGCCGCAGTGCAGCTAGAGCATGAATCACCTGCCGCCGCGGAGCCTCCAGCCGCAGAAGGCAGCAGTGAGCCAAAAGAACCCAGTGCACGGGAAAAGTTGATCGAGCAGCTTATGGCCGAGCAGCTTCCGGAACTGGAGCGGCAGCTACGCGCAAATATCACGGCCCTGGTAGACGAGATCTACCCGGAGCAGGATTAAGCGGCCCCCAAAGCACGCACAAGATTTGCCCCTCCTCGGCCCAGCGGTATAATTCCGCCCCTTTTTCTCTATTCTCTAATTTTAATGGCCCGGGAAATTGTGACCCGGCAGCCAGCCCATACAACGCAAGGTATTCCCCCGCGCATGGACAAGACATACCAGCCCAACGCCATCGAACAACAGTGGTACAAAACCTGGGAAGAAAACGACTACTTCAAGCCTTCCGGTAATACCGAAGCCACCCCCTACAGCATCATGATTCCGCCGCCGAACGTCACCGGCAGCCTGCACATGGGCCACGGCTTCCAGGAATCCATCATGGACGCGCTGATTCGCTACCACCGTATGAAGGGCGACAACACCCTGTGGCAAGTGGGTACCGACCACGCCGGTATCGCCACCCAGATGGTGGTGGAACGCCTGCTGGCCGCCGATGGCAAGAATCGCCATGAGCTGGGCCGCGACAAGTTCATTGAGAAAGTGTGGGAATGGAAGGAAGAATCCGGCGGCAACATCACGCGTCAGCTGCGTCGCCTGGGCGCCAGCCCGGACTGGTCCCGCGAACGTTTCACCATGGACGACGGTTTCTACAAAGCGGTGCAGGAAGTCTTCATTCGCCTGTACGAAGACGATCTGATTTACCGCGGCAAGCGTCTGGTGAACTGGGATCCGAAACTGCACACCGCGATTTCCGACCTGGAAGTGCTGAACGAAGAAGAACAAGGCAGCCTGTGGCATTTCCGCTACCCGCTGTCTGACGGTTCCGGCCACCTTGTGGTTGCCACTACTCGTCCGGAAACCATGCTGGGTGATACCGCCGTCGCCGTGCACCCGGAAGACGAACGTTACAAGCACCTGATCGGCAAAACCATCAAGCTGCCGCTGGCGGATCGTGAGATCCCGATCATCGCCGACGACTATGTCGATCTGGAGTTCGGTACCGGCTGCGTGAAGATCACCCCGGCCCACGACTTCAACGACTATGAGATGGGCCAGCGCCACGATCTGGAAATGATCAACATCCTCGACCAGGACGCCAACCTCAACGACAACGTGCCGGAGAAATACCGCGGCATGGAGCGTTTTGCTGCACGCACGCAGGTGGTCGATGACTTGGACGCGTTGGGCCTGCTGGAGAAAATCGAACCGCACACATTGAAGGTTCCGCGCGGCGACCGCAGTGGCGTAGTCATTGAGCCGTGGCTCACCGACCAGTGGTATGTAAAAACCCAGCCGCTGGCGGATGAGGCTATCAAGGTTGTCGAAGACGGCCGCGTTGAATTCGTGCCGAAAAACTACGAGAACATGTACTTCTCCTGGATGCGCGACATTCAGGACTGGTGTATTTCCCGTCAGCTGTGGTGGGGTCACCGTATCCCCGCATGGTACGACAACGACGGCAAGGTATACGTTGGCCGCAGTGAAGAAGACGTGCGTGAAAAGCACAACCTCGGCGACATCGAGCTGCGCCAGGACGACGATGTGCTCGATACCTGGTTCTCCTCGGGCCTGTGGACCTTCGGCACCCTGGGCTGGCCGGAAGAAACACCGGAACTGGAAATGTTCCACCCCACCAGCGTGCTGGTAACCGGCTTCGACATCATCTTCTTCTGGGTTGCGCGCATGATGATGCTGACCCTCTACTTCAAGAAGGAAGTGCCATTTAAAACCGTATACGTGCACGGCCTGGTACGTGACGGCCAGGGCCAGAAGATGTCCAAATCCAAGGGCAATGTACTGGACCCGATCGATCTGATCGACGGTATCGACCTGGAAAGCCTGGTGACCAAACGCACCGCGGGCATGCAGGTGCCGCGCCTGCGCGAGAAAATCGAAAAGCAGACCCGCAAGGAATTCCCGGAAGGCCTCGCCGCCTACGGTACCGATGCCCTGCGTTACACCTATTACTCGCTGGCCTCTACCGGCCGCGACATTAAGTTTGATGTAGGCCGTATCGAAGGCTTCCGCAACTTCTGTAACAAGATCTGGAATGCGTCCCGTTATGTTTTGCAAAACTGCGACGGCCACGACTGCGGGCAGGACAGCAGCGAAGACTTCGAACTGAGCATCGCCGACCGCTGGATTATTTCTCAGCTACAGCGCACCGAAATTGCAGTCAAGGAAGCCATCGAAAGCTACCGCTTTGACCTGGCCTCCCAGGCGCTGTACGACTTCGTGTGGAGCGAGTACTGCAGCTGGTACCTGGAGCTTTCCAAGCCGGTACTGTGGGACGACAACGCCAGCGACGCAGTGAAAAAAGGTACCCGCCGCACACTAATCCGCGTGCTGGAAACCATCCTGCGCATGGCGCACCCGCTGATGCCGTACATCACTGAAGAAATCTGGCAGCGCGCTAAAGAGCTGGCGGGCAAGGCCGGCGACACCATCATGTTGCAGCCCTACCCGGAAGCCAACGAGCACCGCATCGACGAAAATGCCGAAGCGGCGATCGCCTGGTTGAAAGGTGTGATCGAAGGCGTACGTAATATTCGCGGTGAAATGAACATTTCCCCGGCGAAGAAAATCCCGCTGATCCTGCGCAACGGTTCCGAACGCGACGAAGAACTGCTGAAGCAGACCCGCAGCCTGCTGACCAAGCTGGCAAGCCTGGAATCCATCGAATCTCTGGAAGCCGGTGCGGAAGCGCCAGCCTCCTCCACTGCACTGGTGGGCGAGCTGGAGCTGCTGGTACCAATGGCAGGACTGATCGATGTGGAAGCGGAAAGC
Organism: Microbulbifer agarilyticus; assembly: GCF_019800665.1. Taxonomy (GTDB): domain Bacteria; phylum Pseudomonadota; class Gammaproteobacteria; order Pseudomonadales; family Cellvibrionaceae; genus Microbulbifer; species Microbulbifer agarilyticus_C. The sequence goes on from NZ_JAHVKO010000005.1 coordinate 84,239, forward strand.
GCGCGGGTTCAGAAGGAACTCGACAAGCTGGACAAGGACCTCGCCAGTGTTGCCGGCAAGCTGAAAAACCCGAACTTTGTGAATAAGGCACCGGAAGCGGTGGTGAACAAGGAAAAGGAAAGACTGGCCGATCTGGAAAGCGCGCGCACGCGCTTTGCGGAACAGCTGGAGTCTCTGAAGAACCTGTAACATTCCCGGTTCTTCAGAACAAAAAAGGCGAGCTTCTAGCTCGCCTTTTTTATGCACTCATTTAAATTTACTAGATGAGCCGATTCGGTTTCTCAACCGTTTAGTCAATTATCCCATCGGCTCGGCCGCGAAATAATCCATCGAGTAGGCCACTCGCTCATCCACGCCCTTTTCCAACTGCTCAAGATCCATCTTCTCGATATGCTCCAGGCGCGTGCGCAGACCAACACCATTGGCGATCTGGATCGCGAGGCCGGGGCGCGCATTGGCTTCCAGCAACAGCGGCCCACGCCGGCGGTCCAGCACAATGTCGCAGCCGAGATACCCGAGACCGGTCATCTCATAACAACTGGCCGCAAGTCGCACCAACTCCTTCCAGTCCGGCACTTCCAGGTCCGAAAAACGCATTTCCGTGTCCGGGTGCTGGTCGATTCGAACACCGTGCTGCACCGCATGGCAGGATTTACCCGTTGCCAGATCCACCCCCACGCCCACGGCGCCCTGGTGCAGGTTCGCCTTGCCATCGGAAACGTGCGTAGAGCAACGCAGCATGGCCATAACCGGATAACCGCGAAACACAATCACGCGGATATCCGGCACGCCCTCATAGGAATACTTGTCGAACACCGGATCGAAATCCACCAGCGCCTCGATCATCACCCGGTCCGGCTTACCGCCCAAGCTGTACAGGCCACTGTGGATATTGCTCACGTGACGCTGAATATCCAGCGCGGTAACTTTGGCTCCCGAGGGCTTTAAATAGTCGTCGCCGTCGCGCCCGACAATCACCAGAATACCCTTGCCACCAGAGCCCCGCGCCGGTTTGATCACAAACTTGTCCAGCGGCTCGATCACCCCCATTACCCTTCTGCGGCTTGGCTGTGTTTCAAACGCAGCAATCAATTCCGGCACGGGAATGCGGTAACGCTTTGCCTGGCGCTTGGTATTGAGCTTGTCATCGACGATCGGGTATTTGTCGCGGTCATTGTAGCGCGCAATGTAATTTACATTGCGCGCATTCATGCCAAGCACGCCACGCCGATTCAGCGCGAAGGGCGAGACCAGTCCACCGCGGAACAGATAGGACAGATGCATTAGCGCACCAGCTGGCGGAAGCGCGCCAGTTCAGCCAGCCTGAAACCGGTGTAGTTACCGACGATCATAATCACGCCCAGCAGTACCAGCAGCAGTTCAGGGAAGTTAAACGTCCAGTGCTCGATATAGCGGTTGGTCATCACCCACCAGGCAATCACCGCCACCAGCAGACTGCCACCCGCCTGAATCAGAACCTCGTAAGGGCCATCTTCCTCCCACACAATCGACATCCGCTCGATGGTCCAGGCCAGAATAATCATCGGGAAGAAGGTGACCGTCAGCGCCTGCTCAATGCCCAGCTTGTAACTGATCACACTGATTGCGCCCATCAGGATCACCACCGTCACCACGACGGCGGCGATCCTCGCCACAAGGAGCAAATTCAACCGACTTAAATAGAAGCGAATCCACAGGCCGAGGATCAGGATCAGGACGAAAATCGACAGGCCGGTAAGTAACTGGGTTTCAATAAACGCAATCGCCAGCAGTACCGGCATAAAGGTACCGGAGGTACGCAGGCCGACAAATACCCGCAGTAGCACTACCACCAATGCGCCAACCGGCACCAGCAGAATCAGCTTGAAGATACTCTGCTGCTCGATAGGCAGGCTGTAAATGGAGAAATCCACCAGGGCTTCTTTTTCCTGGCTGGTACTCAACATGGCAACGTCCCGCGCGGGCACGTCGTTGGAGATAACCGAGAAGGTCACACGAGAGTTATAACCGCCTTCAACGTCCAGCAGGCTCTTGCCCCCGCGCTGCCAGATAAAGAAGTTCTTCGGCACACCCGGCGACCCTGTCTGCGGCTCAAACACCACCCAGCGCGTGCCGTCGTATATCTCCAGCAGATCTTCCGGGGACATGCGTCGGCGGTCATCTTCCAGATAGAGGCCGCGAATACGATGCGCAGGAACATCTGCAGCCGCTAGGACCAAAAGTGCCACATCGACAAAAGAGCGATCTTTGTAGTAGCCGAAAATCATGTTGCCGTCCTGGTTGCGGCGGTCAGCCAGGGCGGTCAGCAGTTCGGTGGTAAAGGTTTGCGTGTCGGAAGAACGCTGGCGGGCCGTGTCTACCAGCGAGTAAATCGCCTGGCGTACCGCCTCCTGTTCGCGAGCAGCCAACAGTGGCTTCACCACTTTGGTGCTCATATCCAGGGGCTGTTCCAGTGCCGCGCCCGGTGTCTGGTGTACATCGAGCTGATAGAAGAGAGACTGGGGGCCACTGGCCTCGCGCTTGGCCCAGACCGCGCGATACTCGTCGTCTTCCTGAATGATATTGAAACCGTAGCCGGAAGAGCTGAAGGTTTCCCCCAGCACTTCCATATTGCGCTGTTCCCTTGGCAGGGTGAGCGCGGCCTTGGCCGGGCCGCCGTCTGCGGTAAACCCTACCTTGGCCTCAATGGTCCAGACGGTGCGGTATTCACCAGGCAGCAGCGGAAAGCCCAGTTCGACGTTTTTATAGATAGTAAGGCCGGCGCCCATCAATGTGAGCAGCGCAGCCAGAATATAGACCTGAGCCCGTGGCGACATTCGCCATTCCCCGTATCAAGATAATTTGCAGAATTTAGCGGCGTATTCTGCCGAATGCCATTAATTCTGCCATTAAACGCGACACATTTATCGGGATTAGTGTGATTCCCTTGGGCTATTTACTGACGATTGGCAGTTGACCGTTGCCCTGAACAAACTTGCGGCTCACATCAACTACGGCGGAATCCTTGAGGAAGTTGCGCCCTACCTGCAGCGGGAAGTCAAAATCACCGCGCTGCACCAGGTTCACCTCGACCATGTGGGTAACATCACCAATGGTAAGGCTCATATTCACAATCGGGCGGCGCTGGCGATCAAAGCCCGGGCGCGCTACGCGCACGTGCCGCTCGATGGGCAGCTCAATTTTTGCCGCCTCGGTCTCTTCGCCATTGGACACGTTAAAGCGCACCCAGTCACTGCCATCCCGCTCAAACCGTGTGAGTTCCTCGACATGGAGAGAGCTGGTGGCCACGCCAGTATCGATTTGCGCCTTTAAACGCAAATCACCGGGCTCAACCGTCGCGTACTCCTGTGAACCAAGCACCAATTTGTCTTTGGCCACCGGTACTTCCACGATGGTCTCGAACTTGCGCTCGATCACTCGCTCAACCACTTTGACTTCAGGCTCGGCACACACCACGGCCTGGACCGGTGGGCACTGGCCAGGTAGGGCTGCCGCATCAGCGGCTGACGGGGTGTCTTCGAATACATTCACTGTCTCCGGCGCAGCAGCCGGCGCGCGGGAATACAGCGATTCGCAGCCGACGAGCACCTGGCTCATCAGCAAAAGGGAAATTAAGGGCAAAAACCGCATCTGCTTTATTACTACCTTAGGGCGCGCATGACGGCCCTGTGTACTGTTATTAAGTAATCCTGGCGGTATGTGATCGGGAGGGCTCCTTGCTACCCGATTTTTGCAAAGTCCGGATACTACCTTATCCACTTAACATCTGCACAGCACCGATACCCACGCTTTTCGGGAGTGGGTATCGCGGTGAGATGCACTGATGCGATGGCAGAAATATCAACATAGGTGACAGCCGGACCAGAATGGTACCAATTGGTCACAATGAATCAAACGACAAACAACGTCAACCCTGCGCCAATCGCTCGTCAATTTCCGTCAGTTTTGCCACCAGTGCAGGCCCCTGTAGACTGCCCCCACGAAAATACTCTTCTGCCATCGGCGCAATACCGCATTTCTCAGGTAAAGGCTGTTCCAGCTCCACCAAGTGACTCATACGCGGCAAAAATACAAACTGCAGCCACTGGGGAAAGGTCAGGGTATCCACACAGAACGGCTGGGTGCTCGCCAGTGCCTCGGGGCTAGGTGGGGTTTCATCCCACAACTCGAGGAGCCGCAGTTCCGCTTCCAGTTCCAACAACAGCGTAGCAATATCCGGGTAGATGGACTTCATATCGGGTAAATCGTCAGTTAATAGCGCGCCGGAACGGCGGTAATGAATCCAGCATGGCACGGCCATAGCGCTTCGTCACGATACGACGGTCCAAAAGCGAGATAGTTCCTTCATCCTGCTCGGTACGCAGTAGGCGACCGCAGGCCTGTACCAGTTTGAGCGCGGCATCCGGTACGGTGATCTGCATAAACGGGTTACCGCCCTTGGCCTCAATCCATTCGGCAAGCGCCGCTTCGATAGGATCATCGGGCACCGCAAACGGCAACTTGGCGATAATCACATGCCGGCAATAATTGCCCGGCAAATCGAGGCCCTCAGCAAAACTGGCGAGACCAAACAGCACACTGCGCCCGCCCTTGTCGACGCTCTTCTTGTGACTGTCCAGCAGCTGCTGGCGGGACTGCTGCCCCTGCATCAGAATCCGATTGCGCCAGGTTCCGGGCAGCGATTCGTAGACCGTCTCCATTTGCCTGCGCGAAGCGAATAGCACCAGAGAGCCGCCCTCTTCCCCGTGGGTATCCAGCAGCTCCGGCAGCGCTTCGATCACCGCGCTGGTGTGCAGATCTGCATTATTCGCTTCCACCGCATCTTTGGGCACGCTCAACTCCGCGCGGGAGAAATCAAACGGGCTTGGCACAACCTCATAACTGGCATTATCCGGGGTACCGGCACGCATTTTCAGGCGATCGAAGCGCCCCAGTGCGGTCAATGTGGCAGATGTGAGTACGGCACCGTAACAGCGCCGCCACAGACTGTATTCCAGGGTCTTGCCCGCAAGAATAGGCGAGCTGCACACCTCAAAATCAAACGAGCCTCCCCAGTCCACCAGGGTTACCCAACGGGCCTGCGGCACCGCCCCCTGATCCTCTCGGGAATAGTTGGCCCAGAGTTCGAGGTTGGCCTCGGCGCGGCCATGCCACCCCCCCAGAATCGGGTACCACCGCTCCAGATCGACAATCGGCACCGGGCTGTGGGCGTCTTCCATCATGCGCTGGGCGGACTGCACCATTTTGCCCAGCAGGGCCTCCATCTCATCGAAGTCCTCGCGCAGCTGATCGGCAAGCTGCATCATGGATTCCGGCACCACACCGCCCTCGAAGCGGAAGCGGGCGCTGCGCGATTGCTGATTGCCGCCGCGGCCGCGCTCTTCCTCGAACTCGCACAGGTCTTCGATCAGCGGCCAGGCCATCTCGAGCTTTTGTTTGGCGGAGGTAAACAGTGCGGGCAGCTCTTCGCCGGCGCGGTCCAGCTCGGCACCATCGCCAATTTCCCCCAGCATCTGACTGAGGTTTTTATTCGCCTGATCCAGCCAGCCGGTGGTCGCACCGACGCGGCTGTGGTGGGCAAAGTGGTTCAGGGCCTTATCCGGCAGGTGATGGGCCTCGTCCAGCACATAAATGGTTTCTTCCGGCGGTGGCAGAATGGCCCCGCCACCGAGTGCCAGGTCAGCCAGCAGCAAATCGTGATTCGCCACGATCACGCGGCTTTTGCCCAGGCTTTCGCGGGCGCGGAAGAAGCTACAGCTGCTCACATGCGGGCAGCGACGACCACTGCACTGCCGGTGATCGGTGGTAACCCGGCTCCAATCTTCGCCTTCCAGGGTGTCTTTCCAATTATCGCGATCGCCATCCCAGCGCCCGCTGGCCAATTCGTCGGCCATTTCCCGGTACAGCTTGACCCCAGCCTCATCCACTTGCGGCTTCTCGTCTTCATACAGGGCGAGGGAGCCTCCCACACCGCTGGAGGTGAGTTCGGTCAGGAGCTGATCGAGTTTGGAAAGGCACAGGTAACGGCCGCGTCCCTTGGCGAGGGCGACATCAAACTTGAGACCGGAGTGACGCACCAGCTCCGGCAGGTCCTTGAGGATAATCTGCTCCTGCAGGGCCACGGTCGCGGTGGAGACCACCAGGGTTTTGTCGTGGGCGATTGCCATGGGGATGGCCGCCAGCAGGTAGGAAACGGTTTTACCGGTACCGGTACCGGCTTCTACCACACAGATGTGCTCACCGTCGGTCTTGCCGTGGTCGCGCTCGCCGGCGCCATTGCGTTGAATGCCGCCAAGGGCACGGGCGATGGCTGCAATCATCAGTTTCTGGCCATAGCGGGCTTTGAGCTCGCGGCCATTGAGGAACTGACGGTAGGCGTTTTGGATGGATTCTTTGTCTTTATCGCTGAGCACTGGGGACCGGCTGAATTTGCACTGGGGCTGTATTTACACAGGGGTTATATCAGCCGGCCATTATCCACGCTTGCTCAGTCTTGCGCCATTGTGGCGTGAGATTAGTGGCGTGAGATTAGTGGCGTGCGATTACTGTTCGAACGCGAGGCGCGATACCACGGGATTGGCGTAGCCCAGAATGGCCTTGTCACGCCAGCGCTCATCAATCCGCGCCATACGCTGTTCGAACTTCTCCCGGATTTCCTGGTGCTCTTCGGGATTCCAGGGCTTGGGCGGGTAGCCCACGGGCAGCGCGGGCGCCTCACCATAGATCTTTTCGTAGGCGATCATATTGGTGGGGTGCAGCACATAGTTACCGATGATCTGGCGATCAATCTCGTCCGCGAGGGCGCCGACATCGTTGAAATCGCCTTCAATCGGGGTACCGAATGCCGCGTGGATGTGCCCCTTCTGGCCCACCACACCCTTGGCAATACTGCCCAGGTCCTCGTGGGCCTGCTTCTGGTACTCGTCCTTGTGTTCCTTGATGTAGAGTTCGCGCGCCTTGTGGCGGTCGCAGGGATCCCACTCGTAGGAAATCGCCAGCGGGACAATGTGCAGCTCGCGCCAGAAGTCCGCGAAAGGCTGATCCTTTGGCTTCGCCATGGCAAACATGGCCGCCAGCGCGGGGTTGGTGCGGTCCAGCCCATCTTTAGCCCGGCCCGCGCGCTGGGCGATCCAGACATGCTCGTTATCGTTGACGATCGAGTGATGGATGTATTTGGAGAGTTTGGTCGCTGCCATCAGCTTCTCACGACGGCTGCCGGAGCTGCGCTTCACCACGAAACACTTATTGAGCTTCATGATATCGGTGGCAAATTGCTTGGACAGCAGGTTGTCACCAATCGCGATACGGGAAGTCTCGTGCCCTTCCTTGTACATGGACAGAATTGCCAGCGCCGGGTCCATGGCGATATCCCGGTGGTTGCCCACGAACAGGCAGGCGCGGTTGCGCGGCAGGGTGTCGAGCCCGGAGATCGAAAGGCCGCAGCTGGTGCGATTGACCGCCTTGTCCAGGTACTTGGCAATGACTTCCTGCACGCCGCGGACATTCTTGGCATTGCGGAACTCGAAGCGCACCAGCTGGCGCACCATCCACGCAAGCGGACGCTCCAGCTTGCTAGCAGCGCCGGGAAGCAGGAAGTGCGCGACCACCCGCGACATTTCCGGGTCTTCTACCAGGCGGCGCAGGACCGCGCGCACCTCGTCATCCCGGTAAGGGCGGATGTCATCGAACTGACTGGGATCAATATTTCTCGCATTCATGGACTAGTGCTACCTGCCAACTTCAGCGCGCCGAGGGTTCGCGCCCGCCGCGCTCTGGCTCATTCTTATTGTGGCCCAGCGTACACTGACTGATCGAAAACCAGGTGAATTGCCGGGCGAAACCGGCGCAGAACATACCGGAAGCGGCCGCGAACTGCCAGCGCCAACCCCGACCCGGGAGTAACACTGGCCGATTCGCCCACCTGTGCGGCGCCACAGCCATCCCCCAAACTCCTCGCGGCGCCCCTTACCCCGCTCTAGACATATCCGGACCCGGCCACGAGAATAGGCCGCTTTATAACAAGAAACTGACCAGGCTGCCGGCCACAAGCGGGCAAGCCAAGTTGCTGTCAGCCACTAGGAGTTCACTTTGAGTCACACCATTTCCAGCGAGTCTCCGCAAGACTCTCGCAACCCCAGTCTGCTGGATGCGCTGATCCCCCTCCTGATCCTCATTGGCCTGCTTTCGCTTTCCGTGTACTTCTATGGTGCCGACTCCTCTTACGGCCCGAACCAGATTGCCCTGCTGCTATGTGCCGGCGTTGCTGCCCTGGTAGGGATGAAGAACGGCTTCACCTGGAAAGAAATGGAAGGCGGCATGCTGCACGGCATGAGCCTGGTATTCGGCGCCATCCTGATCCTGCTCGCGGTCGGTGCGCTGATCGGTAGCTGGATTCTCGCTGGTACCGTGCCCTCGATGATCTATTACGGGGTGCAGATGCTGTCCCCAGAATGGTTCTACGCCGCGAGCTGTGTGATCTGTGCGGTTGTCGGCCTCAGTATCGGCTCCAGCTGGACTACTGCCGGTACCCTGGGTGTGGCACTGATGGGAATCGCCGGCGCGCTTGGCCTTAACCCGGCCATTACCGCCGGTGCGGTAATCTCCGGCGCCTACTTCGGTGACAAGATGTCTCCCCTGTCGGACACTACCAACGTTGCCGCGGCGGTAACCTCGAACGACCTGTTCCTGCATATTCGCCACATGCTGTGGACAACCATCCCCGCGTTCACCATCGCCCTGATCGTCTTCGCGGCAATCGGCCTGATGGCTGACACCGGCCAGGCTTCTGCAGAAGATATCCAGCAACTGCTGGGCGCCCTGCAGGAAGAGTTCAGCATTTCCATCGTCAGCCTGCTGCCACTGGCACTTCTGCTGTTTATGGCGTGGCGAAGAATCCCGGCCTACCCGACCCTGATTATCGGCGCACTGGTGGGTTGTGTGATTGCCATGATTTTCGAACCCAACGCCACCCGCCAGCTGGCGGGCGGTGAAGGTCCATTAAGCCTGCTGAAAGGCGCGTGGCACAGTCTGTTCGATGGCTACAAGTCGACCTCCAGCAACGAAGCCGTGGCGTCACTGCTGTCCAAAGGCGGCATGAGCAGCATGCTAAACACCATCTGGCTGATTATCTCGGCAATGGCCTTTGGCGGTGTGATGGAGCGCGCAGGCTTCCTCGAGCGCATCGTGCGCTGGGCGCTTTCCGGAGTTAAAACCGTTGGCGGCCTGATCACCTCCACCGTATTTACCTGTTTCGGCATGAATGCGGCAGCCGGCGACCAGTACATGGCCATCATCATCCCCGGCCGTATGTTCCGCGAAGCCTTTGAAGGCAAGGGCCTGCACGGGTTGAACCTGTCTCGAACCTTGGAAGATTCAGGCACCATCACCTCGGTACTGATCCCCTGGAACACCTGTGGTGCCTACATGGCAGCCACACTGGGCGTTGCCACCTTCAGCTACGCGCCTTTCGCCCTGTTCAACATTCTGTGCCCGCTGCTGGCCATCGCTTACGGCTGGCTGCACTTTAAACAGATGCCGCTGGGCACCCAACAACCCCTGCAAGATGCAGAAAAGGCTTGAGTTCATCCATGGCCAACACTCTGAGCGATCTGATTGCTTCAGCCGACTTTGACCTTCGCTGGTTCGACCTCGGGCGCCGGGTGCGCCCAATTTCTGCCAAGGCCGCACGCGCGTTTGAAGACGGTGCGGCACCCTGGTCCTACCCTTACCTGCGCCAAGCGTGGTGTGGGCTACTGCTGTCACCATCCAAGGCCGCAGAAGAAAACGGAGCAGCAGAACCCGCTGTTTGGTTCCTGCGTCTTCCTCTGGATGAACAGGGAAAACTAATTCTGCCTATTCGCGATCGTTTTCTCGGTGGTGTGCAGAAGGCTCTGGACCCAGCCCACCACAAGCCCGGAAATGGCCATGATCCGGCCAAAGCACTGCAACAGGCGCTGGAAGAGAGCGGCCTCATGTTCACACCCGCTGCGGATAAGCGCGCCGTATTCCACGCCAAGGCCGCCAAAGTCCTGCGAAGGGCGGCCAGCGACCACTTCCCCGCCGCCAAGGCCTACGCCAAGGACCCGGCTGCATTCCCCTGGGAACAACTGGCTCTCCAGGGGCTTGCCGACCTGGCGGTGGACTGGGAAAAGGAGCGCGATAATCTGATCGCAAACCTGTCGCGTTTTGCCACACCAGCACTGATCTCTCTTTGCCAGTGCCTGGAAAGTGAGGCCATTGATCACCAGCTGGTAGAGCCGCTGATCGCCCGCGCCACACAAAATCTGGCCTCAGATGCGGTGGACTTCAACCTTGTCACCGCCGTGATACGTGGGATATCGCTCAGCCCTGCAACGGGCATGCGACAGCAGTTTCTCAATTGGTTGCTCACAGAGAATCCCGCCGGGGCCGCCCACCAGTCGGAAGTACTCGCGGCCATCGGCAGCCGCTGTAACGAAGATCTGGTAGAGCCGGAGATCGCCAAAGCGTGGCTGGAGCGACTTAGCGATAGCCAGTCTCAAGACACCTTCAACTTGCTGCTGACAGACCTCCTGTTTCTGCCAGAGCTACGCAATGTCCTGCTAGGGGTGTTGCGAGACCCACAGCGAGAGGAATCCGTCGCAGTCGCGTTTGGCCGCTTCCTGCAGTCAGGCACCTAAACCGATCCCGGGCCACCCCAATGGCCCGAATCGCCTCACCCTTTATTTTTTTATCCCCTCCTGCTTTACCGAAACGCGAAAACCAGCGCGACAAACATCTTTCCTCGACCAAGCGCGACTCAAAAAAATAAAAAAATTTCAATTTTCTGGCGTCAATTTCTGCAGCTTTTCCCCACCAAGAAAGAAAAAAATTAAATTTTCACTTTAATGAAAAAAAATATTCCTCACTCTGCGGCGTCGCGGAGAAAGGTTAAGCGCAAAATGGCGTTTAACCCTTTAAATTCAGGCCGTCTGGGACGACAAACTGGCGGTGTTTTTATCCTGAATTAATGAGTGGCGGCTATTTTAACCGCGCGCCTATTACACTCCATTGGGCGGTATGTTTGTAGAAAAGATTTTTACAAAGCACACCAAACAGGTGACGTTTTATTGTCTATGCTATTGACTAACATCAACGGAAAGGAGTTAGGGGATGAATTTCACTCCAGCCAAGTACTTAACCGGAATTATTTGTGCACTGGTCCTCGCAGGTTGCTGTGCACCGGCTCCGATGCCGGCCGCCTGCCCACCGGGCTCAGAACAAATTCCGACTTCCATGGCCTGTCCTGCGGACGCGGATTGCTGGATGGCATCCGATAACGTTCGCTGTATGAAAGTGGTTAAGTAAACTCTCTCATAACAGGATCGTGCAAATGCCGCTTTTCGAAGCGGCATTTTGCATTTCTGGGTCTACAAATTTGTGCGCGGAAATCTCCGGTTTCCAATGCATAGAAAGAAGCCCCGGAACAGGCGACGCAAGCCAGCATCGATTGAATTAAACCTGTGCGTCCACCAGCGACTCGCACCACACTCCCATACCCGCCATCTATCACAGAAAGAAATTGCGCGCCAATTGCACCCTATTTGCGCCCTCCTTTAACTGTGTCGCTAAACTGGCCGCACCGGCCGTTTGTCGCTAATATCTGCAGCTTTCCAGCCGAACACTTATCTATTTCAGCGAAGAAGTCTTGACCATGGATGCTCTCCCCCTGTCTGCCGCAATTGCCGCTCTCCAGCAACATAAAGATCAACAACGCTGGTCCCTGCGCGACCTGTTTGCCTCAAACCCTGACCGCGCGCAGACCTTTAGTGCCGAAGCTGCCGGCCTGTATCTCGATTACAGTAAGAACCTGCTCAACGCCGATACGCTGCAGCAACTACTGGACTACACCGATACCGCGCATCTGAAAAGCAGTATCGAGGCGTTGTTTGCTGGTGCCAGCATCAACAACACCGAGCACCGCCCGGCCTTGCATACCGCCCTGCGCTTTCAGGGAGAGCCCAAAACCGAGCACGAACAGGCGGTAGCCGATTGCCGTGCGCAAATGGCCCGTTTTGTGGAACAGGTACACAGTGGGGCCTGGACCGGCTTTAGCGGCAAAACCATTCGCCACGTGGTCAACATTGGCATCGGCGGATCAGATCTCGGACCGCGCATGGTATGGGAAGCCCTGCGCCCCTGGCACAAGCAGGACCTGACCGCCCACTTTGTGGCGAACATCGATGGTGCCGACCTCAGCGATACCCTCGCCTCCCTGCCCGCTGACGAAACGCTATTTATCGTTGCCTCCAAGTCCTTCTCAACCCTGGAAACCCGCCAGAACGCCCTCTCCGCGCGCCAGTGGGTACTCGACGCTGGATGTAATGCATCCGATCTGGAGAAGCATTTTGTTGCAGTGAGCAGCAATATCGTTGCCGCCCAGGACTTCGGTATCGCGGCTCAAAATATTTTCCCGATGTGGGATTGGGTGGGTGGCCGCTACTCCCTGTGGTCAGCGATCGGATTACCGGTAGCACTGGCCTGTGGATTCGATGTATACAGCGACCTGCTGAAGGGCGCGAACGCGATGGACACACATTTCGCGGAAGCGGAATTCAGCCAGAATCTTCCGGTGCTGATGGCGCTGATTCACTTCTGGTACCGTCAGTGCTGGGGCGCGGGCAGCCTCGCGGTTCTCCCCTATGCGCAGCGACTTGCCAAGTTCCCGGCGTGGCTGCAGCAGTTGGATATGGAGAGCTTGGGCAAGAGCGTCACCCGCGACGGCCAGCCTCTGCCCTACCCGAGTGGTGCAGTGATTTGGGGAGCGGAGGGCAGTAATGGGCAGCACTCTTTCCACCAGCTCTTGCATCAGGGCACCGACATGATCCCGGCGGATTTTGTTGCCATCAAGGAACCCACTTCGGAGCTGAAAGAACAGCATCAGTGGCTGCTGTCCTGCTGCCTGAGCCAGAGCCAGGCTCTACTGCGTGGTAAATCACTAGCTGAAGCCCGCCGCGAGCTGGAAGCTTCCGGCCACACGCATAAAGAAGTCCACCAGCTGGCACCACACAAGGTGGTTCCCGGCAACCGCCCGAGCAATACGCTGATTGTGGAAAAGCTCGATCCGTTCCATCTCGGCAGTTTGCTGGCACTCTACGAGCACAAGGTATTTACCTTTGGCTGCCTGCTGGAAATCAACCCGTTTGATCAGTGGGGTGTGGAACTGGGCAAAGTGCTTGGCAATGGCGTACATGCGGCCATTGATGGGGAAATCCCGGAAGAATGGGATGGGTCTACTGCTTTGCTGCTTAAAAAGCTACTGAAGTGATATTACTCCCGGGGCTCCACTTAGGAGAGTCACGGGCGTTAAAGCACCGGGGAAGGGTTTTCGGGACCGAGCTAGGCGCCCCCCTGTGAACCCATCCCTGGGCGCTGCGGCGCAAACATCCTGATTTGCGACGCTCCTGAAAAGCCTCCCCGGCACTGGACCTTAGCGACAAACTCAGTGCTTTATCGATCCATGAGCTGTGGCTAGCTTAGATAGATTACGATTCTTCAAATCGAAGACAGAGTACTGGGTACTTGTTTTCGAAAGCGTCGGCGACATGGACGTCGCCGACGCAGCTTACATGGATGTATTTATAGCGGTTTCGAAAACAAGTACCCAGTGCTTTGTCGCCACTAACCTACCTTACTCGGCACCACTGACTTCAACCTACTCACGCACCTCGTTTCATCTGTTGGTCCAAAAGCGGCTTAATTAAGTCCATCGGCAGCGGGAACACAATCGTCGAATTCTGCTCTCCGGCAATATCAATCAACGTCTGCATATACCGCAGCGTGATCGCATTCGAATTCTTGGATAGCTGATCGGCAGCCTCGGTCAGCTTCAGTGCAGCCTGCGCCTCACCCTCTGCGTGAATTACCTTGGCACGACGTGAGCGCTCCGCTTCGGCCTGCTGGGCAATCGCGCGGATCATGCTCTCATCCAGGTCGATATGCTTGATTTCCACATTGGTGACTTTCACACCCCAGGCATCCGTCTGCTCATCGAGAATTTTCTGAATATCCACATTGAGCTTATCCCGCTCGGACAACATCTCATCCAGCTCATGCTTACCCAGCACCGACCGTAACGTAGTTTGCGAGAGCTGGCTTACCGCCTCATGATAGTTTTCCACATTGATGATGGCAGACTGTGGATCAATTACCCGGTAATACACAACCGCATTCACTTTTACAGACACGTTATCCCGGCTAATCACATCCTGCGTCGGTACATCCATTACCACCGTACGCAAGTCCACACGTTCCATCGTCTGCAGTACCGGAATGATGATGATCAGCCCCGGCCCCTTCACCGCCTGAAAACGTCCAAGAAAAAATACCACCGCACGTTCGTATTCTCGCAGAATACGAATCGCGTACATGATTACCAGGACAACCGCCAGTATCAGCAGACTGGCAAAGTAACTGACCATAGACATCTCTCCCTGACTATTTAATTAAATTGCTTATTTCAGACAACTTCTGTTGAAACTGATTACTGTGGTTCCACCTGCAACATCAAACCCTGTTCAGACGTCACCCGCACTGTCTGCCCTTCGCTTAGCGGCTCGTCACAGCGAGCACGCCAGATCTCGCCACCGACTTTTACCAGTAGCTCCGGTCGCACTTCGTCAACAATGGCGGTGCGCCCAACCATCGCCTGATTTGCCGGTACCTTAGGTTTGCGCAAGCTGTGGCCGATGGCATACATAATTCCCAGTAATGCCAAGCCACTGACCGCAGCAATGGATCCGATCAAAGTCTTGGATACGCGCATACCCGGCACATCACTATCAATCAGCATTACCGAACCGATCACCAGTGCAATCACGCCACCAATACCGAGGGCGCCGAAACTCGGCACAAAAAACTCCGCCGCAATTAGCAGTGCACCGACGACAATCAGTGCCAGCCCAGCGTAACTAATTGGCAATACCTGTAGCGCGTAAAACGCCAGCAACAGGCAAATAACGCCAACTACGCCGGGCACAATGGCACCCGGGCTGTAGCCTTCGAAAATCAATCCATAGATGCCGATCAACAGCAGGATATAAGCGATCTGAGGGTTAGTGATTAGGGACAGCAGTTCGTTGCGCCAGTCCGGTGCATAAGCCACCACGGGTAACTCTACGATATCTGCGGCGATCTTCTGCTGTTCGCCCAGCAATACAATTTCTCTGTCTGGCAGCTGCTGCAGTAATCCCTGTTGGTTATCAGCAACGATGTCTATCACATTCTCTTTCAGCGCTTCCTGCGCGGTAAGCGTTGCGGCATCGCGCACCGCTTTTTCCGCCCAATCCGCGTTGCGGCCATGGCGCTGTGCCAACCCGCGAATGTATGCCACCGAATCATTAATCACCTTGCGTTCCATCGCGCTTCCGGAACGGTCCGGACTCTTATCCGCGCCATCGCCTTGCGATGTATCCGCAGTGTCTTCTTCTGCCTCTTTGGAAGTCTGCTCTGCAGCTTCTCTCGGTGGCTGGCCCGGTGGTTCCTGCTGCCCCGGCATACCGCCCATCTGCACAGGTGTCGCCGCACCCAGAGTTGTCGATGGCGTCATCGCAGCCACATGGCTCGCATACAAAATATAGGTACCGGCACTGGCTGCACGGGCACCGGCGGGTGTCACATAGGTAACGTAGGGAATCTCTGACGCGAGGATGTGCTGGATGATGTCCCGGGTGGCGGCGTCCAACCCCCCGGGCGTATCCATATCGATGATAATCAGGCGCGCACCATTTTCGCGTGCCTTGTCGCTAGCGCGAATCAGATAGTCTGTTGTCGCAGGCCCGATGGGGCCATCGATGGTGAGTTGCGCAATGTGTGGTTTTGCCGCATCGGCCGCGGCACTCTGTCCACTCTCTCCACTATTTGCACTCTCTACACTCTCCACTTCCTGCGCAAACGCTGAGGCCTGCGCAAAAAACAACATGGAAAGGATGAGAAGCGCTTTCCGACACCACTGTTCCATAGCTGTTATCCCGGGTGCGAAAGATCAGAAACCACAAGGGTAACAGAACTGCGACAACGCACAGGGAAAAGGGCGCCGGTTGCGGATGGGAAGTCATCCACAGACGGTGGAATGGGGACATCCGCTACATCGCCACACCGTATCAGATAGCAGTCAGGTATCGCCTGGCAAATTTGGAGTCCATTTTCTCCAGATCTACCACAACCAGGCCGTCAACCGAATCGCAAAAATCCGGGTCGATATTGAAGGCATGGAAGCTGGTACCACCGGGAGTGGTAACCGCCGTGTACTTCTTGAAGAGCGGCGGCAACACCACCCCCTCTTCCTTCAGGATATGTTTCAGCTGCAGCATATCTTCGTTTGCGCAGCCGGAAAGCACCGGTAGATCTGCGCGCTCCTCGACAAATGGCAGGCGCGCATTTCCCATCGGACGTTCGGTGGAAAAATGGTGCAGGAAGTAACGAACAATGGCGGATTTGGCGCGACGGGAAAAGTTACCGGGCATGGAGACAGGACCGAACAGGAATCGTCGGTTATTGCGCAAAATCCACTGACCAATACCACACCACAACAGATCCAGGCCGCGGCTGCGCCAGTACTCAGGCAGTAGAAAACTG
This sequence comes from Microbulbifer agarilyticus, assembly GCF_019800665.1. Classification (GTDB taxonomy): domain Bacteria; phylum Pseudomonadota; class Gammaproteobacteria; order Pseudomonadales; family Cellvibrionaceae; genus Microbulbifer; species Microbulbifer agarilyticus_C. Next base: position 100,832 of record NZ_JAHVKO010000005.1, read on the forward strand.
CGCCCAAGCTCTGCAGATCTGGGTAAGCATTCCTCCGGCGAGCGGGAATAGTTGAACAGAGTGGTGGAGTAGATTTCGTCCGCAGCCAAACCATCCGTACTTACCAAACGGTAAGCACCCGCAAGCTGCTGACGGTCCTTATCCCACAGCAGCAGATGGTCATACCAGGCATCAAACGCATCCCAATCGCGATTGTTGCCGGTACCCTCGCCCACCGCGCGAAACGCGATCTCACGCAGGCGCGACAGCTCACGCATTACCGGACAGTCCGGTTGCTGGCGATACAGCTTTACCTCGAACTCCCCGTGGGCCACCAGGGTCTCGCAACTGGCAATGCCTCTCGCAACTTCGAACGGCGCTTCAGCCGCAGCAATTGGCTCCGGCGCCAGTTCTTCCGGCTTCCTATGCAGACGATAAACCTGCTTTTTCCACAGCTTCGCCTGGGCACGCGGCGTCATTGGCCACTGCCGATAGTGCTCTGGTGCCACTGGTGTACCGACGCGAATGTCGATTCCGCGGCTTACCTGTTTGAACATTTCCCGCACCAGCCACAAGGTGGACAGCGGTTTGTTGACGATAGACAGGCCATACCACCACAAGGAATTCCGACCGCGTACCTGCACTGGCAGAATAGGCGCGCTGGTTTTGTCGGCAAAACGAATAAAGCCTGGATTCCAGCGACCGTCGCGCACCCCCTGAGGTGTAAGTCGCGATACTTCACCCGCAGGGAATACGATGATGGCACCGCCTTCACGTAAGTAGTCGTAGATCCCTTCCACATCCTCGCGGCGGGTGCGGCCATTAAAGTTATCCACCGGCAGCAAATAACTGCGCAGCGGCTCAATATTCCACAGCAACTGACTGGCAATCGCCTTCACGTCTTTACGAACACGCGCGACCAGGTCGATCAGCGCCAGTCCATCGAGGCTGCCCAGTGGGTGATTGGACACAATCACTAACGGGCCGGTGGTAGGAATGCGCTCAAGTTCCGCCAGATTGACGTCATAACGGAAATCAAAGGAGCGGAATACTTGGCGGATAAAGTCCAGCCCCCCAAGGTGGGGGAAGTCCTTGCCAAACTGTTGCAGCTGCTGCTCACAACATATTTTTTTTACCGTGGCGGACATCAATCGGCGCGTCGGGCTTCTCGGCGCAGCACTGTACCAGGGGTTCTTCTGTAAAAGGTTTTCCAGTTGAATCATGCGGCCACCGCCTCAGTCATAATACGGGCAATCTTCGGCGTCCGGTGCCAGTGTAATACGTTCAGCGCACCACTCTTTTCTTCCACAATGGCGGTCATTGAATCCACCCAATCCCCACAGTTGGCGTAAGTCACGGCGCTGTCTTTGCAGGCACTGTCCTTGGAGGCGCTGTGACGGATACCGGCTCGGTGGATGTGCCCACAGATCACCCCGTCGAATCCACGACGGGCCGTCTCACGAATCGCGACTTCTTCAAATTTATTCATCATGCGGCGGGCGGCGTGCACACGATTCTTCACGTGATTGGCGAGAGACCACCAAGGCTTGTCAAAACGACTGCGCCAGTAATTGATCCAGCGATTGATACGCAACATCAGGTAATAGCTCTGATCACCTATGTGGTAACTGACGGGGTTGATTTCGATATGGTGTTCGAACTGATCGCCATGGGTCACCCAGTAGCGCTTGCCATCGTTCGTGGTGTGGGTCCATTCGCGCTCGACGCGGATATTGCCCAGACGCTTGCCCGCCCAGCTGCGCATTGGGGCATCGTGATTGCCGGGCACATAGATGATTTCCGGGGTGTTACTGCCCAGTTCCGACAGCATTCCCAGCAGCAAGGAGGAGGCATGACACCAGCTGCCCTTGCCTTGGGAAAGGGCTTTCATGTCAAAAATATCGCCCACCAGATACACCGTATCGGCGGAATTCTGGGCCAGAAAGTCCGCCAGCCGTTGCGGCTCGCTATCCCGGCTGCCCAGATGAACATCGGAAATCCACAATGCGCGATATCGATTACTCATTGGCTAGTCCCATCATCGTTGGTTCGGACCACATCAGATGGCATGAGACTTTGCTTGAGTTTTCTTACAAACCGACGGCTGTTTCTTGAAGCTTCTATTGCAAAGCAGGATGGGGAAGGAAAGAAGCGACGAAATCCGCGCTTCTGCAAAACATTATTCTAATTGCGTACCCGCTGAATCCTTTCCAGCCGGGAAATGCTGCCCAGATAATCCTCCCAGCTGGCCTCCAGCTCCGCTGTCTGGAAGCGCTGGTACTTCTCACGGTCCAGCCAGTAGACCCGGGTGCGCACACGGCGTAAATCGATCATGGGCAACTGATCAATGGCCGCCGATCCCCGCTTAAACACCGAACCGGCGCGGGAGTTCTGCACCATGTCGCTGACGATCGTGAGATGCACATTTTGCGCTGCGGGATCCAGATGATTGAGCGCGGCGACATCCGATAGCGCCTCATAGATTGGCGATACCGGCTGTGCTTCACCAGTCACAGCGCGGCCAATGGCGCGATCCAGAGGCTGGGCAAAACGCTGCTTGTACAGCGCATCCACAAACTGCTGATTGGCCGTCAGCGCACTGACCTCTTTACCCGAATGCGGCTTGCACAAATCGATCACCGGTTCGGAAAGCCCGTTGTAGTGATCATCCAGCACAAAAATCGAAAACCGGTCGTTGACCGCGGCGGAGGCCAGCAGGTCGGAAATATGCGTTTTCAGGAAGTGGACTTGATGCGCGGACATGGTATCCGACGCATCGATCACCACCAGATGCTGGGCAAAACGCGGCAAGTGTGGATTGCACAGAGTCACCGCATCAAAATCCCGTGCCGGCGAGCGCACCACCTTCAGTGCGAACACCGCCAGTGCCAACAGGATGATCAGGCCCAGGGCAAACACCAGCACACCCTTTTTGTCTTCGCTGGAGAAACGCCCGCGGCGACTAGTGCGGAGCCTTGTTCGACGCACCCCAGCCATCAGCCTCTCCGCAACCCGTGGTCCAACTCAAGCTTGTCCACAAGCTCGGAAAGGGCCGCCTGAATCGTCTCGCAGCGGCGGTTCACCACATCGATCGCACCGGTGTAGGTGTGATCCAGTTCGTCCATCACCTGCTCGAAGGTCGCGAGATCCTGTTTATGCTGCTCGAGTCCCGTGGTGTTGAGGCGCGGCAGTTTTTCCAGCTCAAAGCGCAGAAGCTCGCCGAAGTAGGCGGAGCGGCGGTTCATCATGCGCGCGGAATAGGATTGATAGTAACGAACAAGCTCATCCAGCAAGCCCTGCGCCTTGATAATGTCTTCGTGATAGTGCCGATGAATTTCTTCGCTGCGCTCAATACTCGCCTTGAACTGGATAAACTGCGCGCGAATGGTTTTCTCCGTGTCAGAAATGCCATCCTGTATTTCTTCCGCCATCTGGTTAACACTCTCAATCGCATCTTCGTGGGCATCGCGCCACGCCGTATGCTGGGATTTCACTCGTCGGGTAATTGCCGTGTACCCCGGGTAGCGGTCATCCACCACAAAGAACTTTGCTGTCAGTAACACCAGAGCTATGCCACTGACCACCACCATGATCCACGAATTGAAATCCTGGATACCCAGAGGCTCCGCCTGCAGTGTGCTCATCGCCACCTGCGACGCGGTAAATGGATCGGCCTCCAGCGCCTCCCGGTAGTGCCCCACTCCGAGTACAAACACCACCGAAGTAACCAGCACCGCGCCAAACAAAACGCCAGCACCGAGTTTTCTCAGTGGGTTCAAGTGAAAACAATGTCGCAGGGAAAAAGCCAGAAAGGCAGCAAATCCGAGGTTAATCATGGAAATGATAAACGCTTGAAAGAAACCGCCGACCAGTCCAAGCGCACTGCCTTTCGACAGGAAGAACGCATTCAACACCGTCTCGAGAATGACGATGAAAAACACAATGGAAAAATGCAGCATTTTGGACTCGCGGTACACCGCTTCTCGGGTAAGTCCGTTGCGCTCCCGAAACATTTCCAAGTCCATGCGTAACGCGGAATACTCCTGCGCGCGCTGCTTGATGCCACTCACCAGATTGGCCAGGCGCGCAGCGATGGTTTTTTCCACCAGCGACTCGGTGTTTTTCATTTCCTGGTAGAGCTGGCGAATATCCACTTCACTGCGATCCGCAAGCTCCTTATCGAGCTCGCTCTGGCGGTTCTCGTGGACACGGCCGATGATTTCCCGCACCACGTAAGAGCGCATACTCTCTTCGCTGTCGGTGTGGTTACGTCGGTCGACTTCGGGGATGCCCGCTTTCACATCGCGTTCGACGCGCTGCTCAATTTTCAGGGCGGAGATAGCGGCTTTGGTGGCCGGAATTGAGGTCATGAGATCACCTAAAAACTTCCACTACATTTTAGGTTGTCGGGATTTTATCCATCCCTCTCTCAGAATAGACTGCCGCCACGCGCACATGCCGGCAATGCGACAAATGGCGCACATTTAACGCTTCAGGCGCCACAAGCGCATCACATTGTCGCGGGAACACACAAAATAGTGGTAGCAGCCGACAGGACTGCCAAAGCGGCGCGCGCATATTGCGGGCATAAAAAAACGGGCCGCTGAGCCCGTTTTTTGGTGAGCAAGGACAATGCCTTACTCGGAGTCGCTCGGGTGGCGCATCGGCGCAGGGAATGGAAACTGAGCCACCTTGTCGCCCTTCACGTCGTGAACCTTGCCAACGCCCTCTTTCTCCACCTCGTCAATCCGCACAATGCTGTGCATGGGGATATAGGAGCGCTTCACCGAGGAGAACTCGGTTTTCAGCTTCTCTTCACTGGGGTCGACCACCAGCTGGGACTTTTCCCCGAACACGAACTCTTCCACCTCAACGAAGCCATACATCTCGCTTTGGTAGATGGCGCGCGCGTAAAGCTCGAACACCTGGTTCTGGTTGTGAAAAATGACTTTGTAGATTGGGTTTGCCATAGATTGCTCAATGCCGGGGCCTATGCGGATGCCCCATGAATACTAGTGTGCAGGCGGGCTGACCCGCGAAAAGCGCGGAAGATTATCACTCTCGCCTGCCCCCGTCTATGCAGCCTCCAGAGGGGTCGGTATAATGCCCGACCTTTTGAATTGACCAGTTTTTAACCAGGCGCATCATGTCCACCGAGAAGTCCTCCGAATTATCCGAAAAACCGGTGAAAAAGCTCTTCATCAAGACCCACGGCTGTCAGATGAACGAGTACGACTCTGCCCGTATGCGGGACCTGCTGGGGGAATCCCACCAGATGGTACCCACCGACGATCCCGAAGAGGCGGATGTACTGCTGGTAAACACCTGTTCTATCCGCGAGAAGGCTCAGGAAAAATTGTTCCACCAGCTCGGCCGCTGGAAGCACCTCAAGGAAAAGAATCCCGAACTCGTGATCGGCGTCGGCGGCTGCGTGGCCAGCCAGGAAGGTGAAGCCATCGCCAAGCGCGCCCCTTATGTGGACCTGGTATTCGGCCCGCAGACCCTGCATCGCCTGCCGGAGATGATGGAAACCAAGAAACAGGAAAGCGGCGCGATCGTGGTTGATGTGTCCTTCCCGGAAATCGAGAAATTCGATCGCCTGCCCCAGCCGGAAGCCGACGGTGTAAGCGCTTTCGTTTCCATCATGGAAGGCTGCTCCAAGTACTGCACCTTCTGTGTTGTGCCCTATACCCGCGGTGAAGAAGTGAGCCGCCCGGTCGCAGACGTGCTGGAAGAAGTGGCGCACCTGGCTGACCAGGGTGTGCGCGAGGTAAACCTGCTGGGCCAGAACGTAAATGCGTACCGTGCACCCGGCGAAGATGGCCAGATCGTGGATTTCGCCGAGCTGATCACCTATGTTGCAGCGATCGACGGTATCGACCGCATCCGCTACACCACTTCGCACCCGGTGGAGTTTTCCGATGCGCTGATCGACGTGTACGCGGAAGTACCAGAGCTGGTAAACCACCTGCACCTGCCGGTTCAGAGTGGCTCCGATCGCATTCTGATGGCGATGAAGCGCGGCCACACGGCACTGGAATACAAGTCCAAGATCCGCCGGCTGAAGGCGATTCGCCCGGATATCTGCCTGTCCTCCGACTTTATTATCGGTTTCCCGGGCGAGACCGAGCGCGACTTTGAAGCCACCATGAAGCTGATTCAGGACGTGGGCTTCGATATCTCGTTCAGCTTTATTTACTCCCCCCGTCCGGGCACCCCGGCCGCGGACCTTCCGGACGACACGCCGGAAGAGGTCAAGAAACAGCGCCTGCAACTGCTGCAGCACCGCATTAACCAGCAGGCTGCGGAGATCGCCCGCCGTATGGTCGGGAATGTGGAGCGCGTTCTGGTCAGCGGCGTATCCAAGAAAGACCCTGGCCAACTGCAAGGTCGCACCGAGAACAACCGCGTGGTCAACTTCCGCTGTGACCAGCTGGAGCTGATTGGTAAGTTTGCCGACGTTGTGATTGAGGAAGCGCTGCCTAACTCCCTGCGCGGTACCTTGGTAGCTTCTGAGCTGGATGGCCCTCTGAGCTGATCTGATGGACTCTACTCGCTAACGTCAGGGTCCACGGCCTAAAGCTAAGGCGCTGATGCCGGGATTCGTTTCCGGGACCGTACGCGGCCAAGGATGGCCGCGTCCGAGCGCACAGGGATGTGCTTGTAGCGTGTCCCGGAAACGAATCCCGGCAGCAGCGCCGCCACCTAAGAAGCTACGAAGTAACAAAGTCACCAAACCGGTCACGAGCGAAAAACCTTCATACTCCAGTGTTATAAGCCACCGAACTGTTTAGAACCCATTCGTCACAAAGCGCCCTTTCCCATTGTGCCGAAATGGGTATAACCTACAGACTGAACCCTCAGACAAAAGGTGCATGGAAACCAATTTGGAAACACAAGCCCTCGCTCACAGCATCACTCTTGAGCCCAACGACGCCCGCCGCCTGGCCAACCTCTGTGGCCAATTTGATCAACACCTGCGCCAGATTGAACAGCGACTGGATATTGAAATCCGCAATCGCGGCAATCAGTTTGCTTTCTACGGTGACGCCAAGTCCGCACGCGCAGCCGGTGAGATCATCAGCAGCCTATATAAGGAAACCGGTGGCAAAGACAGCCTGACACCAGACGAGATCCATCTCGCCCTGCAGCAGTCCGGGGTGGAAGAGCTGATGAACGGTGGTCAGAAGGCCGCTGAAGGTGAAGGCGACCAAGTAGTCCTGATTCGCACCAAGAAGTGTTCAGTACGCCCGCGCGGGGTTAACCAGCGCAAATACGTGCGTGCGGTGCAGAGCAACGATATCAACTTCGGTATTGGCCCCGCCGGTACCGGTAAGACCTACTTGGCCGTAGCCTGTGCGGTAGAAGCACTGCTCAAGGACCAGGTAGAGCGCATCCTGCTGGTACGCCCGGCAGTAGAAGCCGGCGAAAAGCTGGGCTTCCTGCCCGGCGACCTGAGCCAGAAGGTAGACCCCTACCTGCGCCCGCTGTACGACGCACTCTATGAAATGCTCGGTTTTGAAACCGTCGACAAGCTGATTGAGCGCAACGTGATTGAGGTTGCACCGCTGGCGTATATGCGCGGTCGTACCCTGAACAACGCCTTCGTTATTCTCGACGAAAGCCAGAACACCACCCGCGAGCAGATGAAAATGTTCCTGACCCGTATCGGGTTTGGTTCTACCGCGGTGATCACCGGTGACCCCAGCCAGATCGACCTGCCCCGCGGACAGGCCTCCGGCCTGCGCCACGCGATTGAGGTGCTGGGCAAGGTCAACGGCATCAGCTTCACCCATTTCGGTGCCAAAGACGTGGTTCGCCACCCGCTGGTACAGCGCATCGTCGAAGCCTACGACGTGCACGAGGCGGAAGTGGAAGCCGAGCAACAGGCTGAACGCGCCGCGCGTAAAGCCGCCGCGCTCGAAGCCGCTGGCCGCGCTGGAGAAGATGCGGCCTGAGGCCGCGCCCATGAACGCCACCCTATCTGAGAGCCAGTCGGCCTCGCCCGCGGACATCCACCTGGATGTTCAGCGGGCCACCACACTTACCGCCCTACCCAGCGATGAGGACCTTGCCCTCTGGGCCGCCGCCGCTGTGGGCACGCACCGCGCTGAAGCTGAGATCTCCCTGCGTATCGTCGATGAAGACGAAAGTCAGGCACTCAACAGCCAGTACCGCGGCAAAGACAAACCCACCAATGTGCTCTCGTTTCCGGCCGATATCCCGCCGGAACTCGGCCTGCCCCTGCTGGGCGACTTGGTGATTTGCGCCCAGGTAGTGGCGCGAGAAGCGGAACAGCAGCACAAAGCGTGTTCGGCCCACTGGGCACACATGGTGGTCCATGGCACACTGCATCTATTGGGTTACGACCATATCGAGGACGATGAAGCCGAGATCATGGAAAATCTTGAAACCCGGATACTGGCAGGGCTTGGGATCGACGATCCTTACCAGCCAATTGAAGCGCCCACACAGGGCGTACAAATAGACAAATGACAAACGGAATCGACGAGTAAAGCGGAGTATGGCCACATCCATGACCACCGACGAACCCCCAAGTAGCTCCTCTTCCAACCGCCCTCGGTCGGGGGAGAAAAACTGGTTGGAAAAAATACTGGGCGCCTTTTCACAAGAGCCCAAATCCCGTGATGAGCTACTAGAAATCATCAAGGACGCCGCCGAAAACAAGGTGGTGGACGCCGAGGCATTAACCATCATCGAGGGTGCGCTGGACGTTTCCAGCCAGCAGGTGCGGGAAATCATGATTCCGCGCTCGCAGATGGTGGTCGTCAGTATCGAAGACTGCCCCAAAGACTTCCTTCCCAAGATCATCGAGTCCGGCCACTCCCGCTTCCCGGTAGTGGGCGAAAGCATCGACGATATCCGCGGTATCCTGCTGGCCAAAGACCTGCTGCCGCTGGTATTGAAGGGTGTGGATGAATTCCGTCTGGAAGACCATATCCGCCCCGCCAACATCATCCCCGAAAGTAAGCGCCTGAATATCCTGCTGAAGGAATTCCGCGAAAACCGCTATCACATGGCTGTCGTTATCGACGAGTACGGTGGTGTCTCGGGCGTGGTGACTATTGAAGATATCCTCGAAGAAATCGTCGGCGAAATCGAAGACGAGACGGACGAGGAAGAAGAAGATAGCTTCATCCGCAAGGTGAGCGACAACGACTATGTCGTTAAGGCACTCACTCCCATTGAGGAATTTAACGAGTTCTTCGCCTGTGAATTCAGCGACGAGGAATTTGATACCGTGGGCGGCCTGATCATGCAGTCCTTTGGCCACCTGCCAGGACGGGATGAAATCACCAAGCTCGGGGATTTCCAGTTCCGTGTCCTTTACGCCGACAACCGGCAGATCCATCTGCTGCGCGTGAGTCGGTTCGACAAGCCCGCAGAAGAAGATGGCTGATGCGTAAACCCCTGCCCGCCGTGGCCGCCGCGATTGCCGGCGGCCTGATGACCCTTTCCTTTGCCCCATACAATCTATGGTTGTGCGGCCTGCTGTCACTCGGGCTGTTTGCCTGGCTACTGGCACCGGGCCCCAAGGCGCCAAAGCTCTCGGGCAAAAATACCTTTTGGTTAGCACTGTGTTACGGGGTGGGCCTGTTTGCCACGGGTGGCTCCTGGGTATACGTATCGATTACCGACTTTGGCAACTCATCGCCACTGCTCGGCGTCATTCTTACCGGCGCCTTTGTCGGCATACTGGCGGTGCTGCTGGCACTGCCATTTGTATTGATCTCGCGCTTTCGCAGCAAGCCGATCTCCTTCGCCCTCGCCTTTGCCGCGCTGTGGTTTTTCAGCGAGTGGTTGCGTACCTGGATGTTTACCGGTTTCCCATGGCTGTTTGCCGGTTACGGGCACATCCACACTTGGCTGGCGGGCTGGGCACCCATCGTCAGCGTGTACGGTATCGGCCTGTTGCTGGCGTTTACCGCGGCGGTAATGGCTCTCTTTGCGCGCCGTACCTTCGAATCGTGGAAGTCCCCCAGCGCCATAGCACTCGCCGCCGTCGCACTGCTGGCCTGGCCTCTGGGCTTGCTGCTGAACAATATTCAATGGACCGAAGCCAGTGATGACACCCGCACCATCGGCTTGGTACAGGCGAACATTCCACAGGAAAAAAAGTGGCTCCCCGAGTTTCGCGGCGAGACCATTCGGCGCTACCAGAGCGCCACTCAGGATCTCCACTCCCAGGGTGTCGATGTCATTATCTGGCCGGAAGCAGCACTCCCCCTGCTCTACCATCAAGCGCCCAACCTGATTGAAGCACTGCAAGACAACGCTCTGAATACGCAAAAGGATCTGATCACTGGCATCCTCTACGATACCGAGCGCGACCATCGTCGTGTGATACACAATTCTGCGGCGGTCTTTGGCAGTGAGCAGCAGCTTTACCACAAGCGCCATCTCGTGCCCTTCGGTGAATATGTGCCGTTAGAAGACTGGATTCGCGGCACCATCGAATTCTTCAACCTGCCCACCTCCTTTATTCGCCCCGGGCCGGAAGGTCAGCAGCCACTGACAGCCGGCGGCCTGAGCTGGGCGCCGCTCATTTGCTATGAGATTGTCTACCCACAGCTGGTCGCGGAAAGTAGCGGCGATGCACAGGTGCTACTGACGCTGAGTAATGATGCCTGGTTTGGGGACTCCATCGGCCCGCTGCAACATATGCAGATGGCCCAAATGCGCGCACTGGAAACCCGGCGCTACCTGGTACGCGGTACCAATACCGGCGTCACCGCTATTGTTTCTCCGGATGGTGTTATCACCGAGCAACTGCCGCAGTTCGAGCAGGCCACACTGGTTGGGCAGGTACAGGCGCGCAGCGGACTGACCCCGTTTATGGTGATTGGCATTTGGGGGCTGGTGGCACTCGCGACCCTGATGCTGCTCGCTGCCGTCATCCTGCAAAAGCGCCCGGAGACAATCACGGACGGTGCGCTAACGGGAGCCCCCGACTAAGGCCTTTTGGAAAGGCCTTTCTGGTACAAGCGTTTCTAATAGAAAAATCCGGGCGGCTGTTACCCCGCTTTGCCGTCCGGTTTCACCCAGCGCGCACCAATTTTTTTCACATTTCATCGCAAGCGCCCTTGCGGCTGCTATTATCGTGAGATATTTGCCCGGCAGCGGATAAACCTGCGTGAAGGATTATCCGGCGCGTTACCGCAACGCAAACGCCCCCTCCCATCAGCCGGCGCAACTTGTGCAGACAGGAACGTCTGTCCCGAACAAGCCGAACGCGTTTTTACGGCGTACATTTGGGAACAAGTGGTTTAATTTAAACCGCACTCTTCCACATTCGATGCAGCGCCAACCGGGTTGCAGTGGCGGAAAGCGTGCGGCATGGATGCCAGATTTATGCATTGCTTAATCACCGGCGGCACCGGATTGATCGGCCGCCAATTCTGTTCAAAATGGCTGGAGCGGGGAAATAGCCTGACCGTACTCAGCCGCTCGCCAGAGAAAGTCCGCCGGCTTTGTGGCGAGTCCGCTACCGCGGTCAACGACCTCGGTCAGATAGATCGGCCCGTCGACATCGTGGTTAACCTTGCCGGAGAAACCATTTCCAAACGCTGGAGCGAGGCGCGCAAGGCAGAAATTCGGCGTTCGCGCATCGAAACCACCAACGATCTTGTGCGCTGGATACTCGCGCAACCACAGCGACCCAAATACGTCCTGTCTGGCTCTGCCGTGGGCTTCTATGGAGACCGGGGCGGTGACCTGCTCAAGGAAACCAGCGGGCCCGGAGGCGGATTTGCGGCGCAACTGTGCCGGGACTGGGAAGCCGCCACCCTACCTCTGCAACAGGCCGGCATCTGTGTCGGCATCATGCGCACTTCCATCGTCTTGTCGCCGGACGGCGGTGCCCTCAAGGAAATGCTCCCGGCCTTCAAGGCAGGGCTGGGTGGCCCAATGGGCTCTGGCGAACAGTGGATGAGCTGGATTCACGAGGCGGATATTGTCGGCCTGATTCTGCACGCCATCGACCGCCATCTGTGCGTCCCTTTCAACGCCTGCGCCCCGGAACCGGTGACCAACAGCAGCTTCTCGCGCCTGCTGGCGAAACAGCTGCACCGACCCTGCCTGCTCCGTACACCAGAGTGGCTACTCAAAATATTGTTTGGGGAAATGGCGGAGGAATTACTGCTGGCCAGCCAGCGTATGGAGCCCCGCACGGCACTGGATAGCGGGTACAGCTTTCAGTACCCGACACTGGAAAAGGCGCTAGCCGATCTGCTTGCCCCGCAAGGGGGAGCGGGCAATACCCACGTATCACCCAGAGGACACTAGCGCGGCGTCGGCGGTTCTACTGCCAGTAACCTACCTGTTACTTACTGCCAACAACTCGCCGACAGACGCTATTCAGGCCCGCAAGACCTATCAGATTTGCAGTGGGTGGAGATTACGCTGCCGCGTTACTGCGCGTCAGCACCTCTTCCAGGTAATTGCGCGCGGCCTCCGAAGTCACCGGGTCGGCCTTGCACTCCATTGGTGCAGACCCAACCCACTGGGCGTGCCAGCGGAACCAGTTGTGCGCTTCTGCAGCGGCATCAATACCGTCGGAGCTTTCAGCACCCTCTGCACCATCTTGGCGCAGCTCGACAAAGTCGGTCTGCTCCGGGTCCAGCTTGAACTCACGGACGATCTGGCCGACAAAGGTCTCGAAATTTTTACTGAATTTGGCGCCACTTTCCGCACCGGCGGACAGCATCACCAGGTGCCGGCTGCCGCGGCGAGCCAGCTTGAACCCGACCCAGACGGGGCGATTTAGACGATTGTGTAGCTGAATGGGTGAAAACGACGCGGGAAACTCCGACATCAGTACGTACCTCTATATTTTTTGTTGTTATTCGCTAGGTCGCCCTGCAAAACGCCTGCCGTGATTCGGCCTGAATCCGCGGCAGTCAGCAATGGGGCTAGCCATACTAGTTTTATCCGAAACTAACGGCAACCACCGGACACCTACAACACAGCGACAAAAACACTCAACACTGGCGGCGCGCGGGCAATGCGCGCCACCGATACCACTGCATACCCAATAGCTCGCGCCAATAGACCTGAGTCCGTATCAAGGCGCCAGCACTGGGCAACCAGCGCAACAAGCCACTCTCCCCCCTAGGCACCAATTCACCGGGGCCACCTACCGCCAGGGGCCGTACCTGCAGCCCGGCCCGGGCGAAAACGTCCGCTGCGCGGGGTATATGCCACCAGTGGGTAACCAGGAGTACATTTTCGACCCCCGCATCGTGCAGAAGTGCCGCGGAATTGGCAGCATTTTCCGCGGTAGTGCGACTGCAATTCTCGCGCCAAGTCACATTACGACCAAACAGATCCTCGAGGGCAGAGGCCATCAGGGCTGACTCCGGCTGCTTTTCCCCCGCAAATACACGCCCGCCGGAAACCAGAATCGGCATCCCTTCCGGCGCTTCCTGCACAGCCCAGGCCACCCGTTCCAGACTCGCCGCAGACAACCGCTCGCGCCCCTGCTCCTCGTCCCGGTAGCGACCACCACCCAGAATCACCACGGCCGCAGGCTCCACCTCCGGTGCAGTCGGCTGCTGATTCACCAGGCGCTGTCCAAGCCATTGGGCAAACGCCGGGGTCGCACAGATCCACAATGAGACAAAGCACAGAACCGCGAGCGGCACAGACAATTTGGCGAGCGGGGAGCCCGCGGGGAAAAACCAGAATGCGAGAGCCATCAGCATCCCAACCAGGGGAGCAAATGGCGGCATGGCGAGAGTGGTGAGTGCGGTTTGCAGTTCCATTTTCAGCGTGATCGGTCGTCCTTGTTCGCTCAGGGCCCGGAGAATACGGCTATTCGGCCTCGCTCGCACCCTCTGACGGTTGTCCGGGCAGTACCTGGCGGAAGCACCCGTAGCCACAGCGGTGGCAGGGCGTGATCTCCGAGCTCGCAGGAGGCAGAGCCCGATAGCCGCAGCCGAGGCACTGCAAAGCCTCGCCCTCCCCGGCGTCCTCCCCCGCCAGCGCCCAGGCCTCTCCGCGCTTGATACAGCGCATAATCGCCGGCCACACGGTCTTGGTGGGGTCTGCGGCATCCAACAGCCAGTCCCCAACCCGCTCTTCCTGGGTGATCAGCTCATCGCCCAGGTCGCGCAGGTAGTCATCGGCACGGTGTACATCATCCTTGAGCCAGGCATTCAGAAAGGCCGCCTTGCGCGCGGTGAACTGCTCGACATCCAGCTCCTCACCCACCAACTTTTCCAGTTCACGCCTGGCCTCGGTGGAAAGCTTGCCTTCCTGGTCCGGCAGATCGGGATTCGCAGCCTCTTTAGGTTCCTTACTCACCCTATCCCTCCTATAATTCGCCGTTTTCCGGCCGGCCTTAGTGTCACGGCCAGAATCGCCAAATAGATCGAATCACAGAGTATAGGTTCCCCACAGATGGAAGAGCAGTACAACCCCTCCGCAGTCGAAGCCGCCGCCCAGGAGCATTGGGCCGAGCAGAAGAGCTTCGAGGTAAAGGAAGACCCCAGCCGCGAAAAATTCTACTGCCTGTCCATGTTCCCCTACCCCAGCGGCAAGCTGCACATGGGGCACGTGCGCAACTACACCATCACCGACGTGATCTCCCGCTACCAGCGCATGCAGGGCAAAAACGTGTTGCATCCCATGGGCTGGGACGCCTTCGGCCTGCCGGCGGAAAACGCCGCCATCCAGAACAAGACTGCGCCGGCCAAGTGGACCTACTCCAATATCGACTACATGAAAGGCCAGCTCAAGGCCCTCGGTTTTGGCTTCGACTGGTCCCGCGAACTGGCCACCTCCCAGCCGTCCTACTACCGCTGGGAGCAGTGGTTCTTCACCCGCCTGTACAAGAAAGGCCTGGTGTACAAAAAGATGGCCACGGTCAACTGGGACCCGGTGGATCACACCGTACTTGCCAATGAGCAGGTAATCGACGGTCGCGGCTGGCGCTCCGGCGCTGTGGTTGAGCGTAAAGAAATCCCCCAGTGGTTTATCAAGATCACCGACTACGCCGAGGAACTGCTGGCGGACCTGGACAAGTTGCCACACTGGCCAGAACAGGTGCGCACCATGCAGCGCAACTGGATCGGCAAGAGCAAGGGCATCGACCTGAGCTTCGCCCTGCCGCAGACCATTGCCGGCGTCGACCACTTTGACGTGTACACCACCCGCCCGGACACCCTGATGGGCGTGACCTACGTATCTCTGGCCGCCGAGCACCCGATTGCACTTGAACTGGCGGAGAGCAACCCAGAGCTCAAAGCGTTTATCGCAGAGTGTAAAAAGCAGTCCATGTCCGAGGCCGATATGGCCACCATGGACAAGAAAGGCATGGACACCGGCCTCAAGGCCATCCACCCACTGACCGGCGAAGAAGTACCGGTATGGGTCGCCAACTACGTACTGATGGATTACGGCTCTGGCGCCGTTATGGCAGTACCGGCCCACGACCAGCGCGACTGGGAGTTTGCCAAGAAATACGACCTGCCAATCAAGCAGGTTATTGCACCGGCCAACGACGAAGCGATCGATCTGGACAAAGAAGCCTTTGTTGAGAAGGGCAAGCTGGTCAATTCCGGCGGCTTCGACGGTCTCGATTTCGACGCCGCCTTCAATGCCATCGCCGATGGCCTGGAAGCCGCGGGCAAAGGTCGTGTCACCACCAACTACCGCCTGCGCGACTGGGGTGTATCCCGTCAGCGCTACTGGGGCGCGCCGATTCCGATGTTCAACCTGGCGGACGGTAGCGAAATCCCGGTACCCGCGGAAAAACTGCCGATCCTGCTGCCAGAAGAAGTTGAACTGGACGGCGTAACCTCGCCGATCAAAGCCGACCCGGAGTGGCGCAAAGACGAAAACAATGGTGAAGCCGTTGAGCGCGAAACCGATACCTTCGACACCTTTATGGAGTCCAGCTGGTACTACGCGCGCTACACCTGCCCCGACTTCGAAGAAGGCATGCTCGACCCGGACCGCGCCAACTACTGGCTGCCGGTGGATCAATATGTGGGCGGCATCGAACACGCCATCCTGCACCTGCTGTACGCGCGCTTCTTCCACAAGCTGATGCGCGACGAAGGCCTGGTGAAAAGCGACGAGCCCTTCAAGCAGCTGCTGTGCCAAGGCATGGTGCTGGCGGAGTCCTTCTACAAAGAAGTGGAAGGTGCGCACAAAATTTGGGTGAACCCTGCGGACGTCGACGTAGAACGCGACGAAAAAGGTAAAACCATCCGCGCAGTTGAGCGTGCTACCGGCGAAGAATTGATTGCCGGCGGCGTGGTGAAAATGTCCAAATCCAAGAACAACGGCATCGACCCGCACGCTGCGGTGGAACAGTACGGCGCGGACACCGTGCGCCTGTTCACCATGTTCGCCGCGCCCCCCGAGCAAACCCTCGAGTGGCACGACTCCGGTGTAGAGGGCGCCAGCCGCTTCCTGCGCAAACTGTGGAAAACCGTGCAGAGCCACATCGCCGCCGGCGACGGTAGCGCTGCGATCGACGTAGACAACCTGAGCGACAAGCAACAGCAACTGCGCCGCAAGACCCACGAAACCATTCAGAAAGTCAGCGACGACTACGGCCGCCGCCAAACCTTCAACACCGCCGTTGCCGCGGTAATGGAACTGCTGAACGAAGTGGGTAAGATCGCCGAACGCGACTCCGCCAACGGCCTTGCCGTAGAGCGTGAAGCCCTGCAAGCCGCGACACTGCTGCTTGCCCCGGTTACCCCACATATCAGCCATGAACTGTGGAGTGCACTGGGTAACAGTGGTGAGCTGGTCGACGCCCAGTGGCCACAAGTGGACAAGAAAGCACTGGTACGCTCTTCCATCACCTTGGTGGTACAGGTGAACGGCAAGCTGCGCGCGAAACTGGAAGCGCCGGCGGATGCCGACAAAGAAACCCTGGAAAAAATGGCGCTGGCGGACGAGAACGTTCAGAAATTTACCGAAGGTAAAACGGTGCGCAAGGTGATTGTTGTACCGGGCAAACTGGTCAACATCGTCGCCAACTAACTCGACTATTTCTACAAATTAAAAGAGCCCAACGCGAAGGGCGGGCGCCGGGTACGGGTTTTCAGGAGCGTCGCAAACAGGAAGTTTGCGCCGCAACGCCCAGGGATGGGTTCACAGGGGGGCGCCTAGTCTGGTCCTGAAAACTTTTTCCCGGTGCTGGGCCGCCACGAAACCAGAACAAGAACTCAACGGACAAAGATGAAAAGCACACTGCTCCGCACTATTACAATAATTCTGGCCATCACTATTTCAGCCTGTGGCTGGCACCTCCGCGGCGCACCGAAAAACTTCCCTCCGGGCAGCAAGCTCTACATCACCACCCAAGACCCAAGAAGCGAACTGGCCGACAGCATCACCCGCCTGCTGCAAACCAGCGGCCTACCGCTGGCAGAGGAGCCCAGTGAAGCCGACTACACGCTCACCATCCACCAGGAAACCGAAACCAAACGTACCGTTTCTGTGGATGCCAAGGGCCGCGCCTCCGAATACGAACTGATTACCAGCGCCGAGTATAGCGTGCAGGACAACAACACCGGCCGCGACCTACTCACCCAGGCCAAAGCCGACGTCTACCGCACACTGGAATGGGACGACAACGAAGTCGTCAGTAAAGGCGAAGAAGAGCGCCTGCAGCGCGAAGAAATGCGCCGCGAACTGATCGGCCGCATCATCGACCGCCTGCGCCGCATCGACATCCGCACCCCGATCACCGACAACCCGGCGCAGCCCTGATATGCCGCGCATCAACCCTCGCCAGCTCAAGCAAAACCTGCGACAGGGCCTCTACCCCATATACGTGGTTACCGGCGACGAACCGCTGCTGGTGCAGGAATGCTGCGACAGCATCCGCGAGGCAGCACGCAAGCAAGGGTTTAACGAACGCGACCTATTGCACGGCGAGCACAATTTCGATTGGGGCCAGCTACTCTCCGCCGCCGGCAGCATGTCACTGTTTGCCGACAAGAAAGTCATCGAGCTGCGCCTGCCCGGCGGCAAGCCCGGTGACAAAGGCAGTAAAGCCCTACAGGAATTTGCCGCAACCGCCAATGATGACACCCTGCTATTACTGGTGTTGCCGCGACTGGACCGCTCCCAGCTCAACAGCAAATGGGTCAAAGCTCTCGAGGCCAAGGGTGTACTGATGCAGGTCTGGCCCGTGGAGGCCGCAGAAATGCCCCGCTGGATTCACCAGCGCCTGCGGGCCGCGGGGCTGGATGCCGAGCCAGAAGCAATTCAGATTCTGTCCGAACGGGTCGAAGGTAATTTGCTGGCCGCCAGCCAGGAAATCGAAAAACTGAAACTGCTGGTACAGGACTCTGTGGTTACCGCAGAAATCATGAACAACGCCGTGGCCAGCTCCGCCCGTTACGACGTGTTTGGCCTGATCGACAAGGCGCTGGCCGGCGACGCCGCCGGTGCCGTCCGAACTCTACAGGGGCTGCGCGCCGAAGGCGTCGAAGCGCCCATCGTTCTGTGGGCCATCGCCCGGGAAATTCGCACCCTGCTAGAAACCCAGCAGAAGCTCTCTGAGGGCCAGCCGATCAGCCGCCTGGTGCGTATCCAGAAACGTCAGTCGCTTATCCAGGCCGCCTGCCAACGCCTACGACCCCGCCATCTGGAAAACTTCCTGATGCGCGCTCGCGCTGTGGATAACGCCATCAAAGGTGGTAAGGAAATGGACCCCTGGGCCGGCCTGCTGGAGCTTACCCTAAACCTGTCCGGCAAGCGCAGTATCTAATCCTCAAGCAATATCTGACAAGCACGATCCATTCCGCGCCAGAAGGCAAGCCTGCCACCAGATAAACCGCTAGGATATCCGTTACTGATCTCAGGGCTTAGTTGCCGCCTTGAGAGCGCCCCAAATAACGGCCAGATCCAGCGACTATGCGAAATAATAATAACGGTCCAGCACAAACCAGCACGCACCAGGTCTTCAACCAACCTGAGCCACTGCAGGGACATAACCTCTACGCCGGGGATGACGCTCTCAAAGAGGCGGTCATTCGCTATGGCGGGCACTGGGGCGAGGATGACCTACAGCGCTATGGAGAAATCTGCGGGCGTCCCGAGTGGATCGAGCGCGGTTTTCAGGCCAACGCGCACAAACCAGAGTTTGAGCCCCACGACCGCGTGGGCAACCGCATCGACCAGGTCAATTACCACCCCGCATATCACCAGTTGATGCAGCTGGCGAAGAGCGAAGGGTTGCACTCTTCCCCTTGGACAGATCCACAACCGGGCGCGCACATCGTGCGCGCGGCCAAATACTACCTCCACAGCCAGCTGGAATCCGGCCACTGCTGCCCGGTAACCATGACCTTTGCCTGCCTGCCCGCACTACAGAGAAACCCTGTAATTGCCGCGGTCTGGTTACCCAAAATCACGGAACAGGCCTACGACCACAGCGATCGCCCTTATTTCGAAAAACCGGCGCTCACCATTGGTATGGGCATGACAGAGAAACAGGGCGGATCTGACGTACGCAGCAACACTAGCCATGCCACACCCTCGCCAGGCGAAGCCGCAGGCGTGTACACAATCCGCGGCCACAAGTGGTTCCTGTCGGCGCCCATGTGCGACGGATTCCTGATGCTCGCACAAACCGCCGAAGGCCTGAGCTGCTTTCTGGTACCGCGCTGGCGGCCAGACGGAAGCAAAAACCCAATCGAGATCCAGCGGCTAAAAGATAAGGCCGGTAACGTAGCTAACGCTTCTTCGGAAGTGGAGCTGCGCGATGCCGTAGGTTGGCTGGTGGGCGATGAAGGCGCGGGGATAAAAACGATTATCGAGATGGTGGCCCTGACCCGCTTCGACTGCATGATCGGTTCAGCCGCAGCCCAGCGACAGGCAACACTGCAAGCCATCTACCACGCGCAACACCGCAGCGCCTTCGGCAAAAAGCTGTCAGCCCAGCCGCTGATGCAAAATGTGCTGGCAGACCTGCAGCTGGAAGTCGAAGGCTCACTGGCACTCAACATGCGCATCGCGCAGGCACTGGACCACCCGAATGAGGAACACCAGCGACACCTGTTACGGCTGGGCGCCGCAGTGGGCAAGTACTGGATCTGCAAACGCACACCGCACCACAACTACGAGGCCATGGAGTGCCTCGGCGGTAACGGCCTGATCGAAAATTTCATTACCGCACGCCTATACCGGGATGCCCCAGTGAACGCCATCTGGGAGGGCTCGGGCAATATTCAGGCCCTGGATATTCTGCGCACCAAACACAAGGAGCCAGAAATCCTCGACAGCTGGATCGATGAACTGACACAAAGCGCCGGATCCGACCTCTGCTTTGACCGCGCACTGACTCACCTGAAAGCAGAGCTCAGCAAAGACAATGACTTGGAATACCGCGCCCGCGATATTGCCGACCAGCTGGCACTCACCATGCAGGCCCACCTGTTGATTCAGGGTAGTCCAGCACCGGTAGCAGATGCGTATATCCAGTCGCGGCTACACCGGCACAACAGCCACAGCGTTGGCACCATCCCATTGGGAGCAGATCTGGATCTACTGATTGAACGCGGCGATCCACTCGCTGGCTAGAGGGGCTCAACTTATACCCATGTATCCAGCTTAACCTCCTTACTCATCTGGTACGTTAATTTCGTTACCTTCGAGAGGGAGCCCTGACACGGAAACGCTTTCACCGGAATCAGCACGCACCACATCTATACCGACAACATCTGCACTGTAGCTAGAGCTGGTACTAACAGGTGTTGGTACTGACACATCAGGTGATTCACTGTCGTTACCTCCACCGCTGCCGCCACCACCGCACCCACTTAGCACCACCGCACAAAGGAATACACTTGATAACGCTGAATGAATTCTCATAATCGACTCCCTGTTACGGCGCTACGTCATAGGTAACTATGAATTGCTGGTGCCCGACGGGTAACGAAATCGGCTCATCCAGCTCCAGCACTAGACTGCCGTTATTGACGAGGTAATCACCCTCTGCCAATAGCTGATCTTGAGCGTCCAGCATTCCATTTTCATTTGC
The DNA here is from genome assembly GCF_019800665.1 of Microbulbifer agarilyticus. Lineage (GTDB taxonomy): Bacteria > Pseudomonadota > Gammaproteobacteria > Pseudomonadales > Cellvibrionaceae > Microbulbifer > Microbulbifer agarilyticus_C. Next base: position 121,845 of record NZ_JAHVKO010000005.1, read on the forward strand.
ATCAATGTGCAGCGCGACCCTATCGATACCAACACTATCATTTCCACTCCCCCGCGCCTGCAACGTTATCGAGCGCAGCTTGAGAGTTGCATTTGTATTCAGCTTAAATACGTTAACTACGATGTTCTGATCCCCACGACCAACTTCCAGGTTTTGCAACGAAACGCTACTTCCTTGCACCGCTGCATTGGCAACATCCCAATAAGTCGGGTTGAGCGGCTGCACATCTTCACTGTCCTCAACACCATCACCGTCATCATCGACATCTTCATTGTTGCCGATGCCGTCCCCGTCAGTATCAACGGATTCGTTCGGATTGAGAGGTAATTGGTCTTCCGCGTCGGGAATGCCGTCACCGTCATCATCGGCATCTTCATTGTTGCCGATGCCGTCTCCATCGGTATCAACAGATTCGTTCGGGTTGAGAGGTAGCTGGTCTTCAGAGTCAGGGACGCCATCACCGTCGTCATCGGTATCTTCATTGTTGCCGATGCCGTCTCCATCTGTATCAACGGATTCATCTGGATTCAATGGCAGTTGGTCTTCAGCGTCGGGAACGCCATCACCATCGTCATCGGTATCCTCATTGTTGCCGATACCGTCTCCATCTGTATCAACGGACTCGTTCGGATTTAATGGTAATTGGTCTTCCGCGTCAGGAACGCCGTCACCGTCGTCATCGGTATCCTCATTGTTGCCGATACCGTCTCCATCTGAGTCGAGCCACTCGGTAGGGTCATCCGGAAATGCATCGACACTATCCTCCACACCGTCGTTGTCACGGTCTGTATCGGAATTGTCTCCGATACCATCCCCATCAGCATCACCAGATTCCATCGGGTCGAACGGAAAATGATCCAAGTCATCGACGACCCCATCATCATCAAGATCGACTTGCTGTGCGACATCAGACCCAAGAAGAAACGCGCCGTTTATGACATTAACAATACTGTTGCCGTCCGCCGTCTCCGCGGAGATCTTCAGCGCGACCTCTGACACTCCATCAATTACAGGTAAGGGCGTCACATACTTCCCGTCGAGATATTCGGAATTCAGAACCTCCCAGGCACCACCGTCCAATGCGATCTCCACCATGAACTCAGAAATTGCCTGGGCTTCATCGAGATAAATATTGATCGCAGCATTGCTCTCCGCGTAAACCGATACCTTCCCATCATTGATCAGCTCCACCATCTTTATGCGCGGTGACACCGACAGATCCATATTTGCCATACGAACTGTCGAAGTCGCCTCTAACTTGGCGTCTCCAAGAAAAACAGGATAACGAAACTCAAACGCTATCGTGTTGCAGCCAGAGTAATCACTATAAAAGGACGCGTGTATTACTGAGCCACTAGATAAAAACTGCCCGGTATCAGCACACGAAACGGAATAGGTGATGTCGTCCCAGTACCCATTACCCCAACTATCTGATACCGACTTTAAGGAAACGTAGCCATTACGGTCGGGCTGCAGTCGATACTGTCCAGCATGATTTTCCAGCTGTGCGGACCAGAACCTGAGTCCCTGTCCCATAACCATATCGCCGTTTTCACGGGCTAGAAATATCGAAACTCTATCCACATCGGAATCACTCCGGTTGAGCTTTTTGTAGCCCTCCTGGCCAATAGAGAGCTCCGCCGAATCTGACCGCGTACCCTCCCCCTCTATCCGCGTACTAAATGTGGGAAATGTCGGCCACTCAATCGGCACTGATTCGTTGCCGTGGAGAGTCAGTAACATTGATTGATTATGCTCAGGGCTGATACCGCCAAACCCCTCAGTTCCCCCCTGCTCGGAGTAACTCATAACCCAGGTAACAAGCTTGTATCCTGAGAGATTCCACAGGGGGTTACTAATCAACAACCGAGAGGAATGAAAGCTCTCGACGTCAAACGTAATATCTTCCGCAGGAGCATCCTGCTGGGTTTTCAGGAAGTACAAATCGCGGCTATAGGGGCTCTGGCTTGCGTCCTGCATCACTCCCATATAACCAAACTTGAATCCCGGTGTCAGACCGGAAAACTTTGACGGCTCTAAGTCCCCACCAAACCCTCTCCGCAGCCGAAAGTCAGGATTTCCGACATGCGTCACCTCGACGGCTTGCTCAACAAACTCAGCCTGACGTCCGTTGCCTATATCCGGTTTCACAATACGGAAGCCCGTGAGACCAGCGGGAACCACGATTGGCCCGTCTGCCAAAAGGTGCCCGGTAACACCATGTAACGTGTCCGTACCCCATGTTTCTACAATGCCAGTTACTGGCTGGTCGCGCACAGCAATATATAGCGAGCTTTCACTGCTATCGTAGGAGTCTGTATATCCTGAATAGATATGATCTTGATCAAAGAGCTGCGCACTGTAGCTCCAGTAGTCATATGGAGTTTGCGATGACTTCACTTGCAACAGCTCCGCGCGATGAAACCCAACCGGAATATTCACCGTACCTTCTGCCGACTCCAGTCGTAAACTCGAACCGAATGCCGTGCGAAGATCATCTGGATAATCAAACACCTCGGTATCAACACTTAACGTTGCGGTCGCCATGCGCTCACTAGCTGAATACAAGGTGAGCTGTGAGTCGTCAGGCACCAGGCGTGCTCCCTCAGGGAAGTCGCCGGAGTCCGTCACATCGATAACAGCCTCGCCACCCAAGTTCTTCACGACAAGCTTGACGTCGAGGTCGCTATCAATCGTATGCTCGCCCACGTGCCCTAAATACAAGGTAGCTGGCGAAACAAGAAATTTCGCTTGTGCCGAACGCGCCACATTCACCAAGCCCGCACCGACATCGGCAATATTCCCAGCCACAGTTGATGCCTGGTTAACCAGCAAGGACTTGATGTCCTGACTACTTAATGTCGGGTGCAGCTGGCGCAGCAGAGCAGCAGCGCCCGCTACATGTGGTGCGGCCAATGATGTTCCGGAATAACTTGCATAATTACCGCCAAGGTCGGTGGTATAGATGTCTACGCCGGGCGCCACCAGTTCAGGCTTGACTACATCGGACTGTCTATCCAAGCCGGTACCAAACAGGCCGCGAGAACTGAAACTTGCGAGAGTGCCGGAGTCATCGACAGCGCCGACGGTAACGACGTCCGTGGCGCTACCAGGTGCTTTGATAGAATTTAGCCACGGGCCATCGTTCCCTGCAGCGGCGACCACCACCACACCTGCCTGCATTGCTGCATTTGCAGCTAATGAAACGGCCGCTGAGCTACCGCCCCATCCGCCCAGGCTCAGGTTGATCACATCCACTGCGTCGTCAGTCATCGGATCACCGTCAGGATCCACCGCGCGCTCGATACCAGCAATGATCTGATCGTCCCACCCTTCACCATTCTCATCGAGTACCTTGTATGCATGCAGCCTGGCCCCAGGCGCGACGCCCAGTAAGGTGCCATCAGCAGCAACTACACCGGCCACAACAGTGCCGTGGGAATGGTCGTCCATTGGATCGGCGTCATTATTGACGAAATCCCAGCCCGCGGAGACTTTACAGCCATTGCCGAAGCACCCGCCCAAGTCTGGGTGCGTGTAATCGATCCCGGTGTCAAGAATGGCAACGGTGATTCCCTCACCAGTTAAAGAACTGCCGCTGCCATCCTGCATCGCCCATACCGCCGGCACACCGATCTGGTCGAGACTCGTAGTGAGCAGCACACCCATCTTGCGACTGAGCGTGACCGATTGAACGTCCGGCATTGCCAACACCTTGTCGATGTCACCAGCCTTCATATTTGTCGCTATCGCATTGACTACACGGTTGAATCGCCTGATCTTTCCGCGCGTGAGCTGACTCGAGCGCAGTCTGCCAATCAACTGTGCTTGGGTGGATTCAATTTGACGAAGCATGGTCACCAGCGAAGACGGCATCGTCGTGCGGCTCGCTCCTGCAACCCTAGTCTTGATTTGTTTAACCAATGGCGGCTGACGGAGGTGAATTAATACGCGAACATCTTGATTGGGAGGAATGTCAGAAAAGTCCAATAATTGCGACTGGGAACCGGTACTGACTCTCTTTGCTTCTTGCAAATCCACAGCGAGAAACGTGGGCGCGGTGTTGGCCGCTGCCCCGGTGGCAACACAAAAAAAACATAGCCCCAGCAAGTTATTCCATTTTTTTAGCATTATTCCCCCCAGGCCCGCTGCTAGTATTAGCGTCTCGGCTATCGATTATTTTTTACGCATATTGTGAGGTCAATTTCGCTGCATAATACTGACCGAGTCGGCAAAAAAATACGATACAGTCGATCGAAATTCACCGTCAGCTGAGGCACACGTCACACAGAACCTTCTTGAAATAACGGATTCGACTCAATCGCAGAATAAATAGAATGCCTGCGGGAGACTATACACAGCCTTACGCCCGCCCCCATTAACCCCTCCAAAAGCCCAAGAATTTACCCAACAGTATTTGACTCACTCCGGTTTAGGCCGTTTTATACAGGTATATCACCCATTTATCGCATGACATTGATCACTCAATGGAAGTGCCTATCTTGTCAGTCTCCCAAACAATGGAGGTGACTTATGAATTACAGGGTATTGATTGCGGCCACCCTGGCGGCAACCGCAGTGCATGCAAATAGCATCAGTGATCAACTGCCTGAATCCTGGTTTAAAACAGGAAAAAATCCGGCGCTGGCTGCCTGTACCGCAGGAACCGATCGACAGCTCGACCATCTTGGCGATGGCAATATTACCTTGCAGTGCGAATCGCCCACGGAGGGCTTTATCACTGCTATGCAACAATTCAGTGCTGAAGAGTATCGCGGTAGCCGCGTGCGTTTTTCCGCACAAGTAAAAGCCGAGGACGTAAAAGGGTGGAGCGGATTGTGGATGCGTATTAATGCAACAGAAAAGAACGCTGTCGCCTTCGACAATATGATGGACAGGCCGATTAAAGGTACGCAAGGCTGGAGTCCTTATGAGGTTGTTCTCGATGTACCGGCGGATGGAGAGAGAATCTCATTCGGCGTATTAATTGAGAATCAGGGACAGGTCTGGCTAAAGGATGCCGAGTTCGAGGCAGTCCCGACTAACGTCGCGACCACAGGGCCGCTGCAACGAACCAACCCTGACAACCTGAACCTGCAACAGAGATAAGGCGTGAGATGAATCCAATCCTACGCTTTTTGTTTCCCGGGAGCCCTCATCAGGGGCTCCTCGGGGAATTCAGTTTCCGCCGTGCTATCGTGCCAACGGCCCTCTTCGTTGTAATTCTCGGGCTCTTCTACCATTTATCTGGTAAGGGACCAGCATTGGCCTTGCTGGTCAAACTATGGGTCTCTTTCGCTTCAGCCTACGTACTGCTCGCAGCACTGGCACACTGGAAAGGCAGTAACCCCGAGTGGCATTACATTATCAGTGCATCCGTATTCGGCGTCATAATCGGCGGGGGACTCGCAGCTCAGATCGCTCATCTGGAGCACCCTGGCACCCACATCAGCTGGCAACAAACCGGGTTGGAATGGGTAACCGGCACAGCGTTTAGCGCCTTTTTCATTTGTTTATCCCTTGGCGCCAGTATCGTACGAAACAACGAGCAGCGGAAATCCAACCAACGCGAACAGGTACTCCAAGCGCAAGTTCGCGCATTGACCGCGCAGATAGAACCCCATTTCCTGATGAACACCTTGGCAAACCTGCGCTACCTGATGCGTAAGGATGTAGAACAAGCCCAAATTATGCTTGACCATATGGCCGACTTCTTCCAGGGCGCCCTGAGTCGCGCGAGAGCCGCCAAGGCCGACCTGGGTCAAGAACTGGATCTCGTACAAAGCTATCTGCAAATCATGCAAATTCGCATGGGAAACAAGCTACAGTGGTCAATCAATGTCCCAGCTGAGCTATTACATAATCCCTTTCCCTCACTCATGTTACAAACCCTGGTGGAAAACGCTGTTACTCACGGTATCGCACCAATGGAAAACACAGGCGAAGTAAAAATTTTGTCCGAGCGTCGCAATGGAAACATCCTGCTAACCGTTTCAGATAACGGTGTGGGCATGCCCCAAAATCCAGAATCGCGACATGGAATAGGTCTCGAAAACACCAGGGCCCGATTGAATGGATTTTTCCATGGCAAGGCAACACTTGCCATTCAGTCTAATCATTCTGGTACTACAGCGACGATTACCGTTCCTGAGTAAGGACCACAAAATGCCTACTGCGATTATCGCGGATGACGAACCGCTTCTGTGCATGGAATTAGCAGACGCACTTGAAGATCTCTGGCCTGAACTCCGCATCATTGCACATGCAGATAACGGAGCCAAAGCTCTCAGATACATTGAGGAATACCAGCCCGATGTCGCTTTCCTAGATATCCGCATGCCCTCTCTTGACGGCTTGGAAGTCGCTGATCAAGTTCGAGATAAATGCCAGGTGGTGTTTGTCACAGCATATGATGAGCACGCCGTAACCGCCTTCGAACAAGGAGCGATAGACTACGTCCTCAAGCCGATAAAGATGGCACGCCTCGCCGCTACGGTCAGCAGACTTCGGCAGAGATTGAGTGGAAAACCTGGCAACCGCGAAACATCCAATGACGAACCATTGCAGTGGGTTCGCGCCAGCTCGGGTAACAGCCTGCGCTTTTTCCCCGTACAGGACATTGTATATTTCCGCTCAGAAGGGAAGTACACAAAACTCGTGACCAGAGATAATCAGGCGCTGATTCGCGAGCCTCTCCGCTCACTGGGACAAACTCTAGACTCAAAGATGTTCTGGAGAATCAACCGCGGGATTATTGTCAACCTCACCCATATTTCCCATGTCACCAGAGATAATGAAGGCAAGATGACTGTGCATCTACAGGGGGAAGCCACCTCACTTCCGGTTAGTAAAAATCATCAATCCCAATTTCGCGGTATGTAAGGCCGTGCGCAGTGGCCAAAAGCGTGTAAGCTCACATTTTTACTTGGCAAACCGGTATTACCACGGAATCGGCGAGCCGTCCCAGAACAGGAGCCGACCCGTGTCATCCTCGGCCAGATTCTGAATCACGTCCGCAATCCGTGAAGCACTAAGTGCTGGGGAAAAAAGTTTTTCTTCGGACAGGTTGGCCTGGAAGGGTTTGGACAGCGGCGTATCGGTGGTTCCCGGGTGAATTGCCACCACCTTGCAGCTATCGACCTTGCGCCCCCATTCGATCGACAGGTTGCGTATCAACATATTCAGCGCGGCCTTGCTCATACGGTAGCTGTACCAACCGCCCAAATGATTGTCTTCAATACTGCCGACTTTTGCCGAGAGGGACGCCCACGTAAGTGGTGAGCGGCGTTTTAAGAGCGGGTCTAGCGCCTGGGCCAAATGCAGGTGTGTGAGGGCATTAATTGAGAAGCTGTGCAGCATTGCCTGGTCATCGCACTCCCGCAAGCTTTTCTCGGGGCGATGATCTTGCCAGTGCAGGGTGCCACAACAGCTCACCACCCAGTTGGGCAATGGACCGCGCAGCAACCAATCCTGTACATCAGCTACACTAGCCGGGTTTTCCAGCTCGATTTTCAGATGCTGATGGCTAGGCGAAAGGCGGGGAATGTCGTGGCGACTGATGGTCAGGAGTGTGGACTGCGGGAAACGCCCGCACAGGGTTTGCGCCAACGCTGCGCCGACACCGCCATGGGCGCCGGCAAGTAAAATGCACTGCGGCGATTCATTACTGGTATCGAGCGCTGGCGTCCCTGCCATAGTTCTTGCCTCGACCTTATCTCGATCTAGGGCCTTACTTGCGTTTTTTTGCCTTACCGGACTTTGCAGCACCGTCGTCCGAAGAAACTACGGGCTCCTTCATAACCCGGATCATCGGCTCGTCGGAGCGGAAGATAAGCCCGTGGATCTCCGTGCTATTTTGCCCCTGCAGGAGCTGCTGCAAGAACTGCACAATTTGCGGAGAAATTTCCTGCCCGGGTACCAACACAGGAATACCTGGCGGATAAGGTACGATCTCGTCTGCGCAAGTTCGTCCTACCAGCTTTTTCTCTGCTGCCACACCATTGTCCATCAGCGGCAACTCTTCCGTTTCAGAAAAGTAGGCATCTGCCGGCAGGCAATTAAGATGAGTAAATTCAGGCAACTGACGCGCGGTGCCAACGTGGCTGCGCTTGCGCGGGTGCTTTGCCAACTGTTTCAGCGCGTGTACCAGACGCAGTAATTTACTCTCAGTACTACCCAAGGTAACCAGCACAGTCACCGTGTTGTAAGTGGTTTTCTCCACCTGAATACCGAAATGATCGAACAGTTTCACCTGGATTTCTTTGCCGGAATATCCACTGGCGGTCACATCGATGGTGACTTTGGTTGGATCCAGGCTGATGTTGTCTTTGGCCAGGGGCGCGGGAATCAAATCGTCACAGGTCAGTGCGCGGAATACGCCGGTGGCATCTACTTCACGACGCAGTGTCTCGACCATTTTCAGGCAGCTGCGCAGACGCCCGAAGCCCTCCATCGACATTTGCTTGCGCGCGACATCCAGGCTCGCAATCATCGAGTATTGCGGACTGGTAGACGCATACATATTCAGGTTTTCGCGGAAACGGAACTCATCAAAGTCCGGGTCCTGCACATGCACCATGCTGGCCTGTGAGAACGCAGACAGCATTTTGTGCGAGCTCTGGGTCACGTAGTCCGCACCGCACTCCAGGGCGGTGGGCCGCAATTCATTGTGGAAATAACCGTGTGCATACCAGGCTTCGTCAACCAGCACTTTGACGCCGCGCTCATGGGCGTAGTCGATAATTGGCTTCAAGTCGTAACGCAGGCCGTCGTAGGTACAGGAGGTAATGACCAACAGGGCTGCATCCGGGTGTGCATCCAGTGCCTTCTCGATATCCGTGCGGCAAACAGGACCGTAGATTCCGAATTGCGGGTGCAGGGTAGACTTCAGGTACACCGGCTCGATCCGGTTCATCACAATGGCGTGATGCACGGATTTGTGGCAGGCCTGATCCACGATGATCTTGCCACCGCCACCGAGAATCTGCTGGATAACCACCTTGTTGGCGGTGGAAGTGCCGTTGGTGAGGAAGAAGGTATGTCGCGCACCAAACACCTGTGCGGCCAGGTCCTGCGCCTCCTGAATAACCGAGTGCGGTTCCAGCAGGCTATCGAGTACCTGGACCGATACCGACAGGTCGGTATTGAACACATGCTCGCCCATAAAACGGTAAAAATCGCCGACCCAGGGGCTGTTGCGCAGGCTGTCGCCACCGGAATGACCGGGGGTATGCCACGCGTCACGGGCAGAAAATACGTACTCTTTCAGGGTATCCGCAAACGGCGTGGAGGCTCGGCGGGCGATAAAGGCCTGCACCAGGCGGAACATATGGTTGAAGTTGCCTTCGCGGCGGTCAAACAGCTCGTCAAAGCGCTTGCGCACCGAAGCCGGCGCTCCACCTTCCTCACTTAAGAAGGAATCCTGCGCCACCAGAAACACGTTCAACTGCGAGCGCAGCTTGTGCATATGATCGGAGAGCGTTTCTGCGCTTTTCAGCTCATCGCGACAACAACCGGCGTCGATAATCACTGCCTGCAGGCGCTCGTCTTCGCGCAAGCGTGACTCTATCGCAGGGACCGCTACCGCCTCAAAACACAAGCCAAACGGGTTCTCGTGCTGGGCAGCAGTGGTGTTCAGGGCATTCACCCAGTTGTGACTGAGATCTCGATCATTGCTTACCAGAGCGACTCGACACTCCAGCGGCTGGCGCCGCTCACTCAGGTTGCCCAGGTCAGGCATTGTCAGTTCCACACCCATAGTACTTCTTCTTATAGTTCAGCATAAAAGGCGGATACTAAATGAGGCGGACAGCGAATTTGACGGCGAATTTATATTTGGCAATTACCACCAAAATTTCGCACAAATGTGATATCAAAACTGGGTTAGTCGCGCAGCTTCAGAATTTTGCGCTCTGAACTTCGCCGTTAAACTGCAAACAATGCTGAACACGCACACGCTGGACGGGCGTCAGATCTTTGAGGGAGAAATAGTCGAAGTCTGAATGCTCCGACGACAGGACGATGTCACCGCGTCCCTTGAGGTGAGCACGGAAAATAAATACATGGGAGTTGTACACGCGGTGGTAATAGACGCCACTGAGATAATCGATAACGACTTCCCGCCCCAACTCCTCCCGGCATTCACGGTGCAGCGCTTCGTGAATGGTTTCCCCCAGGTCCAGCGCCCCCCCGGGCAAGCCCCAGGTTTTATCCGCGTAGGTGGCGCGCAACTGGAGTACCTCACCGGCCTCATTGGCGATCACCGCGTGGGCGCTTAGCTTGTATGTGTCGTCAAATCCCATCCTTGGATCTATCCGTGCAAGGTCGTTTCAATCAAGTACCGGTACTGCGGGCCAGTTCAAAACCGATGCCCAAGGTCTGTACAGATTCATCGTAGTCGATCAGGCTCTCACCGAAGCCGTTGAAGTATTTTACATAGCCGCGTACCCGGCGGCCCATGGGGAAGCTCCAGCGCAGCTCCGCTGCCCCCTTGTTATCGGAGCGCAGGTTATTGCGCAGCATTAGCGACACATTGTGCGCGCCCTTTTCGAATCCGCCGGTCAACTCAAAGTGACCGAGATAAAACTCGAGGTCGGGATTGTCATCTTCTTCCCTGTCTTCCTTGATGCGATACCAGGGTTTGAACGCCAGATAGTAGTCATTTTTTTCGAAGACAAAGTTCGCGTAAATACGATTCCAGCTCCGCGAGAGTGGTTCGCTGCGACCATTGGACTGGTGGTTGATTGCCAGCTGGTTGGCCACGTTCTGCATGCCGAACAGGGTCCAGTCATTCAGCCAGGTCATGATCAACTCCGGCTCGTGATTGGTCTCGCGAAACGGTGCGGAATCGTCGGAGTTGTAGGCCTGCCAGAATGAGCGGTTGGTGTAGGCGAAGCTCATAAACGATGCCTTACCGAGAAAACCGCGCCACACGGGGACCTGTACCGACAGCTGAAACTGAATCTCGATGGAATCCAGGTCGATCAGCCCGTCCGGGTCATAGTCTGCAAGCCCCCCCTTATTCGGAGAGGGGTTGTAGGTGATGGGCAGCAGATAGTTGGTTTTATGCGAGGCCAGAGTAAAGGGGTTTTCCGCCGCGTCGCGAATGGCCTGTGCCCGCTGGCTGATACGCGGGCCATCGGACGATTCGATCGCTTCCGGCGTGGTCGCGAATATAGGGGTCTGTTCCTGATACTCGTCGCCGCGCAGCACCCGCAACTCGCAGCGAATACGCATTTCTTCGAGCGTAATATTGGCCGGTGCCGTGACTAGCTGTTCACGCAGACAATTTTCCTGCCGAATGGCCTCACTTTGCCCACTATCGTCCAGCTGCCACAAGGCTATGACACCGCCCTCTGCAGGCTCTGCGGTCTGCTCATCCTCAGGTGTCAGTATGTTCCCCTGCGCAACCTCCCGAGCCTCCAGTGGCGTCTCCTGCGCTTTCACAGCAATCGCCAAGGGCAGACACAACAGAGGCCACCAGCGGCGAATCCGCAAGCGGGGGGTAAGATAGCGGGAGAATGGCAAGGCACGCGCTCCTGAAGACCGTAGGGCCGCCAGTGTACACGGAATAGATACCGAGAATCGTTGTTGAGTCAGTTATTGCTGACCACTCAGACGAGGCTTTGCAGCTCCGGGGACCACTCCAGTTCGCGCAAGCGCACCTGCCACAGACGGCCGGTGCTACTGGGCCAATCGTAGCCCACTAGCAGTCCACGCTGGTCCACAAAGCAGTGGGCATCGCGCTCGGCCTCATCGCCCTGATAAGAGAACACCGTGACATCCGGGCCGAGATCATGCACACCCTGGATATTGGCATCACCGGGCATGACCGACGCGCGCCGGTGGCTGACTTTGGGCGCCAGTAGCTTGCCCCGCTGCGACGGGTCCACAATATCCGGCGCAACCACTTCACAGCCGAACTCCATATCGCACAGGCGCAGCAGCAGTGGCCCCATAAAGATACGCATCAGCGGGAACAACAGACGGTTCTCGCCTTCCAGCAGCTTCTGCTGTGGTCCGTTGGGGCCAGTCCAGTCCACTTCGATCGGATCGCCAAGAGAGGCAACCTCGCCATCACTGGGGACGAGACGGTAGTGAGCATTTACCTCATCCATCTCGTCTTTCCAGGTAACCCGGCACTCGGTAACCAGCCCCGCGTCCATCAACGCGCGCACCTCTATCCCGTGGCCCTGCTCGCCCACCAGACGGCGGCTGATTAACAATTGCCGGCCCTGCGCATCGCGCCCCAATTGCCAGTCATCCTGCACCGGCATGGTTCTGCCATCGCAACTGTATTGGTAGCGGCCCTGGGCCAGGTTAGCGGTCATTCGCATCGGGAGTCCGTCCTTGGAGTCGTCTGCGGAAAGTATTGCACACCCCCTCACTTTTGCTGCGCTTTGATGAAGTTTTCGCGAACTTTTCACTCGTTATTTTTCGACAGACTTCGCTGCTATTCGAAAAATACTGCCGTGAGTTATGGTGAAAAAGTAATCACAAAATTTGCTACCTTGCGCAATAGTGCGCGCGCCACATTGGATTGGGGCATAATCTCCCGCTTGCATACGCGCACATTGTGAGCGCTAGGAAATTCACGCATTACCAAGGAGAAGGCCATCATGCTGGAATGGCTCAATACACATATCGCCTACTGGCACTGGCTGGTGCTGGGCTTGTTGCTGGTTACCGCGGAAATATTTGTTTCCGGGTTTGTTCTTTTCTGGTTCGGCCTGGCCGCGCTGTTCATGGGCGTTTTGCTGATGGCAGTGGGCATGCCGATTACCGCGCAACTGGTGATCTGGGCAGGACTATCCATCGCGCTGGTATTTCTCTGGCAAAAATTCATTAAGCCCAACTGGAGAGATCGCACCACCTCGGGCATGGCGCTGGAAGCGCTCACCGGCCAGGTGGGCTCGGTAATCGAAACCAATATTGGCAAACCCCGTGGGCGCCTGCGCTTTCCCGCACCAATTTTGGGCGAGGACGAGTGGATGTTTATGAGCACCAGTCAAATTGCTGTGGGCGAACGGGTGAAGGTGCTGAATATTTCCGGCAACACGCTGGTTGTCGGCCCACTGTAAGCCCTTCGACACAGCACCAAAAACACCGAAAAAAAACTAACAAGACCTAACTGGGGAAATTAAATGGAAGGATTATCCGTAGTACTGGCACTGGTTGTGCTGGTGATCATTACCATCGGCATGGGCATCCGCATTGTGCCGCAGGGTTCCAAGCACATTGTGCAGCGCCTGGGTAAATACCACAGCACCTTAAACCCGGGCATGAATGTCATCATTCCCTACGTAGATCAGGTGCCCTACAAGGTAACCACCAAAGACATCGTGCTGGATATCCCGTCGCAGGAAGTGATTACCCACGACAACGCCACCATCATTGCCAACGCCGTGGCGTACATCAACATCGTCTCCCCGGAGAAGGCGGTATACGGTGTAGAAGATTACGAAATTGCGATCCAGAACCTGGTGCAGACGGCACTGCGTTCCATTGTTGGTGAAATGTCCCTGGACTCCGCACTTTCTTCCCGCGACCTGATCAAGGCGAAGCTGAAAGAAGCAATCTCCGACGATATTGCCGACTGGGGTATCAACCTTAAGACGGTTGAGATCCAGGACATCAACCCGTCCGCGACCATGCAGAAGGCGATGGAAGAACAGGCTGCCGCGGAACGCCAGCGCCGGGCAACGGTAACCCGTGCGGAAGGTGAAAAACAGGCGGCGATCCTGGAGGCCGACGGCCGTCTGGAAGCTTCCAAGCGTGACGCGAAAGCCCAGGTAGTACTGGCCGATGCGAGCCGCGAGGCCATTGAGCGGGTAACCCAGGCCATCGGCGAAAAAGAAATGCCGGTAATGTACTTGTTGGGTGAGCGCTATATCAACGCGCTGGAAGGGCTGTCGACCTCTGACAATGCCAAGAACATTATCTTCCCGGCCGACCTGCCGAATGCGGTAAAAGGTCTGCTTAACCGCTGATCAACTCGATATGAATCTGGTAGCGCTAACTGACCCAATCGCGGGTTACAGGTAGCGCTGCCAGAATTCCGCCTGGCCAAACTCTTCATCCAGAGCATAGGGTTTAAACCCACACTTGCGATACGCCGCCTGCGCCGGCAGATTTTTCTCCAACACCTCAAGGGTTATCTTGGTACACCCTCGCGCCTTGGCCTCTGCCACCACATGCTCGAACATCTTGGTGCATATCCCCGCGCCCCGTGCCGACGCGCTCACCACCACATCGTGAATGTTCACCAAAGGCTTACAGGCGAAGGTGGAAAAACCCATAAAACAATTCGTTAAGCCAACGGCTTGCTCGCCGCGATAAGCCAGGATCGAAAAGGCTCCGGGAAATTCAGCCAAACGCGCCAGCAACTGCTCGTTACAAATTTCTGACAGTGGTTCACCCCCACCGCAGGGGTCCAGAGCATATTCATTCAGCAGCGCCAGCAAATCAGCGCCCTGTTTGCTGTCACGGTAATCGGCGATCACCGTGACAATATCATTCTCGGAACTACCCAATTCTCACATCCTTAGACAGTCTCATGATTGTTTTTTAAACGCGGTTCAACAGAGAGCTTCGGAACGTATGAATTACTGATCCACCTGACCGGCTTCGGCCTCGATCACGATCTCCTCCTGCTCGGCGAAGAAGCGGCGGTAATTGCGGATACGTGCCCGCTGGGCCGCGAGCCAAAGCACTTTTTTCCGGCGCCGCGACTGCACCGCATTGTGTCGGTTAAAGCGGCGTGGTCGGCGAATTTTGGCACTGCGAAGCCCCATGGCTCAATCTCCTTGTTGATCCGGTATGCGCGGCTGGATAAAGCCTTTGCCTGAAGCGCAAGCTGGCAGGTTAGCAGAAGGCATAAAGCGGCCGCTAGCCGCTGAGGGCATAGATGCATCCGCGGCTGGAAATTCAACGTATTCCCCAGCGATCATAAACAGGATATTCTGCCAAAACGACGCTAACCAACGGATTGATTGCCTTGCCTGAACTGCAAGACCTTATCGAGAAAAATCGCCACTGGTCGGAAACTACCCGCGCGCAGGCGCCGGACTTTTTCCGCGACCTTTCCGCACAACAGTCTCCCGACTACCTGTGGATCGGCTCTGCGGACAGCCGCGTTACGCCCAATCAGATCGTTGGACTGATGCCCGGCGAACTGTTTGTGCATCGCAACGTGGCCAACGTCGTAGCACCCTCCGACCTAAACTGCCTATCCGTACTGCAGTATGCGGTGGAAGTCTTGCAGGTGAAGCACATCCTCGTGGTCGGACACTACGGCTGTGGTGGGGTCAATGCCGCGCTGGAAGATACCCGCATGGGGCTGATCGAAAGCTGGCTAAGACACGTCAAGGATGTACGCGACAAACACCACACCCTGATCGAACTGTTCCCGCAACACCAGCATGGAGATCTGCTGTGTGAGCTGAATGTACTGGAGCAAGTGATTCACGTGTGCCAGTCGCCCCCGGTGCTGGATGCCTGGGATCGGAGGCAGAAAGTCGCGGTTCACGGCTGGGTATATCGCCTCAGCAACGGGCTGATCAAAGACCTGCAGCTGACCATAGAAAGCCCCGAACAGGTCAATGACATCTACCACCGGGCCCTGACCACCATCGCCCAGCGCGACAAAGATTAAAGTGCTCCACCAGCACCGGCTCAGCTTCCTTAACTTTCCCCCCGTTTTTCCCTACACTCCTCTGCCACGAAAGTCTGACCAGTGCTTGGTCACCTTAATGAATAAAGCAGTTTCCAGGGGTAACCATGTCCAACTTCCGCGTGTGGGAATGCCAGATTTGTGGCTGGATTTACGACGAGGCCAAAGGCTCACCAGATGACGGCATCCCGCCGGGCACCCGCTGGGAAGACGTGCCCGACGATTGGGCCTGCCCGGAGTGCGGCGCCAGCAAAGATGAATTCGAAATGTTGGCCGTGGTTGGCAATCCACCCGCCCAGCAACCTGAAGTGAGCACCGCCCCACAAGCTGCCGCCGCTCCCACACCAACTACCTCGGCACAAACCTCCGCCAACCGCATCTGGGAGTGCATGGTATGCGGCTGGATCTACGACGAGTCCAAAGGTGCGCCGGAAGAAGGCATTGCCCCGGGCACCCGCTGGGAAGATATCCCCGATGACTGGACCTGCCCGGAATGTGGCGTGGGTAAAGAAGATTTCGATATGGTGCTGGTTAACCAGCCCGAGCCGGAAGCAGCCTCGACGGCACAGGCAGAAGCCGCTCCCATTGAGCTGGACGACACCCTGCCACTGGTGATTATCGGCACCGGACTCGCCGGCTACCACCTGGCAAAAGAATTCCGCAAACTGGACCAGCGCACCCCGCTGACCCTGATCACCGGCGACGATGGCACCTTCTACTCCAAGCCGCTATTGTCCGCCTCCCTCGCTCACGGCAAGACCCCGCAACAGCTGGCGACCGCCAGTGCCGAAGATATGGCCCGGGAACTGAACGCGGAGATCCTGGTGCACACCCACGTCACCAATCTCGATCGCGAGGCCAAACTACTGTCGCTGGTTTCCGACGGTGGTATCAGCGCCGAGCTGCCTTATGGCCGCCTGGTATTCGCCACCGGTGCCAACTGCACGCCGCTGCCGCCGATGGAAGGCAACGGCATGTCGCGCCTGTTCCGCGTCAACAACCTTTCCGACTATCACCGCTTCCGCACCGCACTGGCCAACCGCAAGCGCGTATTGCTGATCGGCGCGGGGCTGATTGGCTGTGAATTCGCCAATGACCTGATTCAGGCGGGCTACTCGGTGGATGTGGTGGACGTACAGGCATGGCCGCTGGCCACCCTGCTGCCAGAGGCTGCGGGCCGCGATATCCAGAATGCGCTTGAGCAGGCGGGCGTGCGCTTCCATTTCGGCGCCGGCGTCACCAAGCTCGAGCAGCGTGCCGGCGGCATTCGCGCGCAGTTGGCCGATGGCAGTGTCATCGAAGCAGACCTAGCACTGGCCGCCCTGGGCCTCAAGCCCAACGTGGGGCTGGCGGAAAGCGCCGGCCTCACCGTCAAACGCGGTATCGCCACCAATCGCGCGCTACAAACCAGCGACGCGGACATCTTCGCACTCGGCGACTGCGCCGAAGTCGATGGCCACAACCTGTTCTTTGTCGCGCCCCTGACCCAGAGTGCACGCGCGCTGGCACAAACCCTTGCCGGCAACCACACCGAGGTGCAGTACGGCACTTTGCCAGTAGCGGTGAAAACCACCTTGCGCCCCACCGTGGTATGCCCGCCGCGTGCCGGCAGCTTTGCCGAAGGCACTGCAGACTGGAAGGTCACCAAGCTCGAAGACGGCGTCGTCGCGGAATTCCTGAGCAACGATGGCCAACTGCTCGGCTTCGCCCTCACCGGCAGTGGCATTGCCCAGCGCGACAACCTGAGCAAGCGCTGTGTGCCATTGATGGACTCCTAACCAGGAACTCCAGTAGGCCAACGAAAGAAAATCACGCGCCGGCGGCACTTTTCCCGTAGAATGGCCGCCCGCACATTTTTTGTACACAATTTGAACGAAGTATGACGGCATCCACCCAACCCACCCCTTCCGGGGAATCAGCAAATCCTGCCAAGCCTGCCGCAGACGCTCAGGCCAAGGCCGAGCGTGCCCGCGCCCTGCGCGACACCCTCGGGCAGTTCGCCACCGGCGTGACCGTGGTCACCGCATTGAATGCACAGGGTGAGCCGGTCGGCATGACCGTCAACAGCTTTAACTCCGTGTCCCTGGACCCTGCGTTGATCCTGTGGAGCATCGACCGCGGTTGTATGAGCTACGCGGCCTACACCGAAGGGGAGTACTTCGCGGTACACGTACTGAAAGGCGACCAGCAAAACGTATCCAACCTGTTTGCGGGCCGCGGTGCCGACAAGTTTGGCCAGGTGAAATGGCACAAGGACGCCAATGGTGTCCCGCACCTCGACGACTGTGCGGCCATATTTCACTGCCGCCGCGTGCAGAATATCGAGGGTGGCGACCACACCATCCTGCTGGGCGAGGTAGTGGAGTTTTCCGCCGCGGGTGGTGAACCACTGGTCTTCCACTGCGGGCAATACCGAGCACTTGCCGGCCAGTAAACTGGCCGCTCCTCTCAGGGCGCTTCACGGCGCCCGTTTTCCTCCTCCCCCTCGTAAAACTTCGACATAAGCCCTTCCGAGCCACCGTAAAGCCGTTCAGTTATAAACGTGCCTCAGTGTTTCGTTAAATGATCTAAAAAATTCCGGCACTTTCTACCCTGCGTATTTGTGACGCTGTCACCTCATGGTCATACTTCTGGTACACCCTTGGGAGACCTCCGCCACCGTGGACGTCGAGATGCGAACCAGCGACACCCTCTTTTGCTTTGCTCACCGTGGCTATCCCAAGCGCGCCACGGAAAATACCCTGCAGGCCATCACTCACGCACTGGAGTTTGATATCGACGGTGTGGAAATTGATGTGTGGAATGTGGGGGGAGAGCTGATGGTCAAACACGACCGTCGTCTGGGACGCCTGCTCGCGGGCCAGGAACTACTGACGGATATGGCCCCCGCCGCCCTGCGCAAAATGCTGTTGCCGGGTGGTGAGAAGGTCCCCACCCTGCGGGAGGTGCTGGAGCTGATTGGCAACAACGCACAGCTCAATATCGAACTCAAAGGCCCCAACTGCGCAGCACTGGCGGCAAAAGAGCTGGAAGCCTACGTCCGCGATAACGGTGCCAGCTACGAGCAGTACATCCTATCCTCGTTCGACCACCGCCAAGTGTATCAGTGCCTACAGTTGATTCCCCAGGTACGCAGAGGCGTACTCATTGATGGGGTGCCACTGGATCTGGCCGCCTGCGCCGAGCCGCTGGAAGCCTATTCACTGCACCACAGCCTCAACTTTGTCTGCCCCGAGATTATCGCCGACGGGCACAAACGCGGCCTGAAAAGCTACGTATTTACCGTAAACCACCCACACGACCTGAACCTGGTCGCCGCCATGGGCGCCGATGGTGTGTTTACCGATGAACCGCAACTGATCATGGATTACAACGCCACCAAAACCGCGGAGCTGGTGGCCCAGCAGCTACAGACCTCAGGTGGCATAAAGGCCCAGTAAGCACTGGCGAGCGCGCTAATAGCCGTCCCCACCAGCCATGTTTCCACCTATTTACTGCCCACGGTTATCCAGCATATTCAGCAACTGCTCGACACTCGGACGGGTTTTGTAATCTTTGGACACATGGGCCCACTCCACGGTACCCGCCTTATCCAGCAGGAAGATACCGGGGGCCGCGATTTTGTGGTGATCCCGCCCGGACCAATCCTCCAGCACAATACCGTAGGTTTTGTACTTCTCCGCGGTGGCATCGTCGATCTCGATAATTACATCAAATGCCTCATGCGCCTTCAGGTCTGGATCGGACAGTACCGGGAAGGGAATCTCATAGGTTGCCTTGGCCATGGCACTGGCATCCGGCTTATCCACACTCACCAGTACCGGGGTAACGCCGCGCTTCTCGAATTCCGGCCAGGCCTCCGCCAGCTGACGGATCTGCACGTTGCAGTAGGGGCACCAGCCACCCCGGTAAAAGATCACCAGCAGCGGTGCCTTGTCTTTTGCCAGAGCCTCCAGGGATACGGGGCTACCCTTATGATCAAGCACGCTGAAATCGGCCACCTTGGCGCCCGGCTTCACGCCTGAGTCCGCAGTACCAAGTGCCGATTCGTCGGTGACCGACAGCTCCGGAAGCCGCTCCGGCAACTTGATGTCCTGCGCCTGAGCGAGCCCAGACAGGCAGGCCAACAGGCCGGCCAGATAAACAAAACGTTTCATCAAAACTCCTTGATTACATTTATGACAGGTGAAAACGGAACATGCGCCCAACATTGATACCCACAACCCCAAAGGTACGCCGTGTACTTATCAACACAGTACTCTACCCAATACTCCTGGTTGCCGCACTTCCGTTACTTAACGCCTGCAGCGAGCGACAAGATAACGATGGCAAAGCCATACTCGACCAGAGCAACCCAGCCGCGGAGCACTGCGCCAAAATCGGCGGTAAGCCAGGGACCTATACGCAGCCTAGCGGCGATCAGGTCAGTACCTGCACAATGCCCGACGGGCGTGAGTGTGATGCCTGGAAGCTAATGCGGGACGAACAGTGCCAAGTAATCGAGCGGCAAAACCCGTAAACTGCGAACCAAGAAAATGGCGAGTAGCCGTATCGCTGACATGCGAACGGACAGAAGTGAGAGAAAAAATGAGCAACGACCACCTGCAAAGCGTATTGGCACAGACCGCCGAGGAGCGCTTTGAATACTTTCTGGATGCCGTGGGTGAAGAACGGGAAATCTGGATTCTGATCAACAGCGACGAGCACTTCCTAAAACTGCACGGAGAGGAAGACGGCGGCTTCGAATACCTGCCCATCTGGCCCAGCAGCGACTTCGCCGAGCACTATTCCCAAAACTGTGCCGAAGACAGCAACGACCTAACGCCCAAGAGTATTCCCCTACCCCAGTTCCTTAACCGCTGGCTACCGGGCCTGAACAAAGACGGCATCGAAGTCGGCGTCTTTCCCGGCGCCGACAACAGCGTATGGATCAGTGAGCCCAAGGATCTGGAGCAGGACCTGCGTGACGAACTGACCCGATTCTGACTTGGCAGACTCGCCTCCCATATTCCCTCGACCAGGGCGCGAGCGACACGCCTCAGTGAGAGCGGTAATTCTTCGCCTGCGTATATAGCTGGTCTTTCAGCCGCGCGCGTTTGGTTTTTAGCTCTCTGAAGTGGTGGTCATCCGTCGCCACACCGCGCTCTTCCAAACCACGAATAGCCTTATCGAGCTTGTGGTAATTATCGTGGTCGTTTTTGTACTGGATGCTGTCCTGGACCAGGTGGCGGATGCTGTCGGCGAGGTCGGGGAACTCGGTTTCGAGGACGTGGGAAGGGATAGCCATTGATGGTGACTCCTCGTTATCAGGTCAAATACCTTCCCATTGTAGTGTCAGCATTTGCGGCAACCAGCTGGCAAATTTGCCAGAGACGCAGACCTGCAGAGACCAGAAATCCTCGAGTCGTGACAAGTGTGCAATACCCCCTGCGGCCTCGCTTTCGCGTCTATTGTGCCCAAACCTGTTTACTCAGCATGTCGAGCGATTTCGTTTAAAAGCCAGCGCAACGGCTGACCCTCAACCACACCAGGTATATCGGCATTCCCCAGCCACACAAACACCCCATCTGATGGCGTTATTACCACGAGTGCCGATGTTCCTGGCAAGTAACCATCCTTTACATTGAGATGAACTGCATTTTCTGCGGTAAACGAAAAGAATGCTCGACCGAAACAGGATCTGAGCGCGGTCGAATCACATTCACCGGCACTTTCGGGCGACGCTAGATAGCCGGGATAATCCCGCAAGAGGAGCTCTCGCATCAACCGCGCGTAGGCAAGCGCACTGCCAGACATACCTGCTGTAGCTGTTATGGCCTGATAGTCGAAATTACCGGTAAACGTCGCGCTATAAAATGGATTATTACGATAATCGCGCAGGACCTCATCCTCTGCGTTAGCCTCTCCCACAAAACCAATACCGCGCTCTTGTAGCGAAAGCAGTCGATCCAGCGCAACCCCGACGGGCTGCCCCTCGGCTACCGCGATCGCTTCTCCCACAAGGCAGTAATTGATGTTTTCATAGCGGCTCTGGCTACCCGGCGCAAAGTGCAAGCGCGCGTCGGCAATCTTGGTCAGGGCATGGGGGCACCATGGCTTACCGTCGCGAATAAAAATTTGATGCAGCCTCCCCACAAGACCGGCGCGATGCTCCAAGAGATGAGACAACTTGAGATTTTTAACCCGCGAATCAACTAGGGTAAGAGCGGCAGAATTATCCAGCATCGCCGACGTTACGGTTGTGTCGATCGGCAGTGTTCCCCGCCGGTCGAGCTCCAGTAACGCAGCAGATACCAGTGGCTTGGTTAAGCTCCCATAGCGAAAGCGCACATCGTCGGTCAATGCAGCAGTCGTAAAGGGAGTACCGGCCCAGCCGGTCTCACAGTGATGCTCCCGGCCCGAGCCATCAATCCAAACCAACTGGTTAGACAGTGCCCGCATTTGATAGGGAATAGTTTCCGAAAGGTGTTGAAGCCACAAGGGAGCCTGCTTGGAACAGGACTGCGGGCTCAACAACGCTTGCACAGGAAAAAGGGTGCGAAGAACTGATTGCCGATCGGCAATCCAGAAATGTGTGCCGACGGTCAGGGTAAGGACGGCCACAATCAGTAGTGCCAAGTCGCGTTTTCGGCGAGAAAACTTTCGCAACAACTGAGTGGAAGTGAGGGACAAAAAGGAGTGCATTAACTAGCCAGCACGAACGAATGACGCCCCGATTGGGGCGTCATCAATAAGCAGAGACGGACAGTCCGCCAAATACTTAAGGGGTAGTGGTGCCGCCACCAGTGCCGCCAGCTGCAGTAGTAGCACAGCCAACCGGCTGATACTTGGTATCAACAGTAGTGGAGCAAGACCAGGTGCCATTGGCATCACGGTTCCAGGTCAGGCCTTTACCGTTGATAGAGGCTGCAGAGTTACCGCCAAAAGTCGCCGCAAGAGAAGCGGTATTCGCAGTCAGGTCAATGGTGGCAGTGAGGCCAGTTTGCAGGGTCGCACCCAGCAGATTACTGTCGTTCCAGCCAAAGTCGCAAGCGGTGTCCGCAAGACCGTCCATCATGCAGGTTTCAGTCACGGTACGCAGTGCACCTACTTCACCCATTACACGGCTAACCTGAGACTTGGAAATGTAGTTCTGATACTGCGGGATCGCTACCGCGGCCAGAATACCGATGATCGCAACAACGATCATCAATTCAATAAGAGTAAAACCCTGTTGCTTTTTCATTGTAACCGTCTCCATACAGACTGTTGTTTTTAGACGAAATCCCGTGAGGAAGTCGGCAGTTACAATACAGGGATTGTGGCAAAACGCGCAAGCGAGAAAGCCCACGATAAAGCTGGTAATGAGAAATATTTCCTGCCAGCACCGAACAACTCACAGCCAATCAGTACACTTTTCACCCAGAAGACACCTTCTAGTGACACATATTGTCAGTGGGTCGTTTGTTCGTTATGCCAAGACCGCAACAATCGCCACCTCAGTTCACAGTATTCTTGAGCTTTATCACTTAAGGCTGTGATGCAATTAGCTTTTCAGTATTTGGCGGTCAGCAGGGAATTCGCTATATTGGTGCGCTGGCGTATAAGCTCAGTAAACCGCCAACAAAACAGAACAAAAAATGCACAACAACGCACGAATTGATCTCCATGAGTAGCCCCCCCCTGAGTGGACTGGCCAAGCGCCTAGTCATTGATAAAGCCATTGACGAGCCCACCGCGCAGTCTGCCATCAAAGCCGCTAAACGTGAGCGACAAAGTTTTGCCCAACATGCTGTTGAGGCGAAGCTGATCAAAAGCCGCGAACTGGCAAATATTGCCAGTCAGGCATTTGGCTCACCGCTTTTCGACCTATCGAGCTACAACTTCGACTTGCTGCCAAAAGATGTGCTGAGCGAAAAGCTGATTACCAAGCATTTTGCCTTGCCTCTATACAAGCGCGCCAACCGCTTGTTTGTGGCCGTAGCCGACCCCACGAACTTGGCCGGGTTAGATGAAATTAACTTCAATACTGGCCTGAATACCGAAGCGGTATTGGTGGAGACCGACAAGCTCACAAAAGCGATCGAAAGCTACCTGAATAATAGTGGTGATATTGGCGGTGGTCTTCAGGGCCTGGACGATGAAGGTCTGGACAGCCTGGACGTCGAAGGTAACGAACAGGCATCCGACGACGACAACGACGTTGGGGGGGACGAGGCACCTGTTGTACGTTTTGTGAACAAGGTTTTACTGGACGCAATACGTACAGGGGCATCCGACATCCATTTTGAACCCTATGAGAAGACATACCGGGTACGCCTACGCACCGACGGCGTGCTGCACGAGGTGGCGCGCCCGCCAATTCAGCTCGCAACTCGAATTTCGGCACGCCTCAAGGTCATGTCGAAAATGGATATTTCCGAGCGTCGCGTACCCCAGGACGGCCGAATAAAGATGAAGCTGTCCAAAACAAAAGCCATCGACTTCCGGGTCAACAGTCTCCCCACCCTGTGGGGGGAAAAGATTGTACTGCGTATTCTCGACCCTTCTTCCGCCAAGCTCGGCATTGATGCTTTGGGGTATGAAGAGGACCAAAAGCAAATTTATCTAGATGCCCTCGCGCAGCCGCAGGGCATGATTCTGGTAACCGGACCTACCGGTTCTGGTAAAACTGTATCCCTATATACCGGGCTAAACATTCTAAATACCCCCGAGCGCAATATCTCCACAGCGGAAGACCCAGTGGAGATCAACCTGGAGGGAATCAATCAGGTCAATGTTTCGAACAAAGTCGGCCTCAACTTTGCCGAGGCATTGCGTTCGTTCCTCCGTCAGGATCCGGATATTGTCATGGTCGGCGAAATCCGGGATCTGGAGACCGCAGAGATTGCCATCAAGGCTGCGCAAACAGGCCACTTGGTTCTGTCCACGCTCCACACCAATTCCGCCCCAGAAACCCTGACTCGCTTGATGAATATGGGTGTTCCCACGTTCAATATTGCCACTTCCGTCAGCGTTATTATCGCCCAGCGTCTAGCACGACGACTTTGTGGGGAATGTAAGAAGCCCGCGCAATTGCCAGACGAAGTATTAGCCGATGAAGGGTTTGATGCAGTAAACATTCCTAAATCTGAGTGGCAAGTCTACCAGCCGGTAGGCTGCGAGCACTGCTCCAAAGGCTATAAGGGGCGCGTAGGTGTGTATGAAGTGGTTCGCATCACCGATGGAATCTCGAGAATTATAATGGAAGGGGGTAACTCCATTCAGATCGCCGACCAGGCAAAAAAAGAAGGTTTCAACAACCTCAGGGTATCCGCATTGCGCAAAGTGGTAATGGGGGTTACCAGCCTTGAAGAGGCCAATCGGGTTACCAAAGACTAATAACATTCCGAATACCTATGGAGCCCCGGCTCCCATCGAAATAAAAACGGGTAAATAGTATGGCTACTGCCGCAGCGTCAGTCGCATATATATATAAAGGCGTTGACTCCAAGGGACAGAAGGTTGAAGGGGAAATCAACGGGACGACCCCAGCCCTCGTCAAAGCTCAGTTGCGCAGACAGGGCATTATCGCCAATAGAGTTCAAAAAAAGCCCAAACCTCTTTTTGGTGGCAAAAAGAAAATTACACCCGGTGATATCGCTCTATTTACCAGGCAGTTAGCCACGATGATGAAGGCTGGGGTACCACTGGTTCAAAGTTTCGAAATTGTCGCCGACGGTTCTGACAATGATGGAATTAAAGAGCTCATTTTAAAAATCAAAGATGAGGTCGCCTCGGGAACCGCGTTCGCGGATGCGCTACGTAAACACCCGCTTTACTTCGACGATCTGTTTTGCAATCTCGTTGCGTCTGGCGAGCAATCTGGCGCACTCGAAACCATGCTGGATCGAATCGCCACCTACAAAGAAAAGACCGAGTCGCTGAAAAAGAAAATAAAGAAAGCGATGACCTATCCGGTGGCAGTAATCGTGGTCGCCGTTGTTGTAACAGCCATTCTCCTGGTGAAAGTTGTTCCCCAGTTCGCCTCCACGTTTGCGGGATTTGGTGCAGACCTACCTGCATTCACGTTATTTGTACTAGGCATCTCCGAGTGGATGCAAGAGTATTGGTTAATTACTTTCGTAAGCCTGCTGATCGGTGTCGGTGGTTTGGTGGAGCTCAAAAAGCGCAACAAGAAGTTTGCAGAGTCTTTAGATCGATTAATACTGAAACTGCCTATTTTGGGGGTTATCACATACAACTCGATTGCCGCACGGTATGCGCGCACGCTTTCTACAACGTTCGCTGCCGGTGTTCCGCTAATTGACGCCCTGAAATCCGTCGCTGGTGCCACAGGCAACGTTGTTTACGAAGAGGCCACGCTAAAAATCCGCGACTCCGTGGCAACAGGTATCCCTTTAAATGCCGCAATGAGTCAATCCGGCTTGTACCCAAATATGTTGGTACAAATGGCAGCCATTGGCGAAGAGTCTGGCGCACTTGATGACATGTTGAGCAAAGCGGCAGACTTCTATGAAGAGGCCGTAGACAACCTAGTAGACAACCTGACCACACTGCTAGAACCGATGATTATGGCTGTCCTCGGGGTTCTCGTCGGTGGCCTTCTCGTCGCCATGTACCTGCCAATCTTTAACTTGGGTAACGTTATCTAAGTATGTCCATCTACCTAGCTTCCCACCCAGCGCTGCTTATTGGCAGCGCTTTTATTTTAGGCCTGCTAATCGGCAGCTTCCTGAATGTTGTTATCCATCGCCTGCCTATCATGATGGAGCGGGAGTATCAGCGGGATTTCTATGCTTACTTTGACAAGACGCCAACTGCGGAAGAAAAGAAGCTGCTGGGCCAGACTTATAACCTGATTCTCCCCCACTCCCACTGCCCCAGCTGCGATCGGGAAATCAAACCCTGGCAGAACATTCCCGTCATCAGCTACCTGCTGCTGGGCGGTAAATGTGGCAATTGCGGCACAGCTATTTCCAAGCGCTACCCGCTGGTGGAGCTGGCAACCGGTATTTTGACTGCAATTGTGGTTTGGCAGCTGGGCTTTACCTGGCAAGCGCTGGCCGGGGTAGTGTTTACCTGGGCGTTGGTGGCACTAACCGGAATCGATTTTGACAAGCAACTGCTGCCCGACAGCATCACCCTGCCGCTATTATGGGCAGGCCTGCTGATCAACCTATGGGGTGTGTTCGCACCACTGCAGGATGCGGTGATCGGGGCGATTGCCGGGTATCTAGTGCTGTGGAGCATTTTCCATGTCTTCAAGCTGGTTACCGGCAAGGAAGGTATGGGGGCAGGAGACTTTAAGATTCTGGCTGCCATCGGCGCCTGGTTTGGCTGGCAGGTGCTGCCACTGGTGATCCTGCTATCTGCCGCGGTAGGTGCCCTGGCGGGTATTCTGTGGACGCTGATTTCCGGGCGTGACAAAAACCTGCCAATCGCCTTCGGTCCCTACCTCGCGGGCGCGGCGTGGATTGCCATGCTTTGGGGCGAGCAGATTATGGGCTGGTATTTCCGCCTATCCGGAATGAGCAGCTAAAGCATGCTTATTGTCGGGCTGACCGGTGGAATCGGCAGCGGCAAATCTGCTGCGGCGGTGCGCTTTCGCCATCACGGCGTTAACGTAGTAGACGCAGATATCGCTGCACGTGTGGTGGTTGAGCCCGGACGCCCGGCGCTCGCTGCCATTGCCAAACACTTCGGTACAGGCATACTGCTAAAAAATGGGGAGCTGGACCGCGCTGCTCTGCGCAAGCAAGTTTTCGACAATCCCAAAGAGCGGCGCTGGCTGGAACAGCTGACCCATCCTCTAATTCGAGAAGAAATCATTTCCTCTCTTACAGCTAGCGCAGAAACCCATAGCGCGCCTTACGCCATTCTCGAGTCGCCACTGCTAATTGAATCCGGCCAAGTCGAGCTGGTGCAGCGGGTGTGTGTGGTCGATATTCCCGAAGAATTGCAGCTATCCCGAGCCACAGCGCGGGACAGCAACTCGGCAGCGCAGATACGCAAAATCATGGCCGCACAGCTCCCGCGCGCTGAACGATGTGCACAGGCACACGATATTTTGGATAATAGTGGCTCTTTAGAAGCCCTGAACGCTCAGGTGGATGTGCTGCACACACAGTACGTCCAGCTGGCGACGAAACCGGAATAGCCGTTATCCATGTCCGATCATTCTTCCCCAGACAAGCCAACCGTGCCCTGCCCTACCTGCAAAAAGCCAATGGAGTGGAGCGCCACCAACCCGCACCGCCCATTTTGCTGTGAGCGCTGCAAGCTGATCGATCTAGGTGAGTGGGCCAGCGAGGGACACAAGATTCCCGGCCAGCCAGCGTTTGACGATGTAATGAGCGAAGACCTGGATCCCACCAAGACCCGCCATTAAGCACATTTGTTTACTTATCCACAGGGGCCGGTAACTCTGCCACTCCCCTGCATCCGGCCATTGAAGCATCTTCGATACTCGCCGAACCGATAGCCAGACATTCGGAAAGTGGGCGCGGCCGAATACGTTGATCGATAAATCGAGCAACCTCGGCCTTCGGCGCACGCTGATCTGCACCTGAGGGTTTGGAATTATCAGTAAACTCCAAGCCACTCCACATATAAAGAGTGTGCTTGGCCTGCATCACAAAGTCGGTTGAAACGCCAGGAAGTGGGTATCCCCCAACTTGGTCCCTCACACTGCTCCGCTCAGCTTCAGCAACATCGGATAGACGGACGACCATCGTATCCATCACACGCTCCATTAACTCACGGTAATTTGTAGTGGGGGAGCGCTGTGCCTGTCGGTAAGGATTTCCGGCATTTTGCAACCATTGATTCACCATAAAGTGCCCTAGCAAGCATTGATTGTGGCCGATTGGACTCAACCAAAAAAAGTCATGCGGACCACTCCACAAAGGCTGAGTTTCAAAATACAACCACTCTGTGCCGTTTCGACTCAGCCACTGACTATTGATAGGTGATAGGTAATTTGGCCAACAGTACTTGGTAAGATCAAAAGGGTTCCGATCTTCATTGTGCCCAGCATGATATCTCCCAATGTCTGTAGTGTTGTGCAGACGCTCAACAAGGCCGACCATCGTCGAGTGAGTAAATAGACTCTGATTGACGGGAAGATCCTTCACGTTTAGCACGCTCAATCGCAAAACTAAATCACCTAAAGTCTCCCCATCTAAAAACGGTCGGCCAGTAAAACTCCAACCGCTGAGCCAGATTAGCGCATCCTGAATACCACCCTCGCTTTCGGATTTTTCGTAAGGCCGATAGATTGCGGGATCACTCAGATCAAAAGCATCAGGCTGCTCTTCCAGCTCACTGCGTCCGCGTAGTGGCAGTCGCAAGACCGGTGCTGATAACTGTACTTGGGTCCCAGACACACTCTTGTGTACCGTCCGTAAACGTTTCCAGTCCGGGCCCTTTGGGTTCTTTTCATTTCCAAAAAACATTGATCTCATACCTAGCCGGGTTTGCGGAGTCGATTCAGCCATGCACCGAACTGCTGCCCCGGATTCTTGTAATGGCTATCTCTAGCCCCCGGCAAGGACGCAATCAAAATACTCGCACCTAAAATTGCTAAACTGCCGGGAATACCTGCAGTGGAAATCAATGCAGTGGCAGCGCCTGTAACAAACAACCCTTTGGTACCTGATTGCCATAACAGGTCGCCAGTTTTCCCAAGCATATCGTCTTTCGAAGTACGATGACGCAACTCGCCTGCAAGACACAGCAGCGGAGCCACGCCAAAATGCAAACCTCCCGCTACTTGTGCCGGGCCCGGGGCAGTGTTATGCCAAGTGTTGTCTTTGGTATCCATATTAATGGCGCGTCTTACTTGATCAGCAACCACATGGCTTGAAGATGCATCGCTGAGAAATATCTTCTGGCGCTCCTCAAGGTTAACCTGTCTCTTTGCCAGCTGCCGCATGGCCTCTGTTAACACCCAAGTCCCATGCTTATGAGCGGTCCACTCAATGTAAAGATCTTTATGGTGAGCCTCATACATGCATTGGGCCAAAATACCTACAGCTAGTCGTTGCTCATCAGTTCCACCCAAACCCAGAGATTTAATCGAAATCCACTCTGCTGCGAGCGCACTATTCGTTGAAGGGACATAAAACAACTGAAATCCAGAGCGCTCCAGATTGGCCCTTTTACCCTCATCACCACGTGACATTTGCTTACTGAGTACCGTCGCAGCATGACTGAGACTTTCACAATGTCCGTTGATCCCTACTCGAAGCGGGCTTTGCTGCGTCCCAGACGATTTTGCAGTCGGCGATATCGTTAATCTCGGCCTCGCATCCTCGGGTACCCATTGCCCGCCCTGGCGATACCCCATTTCCCATAGCGCCGGACGGAGGCGGTTAGTTGCATCCTCGGTTGTTAGCCGAATATCTACAATCTCCACATCGGTCTGACAGTCTCCATAGTAACTATTCAGCTCGTACTCAATCTCAAAGCCACCCGCTACGAGCAAGCGCCGTGTAGGATACTTCGGCTTGAGCATGCTATTCACTGGACTGACGGCACCACGCAAGCTATTTACGGCCTTTACCAGTGACTGTGCATGATAGCCTTCACTACTTTGTTGAGTGCTGAGCTGCTGAAAATTATCGAGAAGCTTACGGTGATGGCCGGAGGCGAAGATGGAGCGGCCGGGGCCGCGTTGGCCCCAGGCTTTAAGCGCAGCGGCGCTTTGAGTGGCTTGCAGATATCCCACAGCAAAATCCTTTTGCAAACGGTTTTCCATGTTTTGGCGAGTTGAGCGAACGCCTATCACGGAAGACTAACAAAGGGCGTGAAACATCGGCAAAAATAGTTGGAGTACTAGAGTCCCAAATGAAATAACAATCAAAGACTTGCTAGCGAGTGGCCCACCACAGCCGCGCTTTTAGCCCCAAGCGGGAAGCCATGCCGGCGGTCACGGTACTGACTTCACCCGAGCTATCGACGATGGCAATGGTGGGGGTTACCTTGAGGCCCCAGCTCGCACTGAGTGCACCACTGGGATCGTTGATGGTGCGGAACTTGAGATTGTGTTCCTGCTGGTAGGTGGCCACTTCGTCCGGCGTACCGGATTGCAGGGCGATACTGATTACCTGGTATTCCTCGGATAGATCGGACACCGCCGGCGACACCACCCGGCAATAACCACACCAGGTGGCCCAGAAATAAATCAGTACGGGGCCTTTCTGAGTCATCCCCTGCAAATTGATTGGCAGGCCATTAATGTCGGGCGCCAGTAGATCCGGTGCCTGTCCTTTGGGCATGCTACGGGCGTGATACCAGGAAACCGCGACAACGACCAACACAGCCAGAAGTGCAAACTTAATCAGGGACCGCAGCCCACGTTTTACATTCACTCGCCCTTTCCTTCCGTAATTACTTTCGACTCGAGCGGGGTTAGTGCCGCGACTTGAATCCCGTCATCCCCATAGCGCCATTGCAGGTTAAACCCGCACAGTTCCATCCCGTATATACGCGAGGAATCGGGCTGCTGATACGCGGGTTTGGGGTCTTGCGCGAGCACCTGTTGAATTAACGCCAACAAGTCGGTGCTCCACTCATCTTGATATTTACGCGCAATTTCCGCGATTGGATCCGGGATATTTACCTGCGTGGCAGCCGGGGCGGTATCCGCAAATTCGCTGGCAGCGTCGGGGACATTATCGGCGTAAGGAATGTAGGGTTTGATATCCAGGATCGGTGTGCCATTTAGCAGGTCGGCACCGGCAACGATAATTTCGACTTTTGCCGGCGCGTTGGCTTTATTCACGCGCACTTCAATCAGCCGAACCACGGACAAGCCGATGTTATTCGGCCGAAACGGGGAGCGGGTGGCAAATACGCCCATTTTTTTATTGCCGCCAAGACGCGGTGGGCGGACCTTGGCAGACCATTGCCCTGCTACCTGATGAAACTGCCAGGTTAGCCACAGGTGTGTATATTGCTCCAGGCCGGCGACAGCCTCCGGGTCGTTGTAGGGAGGCAGCAATTCGAGGGATGCGCGGCTGGCATCCGCCAGCAGAGGCTGGCGCGGGATGCCGAATTTATCCGTAAAGCAGGAGTGGGTGATGGCAACGGGCTCAACACTCAGTGCAGGGATATTCAAATGCCACCCATGCACAGATATTTGATCTCGAGATAATCATCGATTCCGTACTTGGAACCTTCGCGGCCACTACCGGATTCTTTGATGCCGCCGAAGGGGGCC
Organism: Microbulbifer agarilyticus; assembly: GCF_019800665.1. GTDB lineage: Bacteria > Pseudomonadota > Gammaproteobacteria > Pseudomonadales > Cellvibrionaceae > Microbulbifer > Microbulbifer agarilyticus_C. The sequence continues at coordinate 153,719 of NZ_JAHVKO010000005.1, forward strand.
ATCTCATTGGAAATGATGCCCTCGTTGATGCCGACCATACCGTATTCCAGCCCTTCCGATACGCGCCAGATGCGGCCGATGTCGCGGGCATAAAAATACGAGGCCAAGCCAAACTCGGTATCGTTGGCCATACGGATCGCTTCTTCTTCGGTGCTGAATTTAAATAGCGGCGCAACCGGGCCGAAAATTTCTTCTTTGAACAGGCGCATGGTGTCGTTCGCGTCCCCCAATACCGCGGGGGTATAGAAGCACGCACCCAGTTCGCTCGGGCCACCCGGGTTCAGCGCCTTGGCACCTTTGCTTAATGCGTCTTCCACCAACGCAGTAACGTCTTTGACCGCGCCCGGGTTGATCATGGGGCCAACATCGGTGCCACTGTCTGCGCCATTACCCAGGGTTAACCCGTTCACGGCCTGAGAGAATTTCTGTGCGAACTCATCGTACACGCCTTCCTGCACCAGAATGCGGTTGGCACAGACGCAGGTTTGTCCGGCATTACGGTATTTGCAGATGATCGCGCCTTTTACCGCTTCGTCGATATCCGCATCGTCGAACACGATAAACGGGGCATTACCGCCCAACTCCATGGAGGTTTTCTTGATGGTTTCCGCACACTGGGCCTGCAACTGCTTGCCCACCGCGGTGGAACCGGTAAAGGTGAATTTGCGCACCAGCGGGTTACTGGTCATCTCACCGCCAATTTCCCGCGAGCTTTTACCCACCACTACGTTGAAGACCCCATTGGGCACGCCGGCCTTTTCCGCCAGTACTGCCAGCGCCAGTGCGGATAGTGGTGTTTCCGATGCGGGCTTGGCAACGAAAGTACAGCCCGCGGCCAATGCGGGGGCGACCTTGCGCGCAATCATCGCACTGGGGAAATTCCATGGCGTAATAGAAGCGGTTACGCCCACCGGCTGCTTGATGACGACAATGCGCTTGTCGTCGGCTGGTGGGGCGATCACATCGCCGTAAGCACGCTTGGCCTCCTCGGCAAACCACTCCAGGTAGTTAGCGCCATAGATAATTTCGGTTTTCGCCTCCGCCAGCGGCTTGCCCTGCTCCGCGGTAAGGATTGCGGCCAGGTCATCGACGTTTTCGATAATCAGGTTGTACCAGTCGCGCAGAATTTTCGCGCGCTGTTTCACCGGCAGTGCACGCCACGCTGGCCAGGCTTCATTGGCGGCCTCGATGGCGCGACGGGTTTCGGCGGCGCCGAGGCTTGCGATGGTGGCGACGGTTTCGCCATTGGCCGGGTTGGTAACGTCCAGGGTATTACCACTATCGGCATCCAGCCACTGGCCGTTGATAAAGGATTGCGTGCGGAACAGATCAGAATCGTTGAGCTTCGGCATGTCAGAGCCTCTTCCTTGTGGTAGCCGACAGTAAAAGGGCGGCACGTGTAATGTGCCGCCCAGCCAATTCAGTTACTTTTTCTTTTTCTTCACAAACTTCATCAGGCGACGTTTCTTCGCCTTCTGGCGGTCGCTGAGCTTGTTTTTCTTACCCGCGAATGGGTTATCGCTGGTGCGGAATTCAATTTTCACCGGGGTACCGTGCAGGTCCAACGCCTTGCGGAAAGTCTTTTCCAGGTAACGGACATAGTGATTCGGCACCTGACTGGTCTGGTTACCGTGAATCACGATCACCGGCGGATTCTGCCCACCTGCGTGTGCATAGCGCAGCTTGATACGGTGACCATTCACTAGCGGAGGCTGGTGCTCACTTACCGCCCATTGCAGGATACGCGTCAGGTGGTTAGTGGAGAGCTTGTCGGTGGCCGACTGATAAGCGGCCTCGATGGACTCGTACAGGTTACCGACGCCGGTGCCGTGCAGAGCAGAGATAAAGTGGATATCGGCAAATTCCACAAAACGCAGACGCCGTTCCAGTTCGGTTTTCACGAAGTCGCGGTGGTCCGGATCCAGGCCATCCCATTTGTTCAGCGCCACAACCAGCGCGCGGCCAGACTGGATCACGGTACCCATAAGGTGCAGGTCCTGGTCCACCAGGCCTTCACTGGCATCAATCACCAGCACCACCACATTGGCGTCTTCCACCGCCTGCAGGGTTTTGACGATGGAGAACTTCTCCACCGATTCCTTGACGTTCTTACGCCGGCGAATACCCGCGGTATCGATAATGGTGTAAGGCTTTTCGTCACGCTCGTAATTGATATACACACTGTCGCGCGTAGTACCGGGCTGGTCGAATACCACCACGCGGTCTTCACCCAACAGACGGTTCACCAGGGTGGACTTACCCACATTCGGGCGGCCGACAATACCAATCTTGATGCCGCTGGCCTCGTCCACGACCTCTTCTTCGCCCACTTCCGGGAAGTCGCCAACCAGGCGCTCCATCAGCGAGCGAACACCACGGCCGTGGGTAGCGGTGGTCGGGAAGAGTTCCCCAATCCCCAGCTCGTAAAACGGTGCCAGGGCAATATCCGGGTTCACCCCATCTACCTTGTTAGCTACAAGAATGGTGGGTTTGGAACGGGTGCGCAGGCGCTCGGCGATCATTTCATCCGCCGGAGTCAGGCCAGCACGGCAATCCACCAGGAACAGGACAAAGTCCGCCTCTTCGATCGCCTGCATGGACTGCTGCGCCATGGCCGCATCGATGCCCTCTTCGCCGCCACTGATGCCGCCGGTATCCACCAGGATCATCTTGTGGCCTTCGAATTCCGCCTCGCCATATTTACGGTCGCGGGTCAGACCGGCGTAGTTAGCCACAAGGGCATCACGGCTCTTGGTCAGGCGATTGAACAGGGTGGATTTACCCACATTGGGGCGCCCAACCAGGGCGATTACAGGCAACATAAATTGAATATACTCAAAAACTGGCCCCTTAACTGGGCCAGACCATAAATACAAACGCCCGCATACTGCGGGCGATAGTTAAACCAGAGCGGTTTTGCTTACCCCTGGCGCAAACCCGGGGCAGCATTGTGGGCGCTTGCTCTGCTGTTTCAGCGCTCCAGGCGCAGAGCCACCAGCTCACCGTCATCGGACAGCGCGAACAGCAGATCGCCATCCGCCAGCAGCGGGATGCGGATCGGATCGCGGTCAATGCGGGTACGACCGACAAAGCGACCGGTGGTCGGATCCAGCGCATGCAGATAGCCGTCCAGGTCACCAACCACAACCACATCGACAAAGTAAGCCGGGCCACCAAGCTGGCGGCGCAGTAATTCACTGTTGGTCCACTGAATCTGGCCATTACCTACATTGTAGGCGTGGACACTGCCGTCGGCGTCGCTCAGATACACCTGGCCGGCACCCACGGCAACACCGTGGTTAGTGGAGGCATCGCGCGCCCACAGGCCACGACCATCTTCACGGGACAGCGCAACAACGCGCCCCTGATAGCTGGCGGCGAATACCAATTCACCGCGCACCAGCGGCGCACCGTCAATATCTACTACCCGCTCCAGCTCCGCAGTACCCTGCGGAATGGCGACGCGCTGCTCCCAGCGGGTAATACCGTCGGTAGCACTCAAGGCAACCAGCTTGCCGTTATCCAAACCGGCGAACACAACGCCGCCAGAAATAACCGGGCTCGCGGTACCGCGCAGGGTCAGTACAGGCAAAGTGGTGTTATGGCGCCAGGTCTGTTCACCGGTTTCCGCATTGAGGCCGAGGAGCTTACCGTCTACGGTCTGCACCACCACCATACCTGCGCCAACCGCGGGAGTAGAAACAACCTCACCGCTGAGCTGGGTATCCCAGCGCTGCTCACCGGTATTCAAATCCAGTGCCACCACGCGGCCGCGGAAGTCCGCCACTACCGCGATACCCAGGCCAACGCCAACGCCGCCGCTGATGGAGCGCTCGATATCCGTTTTCCACACGCGCTTGCCGGTGCTGCGATCCAACGCGACCACATCGCCGTCGCTGTTGGCGGCAATAATTTTTCCGTCAATCAGGCCAGGGGTCAGCATGGCGTAGCGCAGCGCATCAATATCACCGATATTGGTGGACCACACTTCGGTCAGCCGCACGCTCTCCTGAATTTCAGTCAGCTCGACGGGATCCGTGTCTTCCTTTTCTTCATTGGAAGCACAGGCACTGATGACCGCGGCCAGGGCCACGGCAAGAATTCGGTTGAGTGCCTTGCCTGCCGCGAAGCGGTTACCGGTGTGCGTGCCTATCATTGCGGGGTGCTCTCCTTGTCGGCTTCGTCTGCTTCGGTTTCGTTACCGGGCTCAGACACCGCTTCGCCTTCCGTAGTTTCATCGGATTTAGGCGCATCGCCCAAACTTTCGATTTTCAGGTCCAACAGGCGGGAGCCTGCAGCTTGCTCCGGCAGCAAAAGCGCGCGGGCTTCCTGATAGGCGGCGCGAGCGGCGTCTTTGTCACCCTGCTGCACGAGGATGTCGCCGCGGGTTTCTGCATAGAGCCCAGCAAATGCCGCGGGGACATCGCCTTCGAGCAACTTCAGTGCTTCGCCGGTTTCGCCGCGCGCGGCTTTGACCGCAGCCAGGCGGCGCTGGGCGACAAATTTCAGCGCGTCGTCTCCGGTGTTATCCAGCGCCCACTGCAGCTGCTTGGCAGCCTCTTCCAGGTCATTGGATTCGGCGGCGAGTGCGGCCAGCTCGAGGGACGCCTGAGTGGCGTAGATACGCTTGCCAAAGTCGTCTTTCAGTTCACGGGCCAGGGACTGGGCCGTGGTCAGCTGCTTGTTATCCGGGTTGCCTTCGTTCGCTGAAACCGCAGCAACAAAGCTCTGGTACAGGTTGGAAGCTGCCTCGGCATCGCCGCGCTCCTTACCCTGCCACCACTGCCAGCCAAAATAAGCAGAGAGCGCCAGTACCACACCGGTGACAATGCCAGTGCCATTTTCTTTCCACCAACGCTTGATGGATTCAATTTGTTCTTCTTCTGTCAGATGGTCTGCCATTTGTTATTTGCCTTATTCCCAATACCAATTCTTTGAGATGCTGTTCGCGCGCTGAGACGGCTTTCGCCTCAGAAGTGCAATTTAGCCTTGTAAAATTTTTGCCAGTTCAGCAACCGCCACGGTCTGCTGCTCGACATCTGCGCGCAGGGACTTAACGGTAATTTGCCCCGCCGCCGCTTCATCTTCGCCAATGATCAATGCGTAATCCGCGTTGCTCTTGTCGGCCTTCTTCATCTGGCTCTTGAAGCTGCCACCACCGCAGTGCGTCTGCAGGCGTAGCCACGGCAAATCACTGCGCAGCTGCTCGGCCGCGGCCAAAGCGGCTGATTGTACATCACCCACGGCAACCAGATAGGCGTCAACCTGCTGATCCAGGGTGTCGGGCAGCACTTCCAGGGTCTCCAACAGTAGCACCAGGCGCTCAACGCCAAGGCCGAAACCCACCGCGGGCGTGGGCTTGCCGCCCATCTGCTCTACCAGGCCGTCGTAGCGGCCGCCGGCACACACGGTACCCTGGGCACCAAGACTGTCGGTTACCCACTCGAAAACCGTTTTGCCATAGTAGTCGAGGCCGCGCACCAGGCGCGGGTTTACTTCATAGGTAACGCCAGCCGCGTCGAGGAAGGCGCGCAGCTGCTCAAAATGGGTGCGCGACTCGTCGTCGAGGAAGTCGAGCAGGCAGGGAGCATCGGTAAGCAGCGCCTGGGTATCCGGGTTCTTGCTGTCGAGAATCCGCAGCGGGTTGCGCTCAAGACGGCGCTGGCTGTCTTCATCCAGCTGGTCTTTGCGCGCAGACAGGTACTCCACCAGCGCATCGCGGTAAGCCGCGCGGCTCTCGCTGTTACCGAGAGAGTTCAGCTGCAGGGATACATGCTCGGAGACACCCAACTGTTTCCACAGACGCGCGGTCATCATTAGGATCTCGGCGTCGATATCCGGACCTTCGATACCAAACACTTCCACCCCGAACTGGTGGAACTGGCGCAAGCGGCCTTTCTGCGGGCGCTCGTAACGGAACATGGGGCCGAAGTACCAGAGGCGCTGTGGCTGAATAAGCAGATTGCTCTGGATGGCCGCGCGCACCGTGCCGGCGGTACCTTCCGGGCGCAGGGTGACACTGTCACCACTCTTGTCATCGAAGGTGTACATTTCCTTTTCGACGATATCGGTGGCCTCGCCGACGGCGCGGGCAAACAGTTGGGTCGCTTCCAGCAACGGGGTACGGATCTCACTGTATCCGTAGCGTGCGAAGAGTTCGCTGAGGGTGCTTTCCACGTATTGCCACACCGGGGACTGGGTGGGCAGCAGGTCATTCATGCCGCGGATGGCGCGAAGTTGTTTCAACGGTAGTCCTTAAATACAGTTCGTACGCGATGCCGGCATCCGCCGGCACCCAATATTATTCGGTGGTTTCCTTGGCGATGATGTTCGCCTCTTGCTCCGCCTTGGCCGCAGCCTTTTCGCGGATCAGCTGCTCCAGATCGTCCACCAGGTTGTCATTCTTGAATTTGCGGTCCGGCTGCCCGTCGACATAAATCGCGTGGCTGGGTGTGCCACCCGCCAGGCCGATATCCGCCTCTTTTGCTTCACCCGGGCCGTTCACGATACAGCCGATGACCGCCACATCCAGCGGCGTGGTGATATCTTCCAGACGGGTCTCCAGCTCGTTCATAGTTTTCACCACGTCGAAGTTCTGGCGAGAACAGCTGGGGCAGGCAATAAAATTGATGCCCTTGGTGCGCAGGCGCAGGCTCTTGAGCAGGTCCCAGCCTACTTTCACCTCTTCCACCGGGTCTGCAGCGAGGGAGACACGCAGGGTGTCGCCAATCCCGTCCAGCAGCAGCGCACCGAGGCCAATGGCCGATTTCACGGTGCCCGCGCGCAGCCCGCCGGCTTCGGTAATACCGAGGTGCAGCGGCTGCTCAATCTGGGTCGCCAGCTTGCGGTAGGCGGCGGTGGCCATAAAAATATCCGACGCCTTTACGCTGACCTTGAAGTCCTGAAAGTTCAGGCTGTCGAGAATATCCACATGGCGCAGCGCGGATTCGACCAGCGCATCCGGCGTGGGTTCACCGTATTTTTTCTGCAGGTCTTTTTCCAGAGAGCCCGCGTTAACGCCGATACGAATCGGGATATTCATGTCCCGCGCCTTGTCCACCACTGCGCGAATGCGCTTTTCGCGGCCAATATTGCCCGGATTAATACGCAGGCAGTCCACTCCCAGATCCGCCACGCGCAGTGCGATGCGATAGTCGAAGTGAATATCCGCAACCAGCGGCACCGCCACCTGCTTCTTGATCTCGCCAAAGGCCTCCGCTGCGTCCATGGAGGGCACAGACACCCGCACGATATCCGCACCGGCGTTTTCCAGACGCTGAATCTGATCCACAGTGGCAGCTACATCGCAGGTTTCCGTATTTGTCATGCTCTGGACGGAAATGGGCGCACCACCGCCGACCGGCACATTGCCCACCATGATCTGGCGTGACACGCGACGAACTATGGGTGACTCGAACTGCATAACAGAACCTGCGTTAGTGTTGAGCGGGGACGGAAAAACGGGAGGATTATAGATAGATTGGGCGCAAACCTACAGAGTTTGCGCCCTTCGCAAGGAGAATAAGAAGCTCAAACCGGGGCGCTAGCCGCCCACAATCAGCTTGCGGGTACGGCGCGTACCCAGCGGCGAGCTGTCCACCAGCTCACCGGCATAGCTGACGGTAGTCGCCGCCGCATTGCCCAGCATTACGTTAAACGGCGCCTCGCCGGTCAACTCGACCGTGGAATCAGCGGGCTGCAGGCGGGACAACAGCTTGTTACCCGTCGCATCGACCACTTCGATCCAGGCCTCTTCGCTGAAGCTCAGGGATAATACCGCATCGGAGATGGTTACCTCCGGCGTCGCCTCTGCTTCGGCTAGGGGGTCAACGGAAACCGCTGCGGCTTCCAGCTCTGGCGTTACTTCCGGTTCTGGCGCGGCTTCCGGTGCTGGCGAAGCAGCCAGCTCCTGGGGCGCGTCGGATTCGGTCGGCTCTGCGACTACCACCGGCGCAGGAGCCGATTGCGTACCTTCTGCCACTTCCGCGACCGTCTCGGCTACCGCTACGCTAGCTTCGATGTCAGCAGAGGCCACAACGCGCTCAACCGCGTCCACACCGGACTCAATCACTGCATCCGCCATGGCTATCGGCGCTTCTGGCGCCAACTCAGCACCCTGAGACGCCTCGGCAAGTGCCGGGTCGACACTGGTGATCGGCGCTCCGCCCTGTAGGCCAAACCACCAGTAACCACCGGCAGCGGCAATCGCCAGTACCAGCATCAGCGGGCGAAACGACGAGTCACCACCTGAGGTACCTGCGCCCTCCACCTTCATACCGCGCGGCATTTCCGGGATATGGGGCGTGGAGTCGTCGGGCGATTGCTGGGCGAACACTTCCAGCAAGGGCTCCGCATCGAGACCCAGCTCTTTACACGCATTGCGGATGTACCCGCGCACGTAGAGAGCGCCGGCCAAGCGATCAAATTCGTCCTGCTCCAGAATTCTGAGCTTTTCGGTCGACATACACAGGCGACTGGCCAGCTCTTCAATTTCCAGCCCGGCCTGCTCACGGGCAGCCCGTAGCTGACCGCCAACTGAAATGGAGGAGACCTGCTCGGCGGCGTGCTCGGTAGAGCCTACGAAGGAATCATTACTGCTCATTTTCGGCCTTCATCTCCTGGTATTTCAGCGTTTCCGCTGAATAGGGAAACAGGTTTTTCAGAGCCAGGGCATAGCTTCGCTCTTTGTCCCGGTTACCGAAAATCTTCTCGATACGGATACCCAACCACAGGGATTGGGGTACCTGCCGGCTTTTTTCGGTGTAACGGTCCAGATACTGCTTGGCTTCGGCGTAGTCCTGCTTTTGAAACTTGAGTTCGGCCAGCTCCAGCAACGCCACCGGCAGCCCGGGACTCAGAGCCAGCGCCTTGGTGAAGGCGCGCTCGGCACCATCCAGCTCGTTCAGTCGCAGCTCAGCGCGGCCCAGGTTGGCCAGAGCAAATGAACGGCGGTTATAGGAGAGATCTTCAGAAGCGGTGAGGAACTGGGCTTTCGCTTCACGGTAGCGCTCCTGTTGATACAGAAACACCCCGTAGTTGACCCGCGCCATGGAGAACTTACGGTCAAAACGCAGGGCTTTCTCGAAGTGGGATTCGGCCACGTTCAGCTCGCCGTCTGCCTGATACAGCAGCGCGAGGCCATGGTGGGCACGGGGGTCTTTCTTACCCAGCTTGAGCGCTTCCTGGAAGTGATGACGGGCCATTTCCCGGTTATCACTGCCACTTTGCAGATAGCGCAGCCCCAACTGAATGTGGGTCTCACGGGCCTTGTCGAGATCAATGGACTTGCCGCCCGGGCCGGTGCTGACACAGCCCCCCAACAGAAGGGTAATGAACAACCCGGCGAGCAGCGCCGACTTGGAATTTCTTGCTAACACTAGCCTCACCTTATAGTTATCGGGTGCGTACAACCCCACACGCCAACTCCATTCGGCGATGCTTGGCAGCAATCGAGGCGGTTAGGCCTGGCCAACAATCCGTACTGGACGCTCGGCGTTGCGATAGCGCTCGGAGCGGCGGGTACGATCGTTTACTTGGCCGGCCAGCTGACCACAAGCCGCATCGATATCATCGCCACGGGTGGTACGCACGGTTACGGTATAGCCTTTGTCCAACAAAATCTGTTGAAAACGTCGCAAAGCGTTATTGCTGACCCGCTGATAGTCGGACAGCTCAAACGGATTGAAGGGTATCAGATTTATCTTCACCGGCACATCACGCAGCAGCTCGGCCAACTGTTCCGCGTGCTCAGGGCGGTCGTTCACCTCCCGGATCATGGTGTACTCGATGGTCATCTTGCGATGGTTATCCGGCATGTTCTCGATATAGCGCTGGGCGCTGTCGAGCAGCATGGCGATGGGATACTTCTTGTTAATCGGCACCAGCTCGTTGCGCAGCTCGTCATTGGGCGCGTGCAGGGAGATCGCCAGGCTGACATCGGTGACTTCCGCCAGGCGGTCCAGTGCGGGCACCACACCGGAGGTACTCAGGGTAACCCGACGCTTGGAGATGCCGTAGGCATTGTCTTCCATCATCAGGTTCATGGAATCCACCACGTTGTCGAAGTTGAGCAGGGGCTCGCCCATACCCATCATCACGACATTGGTTACCTTGCGCGGGCCATTCGGCTGTAACTGGCCAAATGACTTACACGCGATCCACACCTGGCCAATAATTTCGGCCGCGGTCAGGTCTCGGTTAAAGCCTTGCTTGCCGGTGGCGCAAAAGCTGCAGTCCAGGGAGCAGCCCACCTGCGAAGACACACACAGGGTGCCGCGGTCGCCGTCCGGAATATACACGGTCTCGATGACATTGCCGCCGCTGACTTCGATCAGCCACTTGCGGGTGCCATCGGCGGAATCCATCTGCTTCAGGACCTTGGGCGCGCGCACTTCGGCGATTTCCGACAGCTTGGCACGCATGGCTTTGCTGACGTTGGTCATCTGCTCGAAATCGTCCACGCCATTCTGGTGAATCCACTTCAATACCTGCACCGCGCGGAAACGCTTTTCGCCCAAACCGGCAAAAAAGTCCGCAAGCTTGTCCACGGACAGGCCCAGCAGGTTCACTTTTTCGGTTTGTACTGTTTCAACAGTCGCGGTCATGGATTCACCTTGCACCGGTCGCGGTGCGGAAATTGCCGAAACGGCAAAACTTTGTAGGGATAGCAAGAGTCCGCATTACTGCAGACTCCTGCAAAGGCACGTGCTGAATTAGCGTGCGCAGATTTCTTCGGCAGCGAAGAAGTAGTTCACTTCACGCTCAGCGGAAGTCGCGGAGTCGGAACCGTGAACAGCATTCGCGTCGATGCTGTCAGCGAAGTCAGCGCGGATGGTGCCAGCGTCAGCTTCTTTCGGGTTGGTCGCACCCATCAGGTCGCGGTTGGCCAGGATGGCGTTTTCGCCTTCCAGAACCTGTACAACAACCGGGCCGGAGGTCATGAATTCAACCAGGTCTTTAAAGAAAGGACGCTCTTTGTGCTCTGCGTAGAAACCTTCAGCCTTCTCCTGAGACAGCTGAACCATTTTCATGGCAACAATGCGCAGGCCGGCTTTCTCAAAGCGGCTTTCGATTTCGCCGATTACGTTCTTGGCTACGGCGTCCGGCTTGATGATGGACAGAGTACGTTCCAGGGCCATGGTTTTCTCCATTTCTAGGTTTTGAAAAAAATTGTCTTAGATCAGATACGAAAAGAGCAACTGACGTTGCTCTTCCCTGAATTCTCTCAGCTCGCAAACTGTCGATTAATTAACCAACAATGATCGCGGAGCGCGGATTATACGCGTAGTCGCGTGAAGTGTGTACTGTAGGACTGACTACTCGTTCTCTTCGATCCATGCGGCCTGAATGGCCTCCAGGATCTTTTCCCCGCAGCGCTCCGGATCGTCGTCGAAATCCGGCAAATCCATCACCCACTTGCGAAGATCGACGAAATTGACCGTCAAAGGGTCAATATCCGGGTGGCCATCGCTCAGTTCGATGGCAATATCGTGAATGTCCGTCCACTTCATAATCCAACGCTCCCTGCCGATTTAGTGTTTTTCCGAAACCTGGTTGATGGTGTACTTGGGAATCTCAACCACCAGATCCTCCTGCTCTACCACTGCCTGGCAGGATAGGCGAGATTCCGGCTCCAGGCCCCAGGCTTTATCCAACAGGTCCTCTTCCAGCTCGTCCGGCTCTTCCAGAGAGTCAAACCCTTCACGCACGATGACATGACAGGTAGTACAGGCGCAGGACTTCTCACAGGCATGCTCAATGTGGACACCGTGCTTCAGGGCGGCATCACATACGGTAATACCGGGATCTACCTCGACAACCTTGCCCTCAGGGCACAGCTCTTCGTGGGGTAGGAAAACGATTTTCGGCATATTTCATTACTCTCGTTCGATGACCGCCCCAAGGGCATGTCAGATCGCCTTCAGGGTTTATCAAAAGGCCCTTAGGGCTTATCAAATTCATCCAGGCTGTGGCCTTGCATTGCGCGCTTGATGGAGGAATCCATACGGCGCGCGGCAAAGGGCTCGGACAGGGTGTTGAGCGCCTCGACCCGGCTGCGAATCTCGTCCGCAGTGCCCTCATTATGCGCCTGCCGCAGGCCCTGCATGGCCTGCTCCAGCTCGGACAACTCGGCCTCACTCAACAGTTCCGCACCGTTTTCCTGCAGGGCAACAAGCATGGCCTCCAGGGTGCGCTCAGCCTCCACCTGCGCCTCGCGCAGTGCGCGCGCCGCAATATCTTCCTCGGCATTGGCGTAGGAGTCCTGCAGCATACGCGTGATATCCGTGTCCTCAAGCCCGTAGGAAGGCTTGACCGTAATCTCGGCCTGCACGCCACTGCTTTTTTCCATCGCCGTCACCGACAGCAGACCATCCGCATCCACCTGGTAGGTCACGCGAATATGTGCCGCGCCAGCCACCATGGGCGGAATACCGCGCAGCTCGAAACGCGCCAGCGAACGACAGTCGGCCACCAGTTCGCGCTCTCCCTGCACCACGTGAATAGCCATCGCAGTCTGGCCATCCTTGAAGGTGGTGAACTCCTGGGCCTTGGCCACGGGAATGGTGGTATTGCGGTGAATCAGTTTCTCGGTGAGTCCACCCATGGTTTCAATACCCAGGGAAAGCGGAATCACATCCAGCAACAGCAGATCTTCGCGGGACTTGTTGCCCACCAGTACATCCGCCTGAATCGCCGCGCCAATGGCCACCACTTTATCCGGGTCGATATCGGCGTGGGGTTTTCTACCAAAGAACCCCTCTACCTTTTCACGCACACGCAGCGTGCGCGTGGAACCGCCAACCAGCACGACCTCTTCCACATTTTCTGCGGATAGGTCCGCGTCGCGCAGCGCACGCTTACAGGCGCGCAGGGTTTTGCTAATCAGCGGGTCCAATAGCTCGGCGAGCTTTTCCCGGCTCAGCGAACCGCTCCAATCTAGATAAGACATCGCAACTGTTTCTTCCGCAGCCAGTGCCTCTTTTGCCGCGCACGCAGCATCCAGCAACTTGCGCTGGGTGCCCGCGTCCAGGTCGGTGCCGAGCCCTGCCTCTGCGGCAATCCACTCTGCCACTGCGCGGTCAAAATCATCACCTCCGAGCGCACTGTCGCCACCGGTGGATAGTACTTCGAAGACACCTTTGGACAGGCGCAGAATGGAGATATCAAAGGTGCCGCCACCCAGGTCGTAAACCGCGATAGTTTTATCGGCGGAGTCAGCACCATCTTCTGTCTTATCCAGACCGTAGGCGACTGCTGCCGCGGTCGGCTCGTTCAGCAGGCGCAACACTTTCAGGCCCGCCAGTTTGGCCGCGTCTTTGGTCGCCTGACGCTGGGCATCGTCAAAATACGCCGGTACGGTGATTACCGCACCATCCAGCTCGCCGCCGAGGGAATCGGCACCGCGCTGCGCCAGCACCTTGAGGATTTCCGCTGATACCTGCACCGGGTTTACGGCACCAGAAACGGTTTCGATGGCGGGCATACCGCCAGTATCTTCGGCAAAGTGATACGGCAGTTGCTCACCGAAGTGTTTGATATCCGCGAGGCCGCGTCCCATCAAACGTTTGATGGACACCAGGGTGTTATAAGGATCGTCTCCTGCAGCGGCGCGCGCGCCGTAGCCTACCTCAATACCACTATCGGTATAACGCACCACAGACGGCAGAATGGCTTTGCCATCCTCCGCCGGCAAGGCTTCCGCGGTACCGCTGCGCACCGTTGCCACCAGCGAATTGGTGGTGCCCAAATCGATCCCTACCGCGCGCTTGCGCTGATGGGGTTCGGGGGTCTGGCCGGGTTCGGAAATCTGCAGTAATGCCATAGGTCTGTACTAGTCCAGTAAATCTTCTTCGAGCTCTTCGATTTGCCGCTGCAACTTGGCGAGAAACTGCAGCTTCGACAGCGCGCTCTCGCCGTCTTTCAGCGCATTGGCTGCCAGCGCATCGGAAAATGCCTGTTCTTGAGCTTTGAACAGAGCGGCGGCTTCAGCGCTCAGCTCTTCCAGTTCGGCCTCCGGATCGGACGCTTCGCGCACCTCTTCGAGACGCTCACGCAACATCATTTGCTGCATCAGAAAGGCGCCATCTGCGGTGGTCTGCTCCGCCTTCCGCTCCACTCCACGCAGCTGCAGCAAATAAGCAGCGCGGGCCACCGGATCCTTCAGGGTGTTGTTGGCTTCGTTGATCTGCGCGGCGTACTGCATGGCCAGCATTTGCTCGCGGTCAGATTTTGCGGCGAAGCGATCCGGGTGAAACTCCTGCTGCAACTCGCGGTAGCGTTTCGCCAGCGCCTGGCGATCCACCTGGTAGCCAACCGGCAAACCAAAAATTTCAAAGTGATTCTGCTGCATAGGATTTTGCTAATTCGCCTGCTGAATGGAGAGCATCATAGAGCGCTTCGCCCAATAACAAAAAGGCCGGCATGCTTGTGCGCACCCGGCCCTGTTGCTGCTGCGCTTGAACTTTAAACGTGAAAGCTCTCGCCGCAGCCGCACTCATTTTTCACATTGGGGTTTTTGAACTCGAAGCCCTCGTTCAACCCCTCCTTGACGAAATCCAGCTCGGTGCCATCCAGATAAGCAAGGCTTTTGGGGTCGACGATCAACTTCACGTCGCCGGAGTCAAACACCTCATCTTCCGCCTGCGCTTCGTCGACGAACTCGAGCACGTAAGCCATACCGGAGCAGCCGGCGGTTTTCACGCCGACCCGAATGCCGATACCTTTACCGCGACTGGCCAGCTGTTTGGCCACGTGTGCCTGGGCCGCTTCGGTCATGGTAATTGCCATATCGGTGCTACTCCTTACTTCTTAACCTGATTGTGCGGATGCTACTTACTTTAACTACTTAGTTAGCCCGCAGCCTGCTCGGCTTCTTCACCGCGCTTCTCGCGGATATTTTTCACTGCCGCTTTAATGGCGTCTTCCGCCAGAACGGAGCAGTGAATTTTCACCGGAGGCAATGCCAGTTCTTCGGCAATTTCGGTGTTCTTGATCTGTGCCGCCTCATCCAGGGACTTGCCTTTCACCCACTCGGTCAGCAGGGAACTGGACGCAATAGCGGAGCCGCAGCCATAGGTCTTGAATTTGGCGTCTTCGATGATGCCGTTGTCATCCACCTGAATCTGCAGGCGCATCACATCACCACAAGCGGGAGCGCCGACCATGCCGGTGCCCACGTTGTCCGCTTTGTCGTCTAAACGACCAACATTGCGGGGGTGTTCATAGTGGTCAATTACTTTATCGCTATAGGCCATGACTATACCCTCTCAAAAAGTCTCAATTACTGCGCCAGTGCGTTAGTGTGCTGCCCATTCGATGGTGCTGAGGTCAACGCCATCCTTGTACATATCCCACAGCGGGGACAGCTCACGCAGTTTTTCCACTGCCTTTCTTACTTCTTTGGCCGCGGTATCCACGTCCTGTTCCGTGGTAAAACGGCCAAAACTGAAGCGCAGAGAACTGTGAGCCAGCTCATCGTTCACGCCCAGAGCACGCAATACATAGCTCGGCTCAAGGCTGGCAGAGGTACATGCGGAGCCGGAGGAAATGGCCAGGTCCTTCAGGGACATGATCAGGCTTTCCCCTTCCACAAACGCGAAGCTTACATTCAGGTTACCGGGCACACGCTGCTCTGCGGAACCATTGATATGCACTTCTTCCATATCGCTGATCTGGCTCCAGAAGCGGTCGCGCAGGGCCAGTATGCGCTTGGCTTCGTCTGCCATTTCTTCTTTGGCAATGCGGAAGGCTTCACCCATACCAACGATCTGATGCGTCGGCAGGGTACCGGAACGCATACCGCGCTCGTGGCCACCGCCATGCATCTGCGCTTCCAGGCGCACACGCGGCTTACGGCGCACATACAGGGCACCAATGCCCTTGGGGCCGTAAATTTTGTGGGCGGAGAAGGACATCAGGTCCACTTTCATTTCCGCCAGGTCGATCTCAATCTTGCCGGGGCTCTGCGCCGCATCCACGTGGAAAATAACCTTGCGCTCACGACACAGCTCGCCAATTGCGGCGATGTCGTTGATCACACCAATCTCGTTGTTTACGTGCATCAGGCTCACCAGAATGGTGTCCTCACGCATGGCTTCCGCCACCTGCTCCGGATAGACGATGCCGTCTTCTTTAGGGTTCAGGTAAGTCACTTCAAAGCCTTCACGCTCCAGCTGACGACAGGTATCCAGTACCGCCTTGTGCTCGATCTTGGAGGTAATGATGTGCTTGCCGCGGCCCTGGTAAAAGTGCGCAGCACCTTTAATGGCAAGGTTGTCGGATTCGGTCGCACCACTGGTCCACACGATTTCACGGGGGTCCGCGTTAACCAGCTCGGCGACTTGGCGGCGCGCTTCCTCGACCGCTTCCTCCGCCTTCCAGCCGTACAGGTGGGAGCGGGAGGCCGGGTTACCGAAGTTGCCTTCCATCGTCAGCTGCTCCGCCATTTTACTGGCGACGCGCGGGTCTACCGGACAAGTTGCCGAATAATCCAGATAAATGGGAAGCTTCATAATCTTTTGTCTCCACTCGCTGGCCTTTGCCAACGCCTTACTGCTGTCATTAATGCGTAAATAACACTTTCAACAATCATTGAGCAGGCGCTTGGCCTGATCGGGCGGCCGGCACCTTACTGCAGGCCGCCAATAATCGCCACTTTCTGCTCGCCGGCATCGCCAAGTGCCTCACCGCGACGATCTTGTCGACGGGCCACTTCCTGCACTTCTGCGCGCTTAACCATGTCTTCCAGGCTAATCCCATTGAGGAAGCCGTGGATCTGTTCGCTGAGGTCGGTCCACAGGTAGTGGGTCAGACACTGCTCGCCGCCGGAGCAGTCGCTGTTTCCACCACAACTGGTGGCATCTACGGATTCATTTACCGCGTCGATAATCTCCGCCACGCAGATTTCTGCACTGGCGCGCGCCAACCGGTAACCGCCGCCCGGGCCCCGCACACTGCACACCAGTTCCGCTTGGCGCAGACGGGAAAACAGCTGCTCGAGGTAAGACAGGGAAATGTCCTGCCGCTTGGAAATATCGGCAAGGCTGATGGGGCCGCGCTCGGCATGCAACGCCAGATCCAGCATGGCTGTGACCGCATACCGCCCTTTGGTTGTCAAACGCATAGACCCTTCCTCCAAGACCGGTTTCACATGTGCCGGCCGCCGGTGCACCCCGGTTTAACGAGTGCCCACCATCAATTTGGGCGCGAGTATGAAATAACCGACTACTTCAGTCAAGTATATAGCCGAGTAATTCACTCGGGTATTTGGCGCCTACTACTACGTCAAGCGACCAATTGGCGGCAATGGTCACCAGAGCCTCACTCGACCAGCTAGTCAGGACGCCCCTTGCCCCCGCTGCGGTGAATATGGTTCTGGATCGCGGTCAGCATTCCGCGCAGGATGCCGAGCTCCATATCGTCCGGGCGCACGCGACTGAACAGGCGGCGCAGACGGGTGATGGTTTGACGGGGGTTGTCCGGATCGATAAACCCGAGCTCCGCCAGTGCCAGCTCAAGATGCTCGTAGTACAACTCCATGTCCTCAGCCCTGGCGGGCGGACGGTCCCAGTCGCTGAAGCGCAGCGCTTCGCCCTTATCAGCTTCCAGCGCGGCCATGCGGGCTTCGTACACCAGCACCTGCACCGCTGTGGCGAGGTTCAGAGAGCTGTATTCGGGATTGGAGGGAATGTGCACGTGGTAGTTACACGCCTGCAGCTCATCATTGGTAAGACCGCGGTCTTCGCGCCCGAACACCAGTGCCACCGGGTGGGTTTTTGCCTCCGCTACTGCACGCTCACCGCATTCTCGCGGGGTCAGCAATGGCCAGGGTATACGGCGCTCACGCGCACTGGTGGCCACTACCAGGCCACAATCTGCGACCGCTTCCTCCAGCGTCTCCACGACTACAGCGGAATCCAGCAGCTCTGATGCGCCGGCAGCCCGCCATACCGCATTGGCGGCAGGGAATTCCCGCGGCTGCACCAGATACAACTGACCCAGCCCCATATTTTTCAGGGCGCGAGCGGCGCCACCGATATTGCCCGGGTGCGCACTGTTCACCAGTACAACACGGATGTTGTCCAGTGCGGCAAGCGCTGACTGAGAAGCCATCTGGGTGGAAGTTTCAGAAGGAGAAATCGCCATGGTGAGTACCGGGGTCTGAGCTGGTTTGCAGGTAGCGAGGCGCTGCTCGGCCACTCTACACTTGACTGTTACAAAACGGGCGCGGAGTGTAGCAAAATTGTACGGAAATCCCTACAATCGCGCCCGCCGGCGAGCCCGGCATTGCTTTTTACCATCCACAATCCACAACTGATCGCGGAATCCCTATGGAACCCATGCTGAATATTGCCCTGCGCGCGGCGCGCAAGGCCGGTGAACTGATCGAACGCGCCTGGGAGCGCGGCGACCTGATGAAGTTTGAAGAAAAAGGCCGCAACGATTACGTGACGGAAGTGGACAAGGCCAGCGAGCAGGAAATCATCTATCACCTGCGCAAGGCCTACCCCAAGCACAGTATCCGCGCCGAAGAAACTGGCGTCATCGAAGGCGCCGAGCCTGAGTACGAGTGGATTATCGACCCACTGGACGGCACCACCAACTTTATTCACGGCATGCCGCACTTCGCGATATCAATCGCCTGTCGCTATAAGGGACAGATCGAGCATGCAGTGGTCCTGGACCCGATTAAGCGTGAAGAATTCACCGCGAGCCGCGGTCGTGGCGCAGCCCTGAATGGCCGCCGTATTCGTGTATCCAACCGTCAGGGTTTGAACGGCGCACTGATCGGCACCGGTATTCCATTCAGTGGCGAACAACTGGATAACATCGACGCCTACCTGGCGGCAATGAAAGAAATCGCCGGGCAAACTGCCGGCATTCGCCGTCCAGGTGCCGCAGCACTGGACCTCGCCTACGTTGCCGCTGGACGTTTTGACGGCTTCTGGGAGATGTACCTGAACACCTGGGACATCGCTGCAGGCTCACTGCTGGTCAAAGAAGCTGGTGGCCTGATCAGTGACTTCCGCGGTGGCAACGACTACCTGGACTCCGGCAACCTGGTTTGCGCCACCCCGAAAACCTTCAAGCCACTGCTGCAAATTGTGGGCAAGCACCTGGGTAAAATTCGCCAGTAGCCGTCTCCTTGCGGGGCAACCCCCGGCAAAAAACAGCAATAAAAAAGGGCGCATATGCGCCCTTTTTTATTGCTTCACTTTTATTGTTTCAAAACGGCTGTTCAGAGTGCCGGCGCCAGATCTTGCTCACGCGGAGCACGGCGTTTCAACACGCCATCCAAAACCTCATCCAGAGGCACCGGCCTGCCAATGTGATAGCCCTGTACCAGGTCTACGCCAATCTTATCCAGCTTGTCGACAGTTGCCTGATCTTCCACAAATTCCGCAATGGTCTTTGCCTTCAAGCGATGCGCCACCTGATTGATCGACTCTACAATCATCAGGTCAACGAAGTTCGAATCCACGTGCCGCACGAAACTTCCGTCGATCTTGATGTAATCAATCGCGAAGTTTTTCAGATAGTTGAAAGAACTGAGGCCATTACCAAAGTCATCCAGTGCAATGGTGCAGCCCATACTCCGCAGCTCCGCTACAAACTGGCTCGCGCTTTCCATCTGGTTGATCATTGCGGTTTCGGTGATCTCAACGCCCAACTGGCTTGGCACAACAGAGGAGCCGCGCAACATGTCAAAAAACGCCTGCTGAAATGCACTGTCACTCAATGCATCGGCAGAAAGATTCAACGCAAATTTCAATCCGCTCTCGGTAATTAACGCGGCTTTACGCCCAAAGAACTCTTGCGCGACCCAGCTATCGATTTGCAGCATCAACCCGTAGCGCTCCGCCGCCGGAATAAATGCACCGGGGAAAATAATATCCCCATTGCTATCGAGCATGCGCACCAGGATTTCATAGTGGTGAATTTCTGAAGGATTAGCTGAGTTCGCGATTGGCTGGGCATACAGACTAAAACTCCCCTGGTCCAGAGCAGTGCGAATACGAGAAGCCATATGAATTTCACGATGCTGCTCCGCCGCCGCGCTGCGGTCGGGTTCGTACAGCATCACTACGCCGCGCCCGCTGTGCTTCGCCGAGTAGCATGCGACATCCGCCTGACTCATAAGGTCAGCGACCTGACTATTTTCATGGGAGACTTCTGTCACCCCTACACTGGCACCGACATCGAAAATCCGGCCGCCCCACGGGAAACGCAGCGCAATAATCTTCCGCACCAGCTGTTCGCAGCGGGCAATTCCCTGCTCCTTGGAGCAATCCCGCAGCAGGATGCCAAATTCATCACCCCCAAGACGCGCCACCTGGTCTGACGCGCGCAGGTGACCTCGCAAGAAGCGTGCAACATTTTTTAACAATGCATCACCGGCCTGATGCCCGGCGCTATCGTTGATAACCTTAAAGCGGTCCAGATCCATATAAGCCAGCACATGGACACGGTCTGAGTTTCGCACCGTGCTTACCGCTTCCAGCAAATCTCGTCGAAACGCCTCCCGATTCGGTAGGCTGGTCAAGTGATCGTGACTCGCCTTATAGCGTAATTGACGAATTAGCTGGCGCGTTTCTGTCACATCCTGAAAGACCAGTACTGCCCCAAGTAATTCACCATTGCAGGAGCGCAGTGGGGACGCGGAGCACTTGACGTCATAACCACTTCCGTCTCGGTGGTAAAGCACAGCGCCTTCGGCAGAGAATACCGATCGGTTTTGGGTCAGACACTCCTCAACTGGGCGCGGAACTTTTTCGCTCCCACGTCCATAAGAAAGGTTCAAAATGGTTTCAATTTGCTTGCCCTGCACTTCATTCAGTTTCCAGCCTGAAAGCTGCTCGGCAACAGGGTTCATAAACGTCACGTTGCGATACTGATCCGTGGCGATAACCGCGTCCGCAATCGCGTCCAGGGTTACCTGTAAACGCTCTTTTTCCTCCCCCAGCGACTGCGCCATTTGTTTATTTTGGGTAATGTCCCGCAACACACCGATCAAGCGCAGCGACTCATCTCCATGACTCGACTCCATAATATGCGCAACTTCATGAATCCAGCGCAGCTCGCCCGAGTCTGTGCGCACACGATACTGGCAATCAATATCCGCCGCGTCGCCATCGATATGGGCTTCCTGAGCCGCCTGCAGCCGCTGCCGATCTTCACCGACCAACCTTTGTAGCCAATCATCTCTGCTCTTCAGACAGGAAGGTTCAATCCCTATGCCGCTACCCAACCATTCAGAGAAGAAGGTCTTGCCCGTAATCAAGTCCCAGTCGTAAACCACCTGGCCGGTCACCGAAAGAGAAAACTTCCAGCGCTCTTCCGCGCGCGCGAGCTGCTCTTCGCTGTGTTTGCGCCAATCGATATCCTCGACCTGAACAACCACGTACTGAGGTTCATTGTTACTTCCCCGAGCTACCGAGCAAGACCAGTGGCCCCACAACTGCTTGCCATCTTTGCGGATAAAGCACAGCTCTGCGTCCTGAACGAAGCCAAATTCCAGGTCCAGCAATGGGCGCTCAAAGCCCTCGGTCTCCTCCCGGCGAATGCCGATCCCATACGGTGGTATCGATACAACCTCGTGAATACTCATGCCACGCAGTTCGACATCGGTGAAGCCGATAAAGCGGCAAAAGCTGGGATTGGATTGGATGATGCGGTTATCCAGCGAAACAAGCAGCATGCCAATGCGCGAGGATGCCATCGCCGCACGAAAGCTACTCTCGACCTCAATGATCCGCTGTCCGCGCTGACGCTCCACACGCGACACCACCGCCATGATGTAGGCCGGGAATACTGCGGCGTACAACGGCAACAGGTCCAGCGAATCCTGTACTTCACCCGCCCCCACAGGAAGCCAAGGCAGGCGACCAGAAAATGCCAGCAACTGCACCACGATGGCGACAAATATCAGCAATAGCGACTGGAATATTTCCAGTCGAGAAACCGCCCAAATCAGAGGAAGCGAGATAAATACGAAGGGGTGTGGGAAGGCAAAAAGTAACAGGGATATGCCAGTCAAGGCGAGGGAGGAAACCGTAAGGAAACGGGAACACGCGCGCAGGCTGAAATCACATACTCCGCTTCCCGTTAACCACAAATAGACGATCGGGAAAAATACGCTGATACCAATTACATCCGCAAGATACCAAACGAGAAAGACATCAACGAAGGGTAACTCTGCAAACCGGAAGGCAACAAAGGCACCGAAGCCGGCCCCCACAAAGGTGGGCAGCAGGGCTCCAAACATTATGAATTTCAGCCAGCGCCCTGTGCCGTCAAAAAAATCGCCCCTTGCACAGAACAATCGCAGTAGCCCAGCTGCACAGCATGCTTCAATGGCGCCAGCAAGCGAGTAGAGGGGGGCAATTGCAGTATCGATCCCCGAGACAACAGCGGCCGCGAGCGTACCCGCGAACGATGCTAGTAACAACATTGGCCATGACGAATAGGAATAACGAAACAAATACGCGATCGTCAACGCATCTGCCAGCCAGATAGCGGCAATGCCATCACTGATCGAAAGGTGGTGTTTACACAGATAGGCAAGTGCGTAGCAACCCAACGCGAGCACAATCGCCCCGGACCAAAGGCCAGCAGAGGTTGGCTGCTTCGGGCCCGCTGGCGGCAGCCCGAACACCTGTTGTTGACTGCCCTCAATTTGCGCGCGCGCGATCATCGCCCCTGTTTTCCCTTTGTAATCATATTCTTTTTCTCTTGCCATATTGCTCTTAAAGCAATGTGGCCTCAGGGTATTTTATTGTTTGGCTAAGTCGACGACTTCATCCCTGACTGTCATCATTCGCAAACTCAAAAGACAAGCCGCGCCGCAGCGCCTCGGAGAGCATCGCCAGGTCATAGTTGATCGGAATGCTCAAGTCCACGCATTGAGCGGGCTGATCCATAATGCCCACAAGCGGAATGCGGGCGGTTGCCGGATCCTGGCGCAGAATACTGGAAAAATCTTTGAGCAATACACCGTGTAAATCATCGTCAACCAAAATAAGATCAGGTTGAGCGGTCCGTGCACTGAAAATGCCCTTCATCGCATCGTTACACACCTGTACCACTATTTGTTCCACCGACGACAATACTCCCCTGAGCCGGTTTGCATTCGCAGTGTGCCCCGTTACATACAGTAGCCGGCACGGAGGCAATGCCTTGGCATAATCTGGACGCGCGGCCATGCGCAGCACTTCACTGGGAGCATCGTTCATCAGGAAGTCGATCCAGAATACCGACCCCTGCCCCTCTTCACTATCAAAGCCGATACGCCCACCCATGGCTTCGGTCAATTGCCGAGCAATTGCCAACCCCACACCGGTACCTTCAATTTTTCCCTGCTCAGCGCCAAGCCGGTTAAAGGGCTCAAAAACCTGAGGCTGCTTGCTGGTAGGGATTCCGCAACCGGTGTCCAGTACGCTGAGACGCAGCCAACCTTCCGCCTGCGGTACGAGCGAAATAACCACCCGCCCGTTTTCCCGATTGTATTTGATCGCATTCCCAACCAGGTTGAGCACAACCTGCTTGAAACGCACGGGATCCGCGAGGATGTAGGCCCGCTCCCACCCCAAAGGCTCGAACGTGAGGCTCACCTTGCGCGTTTCCGCCAGCGGTTCCAATAGCTGGCGGCAATCTGCCACCAGATTGGCCGGCTGCACCAGTTCGATCGACGGCGCGAGACGATTACTGTCAATTCGCGCCAGATCCAAAACATCTCCCACTAGGTGCAGCAGGTGTTGCCCGGCCTTGCGAATTTCTGCCAGACGTAGGCGCTGATCCGGATTAACGCTCTGATCCAGCTCTACCATCTGGCTGAAGCCCAATATAGCGTTCAGAGGGGTACGCAACTCATGCCCCAGGCTGGAGATCAATTCCGCCCGACCTTTGTTTTCTTGCTTGAGACGAAGCAACTCTTGCTCCGCGTGCAACTGCTTCTTTTTACCAGCAGTTACATCCTGCAGGGTTCCCAATACGCGAATCGGCTGGCCAGCACTACTGGTTTGCAGGTTGCCGCGGCAACGCACCCAGATCACGTGGCCCTGTTGATGCTTCAGACGATACTCCACATCCAGAGGTAGGCGTTCACGTACCGTATCCTCCATCGCCTGCTTCACATCCGGGTAATCCTCGGGAAGCATGTGCGTCTTCCAGCGGGCCAGTGCCGCCCTTGCATCAGCATCACTTTGCCGACGCGGGTAGCCGAGTAATTGCCAACAGGCCTCGCTCAGGACCACCTCATCAACACGCAGATCCCACTCCCAAAAGCCATCACCGACCGCATCGAGAGCATTCTGTAACCGTTCACTAGAAAAGTTAGATGGGCCACGCGCTTCCAAGGGCTCGCTGTAATCCGTACACCCACCAAGAAAAAAACGGTCGCCCGCGGGATCGGTAAAGGCCCGCGCCCAAAGGCGCAACCACACCGGTTGGCCATCGCGAGAGGTAGCACGGAAGGCCGTATCCACAAACGTCCCTTGCTGCGATAAACGGCTGCGCAATGCCCGCAATGCGTCGCGCTCATCCGCGTGTACCAGGCTCAGGTCACCACTCCATATACTGCTGAGTGCAATGTCCGGATTTTCATGCAGCTGCTGCCAGACGTTACCGGTCGCACGCTGAACCCCAGTCTCCGGGTGCCACTCCCAGAACCCCTGATTCACATTCAACAGCAGGCCGTGCAGATACTGAACCTGGTCCAACGCCTGTTCCGCACCCAAACTCGCCAACTCACCGGGAGTAGCAAGTAAAAAGTCGCCAGTATTGGATTGAGTTAGAGTCGTCTTCGACACCGTATTACCGTGATCGTATTGTCGCGAATGCTAAATATCGCCAGGAAAGGCCGTAGATGACAGCCAGATTACGGCTAGTGAATCACTTATTGCTGGATAAAAAAAGGCCCCGCAATGCGGGGCCCAAAATAGCGATGATGAGAGAAAACGGGAAGTCACGCATTATTTCGTTTGCCATAACCCGTGATGGATTCCCGGAGCATGGATCTTTCGACCCATGTCATAGGTATTGCAACTGGTGTGCCAACTTTTTAAGAAAGGCAAAATAAACAGAAAAAAGTCGCGACAGAATGAAAAGTGTACGCAAATTAACCAATCCAAAACGGCGGCGGGTGAAATGGCTGTGCTATACACAAGAGTTTTACCGAAAAATGACAACGGTTGACCCATCTTTGAACGCAAAAATCCACTAATGCACCAAAAGGATGCAAATTACGACCATTTGGATAATATGTGACTTTCTATCCACCCTTTTGTGCAAACACACTACCCAATATCGACTTATTTACGCTGGTCTCGGGTCAAAATAGGTCTCACAAACAAAGTTTGAGGTCTAAGTGCCCTCGAATAACGTGTCCCGAATCGGCATCTGCGGTAGGATTTGCCTTTCGGTCCACGCACTGCGCAACGGGCCGAGATCGGTAGGCTCTAACAAGGTTGTAAAAATATGAAAGTAGTTCCCGAAGCCCCCCGTATCTGGCTCACGACGATACTCTTCGCCAGTACCGGGCTGGCGGCTGTGACCCTGGTGCCGCTTTACGGTTTCATGGTCGGGTACCACTGGTATCAATGGTTGGCATTCGCTGTACTGGGTGCCTTTTGCGGTTTCTCCATCACCGCAGGCTATCACCGTCTCTGGTCGCATCGCACCTACGAGGCCCACTGGTCCCTGCGGCTGTTTTATGCGCTGTTCGGCGCAGCCGCGCTCCAGAACAGCGCGCTGATTTGGTGTTCTGGCCACCGTCGCCACCACCGCCACTGCGATGACAACGAGCAAGACCCTTATTCAGCCAAGCGCGGATTCTGGTTCTCCCACATCGGCTGGATGCTGCGGGAATACCCCAGCGGTGAAGTCGACTTTGATAACGCCAAAGACCTGCAGCGCGACAAGATCGTAATGTGGCAGCACAATAACTACATCGCGATTACCGTTGCCATGAACGTTGGTGTGCCTCTGGCCCTGGGCCTGCTCACCGGCGATGTAATCGGCATGCTGCTGCTGGCGGGTATTCTGCGCATTGTGGTTAACCACCACACCACCTTCTTTATCAACTCCCTGGCGCATATCTGGGGCCGCCGCCCTTACACCGATGAAAATACTGCCCGCGACAACGATTTGCTGGCGTTTTTCACCTTTGGTGAGGGTTACCACAACTACCACCACATCTTCCAGACCGATTACCGCAATGGCATCCGCTGGTACCAGTGGGATCCCACCAAGTGGCTGATCAAGACCGCAAGCTGGTTTGGCCTGGCACGCAACCTGAAAACCGTGCCGGCCATGCGTATCCAGCGCGCCATGCTCACCATGCAGTTCAAGCGCGCGGAGCAAAAGCTGGAGAACTCCAAACATAAAGAAGGCTGGAAGCAGCTGCTGGAGCGCGAAGCACAAGACTTCTCTGAATCGCTCGCCGAGTGGAAAGAGCTGCAGCAGCAACGCTATGAAAATGCCCGCGAGCGGCTGGTGGAAAAGTGGGAAAACGCAGCCATCCGCACCCGCGTTAAAGAGCTGGAGTACAGCCTGAAGATGCAGCGCAAACGCTTGCAGATCATGATGGAACAGTTCCACCTCGCTCCTGCGGCGGCGTAAACAACGAAAAGGCGATCCAAGTGGATCGCCTTTTTTGTATGCGCAACGATATTCGATGACGACTTGAACGCCGCCAGATTTGCACTATAACCATAAGAGAAGGCAAAACTTCCTTTTTGAACCTATCGCCCCGAAACCTACAGCCCGACGACGAAAACCATAAAGACATCAATCAATGAGAAGGCGCGCAGATGAAGACGTTCAAACAGGCCCACGAAGTACTCAAGGACGCCCAGAAGTTTCACCTGGATATGGCCGGTGTTTACCAACAACTACTGGAAAATGCCCAGGATAACCGCACGCAATTACTGCTAAAGCACCTCCATGAGCACGAACTGCGCATGGCCAATAACTTAAAGAACTACGGTGCCGTTGCAGAACAGAAGGTCATGCAGACCTGGCTACAGTACACTCACGAAGAATCTGCCGGCGAGCTGGTACAGAAGCTCTACCTGAGCGACAAACCTTCAATCGACGAAATTAACAAGCTGGGTCAGGAAGTGGACCGCTACTTTTCCGAGCTGTATCACGCCGTCTACGGCTCCATCGAATCAGTGGAAGTCAAAGAGGTATTCGAAAACCTGAAGCACATTCAGGACAAGGAGCGCATTACCCTATCCATGGCGACCAACTCACTGTGGGATATGTAACGCGGACAATTTTTTGCCGTATCCAGCGCCATTCTGTCGCACCACAATTAAGCCCAAATGCACACTGCGCCAATGGGGTGCCAGTGTGACTTACTTCCAATTCCCCGCACAACGATCAAAAAAATGGCGCAAAAATTCACGGTTGTGACAATTTTGTGAATGCCGGCAGTTGCCTCCACAAACCCCGATTGCTATTTTGACAGCGATGTCATTTCATGACGCCGAAGTTCTAGCGTCGAATTCTTATAAAAATAATCTGCCGCAAGGTGAACAATATATGATCAGCAATCAGCTCAGGCTCGGTCTGATGACCGCTGCCATGCTCTCTGCCGGACACAGCTATGCCGCTGTGGACTGCACCTCTCTCCCGGTCTGGGAAGCGGGGCCCTCCTACAACGGTGGCGCCCAGGTCCAGCATAACGACAATGCCTACCAAGCGAACTGGTGGACCCAAAACCAGGACCCGGAACAGTTTTCTGGCCCCTATCAGGAATGGACTCTTCTGGGCTCCTGTGGCGATAGCACTCCGCCGCCATTGACGCCACCCCAGGGCTCTATTTCCGCCCCCACCGCTGGCGCGACTTTTACCGAAAATGACAGCGTTGTCTTTAGCGTCTCGGCCTCCGACGCTGACGGCCAGGTAACCGCCGTTGAATTCTTTGTCGATGGCGTACTGATTGCCACCGACACCGCTGCCCCCTGGCAAACCACCTGGACTGCAGTCGCGGGGACTCCGAGCCTGAGCGCGCGTATCACCGATAACGACGACCTCAGCACAACCACCGCGGCGGTAGCCATCAACGTGGAAGAAGTCGTGGTTGGCCCGGTTCCGCCACAAGTGAACATCACGGCACCATCCAATGGCTCCAGCCACACCACTGGTGACGCCCTGAACATTACCGCCAGCGCATCCGATGCGGACGGCAACGTTACTCAGGTCGCGTTCTATGTAGACGGCAGCCTGCTCAGCACCGACACCAGCGCGCCTTACAGCGCT
Source organism: Microbulbifer agarilyticus (assembly GCF_019800665.1). GTDB lineage: Bacteria > Pseudomonadota > Gammaproteobacteria > Pseudomonadales > Cellvibrionaceae > Microbulbifer > Microbulbifer agarilyticus_C. The sequence goes on from NZ_JAHVKO010000005.1 coordinate 181,982, forward strand.
CAGTGGACCGCCACCCTCGGTGACCACACGCTTTCCGCCGTTGCAACCGACAACGATGGCCAGACCGCAAGCGCCGAGTCCGGCATCTCGGTTGCCGACGAGCAAGTCGTGATCGGTGAGCACCCCTGCCGCCCGGACGGTCTCTACACCACCCCGGGCACTGCGCCGAACTACTGTGACATCTATGACGCAGACGGTCGCGAAGACATGGGCGCCGACCACCCACGCCGTATCATTGGTTACTTCACAAGCTGGCGTAACGGCGCCAATGGGCAGCCCAGCTACTTAGTGAAAGACATCCCCTGGGGCAAGATCACCCACATCAATTACGCTTTCGCGCATGTAGCCAGTGATTACTCCGTTTCAGTCGGTAATACCAACAACCCCGACAACCCTGCCACTGGCATGGAATGGCCGGGCATCGCCGGCGCGGAAACCGATCCGGACTACGCCTACAAGGGCCACTTCAACCAGCTGTCCAAGTTCAAGGAACAGTACCCGGAAGTGAAGACCCTGGTCTCCGTTGGGGGCTGGGCAGAAACCGGCGGCCACTTCAATGAGAATGGCGACCGCGTTGACGACGGTGGTTTCTACACCATGACCACCAACGCCGACGGCAGCATCAATCACCAGGGTATCGAAGCCTTCGCCAACTCCTCGGTGGCGTTCATCCGCCAGTACGGCTTTGACGGTGTGGATATCGACTACGAATACCCCACCAGCATGAACGACGCCGGTAACCCGATGGACTTCGGTATTGCCAACCCACTGCGCGGTTCACTCATGGTGTCCTACGTTGAACTGATGCGCGTGTTGCGTGAGAAGCTCGACGAGGCAGGCCAGCAGGATGGAACCCACTATATGCTGACCATCGCTTCCCCGTCTTCCGGGTACCTGCTGCGCGGCATGGAAACCATGCAGATCACCCAGTATCTGGATTACGTCAACATCATGACCTACGACCTGCACGGGGCGTGGAATGAATATGTTGGACACAACTCGGCACTGTTTGATAACGGCAACGACCCGGAACTGGCCGCTGCCAGCGTATACAGCACCTCTCAGTACGGTGGCATCGGCTACCTGAACATTGACTGGGCAGTGAAATACTTCCGCGGCTCCATGCCGGCAGGGCGTATCAACGTGGGTATCCCCTACTACACCCGCGGCTGGCAGGGCGTATCCGGCGGCACTAGTGGACTCGGGGGCTCGGCGGCACTGCCGGCTCAGTCTGAATGTCCAGAAGGCACCGGCGGCGCGTCGGACTGCGGCCACGGCGCCATTGGCATCGACAACATGTGGCATGACCTGGACGAAAACGGCAACGAGATGGGCGCCGGCTCGAACCCCATGTGGCATGCCAAGAACCTGGAGAACGGTATCCTCGGCAGCTACGTCACCGAATACGGTCTCGACCCGGCTGGCGACCCGGACGACGCACTGGTTGGTACCTATGCACGTAACTACGACAGCGTGTCGGAAGCACCATGGCTGTGGAACGCACAGAAAAACGTGTTCATCTCTACTGAAGACGAAGAGTCCATGGACGCCAAAGTGCAGTACGTCATCGACCAGGGTGTAGGCGGCATCATGTTCTGGGAGCTGGCCGGCGACTATAGCTGGGATGCGGCGAAGGGCGAGTACTACATGGGCGATACCCTCACTACCCTGGCTTACGACAAGTTCGCCAACGCTAGTGACTACCGTCACCTGCGCACCGACCGCGCGGTACCGACAGAAGCTCTGGATATCGGCATCGAGGTCACCGAGTTCAAGCTCGGCGATCAGAACTACCCGCTGAACCCCAAGATGTATATCACCAACAACACCGGCGGAACCTTGCCCGGCGGCACAGTGTTTGAGTTTGATATGCCAACGTCCACTTCCAACATCATCACCGACCAGAGCGGTGCCGGTCTGGAAGTGATTGAGGACGGCGCCAATGCCTCTGGTGGCAACGTGGGCGGATTGGAAAATGAATTCCACCGTGTGCGCTTCAGCCTGCCCGCCTGGCAAGACCTGGCCGACGGTGAAAGCTGGGACATGACGCTCAACTATTACCTGCCGGTATCCGGCCCCCAGGCCTACACCGCGACGATTGATGGCACCGCCTATGCGCTGGCCTTCGAGTACCCGGATCTGCCGTTGGCCGATCTTTCCAGTGGCGGCTCTTCAAGCAGCTCTTCCGGCGGCAGCTCCTCCGGTGGAAGCTCTTCCGGCGGTGGTAGCGACAGCTGTAGCGCCCAGGATGTCAGCACCGATGGCCTGGTTACCTACCCGGAGTGGCCGCAGGGCAGCAACGCGGTCGCTGGTGACCTGATTATCCACGACGGCAGTGTGTATCGGGCCAAGTGGTGGACCCAGTCGGTACCGGGCACCGCGGATGGCAGCTGGGAGTTTGTCTGCAACATCTAGCCAACAAACCAAATGGAATTACCCGGCCGGCGACGCAGCGCCGGCCAACTCTCACAGGATGGACCGCTGTAACAAACTGTTTTTTAAAAAATTCTCTCTGCGTTGTGACCGATAGGAAACTCCTTTACAGGATTTGCTCCTATGTTTGCCCCGACTTCTAGTCGGGGCTTTTTTTGTTTCGGGGTATCGTAAATGTGGCTCTCAAAATGCCATATCATGGCGCGACAAGCTTCTAATCCCCGATTTCGTTAACCGTGTTTTCATTCAAGTAGCAGTAACCATGGCCAAGAAAAAACAACGACTTGCATCCGTCGATGCCCTGCGCGGCTTCGACATGTTCTGGATTATCGGCGGCGAGGCCCTATTCCTTCCGCTATTTGCGCTCACCGGCTGGTCGATTTTCCAGTTCGGTCACGCGCAGATGCAGCACACACCTTGGCATGGCTTTACGTTTTACGACCTGATCTTTCCGCTGTTTATTTTCCTGTCCGGGGTGACGCTGGGACTGGCTAATAAATCGTTGCGCGGCCTGCCAATGACGCAAAGGGCACCGGTGTATCGCAAGGCGACGAAACGCCTGCTGCTGCTTGTTCTGTTGGGAATTCTTTACAACCATGGCTGGGGTACAGGTATCCCCGCCGATCTCAGCGAAATTCGCTACGCCAGTGTGCTGGCGCGCATCGGCTTTGCCTGGTTTTTCGCGGCAATGATCGTATGGCACTTCAGTATCCGCGCGCAGTACGTAATTACCGCGTGCATTCTGCTCGGCTACTGGCTGTTGCAGGCTACTGCCGGCAATTACACACCCGACGGCTCGGTAAATGCATGGGTGGATCAACACTTCTTGCCCGGTATCACCTACCAGAACCGCGCTTACGATCCGGAAGGTGTTTTGTCTACCATCCCGGCTATTGCCAATGCGCTGTTCGGGGTTTTCGCCGGTCGCTGGCTGAGTAAACATGCTGGCAACCACAAAGCCATTTTGAAAGGCGTGTTTGTCGCTGCAGCAATCTGCCTTATAGCCGGTTTTGTTTGGCACTGGGTCTACCCGGTGAACAAGGAGCTGTGGACAAGTTCTTTTGTGTTGATCACCTGCGGCTGCTGCCTGTTACTGCTGGGGCTTTTCTATCTGCTTGTGGATATGTGGCACTGGAAGTCCTTCACCTACTTTTTCTCGGTGATCGGTTGCAACGCCATTCTGGTATATCTCGGTACCAGCCTGGTGAACTGGCAGTATTCGAGCAAAAGCGTGTTTGGTGGGGTTGCTGCTGCCTTGCCGCAAGCCGCGGGGACCCTAGTGATTGCTTGTGGCGTGATCCTGCTGCAGTGGCTGGTGTTGCGATTCCTGTTCAAGCGGGGGATTTTTATTAGTCCTTAAGAGATGGGGGCTCTGTTGCCTATGCGCTCAGATTGCGCTGCTGTGGCGGCAAAGCTCTGGGTGTGGGTTTTCGGGACCGCTGTAAACCCATCCCTGGGCGCTTCGGCGCAAACATCCTGTTTGCGACGATCCCGAAAACCCACACCCAGTACTTTGCCTTCAAGTCGAACTATTTACTTCGATTTCTTGCGTGATTACTCAGAAAACAGGTATTTAAAGTGAAGACTCATTCACCGGGTGCGTTTGCGTATTTTAGTACAGCCTCAACAATTGGCTGGTTAGCATCGGGGAAGTGATATTCGGGCAATTCACTCACAGGAACCCAGGCAAGCTCCTGTCCTTCGACGCCACGCTCCTTGCCAGAAAACTCGGTGACACACCAGGTATCCAGAAACACCTGTTTATCCCCATAATCGTGCCGGACCTCGATTAGCGGCTCCATCGCCTTTACTTCAATATCGAGCTCTTCCTTCAGCTCACGCGTCATGGCCGCGTGAATAGATTCATTGTTCTCGACCTTGCCACCGGGAAACTCCCAGCGGCCGCCCATGTGCAGGTGGTCCGGGCGCTTGGCCAGAAGAATGCGGCCGTCAGCGCCGAGAATCACCCCAACTGCCACATGAATATGTTTGATTGCGGAGCCGCCCATCAGGTGCGGTACTCCGCATTGATGGTGACGTACTCGTGGGAAAAGTCACACGTCCAGATATGTTCGCTGACGTCGCCACGTTGCAAATCAACGGAAATTGTAAATTCCGGCTGTTCAAAAACCTTCTGCCCGGCATCCTCCGTGTAACTCGACGCCCGACCGCCGGCCTCGACGATCTGCACATCATCCAGATACACACTGATCTTGCTGGTATCCAGATTCTTTGCACCGGCATTGCCAATCGCCATTACCAGTCGTCCCCAGTTGGGGTCCGACGCATACAGGGCAGTTTTTACCAGCGGCGATTCACCGATCTCAAACGCCATACGCAGTGCCTCTTCGGAGCTGGCGGCGCTGTTCACTTGCACGGTAACGAACTTGGTCGCGCCCTCACCGTCCTTAACGATGGCCTGGGCAAGTTCGATATGCACACCAATAATGGCGGCTTTAAGTTGCGCATAAGCATCACTGTTGGTGTCCGCAATTTCCGGACCGGTGGCACCACTGGCGATCAACACACAAGCATCGTTTGTAGAGGTGTCCCCGTCCACGCTGATGCGGTTAAACGACGCGGCGACTGCTTCCTGCACCAGCGCATCCAGTACACCCTGTGGAATACGTGCGTCGGTAGCGACATAGGCGAGCATGGTCGCCATATTTGGCTGGATCATGCCGGCGCCTTTGGCGATACCGACAATGGAGATCGTCTCGCCGGCAATCTCCAGCGAACGACTTGCAGTTTTCGGGCGGGTGTCGGTGGTCATAATCGCCGTGGCCGCACTTTCCCATCCCTCTGCCTGTAATTGCGCCGCGGCCGTAGGTATCGCGTTCAAAATATTCTGTACCGGCAGATGCTCGCCAATGACACCAGTACTGAATGGCAAAACCTGCTGTGCACGGACACCAAGGGCCTGCGCTACGCCCTCACAGCAGCGGTTCGCATCCAGCAATCCCTGCTCGCCGGTCGCCGCATTGGCATTGCCGGCATTAACCAGCAGCGCGCGAATACCACCCTGGCGGATGTGCTCTTTTGCCACCAGTACCGGGGCCGCACAAAACGCATTCTGGGTGAAAGTTGCAGAAACGCTGGCACCTTCGGCAATTTCAATCAACAGGAGGTCATCGCGCTGCCAGTCTTTGACCTTGGCGGGAACGGCGGCAAGACGGATGCCGGGAATCGAAGGGAGAGGCTGCGCCATACAGATACGTCCTTGAACATTCACGAATTAAGCGCAGAGTATAAATAAAAAGGCCCGCTGGTAAGAGCGGGCCTTTCAATAAGACAGTAACAAGACTGATCTAAATAGTCAGATTCAACTTCAGGAAGTGGTTGAAGACGATGAAGGAGAAGAAGTCAGTTTGCCGTGGCACTGTTTGTACTTCTTGCCAGAGCCACACGGACACGGGTCGTTGCGGCCGACACGCGGGCCACGGCGTACCGGCTCCGCATTTGGCTGCGCAGGTGCCGGCGCAGCTTCCTCTCCTTCCGGCATCGCAGAAGCCTGCGCGTGTTGCAGCTCCAGCTGCTGGCGGCGCTGCGCTTCCAGACGGCGCTGCTCCATCTCTTCCATCTGCTCGCGGGTCATCGGCTCAACATGCGCCAGCACGCGAATCACCTCTTGTTTGAGGTTCTCCAGCAGCGCCTGGAACAGCTCGAAAGACTCGCGCTTGAATTCCTGCTTGGGGTTCTTGTTGGCGTAAGCGCGCAGACCGATACCCGCACGCAGGTGATCCATGCTGGACAGGTGCTCCTTCCACAGCTGATCCAGTACCTGCAACATCACCTGACGCTCGATGGTCGGCATCAGGTTTTCATCGCCGGTGCTCTCGGCGATACGTGCCAGCTTCTGCTGGTACACACCCTGTGCTTCCGCAACGATTTTTTCGCGCAGGCTTTCTTCATGCAGCGTGCGGTCTTCGTCCAGCCACTGCTTGATCGGCAGTTGCAGGCCCAACTCGCCAGCGAGCTGCTGCTCCAGCGCCGGAATGTCCCACTGCTCTTCCACACTCTGCGGCGGCACATAGATGGAGATCAGCTCATTCACCACATCATCGCGGATCGCGGTAATGGTCTCGCTGATCGTTTCCGCTTCCAGCAGCTCATTGCGCTGGGAGTAGATTACCTGACGCTGGTCATTGGCAACATCATCGTATTCCAGCAGCTGCTTACGAATATCGAAGTTACGGCCTTCTACGCGACGCTGCGCCTTTTCGATGGCATTGGAGACCATACGGTGTTCAATCGCTTCACCGCGCTCCATGCCCAGCATCTGCATAAAGTTCTTCACCCGGTCGGAGGCGAAGATACGCATCAGGTTGTCTTCCAGAGACAGGTAAAAACGGGTAACACCCGGATCACCCTGACGGCCCGCACGGCCGCGCAGCTGGTTGTCGATACGACGGGATTCGTGGCGCTCGGTACCGATAATGTGCAGGCCACCGGCCTCAATCACGGTTTCGTGGCGGGACGCCCAATCCGCTTTGATCTTGTCGATCTCTTCCGCGGTGGCTTCGCGCTTCTCGCGCTCCTGAAGCTCTTCCACTTCCGCTTCCCAGTTACCACCGAGCACGATGTCGGTACCACGACCGGCCATGTTGGTAGCGATGGTAACGGTACCCGGGCGACCGGCCTGGGCAATGATCTGCGCTTCTTTTTCGTGGAACTTGGCGTTCAGTACCTGGTGCTCGATCTTGGCCTTTTGTAGCAGGCGCGACATTTCTTCAGAAGTCTCGATAGACGCGGTACCGACCAGGATCGGCGCCTTCTTGTCGCGGCAGTACTTGATGTCCTCGATGATCGCTTCGAGCTTTTCATCTTTGGTCAGGTACACCAGGTCATTCAGGTCTTCACGCTGCTTCTCACGGTTGGTGGGGATAACCACCACATCCAGGCCGTAGATCTGGCGGAATTCAAATGCTTCGGTATCCGCAGTACCGGTCATACCCGCCAGTTTGGGGTAGAAGCGGAACAGGTTCTGGAAGGTAGTGGAAGCCAGGGTCTGGCTCTCGCTCTGAATCTGAACGTTCTCTTTTGCTTCGAGTGCCTGGTGCAGGCCCTCAGACAGGCGACGGCCCGGCATGGTGCGGCCAGTGTGCTCGTCGATCAGCACCACCTGGCCGTTCTGCACGATGTAATCCACATCTTTGTTGAACAGCACGTGCGCGCGCAGTGCGGCGTTGACGTGGTGCAGCAGGCCCAGGTTACCGGGTGCGTACAGGGATTCGTCTTCCTTCAGCAGGCCGCCGCGGGTAAGCAGGTCTTCGATCAACTGGTGGCCGTCTTCGGTCATCTCCACCTGGCGGGTCTTTTCATCCACCGTATAGTGACCTTCACCACCCTCTTCGCCGCGCTCCAGCTGGGGTACCAGCTTGTTCATGGCCATGTACAGCTGCGAAGAATCTTCCGCGGCACCGGAGATGATCAACGGGGTACGCGCTTCATCGATCAGGATGGAGTCCACCTCATCCACGATCGCAAAGTTCTGTGGGCGCTGGGTGCGATCTTCCTTGCGCAGCACCATGTTGTCGCGCAGGTAGTCAAAACCGAACTCGTTGTTGGTTCCGTAGGTGATATCGGCCTGGTAGGCCGCCTGCTTTTCAGCCGGGTGCTGCTGGGAAACCACGATACCCACACTCAGGCCCAGGAATTCGTACACCGGGCGCATCCAGTTGGCGTCACGAGCGGCCAGGTAGTCGTTCACGGTAACAATGTGTACACCCTTGCCTTCCAGCGCATTCAGGTACGCGGGCAGGGTTGCTACCAGGGTCTTACCCTCACCGGTACGCATCTCGGCGATGCGGCCTTCGTGCAGGGTCATACCACCAATCATCTGTACGTCGAAGTGGCGCATGCCCAGGGCACGGGAGCCGGCTTCACGCACGGCAGCAAATGCTTCCGGCAGCAGGCTATCCAGTGTTGCGCCATCCGCCAGGCGCTGCCTAAATTCATCCGTCTTGGCTTTCAGCGCAGCGTCATCCAGCGCCTTATATTCGTCTTCCAGCGCATTGATCTTGGTAACGACCTTGCGCATGCGCTTGAGTTCGCGGTCATTTTTTGACCCGAAGACTGTTTTTATCAGTTTGCCAATCATTATTCAGAAACCACATTAATGCTGATTATGCCCGCAGGACCAGTCGTGACGTCACTGCGCGGAAAAGGTGCAAGTAAACAGGAAGGCGCCAGACGCCGCAACAGTCTTGCCCGGTGTTTGGGGTAAAGTTGCGGGCGCCAGTACGGGATTACAAGGGTCCCGTTGCGCAATGATAGAGGATAGTTGTTATCTGCCGGTGCGGCGGATGTAGCTGGCAGGATCGACCGGACGGTCGTTCTTGTAGACTTCAAAGTGTACGTGAGGGCCCGTGGAGCGGCCGCTGGAACCCATCAGGGCAATCACCTGGCCCTTTTTCACGATATCGCCCAGCTTGACCTTGATCTCACTGTTGTGACCATAACGGGTTTTGTAGCCGTTACCGTGGTTAATCTCCACCAACTGGCCATAGCCATAGCGGTCTTCCGCCCAGGTCACCACACCGGCGGCCACGGAAACCACATCAGAGCCGCGCTTGCCAGCGAAATCCACACCCTTATGCCAGGAGCGGCGACCACTGAAAGGATCGGTACGATAGCCATAGCGCGAAGACATCCAGCCACGCGTGATTGGGCGCCCGGCGATAAACTGCTCATCCTGCAACTGCTGACGGCTCATCAGGCTATCAAGCGTCTGCAACTGCATCTGGCGGTCTTCAATCTGATCCGACAGATCGCCAATTACCTCAAGGAATTCTGGGGGATGGTAGGGAAGATCACTGGTACCGGCGATACCCGATTCCTCGGGGCCACCCACAGCGGGCGTAGCGCCAAACTGGAACTCACCCTCATCAAGCTTTGCAATGGTGGTCAGTCGCTCACCGAGAGCATCCAGACGGGTCAGGCGGGCCTGCAACTCCGCAAGTTTCACAGTAAGCGCAGTAAGCTGTTCACGCGCCTGCTGATCCGCATCGGAGATCTGATCTTGCTGCTTGCGCAGGGCCTTGTTCCACGCCTTCACTGCGCGCGAATCGAATACGTCGGACTCTGTAGCAGGAAGGTTTGCGCCAATGAAAAATGCGCCAACAGGAAGCCCCAACAGGCACAGGCCGAGCAAAGCTTTGCTCAGGCCGCCGAAGTTGAAGCTGCGGGAGACACCGCCGCGGTCGTTGACGAGGATAACTTTCATAGCAAGCGTGTAAGGTTTGCGACAAATTGTTGTTGTAATGATTCAGTCACCAGCAGCTACCTAAACGGATCAGAACCCACTGACCTCAAATGGTATTACTTCTGCGGTAACCGGGACTGTCGCATCCTGCTATGTCCCACGGCCATCCTCAATGGCAAGTCGCCGACCAATGTACCAGGTACTGGCGGCTTAAAAAGAGTAGTGGCGCAGAAACCTTCTGCCACCAACACACAAAAAAGCCGGCAATTTTCGTGCCGGCTTTCTCGATACGCGCCTCTTACACCGCCAGGATTGGCTTGACGTAAGAGATAGGCGCTTCTTCCTGTTCACCCTCGAAGGTCACCATCTCCCAGGCGTCTTCTTGCGCCATCAGGGTGCGCAGGGACTTGTTGTTCAATGCATGGCCAGATTTGAAGGCCTTGAACTCACCAATCACGCTAGTACCCAGCAGGTACAGGTCACCGATGGCGTCGAGAATCTTATGCTTTACGAATTCGTCTTCGTAACGCAGACCGCCCTCATTCAGGATGCGGTACTGGTCAATAACGATGGCGTTATCAACGCTGCCACCCTGTACCAGGCCTTTGGAGCGCAGGTACTCGATCTCATGCATGAAACCGAAGGTACGCGCACGGCTCACTTCCTTGACGAAAGAAGTACTGGAGAAATCGACCGCTGAGGTCAGATTGCGTCCTTGGAATACCGGGTGGTCAAAATCAATAGTGAAGGAAACCTTGAAGCCGTTGAATGGCAGGAAGCTCGCGACCTTGTCGCCTTCCTCAACGGTTACTGGCTTTTTGATCCGCAGGAACTTCTTCGGAGCAGCCTGCTCCTGAATACCCGCAGACTGGATCAGGAATACGAAAGGACCGGCACTGCCGTCCATGATCGGCACTTCCTGGGCAGACAGTTCGACAATCGCGTTGTCGATACCCAGGCCCGCCATTGCGGAAAGCAGGTGCTCAACCGTAGCGACACGCACATCGCCCTTCACCAGAGTGGTGGAAAGCAGGGTATCACCCACGTTTTCGGCACGTGCTTCAATCTCAACCACCGGATCCAGGTCGACCCGACGGAAAACGATACCACTGTTCACCGGCGCCGGTTTCAGGGTCAAAATCACCTTTTTACCGGTATGCAGGCCTACGCCAGTAGCACGAATTGCGTTCTTGAGAGTGCGCTGTTTGATCATCTATATCTAGGTTCCCAATCGGTGAGCGGCACACGAGCCGCAGCGAGCCGGCGATAATAACAGAAAATCTACGCCAAAACTACAGAAACCCCTTCGGTCATCTCTGCATTTGCCGCACGGTATTTCCGCACTGATAAGATTAAGCATAGTCTAGCGCGAAGACTCCAACGCCAAACCAGTACACAGTATCGCCAATAATTGTACGTTCTCGCCGAAAATGCGGCGCAGTAGAACCTACTGGTCACCAATCTCTCGTTTATCGGTGTGTCATCTTTCCTCAATCAAGCAACGCTTCCGTGCGTCGTATTACTCGTTGTTTCATCCCTGTTCAGTCGCCGTCAGCGGACTACGCTGACGGGCTCCAGGTGACAGGCCCCGTTGTTCCAAGTCCTGCCACCCTCGCCAGAGCGGGCGAAAGCCCGGGGTTTCACCGGGCGAGGACATGAGCAAATGCCGCCCCTACTCTGGGGAGCCCACTCGACTTAGTCGGCCTGTCGACGCAAGAACGCAGGAATATCCAGGTATTCCATGTCCTGATCAGAAGGGTTGATCGGTGGCAGGCTGCGCTTGCGCTCACCTTCCGCACGCGGTGCAGAGGGAACCTCTTTGGACTCACGGGTCGCGTCAGCGGTCGCGGCAGGACGCGCAGCTTCGCGCGGATCCTGACGACGGGTGTTGTCCACCACTTTGGTCGGACGCGCAACTTGTGCAGACGCTTCACCAAGCCCAGCGGCGACAACGGTCACGCGCATCTCGTCACCCAGCTTGTCATCCACTGCAGTACCGATTACCACAGTCGCGTCATCGGAAGCGATTTCCTGCACGATCTGACCAACTTCCGAGTACTCACCCAGGGTCAGTTCCTGACAGCCAGCATCTTCGCTGCCGGTAATGATGTTCACGAGGATTCCGCGAGCACCCTGCAGGTTTACGTTATCCAGCAACGGGCTGCGCACGGCTTTCTCCGCGGCTTCGCGGGCACGATTTTCGCCAACCGCCGCACCGGAGCCCATCATCGCCATACCCATTTCGGACATAACGGTGCGCACATCGGCGAAGTCGACGTTCATGATGCCCGGGCGAATCATCAAATCCGCGATGCCCTGCACTGCGCCCAGCAATACGTTGTCGGCTTCCTTGTAAGCCGCCTTCATGGTGATCTTGTTGCCGAGCACTTCCAGCAGGCGATCGTTGGGGATGGTAATCAGCGAGTCGACCTTGTCGCGCAGCTCGAGGATACCCTCTTCCGCAACCGTGGTGCGCTTGCGGCCTTCGATCATGAAAGGACGCGTAACCACAGCAACGGTAAGGATGCCGAGATCTTTGGCAATCTCTGCCACGATCGGCGCACCACCAGTGCCAGTACCGCCGCCCATGCCAGCAGTAATAAATACCATGTCGGCACCGGTCAGTACTTCTGCGATGCGCTCGCGGTCTTCCAGTGCAGACTGGCGGCCCACCTCAGGGTTGGCACCGGCACCCAGTCCGCGGGTAATGGTGTTACCCAGCTGCAAGATGGTTTGCGCTTCCACATCTTTCAACGCCTGGGCATCAGTGTTGGCGCAGATGAAATCTACACCGTCTACTTGGCTGGCGATCATGTGCTTCACGGCGTTACCACCGCCGCCTCCCACACCGATCACTTTGATGACAGGCTTATCCTGTACGCTATCTACGAGTTCGAACATTGCTGTTCCCCTTTTTTGCTCATGTCTAAATTTAATTATCGATCCCGGTAATTATTTTTTGCTTCAGAGGTTGCCTCTGAACCAGTGCTTAACCTTGTCCCACCACTGGTTTTCACTGTGCTTCACGCTGGACTGTCCGCCCTTGTTTTCTTCCGACTGGATTGCATACATCAGCAAGCCAACACCTGTGGAATAAATCGGGTTGCTCACGATGTCCGTAAGGCCGGAGATACCCTGAGGTACCGCGAGACGCACCGGCATATGGAAAATTTCCTCAGCCAGTTCCACTGCGCCCTCCATCTTCGACGAGCCGCCGGTAAGCACGATGCCCGCCGCACATAAATCTTCAAAACCGCTGCGACGCAATTCGGCCTGCACCAGAGTGAACAGTTCGTCGTAACGTGGCTCAACGACCTCGGCCAACGCCTGACGGGACAGGTCGCGCGGTGCGCGGTCGCCGACACTCGGCACCTTGATGGTCTCACCTTCACGGGCAAGCTTGGCCAGGGCGCACGCATATTTGATTTTCAGGTCTTCTGCGTGCGGCGTTGGCGTACGCAGGGCCATGGCGATATCGTTAGTGACCTGATCCCCTGCGATCGGGATCACGCCAGTGTGTCGAATAGAACCGCCGGTAAACACCGCGATATCCGTGGTGCCACCACCGATATCCACCATACAGACACCCAGCTCTTTCTCATCGTCGGTCAGTACCGCATAGCTCGAGGCGAGCTGCTCAAGAATGATGTCTTCCACTTCCAGGCCGCAGCGACGAATACACTTTTCAATATTCTGTGCCGCATTTACCGCACCACTCACCAGGTGCACCTTGGCCTCCAGGCGAACACCGGACATTCCCAGCGGCTCCTTCACACCTTCCTGGTTATCGATCAGGTATTCCTGCGGCAGGGTGTGCAATATCTTCTGGTCAGCAGGAATCGCCACGGCGCGGGCCGCGTCAATCACTCGGTCCAGATCCTGCTGTGTTACTTCACGATCCTTGATCGCGACAATTCCGTGCGAATTCAGGCTGCGAATATGGCTGCCGGCAATACCCGCATACACCGAATGGATCTCACAGCCGGCCATCAATTCGGCCTCTTCCACAGCGCGCTGAATGGACTGCACTGTGGATTCAATATTCACCACCACGCCCCGCTTCATACCCGTGGAGCGGTGAGAGCCGATGCCGACGATATTCAACTCGCCGTCTCCGGTAACTTCGCCGACGATCGCAACCACCTTGGACGTACCGATATCCAGTCCGACGATCATGCGTGGTTCAGAGGATTGTGTCATTGGATTTTCAACCTCGCGAGACGCTGTGCCGATCCGCATTTTGAATGCCAGATCAGGACGAAGCCTCGCTTTTTATCTACCTATTTTGTTGTCAGTTTTTCGCTTGTTCCGTTTCTTTCCATTGCACCGCAACTGCGTTGTTATAACGGGCATCCACGCCCGCAATTTTTTGCAGATGCGGCGCCAGCACACCGCGCGTCAAGCTGAGGAAACGGCCAACGCGCTCCAACAGCTCATCATGACCAAGCTGCAGGCGGATGCCGCTCACCAGCTCTAGCTGCCAGCCCGCCAGGTCATCAAATGACAGGCGGCGCACTTCCATATCTTTGGTGGTAAGCAGCCCGGCCAGTGCCTGATACTGCATCATTATTCGATCCACCAGATCCGCGTCCCCGGCCAGTTCCGGTAAACGCAAATCACGCAAATTTTCTGGCCGGGGTAACAGTGCACCACTGGCGACCAACAAGTGATCGTCGCCCCAAATCGCCAGAGGCTCGGCCTCTTCGATGACCACCTCAACCCCGTGCGGCCAGCGCCGGCTCACCGACGCATTCACAATCCAGGGGTCGTCCATCAGCGCCGAGCGCACCCCATCAATATCCACAGCGAAAAAGCCTTTGCGCAGGTGTGGAAGCAAAATGTCCTCCACCGCTTTTTCACTCACCGCGCGAAACGGCGCTTCTACCCGCACATTAACCAGAACTTCTTCCCGGCTCGGTGCCACACTGGGGGCCTGCTGCCAAAGCCAGTGGGCGGCATATCCCAGCCCGGACGCCACCATCGCCAGCAACCCAACCATAGCGACGATGCGCAAAACACCGGTAGAGGCTTCCTGGCCAGGGTCCGGCAGCGCACGCGCACCGCGTACCGGCTTCTTCCCCTTCTTTGGCTTGGCGACTTTATCGCGCGACGCTTTTTTGTTTGTAGCCACGGCTGAAAGTCACCGCATTTCTCGTTTATTCAAAGTTTCTTGCTTGGTGCTCTACGCACTCTACTTATCACCAAGACGCCATTCAGACAGCTGCTGCGCGAGTCCGCCAACATTGCCAGCGCCCTGGGTTAAAACGATATCCCCGGGTTCCAGCAGGTCCGCAAGAATTGGCGGCACCTGATCAACTTTCTCCACGAAAATCGGATCGACCTGACCGCGGTTACGGATACTGCGCGCCAGGGTTCGACCGTCTGCGCCGGGGATCACCGCTTCGCCCGCGCTATATACATCCAGCAGGACCAGTTTGTCGACCTCGGATAGCACCTGGACAAAGTCTTCGAACAAATCCCGGGTCCGGGTATAGCGGTGTGGTTGATACACCATTACCAGACGACGTTCCGGCCAGCCATCGCGCACGGTTTTAATCGTCGCCGCCACCTCGCGTGGGTGATGACCGTAGTCATCCACCAGCATGACTTTTGGCGCCTGCTGATCGTCACTGACCGGGTACTCGCCGTAAATCTGAAAGCGTCGACCCACACCCTGAAAACCTTTGAGGCCCTCGCGAATAGCGGTATCACTAACCGCCTCTTCCGTTGCTACCGCGATCGCAGCAGTGGCATTCAGTACATTGTGGATACCCGGAACGTTCACACAAACGTCGATGACGCTGCCGTCTGGGCGCTGCACATCGAAGAAGCTGCGCAGCGGTTCCTGTCGCACATTGCTGATCCGGAAGTCGTTGCCCTCTTCAAAGCCGTAGGTCGCAACCGGACGGGCCAGTTTGGGGATAATTTCTTGCACATTGGCATCATCACCGCACATCACCGCCAGACCGTAAAACGGCAGGTTGTGGATAAAGTCGATGAAAATCTGCTTCACTTTTTCAAAGTCGCCGCCATAGGTCTCCATATGATCGGCGTCAATATTGGTCACCACGGTAACCATGGGCTGCAGGTGCAGGAACGACGCATCACTTTCGTCTGCTTCGGCAACCAGATATCGACTCTCACCCAAGGCCGCATTGGCGCCAGCACTATTCACCAGTCCGCCAATCACGAACGTCGGATCCTTCTCATCGGCGGCGAAAATCGACGCGATCAGACTGGTTGTGGTGGTCTTGCCATGGGTGCCCGCCACCGCAATGCCGTAGCGGTAGCGCATTAACTCACCCAGCATCTCCGCGCGACGCACCACGGGAATACGATTTTCTCGCGCCGCGGTTAACTCCGGGTTATCTCCATAAATTGCCGAAGAGTTCACCACAACATCGACATCGCGGACATTCTCTTCGGTGTGGCCGATCTGCACTTTCACACCCAGGTTACGCAGACGCTCGGTAACCTTGCTCTCGCGCAAATCGGAGCCAGAAACCTCATAGCCCTGATTCTGCAAAACTTCCGCAATACCGCTCATGCCCGCACCACCGACACCGATAAAGTGGATGCGGCGAATACGGCGCATGGCCGGAACTTGGTAGTTACGCTCACCTGATGGGGTCATTACATTTCCTGACTCGGCGCTTTTGGGTAAATCTTTGGACATATCAGCACCTCAATTCTTCACTGCACACGGCCAACACTCGGTCGGTCGCATCAGGCCTGGCCACTCGGCGCGCAGCCTCGGCCATGGCCAATAATTTTTCCGGTTGGGCGAACAGGCCTTCCAGTAATTGGGCCAGCTGTGATGCATCAAGATCATCTTGCTGAATCACTTTTGCGGCGCCCGCCTGCTCCAGCCATTCACCGTTCTTTGTTTGGTGATCATCAATCGCAAATGGAAACGGCACCATGATCGCGCCCAATCCCGCAGCGGCAATCTCGGAAACGGTCAAAGCGCCTGAGCGACAAATCACCAGGTCCGCCTGACCGTAAGCGGCCGCCATATCGGCAATAAACGGCACCACGTTGGCGGAAACTCCGGCGCGCTCATAGGCTTCCTTCGCCACATCCAAATGCCGCTGCCCAGCCTGATGCACCACCTGCGGACGTTTATCTTCGGCAATGTTGGCCAGCGCCTTCGGCACGAGCTCATTGATTGCAACCGCCCCCAGGCTACCGCCCAGCACCAACAGGCGTGGGGGCTGTACCGTACCCACTCGCGACGACGGCGCCGGCAGTTGGGATATTTCTACCCTGACTGGATTGCCAACTTCCTCAGCTCTGGGCAGTCCACTGGGAAACGCTTCCAGCACCCGGCGCGCAATTTTTGCCAATAAACGGTTGGTGGTCCCGGCCACGGCATTTTGCTCATGGATAATCAACGGCACTCCGGCAAGTCGCGCTGCAACACCGCCGGGGCCAGTAGCAAAGCCACCAAAACCCAACACGGCATCAGGCTTCACTTCACTAACCACTTTACGCGCCTGCCAAACCGCCTTGCTAATCTGCAAAGGCGCTTTCAGCAACGCAGCCTTACCTTTTCCGCGCACCCCTTCCACCGTAATAAAGTGCAACGGGACCTCTGCCGCCGGAATTAGTTGTGATTCGATACCGCGCATGGTGCCGAGCCACTCGATGGATGCACCCTGGTCCCGCAGCGCATTGGCCACCGCAAGCGCCGGGAAGACATGACCACCGGTACCGCCCGCCATCATCAAAATTTTCTTGCCGGCGAAGCGCTTGGTGACAACTGAGGTATTCATTACGCCGCCTCCCCGGATTTTCTGTCGCCCAGCTGCAGTGGATTGAAAATCGGCAACTGGCTGATTTTTTCAATGCGCCCCTGGTCCTGACCTTCTTCACTGTTCAATTCTTTCTGCGCGCGCAGTGCCAGGGCAAACAGGCCAAAGCACACCACCAGACTGGAGCCACCGGAACTTACAAATGGCAAGGTCAGCCCCTTAGTGGGTAACAGGCCAGAGGCAACGCCCATATTCACAAAGGCCTGCCCTGCCAGCAGCACCGCAATACCGAAGGTAAGCAGAGCGGTAAAGTACGCCTGTTTGGCCAGCGCTTTACGCACCAGTCGCAACAGCGACCAGGTCAGCGCCGCATACAAACCAATAACCAGCAGGCCACCAAACAAGCCCCACTCCTCCGCCAGAATCGCGAATACAAAATCAGTATGCGCCTCCGGCAAATAAAACAATTTCTGCACGCTGTTACCCAGGCCAACGCCAAACCATTCACCTCGGCCAAATGCAATCAGTGACTGAGTCAACTGGTAGCCCGCCGCGTACTGTTCCGCCCACGGATCCCAGAAAGTGGTCAAACGCTGCAAGCGATAGGGGCTGAAAATCGCCATCATCACCAGTCCGCAAGCGGCAACCGCCACCAACATAAAGGTATGCGGCAGGCGCGCTCCGGCAAGAAACACCATCGCCAGAGCGGTGCCCGAGATCACCACTACCGACCCAAAGTCGGGCTCGAGAAGCAGCAGCAGTGCGACAATGCCCAGCACGGAAATCGGCACCATAAAACTGGTCCAGTGACGCAGCTTTTCGTGACGCCGCGTCAGGAAGCTCGCAAAAAACACCAAACAGCAAAATTTGGCAACTTCCGCCGGCTGTACCGTGATTGGCCCGAGGGCAATCCAGCGCATACTGCCATTCACCGTGCGCCCCACTCCGGGGATAAGCACCGCCACCAGCATGGCCACAGCAAAAATCAACAGCGTCCAGGACAGGTTCGACCAGGTGTTGAGCGAGATCCGGCTCAGGATCAACGCGCCCACGACACCCGCGGCCAGAAACACCAAATGGCGCTTGAGGAAATACCACTGGTCGTTGTACAGGTCCGCAGCAAATGCGACCGATGCCGAGGCAACCATCACCACGCCAATACTCGCCAGCGCCGCCACGCAAAAAGGCAGCACCCAGGCATATGGATCTATTTGCTGGTTCGCCGCGTTCAGGGGCAACTTGCTCATTGCAGCGCCTCCCTGTCCGCACCACCACCGGAAACAAGCTCTTCCACCGCACGACGAAAATCTTCGCCGCGCGCTTCGAAATTGCGGTACATATCAAAACTGGCACAGGCTGGAGACAGCAGTACGAAATCGCCAGATTGCGCCATCGCACGCGCTTTCGTCACTGCATCAGCCATATCACTCGCTGCTACCTGCGGCACGCCATCGGCAAACACACTGGCGATCTTCGGACCATCCACGCCGATAGTAACCAAGCCACGCAGCGCGCTTACCGCTTCGCCCAGGGGCGAGAAATCCGCTCCCTTACCGTCGCCACCAGCAATCAATACAATTTTGTGTTCGTCATCCGCGAGTCCGTCCAGCGCGGCACGGGTAGCGCCAACATTGGTACCTTTGGAGTCATTTACGAATACAACACCGTCCATATCACCGACCCGCTCGCAGCGATGGGTCAGACCGGTAAAGTGGCGAAGCACCTGCAACATCGCGGGCATTTCCATACCTACTGCATTGCCCAGCGCCAGTGCTGCCAGCGCATTCGCAATGTTGTGGCTACCCACCATTGCCATTTCGTCGGTACGCAATAATTTTTCGGTACCCTGCGCTAGCCACTGGCCTGCGCCGTCACGAATTATTCCAAACTGGCGCAGATCCGGACGGTCGAGCCCAAAGCTCCACTCCACCCGATCTTTACCCAGCGGGCCGCGAGTCAGCGGGTCAGCGCGATTGATCACTAGCTGCTGGGCATGGCGATACACACGCTGCTTCGCCTGGTGGTAGGCGGCCATACTCGGGTAGCGATCCATATGATCCGCGCTCATATTCAGGATCGTCGCGACATCCGGAGCCAGCGAGTAAGTAGTTTCCAACTGGAAACTGGACAACTCCAACACAAACACGTCCGGCATGTTCGATTCGCACCGTGCCAGCAGATCGAGGACCGGCACACCGATGTTGCCGCCCACTTCGACATTGAACCCGGCCGCAGAGACCATCTCCCCCATAAGGGTGGTCACTGTGCTTTTGCCATTGGAGCCGGTAATCGCAATGACTTTTGGACTTTCCTCAAGACGATTTAACGCGCGCGCGAACAGTTCTATATCGCCAACAACGGGGATACCTTCAGCCATGGCAGCAGCAATCGCCGGTTCTGCGACGCCCACGCCGGGGCTGACGATAATTTCACTGGCGGCGAGCAAGGTATCCGGATTGAGCGGACCACATTCGACGGCCACATCCGGATACTCGGCGCAAAACTGTTCCAGCGTCGGCGGTGCCTCGCGGCTATCAACAACAACAGGAGAAATTCCCTGGCGCAGCAGAAAACGCACCACCGATTGCCCGGTAGCACCCAATCCGATCACCACTTTTTTCTCTGAGGTTGCGATAAGGTTCATTGTCGATTTATGTTTCTAGTTATCCCTGGTTCCTGATCAACGCAGCTTGAGCGTGGCCAGACCGGCCAGCACCAAGACCACCGTAATAATCCAAAAACGCACAATCACGCGGGGCTCCGGCCAACCTTTCAATTCAAAATGGTGGTGCAGCGGGGCCATACGAAAAATTCGCTTACCGGTAAGCTTGAACGATGCGACCTGCAGAATGACCGACACCGTTTCCATCACAAACACGCCACCCATGATGAACAGCACAATCTCGTGACGGGTAATCACCGCGATGATGCCAAGCGCGGCCCCCAGGGCCAATGCGCCCACATCGCCCATAAATACTTGTGCGGGATAGGTGTTAAACCATAAAAAGCCCAACCCGGCCCCACCCAGCGCGGCACAAAACACCGCCAGTTCACCAGCGCCAGCGATATAGGGAATATGCAGATAGTTGGCAAATTCCACATGGCCGACCAGGTAAGCAATCAGCCCCAGTGCACCACCCACCATGACCGACGGCATAATCGCCAGGCCATCAAGCCCATCGGTAAGATTGACCGCGTTACTGGAGCCCACCACCACGAAATAGGTGAGCAGGATAAACATCACCGGCCCCAGGTTAATCGCAACATCTTTGAAAAACGGCACAAACAATTGCGTTTCCGCAGGTGTCGTCGCGCTCATGTATAGGTAAATGGCAGCACCCAGGCCTGCCACCGACTGCCAGAAGTACTTCCAGCGCGCGATCAGACCGCGTGAATTCTTTTCGACGACTTTCTTGTAGTCGTCCACAAACCCAACCGCGCCAAACACAAAGGTCACCAGCAGAGTTACCCACACAAGTCGGTTGCTCAGATCGGACCACAGCAAAGCGCCAGAAAAAATTGCCGCAAGGATCAAAGTACCGCCCATGGTCGGGGTGCCCGACTTGCTCAGGTGCGACTGAGGGCCGTCATCGCGCACCGCCTGCCCCACCTGTAGACGGTCCAGCCACGAAATCATCCGCGGGCCTACCAACAGCGAAATCCCCAGTGCTGTCAGCGCACCGAGAATGGCGCGTACGGTAAGGTAGTTAAAGACCGTAAAACCCTTAACGTACTGTTGTAAATATTCAGCCAGCCATAGCAGCATGGTGTTAACCTTTTATTGATTTCCGTCAGTCAGCGCCTGCACGATCAGTTCCATGCGCGCACTGCGGGAACCTTTCACCAGCACAGTGGTGTTTTCATCCAGCTCCGGCGCGAGCACCTTAATCAGGGATTCGCGCTCGGAGAAATTACGTTGTTCATGTTGATGGCCCGCGGCAAACGCCACGCTGGCCGCCCCGCTCAAACTGCCCAGAGTAAACAACTGATCGATTCCGCGCTCGCGGGCGAGCAATCCCATATCGCGATGGGCGCTATCCGCCTCCGGACCCAGTTCCGCCATATCCCCCAGCACCAGGATCTTTTTGCCGTCGCGCTGGGCGAGCATTTCAATTGCGGCACTCACCGACCCCGGGTTGGCGTTGTAACTATCGTCAATCACGGTGGCGCCATTACGCCCGCTGAGCGATTGCATACGCCCGGCAACGCCGCTGGAAACACCGAGTCCGGTTGCGATTTCGGCTACCGGAATTCCCGCAGCGTGGGCGATACCCGACGCAACCAGTGCGTTATGTACGTTGTGCTCCCCCAGCACCTGTAGCTGTACCGGATGGGAAACACCCTCAACGACGAGATCAAACTTCGGGCAACCGCGAGAATCCAATTCGATATTGTCCGGGTGCACCGCCCACTGGTGGCCAAATCCCACTTCCAGGGTGCGCACACCTTCTGGCATTTCGCCACGCCAGTAATCCGCATAGTTGTCGTCTGCGTTGATCACTGCCGCACCACCGGGTTCGAGGCTGGTGTAGATCTGCCCTTTGGCAGTTGCAATACCATCCACCGAACCAAAGCCTTCTACATGCGCAGGCATCACATTGTTTACTGCGGTGATTTTGGGGTTAGCAATGCTGCACAAATAGCCGATCTCATTCGGCCCGCTCGCCCCCATCTCCACAATCAGCACGTCATTTTCGGGCGCGAGAGAAAACAGGGTCATCGGCACGCCAAAATGATTATTCAGGTTTCCCTGTGTCACACACACGTTATGGCGCTGTCCAAAAATACCCGCGAGCATTTCTTTCACCGTGGTCTTGCCGCAAGAACCGGTGATACCGATGACGGGCCCACTGAATTGCTCGCGACACAGGCGGCCAATCTGCCCCAGGGCGACATTCGTATCTTTTACCAGCCACTGCGGCAGCAAAGAATTCTCCAGTCGTTTCTCGGACACGATTCCGAGTACCTTGCCATCCACGTCGGCCAGAAAGTCGTGGGCATCAAAGGTCTCTCCCCGCAGGGCGACAAATAGGGCACCCGCGTCGAGCTTGCGGGTATCGGTACACACCGCGTCAAATTGCACCGAGCCGTTAACCAACTCACCGCCAAATCGCTGCTGCAACTGTTCGAGGGTAAGTGGTGCAATCATGATTCACTCCCTGCAGTCTGGCCGGCAGCTCTCTCAAGCAGCGCACTGGCGGCCTGTTCGCGATCGCAGAAATGCAATTTTTGGTCGCCGACCAGCTGGTAGTCTTCGTGCCCTTTCCCCGCAATCAATACGGTATCGCCAGGGCCAGCATTGGCGACTGCAAAAGCAATCGCTTCGGCACGATCCGCCTTCACCACACATTTCTGGTCGTCTACGCCCTGCAAAATATCGTCGATAATTTTTTGCGGATCTTCGCCGCGCGGGTTGTCACTCGTCACCACAGGACAATCGGACAGCTCGACCGCGATGCGACCCATCGGTGCGCGCTTGCCCGTGTCACGATCACCGCCGCAACCAAACACACACCATAATTTGCCGCGACAATAGGGCCGCGCGGCCTCCAGCGCTGCACGCAGTGCATCCGGTGTATGGGCATAGTCCACCAGGACACTGATGTCCTCGCTTTCTCCCGAGACAACGCGCTCCATGCGACCAGGTACCGGGCGAATAGTTTCAAAGGCTGCAAGAATGCCCGTCAGGGGCATACCTGCTGAACCTGCGGCAGCCACAACCGCGAGCGCATTGTGAATATTGAAGTCCCCAATGAGTGGTGCCTTCAATTCCCCTTCACCCCAGGGCGTAATAAGACGCACCGAGAAGCCGCTATCCAGACGCTTCAGATCACGAATTTGCAAGTCACCGGACTGTAAGCCGTAGGTAGTTACTCTCAAACCACGCAATTTGCAGCGCTCAACCATTTGCGCACCAAACGGGTCATCAATATTGATCACCCCGCGCTTCAGCTTGGGCAAGCCAAACAGCTTTTCTTTGGCCGCACCGTAGGCCGCCATGTTGCCGTGATAATCGAGGTGATCCCGGGTGAGATTGGTAAATACCGCGGTATCAAATTCCAATCCGTGCACCCGCCCTTGCGCTAGGGAGTGGGAAGAAACTTCCATGGCACCAGCGCGTGCGCCCTGCGCATAAAATTCTGCGTAATCTTTTTGCAGCCGCACCGGATCGGGAGTGGTCAGGCCCGTATCTTCCAGATGGACTTCGCCATCTTTCCACACACCGTTACCAATCGTGCCCATCACTGCAGCGCTGCCAAAATGGGCTGCAAGTAGTTGTGCGGTCAAATACGCACAAGTGGACTTTCCGTTGGTACCGGTAATACCCACCAGATACATTTCTGCACTTGGGTTGCCATAAAAACGCGCGGCAATCTCACCCACGCGCGCGGCCAGGCCGGGCACGGTAATGACCTGCACACCATTACGCTCGACGCTATCGAGCGTCTCACCATCGGCAAGCACCGCGGCAGCGCCGTTAGCGATAGCGCTGTCTATATATTCACGGCCATCCACCACGGTGCCGCGAAGCGCCATAAACACGTCGCCAGACTTCACTTGTCGGCTATCCAGGGCGACGCCACTCACTGAAATATCTGGAATACCGGCATAGCCGGGCACCAGCGTCGCCAGGGATACTTGGCGTGCATTATCTGTATGCGTTTGGTTGCGCTGGGTCACGATGCTGTACCTCTTTCGTCCAGCTGCTTCGCCAGCTGTTCATCAGCCGGCGGAATATGTTCAGGTGGCACCTGCAGCAAGCGCATGGCACCAGTCATAACTTTGCCAAAAACCGGGGCCGCCACTTCACCACCGTAATATTTGGTATTGGTCGGATCGTCGATCACTACCACCGCGGCGAGGCGCGGATTATCCACGGGCACGAAGCCGGCAAACACAGAGCGATAGCGATTGTCGACATAGCCTTCACGCCCTACCTTGTGCACGGTACCGGTCTTGCCTGCTACACGATAACCGTCCACAGAAGCGTGCTTACCGGTGCCTTCGGGGCCGATTACGGTCTCCAGCATCGCGGCAACTTGGCGCGCCAGCTCGGCATCAACCACACTTTCTGCCGGAGCATTTGTGGCAGCTTTTTTTCCCTGCTCCAAAATCAGCGAAACCGGGCGTTTAAGCCCGGCGTTGGCGACCACACTGTAGGCCTGAGCCAATTGCACCGCGTTCACTGTTAAACCGTAGCCGAACGCAAAGTTTGCTAGCTCAATGGGGTGCCATCGATCCCTGGTTGGCAGTATTCCCGGGGCTTCTCCGGGGAACCCGCTGCCAACTGCTTCGCCCAGCCCCAAGCGGTAAAATAGTCCACGCAAGGTCTCAGGCTCCAAATCCATTGCCACTTTGGTGATTCCCACCTGGCTGGATTTGGTGATGACCTTGGTCAAGTCAATCTCGCCGTAGTTCACCGGGTCCAGCAATGTTTTGCCTGGCAAGCGGATATATCCCGGACTGGTATTGATCCGCGTATTTGGCTGCCAGCGACCGGTCTCCAGTGCCGCCAGCGCGGTCAGTGGCTTAATCGTCGAGCCGGGCTCAAACTGATCGATCAGTGCGCGGTTGCGCATTGCGGCAGCCTTAACCCCGGCACGATTGTTGGGGTTAAAAGAAGGCTGATTCGCCATCGCCAGCACGTCGCCGGATTGGGTGTCGAGGATCACCATGTAACCGGACGCGGCACCGTTTTCTGCAACAGCTTTTTTCAATTCCCGATACGCCAGGTATTGCAGGCGCATATCAATGGTGAGCTGAAGGTCGCGCCCGGGGCGCGCTTCCTGCTGAACCGCCAGATCGCGCACCACACGTCCTTTAAGATCTTTCATCACCTGGCGCTTGCCTGGCTCGCCCGCCAGGGATTGCTCATAAGCGAGCTCAAGACCTTCCTGGCCAAGGTCGTCGATATTAGTAAAGCCCAGCAATTGGGCAGTCACTTCGCCCGCCGGATAAAAGCGCCGGTACTCTTTCTTGCTGTATACCCCGGCCAGATCCAGAGCCAGCACCTTCTGCGCGCCCTCTGGTGTCATATGGCGACGCAGGTACATGAACCCTTTATTGCGATACTTGTTCAGGCGTTCCGCAAGACGGGCCGGCGGTGTGCCAAGCGCCGATGCGAGTAGACGCAACTGGTCAGCACTTGTCTCTGTTAACAGCTGAGGGTTTGCCCAGATGGTGTGCACCGGCGTACTCACCGCCAGCAACTCGCCATTGCGATCCAGAATACTGCCTCGATAGGCGGCTATTTCTTCGGTACGAATGGTGCGCGCGCGCCCCTGATCCTGCAGGAACCGGTAACCCTTATCCTGCTCGGGCAACACTTGCAGCCCAGCAAGATGGATCACCAGGGCCGCGGCAAGCAGGCACAGCAAACCGGCCACCAGCGCGAAGCGCCAGCGGGCAATACCCGGCTGTTGTTGCTGCTTTTTCACGGCACCCATAATGGAGACCTTCCCCTGACCCTGTTTTTCTTTTCTGTTGTTTTGGCTTTACTGCTTTGGCACCGCGCCAAAACACCTTCCCAACTTTCTAATTCTTAGAAACCAATACCCGCTCGGAGGGACCCGGCGCGTGCATATCCAGTTTTTCCTTTGCAACCTGCTCAATCCGGCTGTACGCAGACCAGGCACCGCGCTCCAGCAACAAACGCTCCTGCTCGTAACGCAGCTCATCCCGGTGGCGCTGCGCCTGCTCCAGCTGGGCGGTCAAAACCCGACTCTGATGCGTTGTGTGTACCACCCCCAAGGCGGATGCCATCACCAGCCCCCACAGCACAAACAACCACAACTTCTTCGTCGCCATTTATTGCGCCCGACCCGGCAAGCGTTCCGCCACTCGCATCACGGCACTTCTTGAGCGAACATTCTCACCGACCTCCTGGGCCTCAGCCTTGACCGCTTTACCCACAGAGCGCAGAGTTTTGTTTATCTGGCTGTCCATCACCGGCAATCCACGCGGCAACTGCGGCCCCTTTTCTTGCTCGCGAATAAAACGCTTCACGATGCGGTCTTCCAGTGAGTGGAAGCTAATAATGACCAGACGCCCACCTGGCTTTAACAGCTGTAGCGACTTGTCCAGCGCCTGATAAAGGTCGTCCAACTCACCATTTATATGTATGCGTATTGCCTGGAACACGCGCGTGGCCGGATGCTTACCCTTTTCCCAGGCAGGGTTTGCAGCCTTCACCACCTCTGCCAGATCAAGCGTACGCTCAAATGGCTTTTCGACCCGGCGCTTGGCAATGGCTGCAGCCATACGGCGCGCAAAACGCTCTTCGCCGTACTCTTTAAACACCCGCGCCATTTCAGACTCGGATTCCGTATTGACCCACTCGGCGGCACTCATACCGCGACTGGTATCCATACGCATATCCAGCGGCCCATCCTGCATAAAGCTGAACCCGCGGTCGGCCTGGTCCAATTGTGGTGAAGAGACCCCCAGGTCCAGCAAGATACCGGAGACCTGCCCCACCTTCCCGGCGGCCGCCTGATCCATATCGGCAAAAGAGCCATGCCAGATCGCAAACCGCGATTCCCCAGCAAAACGCTCACCCGCGTACTCGATGGCCTGTGGATCCTTATCCACTGCCAGCAGGCTACCGGCCTCTCCGAGCTGCTCCAGCACCAGTGCACTGTGACCACCACGGCCGAAAGTGCCGTCTATATAAAAGCCGTCGGGGTCCACCACCAGGGCGTCCACAGCCTCGCGTAACAACACACTGCGATGCAGATCCTGGGACACCCCTTTCTCCTGCGTTTGGTTAAATTCGTTTACAGGGAGAGAGAAGCCATCTCTTCGGGCATCTCACCATCCCCTTCGCTGTCGTCGAGCCAATGCATCCAGCGGTCTTCGCTCCACAATTCCAATTTCTTGCCCTGCCCCACCAGCATCAGCTTTTTCTCTAGCCCGGCGTACTCGCGCAGGGTGGGAGGAATCAGTACCCGGCCATTGGCGTCAACCTGCAGCTCACAGGCATAACCAATCAACAACCGCTGGGCGCGACGCGCCACTTTATTGAAACTGGACAGTGCCTCAATCTTAGGAAGGATTTCGCGCCACTGTGCATCAGGATAGACGAGTAAGCAGCGCTCTTCCGTATGCGCCGTCACAACCAGACGACCATCACAATCTTCCAGCAGCGAGTCTCTTACTCGCGCCGGAATCGCCAGACGCCCCTTGGCATCCATATTGATTGCGTGGCTACCCAGATACATGAATCTGCCGCTGCTCAGTTTCCCATTTCAAATGCACAGTTTTTAATCAGAAAAGCGGGGGAATTGCTCTATATGGCTGGCGAATGTGGGCAAACAACCACTCACAACCACCAACACTCCACAATCACCCACAATTTTCCACTTTTCTCCACCTACGACACTATAAATCTGAGCGGAGCAAAGTCAAGGAAATAGAGGGGAGAAAAGTAGAAAGGGCCCAGTAATTTCGCGGGCTACAGGCGAAGTGGTCACATTTTCGGCACATGTAAGGCGGCACAAAAGAGCTGCAAAGCAAGCACTTACTTTGCCAACCTAATAAACCACTTTAACTTCGCGCCAAAGTGCCATGACAGGCATAAAAAATCGTAGATGTGAGCGGGCACTTACAGCGTTCAAAGCAACTGGAGCAGTCTCGAGAGGATTTTTGCGCCGAAAGATGCTTTTTCCGCCATTCCTGAACTTACCCACACGACCAGAGACCCGCAGGTCGAGCCGGTGACGCAAGCCCCAACCAGACAAATAGAACCTAGAGGCATATAAAAATCAGCTTTTATTATTTTTAATACCGAATGAGTCGCTGTAGCTTTGCCATATCCAACTTTAAGCAGGAATTTTTCAGCATGGGCCTTTCAGCAGGACTGAGCACGCAAAGCGCCGTTGCCCGCACCTTCCATCACGGTGCCGACCTGGACGCACTCAACCAGCGCTTCAAAGACAGCAAGCCCAGTGAAATCATGGAATTCACCATCGCCGAGGCGCAAAACCCGGTGGTGTTCACCAACTTTCGCCCCCTGGCAATTGCATTCCTACACCTGGTAACCCGGGCAAAGCCGGACATCCCCGTTATCTGGGTGGATCACGGCTATAACACGCCGGAAACCTATCGCCATATCGAGAAGGTCATCAAACTTCTGGACCTGAACCTGTACACCTATTCGCCAAAGATGTCCGCGGCGCATTACAACGCGGTGTACGGTGGGATTCCGCCACTGGACACCCCGGAGCACGACTTCTTCTCCCGCACGGTAAAGCTGGAACCGTTTAACCGCGCCATGGAAGAGCTCAAGCCGGACGTGTGGCTGAATGGCATCCGCCACGATCAGAATGCGCACCGCAAGGGCCTGGATGTGTTTACCAAGGGCAACCATGGCACCATTCGCGTAGCCCCCATGTTCCACCTCAAGGAAATTGATGTGGAAGAGTACGTGTACGAGAACGAGCTGCCGGATAATGATGTGTACTTTGACCCTACCAAGGGTGAAGAGCATCGGGAGTGCGGATTGTTACTGCAGAAGTAAGTAGTCACTGGCCACTGTAAGTAACTACCGGGAGGAGGGTTCCCCACCCTCCCTCTAAAACAAGATTCACTAATTCCTGATACTCAAATCCCTGCTACTCAGGAAGACATAAACCTCTCCAAAGCGCCGCGGGAAATCAGCAATTTTACATTGGCGATGATGGATGCGCGCTCCGCAGGCAGGCTCAACGCCAGCTGCACAGCAGAGCTGGCAAGGTGCATACACACAAATAAAAACTCGTGCAGCGCCGGCCAGTTTTTCTCAGGAAACAAGTCGCGACAGAAAGCAAACACCTGCTCGGCATTAAAGCGACTATCCTCGATATCCAGATCCTGCAGCGACTTATCCGCGGCGGCACTCACTAGAAGGTCGCGAAATACCGGTTCACATTCATAGAAGGTAAAAAACTGGTCGAGCAGCTGGTGCAATCTGGACACACAATCGTCGAGGTCGCGTACTGGCTCAGCCACGGTGCTGCCAAGCGTCCCGCGAAACTCCTCCATATATTGGCGTGTCAGCGCCTCGATAATCGCCGTTTTATTGGGGAAATACTGATACATTGAGCCAGCTGTTACCCCGGCGCGCGCGGCAATATCCTGAACTTTCAGCCCGGCACTTCCCCGCTCGACAATCAATTCCTTGCACGCCTGCAAAATGGCATCAACCCGCGCACGGCTGCGGCTCTGGCGGGGTGCACGCACCTCGTTACGGCTAACTAGCTGCCCCTCCGGACCGGGCTTTTCGACACGCTTTGGCATATGGACTCTCACTGCTCGACACCGCGTATCATACCGGATAAAAACCTTAAAGTTATTCAGGTTTATTGACAGGCCCGCAGGGGAGCCATTACCTTTGAGCAAAACCTGAAACTGTTTAAGGTTTTGAGAAGGCCACACGCGACAACAAGGAATAACAATGGCTGATCAGCAAATGCAACCCGACGAGCCTGCCAACGACGCACCTGCCCACAAGGTAGCGATCATCGGCGCAGGTCCCGCGGGACTTGCCACCGCGCGCGCGCTGCGCGCCATGGATATCCCGTTCACAAGCTTCGAAAAACACTCCGACGTGGGTGGTATCTGGGATATCGAGAACCCCGGAAGTCCCATGTACGAATCAGCCCACTTTATCTCTTCGAAGACCATGTCCGGTCACTACGGCTTTCCCATGCCGGAGAGCTACCCGGATTACCCCTCCAACCGGCAGTTGCTGACGTACATCCGCGCATTTACCGAAACCTACGACTTGCGGGCCGATATTCGCTTTAACACCCTTGTGGGCAATGTGGAGCGCACCGCAAATGGCTGGTACCTGCGCACGCGCAGCGAGAATGACACCACCGAGGAACACAATTTCCGCTGGTTAGTCTGCGCCAGCGGCACCAACTGGCTACCCAACCGGCCAACGCTTGTCGGAGAAGACGAATTTGAAGGTGAGGTACTGCATTCAGTGAACTATCGCGACGCCTCCATGCTGAGGGATCGCAAGGTTCTCGTTGTAGGTGCGGGTAACTCCGGGGTGGATATCGCCTGCGACGCCGCTGCGAACGCGGAGTCGGCCTACATCAGCCTGCGCCGCGGTTACCACTTCGTACCCAAACACATTTTCGGCATGCCGGCTGATGTGTTTGGAGCTCGCTCCAATTGGTTACCGGCCTGGGTACAACAAAAGACATTTGGACCACTACTACGCCTGTTAAATGGCGACCTTCGCCGTCTCGGCCTGCCGCAACCAGATCACGCGGTATTGTCCAGCCATCCGATTCTTAACAGTCAATTACTGCACTATCTGCAGCATGGAGACATTGCCGCGAAAGGCGCGATTGATTACTTGCGGGGCAAGCAGGTGTTCTTCAAAGACGGCAGCAGCATCGAGGTGGATACCATCATTCTCGCGACGGGTTATCACTGGCAGCTGCCTTATTTGCCCGCGAATACATTTGCCTGGGAACACGAGCGACCACAAACGTTTTTGAAAATCTTTAACCGCAATGACCCAAGTATTTTCATCAATGGCTACGTGGAGACGAACGGCGGCGCCTACAAAATGTTTGACGATATGGCATACCTGATCGCCAACACGATTGATACACAACGCAAAGGTGGCAATGCGGCAGAAAGGCTCGCGCAGTTTATTCAGGGCCCGGAACCAGATCTCAGCGGCGGCGTCCGCTACGTCGAATCTAACCGTCACAGTGGCTATGCCAACCAGCAAGCCTACGGCAAAGCAATGCGCAAAATGCGTCGCGCCATGGGCTGGCCCGACCTGAGTGAAGACTTTTATGCAGGTCACCCGACTTCGGCACAAGTCCAAAGCGCAATCTAGGAGGCGTCCATGCAACAGGTATTAATTACCGGCGCTGCCGGCGGTATCGGGCGAGCTGCGGCAAAAAAATTCAGCGCCCAGGGGAATAGCTTGTGGTTGGTAGATCGCGACGGTAGCGCACTGGAAGAACTCAGTCGGGAGCTGCCGCAATGCCGAGCGTCCATCGTGGACTTAGCAGACCGCGTCCAACTCTCGAATTTGTTGAGCGAAATAGAAAACTATTCCGGAGAGCTTGCCGTAGGCCTCGTCAATGCCGGTATTGCATCCACCTTATTTGTGGCAGACAGCGATCCCGCAGATCTCGACCTGCAATTGGAAGTAAACCTGCGCAGTGCCATTCAAATCAATCGCGCGCTGGCCAAAAAAATGCTGACGCAAAAACACGGACACATTATTAACACTATCTCTGCCGCGGCGCTGGTGCCGCTGCCCGGGTCGGCAACCTATTCAGCCACCAAATTCGGCCTGCGCGGTTTTACCAATGCCCTGCATGCCGAGCTGCACGGTAGTGGGGTTTATGTGTCCGGTATCTACCCGAGCGCTGTAGACACTCCCATGTTGCGCTGGGAAGTACGTAACGGCGGTAGCCCACTCAATTTTGTAAGCACGCCCAAGAGTGCGGATTACATTGCCGAGCTGATATTGAAAGCACTGCGCACCCGCAAATTGGAATACTACAGCTCGCGTTCCGATAGCTGGATGGGCAAACTGATCGGCTGCGTGCCTGGGTTGCTGGTTCGCATTTACCCCTTCTTCGCCCGTCTGGGCCAGCGCGGCATGCAACGCTATCGTCGCCAAGTGGAATTGCAGGGGGAGCACTGATATGCAAAAAACATGTCTGGTTACCGGCGCCACCGGATTCCTGGGGCTAAACCTGGTGCATGAGCTGGTCGAGCAAGGCTGGCAGGTCCGCGCCAGTGGTATGCACGGTTCCAACGATAAATACCTGCGTGCACTCCCCGTAGAGATTGTACTTGCCGACATTACCAAACGGGAGGAAGTACTGCCTCTAGCAAAGGGCTGCGATACCGTATTTCACGTTGCCGGCGACACTTCCTACTGGAAGCGCCTCTACCCTCGCCAGCGCGCTATCAACGTGGATGGCACCCTCAATGTCGCGCGCGCGTGTCTGGAACACGGTGTCCGGCGGATGGTGCACACCAGTACACTGGATGTGTTGGGTGCATGCCCGAACGGCGGCACGGTCAACGAGGAAACTGGCCAGTTTAACTTCACCAATATGGGCTACCACTACGGGGAAACCAAATTGGAAGCCCAACAGCGGCTGGAAAACATTCGGCAGCAACAAGGCCTGGATGTGGTGTATATCTACCCCGGGTTTATGATCGGCCCATTCGATCACACCCTGCAAATAGGAACCGTATTTTTCGAATTACTCAAAGGATCACTGCCGGGGTTTATTCCCGGGGGCGGCTCCTTTTGTCATGTGCGGGAGGTGGCGAAAGCGCATATTGCTGCCGCCGAGAGAGCGCGCAGTGGCGAGGACTTCCTGTGCGCAGGATTACCGCACAGCAACATGCCCCACAAACAGATCTGGCAACTTATCGCTCAGGAAATCCAAGCCAAACCACCGCGTTTTACCCTGCCGCGCTGGGCATTCCTTGCCTACGCCTATGCCTGTGAATGGCTTTCGGAGATAACTAACAAACCACCACAAATCAACCCCGGGCAGGCGCGCTATATGATGGCTCGGCAGCATACCGACAGCAGCAAAGCAGTCGCTCGCTTGGATTACAAGGTACCGACGGTGGAAGAGTGTATTGCCGAGGCCGCCGACTGGTACCGGCAGGAAGGAATGCTGGTGGCAAGAAAATAGTAGCTCTAGCTCGCCACACCAGACCGAAAAAGGATGCAGCCTGGTGTGGCGGGAGAGGAAATTGGTGAGTCAGCCGATAAGCCGGGTTCTGTCGCGGACAATCATTCATCTGGGATGCCTGTCACCAGACACCTCAAGCGACCTACCCGCCCCCAGTGCGGGTCACACCTGCTAGCACAAGGCTAAAGGGGGCCTATTTGGTCTTGCTCCGAACGGGGTTTACCGTGCCGCGGACTGTTACCAGCCGCGCGGTGCGCTCTTACCGCACCCTTTCACCCTTACCTGTGCCTGCGAACAGGCCATCGGCGGTCTACTCTCTGCTGCACTTTCCGTAGGCTCGCGCCCCCCAGGCGTTACCTGGCGTCCCACCCTATGGAGCCCGGACTTTCCTCCATCCAACCACCCGAAGGCAATCGAACAGCGATTGTCTGGCTGACTCGGGCGCGAAGGTTAATGACCGGGGGTGCGGGATGCAAGACAATTTCATCGGCTCGCGCCGATAACACGAAATTCGCTATTTCTGCGCCAGCGACCAGTTGTACAGCACCTTTTTGTTCACCCCGGTGATCTCCGCCGCCAGCGCGGCAGCGCGCTTGGGCGGCAACTCGGCCAGCAGCAGCTTCATCACCCGCTCTGACTCTGCGTCCAACTTCGCGGCTTTTGACTCCGCAGCGCCGCGCACCAGCAGGACTATCTCGCCGCGCTGCTGGTTGCTGTCTGCGCG
The DNA here is from genome assembly GCF_019800665.1 of Microbulbifer agarilyticus. GTDB lineage: Bacteria > Pseudomonadota > Gammaproteobacteria > Pseudomonadales > Cellvibrionaceae > Microbulbifer > Microbulbifer agarilyticus_C. The sequence continues at coordinate 215,777 of NZ_JAHVKO010000005.1, forward strand.
CACCCACTCCACCAGCTCCGCAAGCGGCATCAGCTGGATGGTCTCAAAGGCCTTGGTTAGCTCGCGCGCGATCACCGCCTCGCGCTCACCGCCAAAGCTTTCCGCCATGGCTTCAAGGGTGTCCAGCACCCGGTGGGGCGCCTCATAGAACATCATGGTGCGCGTTTCCCCGGCCAAGGCATCCAGAGCCTTGGCCCGCGCCTGCGACTTGGCGGGTAAAAAGCCCTCGAATGAGAAGCGGTCGCTGGGCAACCCGGCAGCGGACAGAGCGGCCACAAAGGCACAGGGCCCGGGAATGGGCACTACCTGGAAGCCCCGTTCACGGGCATCGCGCACCAGCCGGTAGCCCGGATCGGAGATCAGCGGGGTGCCCGCATCGGAAATAAGTGCCACAGTCTGCCCTTGCGCCAGACGCTCGAGAATCTTGTTGGTGCGCTGATCGTCCGAGTGGTCATGGTACGCAACCAGGGGTGTATCGATGGAAAAGTGGGAAAAAAGTCTCTGACTGTGACGGGTGTCCTCTGCCGCCACCAAATCAGCGGATTGTAGAACTTCAACGGCTCGCGGTACCATATCAGCCAAATTGCCAATGGGCGTCGCGACGATATATAGCACCGCTGTATCAAGCCCCATAGTTCACTCCAGAATAAGTTTTGTGGGAGAAGAATATGTCCGCCCTTTCCCGGCGTATCCCCTTCATTTTGAATAGCCTGGCTGCAGGCACTCTGGCTCTGGCCCTGACCGGTTGCCAGACACCCAGTACCCAGCCCGGCACCCCGGTTGCTGCCGCGCCCAGCGATGCGGAAACCGCCAACCGCCAGAGCGCCATTCGCCTGTTGAGCGAGGCGCGCCAGCTGCCTTCGCCACAAAAGGATCAGGCGCAGCTGCAGGCGGCCGCCATTCTATACGGATTGGGCGATAACGCGACGGTTCTGCAGACCGCCAGCAGTATTGACCCGGAACAGCTGACCAATTCGGAATACGCCCAGTACGCGCAAGTCTACGGTAGCGCGCTGGCGGCGGACGACGAGTTTTTCACCGCCCTGGACCTAGTAAGCGCACCCCGCTTGGAACAGTCCTGGTTTGAGATCCCGGCCACCACCGCCCTGCCGCTGCGCAACCTGCGCGCGGACCTGTGGGGCCTGATGGGCGATATCGATAGCGGTATTCAGGAGCGGCAGCGTATCGCCGGCCTGCCTCTGGATGACCAGGCAACCTTTACCAACAACGATGGCCTGTGGCAGCTGCTGACCCAGTTGCCCTCCGCCGAGCTGCGCCTGCGCGCCGATGAGAGCCTGTCGCCGCAGATGCGCGCCTGGTACCAGTTGGCGTTGATCGGCCGCGATACCCAGGCCGATATCAGTACCCAGCTGAGCGAGCTGAGCCGCTGGCGCCAGCAGTGGCCGACCCACCCCGCGGTCAGCCATCCGCCGCAGGCCCTGCAGCTGCTGGAGCAACTGGCCACACAACCGGCGCAAAATGTCGCCCTGTTGCTGCCGCTGTCCGGCCCACTTGGCTCCGCCGGCCGCGCAATTCGCGATGGCTTTATGGCGGCCTACTACAGCGCGCTGGACGCCGGTGCGCCCACGCCGCAGGTCCAGGTGTATGACACCGGTACCGAGCAGCCGTTTGAAGAGATTTACCAGATGGCCGTCAACGGTGGCGCCCAGGCAATTGTCGGCCCGCTCGACAAAAGCAAGGTCGCCAACCTGCTCGCTACCGAGAAGCTGCCAGTGGCAACCCTCGCCCTGAACTACGGCGATGAGGGCCGCCTGACCGACGATCTGGTGCAATTTGGCCTCGCCATCGAAGACGAAGCCCGCCAGGTAGCCCAGCAAGCGTTCCTCCAGGGCCACCGTCAGGCCATGATCCTGGCCCCCGAGTCTGGCTGGGGCCAGCGTGGACTGACCGCATTCACCGAAGAGTGGAACCGCCTGGGCGGTACCGTGAGCGTCAGCCGCAACTACCGGGATAACTCCAACTTCTCGCAGCTGGTGAGCGACTCCCTGCTGATTTCTGAGAGTAAAGAACGGGAGCGCGCCCTGCGCAGCACCCTGTCGACCCCGCTCAAGTTCACCCCGCGCCGTCGCGGCGATATCGACATGCTGTTTGTACTGGCACAGCCACAGCAGGCTCGCCAGATCAAACCGATGCTGTCGTTCTTCTACGCGGGCGAACTGCCGGTTTACTCCACCTCGCAGATCTTTGCCGGCAATATCGACCGCCAGCGCGACAGGGACCTCAACGGTGTGCGCTTTACCGCACTGCCGTGGCTGTTTGAGGACAATAACGAAACCAAGCAGAACATCGTCAAACAGGCGGCACCGGCCCCAGCCTTTGCCCGTTTGTATGCGCTCGGCGCCGATGCCTTCCGCCTGTACCCACGCCTGCCGATTCTTCGCCAGTTCCCGGACCAGCAGGTATACGGACTGACTGGCGCGCTCAGCCTGAGTGCAGACGGCCGCATTGTGCGCGAACAGATCTGGGCGCGGATCAACAAGGGAGCCCCGGTACCCATTACGCAGAACTGAGGGATAGCGGGCGCTCACTGACACACATCCATCGAAAAGGAATTTCATGGACACCACCAGTATCGGCAACCAGATGGAAGCGCAGGCCGAGCGGCACCTGATTGCCGCGGGCCTGCGTATCGTGGAGCGCAACTTTCGCGGGCGCTTCGGCGAAATTGATATAATCGCGCACGATGGAAATACCCTGGTGTTTGTTGAGGTGCGCTACCGGCGCAACCGGACTTTTGGTGGCGCCGGGCTTTCCATTGACTATCGAAAACAGCGAAAATTACTCGCCACGGCCAACGGCTACCTGCAATTACGCAGATTGGATTGCCCCTGTCGTTTCGACGTTGTGACGATCGAGCGCGGAAACGGTGATGGACCACTCAACATTGATTGGATACAAAATGCCTTCGGGCAATAAATAGGCTCACTCACAGGAATACACAGAGTACATGGAACAGAGAGTGGTAACCCTGTTTCACCGCAGCATTGAAGCCACCATGAATGCCGGTGAACTTTTGGCACCCTACATTGCCGAAGCCAGCGAAATGATCGTGCACACCCTGCTGGCCGAGAATAAGCTCCTGATCTGTGGCAACGGACTCAGTGGCGCGCTTGCGCAAAGCTTTTCCGCTCAGCTGATGGGCGGCTTCGAGCGCGAGCGACCGGGCCTGCCGGCCATTGCCCTGAATGGCGATGCGGTAACCACCGGCACCGTTGCCCGCAACCATGGCCGGGCCGAATCCTACGCGCGTCAGATTCGTGCACTGGGCCAGCCCGGTGATTTGCTGGTGATCATCAGTACCGACGGCCAGGACTCAAATCTGGTGCAAGCCATCCGCGCCGCGCACGATCGCGATATGGGCGTACTGGCACTAACCGGTGGAGAAGCGGATGGAGACTGCACCGCACTTCTGGACGTACACGATATTGAATTGCGCGTACCTTCCGCGGTTGCTTCAGAAGTACACCAGGTTCAATTATTAATACTTTTCTGTCTGTGCGATCTCATCGACAGCAGTCTGTTTGGCGGATTCGAGGAATAATCCATGCGATCGAGCGCGAAAAAAACATTTTCCGCAACTCTGAAAACTCTTATTGGGGGTGGCTTGCTGGCGCTGTTGGGCGGCTGTGCAACCGTGCTGGACGCCACCCACGACGGCCCAATTCAGCCAGATCCGGGCGAGCGCAGCTTTGGCACCTACATCGATGACCAGCAATTGGAAACCATCACCAAGGTCAACCTGCGCAAGGCGCACCCGGAACTGAAGGAATCCAATATCGACGTCACCAGCTTTAATGGCGTGGTACTGCTGACCGGACAGGTTTCCAGCAATGACCTGCGCAATCTGGCCGGGCAAACGGCACAGCAGGTGCACTCTGTGCGCCAGGTATACAACGAGATTCAGGTGCGCGGCACCACATCGGTGCTGGCGCGCACCAGCGACACCTGGCTTACCACCAAGGTGAAAGGCGCCCTGATGACCGATAAGGAAATCGACAGCGGACGCATCAAGATCGTCACCGAAAACGGCGTGGTTTACCTGATGGGCTTGCTGACCCGTCAGGAGGCGGAAAATGCGGCGGAGAAGACCCGCACCGTGGGCGGTGTACAGAAGGTGGTAAAAGCGGTGGAATACATCGACTAATCACAGCTTTTACGCATAAAAAAACGGAGGCCAGGGCCTCCGTTTTTTTTATGCTCGAACAATGCTTTGGTGCCGCTTAATCAGGGACGCTCGATCGCAACAGCCGTCGCTTCACCTCCACCGATACACAGGCTGGCAACGCCTTTCTTCAGGTCGCGATTTTCCAGCGCCGCCAACAGGGTAACGATCACCCGGGCACCACTGGCACCAAGCGGGTGACCCAGTGCGCAGGCGCCGCCATTCACGTTTACCTTCGCACGCGGCAAATCCAGGTCCTTCATCGCCGCCATGGTAACTACCGCGAATGCCTCATTGATCTCGAACAGATCAACATCGGTGCTGCTCCAGCCGGTTTTTTCCAGCAGGTTCGCCATGGCGGAGACTGGGGCCGTGGTAAACCACTCCGGCGCATGGGCAAACTGGGTCTGGCCACGCAATACCGCGAGCACCTTGATACCGCGGGCCTTGGCTTCGCTCTCACGCATCAGTACCAACGCTGCGGCACCGTCAGAAATAGAGCTGGCGTTCGCGGCGGTTACGGTACCGTCCTTGCGAAACGCAGGGCGCAGTGCCGGAATCTTGTCTGGACGCGCATTGCCGGGCGCTTCATCCACACTTACTTCCACGTCACCCTTACGACTGCGTACAGTTACCGGGGCGATCTCGCGCTCGAACGCGCCCGACCCAATCGCCGCATTGGCGCGGGCCAGGGATTCGATCGCGAATTCGTCCTGCTCTTCACGGGAGAAACTGTACTTGTCCGCGGTATTTTCTGCGAAATTGCCCATCAACTGGCCATCGGCGGCGTTTTCCAGCCCGTCCACAAACATGTGGTCCAGCACCTGACCATGGCCCAGGCGCATACCGCCGCGCGCCTTGGGCAGCATGTATGGGGCATTACTCATGCTCTCCATACCACCAGCAACAACGACCTTCGCATCACCGGCAAACAGGGCGTCACGCGCCATCATGACGGTCTTCATACCGGAGCCGCAGACCTTGTTCACGGTCGTGGTCGGGGTAGCCTGGGGAATTCCCGCGCCCAGAGACGCCTGGCGTGCCGGTGCCTGACCAACACCCGCGGGCAGTACACACCCCATCAGCACCTCGTCGACATCGGCGGCATCCACACCGGCATCGGCCAGCGCACCGCGAATCGCAACTGCGCCCAGCTCCGGGGCGCTGAGGCCAGAAAGGGCTCCCTGCATGCCACCCATAGGCGTACGGGAGATACCGACGATGACCACGGGGTCCTTAACTTGCTCGCTCATACTGATTTCACTCCGAATCTAGCGGGAATTACCCGGCAAGGCTGACCAATATTGCGGGAAAACGCAATTTGGTGGCGGATTATAACCCACCACCACGGCGCGAGGGCTATCCGCCTTTCGTTGTACGGTCCATGGTAGTATCAAGCTCGGCGCTGGAATAAACCGATGCGGATCAATCTCAATGACCGAATCCACTATTTACCAGCAGATTTCGCGTATTACCCACAGCCTTGTGGCCACATGCGTCGCCAGGTACACACTTACAGGGAAATTCGAGCTCTATGGAAATTTCTACCATCGTATGGCTGGTTGCTACGGCGGCAGTCGTTTTTTACGTCATCAGTATTTACAACAACCTGGTTTCACTGAAAAACCGCTATGAAAACGCCTTCGCCCAGATCGAAGTACAACTGAAGCGTCGCTACGACCTGATCCCCAACCTGGTGGAATCGGCCAAGGCATACCTGAAGCATGAGCGCGAAACCCTGGAAGCGGTCATCTCTGCGCGTAACACCGCGATGGCAGGTCTCAAGGCCGCCTCCAGCAACCCGGGTAACGCCGCCGCGATTGCCGACCTCGGCAACGCCGAAGGGCTACTCAGCAATGCCCTGGGACGGCTCAATGTGGTGATGGAGGCCTATCCGGACCTCAAGGCGAACCAAACCATCCAGCAGGTTATGGAAGAACTGACCAGCACAGAAAACAAAGTTTCCTTCGCACGTCAGGCCTTCAACGACGGTGTTACCGCCTACAACATTTTCCGCCAAAGTTTCCCGCCGGTATTTTTTGCTGGATTTTTCGGCCACCGGGAAAATGGCAAGCTACTGGAGTTCGCGGACTCCGAAGCATTCCAGGCTGCGCCGCGCGTAGAGTTCTGATTTCGGGGCTAACCACCGATGAATTTTTTTGAATATCAGGACAAGGCCCGGCGCAACAGCGGCGTGCTTATTACGCTGTTTTCCGCCGCGGTTATCGGGCTGGTGGCGATTACCACAGTGTTCGTCGCCTTTCTTGCAAGCTACTCGGATCTGCGCGATCCGGCGGTAGACACATCACTTGTCGGGATCATCAGCCATCTGGGCTGGGAGACCGTCGCCGGGATCGCAATTACGATCACAGCCATCGTCGGCTTGGCGAGCCTGTTTCGACTGCGCCAGCTGGCTGGCGGTGGGCGCGCAGTTGCCGAATCCCTGGGCGGGCGAAAAATAAACACCTCCCCCGATGGTCTCGCGGAACAACGCGCTCTGAATGTGGTTGAGGAGATGGCGCTGGCCTCCGGTACTCCGGTACCCGACGTCTACATCCTTGAAGACGGAGCCATCAACGCCTTCGCCGCCGGTTACTCCCCAAACGATGCAGTGATTGGCCTGACCCGCGGCTGCATCGAACAGCTCGACCGGGACGAATTACAGGGTGTTGTAGCTCACGAATTCAGCCACATTTTTAACGGCGATATGCGCCTCAACATCCGGATTGTTGGGCTCCTTCACGGCATTCTTGTTATCGGCCTGGTGGGTAGCTGGCTACTGCGCGGTAGTTACTGGGGCGGTCGCAGCAGCCGTGGCCGCATGCCGGTGTTTGCTGCCGGTATGGGGCTCGTCGCCATTGGCTACACCGGTACTTTTTTTGGCAACCTGATCAAGTCCGCAGTGAGCCGTCAGCGCGAATATCTAGCGGATGCGTCAGCCGTGCAATTTACGCGTAACAAACAGGGCATTGCCGGCGCGCTGAAAAAAATTGCTCAGCATGTGCCTGGCTCAAACCTGCAAGCCACCAACGCCAGTGAATTCAGCCACATGTACTTCGCCAGCGGACTGAAGGCGAGTTTTGCCGGTCTATTCGCAACGCACCCCCCCCTGGATGCGCGTATAACCCGTCTCGATCCACAGTGGCAGACAGGCGCATACACCGGTGAAAGCAGTATCGCGGCCATGGCAGACTCGGACCCGGCGGCGGTCTCGCATATGCACAGCCCGCACAACGCGACTAGTGGGGAGAAGCCGGCTAGCGCTGCGGCCGACACCGCAAGTAATCCTTATCAGGCTACGCTTGCGGACATCGTTGAGGTGGTCGATAACAATATCGCCAACCCCTCTCACCAGCAGTGTGCGCAAGGCAAGGTACTACTTGCGGAAATACCCTCGCTGCTGAAGGCGGCGGCGCATGATCCCTTTGCAGCACGCGCACTCGTCTACGGCCTACTGATTGCCGACGAGAAAGCGTCAGTACATCGCGCAGCCCAGCTGGATTTACTTGCCAAGATCGCTCACCCAGCCGTGCTGCGGGAATTTGAAAAGCTGGCACCGGAACTGGCACAGATCGGGACGCATCTTCGTCTCCCCCTATTGGACCTGTGTATTCCAGCCCTGAAGTCGCTGGCGCCGCAACAATTTCAGATATTCAAACGCAATGTCATCAAGTTGCTGCGCGCCGATGGCAAAATAGAAATCTGGGAGTGGGCGCTTTATCGAGTACTGATACACGGCCTGGAACATAACCCAGATCGACATCGCAAACTTGGTGCAACGAAAAAAAGCACAAAAGTCCTTGCCGATGCACACCAGTTCCTGCTCGCGACCATGGCACATGCAGACTGTTCGGATTACCTTGCTGCGAAGCGGGCATTTGAAGCAGGTGTACATCTTTTGGGGATGGGCGCGGTAGCACTTCCCGCACGTGGAGATATGACACTGCAGAGGTTGGATAAGGCGGTTGCAATCGCGCGAGATACCCCCGCGCTGCAAAAACCGGCACTGCTTAAGGCTTTGGCGACAACCATGAGTCACGATGGAATCGTCGACGGCCGTGAAGTGGAGCTACTGCGTGCCATCGCAGACTGCCTGGACTGCCCTATGCCCCCACTCACGTTAACCGCGGCTGCGCAGGCAACCAGACCTTCACAGGCCCCGGCAGAAACCGCGTAAACGGCAAAACCGGCGTAAACCTGAACAGGCCACGCCCGCTTACGAGTGACCCTCAAGTCAGCTTGAGGGTCACTCGTTTTGGTATACAGGGCCTATTCCCATGCTCCAAAGAATGACAGTTCCAATCCGCACCGTTACCAGCAGCACCAAGCCCACCGTAATCACCGACGATGCGTAAACAAACGCACGCTCCTTATCGATGTTCATCAAAATCGGAATGCCCTCATAAATGAGGTAAACCGAATACGCGGTAGCAATCAGTGTGACGGCCGCATTCAACCAAAGGTTCGGATAGAGCCCAATAAAACCAACCAGGAAGATGGGCGTTGTCACAAACACGGCCAGCGCAGTGCCTTCGTAATGGCGCGTCTCTTCGTCACCCTCAACCTTGAAGCTCTTCGCCATCCAATTGATAAACTCACCGAAGATATACACGCCGAATAACAGAGAAAAATACGTAATGATGGCGAGGCTAAGCGCGCTACCGGGCGTTAGCTTTTGCACGTTGTCACCGACAGCAAACCCGACCTGGGTGACTCCTATGTAGGCCGAAACGACAGGTATCAGCGCGAGAATCGGGACGTGGCTCAAAAACACCTGTACGAACGAGTGTTTATCGGATCGGATTGCCTGCCACTCTTTATCCGGGTTGGTGAATATTCCAATGGTATGGCTCAGTAGTCTCACTTGGGCTCCTCCTGTACACGGCTTGATAGCAGTATCGGAAGGTGCCAGCAAATTCACCAATGAATAACAGGATTACGGCGTCAATTTTTACGCCAAAAGAATTTAAGCGAGAGTTACACAGGGTATCGACAGGAGAAAGGCAGCGCTTGAGTTATATTCAGCGCCAGCAGGTGCCCCACTGATCGGGGCACCCATGGAAAATCACTTCACTACGCGTAGTGCAGGCTTTTTAGACGGCTTTTTCAGGGTCGTTGGCGGTGTCGGCTCTGGCGGTTCCGGTGTTTCTTCCGGCTCAAATACCATGCCCTGACCATTCTCACGGGCATAGATCCCCACCACCGCACCAACCGGTACCTGGATATCGGTCGGAACGCCACCGAAGCGAGCGTTAAAGCGGATAGCGTAGTTGTCCATGGTGAGACCAACAACCGCCGTTTCCGATACGTTCAGCACGATCTGACCATCTTCATTGACGTGCTGCTGGGGAACCAGCACACCATCCAGGTGTGTATCCACCAACAGATAGGGCGTGCACTTGTTGTCGGTTATCCACTCGTAAAACGCCCGTAACAGGTACGGGCGATTGGACGTCATCGGCGGCTTATTCAATCAGCACCTCAGGCGCGCATTTCGCGCTCAAACTCGGTCAGGCTCTGCTGGAAGGCTTCACGGGCGAACAGGCGATCCATGTAGTCCAGCAGTGGCTTGGCCTGCTTGGTCTTCGGCAGCGCAACTTCAAGCTGATCAAGACGCCACAGCAGTGGTGCCATACAGCAATCTACCAGAGAGAACTCCTCATTAAAGAAGTACGGCAGATCGGTGAACATCGGTGCGATACCCACCAGACTATCGCGCAGATCTTTACGCGCCGCAGCAACATCCTTACCACCGGCCAGGATCTTGTCCACCAGCGGGCACCAGTCGCGCTCGATGCGATGCATGATCTGACGGCTCTGCGCACGGGCTACCGGATATACCGGCAACAGCGGCGGATGCGGAAAGCGCTCGTCCAGGTATTCCATCATGACCTTGGTCTCGAACAGCACCAGATCACGATCAACCAGAGTCGGCAGAGAGTTGTAGGGGTTGAGGTCGGCAAGCTCTGCTGGCTTGTCATCGGGGTCAACGTCAATGATTTCGACAGAAACGCCTTTTTCCGCCAGCACAATGCGTACGCGGTGGCTGAAGTGACAACGACCGTCGGAAAAGAAGGTCATGGAGGAGCGCTTGTTGGTCGGCACACCCATTATGGAACTACCTCAATCTACTGACCGGAGCTAGTCCGGCCAAAACATTCAAAAATAGAAAACGGGTGGTGAGCTAGTGCCGACAAAGCGGCGGCCCACCACCCGAAAAATTCTCAGGCTTAACCTTAGTGGTGTACGTCTTTCCAGTACTCGCGGTTAAGCAGCCAAGCGAAGATGAAGAACACCAGAATAAACGCCAGCACATAGAAACCAATGCGCTTGCGGGTTTCTGCCATCGGCTCGGCGATATACTCCATGAAGTTCACCAGGTCGTAGACCGCCTGATCGTACTGCACCTCATCCATAGTGCCCTTCACGTCGCCAACCCGCAGGCTGCCGCAATCGGCATCCATGATCGGGTTACCCATTTCGTCACGCACCACTTTGCCGTGATCGCGCTTCGGACCCGGGGCGCATTCCGGCAGGCCCTGCAGCTCCATCAGCACGTGCGGCATACCAACGTTAGGGAAAACCTTGTTGTTCACACCCAGCGGACGGCTGTCATCTTTATAGAAGCTGCGCAGGTAAGTGTATAGCCATTCTGGCGAACGGGCGCGCGCCACCAGGGTCAGATCCGGCGGAGTGGCGCCAAACCAGACTTTGGAATCGTCCGGCTTCATGGAGATCTCCATCAGATCACCAATTTTGGCGTCACCCAGTACCAGGTACTCGAGCATCAGTTCGTTTGGGATATCCAGATCCGTGGCCACACGCTCCCAGCGGGAAAAGTTGGCACTGTGACAGCCCATGCAGTAGTTCACGAAGTACTTGGCGCCGCGCTGCAAGGAAGGCTTGTCGGTCAGGTCGGTCTTGATGTAGTCCAGCTCGATGTCACTGGAAGCACCAACCGCCTTGATCGGGATAAAGGTCAGCAGCAGCACAGCAATGATACCGGCGAACAGAGTAATGAACGTCTTGGCACCAGACGGGCTGGTAACACGCTCAGGCTCCGGATGTACCACATCGCGATCGGTCAGCCACGGCAGGATGCCGAAGAACACCGCAAACACCAGGGACAGCAGACCTACAAACAGGCTCGCACCCCAGTTGGCCACCGCCATCCACAGGAACATAAAGCCGAATGCGCCGCTCACAATCCAGGACAGCATGCCCTTACGGCTGGTCGGGTTGGTCCAGATCGGCATGGTCACAAAGAAGGCGAAGTAGAACAGGGTCGCTACCTGTGCCAGGAAATTACGTCCGGGGGTCGGGGACTTCACACCCAGGTAACCCAGGATGATGAAGATCGCCGCGAATACCAGCAACAGAACCTTCGGCAACCAGCCTTTATAGCGGATGGAACGTACCGGGCTCTTGTCCAGCCAAGGCAGCACGAACAGGATTGCAATAGCTGCACCCATAGCTACCAGGCCGAGGAACTTCGCAGTCAGCGGGCCAATATCGATGGTCACCGCACGCAGCACTGCGTAGAACGGCGTGAAGTACCAAACCGGCGCGATGTGCTCAGGCGTCTTCAGCGGGTTCGCCTCTTCGAAGTTGGCGTACTCGAGGAAGAAACCACCCATTTCCGGGAAGAAGAACACCACTACACAGAAGGCAAACAGGAATACCGCGATACCAACCAGGTCGTGCACGGTGTAGTACGGGTGGAAGGCAACGCCGTCCAGCGGCACGCCATTCGCGTCCTTGTTCTTCTTGATATCGATGCCGTCGGGGTTGTTGGAGCCCACTTCGTGCAGCGCAAGGATATGCAACACAACCAGCAGTACCAGAACCAGCGGCAGCGCAATCACGTGCAGGGAGAAGAAGCGCGTCAGGGTAATACCGGAGATCAGGTAGTCACCGCGAATCCACTGCACCAGGTCTTCACCAATGCCCGGGATAGCACCGAACAGGGATACGATTACCTGTGCACCCCAGTAGGACATCTGGCCCCAGGGCAGTACGTAGCCCATGAAGGCCTCGGCCATCAGCACCAGATAGATGCACATACCGAAAATCCACACCAGCTCACGCGGTGGCTTGTACGAACCGTACATGAGCCCGCGGAACATGTGCAGGTAGACCACTACGAAAAAGGCGGAAGCGCCCGTGGAGTGCAGGTAGCGAATGATCCACCCCATCTCTACATCGCGCATGATGTATTCAACGGAGGCGAAGGCGCCCTCTGCGGTGGGCGTGTAGCTCATCACCAACCAGATACCGGTCAGCAGCTGGTTCACCAGAACCAGCATGGAGAGCACACCAAAGAAGTACCACAGGTTAAAATTCTTAGGCGCGTAGTATTTACCCATATGGGTATCCCACGCGCGGTAGATCGGCAGTCGCTGGTCGACCCAATCGCCAAGTGCGGTTAGCCAGTTCATGCAGCGCCCTCCTGATCTACACCAATTACGATTACATCATCCCCGTCATAGGAATAGGGAGGTACTTCCATATTCAGCGGAGCCGGAACACCGGTATATACGCGGCCAGCCAGGTCATACTTGGAGCCGTGACAGGCACAGAAGAAACCACCCTGCCACTGGTCACCGCCCAGATCGGCAGTGCCCACTTCCGGGCGATACATGGGCGCGCAGCCCAGGTGGGTACAGAGACCAACAAGCACCAGAGTCTGCGGCTTGATTGCACGATTTTCCGGGTCAACATACGCCGGCTGGGTGGATTCCTGAGACTCAGGATCACGCAGGAACGGATCAACCTTGGTCAGGTTGTCCAGGACTTCCTGGGTACGACGCACCACGTAAACGGGCTTACCGCGCCATTCAACGGTGACCATCTGGCCCGGCTCCAGCTTGGCAATGTTGTACTTAACTGGTGCGCCGGCGGCCTTAGCCTTGGCACTCGGATTCCAGGAGGCGACAAAAGGTACAGCAACCCCCACTGCCCCGGCACCACCCACAACGGAGGTAGCGGCAGTCAGGAATCGACGACGCCCCACATTTACACCGTCATCACTCATGACGTAGATCTCCCATCACAGCGCCCCGTAACCTGCCATATGCAAGCTCGAGACTGACTGGCCCAAACCCAAAATTCCGGAAAATAACTGTCAAGAATCTAAAAGCCATATCACGCAGGTAAATCAGGGAATCCCACGCGTTGGCAATGACGATACAGCTCCAATGGCCGAAAACCAGAGAGAACAGAGCGCCCGTGTAACGGCAAATAGCGTACCGTCACATAATCAGAGACTTAAAACAGAAACTCCCCTACAACTGGCCCGCCTGCTCAGCCATAGGACAATATGGCCAAACCCCAAGTGCAAGCGGATAGAAATTCGCGCAATGTTAAAGAAAATGCCAATTTGATACAAGGTGAATCCCGAGGCGAACGTCGGCAATCACGCAGCAAACTGGCGACTTTTTGCACAGCAAGGCAGCACACCCAAGCACAAACACAAAAACGCGAACAAAAAAAAGCCCGGCATTTGCCGGGCCTGAAAAAAGAAATTCTCGCTTAACGCTTGGAGAATTGCGGCTTCTTACGCGCCTTGCGCAGACCGACTTTCTTACGCTCAACTGCACGAGCGTCGCGAGTAACGTAGCCAGCTGCACGCAGCGGCTGACGCAGAGACTCGTCATACTGCATCAGAGCGCGAGTCAGGCCGTGACGGATAGCACCCGCCTGACCAAAGGAACCGCCGCCCTTCACAGTAACGTTGATGTCGAATTTTTCGACCATGTCGACCATTTCCAGCGGCTGACGCACGATCATGCGCGCCACTTCGCGGCCGAAGTATTCGTCCAGGGAACGACCGTTAACGCTGATTTTACCTTCACCCTGCGCGATAAATACGCGAGCGGTGGAGGTCTTGCGGCGGCCGGTACCGTAGTATTGAGTAGTTGCCATGAGAATGATTCCGTTTAGATCGACAGTTCAATCGGCTGCTGGGCCGCATGAGGATGTTCGCTACCCTTGTACACCTTCAATTTCTTGAACATGGCGCGACCCAGAGGGCCTCTAGGGAGCATGCCTTTCACAGCACTTTGGATAGTGCGCTCAGGCGCCTTGTCGATCAACTTCTCAAAGCTGATGGATTTAAGACCACCAGGGTAGCCGGAGTGGCTGTGGTAGATCTTGTCTTTGGCCTTATTGCCGGTCACGCGGACCTTTTCGGCGTTGATTACTACGATGTAGTCACCGGTGTCCACGTGGGGCGTGTATTCAGGCTTGTGCTTGCCGCGCAGGCGGTGGGCGATCTCGGCGGAAATACGGCCGAGAGTCTTGTCCGCAGCGTCAACAATGTACCAGTCGCGAGTGACCGCTTCCGGCTTGGCACTGTAAGTCTTCATGTTATAAAACACCTGTATATGGCTCCCGAAATGGGGGCCGTCCCACGAAAAGAGCGCGAATACTACATAAGCGCCATGGGGTTTTCAAGCACAAAATTGAGCAACTTGTGAACAGCCCGTTCACGCGCTGCGCGCCCACTCAACACCCGTTAGCGCGACTGGATATAAAGGAACAGCGCGCTATTCCGCGCGGTGCGGCTGCGCCAGGTATTCGCGGGACTGCATCTCCTGCAAGCGACTTACCGTGCGCTCAAACTCGAAGCGCAGCTGACGCCCGCCATAAAGACGCTCAATCGGCTCCGCCGCCGACACCACGAGGTTGACGCCACGGTCATAAAATTCATCGATCAGATTGATAAAGCGCCGCGCCTGACTCTCGGTACGCTCGTTGAACTGCGGGATATTCGCCAACAGTACCGTATGAAACTCACGAGCCAGCTCGATATAGTCATTCTGGGAGCGCGGCCCGTCGCACAACTCGGCAAATTCAAACCACGCCACATCATCGGCGATACGTACAGCGACGATGGGGCGGCCCTCGATATCCAGCGTGACCTGCTCACGCACCTCAGCCCCCTCCACCATCAGACTACTAAAGGAGCGCGCCAGACTGGCATCCGCATCCTCATCCAACGGGCTGTGATACAGCTCAGCCATTTCCAGGGCACGCAGGCGGTAGTCCACCCCATTGTCCACATTGACCACTTTGGTGTGGGTCAGCAGCAGATCAATCGCGGGCAGGAAGCGCGCACGCTGTAAGCCATCGCGATATAAGCCCTCCGGCACGATGTTTGAGGTGGCAACCAGGGTAACCCCCCGCTGGAACAGCGACTGCAGTAGATTGGCCAGAATCATTGCATCGGTGATGTCCGAGACAAAAAACTCGTCAAAGCACAGCACGCGCGCGCGCTCGGCTATGCGATCTGCCACCTTCTCCAGCGGGTTTTTCTGCCCCGCCAGGGTCTTCAACTGACGGTGCACCTCGCGCATAAAACGATGGAAGTGCGTGCGCTGCTTGCGCTCAAAAGGCAGCGACTCATAAAAAGCATCCATAAGGTAGGTTTTGCCGCGCCCGACACCGCCCCAGAAATACAGCCCCTTCTCTGGCACTTTCGGCCCACCCCAAAGACGGCGCACCCGCGCGATCAACCCACCCTCTCGCTCGCCCGCAAGCAACCGCTCATACAAATCCTGCAACTCCGCCACTGCCGCACGCTGGGCAGGGTCCTCCATAAAATCGGGGCGTTGCAGGTCGCGCTGGTAGCGCTCCATTGGAGATAAGCGCCGAGAGGACGCTATTTGGGCAGGCTGATGCTGTTCCGTGACCATCTAAGAGAAACCGTTCATATATATCAAGGCGACACTGCCGAGGAGAAGCCACCGGGCACCTATCTTTGGCGCCACAGGCTCAAGCGGAAGGGCCGACTACAGGTCGACTGGCGCGCACTTTACCAAATCCCCCACAAATTGGCACAAACACCGCCACAGCGCAGTGGACGGAATTGCGTATAATAAGATCGCCGCCACGGAATGGCCGGTGCCATTTTTCTAAGAGGAGGAAGTATCGTGCACTCAACTTCGGTTTTAATTCTGGTGGGCGTGATCGGCCTGACCCTAGGCGCATTGCTGGCGTTTCTAGCCACGCGCGGGCGCCAGAGCATTGACCGCACCCAGGAACTGGAATTGCGCCTGAAAGAAGCCAACACCAAACTGGAAGACTTTCAGCTTCAGGTAAATGAACACTTTGATCAGACGGCGCAACTGGTCCACAACCTCACCGAAAGCTACCGAGACGTTCACGAATATCTGGCCAACAGCGCAATGCGTCTGTCCAGCCAGGACATCGGCCGACAGATGCTCGAAGCAGGCAGCGGCCAACTGAGCGACCGCAACGAAGAGCTGAATGTGCTGCCCCCACGCGACTGGGCACCCAAAGAGCCTGGCGCCAAAGGCACACTATCGGAAGAGTTTGGCCTGGAGAAGGAAGCTTCCGCCCCGACCCCGACACCCGCGCCGGAAGGGGTTACACACCGCTAAGCGCACGCAGTGTAAATGCACTGCCACAAGACACAAAAAAGGCGGGTTACAACCCGCCTTTTTTGTGTCGCTCGAGTACTGCATGTATCACTCGAGCAACCTCAATAAACCTGCGAATTACAGGTTTTGATAGTAATCCATCAGAATCTGCGCAACTTCCGGACGGGAGAACTCCGGGGGCGGTGCAACACCGTTACCCAGCATCTCACGGACCTTGGTGCCTGACAGCAGAATGAAGTCTTCCTTGGAGTGATCCGGAACGTCACGCATCATCACGACACGATTCAGCTTCTTCGAGTAAGCGGTGTGGTCTGCACGGAAGATTTCAATCTCCAGCGCGCCTTCGGGCACCTTGTCATCGAAGATGGTCTGCGCATCGAACGCGCCGTAGTAATCACCAACACCGGCGTGGTCACGACCAACGATCAAATGGCTACAACCACAGTTCTGACGGAACACCGCGTGCAGAACCGCTTCGCGCGGGCCCGCATACAGCATGTCGAATCCATACCCGGTCACCATCACGGTGTTTTTGGGGAAGTAGTCTTCCACCATTTTACGGATAGCTGCATCGCGCACGTGGGCAGGAATATCACCCGGCTTCAGCTTGCCCAGCAGCATGTGGATAAGTACACCATCCGCATCGACCGCATCCAGAGCCATTTTGCACAGCTCTTCGTGAGCACGGTGCATCGGGTTACGGGTCTGGAAAGCAACAACCTTGCTCCAGCCGTGCTCGACAAATTCATTGCGAATTTCCACCGCGGTACGGAAGGTATCCGGGAAGTCCGCCTGGAAGTAGCTGAAATTCAGCACTTCAATTGAACCGGAAATCAGCTGACGGCCCGCACCCTTAAAGGTAGCAACACCGGGGTGGGCGCCATCCAGAGTACCGAATACGTGCTCGGCAATGGTATCTACCTGCTCGTCGGTCACCGTTTCGATGGCTTCAACGTCCATCACCGCCAGTACTGGATTGCCTTCCACGTTGGGGTCGCGCAGGGCAATGCGTTTGGCGCCGGCAATCGCGGAAGTGTCTTCCACCATGTTCACTACAGGTACCGGCCAGAACAGGCCGTCAACGGTGCGCAGGGTTTCCGCAACGCTCAGGGTATCCGCCAGGTTCATGTAGCCGTGCAGCGGGTTGAAATAACCGGCACCCAACATCACGGCGTTCGCCGCCGCAGCGGAACTTACAACGATGGAAGGCAGGGACTCCGCTTCATGCGCGAGCTGGTGATGGCGCTCGGCATCGTAGACAAAGCGCGGCTGCAGCTCGACACTGCCGTGTGGACGAACCAGGGACATAGAAACTCCTGAGAATGAGGAACCAGACGAAATTTTTGAGCGGCACATTATACGGATTAACGCCACCACACCAAGAGCAGAGACGGTCGGACGTTAGAACTTCTGATGAGGACACCAGAACCGAAAGACGTATAATGACCTCAAACCAAGGAGCCTTCGGTGTCATTACAACGATTTGTGCAAGATTGGGCCATCCCCGCCGCGATTGGCCTGGCGGTGGCTGCCGCACTGTTACTGGTGTTTCCCCACTTGCGCGGAACTACCACACCCCCTACTCCGGGCGCCGCCACCTCAGGCCCAGTATCCTATGCCAGCGCGGTCAATCTGGCAGGCCCCGCGGTAGTCAACGTGTTTAGCCGGATACCCCTGCGCAATCACCCGATGGCTAACCATCCCCTGTTCCCCTACTACCTGAACAAAATGACTCCGCTGCAGCGAGAGCGCCTGCAACAAAATCTCGGCTCCGGTGTTATTGTGAGCGAAAACGGATATTTGCTGACCAACCTCCACGTCATCTCCGGGGCCGAGCAGGTCTCGGTGGTATTGGCAGACGGCCGCGAGGGGCAAGTCAGATTAGTAGGTGCCTCCGCAGAATTTGATCTTGCAGTGCTCAAGCTAGACCTCCCCAATCTGACCGCGATCGAGATGGGTGACCCGGACCGGGCGCAGGTTGGTGATGTGGTGCTCGCCATCGGCAATCCATGGGGAGTTGGACAAACGGTTACCCAGGGCATCATCAGCGCTACCGAGCGCGATCTGGGCAATACCGGTATCGGTGGCTACCTGCAGAACTTCCTGCAAACTGACGCGGCGATAAATCCCGGCAACTCTGGCGGCGCGCTGGTCGATGCGCGCGGCAAGCTGCTCGGCATTAATACACGAGTCCTCGACCAAACCGCCTCCACCAGCGGAATCAGCTTCGCGATCCCATCGAACATTGCCCTGAAAGTGATGCAGGACATCATCGAGTTTGGACGTGTGGTACCTGGCTGGCTCGGAATCGAAGCGCAAAACCTGACACCACTGCTGGCACGTTCGTTTAACCTGACTTCCACCAACGGAGTCATTGTTACCGCAATCTACAATCAGGGCCCGGCCCAAGAGGCAGGACTGCGGCCCGGTGACGTCATCACACACATCAACGCGACACCGATTAACGACGGCAAGCACGGCAACGCTGCAATGGCAACGCTGCGCCCCGGGGAGGTTGTGACCATCACCTACATCCGCGAAGGCGAAGTTCTTGCCACCCGCGCTACGGTCTCAGAAAAACCTGGCGGTAATGCACTCCCGGCGCCGGAAGAAAACTAAGCAAAAAGCGGTTAAGAGGAGAAGAGATTTGGCACTGGTAAACAACGGAATAAAAGCGCTATCACTCGTAATCCTGTGTGCAAGTAACGCATTCGCCAGCGAGCAAAAAGACCTGAACACCCTGCTCGACCAATTCCTCGCAGGCGCATCCAATGACATCGAGGTACATAAGCGCTTCTGGGCAGACGACCTGATCTACACCAGCTCGAGTGGGCAGCGCTTCGGCAAGCAAAAAATTATTCAGGGGATGCAGGAAGCGGAAAACGAGACCGAGAAAGCGACCGCAAGTGTAGATTACCGGGCCGAAGATACCGACATTCGACTCTTCGGAGATACCGCGGTGATAGCCTTCCGGCTCGTGGCTGAACCGGGTTCCGTTGACGCCGGCGGCAAGCAAACCGAGAAAACCGAGTTCTTCAACACCGGCACTTTCGTGAAACGGGATGGCAAATGGCAGGCAGTGGCCTGGCAGGCAACGAAAATCCCACCGGCCACACCATCTTCAGGCGACTAAATCGCCGCAATTATTCCGAAGTTTCCCGCACCCGATATTCCGCGGAGCGGGCATGGGCATCCAGCCCCTCTCCTTTCGCCAACGTCGCGGCAACCCGACCCAGGGTATCCGCGCCTTGCGGCGAACAGAAGATAATCGAGCTGCGCTTCTGAAAATCGTAAACCCCCAAGGGAGAAGAGAAGCGCGCAGTTCCACTGGTGGGCAATACGTGATTGGGCCCGGCACAGTAGTCACCGAGCGCTTCTGCGGTGTAACGACCAAGGAAAATAGCACCGGCGTGGCGGATTTTCGGCAGATATTGCTCCGGCTCACCCACTGACACTTCGAGGTGCTCCGGTGCAATCCGGTTGGAAACTTCGATCGCCTGCTCGATATCCCGCACCAAAATCAATGCACCGCGATCCGCCAGCGAGCGGCTCGCAATTTCTTCTCGCGGCAAATCTGCCAGCAGTTTTTGCAGCGATTTTTCAACGGCATTTAGGAAGTCGGCATCCGGGCTCAGCAGTATCGACTGGGCCTGCTCGTCGTGCTCAGCCTGCGACAACAGGTCCATGGCAATCCAGTCCGGATCGGTCTCACCATCGCAGATCACCAGGATCTCCGAAGGCCCCGCGATCATATCGATGGCCACCTGACCAAACACTGCGCGCTTGGCCGAAGCGACAAAAATATTGCCCGGGCCCACGATTTTATCGACCCTGGCCACCGTCTCAGTGCCATAGGCCAGTGCGGCAACCGCCTGGGCACCGCCAATGGTAAACACCTTATCGACACCGGCTATAGCTGCGGCAGCCAGCACCAGATCACTGAGTTGGTTATCCGGGGCTGGCACCACCATCAATATTTCATCAACACCGGCAACCCGCGCGGGGATCGCATTCATCAATACCGACGAAGGGTAGCTCGCCTTGCCTCCGGGTACGTAGATCCCCACCCGCTCCATAGCGGTAATCTGCTGGCCAAGTACCGTGCCATCGGCTTCCTGATATTGCCAAGACGCTTGCAGCTGGTGTTCGTGATAGGCCCGCACGCGCTCTGCGGCAGCCTCAAGCGCGGCGCGCTTATCAGCAGGGATGCGCGCCAACGCTGCGTTCAAATCTTCACGCTGCAAACAAAAGTCTTGTGCCTGCTGCAACTCTCGGCGATCAAAACGGTTGGTGTATTCAATCACCGCGGCATCTCCGCGGGACTTCACCTCGCGCAGAATATCCGCCACTGTCGACTCAACCCGCGTATCGGCTACCGACTCCCATGCCAGTAACGCGTCGAGCTCACTGGAAAAATCGGCAGAACCAGCATCCAGCCGGCGTATGGAAAAATCACTCATGGAGGACTACTCCCCACCCCGTGCGCGTACCGCTTCGGCCAGCTGCTCAATCAGCGCATTAATCGGGCCATATTTCATTTTCATGGAGGCCTTGTTCACGATCAGGCGACTGCTGATGTCTGCGATTTCATCGCGCGCTTCCAGGCCATTTGCCTTCAGCGTGTTACCGGTATCGACGATATCCACAATTTCGTCGGCGAGATCCATCAGCGGCGCCAACTCCATCGCGCCGTACAGCTTGATGATATCGGCCTGGCGCCCTTGTGCGGCGTAATACCGCTTTGCAGACTGCACGAACTTGGTAGCAACCTTGATACGCCCACTGGGCAACGGAGCACCTTTGATCCCAGCCGTCATCAATCGGCAGCGCGCGATATTGAGATCAAGCGGCTCGTAGATGTTGCTGTCGTCATGTTCCAGCAGGTTATCTTTACCGGCCACGCCCATATCGGCGGCACCATGCTGCACATAGGTAGGCACGTCGGAACCACGAAGGATCAACAGACGGACATTTTCCTGATTGGTTGGGAAAATCAGCTTGCGGCTCTTGGCAATATCTTCCGCTGGCTCCAAACCTGCGGCGGCGAGCAGCGGCAGGGTTTCCTTGAGAATACGCCCCTTGGTCAGGGCAATAGTGATCTGCATAGCAATTATGATTGTTTGTAAGCCCGAGGTATCCAGGCCAATGTGCGTGGGCTTCGCCCCCAAAATCCCCCGGGAGCTTATCGACTCTTGTTTGGCCGCGCCAATACAAATCTAGAATAGCGCTAGAAGGAATCGGGCTCGCGCCCGACTCGCCAGCAGAGGATTAGCCGGGTACGCGGCGAATATTCGCACCCAATAGCTGCAACTTCTCCTCAATGCACTCGTAGCCACGGTCGATATGGTAAATACGATCCACGGTGGTAGTACCTTCGGCCACCATGCCCGCGATAACCAGGCTTGCGGATGCGCGCAGGTCAGAGGCCATCACCGGTGCCCCAGTGAGTTTTTCCACACCGGTGACAATCGCAGTGTTGCCTTCCAGAATGATGTTCGCACCCATACGATTGAGTTCATGCACCTGGATCAGGCGATTCTCAAAAATCGTCTCCACCACGGTGCCCTTACCCTCCGCAACCGCGTTCATCGCAGTGAACTGAGACTGCATATCGGTGGGAAACGCGGGATACGGTGCAGTGCGGAAGCTCACCGCCTTGGGGCGATTACCCTTCATATCCAGCTCAATCCAATCATCACCAATGCTGAGGTGCGCCCCCGCTTCCTCGAACTTGACCAGCACCGCATCCAGAATATCCGCGCGCGTGTGCGTGAGGCGCACCTTACCGCGGGCCGCAGCAGCCGCTGCCAGGAAGGTGCCGGTTT
This sequence comes from Microbulbifer agarilyticus, assembly GCF_019800665.1. Taxonomy (GTDB): domain Bacteria; phylum Pseudomonadota; class Gammaproteobacteria; order Pseudomonadales; family Cellvibrionaceae; genus Microbulbifer; species Microbulbifer agarilyticus_C. Next base: position 238,189 of record NZ_JAHVKO010000005.1, read on the forward strand.
CGATACGGTCCGGCATTACCGAGAAGGAGCAAGGGTTCAGTCGCGCCACGCCATGCACGCGAATGGTATCGGTACCGGCGCCTTCGATCTGCGCCCCCATCGCCATCAGGAACTCAGCCAGATCGACAATTTCAGGCTCGCGTGCTGCGTTGTGCAGTACGGTGGTACCTTCGGCCAACACAGCCGCCATCAGCAGGTTCTCGGTACCGCCAACGGTCACCTTTTCCATCACAATATTGGCGCCTTTGAGACTGCCATTACTGCGTGCGCGAATAAAACCTTCGTCAATGGTAATTTCTGCACCCATGGCCTCAAGGCCTTTCAGGTGAATATCCACAGGCCGGCTACCAATGGCACAACCGCCGGGGAAAGAAACATTGGCCACACCGTGACGGGCCAACAGAGGGCCGAGCACCAGGATGGACGCGCGCATGGTTTTCACCAGCTCATAGGGCGCGGTGAGCTCGTTCACCGAGCGCGGATCAATCTCCACACCCAGCTTCTCGTCGATGGTGATTTCGGTCCCCATGCACCGCAACAGGGTGATCATGGTGGTGATATCGTTGAGGTGCGGCAAATTATGAATTTGCACGGGACCATCGGCTAACAGGGCCGCCGCAAGAATCGGCAGAGCGGAATTCTTGGCTCCGGAGATCTTGAGGGTTCCGGAGATGGGGCTGCCCCCTTCGATAATCAGTTTATCCATGCGTTCTGGTTTCCCATTGCGATGCGAAAAATACCTGCATCACAAAAATTACAGTCCAGCCTCTTCGGGCGTAAGGGTTTTCATTTGCACCGCGTGCAGGGTGCCATCGGCAATCTTGTCAGACAGCGCCGCGTAAACCAGCTGCTGCTTTTTTAAACGGCTGAGGCCGTCAAATGCACTGCTGACCACGGTGAGCTGCAGGTGGCTACCTTCAAAGGCCACCTCTACATTACTGCCGGGAATGTGCCCTTCGATCAGGGACTTGATTTGATCTGGCTGCATAGGAGGGAATTACTATCGGATATCAAAGAGCGCGCAAGTGTACTGGAATAGCGCCCGGTGCGCAGCCGCGTTACCGCCACTGCACACCGCTGTATGAATTTGGTTCAGGGATCAGGGGTTGCCTGCAACCTTGTCCGCCGCAGACCAACCGGCAATCACCTTGTCGATATTGCCGTTGTTCGCCTGCATGGCCTGGGCAAACTGCCCACGGAAGGTTTTGCCCAGGTTTACGCCATTCAAAATTACATTGATCAGCTTCCACTGGCCGCTGCGATTGCGCACCAGGGTGTACGAAACCTTGGTCAAACCTTCATTACTGCGCACTTCCTGTAGCACATTGACGCGGTTACCGCTGGGGGCGGTGCCCGGATTGACCACCTTTACGTCCAGGTCACCAAAGGTGGCAACGCCACGAGCGAAGGTTGCAACCAGGTCCCGACGGAAGGTGCTGGCGAACTTGGCACGCTGGGCGGGCGTCGCCTTTTTCGCATAGCTACCCATCACCCCGCGAGCGATGAAATCGAAGTCCACCACCGGCGCGAGCACCCGATCAACGGCGGCGTAGTAACGCTGAGGGTTGGAGCTGAGATGCTGCCCCTCTGCACGGATGGTATTCAAAAGCTGCCCGGAAACACCTTCTATCAGGCTATACGGGTTTTGAGCGGCCGCAGCGAAGGGCGCCACCAGGCACAATAGCGCGGCAGACATCCACAGGCTCGATTTGCGCACGACGCGCGCTACAACAGAGCCGGAACGTTTTCCGGTGCTATCGGTAGAAATAAAGGTAGAAGTGAGTGCACTCACAGATCATCTCCCATTGGCAATTCGTCCCTTGGATGCCCATAACGCCAAAAAGTGTCATGGGACGCCGAAAAATCACGCTGACTGACGCAAAAAGGCGGAATATGTATTCGCCCCAGCTCTACAGCTGACAATAGCGGCGGCAAACTATACCATGGCGGCCCCGCGGACAAGCGGCACTGGGTCACTTTGCCTTGAGGCGCCGCTTTTTGAGCCAATATTGATAGGTTAGCACTTCTGCCAACCGAGCAGATGGCTTCCGCAAAGCTACGCTAGAGACTGCCCCGAGACAGTGAGACAAACGATGGGTAAAGACCTGATTCTCCAGGCGGGACGCCGCACCATTACTATGGAGACCGCCGCTGTGGCGGCACTGGAAGCGCGCGTTGATGACAGCTTTCACCGCGCCTGCGAGCTTATGTTGGCCTGTAGCGGCCGAGTTATCGTGTCCGGCATGGGCAAATCCGGCCATATTGGTCGAAAAATCGCCGCCACCCTGGCGAGCACCGGTACGCCCAGCTTTTTTGTGCACCCTGGAGAAGCCAGCCACGGCGACCTGGGTATGATCACCCGCCACGACGTGGTGATCGCCATATCCAATTCTGGCTCGTCAGCAGAAGTACTCACCCTGCTCCCGCTCTTGAAGCGACTGGGCATTCCGCTGATCAGCATGACCGGCAAAGCAGACTCCCCACTGGCACAGTCCGCAGACGTCAATCTCGACATTGCCGTTGAGACGGAAGCCTGCCCGCTGAATTTGGCGCCAACGTCTTCCACCACCGTCACCCTGGTGATGGGTGACGCACTGGCGGTGGCATTGCTGGAGGCCCGCGGCTTTACCGCGGAGGATTTCGCCTTCTCCCACCCCGGCGGCGCGCTCGGCCGACAATTGCTACTCAAAGTCGCCGATGTCATGCACGCCGGCGAAGAGCTTCCCCAGGTATCCCCGGATACCCCACTGTCCAAAGCGCTCCTGGAAATGACCAGCAAGGGCTTTGGTATGACCACGGTTGTGGATAGTAACGGGCAGTTACTCGGGGTATTCACCGACGGTGACCTGCGTCGGGTCATCGACCAGAAGCTGGAGCTGGATACCGCCACCATGGAACAGGTGATGAGCCGCCGCCCGAAGACGGTGAGCGCACACACGCTCGCCGCCGAAGCCCTGCGCATTATGGAAGACAACAAAATCACCGCGCTGGTGGTGGAAGATCCAGAACACCACCCGATCGGCCTGCTGCACATGCATGATGTTTTGCGCGCCGGCGTTATCTGACCGTATTGAAGGACGATACTTTTGACCCAACCCACTTCCACCGCCAGCCACCAACAGATTCACGAAAAGCTGAGCAAGGTGCGCCACCTGATCCTGGACGTCGACGGCGTGCTCACCGACGGGCGCCTGTATTTCGACAACCAGGGCAACGAACAGAAGACCTTCCACACCCTAGACGGGCACGGCATCAAAATGCTGCAGAAATCGGGTGTAGCAGTGGCGATCATCACTGGTCGCCGCAGCTCCCTGGTGGAGAAGCGGGCACATGACCTGGGCATCACCCGCCTGATCCAGGGCCGCGAGGACAAGTACACTGCATTCCTCGAGCTGTTCGCCAATGAGCCCTACGATCTGGATAATATCGCCTACGTTGGCGACGATTACCCAGACCTGCAATTGATGACCCGAGTAGGCTGCCCGATTGCGGTCCCGGATGCTGCGCACCCGGTGCTGGAGCGCGCGCTGTTTGTCACCGAGCGCCGCGGTGGCATGGGGGCAGTGAGAGAGGTGTGTGACCGAATTATGCATGCGCAGGGAACCTTTGAGGCCGCCCTCGCTCCTTATTTAGCAGATTGAAGAAGGAAGAAACAAAGGAATGCGCACCTGGCTCCCCCTGGTGATCGTGGTGGTTCTCATCTCCGCTGGACTCTGGTTTACCGAGAGTCCCCCGGAGCAGTTACTGGGCAAACGCCCCACGCAACAGGAACATAATCGCGCCGCGGATCTGATCATTCGCGATGCGCGTACACGCCACTACAACATCGATGGCAATCTCGCCTATGAAGTGGACGCCGAGCGTATTACCTTCTTTCGCTTTGCCCGCCGCGACCGCGCGGACCTCACCGAACCGCGCATGATGTTTTATCAGGGTGAAGACACAAAATGGCGCACCGAGTCCCGCAAGGGAATCGCCTTTAACAACGGCCAGAGAGTTGTATTGCAGGGAGACGTTTCCGTCGCCGAGCTGCCGCAACCGGGAATCACCCTGCGCACCCCAAAAATCGTTCTTAAGCCCCGAGAGGAATTCGCCGAAACCGACAAAGTTGTTACCATTACCGATGGTGCCAACGTCACGACCGGCAAAGGCCTGAGGGCAGACCTCAAACAAGACAAGGTAGAAATACTCTCCAATGTGGAAAGTCGCTATGAAACTCGCTAATTCCCGCGGGCAAATCGCCGCACTCGCGCTCGCCGCAGCCTGTGTACTGGCGGCTCCCCAGGCACTTGCACTGCCCGACGATCGACAGCAGCCGGTCAAAGTCTCCGCCGACAACCTCGAGGCCAACCGCAGTAAAAACCTGTCGATCTACAGTGGCAACGTGGTGATCAGCCAGGGCTCGCTGCAGATTCGCGCAGACCGAGTAGAAGTGCACGGCAACAGCAAGGGCGAAATCAACAAGGTGGTCGCCACCGGCAAGCCTGCGCACTTCCAGCAGCAAGTAGAAGAAAGCACCAACCCGGTGAAGGCCCGTGCCAAGCGAATTGAATTCCTGGTGGCAAGCGATGCCCTGCAGCTGACCGGTGAAGCTTTTGTGGATCGCGATGGCAATACCCTGTCTGCCGAGCGTATCGACTACGACCTCAACAGCGAGCAGATGCAGGCCCAGGGCCAGTCAGAAAAGAAACGGGTCGAGATGATCTGGAAGCCGGAAGCCAAGCCGGCGCAGGACGGGCAGTAACCCCGCCTCTTGTACCAACAAGATCAAACCCAACAAACTCAAGCAGCGCGCTGCGCGCTGACAGCGGAATCAAGCAATGCCAACGCTCCAGGCGCTACACCTCGCCAAGCAATACAAAAAGCGCAAAGTTGTTCAGGACGTGTCCGTGAGCGTATCCAGCGGGCAGGTTGTAGGCCTGCTCGGCCCCAACGGCGCCGGCAAAACCACCTGCTTCTACATGATTGCGGGCCTGGTACAGGCCGATGCCGGCCAGGTAATGATCGATGATGAGGACATTACCGGCCTCTCCATGCACGGTCGCGCCCGCAAGGGTATTGGCTACCTGCCGCAGGAAGCCTCGGTATTCCGTCGCCTGTCGGTACAGGACAACATCATGGCGATCCTGGAGACCCGCAAAGACCTCGACCGCGCACAGCGCAAAGAGCAACTCGAGTCCTTGCTGGAAGAGTTCCACATCACACATATTCGCGAGAGCCTTGGCATGGCACTGTCCGGCGGTGAGCGCCGCCGGGTGGAAATCGCGCGCGCGCTGGCCACCAACCCCGCGTTCGTACTGCTGGACGAGCCCTTTGCCGGCGTTGACCCCATCTCCGTAGCCGATATTCAGCAGATCATTCGTCACCTGCGGGATCGCGACATTGGCGTCCTGATCACCGACCACAATGTGCGCGAGACCCTCGATATCTGTGAAATCGCCTATATCGTCAGCGAAGGCCACATCATCGCCTCGGGCAACCCCAGAGACGTCGCCGAAAACAAACGAGTGAAAGATGTGTATCTGGGCCACCAGTTCACAATTTGAGCCTTTTTCGGAAAAGCTTTCCGAAAATAATCAAAAATAGAGATTTTGGTCACGGGTATACACGCTAAACCGGAAGACGTGACTTTTTCGGCATAGTTATTGCTTAACTTGCCCCTTGTCTTCCTACCCGCCCCGGGGTAGTCTGCAGGAAATGAGCCTTATCCCGCCGCCAAAGGAATAAAATTCTTTGCGACGGGTCATCGCCAGATTTTTCTGCCGGCAACCCTCTATGAAGCAGTCACTCCAGTTAAAACTCGGCACTCAGCTGACAATGACCCCTCAGCTGCAGCAGGCTATTCGCTTGCTGCAACTGTCGACGCTGGATCTGCAACAGGAAATTCAATCCGCACTGGACAGCAATCCGCTGCTCGAGTCGGATTTTGACGAGCACGCCGGCGAGTCCCACCAGGACCAGAACACCCCAGCCCAGCAAGCCGAAGAGCGTACCGAGAGCACACCAGAGCCCCAGGCAGAATCCACCGCCGAGGGGGACTGGAACAGCGACATCCCCGATGATTTGCCGGTAGATACCCGCTGGGATGATATCTACTCCGGTGGCACCAGCAGCGGCTCGGCGGAAACGGAAGAGTACACGCTGGAGCAGCGCAACGCGGTCTCCGAAAGCTTGCAGGATCACCTGTTATGGCAGCTGAACCTCACCCCACTCACCGACCCAGACAAGCAGATCGGTGAAGCACTCATTGACGCTATCGCCCCGAACGGTTTTCTCGACACGAGCGTGGAAGAACTGGCTGAATCCTTGGAAGTGGATGCCGATGAGGTAACCGCGGTCCTAAAGACGATTCAGCAGCTCGAACCCGTTGGTTGTGGCGCCCGCGACCTGCGCGAAAGCCTGATTCTGCAGTTGCGCCAGCTGCCCGAGGAGACGCCCTGGCTGGCGCAGGCTCTGACCGTGGTCGGTCAGCACCTCGACCTGCTGGGCAAACGCGATTTTCGCCAGCTAAGTCGGCGCACCCGACTCAATGAGACACAGCTCGGCGAGGTCATGCGCCTGATTCAGACGCTCACCCCCTACCCCGGTGAAGCCTTTGGCGGCGAGGAGCCACAATATGTGGTCCCGGACGTCATCGTCACCCGCAAGCAGGATCGCTGGGTAGTGGAGTTAAACCCGGAAACCACCCCCAAGCTGCGTATCAACGACACCTACGCCGCACTAATCAAGCGGGCGGATAACTCCAGCGAAAACAACTACCTGCGGGACAACCTGCAAGAGGCTCGCTGGTTCCTGAAGAGCCTGCAGAGCCGCCACGAGACACTGCTCAAGGTGGCCAGTAGCATCGTGGAAAAACAGCAGGGCTTCTTCGAGCAGGGCCCCGAAGCCATGAAACCCATGGTGCTGGCGAATATTGCCGAAACCATCGGCATGCACGAGTCCACCATCTCGCGGGTAACCACCCAGAAGTACATGCTCACCCCTCGCGGCGTGTTCGAGCTCAAGTACTTCTTCTCCAGCCACGTGAGTACTGACTCCGGTGAGGACGCCTCCTCCACCGCCATTCGCGCGCTGATTCGCAAGCTGATTGATGGTGAGCAGCCACGCAAACCACTATCCGACAACAAAATCACCCAGGAACTGGACGCCCAGGGCATCAAAGTCGCAAGACGCACTGTGGCCAAGTACCGGGAATCCATGGGCATCCCCTCTTCCAGCGAGCGCAAGCGACTGGTCTAACCAAACCGGTCATTTTCTTGCGAGAATTCGCCTCCCAAAGTGACTACTTCGAGCTCCGAAAGCAGTATTCCGCACAACCAATAGCCCTGCGCCGAGTGTATCCTTCCATTCTGACGCACTTCCTAGTAGGGTTGCCGCCCTGTGCGGGGGTGCGACAGGATTCGTGTTGTTCCCAATAAGGAGAAATCCATGCAGATCAATATCAGTGGTCACCATGTAGAAGTTACTCCGGCCATTCGCGATTACTGCCTGACCAAACTGGACAAGCTCTCCCGCCACAACGACCTCGTCAACAATGCACAGGTCACTCTGTCTGTCGACAAACTCACTCAGAAAGCCGAGGCCCTAGTGCACGTAAACGGCAACAAGGATATTTTTGCCGACTCGGAATCTGACGATATGTACGCAGCGATCGATTCGCTCACGGACAAGCTCGACCGTCAGCTGCTGAAACACAAAGAGAAGTTACGCAGTCACCGCTAGTCTCAGTACCCAAAGTACCCAAGGGCAACGGCTGACCTGCACCGCTAGATCATCTGTACGTTATGACATTGGAAGCATTACTCTCTCCCCGCCTGAGCCTTTGCCACCTGGCGGGGAGTAGCAAGAAGAAGCTGTTGCTCAATATCGCCCAGGCGATCTCTGAACAGTTCCCCGAGCTCGATGCCGACACGGTATTCAGCCAGCTGGTCGCCCGTGAACGGCTGGGCTCCACCGGTATCGGTGAAGGGGTCGCTATCCCCCACTGCCGCCTGCCCGGCTGCGAAAAGCCGATTGGCGTGCTGTGCACCACCTCACCTGCGGTAGACTTCGATGCCATCGACCGCCAGCCCGTGGACCTGCTGTTTGCGCTGCTGGTCCCCGAAGACTCAGAGCAGGAACACCTCGACACCCTGGCGGAGATTGCCGCCCTGTTCAGCGACAGCCGAGTGCGGGAAAAACTGCGCGACGCCACCACCAGCGACGAACTCTACGCGCTGGCCATTAACAGCGCTGCAGCGGCATAAATTTCCACCCCGCTACCCGGGGTGACTGCTTTATACTGGCACGGTTCGCCACCACCACACCAAAACCGGTGCCAGCCAACCAGCAAGGAGCGCCACAGCAATGCGATTGGTCATTATCAGCGGCCGTTCGGGTTCAGGAAAAAGTTCTGCCCTACAGCTGTTGGAAGACGTTGGTTTCAACTGTATCGACAACCTTCCCACCAGCCTGGTGCCGGACCTGCTGCGCCGCGTTAGCCAGCAGCCGCCGGAGGAAAACACCCAGCTGGCACTGGGAATTGATGCGCGCACCCTGTGGCAAGATGTGGCTCAAGCCCCCAAGATCATTGATGACCTGCGCGCAAATGGCGTGGACTGCGACGTGGTTTATCTGGACGCACGCTCGCCGATACTGGTACAGCGCTTTAGCGAGACTCGCCGCAAGCATCCATTGAGCGACAGCCATACCCATCTGCTGGAAGCACTCAATCGCGAGAAAGAGATCCTGTCGCCACTTGCGTCCATGGCCGATCTGGTGATCGATACCAGTAATCTCAGCCTGCACCAGCTAAGAGACCAGATTAAGACCCGCGTGGTGGGCAAGGACTCACCGGGCATGGCGGTACTGTTCCAGTCCTTCGGTTTCAAGCACGGGGTACCCGTGGATGCGGACCTGGTGTTTGACCTGCGCTGCCTGCCCAACCCCTACTGGGTACCCGAGTTGCGCGAGAAGACCGGCAAGGACCCGGAGGTCGCCGAGTTTCTGTGCTCACATCAGGAAACTGAGGATATGCAGCGGGATATCACCGCGTATCTGGAGCGCTGGCTGCCCTCCTACCAGCAGAGCAACCGCAGCTATACCTCGGTCTCGATTGGTTGCACCGGCGGCCGACACCGCTCCGTGTATATGGTGGAAGCTCTCGCCAAGCATTTCGCCGAGACCTTTGAAAACATCCAGGTACGCCACCGGGAACAAGAAAAAAAGCGGGGCTGACGCCCGCAGGGAATGCCTCACTACCCGCACCGACAACCAGAAGAACAGCGCCCATGCAAAAAAGCCGGATCACCATCATCAACAAGCTCGGACTGCACGCTCGTGCCGCCAGCAAGTTTGCCCAAACCAGCGCCCGTTTTTCATCCGAGGTGAAGGTGCACTGTCAGGGCAAGGCGGTGGATGGCAAGAGTGTGATGGCGCTAATGTTGCTGGCCGCCGGCAAGGGCATCGAACTGGAACTGGAAGTCATCGGCCGCGACGAAGACGCCGCGCACGAAGCCATTTGCGCACTGATCAACGACCGCTTCGGTGAGGGTGAGTAAGCGTACGGCCTAATTGCCATACGCGGCATTCGCGCAATACCACCAGCAAGCAGGAAACACCGTGGTTAATCCCGCCACCAATACGGACTTTACCTTCCGCGCGCAAAAGCAGCTCGGCGAGCTGTATGCGGCGCTGGATAGCGGCACCGGCCGGGAAGTACAGCAGATGCTGGCATCCCTGTCGCCGCAGAGTATTGCCCAGCTGCTGGAAAGTTCGCCCCCACACATCCGCCAGGTCCTCTGGAAACTCATCGACCAGGACGTGGAAGGGGAAGTCCTGCAAGAACTCCCCGACGAAGTTCAAAGCCAGATTCTGTCCACCATGGATACCAAGGAAATGGTAACCATCATGGAGGGGCTGAATGCGGATGACGTCGCCGATATCCTGCAGCAGCTGCCGGAGCGGGTAATGGCAGAGGTACTCTCGGCGATGAGCGAGAGCGACCGCAAGCGCGTGGAAAGCGTCCTTGCCTACGATGAGGAAACGGCCGGCGGCCTGATGGACACCGAGATCGTGTCCGTGCGCCCCAACCTCACTCTGGATGTGGTTTTACGCTACCTGCGGCGGCACGACCAACTCCCCGAGTCCACCGACAACCTGTTTGTGGTGACCCGCAAAGACCGTTTTATCGGCCTGCTGCCACTGACCAAGTTGTTAACCACAGATCCGTCCGTCACCGTGCGCGAAATTATGGTGACCGATGTGGACCCGATCCCCGCCGATATGCCGGACGATGAAGTGGCGCGGCTGTTTACCAAATACGACTGGGTAACCGCGCCGGTGGTGGATGAGCACAAGCGCCTGCTCGGGCGCATCACCATCGATGACGTGGTGGATGTGATCCGTGAAGATGCAGACCACTCACTAATGAGCCTTGCCGGTCTCGACGAGGAAGAAGACACCTTCGCCACCGTCGCCCGCACCGCTCCCCGCCGCGCTATCTGGCTCGGGGTCAACCTGCTCACCGCACTGCTGGCGTCCTGGGTTATCAACCTGTTCCAGGGCACCATCGACAAGGTAGTGGCCCTGGCGGTGTTGATGCCTATTGTCGCCAGTATGGGCGGTGTTGCCGGCAGCCAGACGCTTACGGTAGTGATCCGCGGCATGGCCCTCGGCCAAATCGGCAAAAGTAACCTGGGCTGGCTATTGTCTAGGGAGCTGGCCAGCGGGGCGCTAAATGCCATCCTGTGGTCCGCGGTCCTCGGTGCCATCACCGCGCTGTGGTTTGGGGATCACCGCATTGCCTGGATTATCATTGCGGCCATGGTCATCAACCTGATTACCGCGGCACTCGCCGGCGCCATCTTGCCGGTGACGCTCCGCGCCTTGCGCATCGACCCCGCACTGGCCGGCGGTGTGGCACTGACCACGGTGACCGATGTGGTAGGATTCATGTCCTTCCTCGGCCTCGCCACCTTGTATTTCGCCTGATGCCGTTCCCGCCGTGGAGCGCCAAATTTCTTGAGATGTTTTATGCACAATTCCGACGACTTTGACTCACACGACGAATTTGACGAGGACCTGCCGAAGAGCAAGACCCAGCTCAAACAGGAAATGCATGAACTTCAGGCACTGGGCAAGCAGTTAACCGAGCTGAACGCGGCCAAGCTTGCGGAAGTACCGATGGATGCAGAGCTCACAGACGCCATCGACACCATGCATCGCATCAAGTCCCGCGAAGCCCGCCGCCGGCAACTGCAGTTTATTGGCAAGCTGATGCGCAATGCCGATGTAGACGCAATCCGGGCCGTGCTGGAAAAGCACAAAGAGCAGGATCATCAACACCTGCGCTTTGACCGCATGGCGGAAGACTGGCGCCAGCGATTGCTGGAGCAAGGTAAAGATGCCCAAAGCGCCTTCTTCGACGCCTACCCCGGGGTCGACCACCAGCAATTACGCGCCCTGATTCGCGAATCGAACAAAGAAATCGCCAATAAAAAAGCGCCCACCAATCAGCGCAAACTGTTTCGCTACCTGCGCGATTTCTTTATGCAGAACGACTAACAGCCGGTCGCCCTCCAGCGCTTATCGATAGCGAGCACTTATCCACATTTCCGCACGCGGGCCCAGCGCCCGCATTCACCAGCGCCTTACCAGCGCCTTACCAGAGCCTTACCAGGGCCTCACCAGTACGCTCGACAATTCCTGGGCAACAATTTCAATCACCCGCGGGTTTTGTGGCACCCAGCGGTGCAAGCTGACCGGCACCTGATAGGTTTCCCCCAGCGGCAGGCGGGAGCTGGTATAAGGCACGATGGTGGTATCGTAGGGCGTCCAGATGGAGACCGGTGCGGTGCACTCCAGTAATCCCGAGTCGCTATTGAGGTCACCCAGGAAATCGCTGCCAATGCGCAACTGACGCCCGCCCTTGTAGGGCAGGAGGTGCGCCCAGGCACTGCCAAAATGTGGGCTGGAGAGGGAAATAAATTTGTGCACCCTGTCCGCGCCGCCCAAGCGCTGTAGGTAATAGCGCGCAACAATGCCTCCCATACTGAACCCCACCAGTGCACAGGTTTCCCCCTGACGGGTTACCTCTTCCACCAGATCGCGCAGCTGCAGGGCCATAGGCTCCATACCGTGCCAACCACTGTTGGTTTTCAGTTTGACATTGTGCGCGGTGAATCCCGCCAAATTCAGGGCATGCTGCATCCTGAGCATCGAATTGCCCCGGTCAAAGATGCCCGGAATCAGTATCGCTACGCGACTTTTTCGCACTTCCACACCATCCACAGGTCAGCCAATTTACCGCTGCGTATCCCATAAGGTTAGAAGGCTGATGCGGTGAGCGAAAACAATTCGGGCCCGAGGATTCACATCCACGGGCCCGAAATTCAAGCGATCAAGGGTTACCGGCAAGCGCTGTCAGCCAGCACAGGCCTCAGCCACCGGCAGCGGCTTTCCCGGCGAAGATTCCCCCGCAGGCTTTGGCAACGGCTTAAACAGCACCAACAGCAGCGGCAACAGGGTCAGAGAGCCCAGCAGCGCCGCCGACATCGCCAGCGCGGTCAGCAGGCCAAAGTAAATGGATGGCACAAACTTCGACAGGGCCAAAATCGAGAAACCGGCAATGATGGTAATGGCGGTATAGAACATCGCCCGGCCAATGGTGGCGTGGCTGCGATGCATGGTCGCCACGTAATCACCGTCTTTGGCAAACTCCTCGCGGAAGCGGTACAGGTAGTGGATCGCATGGTCCACGCCAATACCCACGGTAATGGCCGCAATAGTAATGGTCATCATATCCAGCGGGATATTTGCCAGCCCCATGCCACCGAGCACCACACAGGCGGCGAGCATATTGGGTACCAGTGCAATCACCGCCAGAGAAAGAGAGCGGAACAACACCAGGAACATCAGCAGAATGCCGGCAAACACCGCACCCAGGGTGAGGATCTGCGATTTAAACAGGCTCTGCAGCATGTTGTTGTAGAGCACCAGCATGCCGGTCTGACGCACATTCTCCGAGGCCAACCCCATTTCGTCTTCGGCAAAGGTGTAAATGCGCTGAATCAGCTCATCCCGACGCAAATTCGGGTCCGTCTCCATTACCCGCATGGTAATCCGGGCCTGCTGTTCCCGCGGCGACCAGTAGGGATTGACCAGAACCTGATTGATCTCTTCCGGCAGCGTCTGGCGGGCTACCGCCAGCTCAAAATCATTCAGGCCACCGTCGTTCAGATCCTGCGCCACCTTGTACAGGGTCGCGAGCGACTGTACCTTGCCAATTTCCGGCTGTGCTTCGAGGAAGTCATGCAGCTGCTCGATCTGGTTTAAACCGGCAACGGTAAACCAGTAGGCGTCCGGCGCCGCAGCCTCGCCCTCACTGGCAAACGGGTCGTCCGCAGCGAATGGATCCTCGCTGGCAAATGGGTCTTCTGCGGCAAACGGATCACTGCCTTCCTCACCACCGACTGATGCATCCCCAGCCAACTCTTCTCCACCGAAGTCGCTGCCAAAGGGATCTTCCTCACCCTCAAATGCGGGTGCGGAATCCTCGGGTTTATTCAACACGATATCCAGATTGATGGTGCCGCCGAGACGCTGGTCGATCACCAGCATGCCCTGATGGATTTCCGTCGAGTCATCAAAGTAATCGATAAAGCGGTTTTCCACTTTCAGGCGGGAAATACCCACGGCGCTGATAATCGCCGCCAGCACGGCAACCCCCAGCACTACCGCCTTGTGGTGCTCCGCGAAGCGGGAAAACACCTGAGTAAACGCGTGTGAGTTGTCTTTGCCCAAAGCACCGTCCTGCTTTTTCAGCAGCATCAGGCTAGCGGGGATGATCAGGAAGGACAGCACCAGTGCCAGGGTCACACCAATGGTCATCATCCAGCCAAAATCGATTACCGGACGAATACCACTCACCACCAGCGAGATGAATGCAACCATGGTGGTCAGGCCCGTATATAGACACGGCTTGGCCATAAACGCGACCGTTGCGGAGGCCAGCTGGAAGCGATCCCACTCCGGGTGCTCGGCAAAATATTCCCGATAGCGCACCGCGAGGTGGATGGTAATTGCCAGCGTGATGATCAACAGCAGGGCGACAAAATTGGCGGAAATCACGGTCATCCGCCAATCCAGCCAGGACAGCAGGCCCAGCATCACCACGGCGGTGGTGACACAGGTAATCAGCGGCAGGATTACCCAGCGCGGCTGGCGGAAAATAAGCAGCAGGGTCACCACGATAAAAATCAGAATACCCGCGCCGAACACCATCAGGTCGCTCTGGATAAACGCGATCATGTCCGAGGTGATCATGGTGAGGCCGCCGAGGAACAGCTCCGCCTGGTCATCGTAGTGTGTGAGGATGTCGCGCACTTCCTGCACCCGTTCGCGCGCTTGCGCTTCCTGTGCGGTGCGGTGTTTCAGGTACTCCGCGGCAACCACTTCCAGGCGTTCTGCCTGTTCCGGGTTCAGGCCTTCGGCGTTGCGCAGTCGGCGCAGCGCATCGCGCTCGCGCACCAGGTCCAACCCCTCCTTGTCCAGCTCCAGATTGAGCATCATGGCGGTGGTCTCGCCATCGGGGCTCAAAATCAGCTCTTTATAAATGGGGCTTTCGAGAAACTCGGTGCGCACCATATCGCGCTCGACGCCCGGGCTAGACAGGGTGCGGATGCCATCGGCAACTTCGGAAATGGGCAGCTTGGGGCTATACAGCAGAGGCACGTTCAGAATGGACTGTACCGTGGTAACGCCCTGCACCATGGTCAATTCGTCCTGCAAGCGCCGCATGGTTGCGAGGGACTCATCGCTAAACAGGTCCCCGCCCTTGTAGCGATAGGTAACTACCAGAAAGTCGCCGGAGTTATAGCGCTCGGAAATCTCGCGGAAGAAATCCAGCGAGTCATCGGTCTCCAGAGTCAGGGAGTCCGCAGAGGCATCCAGTTTGAAGCGCGGCAAGCCCGCAGCAGCGGCAATGGTGAGCAGTGCCACCAACGCGAGTACGGTTTTCGGATGCCCGAGAACCAATTTTTCATACCAGGTCTTTAAGCCCAACAGCATAATTCATTCGCTTTTTTAATCGACGGCGAGGGCCATAGATGCTGGCGCACTCGCGATATTCAAGGTCACTTATCCACGTGGCCCAAGTCGCGTTCAGGAAAAAGTACATCGCGTACTTTCTGTTTCAATTCTTTTGCCCCGGGAAAGCCCCCGTCCCGTTTGCGCTCCCAGATCAGCTGGTCACCGACGTGAATCTCGAATACGCCGCCGCTCCCGGGCCGCAGCGCCACCTGATCCAGGTCCTCGGAAAAGGTGTACAGGAGCTCCTGGGCCATCCAGGTAGCCCGCAGCATCCAGTTGCACTGCACGCAAAAGTGAATAGTGACCGTCTTTTGCATAGTTCTACTACTCACTGGCTACCACTCACTGGCCGCCCCATGAGGGCAACAGGTCCTGCTCGATGTGCAGCTGGCTCAGAATCCGGGCCACCACAAAATCCACCAGCTCTTCCACCGACTGGGGTTTCTGATAAAAACCCGGGCTCGCGGGCAGAATCACTGCGCCCATGCGCGTCAGCTTGAGCATATTCTCCAGATGCACCTCCGAATACGGTGCCTCTCGGGGCACAATAATCAGTTGCCGGCGCTCCTTGAGCGCCACATCCGCGGCCCGCTCAATCAAATTGTTCGAGGCCCCACAGGCAATGGCCGACAGGGTGCCGCCGCTGGCCGGACAAATAACCAGGCTGGAAGCAGCCCCGGTGCCCGATGCCACCGGCGAAAACCAGTCGCGTTTGCTGAACAGGGTCAGCTGTTCTGGCTCCGCATTGTACAGATCGTTCAAAAAACATTCTGTGCGCTCTTCCTCTTCTGGGAGAGAAATATCGGTCTCGGTATTGATTACGATGCGCGCGGCATCAGAGATCAGTAACCACACACGTACCCTTGCGGCCAGCAGGCACTGCAGCAGGCGCAGGCCATACTGGGCGCCGGACGCACCGGTAATTGCGAGAGTGACGGTTTTGGGAAATGTGGGCTCAGCCAATGGGGTATCCGTTACGCCCCGTGACGAGGCTATCCGCTGCTAGTCTGCGACCCGTACTTGTGCTCAAGCGCACGCAACAGCCGCTGGTGTACACCGCCAAAGCCACCGTTGCTCATCACAATCACGTGACTGCCGGGGCTGGTCAGTTCGAGAACGGATTCTACCGCAGCCTCGATGCTGTGGAGAACCTTCGCCGGCACGGTGGAGTGATGGACCACCTCATCCAGGGACCAGTTCATCCCCTCCGGCTGGTACCAGAGCACCAGATCCGCCCCGGCACAGGCGCGGGCCAACTGGTCGCGATGGTGCCCCTGGCGCATGGTATTCGAGCGCGGTTCGATCAGCGCGATCACGCGCTCCTCGCCGACTTTGGCCCGCAAGCCGTTGAGGGTGGTTTCGATGGCCGTAGGGTGATGGGCAAAATCGTCGTACACCCGGATCCCCTGGATATCCCCCAGGCATTCCATACGGCGTTTGACCCCGGCAAACTTTGCCAGCGCCTCGGCAGCTACCGCGGGCTCCACCCCTACATGACGCGCTGCGGCCATAACCGCAAGACCGTTTTTAACGCTGTGCATGCCGGTTTGGTCCCAGCGCACGCTTCCAACGGCTTTACCCTCCAGCAGCACATCAAAAGTACTGCCATCGGCGGCAATATTGATGGCACACCAGTCTCCCAGACGGACGCCGTCTGCCTGCTCCACATCAAAGCGCTGCACCTGGCTCCAGCACCCCTGATCCAGCACCTGGGTTACGGTGTCTTCCTGGGCAGCCACGATCAGACCACTGGCGGGCACTGTGCGCACCAGATGGTGAAACTGCTTCTGGATCGCCGCCAGGTCATCAAAGATGTCTGCGTGGTCAAACTCGAGGTTGTTGATAATCAGGGTGCGCGGGCGATAGTGGACAAACTTGGAGCGCTTGTCGAAGAAGGCCGTATCGTATTCGTCGGCCTCCACCACAAAGAACGGCGTGCCGCCGAGTCGAGCGGACACATCAAAGTTGCTGGGAACGCCGCCGATCAGGAACCCGGGATCCATACCCGCATATTCCAGCACCCAGGCAAGCATGCTCGCGGTGGTGGTCTTGCCATGGGTTCCGGAAACCGCCAGCACCCAACGCCCGCCCAGGAAGTGATCGCACAGCCACTGGGCACCGGAGGTGTAGGGCAGCCCTTGTTCCAACACCGCTTCCACCGCCGGGTTACCCCGCGACAGGGCGTTGCCAATAATCACCAGGTCTGGAGCCGGCTCCAGCTGGGCCGGATCGTACCCCTCGGTCAGGGTAATACCCGCACGCTCCAGCTGGGTACTCATGGGGGGGTACACGTTGGCGTCGGACCCGGTGACCTTGTGACCCTCGGCGACGGCCAGCTGGGCCAGGCTGCCCATAAAAGTTCCACAGATGCCTAAGATATGAATATGCATGCCAGTAGAAATGCTCTCTCAAAATACGGATTGCCGTGAGACTCAAGGTTCACGCAATCATTTTCGCCATGCAGGCATGGTAGTGACCGGCAGCCATTGTCGGCGCGGTTTTTGCTTGCTTGATGTTCAGCGGCATTGCGCGCTGCGACACAGCCGTATTCGGCAATCGGCCAAGCTTATCACGGCCTTTTCCCGCAGTATGTGCCGAATGCCCGCAATACCATGCAATTACTATATGAATACATTAGACTTCGCGCCGCGCGAGGCTGCCAATAGAAGTCGCCCGCCGACAACACGCCAAGACGTGTACTTTGACGAGAAACTGCAGCCATAGGATAGTCATGTCCAAGAAGAACGCTTTTTACGCGCAATCTGGCGGCGTAACCGCCGTTATTAACGCCTCCGCCTGTGGGGTTATCGAAACCGCCCGCCAGCACAGCGACAAGATCGGCAAGGTCTACGCCGGCCTGAACGGCATCGTCGGTGCTCTGAAAGAAGAGCTAATCGACGTCAGCCAGGAGTCCACCGAGACCATCGCCGCCCTGCGCCACACTCCCTCCGGCGCCTTTGGCTCCTGCCGCTACAAGCTGAAAAGCCTCGAGCAAAATCGTGCCGAGTACGAACGCCTGATCGAAGTGTTCAAAGCCCACGATATCGGCTATTTCTTCTATAACGGCGGTGGCGATTCCGCCGATACCTGCCTCAAGATTTCCCAGCTGTCGGAGAAAATGGGGTATCCCATCCAGGCAATCCACATCCCGAAAACCGTGGACAACGATCTGCCGTTTACCGACAACTGCCCCGGTTTTGGCTCGGTGGCCAAGTATGTGGCCGTGTCCACAAAAGAAGCCGCGCTGGACGTCGCCTCCATGTGCGCCACTTCCACCAAGGTATTTATCCTCGAAGTGATGGGTCGCCACGCGGGCTGGATTGCCGCCGCCGGCGCCCTGGCCCAGGAACAGGAAGGCGATGCACCGCACATCATCCTGTTGCCGGAAGTGGCCTTCGACAAAGAAAAGTTTCTCGCCAAGGTACAGCAGACCGTTGCCGACAACGGTTACTGCGTGATCGTCGCTTCCGAGGGTGCCCAGTACGCAGATGGCACCTTCCTCGCGGATGCGGGTAGCGTTGATGCCTTCGGTCACAAGCAGCTGGGTGGCGTCGCGCCGACTTTGGCCAAAATGGTCAAAGACGAGCTGGGCCTGAAGTACCATTGGGCACTGGCAGACTACCTGCAGCGCGCCGCACGACACATTGCCTCGGCCACCGACGTCGAGCAGGCCTACGCCGTGGGTAAGGCTGCGGTGGAAGCTGCTGTTGCCGGCAAGAATGCCATCATGCCGACCATTGAGCGCAACGGCAGCTCGGCGGCCGACTACAGCTGGAGTATTGGCGAAGCACCGCTGTCGGAAGTGGCGAATGTCGAAAAATTCATGCCCAAGGAATTCATCGCCGAAGATGGCTTCGGCATTACTCAGGCAGGCCGGGATTATCTGGAGCCGCTGATTCAGGGTGAGGACTACCCGCCCTACAAAAATGGCATCCCCCAGTACGCGCGCCTGAACAAAGTACTGGTAGATAAAAAACTGCCAGACGGCTTCGACGTCTAATAGTCGGTTACTAACGAGTAAGCATCAACGAAGCACAAAAAAGCCCCCGACGGAAAACCATCGGGGGCTTTTTTATTTGCGCTCATTCGGGGCGCTCGCTAGGGGATATAGGCGCGCTGATTACACGTTTAGCAATAGATGCTGACGTTCCCAGGGAGAAATCTCGCGGTGAAACAAACGCATCTCCTGTAACTTAACTGCTGCATACAGCTGACAGAAATCCTCACCCAGCGCCTGACGTACCTCACTGGCATCGGTAAAAATTCGCAGTGCCTCATCAAAAGTACCGGGTATATAGAAACTCGCTTCCTGCTCCTCATCCAACTCGGATGCCGCCGGCGCACTAGGTTCCACACCATTAACCATGCCGAGATAGCCACAGACCAGACTGGCGGCGATCGCCAGATAGGGATTGGCATCCACACCCACTACCCGGTTTTCCAGCCGGCGATCCTGGGCCCCGGAATTCGGCACACGCAGACCCGTTGCACGATTGTCGTAACCCCACCCGGTATTAGTCGGTGCACTGGAGTTATCGGCAAGCTCAAAACGCCGATAAGAATTCACGTTGGGGGCAATAAACGGCATGATTTCCCGCAGATGCTTCTGGGTACCGCCGATAAAGTACCGGAACAGATCGGAAGCACTGCCGTCCTCACTGGAAAAGACATTCTTGCCACTCTCGATATCCACCACACTCTGGTGAATATGCATGGCGCTACCGGGCTGATCACGCATTGGTTTGGCCATAAAGGTCGCGAACATACCATGCTTCAACGCGGCCTCACGGATGATGCGTTTGAAGTAAAACACCTGATCCGCCAGCAGTAGCGGATCGCCATGGGGCATATTGAACTCCACCTGCCCCGCGCCATCTTCCTGAATCACCGAATCGATATGCAGGCCGGCGGCCTCGGCAAACTCATAAATGGTATCGATGACCGGACCATACTCGTCGATCGCCGTCATGGAGTATGACTGCAACGAGGTACCCGAGCGCCCGTTACGGCCAACCGGCGGCTGGATGGGCTCGTTGGGATCGATGTTTGGGCGTGTCAGGTAGAACTCGAGCTCCGGCGCCACAACCGGCTGCCAGCCCTTTTCCCGGAACATACCAATTACCCGTTTCAGCACGTTGCGCGGGGCACAGGGAATCGGGTTGCCATCGAGGTCCTGCAGGTCGTGAATAATCTGCAAGGCCGGCGTCTTGGCCCAGGGTACCGCCATCGCCGTGGACATATCCGGCACCAACGCCATATCGCTTTCTGCCCACTGATCCTGGATATCCATTTCTACATCCTGACCGGTAATGGTCTGATAAAAGATTGAAATGGGCAGGAAAATTGGCGTATCCGGGGAGAACTTGATCAGCGGCATTGCCTTGCCACGCGACATGCCGTGCAGGTCCGGCACTATGCACTCCACCTCATCCAGGCGACGGCCATCAAGATAAGTGAGGAAGGCTTCGGGCAGGGCTTCCAGCCAGGAATTGACATCGGGCTGACTCATACAGGCTCCAGAGGACTAGCCAAGAAATTGAACAGGAGTGCGCAGTGTAAAGGAAACGCCCTGTTTGCAAATCCATACACGCAAAAAACCTTGAGGAAGAAGCGACTGGTTTGCCGCTTACTCGTGTTCCTGCGTCACGCCATTTCTGATAGCATCGCGCCCGCAAACCTAAGGGGTGGCGTAAGCCTGAGATGCCGCTGGTTCCGATCGAGCCAGGCCGGTAAACCCTTGAACCTGATCCGGCTAATACCGGCGTAGGAATAGGTAGTCCTCAAGCTCCCCTCTTCACGTCGCGCACCGGGTCTCTCACCGATATGTCAGAGAGAGCCATGAATTCCAAGATTCGCATCCAGTCCCGTATCAAACCGGTCGCCCAGGCTATCGCCGCCGCCACCGCATTCGCCAGTATTGCGGCATCCGCGGAAACCGCCATCGAGGAAGTCACGGTCACCAGCCAGCTGCGCGAAACCAGCCAGCTCGACACCCCTACTAGCGTAAGCGTACTGGATGCGGCAACCATCGAGACTCGCGGTGCCACTAACCTCGAGCAATTGTTGAATCTGGCTCCCAACGTGAACTTCTCCAGCGGCGCCTCCCGCGGTCGTTTTGTACAGATCCGCGGGATTGGCGAGCGCAGCCAGTTTATCGATCCGGTGAATCCATCGGTGGGCCTGATCGTGGACGGCATCGACTTTACCGGCCTCGGCCTCGCCGCTAGCACGTTGGATATGCAGCAGGTGGAAATCCTGCGCGGCCCGCAAGGCACCGTGTATGGGGCCAATGCATTGGCTGGCCTGGTGAGCATGAGCAGCAATGCACCAAGCGAAGAGCGCACCACCAAGGTATCCGCCGAAGCCGCTCGCTACGGCTCCCACACCCTTTCAGCGGTAACCAGCGGCCCATTGTCCGAGCAGCTGAGCTACCGCTTCGCGGTGCAGAGCCAGCAGTCCGACGGCTATGTGCACAACCGCTACCTGGAGCGCGCCGACACCAACGGTATTGACGAGACGGTTGCCCGCGGCAAGCTGCGCGTTAAAGCCAGCGATGACCTGCAACTGGACTTCACCCTTTTCTACCTGGATGCAGACAACGGTTACGACGCATTCAGTTTCGACAATTCCCGTAACACCCAGTCCGATCAGCCTGGCCACGACCGTCAGGAAACTCTCGCTGGCGCGGTGACCATGCAGTGGAGCGGTAATGACCGGTTCACCGTCAACTCCGTACTGAGCGTAGCCAACTCCGATACCGAATACGGTTACGATGAAGACTGGTCCTATGTGGGCTTCCACCCCTGGGAATACAGTTCTACCGATAATTACCTGCGCGAGCGCGACAACCTGAGCGCGGATATCCGCCTGGTTTCAACCGAAGCGAGCCGCCTGTTTGGCGACAGCACCGGCTGGGTGGCCGGTGTCTATCTGCGCACCGAAGAGGAAGCTCTGCAGCGCAACGCCAGCTTTGCCAGCCAGTTCGACACCGACAATACGGCCGTCTATGGACAGCTCAACACCGCTCTGGGTGCGCGCCTTGAATTGATTACCGGGCTGCGTTTCGAGCAACGCCGTGCGGATTACAGCGATTCCCTCACGGTGGGCAATGACACCAGCGAAGACCTGTGGGGTGGCAACATCACTCTGCAGTTCAACGCCACCGACAACACCATGGTTTACGGCACTGTCTCCCGCGGCTACAAGGCCGGCGGGGTCAACGGCCGAATTATTTCTGCTTCCGCAAGCAATCCGGCCATTGGCAGTGACACCTTCCTGTTCGATACCGAAAGCATGCTGAACTACGAGTTCGGGGTAAAAGGCGACTGGCTGGATAACCGCCTGCAGGCCCAGGTTGCCGCTTTCTATCAAGATCGCAGCGATGTCCAGGCCAAGCAATCGATCTTCAACCCGCAAGATTTTTCCTTTGATGACTACCTGGCGAATGCCGCCAGCGGTCACAGTGCCGGTATCGAAGCGGAAGTATATTTCCAGGCCAGCGACGCACTGCAACTGTTCGCCACCTTTGGCTGGTTGAATGCGGAGTTTGAAGATTTTGTCAGCAGCACCCATGTTGACGCCCGCGATGACTATACCGGTGAAACCGCACTGATCGAGCTCAGTGGCCGTGATCTGGCTCACGCCCCCAACTATCAGTACTTCACCGGTGCTGAATACGCGCTGACCGGCAACCTGAGCGCGCGCTTGGAACTGGAAGGTAAGGACGAGTTCTACTTTTCCAACAGCCACAACGAAAAATCCGCCGCCTACGAACTGGTCAATGCGCGTCTCACCTACCGTGAAGACAACTGGGATCTATCCTTGTGGGGCAGAAACCTGACCGATGAAGTGATTTACACCCGCGGTTTCTACTTCAGCAATCAGTTCGGCAATAACCCGGCGAATGGTTATGCTCCGGAAGCTTACTACCAGCTGGGAGAACCACGCACTGCCGGCATCTCTGGCAGCTACACCTTCTAAACGGGAACCTTGCAATGCAACTCTCCGTAGAAATCAGCATGTACCCGCTGAAAGACGAATACATTCCGGCCATCAAGGATTTTATCCAGCGCCTGAATGAACATCCGCAACTGCAGGTAATCTCCAATACCATGAGTACTCAGGTATTCGGTGATTACGATGTGGTCATGGATATTCTGAAAGCGGAAATGCGTAAATCCTGGGAACAGTTCGGTCGCGCGATTTTCGTGTGCAAGTTTATCGACGGCGACCTCAACCCGAATCGCGGGCTCTGACCCATGTTCACTCCGGAAGTACGCGAAGCCATCGCCACCGCCTACGCCGCCATGTCCCTGTGGGAGGTGGCAGCGGTGGTGCTGGCACTTACCTACCTACTGCTGGCCATGCGGGAAAACATCCTGTGCTGGTATGCGGCGTTTGCCAGCACGGCTATCTACCTGTTCCTGTTCTGGGATGTCAGCCTGTTGATGGAATCCGCGCTGCAGATCTTCTATCTCGCAGTCGCAGTGTACGGCTGGTGGCAGTGGCGCCAGCGCCAAGATGATGGGGAGAGGCTGCATATCCACCGCTGGTCCGCAGCCATGCACCTTTATGCATTTGTCGGTGTTGGTGCTCTCACCCTTATCTTTGGCTATGTACTGGATAACTACACAAACGCCGCCCTGCCCTATCTGGATTCATTTACCACCTGGGGCGCAGTGGTAACCACCTATATGGTCACCCGCAAAGTGCTGGAGAACTGGCTCTACTGGATTGTGATCGACGGTGCAGCGATTTATCTGTATATCGACCGCGAGATGTATCTCACCGCCTTGCTGTTTGTGCTCTATGTGATACTGGTGATTATTGGATTTTTCCAGTGGCTGACCTTGTACCGCTCTCAGAGCGCTTCATTCGATCATAGTTCACTCAGTCCCAATGATTCCCTGGCCAGCTGAAGTTATCCCCGATGACTGGCGGCACTGGAGCCTCGCCGAGCCTGAATTGATCCGGCCGTTGACCAATGGCTTGACGAATCGCAGCTTCCTCTTGAATACAGTTAAGGGAAAGGTCGTGTTGCGCTGGAACTCTCCGATCAGCGTCCAGCTCGACCTTGATCGCCGGGCAGAAGCGCAGGCTCTGCAACTGGCCAGAGGGCTCAGCGCCCCACTGGTTTACTGCGACCCTGATCAACGCTACCTAGTTACCCAGTTTATCGATGGCAAAGCCTGGCCATCTGGGCCACCGGATACACATCTTCAGCTGCGCAAACTGGCTCGACTGACCAGAAGCATCCATCAGCTACCCACCATCGATCTTCAGCTCGATATAAATGCCAAGATCTCGGCCTACAGGCAGTCAATAGGGAATGATCGGCAGGGCTTGCGGCAACTGAATCGTGATATTCACGCCCATATCATCTCTGCTGAGGCCATGGGCGACCACAAGGTCCTTTGTCACAATGATTTACAGAGGGAGAACCTGATTTCAGACAGAAACGGGCAGCTCTACGCCATAGATTGGGAATATGCCGCCACAAGCGATCCATTTTATGAACTCGCGGTAATTACCGAGGAGCACCAATTACAGGGCACTCGGCTAGAAGCATTCCTTACAGAATACCTCCGGCGCCCTGTCGACAAACAAGACCTCCTTAGACTGCGCCACTGGCAGGTGATATACACGTACTTGACGCTACTATGGTATGCGGTACAGCTCTCCCAGGACACTATGCCTGAAGTTCATTCAGGCACAAAAATCAAAGCGCTAAAGCAACACCTCTCCAACCTTTTGCAGGGCTTTTAGTTGTTTTCACCACTACTTGCAAAGGTGGGCAGACATCAGAGTGCCCTGTAATCACGATACACTCCTCAAGCCTTAACTGGGCTGCCCACCGTTTTATCTGTCGCGCTTGGGCCGTAACTCAGTTTGCCATTAAACAGCAGAGAGGTAATTTTAAAGCGCTTCACAATGGCAAAATGGAATAGCATACCGCCAAGACAGGCGCCGACTGCCGAGAGAGCCATGCGCGCATCCATAGACACGCCAATTTTTTGAAGCGCATATAACAGGAAGGCCACAATAATAAAATGGACCACATAAACCGTGTATGCGGACTGCGCCATCACCCTAACAACCCAAAAATCCTTATCCAGAAAACGTGCGCCGAACGCACAGAGGAAAATCGATAACACGATAGCCAGGAAGTACTCATAAACAACCGCAAAAAATTCAAGGAACCGCAACCCAAGCCCCCCTCCCTGATACTGACCCAAAACAAGGCTCAGTGCGACCGAACCGCCAATGCATACCAGAGCCACGAGGCCCCACTGGACATAGCCACTATTGAATTTCACGTATACATCTCGCCACATATACATGAACACTCCCAGCAAAAAGTAGGGGAAATGCTGCACAGAAATGAGAACAAATAGCCCTACCAGGTGAATATAGGGAATTTCCCACATAAAACTCGGAAGTATCACCTTGTAGGATAGAGCACACGCGAGTACCACAATGGAAAAGAACACAATCCTTGCTAGATTTTCAGGCATATATTTTGAGAGCCAATGAACCGATATCATTGAATAACGCACGGTATACTTCAGGATTAATGTGTACGCCAAAAGAGAGAACAGGAACCAGGCGTGGTACATCCAGAACATTTTAAAATCTTTGTTCGCGCTCACCTGGCTGTAATAGGAAGCCATCCACTCTGCCGTAAATGGCGCCAACAGAATGACACACACTAGTGCGGGAACCATCAGCATGACGAGCCTTCCCTTGAGAAAAGGCAGAGTTCCCTTGCGCTCAATCAGCGCCAAGGAAAAATAACCGGATATCAGGAAAAAGCAGGCCATTCTGAACGCGCCTGAAACATCCCGCACCAAGTCATAATCACCACCCCCCGCATCCGCATGCGCTGACCGATAAAAGACTCCAACAAATAGCGCAAATGCCCTGAGAAAATCCAGATGATATAACCGACGATCCATGTCTCCCCCTTGTTACTCCA
Organism: Microbulbifer agarilyticus; assembly: GCF_019800665.1. Lineage (GTDB taxonomy): Bacteria > Pseudomonadota > Gammaproteobacteria > Pseudomonadales > Cellvibrionaceae > Microbulbifer > Microbulbifer agarilyticus_C. Next base: position 264,233 of record NZ_JAHVKO010000005.1, read on the forward strand.
ATACTTATATGACAACTGCAATTTTCAGGCCGCTCCATTTAGCCCAAAAGCGCGGCTATCTTATAAAAATAATTTGCCGCCCGGCCAATGGAATTGGCCGAAACTTGGGGTGCGAAGAATGAAACTGGCGCGAAAAACGACTCCAGTGCACGCTGGCTTCATTTCGGACAGTTACTGTATCGAGAAACGATTGAAGAAGAGATTGTTGAGCGCGAGATATGCCTGGATGCCAATTGGGTTTTGGTCAGAGGTTTCCGCGGCAGGCATCCAGAAATATGTCACCATAATCATCGGCTGTCAGCGGCAGCGGATTTCCCAGTGCTGAGGGATCGGCAATCGCCATTCGGGCAATCTCACTTGCGTCGTTTTCGCCAATACCGATTTCCGCCAGAGTGTTGGGAATCCCAAACTCACGGCGCAGTAAAAGAACCCAGTCTAGAACACCGTTAAATCCAGATTCGGGCAGGGCGAGATAGCTCGATAGCCGGCGCATCGGTTCTTCAATGGCAGATCGATTTGCCGCCAGCACATAGGGCATCAGGATCGCGTTCAACAATCCGTGATGTTTGTCATACACGGCGCCCAAAGGATGTGCCAGCGCGTGCATCGCACCCAGCCCGCGCTGGAATGCGGTCGCCCCCATGCTGGATGCTGCCAGCATTTGCATACGCGCCTCGAGATCATTGCCATTGGCGACTGCGCGTGGCAGGTAATCATGAATCAGGCGCATGGCTTCGAGCGCAATCCCCTCTGCCATGGGGTGGTAACTGTTTGCGCAGAAGGCTTCCAAATTGTGAGACAGGGCATCCATCCCTGTGGCCGCGGTGATCGGTGCTGGCAGGCCGACCGTCAGCTCGGGGTCCAGCAACACGATTTGCGGCAACATGCGCGGATGGAAAATGATCTTTTTTAGCTTAGCGCTCTGGTCGGTAATGACCGACGAGCGCCCCACCTCCGAGCCGGTTCCAGCAGTGGTGGGCACCGCGATGACCGGCGCCATACCCCGGGTATTTACCTTGAGATAGTTATCGCCCACATCTTCAAACTCCCAGATTGGATGCGTCTGCCCAACCATTAACGCAATGGCCTTACCCGCGTCCAGGGCGGACCCTCCACCCAGGGCGATCACGCCGTCGCAACCGTGCGCCCTGAACGCGACCACACCATCGGTAACGTTTTCTCCCGTAGGATTACCCTTGATATCACTGAATACCGCCAGCGGTATCCCATCCACCAGGCACCGCTCTACGATCGCCTGCACCATGGGCAGCGCCGCCAACCCCGGATCGGTGACCAGCAGCGGTGTAGCCATACCCAACTCGCGGCACAGCTGTGGCAATTCTGCGATACGCCCGGCACCAACACGCATTGCGGTGGGATAATTCCAGTTGGAAAAAAATGCAGTATCAGACATTTTGCTATCCGCGCGGCAACTTGAAATTGAAGGACTTTGGTCGCGTAAGGTGCTCAAAGCCGATACCGGACAAGGTACAACCGCGACCGGAGTTTTTAACCCCGGTCCACGCCAGTGCCGGATCCAGGTAATCACACCGATTCAAAAACACCGTGCCGGTGCGCAGTCGGTCGCCCAGAGCCAGTGCAACCGGCTCATCGGCTGAATAGATCGCCGCAGTAAGTCCGAATTCGCTGTCGTTCATAAGCGCCAGCGCTTCTTCATCATCGCGCACGGGCACCACCCCCAGCACAGGGCCGAAAGATTCCTCGTTCATCACCCGCATGTCGTGATCCACATTGCTCAGTAGCTGCGGCGCCATATAGGCACTGCCGCGGCAATCCATCGCAAAGGCACCTTCATCGATATGCGCATGTGCGCCTTGCGCCACTGCCTCGTCGATTTGATCGCGCACAAAATCCGCGGCGCTGGCTCGCACCAATGGTCCCAATGTGGTTTCCGGCTCATCCGAACGGCCCAGGCGATACTGGTTAATTTTCTGCACCGCACGCGCGACAAATTCGTCATACACCGACCGATGGACGTATAACCGCTCGATCCCGCAACAGGATTGCCCTGAATTGAAAAAGGCACCATCGACAACGGAATCCACCGCATACTCAACGTCAGCATCGGCACGTACGTAAGCGGGATCCTTGCCGCCAAGCTCCAGCCCCACTGCAAGAAAACGCCCGGCAGCAGCACTCTCTACCGCCGCGCCACCCGCCACAGAACCGGTAAATGCCACGTGTTCCACGCTACCGCGAATAATGATTTGCTCCGCGTCCCGGTGGCCGAGATGAAGATATTGAAACACTCCGGCAGGTAAGCCCGCCTCGACAAATGCGTCGACCAATCGCTCGGCGCACAGCGGTGTTTGCGCCGAGTGCTTCAGGATTACACTGTTGCCAGCAAGAAGCGCTGGCACCACCGCATTGATGGCGGTGAGATAGGGGTAATTCCACGGTGCGATCACCAGGCTTGTGCCCAGAGGCTCACGGCGAATAAACCGCGTGTAGCCGCTTTTCTCCGGGAGCGATATATCCTGCAGCGGGCTGGCGCCGGACTCGGCGAGATCCGCCATGTACAGCGCGCGCTCGGCAAGGCCGTCAATTTCGCCGCCGGCGTAGACGATGGGGCGGCCCATCTGCCAGCAAATTTCTTCGGCAAGCGCACTTTTTTGGTTTTGTAAATTGGCCACCGCGGCACGCACCAGCTCGACCCGCTCCGCCACGGGCACCTGCCGCCAGGCAAGCTGAGCACTACGTGCGCTATTCAGCGCATTCTGGATTTCGTACTCCGTCGCCAGCGGCCGCTCCACGTAAACGCGGTTATCGATCGGAGAAATACACTGGAGTTTATGCATAACGATCCCGGCTTCCTGCCGCAATTATTGGAATAGCTTTTTAACGCCCCTCGCGCCTGGCACACCGCGCCCGAAGCTATTCGACCTGGCGCTAAATGATTTCCCGCTAGATAATTTCAAAGTAACGCTGTAATTCCCACTCACCAACATGCTTGCGATACTCGCGCTCTTCCCATTCACGACTGGCGGCAAAGTGCTCCACAAACGCATCACCGAACAGGCTGCGCGCGGCGCTGGATTGCCGCAGCCGTTGCGCCGCATCCCACAGGGTGGCCGGCAGCGCCAGTTCCGCCGCATGCTGCCCCTCATACGCATTGCCCCGCACTGGCTCTCCGGGCTCCCAGCCCTGTTCGATACCGTAAAGGCCCGAGCCAAGGGCCACCGCGAGCGCAAGGTAGGGATTGGCATCGGCAGCACCCAGTCGATATTCCTGGCGCTGGGATTTGTCACTGCCAGGTATTACACGCAACGCCGCAGTACGGTTTTCCACCCCCCAGGTGGCATCGGTGGGTGCCCAGAACCCGGGAATCATGCGCCGGTAGCTGTTAATGGTCGGCGCGACCATGCTCAACAACTCAGGCATCAACCGCTGCTGCCCGGCGAGAAAGTGCCGCTGAGTGGCGCTCATATTGTGCGGCTGCCCTGGAGTAAAAAACGCAGAGGTGTCGTCACTTTTATTTCGCAGAGACAGATGGATATGCCCGCTCTGGCCCGGATACTCATTCGACCACTTGGCCATAAAGGTGGCCATCAGGCCGCGACGCTCGGCCAGCACCTTGATAAAGGTTTTGAACAGCGCGGCCTTGTCCGCCGCAGCCGCGGCCTGATCCACGGTGATGGCCGCTTCCAACACCCCCGGGCCCGTTTCCGTATGTAGTCCCTCAATAGGGAAGTCCATGCGCTCGGCGAGGGTAAGAATTTCCTCGTACAGATCCGCGTGCACGGAATTGCGAATCATCGAGTAACCAAACCACCCCGGAGTGAAGGGTTTGAGGTCTCGATAACCCTTGGCACGTGCGCTATCTGGGGTTTCATCAAACAAAAAGAATTCGTATTCCAGAGCGGCGTAGGGACTGAAACCCGCCTGCTCGCAGCGCTCGATAACCCGCCGCAATAGCGCACGCGGGCACACGGCCTCGGCAGCGCCGTCAAATTCCGCCAGGAACAACAGCATGCCGTCCTCAAACGGCACCTCGCGACAGGTATGCGGCAATATCCGCACCGGCGCATCCGGATATCCGGTGTGCCAACCGGTGTATTGGGCGTTGTCGTACAGTTGGTCCTGTGTGTCCCAGCCCAACACCACATCACAAAACGCAAACCCTTTGTCCAGCGCCGAAAAGAACTTCTCGCGGCTCATGTATTTGCCGCGCATCACCCCGTCGTTATCGAACAATCCCACCTTCACATGACTGAGGCCGCGGGCATCAACAATGTGCTTGGCATCCTCCACCGAGCGCACCTGACGCGGCTGCGGCGATCGCGTTACCCCATTGGCTGATGAAGACGGGCTGGAAGACGGAATGCCGGAAGCACGGCTAACAGGCGGCTCCTGCGGGGCAGGCGGCAGTTCGGTGGACTCGTCCATGGTCGGCTCCATTATTGTGATCTGGATTGTGACCCGGCAGACGATGCTGGCTGCGGGCGGAATCTCGCCTACAGCATAGTCAACACATGAGGACTAAGGTCGCAGAACACCGTACTGCAGGGCGACTATGTAAGTGCCCGCTCAGGGTATATAATCCGCGCTCCTAAAATTAACCCACCCATTTGATTATTTTTTAGTCAGGACCACCAACAGGACTAGCAATGAGCTTCGACAAGGTTTCCCCAGGTAAAGAGCTGCCCAACGATATCAACGTAATCATCGAGATCCCGGCCAACCACGATCCGATCAAATACGAAGTCGACAAGGACGCAGACGCGGTATTCGTAGACCGTTTCGTAGCTACCCCGATGTTCTACCCGGCCAACTACGGCTACGTGCCTCAGACCCTGTCTGAAGACGGCGACCCCCTGGACGTACTGGTTGTTGCACCTTACCCGGTAATGGTTGGTTCCGTAATCCGCTCCCGCGTGATCGGCGTGCTGAACATGACCGACGAATCCGGTGTCGACGCCAAGCTGCTGGCGGTACCGCACACCAAGCTGACCAAGCTGTACGACCACGTAAACGAAATCGGCGACCTGCCGGAGCTGCTGATCAAGCAGATCGAGCACTACTTCGAAAACTACAAGGCGCTGGAAGCTGGCAAGTGGGTGAAAGTAGACGGCTGGGCCGATGCTGACGCGGCACGCGCAGAAGTTATGGCTTCCCGCGAGCGCTACCTGAAAGAAGAAGGCTGATCCCACACTGGTGATCGTCCGATCTTTCCGAAAGCCGGCCTTGCGCCGGCTTTTTTGTGCCCGTTAAATAGGGGTAACAACGTAATTGGAGCCCGCCGATGGCAAACACAATCGCAGGACCCGATGGCAAACCGCGCTGTGGCTGGTGCGCCGCCACCGATGATTTCTTTCCCTATCACGACAACGAATGGGGGTTTCCGGTAGACGACGATCAACGCCTGTTTGAAAAAATTTGCCTAGAAGGATTCCAGTCCGGCCTGAGCTGGCGAACGATTCTCGCCAAGCGGGAAAATTTTCGCGCTGCCTTCAAGCAATTCGATTTCAACAAGGTGGCGAAGTTTGCCGAAAAAGATGTGGAACGACTGCTTCAGGATGCAGGCATTGTTCGGCACCGCGGCAAAATCGAAGCGGTGATCAACAATGCCCAGCGAGCCAAAGAGATGGTACGCGAGGAGGGGTCGCTTGCCGCCTACTTTTGGGGGTTCGAACCTGAGGAGATCCCGGGCGCAATTCCGCAGAGTGTATCCACATCGGAAGTTTCCAAGACCATCTCAAAAGACCTGAAAAAGCGCGGTTGGAAATTCGTGGGGCCCACTACCGTCTACGCGTTTATGCAAGCCATGGGGCTGATCAATGATCACGCCACAGATTGTGTAACGCGCAAGGCCGTAGATAAGGCCAGAAAGCAATTTAAACGGCCATCAATCCGGTAGTTTGAACGAGGCCTTGCCGGTGACATGCCCGCCCAGCTTCCAGTCAGGCACCTTCACCTGAACTGGCGGCGGCGCTTGCTGTTCACTCGCCTCGACCAAATTGCCAACCGCGGGCTTCAGGCTCAGATGACTGACGGGCACCTGCACCGGCTCCACCGTGGTCCGCTCATGTTCCTTCAGCAGGTTGCCTTCCATGGGCGCAAGAGATAGCGCACCTTCAGCTTGCGCCACTGGGGCAGACTTCGCCGCCGGCGCCGGTGCGGCCGGGGTTTCCTCCATCGGGCGCGGCGCCGGCACGGCTTCCGCTTCGGGAGCGGCTTCGTTTTTAACCGAAGACTGCGCACCCTGGCGCGCCAGGGTGGCCTGTAACTGCTCCGCCTGCGCCAGGTTCAGACCTTTCTTAATCGCCAGAGGGCGACCACTGAACAACTTATCTACAGTCTCTGGACCCGCCTTGAACAAACGCGCCATATTGGCTTTCACATCGGCGGCGGTGTAACCGGGTTCAAGGTCGCCGCGGAAAATCACGCTGTAAGTGGATTCGCTCATAACACTGTCTCGATAGTGGCGCCGCGTTAAATCGGCATGCGTACTTTTTATTTTTGTCGGTGTCTGTTCTAGTTGTTCGCTCTTGGCACCAGCACCCTACGTTGGCGTATCTGGCGGCAGAATTCAATGGGTTTAGTCGTCGGAATCCAGGGTCTGATCCATGGTGTAGGCCGGGGTAGCCGCACATTTGCCGGCCACAATACGCGCGGGCACACCCGCGACCGTCGAGTGATTCGGGACGTCACGCAGCACCAGGCTGCCCGCTGCGATCTTAACACCCTCCCCTATCCGCACCGGGCCCAATACCTTGGCACCGGCACCGATCATCACACCGCGACCGATTTTCGGATGGCGATCGCCACCACCACTGCCACTGCCACCCAGGGTCACCGAATGCAGAATAGAAACGTCGTCTTCCACGATGGTGGTTTCCCCCACCACCAGACCGGTTGCGTGGTCGATCATGATGCCGCAGCCAAAATGCGCCGCCGGATGAATATCCGTGGCGAACTGCTCGGAGACCTGGCTTTGAAAATACAACGCCAGCGTGCGGCGTCCCTTGCTCCACAACCAGTGGGCAATACGATGGGACTGCAAGGCGTGAAAGCCCTTGAAATAAAGGAACGGCATTATGTATTGATCGCAGGCGGGATCGCGGTCGTACCAGGCACAGATATCTGCCTGCATGCTGAGAGAAATCGCCGGATCATCTGCCAGGGCAGCCGCAATGACTTCCTGCAAGGCGGTCGCGGTCAAAGCGGCATGGTCGAGCACTGAAGCGAGCTGATAGGCAAGCGCACTGTCGATAGAGTCATGGCGCAGCACGGTATTATGAAAATAACTGGCCAGCACCGGCTCACCGGAAGCGGACGCGGCAGCCTCCGCCCGCATGGCGGCCCAAATATCCCGTTGTTTCAGTTCAGTGACGGTAATAACACAAACTCCTGTACCGGTGCCTAGCACGCAAGTGCTTTATAACCTGTTGATATTCGCTGGGTATGCGGACTCTGGCACCGCAATAAAGCGCGCATATATCTGCGGCATTTGCTCACAAACGAGTTTACTTAATGCCAGCGACTGATCTTGCGGGCAACTATTCACCTGCTCAACCAGCGCCTGCTCACTCAGCAGATCCTGAAACTCTCGTGCGCGCGGCGCATAACTCAGGTGCCAGCGCTCTGGCGCCACTCCTCCGCGGTCTTCACTGTAGGGGCGAAACAGCCCATAACTTTCACCGGCCGCAATACGTGCATCCAGCCAGCCGTGGAAGGGACCAAACATCCCTTCGTCCGCAACCTCTTCCGAGGTCAACTGCACCTTATATCCCTCTGGCAATGCCGACGCATCAATCACGTCGAAATCGGTACCCCAGTGATGGCGCGATGCACCGGGCAGGGCAGACCAGCGCAATATAGCGAATAGAATATCCTCAGGCGACATTCCCGCCACATCCATAGGCCTGCCCAGACTATCCAATACTGGGCGCACTCCCTCGGCCTTCGCATTCCAGATACGGCGCTGACGCTCAAAGTCACGAAAGCCGGATACCACCTTCGGTTCAAAGCCTGCGTCCCGTGCATCCCGACGCAGCTGATCAAATGCCACCAGCGCCTCAGGATGCATCAATTGTCCGGAGATCGGCTCGAGTATCACGTGTGCATCGGTGCGCCCGAAAACCATGTCTCGTATCAATTTGTGCATGGCAAAGTTTTCTCCTCAAAGCCCCCGGGCATCAGCTCTAATACTACATCTGGCCGAGCCAAACAGAACAAAAGATCTGCAAAACAGTTATTTGCGAACTAGTCTTTTTCTGCAACGGGCAAAAAGCCGCGCGATGCTATTGAAGCAAGATACTACCTGACGAAATACCATCAATGGCTAAGCGGCTCGGCAAATTTGTGATTTCCACACGTTTTGCCAGCTCCGGCATGGAGTCTGCCAGAGATGCCTATCCCTCGCCCACACGCAGTCTAGGGGCACGGTTTGGCCTTTTATTATTTTGTGCTATGTTGGGCGGCCGTTGTATTCGACTCGGGATTGGGTCGAATCTGGTAGCCATCGGGAGACCGCCCGAAGAAGTGCGACGAATGATGCGCCGCGATAATGGCTACCGCACTGTCTAACAGTTCAGGGAAGAATGTTATGCACCCAAGTCAGTCAGAGTTGTTAAAACTGAAAAACCTGGGCCTTGCCTCCGTCAATATTCTGCACTCCATCGGCATTCGCACTCAGGATGACCTCCATCGCGTGGGTCCCGCTGAAGCATTTGCCAGTATCCGTGGCCGCGGTATCAACGCCTCTCGTGTACTACTTTACGCGCTACAGGGCGCCCTGCTCGATGTTCACTGGAACGAACTCGACCCGGACCTCAAGGCCAACCTGGTGACCGAAGCCGAGCAAATACTGGCGCGCAAAGATCGCGCCTGACCTACCCTCCACGGGCTTCAACACAACACCTCTCTCTTGAAAACCGGCCTGGCCCATCGGCAAGTCGCAGACTTGCAATTGGCGCTCACCGACCCTATCTAATCCTCGGATTAACTTCGAAACAGGCCGCCCCAACGCACGCTGGAACCAGCCGGTGGGGGCTGTGCTCTAACCTTATTATTATTCGATCTATTTTCACCCTGCGGAGAACACAATGCTGCGAATAGGGCTCTTCCTGCTCACCAACCTGGCTGTCATGGTATTGGTCGGCATCATCTTTAACCTGTTCGGGATTCAGGGCATTCTCGACGCCAATGGCGTCAATCTGAACCTACCCGGATTGCTAACGATGTGTGCCATCTTCGGTATTGGCGGCTCATTGATCTCACTGCTGCTGTCAAAAACCATCGCACGCAGGACAACTCGCACCCAGATCATCGAACAGCCGCAAACCGCCGACGAACGCTGGTTGGTGGAGACCGTGCGCGAGCTGTCGCAGAAAGCGGGTATCGACATGCCGGACGTGGGTATTTTTCCCATGCCACAGGCCAACGCCTTTGCCACCGGCTGGAATCGCAACAGCGCTCTGGTAGCGGTGAGCGCCGGATTGCTGCAACGCTTTAATCGCGACGAAGCGCGCGCGGTGATTGGCCACGAGATCGGCCACGTCGCCAACGGCGACATGATCACGCTGGCTTTGATCCAGGGGGTGGTAAACACCTTTGTTATGTTCTTTGCGCGCCTCGTGGGCTTCTTTGTGGACCGCGTCGTGATGCGCAATGAGCAGGGGCTCGGTATCGGCTACTACATCACCTCCATTGTGATGGATATCGTGTTTGGCTTCTTTGCCATGATGGTCGTCGCCTGGTTCAGCCGCCGCCGCGAATACCGTGCCGATGAGGCCGGAGCGCATCTGGCAAGCCCGCAGGCGATGATCGCTGCCCTGGCGCGGATCAAGGCGGAATCGGAAGCCGGTCGCGAGGAACCGCTGCCCGCCAACATGAAGGCCTTCGGTATCTACGGCAACAGCATGGCCGCGCTGATGGCAAGCCACCCCCCTCTTGAGGATCGGATCCTGGCGCTGCAAAATTCTGCTCGTTAACCGCAAGTATTGGCGAGGAGCCCCACCCGGGACTCCTCGTCACTCTACCCTGCGGTACCCACTTTTTTGACGCAGGAAACCCGCTCAGCCATGCGCCTGATCAGATTCTTTTCTCGACTGTTTCTCACTACCCTGCTGGCCATCCTTGCCTTCGCGGCCAACGCAGAATCCCGCCCCCCGCAATTTGCCACCGACGACGAAACCAACACCATGCAGGTGTTCAATTTCGCCAGTCCCTCGGTGGTGTACGTCACCAATGAAGCACTGGTGCGCGACCGCTGGAGCCTGCGCCTGCACACCGTGCCGAAAGGCGCCGGCAGTGGCTTTATCTGGGACGAACACGGCCATGTGGTGACCAACTTTCACGTAATCGAAAAAGCCCGCAAGATCACCATTACCCTGCAGGACCGCAGCGAGTGGCCGGCGCAGCTGGTCGGATCGGCACCGGAGAAAGATCTGGCGGTATTGAAAATCAATGCGCCACGGGAACGGCTCAAGCCACTGGTACCGGGCGAATCCTCCAGCCTCTCGGTGGGGCGCAAGGTACTGGCTATCGGCAACCCCTTTGGCCTGGATACCACCCTGACTACCGGTGTGGTGAGTGCACTGGGGCGTGAAATCGATGCCGCAGGCAACCGCACCATTCGCAACGTGATCCAGACCGACGCGGCGATTAATCCCGGCAACTCCGGCGGTCCTCTGCTCGATAGCAGCGGACGGCTTATCGGGGTGAATACTGCAATTTACAGCCCCAGTGGCGCCAGTGTGGGTATCGGTTTTGCGATTCCGGTGGATACGGTGAAAAAAATTGTTCCGGAGTTGATCGCCCACGGCCGCCTGGTGCGGCCGATTCTGGGGATTGAATCGGCCCCGGACCAGTGGGCGAACCGTTACGATTTTGAGGGCGTGGCGGTTCTGCGCACCGCACCGGGCTTGCCCGCCGAGAAAGCCGGGCTGCGCGGCGTCTACCGCGGCAGTCGCGGTGGCTGGCAACTGGGTGATGTGATTGTGGGTATCGATGGTCGACCGATCAGCAATTACGACGACCTGATGAATGTACTGGAAGACCGCCGTCCCGGGGACCGGGTACAGGTGGACTATCTGCGCGACGGGGAGGCGTACCAGACCTCGCTGGTACTCGCTGCACCCTAACGCATATGTAATTTAACTTCGCCCGCTACTTAAGTGGCGGCGCCGCTACCGGGGTGCGCTTGTGAGACACGAGCTAGGCGCCCCCCCTCAACCCATCCCTGGGGGCTCTTCGAAAAAGTCCCTTTTTTCGAAGGTCTCACCAGGCGCACCCCGGTATCGACACCTTCGCCCCAGACTTTAAGTAGTAGCTCGAGCCAATAATTCGTTAAACTGCCCGCCGAACCATTTTTACTACAGCGCTGTAATTTTCCATGCAAAAACATTTCCTCTGCGGCTACGAAGACCTCAACGAAGGTGATTCCAAAGGCTTTTCCCTGGGCGACAAAAGCGCGGGCATGGACAATGTATTTGCGGTGAAAAAAGACGGCGAAGTGTATGCGTATAAAAATGTCTGCCCCCATCGGGGTATCAACCTGGAGTGGCAGCCGGATCAATTCTTGGATTCAGAAAAAGCCCTGATCCAATGCGCTTCCCATGGCGCCCTGTTCGAGATACGCACCGGCGAATGTATTGCCGGCCCGTGTGCGGGCGACGCGCTGACGCCAGTGCCTGTCGAGTACGCGCAGGATGGGCTCTACGTGTTGCTGGCAGACTAACTACTGCGCAGGTAGAAACGGCACCGACTCGATCAGGCAGATTTCTTCTGCATCGAGCTTGGCGCGGTAAGCGATCACTTCCACACCACTCTTTAACGCCTGCGCCAGGGCCTCGGCATAGGCCGGGTCGATGTCGGCTGCGGCTTCCACCGTGGCAATCTGGTCGTGCTGCACGCAGTAAAACAGCACCGCGCGTACGCCGGATTGGGCGAGTTTTTCCAGTTCACGCAGGTGCTTGGTGCCACGGGTACTCACCGCATCGGGAAACATGCCGCGCGCGCCTTCGGCGAGGGTGACGTTTTTTACTTCGACGTAACAGGCGCCCGCGTCCCCTTCCAGCAGAATATCGATTCGACTGTTTTCTTCACCGTACTTCACTTCGCGGCGCAGGGCGTCGTAACCCTGCAGTTCAACGACAACGCCTGTACTTATCGCCTCTTCCACCAGGTGATTTGCGCGGCCGGTGTTCACACCGGCTTTCGCGCCCTCGGGCGTGGTGGTGATCTCCAGGGTGTGACGATACTTGCGCTTGGGATTACCGGAATCGGAATACCAGCAGGGGGTGTTTTCCTCCCAGCAGTTCTTCATTGATCCAGTGTTGGGGCAATGAATGGTCATAATTTCGCCATCCGGCAGGGCAACATCCGCCAAAAATCGTTTGTAGCGGCGCAGGAGTTTTCCCTCGATCAAGGCAGGGCTCAGTTTCACGTGGTCTTCTCAATAAATCGTTTAAAAATCCAACACAAGTTGATGTAAACGCCAACTTGTCGAAAAAATGGCCGCCAGAATACACCAATCAAGTCACCCTTTGTGGGAGGATCATCGCTAGAGGGCAGCTCCGACAACATTTTGTGGCGCAGTCGTGTGAGATTTGATAGTTTCCTCGCCTTGGCTGCCGCCGCAGCCGTTGGATACAGCCTGCGGTCTAGGCTTCGCGCCTGCTAGGCTTGAATTTGGTTGTAGTGCCCCTATAAAGAAGGGCCCGTATTACGAGAGAGGCAATGACTATGCCCAATACTGCTGCGAAATCCGATTCTCTGCACGGCTTTGAGCCCTATCAGGAACAGAAGGGCGAGGAGTACATGAATGAGAAGCAGCAGGAGCATTTCCGCAAACTGCTGCTGGCCTGGAAAGCCGAACTGATGGCAGAGGTGGATCGCACCGTAACGCACATGAAGGATGAGGCTGCCAACTTCCCGGACCCGGCCGATCGCGCCAGCCAGGAAGAAGAGTTCAGTCTGGAACTGCGCACCCGCGACCGCGAGCGCAAGCTGATCAAGAAAATCGACTCCACTCTGGAACTGATTGATCAGGAAGACTATGGCTTCTGTGAAGCCTGTGGTGTCGAGATCGGCATCCGCCGCCTGGAAGCCCGTCCAACCGCAACCCTGTGTGTGGACTGCAAAACCCTGGCGGAGATCAAAGAGAAGCAAATCTCCGGTTGATCCCGCTCTCTGGGCGGCTGCACCCAGCGCCGCCCGGAATCTTCCTCTCACACTGAATACTGCACCAGTGTCCTTGCTTCCAGATTCTTCGTCCTCTTCCGAGCGCTACGTAGGCCGCTTCGCGCCCTCGCCCACCGGCCCACTGCATTTTGGCTCTTTGGTATGTGCCCTCGGCAGCTATTTGGATGCCATTGCCCATGGCGGCCACTGGTTGATCCGCATGGAGGACCTGGACCCACCGCGGGAAATGCCCGGTGCGGCGGAACGCATTCTGCACTCGCTGCATGCCCACGGCCTGCACAGCCATTCGCCAGTGGTGTGGCAAAGCAAGCGCCACGACCTGTATCGGCAGGCACTGCAGCAGCTTCGCGCACAGGATCAGATCTACCCCTGCTCGTGCACGCGCGAGCAGGTACGCAGGGCCGGCGGTCACACCAAAGCCAATTGCGTCGGCGAGTCCGGGCCGCACTCCCTGCGCTTTCGATGTGCCGGTGCCCGCGAGGGGTTTGCCGATATCTGGCAAGGCACACAGCAGCAAGCCATTGATGAGGACACGATTCTCAAGCGTAAAGATGGTCTCTACGCCTACCAACTGGCAGTGGTGGTCGACGATATCGCCCAGGGGGTAAACCATGTGGTACGCGGCGCGGACCTGCTGGACTGCACGGGAATCCAGCGATGCCTGTTCCGCGCGCTGGGTGCCGAACCGCCGCAGTTTGGGCACTTGCCGCTGGTGATGAACGAAGCCGGACAGAAACTGAGCAAGCAGAATCACGCCGCCCCGCTGGACGACAACAAAGCCGCCTCAAACCTGATTCAGGCACTGGGATTTCTCGGTCTGCGCCCCCCGCAAGATCTCGATGCGAACACCCCGGCGCATATCCTTGCCTGGGCCAGCGCCCACTGGCAGCGCAAGGCGGTCGATCGCCACAATCGCCTGCTCGACTAATTCGCCAACCGCTACTCCGTTAAACAGTTGAACTGTGCCCCGGCGGCGCATTAACATTTCGCGCCAGTTTCCCCGTGTTCTAATTCCCCGTGTTCAAGCTGCTTCACCACAGGGACCCCAACAGGCTTCCAATGAGCAACCGCACCCTGTTAATCCTGCTGGTACTGGTGGGCTACGTATTCAGCCCCACCGTATTCACCTGGATGATCAACCCCTCCGGCGCCTGGTATCGCCCGTTTATTCTCTGGTTCGTGCTGATTCTGCTGGCCATTTTTATTCAGCGGAGGCGCAAACCCGATGACCTTTGACATCGTCAATATTGCGCTGATTGGCGTCGCCTATATTTTCGCGCTGTTCTTTGTGGCCTTCGCCACCTCCAAGGGCTGGCTGTCCAGCAGTTGGGTGCGCCACCCCTTCTTCTATGTGATGTCCCTTGGGGTCTCGCTCAGTGCCTGGACCTATTACGGCATCATCGATCTCGCCTGGCAGCACGGCTATGGGGTACTCGCCTATTACCTGGGTACCGGTGCCATGTTCCTGTTTGCGCCATTTGCGCTGGAACCCCTGGCGCGGCTGGCACAGCGCTACCAGCTGACCTCACCCGCCGATTTGCTGGTGTTTCGCTATCACAGCCGCGAAGCGGGCACCCTCGCTACCCTGTTTATGTTGCTGGGGCTGCTACCGCTGATCGCCCTGCAGATTCAGGCAGTGGCAGAAACCCTGGCACTGCTGTCCCGAGACAATGTGGCGGCGATGGCACTGCCCGACAGTGGCGTCACCAGTAAAGATCTCATCGCGTTCCTTTACTGTGTGTTGCTGGCGGTATTTACCAGCACCTACGGCGCCTCGCGCAAACGCCGCGCAGGCCTCGCCAGTGCCATGGCGTTGGAATCCGTGGTCAAACTGGTCGCCCTGCTCGCGGTTGGCCTCTATGCGGTGTACGGCGTGTTCGGCAGCCTCGGCGACCTGGACAACTGGCTCGCACAAAACAGCGATATGCAGCAGCTGCTGTACTCGCCAATCAAACAGGGCTCCTCCCACACCCTGCTGCTGGTGTTTATCGCCACCGCAGTGGCCATGCCACATATTTTCTATCTGAGTATCGCGGACCGACCTCCCACCGAAGGGTTGCGCACCGCCAGCTGGGGCTTCCCGCTGTTCATGCTGCTGATGGCGCTGCCAATCTTCCCGATCATGTGGGCGGGCTTCGCGCTGGATGTTACGGAACCCGTGCAGTACTTCACCCTCGCAGTGCCCCGCGCCAGCGGCTCCGCGCTGCTGACCATTCTCGCCTTTATCGGCGGCCTGTCTGCAGCCACCGGCGCCCTGATCATGATCACCCTGGCACTGGCCACTATGGTGATGAATCACTGGCTGCTGCCCGGCACGCGCTGGCAATCCGACGACAACATGTACCGCCAGCTGCTGTGGCTGCGCCGGGCACTGGTGGCGGCGCTGTTTCTCGCCGGCTTCGCGTTTTACCTGTTGTTGAACAACCGCCTGTCGCTATCGGACCTCGCGATCATTGCGTTTATCGCCTCCCTGCAGTTTTTGCCGGGGATCTTCGCGGTTATCCACTGGCCGCAGGGCAATCGGCGCGGATTTATCGGCGGGCTGCTGGCGGGCATGCTGGTGTGGGCCGGCGGGCTACTGCTGCCGGCAATGGTGGGTAACAGCGGTATTCGCATTGGTGACTTCCACATACCGCTGGGGATGGAGATCTGGCCACAGATCACCACCCTGACTCTGTCGGTAAATATGCTGCTGTTTGTGGGCCTCTCCATCTTCACGCGCACCTCCAGCCTCGAGCGCTATGCCGCCGACCTGTGTAGTGACGATTCCATCAGTCAGGCGCTGCGCCTGGAACTGGATGTGCAATCCGCGGCGGAATTCCGCCTGCGTCTGTCCGAAAGCCTCGGCGCGGCCACCGCGAGTCAGGAAGTGAGCCGTGCATTGCGCCAGCTCAACCTGTCGGAAGAGGAGCGGCGGCCCTATGCGCTGCGCCAGCTGCGCGACCGCCTGGAAGCCAACCTCTCCGGCTTGCTGGGGCGTGTACTGGCGGGCCAGATTCTCGACCGGCACGTGCCATTTGTTACCAGCGACCAGCCTGCAAACAAAGACATCAACCTGATCGAGACCCGTCTCAGCCGCTATAAAAACCAGCTCACTGGCCTGGCCGCGGAGCTGAACAACCTGCGCCTCTATCACCGACAAATGCTGGAAGAGCTGCCCATGGCGGCCTGCTCCCTGGGGCGCGACGGCGAGATACTGCTGTGGAACTACGCCATGACGGAGCTCACCGGAATCAGTGCCAGCGAGGTAATCGGTTCCAAGCCAGAGTACCTGCCGGAGCCATGGCGCAGCGAGCTGACGGAATTTGCCCGTTCCACCGATGACAGCCGTTTCAAACAGCAGGTAGATATCGATGGCACCAGCCACTGGTTGAACCTACACAAAACACGACTCAAGCAGCGCGCCGGAAAATACGGCCGCGAGAACACCCGTCGCGACAACCGCAGTGACGGGCAAATGTTGCTGGTGGAAGACATCACGGAAACACAGGTGCTGGAGCAGGAACTGATGCACAGCGAACGCCTGGCATCGGTTGGTCGCCTCGCCGCCGGGGTTGCCCACGAAGTCGGAAACCCGGTCACCGGTATCGCCTGCCTCGCACAGAATCTGCAGTACGAGTCGGAGAACCCGGAGGTACTGGAAACGGCAGACCAGATCCTCAGCCAGACCCAGCGCATCAGCCGCATCGTCCACTCGCTGGTGAGCTTCTCCCACAGCGGTAATCAGGACAGCGAAAAAGCGCCGGTGGACCTGCGCGCCTGCGTGGAAGAGGCGGTACAGCTGCTATCGCTGCAGCGGGACAAGACCGAGGTCACCTTCGCCAATGAGGTGCCCGCCGACCTGATTGCGCTCGGCGACAACCAGCGTCTGATTCAGGTGTTTATCAACCTGCTGAGTAACGCGCGTGATGCCAGCCCCGATGGCGGCCATATCGAAGTCACCGGCTACACCCGTGCCGGGCAGGCCTGTGTCGCAGTGACCGACAATGGTCCGGGGATCTCACCGGCACACCGGGAGCGGATTCTCGAGCCCTTCTTCACCACCAAGGAACCCGGCGAAGGTACCGGTCTTGGCCTGGCGATGGTGTACAGCATTGTGGAAGAGCATGGCGGGCAACTGGAACTGGTCAGTCCGGCCCATCCGGAAACCGGGCGCGGTGCGCAATTTATTGTGCAGATCCCACTGGCCGAACTCTGAGTCACCCCCGAAAGATGGCTGACTGGTGGGTTTATGACCAATCTGTTACCTGCAGACATAAAAATCAGGGTGATTTTTGATCACAAACAGGCAGCTGGGTTGCATCGAAACGCTCAAAAGGTAAAACTTAGCGTCCCCTGAACACTTTGTAACCAGGCGTAACACATGAGCCACATTCTGATCGTAGAAGATGAAGCCATTATCCGCACGGCTCTGCGCAAGCTGCTGGAGCGGCACCGCTACAAGATCAGTGAAGCCGGCTCGGTACGTGAGGCCACCACAAAATACCGCCTCGCGGATATGGACCTCATTATTTCCGACCTGCGCCTGCCCGGTGCACCCGGCACAGACCTGCTCAAGCTGGCCGGCGATGTGCCGGTGCTGATCATGACCAGCTACGCCAGCCTGCGCTCTGCGGTTGACTCCATGCGTATGGGCGCCGCCGACTATATCGCCAAACCCTTCGACCACGATGAAATGCTCGCCACCGTGCGCCGGGTCATCGGCAAGGCGGAACAGAATCGTGCGGCGGGTGCCGCAGCAGCGGACAGCAAAGCGGAAGGCCGCGCCATATCTGGCATGATCGGTGACAGCCCGGTAATGCGCGACCTCTATGCACGTATCCACAAGGTGGCTCCTACCGACGCCACCGTACTGGTGCACGGTGAGACCGGTACCGGTAAAGAACTGGTAGCCCGGGCGATTCACGAAGAGAGCAAGCGCAACGGCAAACCCCTGATCTCGGTGAATTGTGCCGCCATTCCGGAAACCCTGATCGAAGCGGAGCTCTTTGGTCACGAGAAAGGCGCGTTTACCGGCGCGCAAACCGCGCGCGAGGGTCTAATCGCTGCTGCCGATGGCGGCACCCTGTTCCTCGATGAGATTGGCGAATTGCCCCTGGAAGCGCAGGCACGACTGCTGCGGGTGCTGCAGGAAGGTGAGGTGCGCCCCATCGGCGCCATTGAGTCACGCAAGGTCAACGTGCGCCTGGTCGCGGCAACCCACCGGAACCTGCGCCAGCTGGCAGCAGAACACAAATTCCGGGAAGACTTGTATTACCGTATCAACGTGGTCCAGATGACCCTTCCGCCTCTGCGTGAGCGCGGCAAGGACGTACTGACCATTGCCGAGAACCTGCTGGAAAAATTCTGCGCCAAGGTCAATCGCTCAATCCTGCGACTGTCACCGGAAGCGATTCAGGCGATCACTACCTACACCTGGCCCGGTAACGTGCGCGAGCTGGAGAACGCAATTCAGCGCGCAGTGATTCTCACCGAAGACAACGTCGAGATTGACCACCGCACTCTGGACATCGATCTGGATCTGGTACCGATCGAAGAAGCGGACCCCGAGCGGCGTCCACGCACCAGTCTGCGCGCCGACCCGCGCGAAGACCTGTCATTGGAAGATTACTTCGCCCGTTTCGTTCTGGAACATCAGGAAACCATGAGTGAAACCGAGCTGGCCAAAAAGCTGGGTGTGAGTCGCAAGTGCCTGTGGGAGCGCCGCCAGAAGCTCGGCATCCCGCGCAAAAAGGCCAAACGCCTCGCCGAAGCCTGAGCATCTTCCCCCCAAGTAAACAAAAAAGCCCGTGCACACCAGCACGGGCTTTTTTGTTACCCCGTCGCAAGAATCAAAAACACGTTAACTTTCAATAAGTTGGAGGTGACTTGCGTGCTCGCGCCCCAACTGGGAAGCCGCACAGAGTGGGGGCGAATTGGTAACAGGTGAAAGTGTTACCCAGTTCCGCCCCCAAGTAACAACCACCGCACTATGCGTAACGGAAAGCTGTATTTCAGCGCCACAAAAAAGTTCCTTAAAAACTTAACCCTTTGATTTTAAAGGATTTTTTAAAGTTGGCACGCTATCTGCTTTGTATAGGCCAAACAACAAGAACAGCCAAGAATAATAATAAATGACTGTTAAAGCCCTAATAACAACTGACAATAAGCGGGCGCAACACAATAAAAATAATAACGGGAAGATCGACAATAAAAGCCAAAGTGATCGAATCCGGAGCAAAATTTGAGCAATAAAAACAATAAAGCTCGCAATAACAATAAAAATAAACAAAAAGTAATAAGAAACAATAATAAAAATAAACAATAAGAATAAAGACGAATAACAAGAACAATAACTTGTAGAAGACAACAAAAATAACGACAAGCACGTGACAAACTGACTGATTGTGCCTGGGAGAGGGTTTGCTGAATAGCAAATTGATAGCGCAAGGAAGCCGCTGCCTTCATACCGAATAAGAATAATTTCTTTCTTTTCTTTATTTCACTCGATGCACTTTGATGCTGGACCCCATTGGATTGGGCCCGGCAGCTGTGCATTGTGCTGTATGTGTTAGAATCCGCCTCCAAACCGTCTTCCGGACCAGTAGCCGCCGGAGCAACCCCGGTTTATCTAGAGTACTTTTAAGCAACCGCTTCAGAGAAAGTACACCGATACAGATACAGCCGCCCCTGCATCAGTGGGCTGCGGACAAAACAGATAGCCGTATGTTCAATACCCTGATCAGCCGTATCAAGCGCTGGCACGACAAGTCGAAGTCCGCCGAAGGTGATTCCACAGCGGAATCCAGCCGGCCAGACACCACCCCATCACGCGGCCCTCGCCCACCCAGCCCCGGGCGCAAGAAATCCAAACGCTCCAACAATACCCGCACCGTGGTTCCCCGCGGCGATCATTGCCTGTCTCGGCGCGACGTAAGCCGCGCGGCACTGACGGTAATGAAACGCCTGCAGGAAGCCGGATTTGAGGCCTATATCGTCGGCGGTGGTGTACGCGACCTGCTGCTGGGCGGCCACCCCAAGGACTTTGACGTCGCCACCGATGCCACCCCGGAGCAGGCCAAGCAGCTGTTTCGCGGGGCGCGCATTGTCGGGCGCCGCTTCCGTATCCTCCACGCCCGCATCGGCCGTGAAGTGATCGAGGTAACCACCTTCCGCGGCCATCACAGTGATGGTGAGGCCCACGAGGCGCAACAGTCCGAACACGGCATGCTGCTGCGGGACAATGTCTACGGCGATCTGGAGAGCGATGCAGTACGCAGGGACTTCACCGTCAACGCGCTCTACTACACCACCAACGGTTTCGAAATTCACGACTACACCGGCGGTATTCAGGACATCGAGCAACGGCTGATCCGCATGATCGGCGACCCAGAAACCCGCTATAAAGAAGACCCGGTGCGCATGCTGCGCGCGGTGCGCTTTGCCGCCAAGCTGGGTTTCGACATTGAACCCGGCACAGCTGCGCCGCTGCACAAACTGGCTCCGCTGCTGCGTAACATTGCCCCGGCCCGCCTGTTCGATGAAGTCCTCAAGCTGTTGATGAGCGGCAATGGCGAGCGCACCTTCGAACTGCTGCGCGAATACGAGTTATGGCCGCACCTGTTCCCCGACAACGCGCGCATGCTCGATAACCCGGAAGCCCTGGCGCTCACCCGCCAAGCCCTGCGCAATACCGATACCCGCATCCGTTCCGACCAACGTGTCACGCCCGCGTTCCTTTACGCAGCGCTGCTGTGGCCCGCGGTCAACAGCGAACAGAAGTTCCTGACTGAAAAAGGCATTCCTCCGGTGCCGGCCCTGGCGCAGGCCGCGCAAAAAATTACCAGTGCACAACTGGTACACACGGCGATTCCCAAGCGTTTCTCCATGCCCATGCGGGAAATCTGGGACATGCAATCCCGCCTGCCGCGCCGCGGTGGCGAACGTGCGTTCCGCCTGATGGAGCACCCGCGTTTCCGCGCCGCGTACGACTTCCTGTTACTGCGCGAAGACAGCGGCGAGATCCCTTCCGGGCTGGGCCAATGGTGGACAGAGTTCCAGCAACAGGACGAAGAGCAGCGCTTGCAAATGGTTCGTGACGTTCCCAGAAACGGGCCGCGCGGCAGCAAAAGCCGTGGCCGTCGCAACCGCGGTGGTCGCCGCAACCGCACCAACAAGGGCGGCGAACGCCCGTCAAATTGAGCGGACTTCACAAGTGACTCGCTGTTATATTGGCCTCGGCAGCAACCTCGCGGACCCCGCCGGGCAGCTGCGTAGTGCACTGAACGCCATGGCCGAAATCGCGCACACCCGGTTGATCGAGAGCTCTCCGTTTTATACCAGCGCGCCGGTAGGCCCCGGAGAGCAGCCAGATTATGTGAACGCCGTAGCGGCGCTGGATACCGATCTAAGCGCGGAAGCGTTATTGGATGCACTGCAAGCCATTGAGAATGCGCACGGTCGTGAACGCACGGTGCGTTGGGGAGCGCGGACCCTGGACCTGGATGTGTTGCTGTTTGGCAACCACACCCTGGCGACCGACCGCCTGAGCGTACCGCATCCGCGCATTCCAGAACGAAATTTTGTGCTGGTTCCACTGGCCGATGTGGCTCCGGATCTCGTGATGCCCGACGGCACACCACTGCATGCCCTGCTTGACCAGTGTCCAGCCAACCGGTTACACCGACTGTAACCGGGGAACCTAAAAGGAGTAACCTCGGTGAGTAATTTTCCCGCGTCCGACGCCCCCTCTTCCGACGATTACCGTGCCGAAAACCTTTCCCACGAGATCGATTTGAACGGTCGGGACTTGCCGCGCTTTATTGCGGTAGAGGGCAATATCGGTGTGGGTAAAACCACCCTGGCAAAGCGCCTGGCGGCCACGTTCAATTACGATACCCTGCTGGAGCTGCCGGAAGACAACCCCTTCCTCGAGCGGTTCTACCGCGACCCCAAAAGCGCGGCCCTGCCGACACAGTTGCACTTTTTGCTGCAACGCTCGCAGCAAATCCAGGCCCTGCGCCAGGACGATATGTTCAAACCGGTGCGGGTAGCAGATTTCCTGATCGAGAAAGACCAGCTGTTTGCCGAGGTCACCCTCGACAGCGACGAACTGCAGCTCTACCGCCAGGTATACCAGCACCTCACCCTCGAAGCTCCGAAACCCGACCTGGTGATCTACCTGCAGGCGCCGCTGAATGTATTGCAGGAGCGTATTCACAAGCGCGGTATCAGCGCAGAGCGCAGCATCAGTAACGAGTACCTGAGCACCCTCAACGAGGCGTACACCAAGTTCTTCCACTACTACGACCAGGCACCGCTGCTCATCGTCAACTGCGCGGAAATCGACATCGTCGACCAGCAAGAAGACTATCAACAGCTGGTGGAATACCTGCTGAACGTAAAAAGCGGCCGGCATTACTACAATCCAGGCAAGTAACCCAGCCAAGCCTCCACAGTACCATTAGAGAAGTCCGGGCCTATGCGCCCGCAAAGCGAGAACACAACATGCCCTACGGATCCCAAGAGCTGAGCAAGCCCGTTACGGTACAAACGCTGCGCAAAATGAAGGCCGACGGTGAAAAGTTTATCTGTGTCGCCCTCTACGACGCCCCCATGGCGGCGATGGCGCAAAAAACGGGCGTCGAAACCCTGCTGATTGGCGACTCGCTTGGCATGACCGTATTGGGATACGACAGCACTATCCCGGTCACCATGGAGCAGATGATCTATCACGTGGAGGCGGTGGCGCGGGGCAACAAGAAGTCCCTGATCATGGGCGACCTGCCCTTTATGACCTACGCCACACCGGAGCAGGCACTGACCAATGCCACGCGCATCATGCAGGCCGGTGCCCATATGGTGAAGATTGAGGGCGGCGCCTGGCTCGCACCGACGGTCAAAATGCTCACCGAGCGCGGTATCCCGGTGTGTGCCCACCTTGGGCTTACCCCGCAATCGGTACACAAGCTGGGCGGTTTCCGTGTACAGGGCCGCGACGACGACCGCGCCGGTGAGATTCTCGATGACGCAGTACAACTGGACGAGGCTGGAGCAGACCTGCTGGTGCTCGAGTGTGTCCCCACGGAACTCGGCAAACGCATTACCGAAACCGTCACCATGCCCACCATCGGAATCGGCGCCGGTCCCCATACCGATGCCCAGGTACTGGTGATCAACGACATTCTCGGCCTAACGGAAAAGCCACCAAAATTCTCCAAGAACTTCCTAGTGGAAGCCGGCGACATCCCCGGTGCGCTACGCAAGTACGCGGAAGATGTGAAGAATGGCATTTTCCCGGACACGGACCACAGTTTTAGTTAAGGCTCACACACCGGCTGGCGACCGGTACCACGAGAAATCACAGGAAAAGTAGTATGGATTTCGAGACCACATTGAATGTCGCGCGCCGCGATGCGCCAGCGCAGATTCCGGCAGGCTGGAGCCAGGGACGAGCAACCTTTGGCGGCATGGTGGCCGCGGTTCTGTACCAACCACTGGAATCTGCATTGGAACAAGCGTGTGGTGATACCGCACCGCAAACGCACCTTCGCTCATTGACGTTCTCTTTCGTGGCACCGGCAGCCGCAGGCGCGCTGGACACATCGGTACGCGTGCTGCGCGCCGGACGCTCCGCGGTACAAATGGAAGCCCATGCGTCGCAGGGCGAACAGGTGACCACCGCTGTACTGGCGAGCTTTGGCAAGCCCCGCGAGTCCGCGGTTTCTGTCGGCACCGGCGCTGCACCGGAATTCCCGGCGCCAGAGGCCTGCGAAGCCCTGCCCTACATCGAAGGGCTGGTCCCAGAGTTTTCGCAACACTTTGATTACCGGCTGGGCGAAGGCGCCATGCCATTTACCGGCAGCGATGAAGGGCGCATCGGTGGCTGGATCCGTTTCAAAAGTGAAAATAGCGGCCCGGTCAGCACGGGGCACCTGCTGGCACTGATCGACGCCTGGCCACCGGCTGTGCTTTCACTGGTCACCACCCTGTCCCCCGCCAGCACTTTGACCTGGACCGTGGAACTTATGCCCGCTGCCCACGACCTCGAGGCAAACTGCAACGACTGGTGGCAGTACCTGGCGGAAGTAGAGCAGGCGGAAGACGGCTATGCGGTGATTGGCGCACGCCTGTGGGATGCGCGCGGTCGCCTGATTGCGCTGTCGCGACAGACGGTAACAATCTTCGGCTGATTGCGGGCCAGGATTCGTCAGCAACGTTTACAGCCATTTTCTCCAGCGAAATGCCACCAGCTGCAACACAACAGTGACAACCAGCAGCACGCTGAAAATAATAAACGCTTGGGGGTTTTCCGAACCGGGAATCCCCCCGACATTAACCCCCAGTAACCCGGTAAAGAAGCTCAGCGGTAAAAAAACCGCAGCAATAATCGACAGTAAATACATCCGGTTGTTGAGCTGCTCAGAGATGCGGCTGGCCAATTCCTCCTGGGTGACAGCCGCACGATCGCGGATCTCATCAATATCCTCGATATGCCGCAACAAACGATCGCTGACTTCACGCAGCTGCATTTGATCCCGCTTACTTATCCACGGCCGCCTCTCCGCCATAAGATGGGTCAGCGCGTCACGTTGCGGAGTGAGGTAGCGACGCAGGGTAATGGTTTGCTTGCGCAAAACGGCGAGATCTGACCTCAAGTCGGCACTATCGCCGGCGACAACCCGATCTTCCAGCCCATCCATCGCATCTTCAAAGCTGTCCACCGTGTGCCCCATGTGCCACACCAGCAGTCCCGCTAATTCGAACAGCACTCCCGCACTCGTCGTTGGGCCACGGCCGCGCTCCAGTTGCTCTCGCAGGTCTCTGACTGCAAGCAGCGGTCGCTTGCGGGTGGTGATAATTCTCGACTCTTCGACCCACAGGCGCAGCGACACCAGGTCTTCCTGCTCAGATTCGGGATCAAGATTGACGCCGCGCAAGGCTATCAGCAGTCCATCGCCAACGGCTGTGCTTCGCGGCCGCGTCTCTTCCGTCAACAGGGCCGCAGCCACCAGGGGATCGAGTTGGGCGGTATCTGATACCCACGACTGCGCCTGTGCGTCGGAATAATCCAAATGCACCCACAGGCTGCCCTGAGCAGGCTTCCAGGCATCAACTTCAGCCCAGGTTAGATTGCGGGCACCGCCCTTACCGTCCAGAAGGTATGCGTGAATCAATCCGTTGTTCATCAGCACCTCTTGGTTTAGCGGGTGAGCTCCAGACGGGCGCCCGCTGTCTCACCCGCTGCAAGCTGCCAGCTATTCGCAAAAGCGTTGCCGTGTTCCACACAGACAAACCCCGTGTAATGCGGACCGACGTCGGCCATTGTGGCAGCGAGCTCTGCACCTGGGTTCCAGGTAATGACGGTGTGGCAGTTTTCACTGCGGGTATGAATTGGATTCGGGGTCAAGATAGTCTGCTCGGCGGGCGCCTGCTCAAAGACACGGTCAATCTCACCGGAAAAGTTCAGATTCCCCTCGAGAAGGTCGCGGGAAAAGCCCGTGGTCTTATCCAGATATTCAACCCCGGACAATCCCTCTACCTGCACGGTATTGACGTCATCCACAGCGAAATAGCTGTGTAGCGCCCAACTGTATTCCGCGGCAACCTCAGCGGTATTGGTCAGCTCAAGGTCGAACGTCAACGCCTCGCCCAGGCCAATAGTAAGCGAACAGTGGAAACTCGGCGCAAAGACTTCGTCGCCTGGGTGAGAAAAAGACAGCCGCAACAACACACGACCATCCTCCTGTTGCTCGCTGCTATCCAGCGTCCAGGACTGGCCACGCACTAATCCATGCTTGGGTTTCGAGGGATCTGCGCGGTTTTCTCCAAACCACGGCAGGCACACGGGCACGCCACCGCGCACGGCGCTACCGGGCGCAAACCCCGCAGCCGGGCTCAGCCATAACAGCGGCGCGCGATCACGCGCGGTAAATTCGAGAACCTGGGCGCCTTGCACCGCAATCACCGCCCGGCATAACGCGGTTTCCACCAGCAACAGGTCCAGACCGGGTTTGCCGTAAAGCGCACCGCTATCGGTATAACTCAGGTAATTGGTTGCAACCACAGGGAAACTCCATCTTCAGTTTGTTGCTGGCAAATTATTGCGGGACAAGCGCGACGGGGAATGCGCAGAATCTTGGCCGGGAGCCTTAGTCTATCGTCTCCGCAGGGGCGTTTGCTATTTGCACGCCATCCCGCGGTGGCGATGCAATATCGGTCGAGCTGATCTGAAGCCAGTCGAAGCCTTCCTGCTGGCAGGCAAAAATGCAGTTAGCCGCGCTGGCGGCAGCATCAGACAGGGCCGCACGCGCGAGATCGAGGCTGTTGTTCTTTTCGCTGATATGCGCCACAACGAGGTGCTGCAGGTGGTCGCTGCCGACCCGCTGTAGAAAACCTGCCGCCTGTTGATTGCTCAGGTGGCCGTAGGCACCGCCCACGCGACGCTTCAACGAGGGCGGATATGGGCCCTGCGCCAGCATTTGTGGGTCATGATTGGCTTCCAGTACCAGCGCATCGCAGTCGCCAAAGTGGGACTCTACATGGGGGGTAATGGTGCCCAAGTCGGTAAGTAGACCGAGACTGCTGCCACGGCTGCGAAACACAAACTGTGCGGCCTCGCGAGCATCGTGGGGGACGGCCACCGGGGTGACCTGAATATCCCCGATCACGAATGGCTGGTGCCCTTCGATCAGGTGAACCTGCGGCAAGGTACCGATATCCCGCGCGCGCAGGGTGCCCGGCGTCAGATATACCGGCAGGCGGTACTTGCGCGCAAGTGGGCCGACGCCGCCCATATGGTCGCTGTGTTCGTGGGTTACAAGAATTGCGGAGAGGTCCGCGGGAGAGACACCGAGCCGCGCCATGCGCCGCTCGGTTTCCTTGATGGTGAAACCGCAGTCCACCAACAGGCAGTGATCACCACAGGCGACCAGAGTGCCATTGCCCTTACTACCACTACCCAGGGAGGCAAATCGGATCGCCATGTCGTTACAGTTTCCGTCAGATCAGGTTCTGGCGGATCGCCATCAGCAGCTCGGAGGCTCTGGCGCGGGACAGCGGTTTGCCACGGGTAGAGCGCACGCGCACCTGCACGGATTCACCCACCTGACGCATCACCACCAGGTATCCGGGGATATCTGACGCCGGCGCACCGCCAACGCCGGGGATGCCGGCAAACAATTGTGCGCTCGGATCAACATTCGCCAGTACCTGCTCCAGACTGTAGCCATCGGCAGCCTGCGCAATCTTGTCTTCCCCTCTGCCGGAACGCCAGCTGGAGAACCATCCTTCATCTTCCTCGGAAAGCTCGCGGTCCGGGTCGAAGGTGACGTAGTAAACGCCCTGATCCGCATCTTCTTTATGCAGGCGATAGGCGCCGGTATTCAGCGCGTGGGCAACGGTGGCACGCGCACGATTCATTGCCAGATCAAGCGCCACAAACGGCTCCTGACCGGCAGGCTCCATCACCTGTACCTTGACCTTGCCACCACCAACGGCCTGCGCCACGAGGGAGGCGGAGGTGCCGGCGGCATCGGTGGCCAGCGCGGTGGACATCTCGTCGATCATCCAGCCTTCACGCTCCGCACTGCTGGATTGGGCCGGCCAGGTAACCGCCTCACTGGCCGGGGCAGACATTGGCGCGGACAGGTGACGCACATGAATTTCCGTGGTGTCCGGTTGCACTCCGGACTCGACCTGCAAACGGTACTTGTCTTTGGTTTCCGGGCTTTCGCCAAAGGTCAGCCAGGTGGTTTCCATGGTGCCAGAACCCGCGTCGGACATCGCCAGCTGCAGGCCGGTGGTACGCAGGAAGTAATGCAGTTGCGGCCAGACTTCATCCGGCGGCTGATTCACCAGCACCCAGCGACGGCTGCCCAGCTTTTGAATTTTCACCCGATCCAGGCCCACGTTCACATTCAGAGCCTGGGGACGCGGAACAACGAATTCTCCCCGCTCCACATCACCGGCAATGGTCGGCACTTCGTAAAGCTCTTCCTGGGGCTTCTCGGTAATGCCGGCGGGCATGCGCAGGGGTGGCAGGCTGTTGGCCATTTGGTAGTCGTCTCCGCGGTCGCGGAAATACCCATCATTGCCGAAAATACCACAGCCACTGAGAGTAGAAACCACAGCGCACAGCAGCGCTCCGGTGGTCAATTTTGTCATTATTCGTACCTTGTCGAATCAGTCGCGATCGCGTTTTATCCAGTTACGCTGGCCTTGCGTAAATCCGATGTCTCGGGTCTCAGCCAACCGTCTTGTCGCTGTCAGAGCACACCCGCACTGCGCAGCGCGTCGCGCACTACACCGTGATGCTCGGCGGACAGCTCGGTCAAAGGCAGACGGATTCCGCTATCGATACGGCCCATTTCTTTCAAAGCCCATTTAACCGGTATGGGGTTGGACTCCACAAACAGCGTTTTGTGCAATTGTTCGATACGTTGATTGATTGCGCGGGCGGTTTCGGCGTCTCCAGCCAGGGCAGCCTCACACATTTGCGCGACTGCGGCAGGAGCAACGTTAGCGGTAACACTGATGTTGCCGTGACCACCCATCAAAATCAGTTCCGCTGCGGTGGCATCGTCACCAGAGTAGACAGCAAAGTCTTCCGGTACCAGATCAATTACCGCGCGAGCCCGCTCCAGGTCGCCAGTCGCTTCTTTGATACCCACGATATTGGCTACCGAGCTCAGGCGTGCAACGGTTTCCGGCAGCATATCTACCGCAGTACGCCCGGGCACATTGTAGAGAATCTGGGGAATGTTGACGGCCTTCGCCACTGCCTTGAAGTGCAGGTACAGGCCTTCCTGAGTGGGCTTGTTGTAGTAAGGTGTCACCAGCAGGCAGGCATCGGCACCACATTTTGCCGCGGTGGCGGTCAGCTCGATGGCTTCGGTGGTGGAGTTGGCGCCAGTACCCGCGATCACCGGAATGCGCCCGGCAACCTGATCCACGACCCGGCGAATGACTTCCAGATGCTCGTGTACATCGAGAGTTGCAGACTCGCCTGTGGTTCCTACGGCCACCAGGGCACGGGTGCCCTGCTCTATGTGCCACTCCACCAAGTCGTGCAGTTTGTCCCAATCCAGGCTGCCGTCTGCATACATGGGTGTGGCGAGCGCCACCATACTGCCGGAAATCATTGCAACTCCTTCTCTAACCGGCCGCGAGCCGGTTAATACCACCAAAAATAGAATGCGGTATGTTACTTAGCGGGCAGGTTGGATGCCAGCGCAAAAAAGTCATCCACTGGAACAGAGGCCGACACCGCTAAAACTGGTTATTTTTTGCGCTTTTTGCGCCGTTTTTTGCGCGGCGGGTAGAAGCTTTCCTCACCCTCGGGGCGGGTTTTGAAGCGACGGTGCACCCACATGTACTGCGAGGGGTTTTCGCGCATGCGGGCCTCCACGAACTCATTCACCAGCACCGCGTCCTGGTACTCATCACCGGAGGGTATCTCGTCAATGGCCGGGAAGACCTTGACGTGATAGATACCTTTATCCTCCAGGCGCGTCACCGTATAGGGTACGACCTTGGCGCGGCCAACCCGGGCAAATCGGGAAGTACCGGTTACCGTTGCCGCCGGGACGCCGAACAGCGGCGCAAACACGCCCTGCTTGATGCCGTAGTCCTGGTCCGGCGCATACCAGACCGCGCGACCGCGTTGCAGGGCACGCAACATGCCGCGCACGTCCTTGCGCTGCAGTACATTGGAATCTTCGTTGTGACGCTCGCGGCCTTTGCGCTGCATATAGTCATACACCGGGTTCTTGTGTGGCCGGTACATGCCATCCACCGAATGGCTCATGCTCATAAAGGCCGCGCCCATCTCCAAGGTGGTGAAGTGCATGGCCATCAACACCACGCCCTGCCCCTGACTCTGCGGTTCCTGCAGGTGCTCCAGGCCTTCAATGGTGAAGCGGCGGCGCAGCCAGCGCGGAGAGCGGAACCAGGCCATGCCCGCTTCCATCAGCGCAATACCGTTGGAGGCAAAGTTGCGCCGCAGCAGCTGCTCGCGCTCGGCTGGGGAGAGTTCTGGAAAACACAGGGCTAAATTGCGCTCGGCAATCTGGCGGCGGTCATCGGCAAAGCGCAGCATCAGGCTACCAAGGGTGCGCCCCATGGCGATTTGCCAGCGATAAGGCAGTTGGGCGACCAGATACCAGATTCCAAAGAGGGTCCAGGTGAACCAGTAACGCGGGTGCAGCAGGGCGGCGCGAAAATGGGGTTTTTCCATAAAACGGGTAATTACGATCAGGGAATGGAGTCCCGGCCACCGCAGCGGCAGGAAGAATGCGGCGCATTATAGCTCCGCACCCTGCCAGCGGATATACCCGTTGAACGAACCCTTCTGTTGAGTCACAAAATGGAGTTCGTGGAAACCAAACCAGTCCCAAACACGCTAAGCACCCCGAGCGGAGCCATTAGAGAGATTAGGGAAGGTAAAGTGCCAGACCGCTCAGTGACGCAACATAGCGTCGAGCTCGTCGACCACCTCGCACCAGTCGCTGTCCTCATTCAGCGCGTCACTCAAGAACTTGCGCTGGCTATCACTCCAGAAGGTGGCCAGGGTGAGCTTTTCTTCTCCCGCTAGTTGGTGACTATTGAGGAAGTCCTCAATCGCGTCATTGTCGGACCCCAGCCCCAGTTGGGCAAAGAGGTCGCTCAGAGTGTGGTGCCCTCTCATATCCATGGTGTTCTCCTGCTGATTTATGTGGCCTGCCCTGAGTATAGGCGCGGGCACACGGCACCCAATCTATCCTCATCGGCAACTCTGCAGGAACGGCACCAAAAACTAAAAAAATGGAAATTTACGCCAAAATATTTCGAATTATGCGCCAGTAGAGAGATAGCCATCACACTTCCATCATCACCAGATTCGACCCGGTCCGCTAGTTGTTACAGTGGCCAACGCGGTATCCAGAAAAATAAACCCATCGATAGAACGAAAAAATTACGAGGAAAATTGCAATGGCAAAGGGATTTTTGAAAAAAACGCCTATCGCATTCGGTATTGCTGCAACACTGGCCTCAGCCCAGATTTTCGCGCAAAGCGCACAGAGTGACGCCCAAGAGGGGGAAATGGAGCTGGTAGAAGTGACCGGCTCGCACATCAAGCGTGCGGCAATGGACGGCCCCTCTCCCGTGGCCAGCCTGACTGCGGAAGATATCGCCAATACCGGGGTCACCGACCTGATCGGCCTGTTTGCCCGGCTGCCCATTTCAGGCCAGGGTACCTTCTCCACTCAGGCCAATAGCAGCGACGACACCGCCAATGGGGGCTCCTCGGTTTCCCTGCGCGGACTGGGGGCGGACTCGACTCTGATTCTGGTGAATGGCCGCCGCGTATCCGTGAGCCCCTTCGCCAAAAACATCGATACCGCCTTCGTGGAT
The DNA here is from genome assembly GCF_019800665.1 of Microbulbifer agarilyticus. Classification (GTDB taxonomy): domain Bacteria; phylum Pseudomonadota; class Gammaproteobacteria; order Pseudomonadales; family Cellvibrionaceae; genus Microbulbifer; species Microbulbifer agarilyticus_C. Next base: position 295,775 of record NZ_JAHVKO010000005.1, read on the forward strand.
ATCAATAATATTCCCCTCGCCGCAATCAAGCGGGTGGACATCCTTAAAGACGGCGCCTCCGCCACTTACGGTTCCGATGCCATCGCCGGCGTCATCAACGTCATTCTACGCGACGATTTCGACGGCCTCGAAATCTCCGGCAAGATTGGCGGTACCAGCGCCGGTGGCGGCGAGGAAAGCAATATCAGCATGGTATGGGGCAATACCACCGACAACAGCAGCCATACCTTTATCGTTGACTACTTTAATCGCGAAGAGCTGCTCTATGCGGATCGCCGCTATTCCAGAACGGCCAACCAGGCCGCGGCGCGCCCGAACGACCCCTTTGCCACGGATTTCCGCAGTTCCTCGGGCATTCCGGGAACCATTGCCCTCGCATCGGACCCCACCAATCGCCTACCGGACACCTTCGGCAACGACGTTTGCGCAGCCGAGGACATAGACACCGCCAACAACCTGTGCCGCTATGACTACGCGCCACACATGACCATGGTGCCGTCCACCGAACGACTCAGTTACAACTATCTCGGCACATACACCCTGTCGGACAACCTGGAAGCCTTTGTGGAGCTGAGCGGGCAGAACGCCAAAACCACAGTAAAAGGCGCCGGCAGCCCCAGCTTCAACGAACTGTTTATGGCCGGCGACAATCCCAACCACCCCTTCGCCGGCGACCCCACGCACCCCTTCTTCGGCCAGGACTTGACCATGCGCCGGCGTACCGTAGATATCGGCAATCGCCAGAAAGAGGTGGACTCGGATTACTTCCGCAGTGTGCTGGGCCTGGAAGGCGAGCTGGGCAGCTGGAACTGGGAAGCCGCCTACAGCTATATCAAGAGCGACGCGGTTGAGCGCGGTGTGGACGGTTTCCCCAACTCCCGTCGTATTCAGGAGGCCATCGACAGCGGGCTTTGGAATCCCTTTGAGCCCTCCACCAATACCGCCGAGGCACTGGCCTACATCGAGACCACGACTACCCGTGTGGGCAAATCCACCACCCGCTCTTACGATGCACAAATCTCTGGACCCGTGCTGGCCATGCCCAGTGGCGACATGATGCTGGCGCTGGGGGTTGAGCACCGCAGAGACAGCATCAGCGACAACCCGGATGACCAATTCGTGCGTGGTGATATTTTTGGCACCGAGGCTACCCAGGCAAACGGCAGCCGGGACAACACCGCGCTGTTTGCAGAACTGGCGGCACCGCTTGGCGACAACTTTGAAATGCAGCTCGCGGTGCGCCACGAAGACTACAGCGATTTCGGCACCACCACGGACCCCAAGGTATCCTTCCTGTGGTCCCCCCTGGACAGCCTTAGCCTGCGCGGCTCCTGGGGCACAGCCTTCCGCGCGCCGTCGCTTTCTCAGCTTGGTTTGGGCCGCACAGATGAATCGCCAAATCTTGTCGATACCATCCGCTGCGACGCAGTGGGCAACGTCAACAAGGCCTGTGAGCCTCAGGAATATACTGCAGTTTTCGAAGGCAACCCTGATCTAGGGCCGGAAGAATCCGAGAGCTACAATCTCGGAGTCATCGTCAACCTGAGCGACAGTTTTACGGCCTCGCTGGATTACTACCACTACGAAATCGAAAATATCATCGATTCGGATACCCAGTTTGTATTCAGCAACTTTGGCGACGATCCGAATGTCGTTGTTCGACTCCCGTCATCGGATCCTAACGACCCGGGTGAGGTGGTGACCATCAACGACTCCTTCCAGAACCTTGGCGACCTCAACACCTCCGGCCTGGATCTGGACCTGCGTTACAACCTGGACAGTGACCTCGGCAGTTTCACCTTGTCCTACGTAATGAATTACGTACTGGAGTACGAGGACCTGCGCCCCGACGTGGACGGAGGCCTGCGCGTCAACCTCACGGAAGGGGATTATGAACAGCCAGAATGGCGCTGGACCGGAGCAGTTGACTGGAGCCGCGGCGACCTGGGCGCACGGCTTGCGGTGAACTATATCGACAGCTTTGCTCAAGACGCGTCCGTGCAGCAGCCGGGCATGAGCGACATCGACTCCATGTCCACCGTAGACACCACGGTAAATTACTTTGGCTTTGAAAAGATCACTGTCACCCTCGGTGTCACCAACCTGTTCGACGAGGAACCGTCGTTCGACTACTCCGACTTTATGGGCTTTACCCCAACAGTCCACAGTGGTCAGGGGCGTTTTGCCTACCTCTCCTCAACCTACCAGTTTTAATCTCTAATCACGGATTGCAGTTAAGCTAAACCCAAAGAGGGCTGCCAGAAATGGCAGCCCTCTTTTTATCACCCGCACCAAAAGATTCGATTCTATGGCGCAGGATTCGGGTTCCCGTTGTGCACTTCATTAATTGCCGCCAGTAACTCATCACCCAACACCAGCTCCGCACTGGCAATATTACTTTGCAGCTGCGCCAACGTGGTCGCACCGATAATATTACTGGTAACAAACGGCTGCTGGGTAACAAAAGCCAGCGCCATTTGCGCCGGGTCCAGCCCAAATTCCCGCGCCAGTGACACATAGGCCTCGGTCGCTGCGACGGCGCGCTCGCCGGTATAGCGCTGGAAGCGCTCGAACAAGGTAAGGCGCGCACCTTCGGGTTGGGCACCATCCAGGTATTTACCACTCAAAGTGCCGAAGCCGAGGGGTGAATAGGCGAGTAACCCACACTGCTCGCGGATGGCCATTTCCGCCAGGCCCACCTCAAACGTGCGGTTCAACAAACTGTACGGGTTCTGGATCGAGGCCACCCGGGGTTTGTTACCGTGGGCGGCGAGGCGCAGATACCGGTGCATGCCCCAGGGCGTTTCATTAGACAGGCCGATGTGACGCACCTTGCCCGCGTCAACCAGCTCCTGCAGAGCGGACAACGTCTCCGCGATCTCCACGCCGTCATCATCGCCGTGCTGATAGCCGAGCTTGCCGAAGAAGTTGGCCTGCCGCTCTGGCCAGTGCACCTGATACAGGTCGATGTAATCCGTCTTCAACCGCGCCAGCGAATCATCGCACGCCTTGAGAATTTGGATGCGGTCCAAACGTGGACCGCCGCGCACATGACCGACACCCGAGTTCGCCGCCCCGCGCCCGGTCACCTTGGTCGCCAAAACTACCTGATCCCGCTTGCCGCGCTGCTGTAGCCAGTTGCCGATAAATTCCTCGGTGCGGCCACAGGTTTCCGGGCGCGGTGGTACCGGGTACATTTCCGCACAGTCGATAAAGTTGACGCCGTGTTCTGTCGCGTAATCCAGCTGGGCAAATGCATCGTCCTGAGAGTTCTGCTCACCAAACGTCATGGTACCGAGACAGATCTTGCTTACCTCGAGGTCGGTTTTTCCGAGCTTGCGAGTTTCCATGCAACTTCTCCTACGCAATCAAAAGTACGCGAGTATAAAACGAAAACGCCGGGCAATTGCCCGGCGTTTTTTCGATACGGTTGAGCGGATTACTTGAAGTCCGCTTCCACCACCGGGCTGGTTTCGGCTGCGTAATCAACGCCATTTACCCCAAACCCGAACAGCTTGAGGAAATCGTCGCTGTAGCCTTTGTAATCGGTCAGCTGGAACAGGTTTTCCTCGGTCACTTCCGGCCACAGTTTCTCGATTTTCGCCTGGGTTTCCGCACGCAGCTCCTTGTCATCCATACGGAAACGATTCACGTCATCGAGACGAGGGGTATCGGTGTACAGGCCCTCGGTGTAGAGGCGGTACAACTGCTCGATACAACCTTCGTGAGTGCCCTCTTCTTTCATCACCTTGTATACCAGGGAGATATACAGCGGCATAACCGGAATTGCGGAACTGGACTGAGTAACCAGAGCCTTCAGTACGGCAACATTCGCACTGGCGCTGCCGCTGTCACTGATGGCCTTGGCGGCGCGATCGAGATCTTCCTTCGCCTTGCCGATAGTGGCGTGACCGTAGATCGGCCAGGTGAGTTTCTCGCCGATATAGGTGTAGGCAACGGTCTTGCAATCGTCCGCCAGAACACCGGCTTCACCCAGGGCCTGCATCCACAGTTCCCAGTCTTCACCGCCCATCACCTTAACGGTCGCGGCAATTTCTTCTTCGTTCGCCGGGTCAACACTGATATCGGAAATCTGCAATTTGTCGGTGTTCAGATTCTTGGCGGTGTAGGACTCGCCAATCGGCTTCAGCACAGAGCTGTACAGCTCGCCGGTTTTCGGGTCGGTACGACGCGGAGACGCAAGGCTGTAAATAACCAGGTCGATCTTGCCCAGGTCCTGCTTGATCATGTCGATCGCCTGCGCCTTTATCTCGTCGGAGAAGGCATCGCCATTAATGCTCTTCGCGTACAGGCCGGCTTTGTGCGCTTCCTGCTCGAACGCGGCAGAGTTGTAGTAACCGGCAGACGCGGTGCGCTTCTCGGTGGGGGGCTTTTCAAAGAACACCCCCAGGGTGTTTGCGCCACAACCGAAGGCTGCGGTAATGCGCGAAGCGAGACCGTAACCGGTGGATGCGCCAACCACGAGGACGTTTTTCGGGCCGTCATCGATAGCGGGCTGGGATTTGATGTATTCGATCTGCTCGCGCACGTTGGCGGCACAGCCCTGCGGGTGGGCGTTGGTACAGATGAATCCGCGAACTTTCGGCTGGATAATCATGCCGGGCTCTCCGTTGGGTAATTCTTCTAACGTCTGTTCTTGCGTAGCTAGCCGACCGGTCGGCCATAAAGCGGGACATTCTAAAGCGTGTCGCCGGCAACGCCCATAGTGCGAGGTCACGGATCGGGAATTTCATGGCCAATATTTCGGGTATCGCGGCCAATTTAGCCAACATTGACTCGCGCCGCTCGCCCCACTCGAGTGCGAACCGCACAATTTTTGAACACAAATGACCAATTCTGGCGACTGAGTATCGCCCCTATATCGCCCAGTTAATGCCGCAAACCCTGAACCCCGGCCCATTTCGAGCCATCTTTGAGTAGCCAAAGCTCTTGGCACAGTTAATGCAAACACTGTGTAGAGTCGTGGGATGGGGCCGCAATGGAGCGCGGCACGCTTCCCGCCCCGACCAAGTGGTAACCAAAGAGGTAACAGCACATGAAGTACTACTCACGTCATTTCGTAAAACCCGGCGACCTGAACCCTGCACAACGTCTGTTTGGCGGCCAGGCACTGGCGTGGATAGATGAGGAAGCGGCGATTTTCGCCGGGTGCCAGATGGGCACCGCCAACATTGTGACCAAGCTGATGTCGGAAATAGACTTCGTCAGCTCGGCGGTCTGCGGAGATATTGTGGAATTCGGCTTCGAGGTGACCGACGTTGGCCGCACCTCACTGACCGTGCACTGTGAGATGCGTAACAAGCAAACCCGCGAGCTGATCGTGCGCGTCGACCGCATCGTGTTTGTGGCACTGGATGCGGATGGTAAACCGACCCCGCACAAGAAAGCTCGTCTGAGCATGCCTAGCCCGGCAAGTACTGCCCCTGTGACTACAAGACTCGCCGGCTAATTCTTCCTGAAAAAATAAAAAAGCCTGTGGGATGCCCCACAGGCTTTTTGTTTTCTGCGACACAACAACTTTAACGAAGTAGCAGTAAGGGCTGGTTAGTCCCCAGCAACATTTTCGCGGTCACACTGCCCAACAACAGATCGCGCAGCTTGCTGTGGCTGAACGCGCCCATTACTGTCAGATCGATATCGTATTCCTGTTGATACGCAATCAGCGCATCAACCGTCTTGCCCTGCAAGTTTGCGCTGGTCACGCGAATACCGGCGTGCCCCAATGTCTCGGCACCCTGCGCCAACACCGACTCGGCACCATCACCAACATACACCAGGTGACAGTCGACGCCCTTAAACACCGGACTGGTAGCGACCATATCCAGCGCCTTGCGCGCCGACTCACTGCCGTCATACGCCAGCATGATTGAACGGGGCTCTGAAAACTCCCGGTTCACCACAAGAATCGGCTTGTGCAGCGCACGTACCACCGTTTCCAGCTGCGCGCCCAGGCCTTTATCCGACTCGCCGTGCTCTTCACCGCGAATGCCCAGCACTAGAACCCGAATGTGGTCTTCCATCTCCACCAGAGATTCCACCAAAGAGCCGTGACGCTGACAGGTGATCACCCGCTCGGCACCCGCCTGCTCCGCACGCTGGCGCGCACCTTCCAGCATCTGCCGGCCCTGCTCCAGCAGCAGTTTCGAGCGCTGCTGTTCCAGAGAAGTCAGCTCTTCCAGCAGTTCTTCCTGGCTACCCAGGCCAATACTGCCGGACAGGTCTGCAACCGCCGGTGTGGTTACCCGTTCGATGTTGTGCAGGAGTTTGACCGGCGCCTTGGCGCGGCTGGAAATCCAGGCGGAGTAATCACAGACGGCGCCACTGTAGCGAGAGCCATCAATGCAGGAGAGTACGATGGGGTCTTTGTGCTCGGTCATTTATTATTTTCCCTCTATCACTTACCACTATACGTGTTCGTGTAGGTGCCGGTTTACAAAGTGATTCGCCGTGTATGAAGCCGAAATGCTGAATGGAAGTTTTTGAAACCGTCGGCGACATGGACGTCGCCGACGGAGCATACAGGGATGTACTTGTGCGCTTTCAAAAACTTCCATTCAGTGTTTCGGCGCCACGGAGGTAATACAGAGCTCCCGAACGAAGCTCGCAGGCCTTAGTGTCCGCCCAGCACCTTCTCAATCTCTTCCGGCTTATCGTGCACACCGAAGCGGTCAACGATAGTGGAGCTCGCCTCATTCAGGCCAATCAGTTCCACCTCGGCACCCTCGCGGCGGAACTTCACCACCGACTTATCCAGAGAGTACACCGCCGACACATCCCAGAAGTGCGCACGGCTCAGATCAATCACTACCTTGTCCAGCGCCTCTTTAAAATCAAACGCCGCGACAAACTTGTCGGCAGAATTGAAGAACACCTGCCCCACAACCTTGTAGGTACGGCAATTCTTCTCTTCATCCAGCTCCGAGCTCACATACATAAAGTGGCTCACCTTGTTGGCGAAGAACAGCGATGCCAGTAGAACACCCACAAACACGCCGAACGCCAGGTTATGGGTAAACACTACCACAATCACCGTGGACAGCATCACCAGATTGGTGGACAGCGGCAATTTGTTCAGGTTGCGAATGGAGCCCCAGTCGAAGGTGCCGATGGACACCATGATCATCACCGCCACCAGCGCCGCCATCGGGATCACCGCCACCCAGTCACTCAGGAACACCACCAGGGTCAGCAGGCCAACACCGGCCACCAGCGTAGACAGACGGCCACGACCGCCGGATTTCACATTGATCACAGACTGGCCGATCATCGCACAGCCCGCCATACCACCCAGCATACCGGCACCGATATTGGCGATACCCTGACCCTTACACTCGCGGTTCTTGTCACTGTTGGTGTCCGTCAGGTCATCCACGATGGTAGCGGTCATCAGGGATTCCAGTAGACCTACCACCGCCAAACCGGCGGAGTACGGGAAGATGATTTTCAGGGTTTCAAAGTTCAGCGGTACGTCCGGCCACAGGAAGATAGGCAGGGTATCCGGCAGCTCACCCATATCGCCCACGGTGCGAATATCCATCCCCAGAGTCACCGCCACCGCAGTCAGCACCAGGATACACACCAGCGGCGAAGGCAGGATCTTGCCCACTACCGGCACGTAGGGGAACAGGTAGATAATGCCGAGGCCCGCCGCCGTCATCGCATACACATGCCAGGTCACATCGGTGAGCTCCGGCAACTGCGCCATAAAGATCAGGATGGCCAGGGCGTTCACAAACCCCGTAACCACCGCCCTCGACACAAAGCTCATCAGGCTACCGAGCTTCAAATAGCCGGCAATGATCTGCAGCACCCCCGTCAATAACGTGGCCGCAAGCAGGTACTGCAGCCCGTGCTCTTTCACCAGCGTCACCATCAATAGCGCCATGGCGCCGGTGGCGGCAGAGATCATGCCCGGGCGACCGCCCACAAATGCGATGACCACGGCAATACAGAAGGACGCGTAGAGACCAACACGCGGGTCAACACCAGCAATGATGGAAAAGGCAATGGCTTCCGGGATGAGGGCCAACGCGACCACGAGGCCGGCGAGCACGTCACGGCGGATGTTGCCAAACCAGTCGTTTCTGGTGGACGACAACAGGGTATTGGAGAACTGCATAATCAGAAGAGCCTGTCTGGGGAGTCTTGTTCGGAGCCCTACTTCCTTTTGTCAGGAGCGTTCACCAGGAGCCTTCGTCAGCAACCCTAGCCAGAAACGCCTTAGCCAGAAAATAGGGGCGCGGATTCTAGCATCTTGGACTTGCTGGCTAAAGAACACTCAAATGATTTTACGGCTCCGGCCGGGAATCTATCCACCGCTACCACCGAAGTCGCCTCCTTCCACACCTGTCCGCTGCTACGGACACAGGCTGTCCGGACACATTCTGCGGACACCCCGGCAAACAGCCCTCAATCATTAAAAAATTATTTTTCTTTATTTATCAATAAGTTAACAACAAATATGACGTTGGCACGGCAATTGCGATAAGGCCGTTGCATCCGAAAAATCCACTTTGCATCCGGGGCACAAAAAACCCGCGTCACAGTGGCAGAAGAATACAAATCGATTCAAAGCACTTGGGAACAACATGATCAGAGATACCTCCGGGCAGGACATCCAGCTCGCACCACAAAGCCCGTGGAAGAACCCGCGCCTGCTCAAGCGCGCTGCCCTTGGTATTGGGGCAGCAGCGTTCGTGGTGTGGGGACTGATGAGCTGGCAGAGCACCAACGCGGTGGATGCCCGCCTGTCCCTGTCCCAGATCAATATCGCCGCGGTAGAACGCGGGGATCTGGTCCGCGACCTGGTAGTTCAGGGCAAAGTGGTTGCGGCCAATAGCCCTACCCTATTCAGCCCTGCCCAGGGCATCGTCAAATTCGCGGTCAAGGCCGGCGACACTGTCAGCGCCGGGCAACTGCTTGCCGAAGTAGACAGCCCACAGCTGCAAAACCAGCTCGCCCAGGAAGGCGCGCTGTACAACAAACTCAGCGTGGAACTGGCGCGGCAGAAAATTCAGGCAAAGCGCCAGCGCCTTGAAAACACTCAGAAGGCAGACCTCGCCAAGGTGGACCTCGCAGCGGCGCGCCGCGAACTGAAGCGCGCAAAGATCTCCCTGGAAAAGCAGATTATCCCCCAGCTGGATTTCGAAAAGGCCAGTGACGATCTAGCACGTGCCGAACTGGAACACGCGCAGGCGGTACAGAATGCGTCGCTGGAAAACGAGGCGCTCACCTTTGAAACCCAGACCCTGCAACTGCAGGTCGACCAGCAAAAACTGCAGATGGAAGAACTGCAGCGCAAAGTCAATGAGCTGCGCATTGTGTCCCCGGTAGACGGAACCATCGGCAGCCTCGCCACCACCCAGCGCGCGGCGGTCGCAGCCAACGCGCCGCTACTTACCGTTGTAGACCTGACCAGCTTTGAGCTGGAGGCCGCGGTGCCGGAAAACTACGCCGATGATCTGGGCCTGGCCATGGCCGTGGAGGTCACCATGGGCTTCGAAAAACTGCCCGGTGAGATTACTGCCATCGCCCCTGAAGTCATTAACAACCAGGTCATCGCCCGCGTGCGTTTCACCGATGGACAGCCCGCGAATTTGCGCCAGAACCTGCGCCTTACCGCGCGTGTATTACTGGAAAGCCGTGAAAACGTATTGCTGGTTAAGCGCGGTGGCTTCCTCGATCAAACCGGCGGTCGCTTCGCCTGGAAACTGAATGACCAGCAGCAGGCAGTAAAGGTGCCGATCACCATCGGCGCCTGGGGGCTCAATCAAGTTGAGATTGTTTCCGGACTGGAGATAGGCGACCAGATCATCACCTCCGCCGCAGACGAACTGGACAAGGCGCAGTTGGTTGCCCTGAAAGATTAATACCGCAACACAACAACAAACTCAGAACATATTCAAAGATCACGTAACTTCGAAGACAAGGAAATTTACCATGCTAAAAATGCAAAACATTCGTAAAAGTTATCGCACTGACACCATCGAAACACACGCTCTGCGTGACTTTAGCCTCGAGGTAAACGAGGGCGAGTTCGTTTCCGTTACCGGCCCCAGCGGCTCCGGTAAAACCACCTTCCTGAATATCGCCGGCCTGCTGGAAACACCGACCGGTGGCCAGTACCTGCTGGACGGTCAGGAAGTGGGCAACCTCTCCGATAGCGAGCGTTCACGTCTACGTAACGAAAAAATCGGCTTTATTTTTCAGGGTTTCAACCTGATTCCCGATCTGAACCTGTTCGACAATATCGACGTGCCACTGCGCTACCGTGGCTTCAATGCAAAAGAGCGTCGTCGCCGCATTGAAAGATCCCTGGAACAGGTCGGTCTTTCAGCCCGCGCCAAACACCTACCCGCACAGCTCTCCGGTGGACAGCAACAGCGTGTCGCCATCGCCCGGGCCCTCGCCGGTGAACCGCGTTTTCTGCTTGCGGACGAACCGACCGGCAACCTGGACTCGCTGATGGCACGCCAGGTGATGGAGCTGCTGGAGTTCATCAACGAATGGGGTACCACCATCGTCATGGTGACACATGACCCGGAGCTGGCACGCCGCGCCCAACGCAATATCCAGATCGTCGACGGCCAGGTATCCGACCTGCGCCAGACCATCGCGCAGCCAGAAGTCGCCATCGCCTAAGCTGAATTCGAGAAAAGGAAACCGAAATGATCGGCTATTACATCAGCCTCGCCATGCGCAGCCTGCGGGGCACACCTATTTTGAGTGCGCTTATGATCGCCGCCATCGCCGTTGGGGTGGGTGCATCCATGACCGTACTGACCCTGAACTATATGATGTCGCAGAACGCGCTGGAGCATAAAGACAGCGTGCTCTACGCCGTGCAGTTAGATAGCTGGGATCCGAACCAAGCAGCGGACACCACCAATGAAATTCCCTGGCAGCTCACCTACCCCGATGCGACTGCCCTGCTGCGCTCGGATATTCCTACCCGCCAGGTGGCCATGCATCGCTTCGGATTCACCGTAAATCTTGACGAATCTGAGTTACGTCCGTTTACCGCCAATACCCGCGTCACCACCCGGGACTTCTTTTCCCTGTTCGACGTACCATTTGAGTACGGGGGCACCTGGAGCAAAGAAGCAGATACCGCTGCAGTGCAATCCGTGGTTCTCAGCAAAGAAACCAACGAAAAATTATTCGGCGGTGAAAACAGCGTCGGAAAAATTGTAAAACTGAACGGCGAACCCTTTACCGTGATCGGGGTTCTGAAACACTGGAATCCATCGCCCAAAATTTATGACCTGAACAACAACCCCTTCGCGGACTCCGAAGAGCTTTATATTCCCTTTGGATTGCACCGCAAGTTCGGAATCTACAGTTGGGGCAACACCAATGGCTGGACGAGCAGAACAGCGGAAGGCGCGGAGGGCTACGAGCGCTTCCTTCTGGGAGAACACGTCTGGATTCAATATTGGGTTGAACTGGACAACGCCGAGCAAAGGGAAGCCTACGAACAGTTCCTTACCGGACATATTCATCAGCAAAAAGAACAGGGGCGCTTCGAACGTCCACTGAAGTTCGCATTGTCAGCCCCATCCGAATGGCTGGTACTCAATGAAGTATTGGAAAACGATAACCGTGTATTGGGCTGGGCATCGCTGGCCTTCCTACTTGTGTGCGTAATCAATGCCGTTGCCCTGCTACTGGCGAAATTCTTGCGCAAAGCACCGGAAGCTGGTGTGCGCCGCGCCCTGGGTGCCAGCCGCAACGCAATTTTCACCCAACACCTGATTGAAAGCAGTTGTATTGGCGTACTCGGTGGTTTGTTCGGCATCGTGCTCGCACTGGCTGGCCTTACCGGTATTCGTGTACTTGCTATGGGACAAGCAGACCAGATTGCCGCCATGAACTGGGAAATGATGCTGGCCGCCGTCGGACTTGCCATTTTGGCAAGCATTCTTGCGGGTCTGTATCCGGCTTGGCGTATCAGCCGAACCAACCCGTCTGTTTACCTGAAGACCCAGTAACCCGGAGACAAGGAAAAGAACATGTTTGAATTGAAACCCATGTTGTCCGCCCTCTGGCGCAACAAGGTGTCCGCACTGCTGATTGCACTGCAGCTGGCACTCACCCTGGCAATTGTGAGTAACGCCACTGTGATCGTAAAAGATCGCATGGAAAAAGTGGCGCGCCCCACCGGTATGGATGTGGAAAATATTATCGCCGCTACTTACATGCCTATCCCCACAGACTACGACATGGCAGGTGCCGTCATCGCCGACCTCGACTTGCTGCGTAGAACACCCGGTGTTTTGGATGCCTCCGTAACCAACCAGATTCCACTATCCGGATCCGGCTCCGCCGGCACCTACTTCAATGAACCCAACCAGGAAATCGGCGGCGAGAACGCCAACTATTATCAGGTGGATTCACATTTTATTGACACTCTCGGCCTCAATCTGATCGAGGGGCGCAACTTTACCCCGACAGATGAACATGTTGTCGGCCCCAACGAGCGCCATCACAGTGAAGTGGCTGTAATCAGCAAACAGTTTGCCGAAAAGCTTTTTTCCGGCGAATCCGCCGTCGGTAGGTTTTTTTATGCGGGCAACAGTGACCAACCAGTGGAAATCATCGGCGTTGTCGAGCAGCACCTTGGCGCTTGGCCCGGCTGGTCCCGTGCGGGCAATGTCGTTTTCTATCCATTACTGGTTACCGACAATCACAAACGCTACCTGATCCGCACCGAGCCGGGTCAGCGGGACGCCGTGTTTAAAGAGGTGGAAGAACTGCTCAACAACCGCGATCCGCAGCGGGTCGTTCAAGTGGAAACTTTGAGTAAAAATTTGGAACGCACCTATATCGGCGACAACGTCATGATTAAAGTGCTGTCCCTGGTAATGGCCCTGCTCACCTTTATCGTCGCACTTGGGATCATCGGCCTGACCATATTCTGGATCAATCAACGCACCAAACAGATTGGTATCCGCCGTGCACTCGGCGCCACACGTGCCAATATCAGTCGCTACTTTCTGGTAGAGAACTCCCTGATTGCCGGCACCGGCCTGGTACTTGGCACCGCCGGGGCACTGATCATCAATCGACTGATGGTAAGCGAGTTTTCACAACCGACACTCACATTACCGCTGCTTGCAGTGTGTGCGATAGTATTGCTGCTCGTGAGTATTACTGCCGCTCTGATGCCAGCCATGCGCGCTGCGAATGTTTCGCCGGCGATGGCGACGCGTAGCGTCTAGGTTTTGACTTACCTGTGGGAGCCTGCTTGCAGGCTCCCAAATTTTCAACACAAATCACCCAGGGAGAGCTGGACTTGGACAAGGTCCTGATTATTGACGACAACACCAGCATTATCTCTGCCCTGTCGCTGCTGTTGTCCCTCCACGATATCCAGACACTCTCTGCGATTACCCCACAAGCTGGCCTGCAACTATTACGGGAAAACCCGGATATCAGCCTGGTTGTACAGGACATGAACTTCACCGCCGATACTACCTCCGGCGAAGAAGGGCGTGCGCTGTTTTTTTCCCTGCGTGAAATTCAGCCGGATATCCCGGTCATCCTGCTCACCGCATGGACCCAGTTGGAAATGGCGGTGGAGCTGGTAAAGGCCGGCGCGGCCGACTATGTGGGTAAACCTTGGGATGACAACAAGCTCATCGCCACCATCAAAAACCTGCTCGAATTACACGACCTGCAGCAACAACAACGGCAATCCCAGAGCCGCGCCCAGCAGGCACGGGAGCGACTCCAGCAACAATTTGATTTGCAGGATATCGTTTACCGCAGCCAGAGCGTACAGACCCTGCTGGAGATGGCAACGCAAGTGGCGCATTCCGATGTGCCGGTGCTGATTACCGGCCCCAATGGTGCGGGTAAGGAAAAAATTGCCGATATTGTGCAGACAAACTCCAGCGTAAATGACGGCCCTTACATCAAGGTCAACGTGGGCGCTCTGCCTGAAGAACTGATGGAAGCAGAGCTGTTTGGCGCGGAAGCCGGTGCCTATACCGGAGCGGGCAACAAGGTCCGCCAGGGACGATTTGAAGCGGCCGACGGTGGCACACTGTTTCTGGATGAGATCGGCGAACTCTCCGCCAGCGGCCAGGTAAAACTGCTGCGCGTATTACAGACCGGTGAATTTCAGCGGCTCGGTAGCAGCCAGACCCGCAAGGTACAAGTACGTGTGGTTAGCGCCACCAACAGTAACCTCCAGGAAATGATTGCCGAGGGCAGCTTTCGCCAGGATTTGTTTTACCGCCTGAACGTCATTGAACTGAAGCTCCCTGCGCTATGTGATCGCCCGGAAGATGTCCTGCCGCTGGCCCGCGGCTTCCTGGCGAAAACGGGCAAGCAACTGAGCGCGCAGGCGCAACAAAGCCTGATGCGTTACCGCTGGCCCGGGAATGTGCGCGAGCTACAGAACGTAATGCAGCGGGCGGCTGTGCTAACCCAGGGGGAAGTTGTGGAGGAGACTACCCTCGCACTTCCGGAAGATGGCCCGCTCAAGGCACCCGAACACAGCTTTGAACCCAGTCGGGAACTGCTGGAACAGACTCTGGCCAATTGCAACGGCGTCATCGCCCAGGCCGCGCGCGAGCTTGGCCTTAGTCGTCAGGCACTGTATCGGCGTTTGGATAAGTATGGTATTCCTTACTGATGCAAACTCCGTCCACGCCCAAGACTTCTATCGAAGGGAAACTCTTCGCCACCGTGCTGCTGTCAGTGGCTGTCGCCACGGGCTTTCCTTTTGGACTCACTCGGCTCGGTGCGCCACCGGTTCTGGCGTGGAGCGGCGGGCTGCTGCTGGGGCTCACCGCCGCATTCCTGTTCATGCGCCCGATCACCCGCAAAATCAATCAGGCACTGCAAAGCCTGCAAGGCGGGCTGCTCAATTTTCGCGACGGTGATTTTTCTATCTCACTGGCACTGGATAGCCACGATCAGTTTGGTGAACTTGCCGCACTGTACAATGAAGTGGGCGAGATCTTGCGACGGGAACGCGCGCACATCCACCAGCGTGAACTGCTGCTGGATACGGTGATTCAGAGTTCGCCACTGGCCCTGCTGCTGATCGACCAGAGCCAGCATGTCATCTACGCCAACACCAGCGCCCGACACCTGCTGCACCAGGGGCGCCCGCTGCAGGGGCATCTACTTTCCCAAATCTTGCCGCACAGCCCCAGAGAACTGGCACAAGCGATTGAGCTGGAACAGGATGGGCTGATTAGCTACCTCGAGGGCGAAGCCACCCATACCATGCATATCAGCAACAGTACCTTTGTGCTGAACGCACAAAAGCACCGGCTGGTACTGCTACGAGAAATGACGCGCGAGCTGACCCGCGCGGAAGTTCAGGTGTGGAAGAAAGTCATTCGCTTGATCAGCCATGAACTGAACAATTCGCTGGCGCCCATATCATCCATGGCGCACAGCGGAAAATTACTCTCCGAGAAGATCGATTCGCAACAACTCGCCGGTGTATTCGATGTTATCGCCGAACGCTGCAAGCATCTCACCGAGTTTACCCAGGGGTATGCGCGCTTCGCCAAGCTGCCGCCCCCCGTGTGCGAAGAGGTGCCCTGGGATACGCTGGTTTCCCGCTTGCAGCCACTCCAGCCATTCACCCTCAGGGATACGCTGCCCAGCCGGCCTGGCTACTTCGACCCAACACAACTGGAGCAGGCACTGCTGAACCTGCTGAAAAATGCCGCCGAGTCCGGCAGCGCACAGGAAGATATTTCGGTGCGAATTCAGACGGACAGCCACGGACAGCTACTGACGGTAGCGGACCGCGGCACCGGGATGAGTGACCAGGTTTTGCAGCAGGCGCTGCTGCCATTCTATTCGACCAAGCCCGGCGGTGTCGGACTTGGATTGGCGTTGTGTCGTGAAATTGCCGACGCCCACGGCGGGCAGGTACAACTACACAACCGGGCCAAGGGTGGCCTCAGGGTAACCATCTGGCTCCCCTGGGCAGAGACAAGCTGAGTCAAAACTTATTGACCGTTCGGTTAGCCCGCTTGTGCTTCCATCGAATAGCAGCGCAGACCCTCGCTGTATAACCAGCAACGACCGCCTTCCGGACATGGTGCTTCCAGCTCCAGAGGCGATGTGCCAGCAGGACACAACTGCGCCTGGCCGGCATTGCACCAGGCGCCGGTATCCAATTGATAACAGATCGAATCATTCACCAGGCAGGCATCCGCAGTATGCGTCTCGAAGTGACCTTCAAAACAATTGCGGGGAAAAGCGGGCATCAAGTTGGCAGGTTGTGGACGCTGATAAAAGACCCCAGGTGTTCCGCTGAGGTCACACCAGAACCCATCCAGACTGGCTGCGTTTTCCACCCCGTCGCCGGTAGTGGCGCAACCAGCGCTCAACAAGGTAAATAGCAGGCAAAACAGGCGCAGCTTCATGATCACATCCTCTGTGATTTTAGGGTCTTGCTAGATGACCCGGAGTCCTCGCAGCGGCGCCCGCAGAATCCAACTTACTTTTCGTAGACGATACAGCGACGGCCGCCAGAAATTTCATAGCATTGAGCCGTCGCCGGACAAATGGAACCCGGTGCCAGCTCTTCCGCATCCCCAGGACAACCGTCGTAGTTAGTCTGCTGCTCAGCTACAGGCTCCCGCGGAATCGGCGCACTGTTAGGGTAGACCACCTGATCACGCACGCTGCTCGTCCCGCAGGCCGATAGCAGCGTTACCGCCGCCAACATAGAGAATAAGGTCGTTCGCTTGTACATGGGGTCTCCTTACTAAAATATGTAGCGGCGATGGGTGTCAGCGCAAACCGATTAACACATCAGTACACGCGCATTACCGGGAAAAACCAGCAGGCGGAACCCACACGACTATCTCCCGAGTCGGTCGCACACTGCTGATTGGCCGCCTGTGGCGCTGCTGAATTCGGCAGGTAATTTCCTACCTCGACAAAATTTGCCCTCTGGCCCTTACTTTCAGGGCTAAAGAAAAATGGATCGTGACTGATGTCATCCTCGTAGGGAAGGAAGATACAACCCTGTATGCACACAGTGGCGCCTAACACCACTCCTGCGATCCCTCTGCGACTCATGGCCTACTACCTCACAGCTGAAATTACCCTAACCGCTTGCCTGGAAACCGAGGTTTCCGCTTCCAACACTTTTAGTCTAGCCGGCAGGAAGGGTTCGACGCCGCTGTACACTTTTTGAGCGAAATTAAATGCGCCATTTTCAACCCCAGGATCACCCCGCCGCCATACGCCGGGAGCTGGCGTACTATCCCTCACCAAAACAAGATATTTCGCACAAAAAAAAAGCCGGTGGGGTTAGCCACCGGCTTTCATTTGCCAAGTCTGTAATCGAAATTACAGCAGCAGTCGACGCACGTCCGCCAACACACCGGCGAGGTACGTCAGGAAGCGACCGGCGTCGCCACCGTTGACTGCGCGGTGGTCGTAAGACAGCGCCAGCGGCAGCATCTTGCGCGGCACAAATTCCTTGCCGTTCCACTCGGGACGCACGGACAGCTTGGAAACACCCAGGATTCCCACTTCCGGCGCATTTACGATCGGAGTGAAACCGGTGCCACCGATGGCGCCCAGGCTGGAGATGGTAAAGCAGGCGCCCTGCATATCGCGCGGCTTCAGCTTGCCATCACGGGCGGCGATCGCCAGTGCGGTGGCTTCTTCCGCCAGGTCGTACAAGCCTTTTTTATCCACATCGCGAATAACCGGCACCATCAGGCCTTTCGGCGTATCCACCGCCATGCCGATATGTACGTAGTCCTTCTTAACAATGTGCTCGCCATCGTTGTGCAGGGATACGTTAAAGCTCGGTACTTCACGCAGTGCAGCCGCCGCGGCTTTCAGCAGGAAAGGCACCGGGGTGAGCTTCACGCCACGCTTCTCAGCTTCTGCCTTCATCGCCTTGCGGAAATCTTCCAACTCGGTGATGTCTGCATCGTCGAACTGGGTAACGTGCGGTACGTTCAGCCAGTTGCGCGACATATTCGCGGCGGTGATCTTGTGGATCTTGCTCATCGGCTCGGTGGTGACCGGGCCAAACTGGCTGAAGTCGATTTCCGGCATCGGCGCAATGCCAATACCGCCACCAACGCCACCGGCAGCACCACTTTCCGCTTTCTTCACCTGCTCCTTGATGTAGGCGTGCAGGTCGTCTTTGGTCACACGGTTACGCGGGCCAGTGGGCTTCACCTTGTTCAGGGTCACGCCCAGTTCACGGGCCAGCTTGCGCACGGCGGGGCCGGCGTAAACTTCCGCCGACGGCGTGTGATCGCGCTCAACATGCGGGTCGCGCTTGGGAGACGCAGATGGCTCGTGCGCCGCTTCCGGTGCCGCCACTTGCGGCGCGGGAGCGGGCGCTGCTGCCGGCGCCGGTGCTGCAGCTGCAGGAGCTGGAGCCGCACCACCAGAAACGCTCTTGATCACGCCAATCACGTCACCGGTAGAAACCTTGTCGCCTTCCTTCACGGAGAGGGAGACGATGGTGCCGGAAGCGGAAGATGGCACGTCCATGGACGCCTTGTCGCCTTCTACCACGATCAGGGCGTCGCCCTCTTCTACCGAATCACCCGCGGCAACGGAGATTTCAATCACGTCCACCGCATCGGCACCGCCGAGGTCGGGGACCTTGAGCTCCTCTTCCTTCTCTTCACCAGCTGGTGCTGGCGCCGGTGCTGCCTCTGCGGCTGGCGCAGGTGCGGGCGCCTCTGCCGGTGCTGGTGCGGCTTCTTGCGCAGCCTCTTCTGCAACCTCGCCACCGGCTTCGGTTTCCATTTCACCGATCACGTCACCTTCAGAAACCTTGTCACCTTCCTTGACGGAGATGTTCAGGATCTTGCCGGCAACGGGCGCGGGAATGTCCATGGAGGCCTTGTCGCCCTCCACAACAATCAGCGCATCCTCTTCCGCCACGGTGTCACCCACCGCAACGGCAATTTCAATTACGTCTACCTGATCGGCGCCGCCGAGATCAGGCACTTTAATGACTTGTTTTGCCATGTCTTGCCTTCCTTAATTCAGCGGGCCTTAAACCAGACGCGGGTTTACTTTTTCCGGGTCGATGTTCAGCTTCTTGATCGCGTCTGCCACTTCTTTGGCATCGATGACACCCTGGTTTGCCAGGCCGGTCAGCGCAGCGATCACCACGTAGTTGCGGTTCACTTCGAAGAAGCGACGCAGCTGCTCGCGGCTGTCGGAACGACCGAAGCCGTCGGTACCCAGTGCGATCATGTCGCCGTCGATAAACTCGCGCAGCGGCTCGACGTAGGAACGAATGTAATCGGTAGAGATCACTACCGGGGTTTCGTTGCCCTCGAACTGTTCGCCAATCCAGGATTTACGGGCCTCCTCGGTCGGGTGCAGCATGTTCCAGCGCGCCACGTCCTGCGCTTCGCGGGAAGCTTCGGTGGCAGAGGTCAGGTTCCACACGTCGGAGGTCACACCGAACTGGTCGGCGAGAATGTCCGCGGCGGCCAACACTTCGCGCAGGATAGAACCAGCGCCCACCAGCTGTACGTGCTTCTTCGCCGCCTTGCCTTTGCCCGGCTTGCGAGAATTGTTGTCCAGCTTGTAGATACCGCGAATGATGCCTTCTTCAACGCCCTGCGGCATTTCCGGCTGCAGGTAGTTTTCGTTCTCGATGGTGACGTAGTAGAACAGGTTCTTCTGCTCTTCGTACATCTCCTTCAGACCGTGGCGCATGATTACGGCGAGGTCGTAACCGTAAGCCGGGTCGTAACTCTTACAGTTCGGGATGGTGGCAGACAGTACGTGGCTGTGACCATCCTGGTGCTGCAGGCCTTCACCGTTCAGGGTGGTACGGCCAGCGGTGGCACCCACGAGGAAACCGCGCGCTTGCATGTCACCAGCTGCCCAGGCCAGGTCGCCGATGCGCTGGAAACCGAACATGGAGTAGTAGATGTAGAACGGCACCATCGGTACGCCGTGGTTGCTGTAGGCGGTGGCGAGAGCCATCCACGCAGACATCGCACCGGCTTCGTTGATGCCTTCTTCGAGCACCTGGCCTTTCTTGTCTTCCTTGTAATACATGATCTGGCCGTGGTCGACCGGAGTGTATTTCTGGCCCTGGGAAGAGTAGATGCCCAGCTGACGGAACAGACCTTCCATACCGAAGGTACGCGCTTCGTCGGGAACGATCGGCGCAACGTTTTGGCCCATCTTCTTGTCTTTCACCAGTACGGACAGTGCACGCACAAACGCCATAGTGGTGGAGATTTCGCGGTCGCCGGAGCCTTTGGTCAGCGCACTGAAAGCATCCAGTTCCGGGATTTCCAGTTTGGCTACTTCAGTGCTACGGGACGGTACCGGGCCACCCAGGGCCTTGCGGCGCTCGTCCATGTACTTCATTTCCGGGCTGTCCGGAGACGGGCGGTAATAAGGTACCTCTTCGATTTCTTTGTCGGTAATCGGGATCGCAAAGCGGTCACGGAAGCGCTTCAGGGCTTCGGTGTCCATTTTCTTCACGTTGTGGGTATCCATCGCCGCTTCACCGGCGGCACCCAGGCCGTAACCTTTAACGGTTTGCGCCAGGATCACGGTCGGCTTGCCCTTGCTCGCCATGGCTTCAGCGTAGGCCGCGTACACTTTGTACGGGTCGTGGCCACCGCGGTTGAGCTTCATGATTTCCTCATCGGAGAAGTCTTTGACCATCTCCTTGAGCTCCGGGTATTTACCAAAGAAATGCTCACGGGTGTAAGCGCCACCGTTCGCCTTGAAGTTCTGCATTTCGCCATCGACGGTTTCGTCCATGACTTTCTGCAGCAGGCCTTTGTCGTCTTTCTCGAACAGCGGGTCCCACAGACGGCCCCAGAGAACCTTGATTACGTTCCAACCGGCACCGCGGAACACACCTTCCAGTTCCTGAACAATCTTGCCGTTGCCACGTACAGGGCCGTCAAGGCGCTGCAGGTTACAGTTGACCACGAATACCAGGTTTTCCAGCTTCTCGCGGCCCGCCAGGGCGATTGCGCCCAGGGATTCCGGCTCATCACACTCACCGTCACCCAGGAAGGCCCACACCTTGCGATCACCGCGCGGAGACAGACCGCGGGCAGACAGGTAACGCATGATGTGCGCCTGATAGATCGCCTGAATCGGGCCAAGGCCCATGGATACGGTGGGGAACTGCCAGTATTCCGGCATCAGCCAGGGGTGCGGGTAAGAAGAGAGGCCATTGCCGTTTACTTCACGGCGGAAGTTGTCCAGCTGCTCTTCATCGAAGCGGCCTTCCAGGTAGGAACGGGCGTAAATACCCGGGGCACTGTGGCCCTGGAAGAAGATCAGATCGCCGCGCTCTTCACCTTCATTACCGCGGAAGAAGTAGTTGAAGGCGACATCGTACAGGGTCGCTGCCGATGAGAAGCTCGCGATATGGCCACCGAGGCTATCGCTGTTGGAGTTGGCACGCACCACCATAGCCAGTGCGTTCCAACGGATCAGGGAGCGGATACGACGCTCCATAAACAGGTCCCCGGGCATACGCTTTTCCGCTTCCGGCGGAATGGTATTGCGGTACGGGGTGGTAATGGCCGCCGGCAGCTGTACGCCGGTGTTGGTCGCGCGATCAGACAGCTGCTTGATCAGGAACGCTGCGCGCTCCTTGCCGCTGTGGCGGATGACCGCCTGCAGCGCGTCCAGCCATTCCTGCGTTTCCTGAATGTCGGTTTCTTCGTGCATCAAATGCTCCTCGGCGAATATACGACGTCGAGTCGGTGTTTTTTTATGGTCAGAATTTTTTGCCGCGCAACAGTACCGCAAATGCGGGGAATTCCCCCGAGTCAGGCACCTTCCTCGCCAATTCACCACCAAAAATGGCCGGAAAAGCGATTTTCACTGATCAGCAGTTCAGTACTGACAAGCGCTTGGGTGCTGAAAAGGGCTGTGCGACGGAATACCGCCGGCTGGGAACCCGTGGTTCCGCTTACCGGCTCGACTTTGAATTCGGCGTTGAATTCACGACCTGCTAAATGTAGGGCCAGCGCCTCGCAGCGCACAGGCATCACCACATAAAAACAGGCGGTAAGTGCTCAAGCGGGGGCGATTGTAGTATTACTACAAAAGTTTTTCCAGATAGGACAATTAGTAACAAATAAAACCAAATTGCAAAACAAATAGTTTTCACAAAGCGGTATTGGCGGATGATTTTGTCGCTAATGCGAGAAATTCTATTACAAAATAGAGTCCAAAAATCGCTTTTTGGTCACGCATGTACCAACTAAAGCGGGATTGGCGGGATGGTGACTTCCCACGCCAGCCTGTGTTGCGCCAATCCGTCAATAACCAAAAGCGCCGATTGACCTGCAACATTTGCGGCACTCGACAGGCCACATGCCCAGCCATTTTCGGTGGACATGGCCAGAATCAGGTAAAGGTTTGCGGTTACAACTGTATCACCGGAGCTTCCGGCACCGGCTCGGCGTAGACCAGATAGCGCAGCGGGCCGCCCGCCTCCAAAGCGCCAAAGGGGTAACAGGTAACCAGCAGCAAGCCGGGCCGGTCGCTAATTGGCAGCGTCTCCTGTGAACTGTCCACCACCCTGGCACCCAGCACCCGATAGTGCTGCCAGTGCCCATCACGTCCCTGCAGCTGCACCCCCATTCCCGCCTGCAATTTTTCCAGCCCGCGGAAGTGGGTGTCGCGGTGCGCGGCAATAACCGTGGTGCGTACGGGAGTATTACCCGCGTGCTCTTGCGCAAACGGCAGCGCTGAAGCCTCATGCAAGCCGGGCCCGAAGGCGAGCGCCTCACCACTGGTCCCATTCAATACCACCAAAGGTTTTTGCTGATCCAGTTTGAGCCGCGCTACCGGCCAGGTGTCCGCCCAGGGCCACGGCTTTTGAATCTCTCCCGCGTGCAACTGCCGCTCCCAGGCACTGCTGATCAGGTACTGCGACAATTCCGCTTTCACCAGTATCCAGCTGGCGCTCGCCAGCTGCCACACACCGGCAGCGATCAACAGCAGTGGAAGCGAACGTTTAGATAACCACCTGCGGTTCATTTCTGAACCCCTGGAATACGACAGCCAATCGCGCGCGGTGGCAACTCGCCCGACTTTATTGTGGCAGGGGAGAGGCGTCGCGCCAGGAAATGTTCCAGACGCGTTTGGCAACGACGCACATCGGGAACGAGGCCGGACAGCAGCGCACGCACACTTCGCACGATTGCGGCGCGTGCGCGCAGCCCCCAACCACAGAGGAGCAGCAGCAAGGCAGTAAGAAATTGCCCGTAAACGCCCGTCGCAGTAGACGGATACGTGAAGCGTTGCAGGTTTTGGCCACTGGCAACCGCATTGGGCACGGAACTGGACTTCAGCGCTTCGGCTTGTGGACGCACCGGGGTCTCTTCGACAGCAACAAAGCTGGTGTAGGGACTGGCCAACTGGTGACGAAGCGCCAGTGTGAGAATTTGCTGCTTGAGCGGATCTGCAACCTGCTCGCCTTCACCTTTGGTTCTTGCCAGTGGGCCGCGTTGGCGTTGCATATCCCTCAGCGCGGCAATTTTTGCGCGCGCCCACACACTGCCAATTTCATCGCCCTGCTGATCCACCGCCAATTGCGATAACGAAATACTGCGGGAAAAGCGCTTGCCTGCAAGACGGCCACTGACAACTAGCTCACCGCTCGATGGCACCCCCAGGGGCTGGCCCTCGATACGCGCGACCAGTCGTACCGGCTCACCCAGATACAGATCCGGCAACTGTTTTGGATAACCTTCCAGTTTGATGCCCCGCGGAAAGTCTACGCGCAGATCCGTCACCAGCGGGTTCTCCAGCTTCTCGAACAAGTGGCCCATTTGCGTCTGTACTTCACCCAGATCACCGATATGTACCGCACTGCCACGGCCTATTTGCGCGGCCTTGGTCATGAAGTGACTGTTGGGCGCTGAACCGATGCCCACGGTAAACAAACGCACCTGGCCGAGTCGTTGCTGGATAATTTCAAACAGTGCCCGCTCATTGCCAACCGCGCCATCAGTAATAAACACCACCTGACGCACCAGCTCACCAGCCTGCTCATCCAACTGCTGGGATAAGGCTTCTTTCAACGCAGGCGCCATCTCTGTCCCGCCGGTGGCACTCAGCGATTCCACCCAGTCGCGCGCGCGGTGAACATTCTCCTGACTGGCAGTGACGGGACGCGGATAAAAAGATCGGTGGTGGCTGTTAAATTCAATAATGTTGAACCGGTCCTGCGCATCGAGCCGCGATAACGCAAGCAGCAGACTTTCCTTGGCCTGACGAATCGAGTTGCCGCCCATGGAGCCGGATGTATCCACCACATACACCACTTCCCGGGGCAACCTGCGAGTCGCGCCGGATTCCCGTGGAGGCAACAACAACAACTGCAGATACTGTGCGCTGTCATCTTGTGATTGCTCTGCAAACAATGCGGCGGAAGGCATCGAGGAAGTCTGCGGCCGCCAGTGCAACACAAAGTCGCGGTCCATTGGCGCCGAGCCTCCTTTCAACTGCACCTGGTACCGATTCCCATCCTGGCGACGAAAGTCCACCTCGTGATAGGGGCTATAAATATCTGCCAGCGGTAATCCCATGCCAAGGTCGACATGAATCGACATCTGGTGGCTGCCACGGCTTGCCAGCTCCGCCATCGGCATCATGAAGGGGGTAATATGCTGCGCATCCGGCACCTGGTCCGTAGGCAGCGACCAGCCGTGGGGATTGAGCGCGAGCTCTTGTGCAGACTCTTGAGAAAGCTCACCCTGCACCCCCGGAATATAGCGAGGCGTAAGGGTACTCGGCAGGCGCAGGCTGAATTGATCGCGATCAAATTTAAGTGTTTGCAGATAGCGCACCTCAACGGCAATTTTTTCACCCGGTGCGATATTGGCGACACGGCTGGTAAACATGTTCGGCCGCTGCTGCTCCAGCAACGCTGCGCGCTTGCCCGCCGCGCGCGCTTCGGTATACACCTTCTTCGCCTCTTCACGCTCGCGCACCTTGCCGACAATTCTGCGCTCGCCAATTACAATCTCCATGCCGCGTACCGCGGCATTTTCCGGCAGCGGCAGTACGTAGACGGCCTCCCGCCAGTGATTGCTGGTGTTGCTAAATGTCTGAGCAATTTGCACCTCTGCCACCAGGCCACGTACACGCATATCGACCGCGGTCGACAGGTGTAAGGCCGGCTCAAAGGTTCCGGCCTCCGCACCGACAAACAGTAAATCGCCGCTCCCGGCATCTTCTATCGCCACCTCCTCAAAAGCCGGCTCTTGCAGTGTGTCATCGGCCCTTGCCCCGACCGCAGCAAGGAGCACCGCGAGCGTAGTCACGGTGAACAGCAGCCAGCTGCCAACGCGGCTTTTGCGATAGCGGCGGCGGTAATATTCGCTCGTAGGAAGAATCAACAAGTCGCGCTCGATGCGCGGTGATGGAAAAAGCGGTCGGTTCACGAGAGCCTCCAAATCAATGAATGGAGGTATTACACACAGGCAATCGGGCAACGCCGGGGAATCAATCGGGCGAACTGCGGGTCAATTGTGGCGAAATATGGCAAGGCAAAAATACAACGCCCAAAACCCAAAAACCGGCACGGGGCCGGTTTCTGAAAACATGGGGATAAGTGGGAAACTAGTCGATCAGGCCATACCCATCCCGTAATACGTCGATGATTTCCGCCTTGGGGTTGTCCGAAATCACCAGTTTTTCGCCGATGATCTTTTCAGCGATACCCACATAGGTATTGGAAACCGCCATCAACATGGATTCCGGCAGCTCATTGTCGCGGGCGAGAGCCAAGCGCTCATCCATACGGTCTTTATTCAACAGAATGTCCGGGTCCGGAAAATGATTCAGCAGTGCCTGGCGGAAACCTTCTTTTGAATTCTCCACAACTTCGCCATTGCGATACTGAGGGCCATCCCAGATGCGGGACGAGTCCGGGGTGCCCA
This sequence comes from Microbulbifer agarilyticus, assembly GCF_019800665.1. Classification (GTDB taxonomy): domain Bacteria; phylum Pseudomonadota; class Gammaproteobacteria; order Pseudomonadales; family Cellvibrionaceae; genus Microbulbifer; species Microbulbifer agarilyticus_C. The sequence continues at coordinate 321,712 of NZ_JAHVKO010000005.1, forward strand.
CTTCATCCATGTAGATTAGCTTTTCGCGACCTTCTGCGTCACTGACATAGCCAAACTCGAACTTGGTATCCACAAACACCTGATCCAGCTTTTCCAGCTCGGCGGAGATAACATCAAAGCCCTCTTTCAGAAGCTGCTCGTAACGATCAATATCCTCGGCGCTCTGGAAATTAAACGCGGCATAATTCTCCAGAATATTCTGGCGAGTAATGTTTACATCGTCCGCTTCCGGCACTCCCGGAATTCCCTTGAGGATCCCCTTGGTAGACGGGGTAATCAGCAGCTCGGGAAGCTTCTGGTCCTTTTGCAGGCCATCCGGCAGCTGGATACCACAGAACTCCCGTTCGCCCTTGCTGTAAGCACGCCACATGGAGCCGGTAATGTACTGGCGAGCGATGGCCTCAATCATCACCGGGCGGGCCTTCTGCACAATCCACACCGCGGGATGGGGAATATCCAGAATGTGGCTGTCCGCCAGGCCCTGCTCCTTGAAGCGCTTGAACCAGTGATTGGCCACGGCATTCAGTGCCGCACCCTTGCCGGGAACACCGCGCAGGCCATTCTCGCCTTTCCAGATGCAATCGAACGCCGACATGCGGTCGGAAATCACCATCACTGCCAGCGGCGCATCCGCGGCCACCGGGTAACCCTTTTCCTTGATCAAGCGGGCGCTGTCTGCCTCGGTCAGCCAGTAGACCGAGCGCACCTTGCCACTGTGGACCGGCTTATCGGTGCGAATCGGGAGATCATTGTTCACCGCGAGGACTTTGTCTGCGAGGCTCATGGAGTTTCCTGTGCCGTTAGAAAGACGGGTATAGATAATAGATAGACAGAAGCCCCGCGACAGCGGGGCTGAAAATTTAGGCGCGGGATTCTAGCAAACCCCCAACCGTCGAAAAAGTGACAGTCCAAATCAGTGCCGGCACTCAATCAGAGCCGGTCGCTGGACTCAAACTTCACTGTCGGCACTGGCCGCCGCTTCCCTGGCCCACTCCGCCTGGTGCTCACTGGTGGGCCAGGCATTGAGAATGGCCTTGGCGAGCGTGGCCAGAGGAATGGCAAAGAAAACGCCCCAGAAGCCCCAGATACCACCAAACACCAGCACCGCCAGAATAATGGCCACCGGATGCAGGTTGACCGCCTCGGAAAACAGGATCGGCACCAGCACGTTGCCATCGAGCAGCTGGATCATGCCGTAGGCGAACATCAACCAGAAAAACTCACTACTCCAACCCCACTGGAACAGGCCGATCATCGCCACCGGGATGGTGACCACCGCCGCGCCGATATAGGGAATCAACACCGACAGGCCCACCGCGGCGGCCAGCAGCAGCGCGTAATTTACGCCCAGCAGCAGGAAGGCCACGTAACTCACCACACCGACGATGGCAATCTCGATCACCTTGCCGCGGACATAGTTCGCCACCTGATCATTCATTTCATACCAGATCTGGCGCAGCATCGGGCGCTGATGGGGCAGGAAGGAGGCGCACCAGCGCAGCAGCTGCTTGGAGTCCTTGAGAAAGAAGAACACCAGAATGGGCACTACCACCAGGTAAATCAGCGCCGCCGCCAGGATCGGCAGGTTGGCCAGCGAGAAGGTCAGCAAGGTCTGGCCGATGCCGCCCAGTTCACTGCCGACGGTATTGAAGATCTCATCAATTTGCTGCGCAGTGATCAGGCGCGGGTACTGCTCCGGCAACAGCACCAGTAGATCCTTGCCGCTGGCAATCATATTGGGAAGTTCGGAAAACAGACGCACCGCCTGCCGCCAGATAATCGGCAATACCACAAACAACAGGGCCGCGATGATGCCTACCAGTACCAGGCAGGCAATACTCACCGACAGCCAGTGTGGCACCTTCCAGGATTCCAGGCGCTGCACCATGCCCTGCATCAAAAAGGCAATCACCAGCGCCGCCAGCACTGGCGTCAGCACACCACCCAATGTGGCTAGCACAAGCAGCGCAACCAGCAGCAGCAGTACCAGCAGTACCACCTCTTCCTGGCCGAAATAGCGATTTACCCACCCCTTAACAATCGCATACATAAATGCTGTTCTCTCGAAACTCTTTAGGATCTAACTCAGATCAAACTCAAAACTATCGCGCTTCCATCGCATTTCCGTCGCCACGACCAGTGAACACCTGGTCACTGATCGATCTGCTGCAGCCAATAATGGAAGAATTCACCGTCAATTTCAGCTCGCAATAAGGGCACGCCGCTCAACTCACTAAAGCTGCGGATATCCCGCTGTGACGCTGGATCGGTTGCAATCAAATGCAAGATCTCGCCCGGCGCCAACTGCTTCAGGGCCCGCCGCATGGCGAGCAGTGGTTGCGGGCACGGCTGCCCGCTGGCATCTACCCTTACAGCAGAGGCCCACACAATATCCGGTGCCAGACTGGCCTGTTTTGCGGAACTGGTCATAAAAACGCGGTTAAGAACCGTAAATGCGATGAATTATACCGGTGCCCATGGGTCAATGGGCCATGGAGCTGAACCTTTTACCCTGGAGCTGTTCAAAACCTCGACAGTCTCACAGGGTTACGTATAGTGTTAGCGGCAGGAAACCCGGCAGGCGCAGTAAAATTATGACCGAGAACCCGACATCATTCAGAAACCGAATCCGCCGCAGTTGCATGCTCCTGCGTCAGCGCGCGGCCGGCTTCATTTCGGGCCTCACCGCCGGGCTACTATTGACCGCCGCGCCATTGGCGGCAACTGCCCAGGGCGACCACCACATCCAACTCCCCATGCTGGGCGACACCAGCAGCGGCCTTGTGTCCCGCGCGCGCGAAAAAGAGCTGGGCGGTATGTGGCTGCGCATGTTTCGCAGTCAGGTGCGCACATCCAGTGATGCTCTGCTACAGCAATATGTCGAGAATTCACTGCAGGCACTGGCAGAATACAGCCCGCTGGAAGACAAAAGCCTCGACGTCGTTGTAGTGAACAACGACACCATGAATGCCTTTGCCGTGCCCGGTGGTGTGGTCGGCGTCCATACTGGGCTGTTTCTGTTTGCCGAAAACGAAGACCAGTTTGCCTCGGTTCTGGCGCACGAACTCGCGCACTTGAGCCAGCGCCACTATGCCCGTTCTTTGGAAGCACAGCGCAACAGTACCCTACCCACTCTCGCCGGCATGCTCGGTGCGCTGGTGCTGGCTGCGACCGCCGGCGGCGATGCCGGCCTCGCAGCCATGACCGCGACCCAGGCTGCCGCGCTGGACAACCAGCTGCGCTTTTCCCGCCAGAACGAACAGGAAGCGGACCGCGTTGGTATCGAAACCCTCGCCAAGGCCGGTATGGATCCACAGGCCGCGGGCGAAATGTTTGAGCAAATGCTGAAAGCGACTCGCTACTACCGCCGCCCACCAGAATTCCTGCTCACGCACCCGGTTACCGAAAAGCGTATCGCAGACGCCAAACTGCGGGCCAACCGCATGGACAAGGTGCCACTGCGCAACAGCCGCGAATACCACCTGATGCGTGCGCGTATCCGCGTGGCCGCCGAGGCTACCCCGCAACAGGCGGTAAAGCGCTTTCAGGCGGAGCTGCGCGGTATCAACGACAATGAAGACGCCGCCCGTTACGGCCTGGCACTGGCGCAAACTTCCGCCGGCAAACCCGATACCGCCATCGACACCCTGCAGCCGCTGCTGGACAAAGAGCCCGACAAAGACGCTTTTGTACTGGCGCGCGCCGATATCGACCTTGCCCGCCAGGATTACACCAGCGCGACCAATCGTCTGCAAAAAGCGGTAAACAAGAACCCGAAGAACCACGCCTTGACCATGGGGCTGGCCAATGCCCACTTTAAGGCGGGTAACTATCTGGCCGCAGAGCGCATTCTCAAGAAGCACAGCCGCGCGCGCCGCAAGGATCCAGCGGTGTGGTATCTGCTGGCGGAAACCCACGGTTTGGCTGGGGATATTGTCGGTGTGCACGAGGCGCGCGCTGAGTACTACATCTTAAACGGTGTATTCGACAAAGCCCTGCAACACCTGCGTCACGGGGTTCGCCTGGCGAAGAACGATTACCAGACCCATGCGATCCTGGAACAGCGCATGAAAGATGTGATCAAGATGCAGGAGCGGGCCAAAGAGCTCTAATTCCAGCAAATTCAGGGCAAAAAAATGAGCGGCAAGTTGCCGCTCTTTTTTATTTTCAGTCCAGAGGTTTGCGGAAATCCAGCATCCGCTGCAGCGGCATCATCGCCCGCTTGCCCAGCGCCTCATCCACAAAGATCTCATTGTCACCGCGCTCGAGAACACCACACAGGTTTTCCAACGAGTTCATCGCCATCCACGGGCAATTGGCACAGCTGCGACAGGTAGCTCCTGAACCCGCGGTAGGCGCAATGATCAGTTCCTTATCCGGGCACTGCTGCTGCATTTTGTAGAAGATGCCCTGATCGGTCGCAACAATAAACTGCTTGTTCGGGCGGGTCTTCGCCGCATTGATAATTTGCGAAGTGGAACCCACCACGTCGGCCAGCTCCACGACCGCAGCCGGCGATTCCGGATGCACCAGTACCAGCGCTTCCGGATACATAGCCTTCAAATCAGCCACGCCTTTCGCCTTGAACTCTTCATGCACGATACAGGCTGCATCCCACAGCAGTACGTCGGCGCCGGTCTGCTTCTGCACGTAGCTTCCGAGGTGTTTGTCCGGCGCCCACAGGATTTTCTCGCCTTGGGAGTCCAGGTAGTCCACAACATCCAGTGCGATGCTGGAGGTCACCACCCAGTCCGCACGCGCCTTAACCGCGGCCGACGTATTCGCGTACACCACCACGGTACGATCCGGATGCTGGTCGCAAAATGCGGAAAACTCCTCGATCGGACAGCCCAGGTCCAGCGAGCAGGTCGCCTCAAGTGTGGGCATCAGAACCCGCTTGTGGGGAGTCAGTATCTTGGCCGTCTCCCCCATAAATTTAACGCCGGCCACGATCAGGGTGTCGGCTTCGTGCTGCGCGCCAAAACGGGCCATTTCGAGGGAGTCAGAAACACAACCACCGGTTTCCTCGGCCAGCGCCTGGATCAGCGGGTCGGTGTAGTAATGCGCGACCAGCACGGCGTTCTGCTCTTTCAGCAGGCGCTTGATGCGCTCACGCCACTGGTTCAATTCTTCCTCGCTATACGCGTGGGCACCGGGGTGTGACAGGTGATCCTGCACAAAATCACGGGCATCGATGGCGTTGAGTGCGGGCGCGCTGGAAGCAATTTTATCGCTGCTGTCTGTCATAGCTGTTTGCGTAAGCTCTCTACGTACTGACGGAAAAGGCCGGCATTATACCGATACCGGTGCAATTCGCCGATGTTCAATCCGAAATCCCTGCAAATCAGATACATTTTAAGGTGGCAAAACAAGGGAAACGATGACGCAAAAGCGTTTGCGAGATATTGGCTAAACAGGGGGGGAGTTCTTAAGGAAATGGTGGGTCGTGCTGGATTCGAACCAGCGACCAATTGGTTAAAAGCCAACTGCTCTACCAACTGAGCTAACGACCCTTAAGACTGCCGTATCCCATACGGGAAGCGACAAAACTACTTGTATAACTCGTACTTGCTACGAGCTCTTTAATACATAACCGCACGACAAATGTGTCGGAATGCGGTTACAGGGGGGGAAGATGGTGGGTCGTGCTGGATTCGAACCAGCGACCAATTGGTTAAAAGCCAACTGCTCTACCAACTGAGCTAACGACCCTTGACCCCTCTACCTGAGGAGCTGCGTATCTTACGGATCTAATCCGGAAACGCAAGTCCCGGTTACAAAAAAATTGCTAACAAATTTAAGGGCTTAGACAGCCATTTTGCGCCCGTCAGGAATACTCCAGCTGGGCCCTCACGCGTACACGGTAGGGTCGGCAAGACCCGCTTCGGCAAAACCAGCCGCCCGCAGGCGGCAGCTGTCGCAGCGCCCACAGGCCGCGCCATTCGGCAGGGCCTGATAGCAGCTGACCGTCAGGCTGTAATCAACACCCAGCCCGGTACCACGCTCGACAATATCCGCCTTGCTCATCTTCATCAGCGGTGCGTGAATGGTCAGCTTATTACCTTCTACGCCGGCACGGGTGGCCAGGTTGGCCATCTTTTCGTACGCCTCGATATATTCGGGGCGACAATCCGGGTAACCAGAATAGTCAACGGCGTTTACACCCACAAAAATATCCTGTGCACCGAGTACCTCGGCCCAACCCAGGGCGATCGACAGGAACACGGTATTGCGCGCCGGAACATAGGTGACCGGGATACCGGAGGTCTCCTCTTCGGGCACATCGATGCTGTCATCGGTGAGCGCCGAACCACCAATGACGCGCAGGTCGAGCTTTACCACCTTGTGCTCCCGGGCGCCCAGATCTGCGGCAACGCGCTGCGCCGCCATCAATTCGGCACTGTGGCGCTGGCCGTAATCAAACCCCAGGGCGTAACACTCGTAACCCTCGGCGCGCGCCATGGCCAAGACCGTGGCGGAATCCAGACCACCGGAGAGTAAAACGACGGCTTTCTTGCTGCTCATAAACCTGCCAATTGCTTACTGTTTGCTTCGTAAAATAGGAAATACCGAGGATACTTATACACTTGGCTACACACCGGGAATGTCGCCCCAGAGCAACTTGTGCAGCTGCATCTGCATGCGTACCGGTAAGCCGTCTTCGAGTATCCACTCCGCCAGCTGGCGTGGCGCCAACTGTTCATAGCTTGGGGAGAACAGCACTTCGCCAACCCGCTCCGACAGGTGGTATTGATCCAGGGTAAAGCGCGCCCAGTCGTAGTCGCCACGGTCACAGATCACGAATTTGACCTGATCCTTTTTATTCAACAGCGGGATATTTTCCATACGATTGCGCGCCTGCTCGCCAGACGCCGGTGTTTTCAGGTCAACCACTCGGGATACCCGCGCATCCACCGCATCGACCGGCATGGCGCCGCTGGTTTCCAGCGACACCTGATAACCCGCATCGCACAGGGCTTTTAACAGCGGAATACAGTTTGGCTGCGCCAGAGGCTCGCCGCCAGTGACACAAACATGCCGCGCCGGATAGCTCCGAACCTTCTGCAAGATCGCGGCCAGCGACATCCGCTCGCCACCATAGAAGGCATATTCGGAGTCGCAGTAGGTACAGCGCAGCGGACAACCGGTCAGGCGCACGAATACCGTCGGCAAGCCCGCATCGCGCGCCTCCCCCTGAAGGGAGTAAAAAAGCTCACTGATGCGGAGAGACTCTTCGGTCAAATTCACCGCTCCCAGCTCAGTTTCAAATTCGGCCATACACCACTCTGATCGTGAAATTGTGCTGTCGGTTCAGCACATACAAAAACGCCCGGAGGGTATATACCCCCCGGGCGCGGGATCATAGAGTTTTTCTGATCACAAAACCAGCAATCCTTACTCGAGGAGCGGCTGCTGATGGTGACCGACAATCTCTACTGGAAGTTTTCCTTCAGGTACTGCTTGGCCAGTCCAGACGCGCGCTGGTCGCTTGAGGCGACCTGCTCCAGCAGGTCCTTGGCTTTCGCGTTGTCACCCAGCTGGTGGTACACCGTACCCAGCTTATAGCGACCATCCCAAACTTTATTGGAGTTGGGGTAGCCATCCAGCAGGGCGACAAACCAGGTGCGGGCCTCTTCGATATTGCCCTGAACCAGCGCGATCTCACCCAGCCAGTAGTTGGCATTCGGCGCGTATTGGCCGTTGGGGTAGTCTTCCAGAAGACTCTTGAACGCCTTGCTGGCACCGGCGTAATCGCCTTTGCGTGCGAGGCCGAAACTGGCCTGATAACGGTCGCGCTCACTCTCGCTCGCTTGCGGAGCCGCACCACCATTACTCGTGGCAGGTGCCTGAGTTTGGGTTGCGCCGGCAGCGTTGGTGCCGGCTGCTGCTCCCGTGGGCGCACCTTCAGCGGGTGCTGCACCATCCAGTTTCGAAATACGGCGGTCGAGATTCATATAGTCTTCGGTGCGCTGCTGGCGCAACCGCTTGATCTCGTGTCGCAACTCTTCCACGGCACCGCGCAGCTCCTGCACTTCCTGCTGGAGTACCTGCATCTGGTAATACGCATCCGCTTGCGGATTCGCCTGCATGCCGGCAGAGGTGTTGGTGCGAGCCGCCAGTTGTGGATAACTGGGGGGAGGCGGGGTTGCAGTCCCCTGATTGACTGAACTGCCACTGGACAGGTCAACCACCGGGGCCTGCGCGAATACGAACGAAGCCGCAGCCATGGAGGCTGCGGCTATCGCGATACTTCTAATCAAAAAAGACAATTGCATGCTTCTAGATTAGTTGATCACCACGCGACGGTTCATTGCGCGCGCGCTCTCGCTAGAGCCTTCCTGAGCAGGACGCTCTTCGCCGTAGCTGATCACTTCCAGGTTCGCAGCGTTTACGCCCTGAAGTACCAGGAAGTCACGAACCGCGTTGGCGCGACGCTCACCCAGTGCCAGGTTGTATTCACGAGTACCCAGTTCGTCAGCGTGGCCTTCCAGGCGAACGGTGCCAGCGGCGCCGCGCATACGGTCAGCGTGCTTGATCAGCAGCTCACGAGTAGAAGGCTTCAGCAGGCTCTGGTCAAAGTCGAAGTACACGACGTTATCCAGCGGAACTGCGGTTTCGGTTGCAGTGGTGTCTTCAACCACAGGAGGTGGGGTCACAACCTGCTGATTTGCGCTGTCATCGGTGTCGGTGCTGGAACAACCGGCAGTTACTGCCAATACACATACCAGACCCAGGCCGGTTTTTACTGATTTGAACATAAACAACTCCGCTTAGTGTTATCGAGAAATCCTGTAAGACGTTTTAAAACCGTGGATTTAATCAGGGTTTCGTTTCTTCTTAGTTGTTTGATCTCACACTTACGGCAAATAAACAACATTTACCGTAGTCACAGCATCAATCAAAGTAAGGCGACCACGCCGGCTCGCGGACATTTCCCTGCTGAGAAGGCAGGCTGTACTTCACCCCAGCATCCAGCGATACCGCAGCTAGAATACCTTTATTCCCCCGCTTGGTGGCGTACATCAGCATCGCACCATTCGGTGCAATACTCGGGGATTCGTCCAGGCGCGTCTCCGTTAGGACACGCATGCGTCCGGATACGATGTCCATCGTAGCGATCGTAAACACCCCCCTGCTACGATGCACCATAACCAGCGTTTTACCATCGGGGGATACCCGCGGACGTGCGTTATAGTCGCCGTCGAAGGTTAAGCGGTCTACTTGACCCGTGGCAAGAGTCAATTGATAAATTTGTGGCTTACCTCCCCTATCGGAAGTGAAAACCAGCGATTTTCCATCCGGCATCCAATTCGGTTCGGTATCGATGGAGAAGTGGCGAGTCATGCGGGTGAAGCGGCCGGTGGCCAGATCCAGCACGTAAATCTCAGGGTTACCGTCTTTTGACAGCACCATCGCCAGCTTGCTGCCGTCCGGAGAGAAGGTGGGAGAGCTGTTCAGACCCTTGAAGTTGGTCAGCTGCTGCCGCGCACCGGTGCGCAGGTTCTCGCGGAAGATCGCCGGGCGACCTGTCTCAAATGACACATAAGCCACTTCCTGGCCATTCGGGGACCAGCTCGGTGACATGACCGGCGCACTGAAACGGCGAATCTGGCGAGCGCGCGCACCGTCGATATCAGACAGCATCAGGGCATAGCTGGGCTGGCCGCCGCGCTGGGTTTCCTGCACATACACCATCTGGGTGCCGAACGCACCGCGGATACCGGTGATCGCCTCAAAAATTTCGTCCGCCGCGCGGTGCGCGATGTCCCGCAGCTGATTGGCCCCGCCCGTCACCTGCTTGGTGAACATCTTGCGCTGACCGAAAATATTCACCAGATCGAAGCTCAGTAGATAGCCATTGGCCTGGGGCTGCATGCGCCCGGTGACCACGTATTCGGTGCCCAGCATGCGCCAGTCACGGAAACTGACCTGTTCCGGGGTTTTCGGGAAAGACAGCATGTCGTCCCGCGGCACCGGCGCAATCAAGCCGCTGCGGCGTAAATCCGCGGAGATAATGGAAGACACATCTTCCGCGAGCACACCGCTACCGGACCACTCGAATGGCACTACGGCCACCGGGGTCGGGTTGTCATTTCCATCATCAATTTCCACCACCAGCTGGGCATGGGCGGAAACCGCCAGCACGCAGCCCAACAGGGCGGCAAACATAAGTGAGACTGTTTTCTTCATCATTGGCGCAGGCCTTCGACTCTAAATATCAGTTTGGTGGTTCTAATCTGGCGCTCGAACAGCGACGGCTCCTCGCGAGCCACTTTTTCCACTTCCGGGAACACTTCGACTTTCTTGACCGCGGTCAATACGGACCTATCCACAGCCGCATTGCCACTGCCTTTGGTAATCGTAGAGGCCACTACGCGACCGGTAGGTACGAAGTTGATCTCAACTTCCACCACCATGCCGTTACGGGCACTCGGGGGGCGGCTCCAAACCTGCACAATACGCTGGCGAATGGCCTGGGCCACAGACATGACCGCCGCGGAATCGTCGCTCGCTTCCTGCAGGAACTCCTCATCTTCCAACGCATCCTCGAATGCGCTCTTGCGCTCCTGCTCAAGGCGCTCTTTCTCTTTACGCGCCTTCTCTTCTGCCTCGCGCTTCTTGCGGGCTTCTTCAGCCTTGCGTTTTTTCTCCGCGTCCTGTCGTTTCTTGCGCTCGGCAGCGGCCTTGCGTTTCTTCTCTGCCTCCGCGCGACGCTGGCGCTCAAGCTCCTGCTGACGGCGCTTCTCGCGCAGATCGACCTTGGGGGGCGCCTTGGGTTTATTGGACTTGGACTCGAGCTGTACCAGCTTGGCCTCAACGAACTTGGGCATCGGCTTCAGTTCGCGATGGGATTTCGCTTCCCAACCAAAGGTCATCACCGCGATCAAAAGCGCGTGCAGGGCAACACTGATTACGATGGCCGGGCCGTAAGAGCTATTCATGCTTGGGTTCAGCTCCAGCTCACTGCGACGGCGGCTCGGTGACCAGGCCGACACTGGGCGCGCCGGCCTGCTGCAGATGGGTCATCGCACCCACGATCAGGCCGTACTTTGCATCCGTATCGCCCCACACCAGTACTGGTGTCTTCGGCTTCTGACGCAGTACCTTGGCCACGGTGTCCTTGATTTCCTTCAGCGGCTTGGCCACTTGCTCATCTTCACCAAGGTTCAGGTAATAGGTGCCATCCGCCTTCACCGAGATAATCAGCGGTTCGTCGTCGGTGTCATCAATGGGGGCAGAAGGGGCATCGGGTAGGTCGACCTTCACGCCCTGCATCAACAGCGGCGCGGTCACCATAAACACAATCAGCAGCACCAACATCACATCGATGTAAGGCACCACGTTGATCTCGGAGACCAACTTGCGTTTGGCGGGTTTGCGAAAATTGCTCATGATTCAGCTCTTTGCACAGCGTTGCGTCCGGCGCCTCAGCCGGCGGCATGCACCCTGCGGTGCAGAATGGAGGAGAACTCTTCAGCAAAGGTCTCATAGCTGGACAGCAGCCACTCCGCCTTGGCGGAATAGCGGTTGAATGCCATTACCGCTGGAATTGCCGCAAACAGGCCCATCGCCGTGGCAATCAGGGCTTCGGAGATGCCCGGCGCTACCGTAGCAATGGTCGCCTGGTGCATGGTGGCGAGGCCACGGAAGGAGTTCATAATCCCCCATACGGTGCCGAACAGGCCGATATACGGGCTCACCGAGCCGACGGTGGCGAGGAACGGCAGGTTCATTTCCACCTTCTCCTGCTCCCGGGACATGGCCACACGCATGGCGCGCTCGGTGCCCTCCATCACCGCCGCCGGGCTGCTTTTGCCCTGCTGGCGCAGGCGGGTGAATTCGGTGAAACCGGCACGGAACAGGGATTCCACACCGTCAATCTTGCCCTTCTCCGCTGCGGCATTGCCATCGCGGAACAGCTGGTTCAGGTCCGCACCGGACCAAAACTTGCGCTCGAAGTTGATCATGGACTTGCGCGCCCGCGACAGGTAGCTACCGCGCTGAATGATCATTACCCAGGAAATGACTGAGGCCAGCAGCAGCATCAGCATTACCAACTGCACCAATAGACTGGCGCTGGATATCAGCCCCCACAGGGAAAGTTGTTCACCGGCGTTCATGAATTTTGACTCGCTGCCTTCAATGCTTGATGGATGTTTTCAGGGAGAGCGCAGGGTTTGCGGCTTGCATCGTCCACACAAGCCACTTTGACCACACCCTCACAAATAATTTCATTACCGCGCCAAATTTTTTGCTCAAAGGTAACGGCGGCGCGACCGACCTTGCCCACGGCGGCACTGGCCCGGAGTTCATCGTCGAGCAATGCCGAACGACGGTATTGGATCTCCGCGGAGTGGACCACCAGCAACAGCCCCTGCTGTGGCATGGCGGGCTTATCATAGCCGAGCGCACGGACCAATTCTGTGCGCGCGCGCTCCATATACTTTAAATAATTGACGTAATAGACGATTCCGCCAGCGTCCGTATCCTCGATATAGACGCGAATGGGAATATTGAAAGGTTCTGACACGCACCATCCTTATCTTGCCGACCGCGCACGCATTTTTCTTGTTGAGCGCGGTTTGAGGGACATGCTACAGGATGTAGACCGGTTCGTCAGGTATGGTCAGTCCCAATTAGGCCCGGTCTGGCTTGGGAATGCCGAAATGTTCATAGGCCAGGGCTGTCACCACGCGACCACGGGGGGTGCGAGTCAGGTAGCCCTGCTGGATCAGGTAGGGTTCAAGCACATCTTCGATGGTGTCGCGCTCTTCACTGACCGCGGCCGCCAGGCTGTCGACACCTACCGGGCCACCATCGAACTTCTCGATCATGGTCAGCAACATACGGCGGTCCAACTGGTCGAATCCGCGCGCATCCACGTTCAGCATATTCAGTGCAAGATCGGCGATATCGGCGTTCACATGGCCGTCGCTTTTCACCTCGGCATAATCGCGCACCCGGCGCAGCAGGCGGTTGGCAATACGCGGGGTGCCGCGGGCACGGCGCGCCACCTCGTGGGCACCACCCTCGTCCATATCCACACCCATCAGGCCCGCGGAGCGCGCCACAATACTGGTGAGATCTTCCACACTGTAAAACTCGAGACGCTGCACAATGCCGAAGCGGTCGCGCAGCGGTGAGGTAAGCAGGCCCGCGCGGGTGGTGGCGCCGACCAGGGTAAACGGCGGCAGGTCGAGCTTGATGGAACGCGCTGCCGGCCCCTCGCCAATCATGATATCCAGCTGGTAATCCTCCATCGCCGGATACAGCACCTCCTCTACATGCGGACTCAGGCGGTGGATCTCATCGATAAACAGCACATCGCCGGGTTCGAGATTGGTCATGATCGCCGCAAGGTCGCCGGCTTTCTCCAGTACCGGGCCGGATGTGGTCTTGATTGCCACGCCCATTTCCGCGGCAATGATATTGGCGAGCGTGGTCTTACCGAGACCCGGCGGGCCGAACACCAGAGTGTGGTCCAACGCCTCGTTGCGCAGCTTGGCGGCCTGGATAAAGATCTCCATCTGCTCCCGCACCACCGGCTGACCGACATAATCGGACAGGGTTTTGGGGCGCACCGCACGGTCGTACTGCTCTTCCTGGCCGGAAGGACCCTGTGGTTCGGGGGCGATAAGACGATCAGCTTCAATCACGGGAAATTCTCTTCAAATAGTCCGGGCTGCTGCGGTTCAGGCTCAAGCGGGTGCCATGCTCTTCAGGGCAAGGCGGATCAGGGTGGCGCTATCGGCCTCCGGCTGCTCTTTGAGCGCCCGGGCCACCATTTTGGTAGCGTCTGTGGGCTTATAGCCCAGCGCCGCCAGCGCGCTTTCTGCCTCACCGGAGTGGTCCACCTTGGGTTCATTGTTGGTGGACATCAACGGGATATCGCCCAGGTCACCGGTTTGCGGGGCAAGCTTGCCGCGCAACTCGATAATCAGGCGCTCGGCGGTTTTCTTACCGACGCCCGGCACTTTCACCAGCGCACCGACGTTATCGTCCGCCACGCAGCGCGCCAGCGCCGCGCCGTCCAACCCGGAAAGGATTGCCAGCGCCATTTTGGGGCCCACGCCATTCACCTTGATCAGGGTGCGGAACAGCTGCCGGTCGGACTCACGGATAAAGCCAAACAGTTGCTGGGAAGTCTCCGACACCGCCAGATGGGTGTGCAGCTGCACGCTGCTACCGAGCTGCGGCAGCTCGAAAATGGTGGTCATGGGCGCGAGCACCTCATAACCGACGCCCTGCACATCGACCAGCAATTGCGGCGGCTGTACCGCAGCCAACGTTCCGGTGAGTCTTCCTATCATCTGCTTTCCAATTTCAAATTATCTAATGGTCGGCTTCGGCCGACTAATTCACTCATTAATCCACACTTAGGCGGCCGCGGCGGAAACGCGCACGCGACCCGGCCGATGACTGAATCAGGGTCTGCATGGTGTGCATATGACACAGCGCCACCGCCAGTGCATCCGCGGCATCCTCCTGTGGGGACGCGGGCAATTTCAGCAGGGTCTTGACCATATGCTGCACCTGCAGCTTGTCCGCAGCACCGTTACCCACCACCGCCTGCTTGACCTTGCGCGCCTCGTACTCGGCCACCGGCAGATCGGCGTGGGTCGCCGCGACGATGGCGGCCCCCCTCGCCTGCCCCAATTTCAGGGCCGAGCCGGCACTTTTGGACATAAACACGTTTTCAATGGCCATCTGCTGCGGCTGGTACTGCTGGGCAATCTGACTGACGGCATCAAAGATGAGTTTCAGGCGCTCGGGCAGCGGGCCGTCGGGCAACTTGATCACACCGCTGGCCACATAGCGGGCATTGGAGCGCTCCACATCGATGACTCCGTAACCGGTCTTGCGCGAGCCGGGGTCTATCCCCAGGATTCGAGTCACCTAAGACCACCCCTGTACATTTATACAATTAATAACGCGCAGTGTCCCAAGGCGACGCCGGGGCGTCAAGGCACGCCCAACGGCATCGACCCGGATAGAAAGGAAATCTCTGGGGGCAGAAACAAAAATGCCCCGACAAGCGGGGCATTCATACGATACTCGAAAAGCGTAGCGAGCGGGTGGCTGGTGGTGGCCGCCGGAGCGGAGGAAGCGGAATGTACAAATAGTACATGAGCATTCCGAGCACCGCCGGACGCCGCTAGGCGCACGCGCAGTAGCTTTTAGGCGAGCTCCGCCATCACCTCTTCCGGGATATCCGCATTGGTGTAGACGTTTTGCACATCGTCCAAGTCTTCCAGCATATCCACCAGTGCCAGCACCTTCTCAGCGCCGTCTTTATCCATGGGGACTGTGGTGGAAGGGATCATAGCTATGTCTGCATTGTCGGGGGTAAAGCCCGCCTCGGTCAGCGCATCCTTTACAGACAGGTAGTCGGTAAACTCGGTGGTCACCTCGATGCTGCCGTCGTCATTGGTCTCGATGTCTTCGGCACCCGCTTCCAAAGCCGCTTCCATCAGCGCATCCTCGTCGGCGCCGGCCTCGTAAAACATCTGGCCCTTGCGCGCGAACAGGTAAGCCACGGAACCGTCGGTCCCCAGGTTACCACCGCGCTTGGTGAAGGCATGACGCACTTCCGCGACGGTGCGCTTGCGGTTGTCGGTCAGGCATTCCACCAGCACCGCTACACCACCAACGCCGTAACCTTCATAAGTGACCGCTTCGTAGTTTTCACCATCGGCATTGCCGGCGCCACGGGCGATGGCCTTATCGATGGTATCGCGCTTCATGTTGGCGCCCAGCGCCTTATCAATGGTGGCACGCAGTGCGGGGTTGTCATCCGGGTTGCCGCCAGCCTTCGCCGCTACGGTCAGCTCACGAATGATCTTGGTGAAAACCTTGCCCCGCTTGGCATCCTGAGCAGCTTTGCGGTGCTTGATGTTGGCCCATTTACTATGTCCCGCCATCGAACTCTCTCCGGTCTACTTCGTTATGAGGCGCATACACACCTGATATGCCCCAGCGAAAACCGGGGCAGCACAGGATACGTTAGCCTACCTGCTCTTCTTTCTGACGCAGGCGAATGCTCAGCTCACGCAACTGTTTGGCGTCTACCGCACCCGGCGCGTCGGTCATAACACAGGCCGCGCTCTGGGTTTTCGGGAAGGCGATCACGTCGCGAATCGACTCGCTGTCGGTCATCAGCATCACCAGACGGTCGAGGCCGAAGGCCAGACCACCGTGGGGAGGCGCACCGTATTTCAGCGCGTCCAGTAGGAAGCCGAACTTCTCGCGCTGTTCCTGCTCATCAATACCCAGCACGCGGAACACCGTTTCCTGCATGGACTGGTCGTGGATACGGATGGAACCGCCCCCCAGTTCGGTACCGTTTAGCACCATATCGTAAGCGCGGGACAGGGATTCCAGCGGATTCTTCTCCAGCTCTTCCGGCGCACACGACGGCGCGGTGAAGGGGTGGTGCAATGCGGTCAGGCTGCCGTCATCGTTCTCTTCGAACATTGGGAAGTCCACAACCCACAGCGGCGCCCACTCGGCCACATACAGGTCCAAGTCTTCACCCAGCTTGCAACGCAGTGCACCCAGGGCTTCGGAAACCACCTTGCCCTTGTCGGCGCCGAAAAAGATCAGGTCGCCGTTTTCGGCGTTAAGGCGCTCGAGGATTGCGCCGCGCACGTCGTTCGGCAGGAACTTGACGATCGGCGACTGCAAACCGCCTTCCAGGTCGGACTTGTCGTTGACCTTGATGTACGCCAGGCCTTTTGCACCGTAGATGCTGACAAACTTGGTGTAGTCGTCGATCTGCTTACGGGTCAGTTTGTCATTGCCACCGGGAACCTTCAGCGCGGTCACCCGGCCTTTCGGATCATTGGCCGGACCGGAGAACACTTTGAAGTCCACTTCGGTCATCAAATCTTTGATGTCGACCAGTTCCAGCGGGATACGCAGGTCTGGCTTGTCGGAACCGAATTTCGCCATCGCCTCACTGAACGGCATACGCGGGAACTCGCCCAGCTCGATACCTTTCAGTTCTTTGAACAGCTTGCGAATCATGTTTTCGGTGATCGACATGATCGCGTTTTCATCCAGGAACGCGGTCTCGATATCAATCTGGGTGAATTCCGGCTGACGGTCCGCGCGCAGGTCCTCATCGCGGAAGCACTTGGCGATCTGGTAGTAGCGGTCGAAGCCGGACACCATCAGCAACTGCTTGAACAGCTGCGGCGACTGCGGCAGGGCGAAGAACTTGCCACCGTGGGTACGGCTGGGCACCAGGTAATCGCGGGCGCCTTCCGGGGTTGCGCGAGTCAGGATCGGGGTTTCGATATCCAGGAAACCCTCGTCATCCAGGTAATTGCGGATGGCGTTGGTGATCTTGGAGCGGAAACGCAGGTTGTGCTGCATTTCGTTGCGACGCAGGTCGAGGTAGCGGTACTTAAGGCGTACATCTTCGCCCACCGCAGTGTGCTCATCCAGCTGGAAAGGCGGGGTTTCTGCGCTGTTGAGAATTTCCAACTGCAGGCCGTACACCTCGATCTCACCGGTGACCATATTCGGGTTCACCGCTTCCGGGGCCCGGGCGCGCACACGGCCGGTAACCTTGAGGACATATTCACTGCGCACACGGTCGGCAAGTTCGAAATGCTCTGCCGCATCGGGATCGAAAACCACCTGGGCAATACCATCGCGGTCGCGCAGGTCGATAAAGATCACCCCACCGTGATCGCGGCGGCGGTCTACCCAGCCACACAGGGTTACTTCGCGGTCAATATCGGCGGATCGCAGGGCGCCACAATAGTCGGTGCGCATGGAGTCTTATTCCCTTAGTAGTATCGTCTTGTATTCGCTTTCTTAGCTGGCTTTGGCTTCCGAGCCACCGGATTTCCCGGCAGGCTTGGCGGCATCACCGGCAAGATTCTTCTTGCTGCCGGTTTTGAAGTCGGTTTCGTACCAGCCGCCACCCTTGAGGCGGAATCCGGCGGCACTGATCTTTTTACTCAATTCCGCTTTGTTACATTCTGGGCAATCGGTCAGCGGAGCATCGCTCATACGCTGCAGGGCTTCCATCTGGTGCCCACAGGCCTTGCACTGGTATTCGTAGATCGGCATGGCTCTAATCCGGATCTCACTGGATATAAAGGGGCGCAGATTATACATGAGCACCTGCATGGGAAGAAGCTGCCAACAAGCGGGAAAGCGCAATCCGGGCCAAAGAGGGCTATCGGTACCGCGCACTGACAATTTACGGGCCATTTTTCAGCCAAAACCCTGAAAAAAAGCACTTTTTTTCTGATTTAACCCGGTGCGCGCAGAAAAAAACTGGATATACTTCAGCTCAGTACTTCGGTTATCCCTGTTGTACACACACTTTCACTGGAATAAACACCTATATAGAAGGAAGCTAACGATGGCCGCGAAGAAAAAAGCAGCAGCTAAGAAAGCCCCCGCCAAGAAGGCAGCAGCCAAGAAGGCTCCAGCCAAGAAAGCAGCAGCCAAGGCCGCTCCGGCCAAGAAAGTGACTGCAATCAAAGACAAGTACACCAAAACTCAGATCCTGAACCAGATCGCCGAGAACACCGAGCTGTCCCGCAAGCAGGTTCAGTCTGTTCTGGACGAGCTGAACGACCTGATCCACGGCCACATCAAGAAGCGCGCGGTTGGCGAATTCGCACTGCCGGGCCTGATGAAAATCACCACCGTGAAGAAGCCGGCCAAGAAGGCACGCAAGGGCATCAACCCGTTCACCGGCGAAGAGACCGTGTTCAAGGCCAAGCCTGCGAGCATTCAGGTGAAAATTCGCCCGCTGAAGAAGATGAAGGAAATGGCCGAGTCCTAATCCTCGCGCTTCTCCGTCACGAAAACCCCGCTTCTGCGGGGTTTTCTGTTTATGGCTCCCCCTACCAATAGGGGCATCCTGCAGCGTAAAATGGCCGCCCTTACAATTTCACACACAGAACAAAGAAAGCACTATGCGCGCATCCCGCTATCTGATTGCCACCCAGAAAGAAACCCCCAATGACGCAGTAGTCATCAGTCATCAGTTGATGCTGCGTGCCGGCATGATCCGCCGCCTTTCCTCTGGACTGTACACCTGGCTGCCCACTGGCCTGCGCGTACTGCGCAAGGTGGAGCGCATCGTACGCGAAGAAATGAACAGCGCGGGTGCACTGGAAGTGTTGATGCCGGTGGTACAGCCATCGGAGCTGTGGGAAGAGTCTGGCCGCTGGCAGCAGTACGGTCCGGAACTGCTGCGCATTCAGGATCGCCACGACAACGCCTTTTGCCTCGGCCCAACCCACGAGGAAGTGATCACCGACCTGATCCGCACCGAGGTAAACAGCTACAAACAGCTGCCGGCAAACTTTTACCAGATCCAGACCAAATTCCGCGATGAAATCCGTCCGCGCTTCGGTGTAATGCGCGCGCGCGAGTTCACCATGAAGGACGCCTACTCCTTTCACCTCGGCGCCGAGTCGCTGCAGGAAACCTACGATGTAATGCACGGTGCCTACTGCCGCATCTTCGACCGCATTGGTCTGGATTACCGCCCGGTACTGGCGGACACGGGCTCCATCGGTGGCTCCCACTCCCATGAATTCCACGTTCTGGCGCAGAGCGGTGAAGACGACATCGCCTTCTCTTCTGGAAGCCGCTACGCCGCCAACGTCGAGCTGGCAGAAGCCGTTGCCCCCGCCGGCGAGCGCCCGGCGCCCAGCAAGGCCATGGAAGAACTGCACACCCCGGGCCACAAGACCATCGCCGCACTGGAAGAGGCTTACGGCATTGCCGCGAATACTTCCGTAAAAACCCTGATCGTACTGGGTGAAACCGAAGAGGAAGGTGGCGAAGCGCCGCTGGTCGCCCTGGTACTGCGCGGCGACCACGACCTGAATGAACTGAAAGCCGAGAAACTGACCGGTGTTGCCAGCCCGCTGGAGTTCGCCCCGGAAGCGCGCATCGCCGCGGAACTGGGTTGCGGCATCGGCTCACTCGGCCCGGTCGGCATGCAGATCGATGTCATCGTCGACCGTGCCGCGGCACACCTGGCGGACTTTGTCTGCGGTGCCAACAAGGGCGACTACCACCTGACAGGTGTGAACTGGGAGCGCGACGTAACGTTGGGACGCGTGGAAGACCTGCGCAATGTGGTTCCCGGCGATGCCAGCCCCGACGGCCAGGGCACCCTGGAAATCAAACGCGGTATCGAGGTGGGCCACATCTTCCAGCTGGGCACCAAGTACAGTGAAGCCATGAATGCCAGCGTACTGGATGAAAATGGTAAAGAGCAGGTCATGACCATGGGCTGCTACGGCATTGGCGTTTCCCGGGTGGTTGCCGCCGCGATCGAGCAGAACCACGATGACGCTGGCATTATCTGGCCGGAAGCTATTGCACCGTTCCAGCTGGCGATTGTGCCGATCAATATGCACAAGAGCGAAGCCGTGCAGCAGAAGTGTGAGCACATCTACGAGACATTGACCGCGAAAGGTATCGATGTACTGCTTATGGACGAGCCCAAGGCGCGTCTGGGCGGCATGCTCGCAGATGTGGAACTGATGGGCATCCCGCACCGCATCGTGGTTGGCGATCGCGGCCTGGAAAAAGGTAATATCGAGTACAAAGGTCGCAGAGACTCCGAGAACCAGGAGTTTTCCGCCGATCAGATCCTGGATATTTTACTCGAGAAAATCCCGCACTGATGAAACTTGCCCTCGCCACACTCAAGCTTTGTCAGCTGTGCCTGTTTTGCCTGCTGAGCAGCGCGGTATCCGCCCAGTCCAAGGAGGCGGACCCGCAGCTGCTGGCAGCGCTGAAAGGCGCGGTGACCGAAGCCGACTCGTTTGTCGACCGCTTCGATGCGGAAGTGTGGCTGATGGCAAAATCGCAACCGCTGGCGCGCTACATCAAAGATCCCGAGCGGCGCATGCATGTGCTCAAGGCCATTCACCGGGAAGCCACCCGCGCAGACCTACAGCCGGAAATCGTGCTGGCGGTTATTCAAATAGAAAGTGCCTTTGACCCCTACGCCGTGTCGCGGGTGGGAGCACAGGGGATGATGCAGGTAATGCCGTTCTGGAAAAATGAAATTGGCCGTCCGGAAGATAACCTGATCGATATGGACACCAACCTTCGCTACGGTTGCACCATCCTCAAACACTACATCAAGAAGGCCAAGGGCAATATGCCCAACGCGCTGGCCTACTACAACGGCAGCTACGGCCGCCACACCTACAGCCGCAAGGTCCTGGATGCCTGGGTAGATCGCTGGCGCTAGCGCGCGACAACCCTCAGGTATTAGTAAAAAATAAAAAGCACACGGGAAGAGGTACCTGATCCATGGCGTATAGCTTTTTTACCGGCGCAGCCTGCGGTTTGCTGCTGCTGGCCGCGGTCAGGATTTCCATTGGCCACAAGCGCAGAGACAGCCGCTGGCTAGTTGTATTGCTGCTGGGTATTTTTTGCTACCTGCTCGGACCACTGCTCAGCGATCAGAACTTTCATGTTCGCCTGCTGGTGTCCCTCCCCACCATTTTGATTCCCGGCACCTTCTGGCTGTTTACCCACCAGTTATGCAGTGATCAGGAGGCGTTTCCCAAGTGGGGCTGGGGAATCATTGCCGTGGGGCTCGCGATCGACTTTGCCAGCCAGCTGAACCTGCACCACTTCTTTTACCTGTTCGCACAACCGTTCAAGCTCGGCCTGATTGGCGCGGGACTGGCGACGCTGCTGCAGCAATTACAGTCCGACCTAGTCGCTGAGCGCCGTCAGCTACGCATCACTCTTTTAATTGCCATTGGCGGATACATGCTTATCGTGGTGTGTGCGGAGTTTTTGTTTTCCTTCCTGCCGACGCCTGCGGGTATCCCCACCCTGCATGCAGTAACCGCAACCTTACTGGCGTTTGGAGCCTGCTTCTGGCTGCTGTCCCTTTCGCCCAAGGCGCTTGAAGATTCATTGCCTCCGGCAAGTCACGTACCCGAAATTGACGAGGCGCCGGAGAAAACACTGGAGCCACTGGACGAGCCACAACGTCAGCTGCTGGTGCGCCTACAGGACCATATGGCGGCGGGAGGTTACCGTCACACCGGGTTGACCATTCGGGAGTTGGCGGAACAGCTGGACGCAAAAGAACACGTCCTGCGCGCATTAATCAACAAGCACTTGGGGTTTCGGAATTTTAACGAGTACCTGAACCAGTATCGTATTGACGAGGCGAGCCAGCGCCTGGCTGACCCGGATGAGGCGCACCTGCCGGTGCTAAGTATTGCGCTGGATATCGGCTACCGCTCGCTCAGCCCGTTTAACGCCGCATTCAAACGCCGGCACGAGAAGACACCAACGGAGTTCCGGCGAGAAGCACTGCCAAGCTAACGGCAGATGCGCTGAAACGACACAGATCTGTTCAAAAAACCGTCATAATTTTGGCTAGGCTTACGCCAACTGACGTCGGATAGGCCAAACTGAATCCTGCAGGACCTGCGCTACAGGCAATTAGCCCAGTCACCACTTCGCCTGTAGTTCAGGCTCCTGCAAACCCTCTCTATCCCGCCCCAGTCGAACCCGGGACGAAAAGCTACGCAGCCTGCAGGCTATTCACAATGCAGGCCTGCCAGCTCACTGTTTCGGTTTGGACATAAACTCGATCAACGCTTTGTAGTCTTCATCGCTGCAATCGGCACACATGCCGCCCGGAGGCATGGCATTGAGGCCGTTTTTTATCGAGTTAACCAGCGTGTCCATGCCTTTATCCAGGCGCGGTTTCCAGGCTTCCACATCGTGTACCTTCGGTGCGTTGGCCACCCCGGTATCGTGACAGATGTGACAGGACTTCTTGTACTTGTCCTCGACACTATCCGCCTGTGCGTGACCGCCAAGAACCAGGCCACACGCGACGAATGCAAGTGAACAGATTGTCGTAAATTTCATTACAAAAACCTTTATTACCATTGAAGCTGCGCCAAATACTACTCCAGCGTTCAGTGTAGTTTCCCGTTGCCGTGAATTACTACATTTCTTGCCTATTTCCCCTGACCCCGTGTTTTTTCACCAACTATATTCCCTTTCGAATGCGCGAGCATGGACTACCCTCAAGGGTATGAGAATTTTTTCTCACTGAGCTTTACCTGTCGTCACGTCATAACATCGATAAATCGGAGTTCACAGATGAAGCTGCATTGGATCAAGGATCCCAGTGTCCAGTTTGCCCTGATCGGGGCGCTACTCTTTGGTGTCAGCAGTATTTTTCAGAGTGGCAGCTTCGCCTCTAAAGAAGAGATCCTCATCAGTGAGGCGCGCATTCGCAACATCTCCTCAATCTTTGAACGGGGCTGGCAGCGTCCGCCCAGCGACCAGGAGCTCCAACGCCTGATCGACGAGTATGTGCGCGAAGAGGTACTTTACCGTGAAGCGCTGAATATGGGGCTCGACCAGAACGACGCGGTTATCCGCCGCCGTCTGCGCACCAAGATGGAATTCCTGGCAAAAGACCTGGTGGATGCCATCGAGCCGTCCGAGCAGATACTGCAGCAATTCCACCAGGAAAATTTGCAGGAATACACCAGCCCGGCGCAATACAGTTTTGAGCAGATTTTTCTCGACAGTGATAAGCGCGCCGAAGTCGCAGAAGACGCCCGTATCGTTCTCACCCGCCTGACCGCCGGCCGCGATCCACGCAAGCTCGGTGATCGCTCGCTATTGGATTATCGATTCGAGTCGGTAACACCGGAACGTATTGACCGTGTTTTCGGCAGCGACTTTTCTCTGCAGCTTGTCGACCTGCCCACCAGTGAATGGACCGGACCACTGACCTCGGCCTACGGCGAGCATCTGGTGCGCATTACCGAACTGGTACCCGAAGTTCAGCCAGCGTTTACTGAAATCCGCGACCAGATACTGAGCGACTGGCAAGAGGCAGAGCGCAAAGACGTGCTGCACGTCCAGTATCAAACCCTGCGGGACAAATACACGGTTTCCATCGCGCCGCTGTCACCCGCTGCGGAATCTACATCGGCAGAGTCCCCAATAACCGCTACGGATGAGCCCGCCGCCGGGGAGGTCGCCCGCCAGTGAAAAGCCTGCTTGCGGTGTTCATCCTGCTGCTGTCATTCTCGCTGCAGGCGCACGAATTGCGCCCTGCGGCTTTGACCTTGCAGGAAGTCGTTCCGGGAGAGTTTGACGTGACCTGGCGCGTGCCGGCGCAGGGAGACCTGAGGTTGTCACTGGATGTGGTTTTTGACCAGCAAAGCCAGCCTCGAAGTTTGCCCACCGCACTTTTTGCCGGCGGCTATTACGTGGAGCGTTGGCGCGCGAGCCATCCAAATGGGTTTGTTGACAGCACTATCGCGATCGATGGCCTGGAAAACACCCTCACGGATACTCTGGTACGCATCCAATGGCTGGATGGGCGCGAGCAGGTGGCGCGCCTGTTGCCGGATAGCCCGCAAATGCGGGTAGAAAACAAAGCGGGCAAAAGGGAGATTGCCAGCATGTACTTTGTTTTAGGTGTTGAACATATTTTACTGGGCATCGACCACCTGCTGTTTGTGCTGGCGTTGATGGTCCTGGTCACCGGGACCAAGCAGCTGATCACCACCATCACCGCCTTTACCCTTGCCCACAGTATTACCCTGGCGGCAGCGGTGCTCGGGCTTGTGTCAGTTCCTCAGGGGCCGGTGGAAGCGGTGATTGCCCTGAGCATTGTGTTTATCGCGGTGGAAATACTGCACAAGCTGGAAGGTCGCAGCACCCTCGCCATTCGCAAGCCCTGGCTGGTGGCATTTGCATTCGGTCTGCTGCACGGCTTTGGGTTCGCCGGAGCACTCTCCGAAATCGGCGTACCCGCCCACGAAATCCCCCTATCACTGGCGGTATTCAACCTGGGTGTAGAGGCCGGCCAACTGGCCTTTATCGTCGCGGTAAGCATGTTGACGCTAACGTTGAGGAAGCTACCCAGCGTGCACCAGTGGGAACTGCGCACCGGCCATTCGGCGAGTGTCGCCAGTGCACTGCCAGTCGCTTATCTGGTGGGGGGAGTCTCCGCGCTGTGGCTGGTGGATCGGACCATTGCTCTGGTGATCTGATTTGCAGATATCTGCGCCAAGCGCGGTATTGGCTGGATGGTGGGCTGCTCATCCAAGAATAACTAGCTCTGGAAAAACTAGTCCTGGAACAACAACTCGAGCGGATAACCATTAAACGGTTTGGTTTTTTCAATCACCAGATGTGAAGTCATGCGGGTAATAGCCGCATCTTCATCGGCCAGCAATTGCTCGGACACCCGGTTAAAGTCGCCGGCGTCCGGGCACACAAACCGCAGCATATAGTCGAACTCGCCAGACATTTTCACACAGGAAACAATCTGCTCAATCTTGTTGATGGCGCGACGAAAGCTTTCGCTGGTGCGCGCGTCCTGGCGCTTGAGTGCCACGTTTACATAGAACTCCGCATGACGCACCTTGTCGAGGTTCACCTCGGCCTGGTACTCGCGAATAAACTTCTCACTGGTGAGTTTCTTTACCCGCGCCAGACAGGCACTTTCCGACAAACCTATCTGATCCGCCAGGTTCAGATTGCTGATACGCGCATTGGTCTGCAGGACTTCCAGGATTTTGAGGTTGTGGCGATCAATTTTCACGGCAAATGCTATCGACTGATTTCTTAAACAGGGTCAATTCCGAAACAGCATAGCGGGAAATACGCGACACCGAAACACATGATCGGCAACTCGGCATAATCCCGCCTTCAACTATCCCACCTTCTACTATCCCGCCTTCAGGCAACCATCCATCACAAAGCGTTCGATGCGATCCAACGCACGTGACAAGTCGGCTTCATCCGCTGCCAGGGTCAGGCGCACATGGTTCACCGCGCTCGGGCCGAATGGCTTACCCGGCAACACCGACACGCGCTCCGCATCCAGCAACGCGCTGGCGAAGGCTTCGCCATCGTGGGCAACGGCGGAAACATCCACCATTACAAACATGCCCGCTTCCGGTGAGAAACAGCTCAGCCCCGGGATCTTGCCAATTCGCTCCACAATCAGGTCGCGGCGACGCTCATAGGCGTCGCGCATCTGCTTCACAAAGTAGGTATCAAATTCCAGTGCAAACGCGGCGGCTTCCTGAATAAATTGAGGACAACCGAAGATAGTAGCGCCGGCGTATTCGATCAGCCGCTCGACCAGTTCGCCCTGTGCCACAGCCCAACCCAGGCGCCAGCCACTCATGGCATGGGACTTGGACAAGCCGTCGATCACGACCACGTTATCAAGCTTCTCAGCGGCAGTGCGCAGAGAAGTATGGCGACGTGCAAAGGTGATCATTGAGTACATTTCATCGGAGATCAGCCACACACCGCGCTCGCGGCAATAGCTCGCCAGCTCGCGCAGCTGCTCCGGGGTCGCCATGGCACCGGTGGGGTTGACCGGCGTATTGATCATCACCGCGCGGGTATCTTCACCGATAGCCTGTTTGATGGATTCAATCTCAAAGGCGAAGCCCTTGTCCGCGGGGCAGGAAACCTTCTTCACGTCCAGCTGCAACGCGTCGGTGATCGGCACATAGCCGATATACATGGGTTCGGGGATAACGATCTGCTCACCGGGATTCAGCAGGCACGACAGCACCGCGAAAATGGCATTGGTGCCGCCGGGGAATACCACTACATCATCCGGGCTACAGGGGTGATCACTAACCTTGCTTTCGATATCGGCAATTGCGCGGCGCAGCACCAGCTCACCGGCAGCGGGGGAATAGTGGGTGCGACCTACACCGAGACGGGCGCGAGCGAAATCCAGAATGGGCTCGGGGGTATCAAAGTTTGGATCTCCGACACACAGGAAAATTACATCTTCACCTTTGTCTGCCAGCTGGTGAGCGCGATCGCTCACCGCCCACACGTCGGCGTCGGCGGAATGGAGGGCCTGGCTCAATTTGCTAAAGCGCGGAGCGTACATCTTCGGGTCCATGGTTTCGGTTGTTATCGATACTGCTAAGTTAACAACCGATGGGGTAATCCATGCCGCTTCGGCCTAGCCGATTTCGCAGCAACCGGATTTTTTCGCCGCCGCTGCCGCAGATTATGCGGCAGTGTGTAAATGACTCCCTGTTCGAGGGCTGATGGTCACAAAAACCCCTCCCACGCCGCGGCCTGTGCTCGCGCCAAGCAACCTTAGAACCGATAGTTCAGACTCAAGCCGCCAATTGCGTCATCCGGGCGCACCAGCACATCCGCTGCGATACGCAGCTTTTCGTTGATACTGACACCCACCATGGCACCGACGCCGTTCTGGAAGATACCGGTATTCTTGCTGCGATAGGACGGCAGTCGCGCCCAGTTGTTGAAGATAGAATTGACCCCGATACCCAGATCGGCGTAATCGTCGCCACTGGTCGTTTCCAGCCAGAACTCGCCGAACCACTGGTGCTCCCCCACATCGTCACCGTTATAAAAGAAGCCCAGTTTCGAACGCAGGTATTCCCGGTCCTGCCCGTGCACCCACAAACCAAGGGGATCGAGACGCTGCCCCCAGGAGCCGGCGTAGGTCAAGCGGTCGGCGGTGCGCTCGCGGAATCCGTTCACGTCCACCTCGGTCCACTCAAAGGACACAAACGGGCCCAAATGGCCGCATGCCTGCAACGCGGTGTCATAACCCGCACGCAGGAATACGCTGTAACCTTCGCCGTCGGTATCACCATCGAGGCGATGCCGGAATTTATTACCGATGCGTATGGTGCGCTGCACATCGTCGTAATCAAGATTCGAGAAGGTCACACCGCCATCAAGGAAAAACAGCTCGTTATCCCAGCGGGCAAAGGCACTCAGATTGAAGTTACGCGCCTTGAAAAACAGATCGGTCGGCTCGTACTCGCTGCCCCCATAAGACATGCTGAGCCCCCACTCCAGGTGGTCGAAGCCGGCAAAGCTCATACCCAGAAAGCCATCCCAGGCGGGGTACTCGTCGTTGACCGCAGGCGCCACACCAAGCTCTGAGTGGCCGACACTCGCGCCAAAAAATACCGTGGTCGTTGGATCGCGATAGCGCTGGGATATCAAGTGATGGTCGATATTGATGCGGTGCTGACGCATGTTTTCATAACCGAGATCCGGCAATACACCGAAGTGAATCGCCGCGGTCAGGGTTTGATAGTAATAATCCGCCAGTAATCGCTGTGCCGCCAACGTGGGGTGGATACCGTCATAGAAGATCAGTAAATCCGCATTGGGATTGGTGCCGTTCACGCCGTAAACTGGGCTCGGTGTTGCACAGTTTTCGTAGCAAAACGCACTCTGGTCAATATTGGCGAAGCCAAACGCCGTCGGGTCTGCGATGGCAAGCTCGAGTATCCCTTCCATATCCAGTAACAGAATATTGCCGATCTCATTTACCTGGCGCCGCAGACGATCATTGAAAATTTCGGTGCCGAGATTGGCATAATTGATCGCCGCCTGCCCCTGCACGTTGATCGCGGGGGTGTTACCAATGCGCGGGGTGTTGGTCATAACGATGTACTTGGCACCGAATGCCTTGAGCACACCGCCGGCGGTCGAGAGAAACGTCGCCGCGCGGGTCATGGAATCAAAATTGATGGTACCGGTGCTCACGCCATCCAGAATATTGTTGCCACCACCATTCAGGAAATAAAGATCATTGGGTGACACCGTATTTTGCGGCAGGTAGCCCTGACCGGTAGCGAAGGGCACGCCGGTCAAGGTGATATTGTTGTTGGGGTCGTCCACCAGTGCCTGCAAGGCAGCAGGATTATTAAACGCCGACACTGCGGCCGCTACTTCCACAGGACTGAGGTAGGGGCTCTCCCCCTGCGCCGGGTTACAGATGCCATCAGCCCCGCAACGGCTCGAGTCCGGCAATATCGTGGTCAGAGTATTGTGATCGGCCACCGTGGTGTCGGGAAATAGGACGCGAAACTGCTGCGGCCCGACAAGATCCAGCAACACATCGGCGGTCCGGTTACCGCCCACCGCCCAGTTGGGGCCGTTGGTCAACACCGAATCCACAATTTGCTGCAGCTGTTGATCGATGGTGCCCGGTGCCGGCGCACAGGGAATAACGCCACCAAATGCAGGGCCCAGGCCAAAACAGGAATTTTCCTTGGGCAGGCCGAGCAAATCGGCGAGGAAGGATACCGCGGGCTGACGGGGATAAATCCCCTGAGGGTCTTCGGAGGTAAACACGCCGGCATTGCCGTTATCGGAAAGACTGTCGCCAAATACGATCAGGGAACCGTATATCGCCTCTTCGGCCTGCCCCTCCGTTGCAACTATCCCCATACCCAGCAGCAGGGCCATCGACGTCGCCAAACTCGCCCTGCCAACGTTGCCAGCACCCAAATCCTTTGTGTCTCGCCGCACTGGGTTCTCCTTACCTCCGCGAAATTTCGTGGCAAGTATAGGTTAATCGCGAGAAAGGAATTTCTAGTCGAGGTGATCAGCCGACACGGTTTTCCACAGCATCCATCTGATTGACCAGCGGTGCCAGCACCCCACTAATCAGCGCCGCCAGCAGACTCCACACCAGGGCAATACTCAACAGGCACTGCCACACCGGCCGCCCCCAGCCCGCCGGGCCAAAGTAGACACTGTTCAGGTAAAACACCGGCGCAATAAGCAGGCCCGCAAGCGCCGCATGCAACGGTTTATGGATAAGCCAGGCAAGGGAATAGCGAACGGTGGTCGCCAGCATCGTCCAGATACAGATCACCCAGGCTGGTGGCAGAGTGGATTGATATTCCTGTACGCCATACAACATAAACGCCCACTCGACGCCAAAGCCACAGAAAATAAAACCGAGAATCAGAAAAATATCACGAATATCGCGCCACATAAAAAAGTGCAGCATAAGCACCACAAACAGCGCGATTAATGCCATGGCATTGCCGCCGAGTAAGGCCACCCACCACCCGGCAACAAACAGCGCAAAGTTGGCCATTTTTTTATAGTGCATTTAGCAACACATCCGTCAGAAGATTCTGTATCGCGAGCGCAATCTCTCCGGCGACAACTGCGCAGAAATATAGGGAATAAAACAGAGGTTTGCTATTTCTTCAAGTTGGCGAAAGCCTCAATCGCGATTTTTCGCGATTCAGTCACATCACAAATGGGCGGTGGATAGTTGTGGTCGGAAAAAAGATCCTGCGGCGGGCAATGAATATCCCGGTCAGACACCTCCGCCAGTTCGGGAATATACGCGCGAATAAACGCACCCTCGGGATCAAAGCGTTTCGATTGACTGTAGGGGTTAAACACACGGAAGTAAGGCGCTGCATCGGTGCCGGTAGACGCCGCCCACTGCCAGCCGCCATTATTGGCAGCAAAATCCGCATCGACCAATTGCTGCATAAAATACCGCTCACCTTTGCGCCAGTCTGTGAGCAAATTTTTGGTCAAGAACGAGGCGACGACCATACGCAGCCGATTGTGCATCCAGCCCGTCTGGTTCAGCTGGCGCATCGCCGCATCTACAATCGGCACACCGGTTTGCCCTGCACACCAGCGCTCGAAATCCTCGGCGCGGTCGGACCAGGCTACCGCTTCGGTCTCGGGCTTAAACGGTTTGTTGCGGCATACCCGGGGGAAATTTACCACCAGGTGCTGATAGAACTCACGCCACAGTATTTCGCTGAGCCAGACAGTAGCACCCTTGCTGGGTCCATCCCAGCGGCCATCATTGTGCGTCACCGCCAACTGCACACACTGGCGCACAGAAACAGCGCCACAATTTAAATAGGGTGACAGCCGCGAGGTGTTTTCGCGCGCGGGGAAATCCCGCCACTCTTCATAATCGTCAATTACATCGGCAAATTTTTTCAGCGTGCGCACGCCGGCCACCTCTCCCGCCGGCCAATCCAGCACCCGCCCTTCACCACCGGCAGCCACCCCATAGCCAGTCAGCGTATCGGGAATGCTGCGCACCAGGTTGTGTTCGCCATCGAGTGCAATCCAATCCGGCCACTGCGACAGGTGATCTGCAGGCTGTGCGCGCGGTGAGGGCAAGCTGCCAAAAGCTTCGCCACTATTGCTGTGGGCGGAAATAAACGCACGCTTGAATGGGGTGAATACTTTGAAGCCGTCGCCACTGCCCGTGGTGAGGCTACCCGGCGGAATCAAGGTGCGGTCGGTGAAGTACTCAACCGTAACGCCCAGTTTGCCCAGCGCGCTTTTTACCGAGTGGTCGCGCGCCGATTCGTTTACCGGGTATTCCGCATTGGCAAACAACGCATCTATTTGCAACTTCTGCGCAATTTGCGCCAGCGCGACATGGACGTCACCAAACGTCGGCACCTCAAGAAAATACAGCGGAATGTTCTTTTTCTGCAGCGCCGCCTGCAACTGGCGCAAAGAGCGCAGCCGCATGGCAACTACATTGTCGCCGTCCCCATGGCTGGCCCAGGTGTTTGGACAGGCGATAAATACCGCGGCGAGCGCATCACAGCTTTTCCCGGCGCGGTACAGGGCAGTGTTATCCGCCATGCGCAAATCGTTGCGCAACCACATCAGGCCTCTTTGGATGTTTTTCACAGGTATGCCTGGGCTAGCTGAAATCACACAGACCGAGCTCTGCGGGCTCTGCCGCCAGTAGCACCTGGCTGTGGATAAAACTGTGCGGGCTGCGCGGGAGGTAATGACGGAGCATGGTCAGCACTGCGGAAAGCGGCTTGTGCCCCACCCTGTAGTCTTCGATCAAATCTTTGAGCTCGGCCTTTTCACGCTTATCCAAGAATTCGCTCAGGTGGCCG
The DNA here is from genome assembly GCF_019800665.1 of Microbulbifer agarilyticus. Classification (GTDB taxonomy): domain Bacteria; phylum Pseudomonadota; class Gammaproteobacteria; order Pseudomonadales; family Cellvibrionaceae; genus Microbulbifer; species Microbulbifer agarilyticus_C. The sequence continues at coordinate 353,442 of NZ_JAHVKO010000005.1, forward strand.
GCACTGTGCATCAGCGCGTTGGTCTTGTCTTTACGGGAGGCCGGCCGCGACAGAATATCCATAATGCGCCCGCGCACCTCGAAGGCGAGCTCCGCCTCACTCATGGACTTAGCGTCGGCAAGCACCTTGCCCAGGGCACGGGTTTTATCCTGATGATGCGCCATCAATAGATATTTGTATGCGGTGTAAAACTCGATAACCCGCGCAAGGAAGGACAGCGGTCTGCCGGAGATACCGGGACGCTTATCGGCGCTGTTGTAATCTTCCTGCGCGACCGCATCGCCGGTGTGATCACTCTCCACGTAACGAAACCAGGCGTCATAGGCGAACACCCGGGTGAGGAAATTTTCACGCAGCTCGTTGTTGTTCAGGCGACCGACTTCTTCCATTGGTAAATGGGGGAACTGCTGCTGCAGGCGCCGGGCAAAAACCCCAACCCCCTCGCTGTCGATGCCGTGACCATTGGCAAGGTAGCGGCGCACACCGCGCAAGCCGCAACTGGGGGAATTCTGCATAAAAATGTAACCGCGCACCTTTTGCAGCTCCGGCACCACCGAATCGGCGTAATCCCGCAGCGGCGCGGTCACATCCACGCTGGCATCGTCGACACCAATCACCCGTACCGCGTCCACCGGTGCGCCATCCTTTTCTACCAGTAAATGAATGGGTTTGCGCGGCACCCCCATGCCAATGGCCACCTCCGGGCACAGCGGCACATAGTCAAAACACTGACCGAGCAACTCGGTGCATACCTTGCTGTGCTTGTGGCCACCGTTAAACCGCACCGCATCACCCATCGCACACTGGCTGATGCCCACCGGGATTTTTCGCGAGAAATTCATTCTTGGCTGTGCCTCCCATACTGCGGGCGCATGCGCACCCCGACGCCATGTAGAGCTATACGACCGGCTACTCTGTTCAGATTAAGGTACACACCGCTGGGCACGGCCGCAAAGGATTCCCGTCTTACTGACCGATAATTCATCCGTCACTCAGCCCGCCGCGCAATTTCTTCACAGATTTCGCGTATTTTCGACGATTTTGCGCAAAACGATCCGGCCTACCCCGGCAAACCGCCGGTAATTGTTGCGCAGGCCGCCACCGTCGCTAAAATGCCAGTCCTTCATTAGTTGTACTGTGTGTACAGACACTCGTCTTACCTGACCCCGGGGCCCGGAATGATTCCAGCACTGCGCGAAATTAACGAAGTACAGGCGCTTTACCTGCAATTTCTCGAGACGCTCAAGCGGCGTGGTTTTCATGGCGACGCCAGCCCCAGCTACGCCAGCCGCACAGTGCTTTCCACCGACAACTCCATTTACCAGGTCCTGCCCCAGGCGGTGGTGTACCCGCGGGACATTCACGACCTGCAGCTGCTGATGGAACTGGCCGAGTGCGAGGAATTCCACAAGGTGGTGCTGTCCCCGCGCGGCGGCGGCACTGGCACCAACGGCCAGTCACTGACCGACGGCATCGTGGTAGATATCTCCCGGCATATGAACCGGATCCTCGAGATCAACGTCGAGGAAGCCTGGGTACGGGTGCAGACCGGTGTGGTCAAAGACCAGCTTAATGCCGCCCTCAAGCCCCACGGGCTGTTCTTCGCCCCGGAGCTGTCTACCAGTAACCGCGCCACCATCGGTGGCATGATCAATACCGACGCTTCCGGTCAGGGCTCGTGCCTGTATGGCAAGACCCGCGATCATGTGCTGGAACTGAAAACCGTACTGATGGGCGGCGAGCTGTGGCACTCCCATGCCATCGACGACGAGGTCCTCGACGAAATTACCGCGCAGGAAAGCCGCGCCGCCGGTGTTCACTCGCTGGTGGACGGTATCGAGCGCGACAAGCGCGACCTGATCGCGGCCAAGTTCCCCAAGCTCAACCGCTGCCTCACTGGCTACGACCTGGCGCATATCCGCGACCGAGAGAAAGACGGCCGCTTCAACCTGAACAACATCCTGTGCGGATCCGAAGGCACCCTCGGCTTTATTGCCGAGGCCAAGCTGAACCTGCTCAAGATCCCCAAGTGCGCCGCACTGGTAAACGTCAATTACGACCACTTCCAGGACGCGCTCAAAGACGCCACCGACCTGATGAAGGCCGGTCCCACCTCCATTGAGACCGTGGACAGCAAGGTGCTGCAGCTGGCGATGGACGACATCGTGTGGGAGAGCGTGAGCGAATTTTTCCCCCAGGATGAGCGGCCGGTAAAAGGCGTCAACCTGGTGGAGTACACCGCCGATTCTGAAGAAGAACTGGATGCGGCACTGGCCAGATTCACCGCCCATGTCGACAGCGCAATCGGCCAGCCGGGCAAGAGCTTCGGCTACACCATTGCCCGCGGTCACGCTCAGGTGAACAAGATCTGGGGCATGCGCAAACGCGCGGTGGGCCTGCTGGGCAATGCCAAGGGCGAACAGCGCCCGATTGCGTTTGTGGAAGACTGCGCGGTGCCACCGGAGAACCTCGCGGACTTTATCGCCGAGTTCCGCGCGGCACTGGACGATGCCGGTTTTGCCTACGGCATGTTCGGGCATGTGGATGCCGGGGTACTGCACGTGCGCCCGGCCATCGATATGAAGGATCCGGAACAGGCCAAACAGGTACGCATCATCACGGAAAAAGTGGTGGACCTGGCCAAGAAATACAATGGCCTACTGTGGGGCGAACACGGCAAGGGCGTGCGCTCGGAGTTTGCCCCGGAATTTTTCGGCGAGCTGTACCCGGAACTGCAAAAGGTGAAGGCGGCATTCGACCCACGCAACCAGCTCAACCCCGGGAAAATCGCCACCCCCAATGCCGCCTCCGGCCTGCTCAAAATTGATGAGGTCTCCACCCGCGGCGAGAACGACCGGCAGATCCCGGTACAGGTTTGGGAAGGGTATTCCGAAGGTGTTTACTGCAACGGCAACGGCGCCTGCTTTAACTGGAACCCGGACGATGCCATGTGCCCATCCTACAAGGGCACTCGCAACCGTATCCATTCCCCCAAAGGCCGTTCATCACTGATCCGCGAATGGCTGCGCCTGCTGTCCGCGCAATCCATCGACCCGGAAGCCGAAGCGCGCAAAAGCCGAGAAAAGTCTTTCCTGCTGGGCCTGCCCGGGCGCTTCAAGAACAGTTTGGCCAAGGCCCGCGGTGAATACGACTTCAGCCACGAGGTCAACGAATCCATGCAGGCGTGCCTGGCGTGTAAGTCCTGCGCTGGCCAGTGCCCGATCAAGGTGGACGTACCCACCTTCCGCGCCAAATTCCTGGAACTGTATTACGGCCGTTACTTGCGCCCGCTGAAGGATTACTTCGTCGGCGGACTCGAATTTATGATGCCGCACCTGGCGCGCGTGCCGCAGGTGTACAACTGGCCACTGAAACTGAAGCCGGTGCGCTGGGTGATGGAGCGGGGACTGGGACTGGTGGATTCCCCCTCCATCTCCGCTACCCGCCTGGACAAGGCGATGCGCGAGCTGGGTGTGCCCTACGCCAGCCGCGCCAGCCTGAGAGCCATGGGCCCCGCCCAGCGCGCCAAGGCCGTGGTGATCGTACAGGACGCCTTCACCAGCTATTTCGACGCGGACGTGGTTGCCGACACCCTGCGCCTGCTCAAGCTGTTGGACTTCAACCCACTGGTGGCGCCGTTTCGCGCCAACGGTAAGCCGCTGCATGTGCACGGCTTCCTCCGCCAGTTCGCCAATACCGCGGCCAGCAACAGCGCCATGCTCAACAGCCTGGCGGAAAGCGGCGTGCCGTTGGTGGGCATAGACCCGTCCATGACCATGACCTACCGCGCGGAGTACCAGAAACTGCTGGGCGACAAAGCGCCTCAGGTACAGCTGCTGCAGGAGTGGCTGTCGGAGCACACCGAGCACCTGGCCACCAACAAGAACCGCCTGCAATCCGGCAGCTTTACCCTGCTGCCGCACTGTACCGAGCAGTCCAACGCCGCCGGCTCCAGCCGCCAGTGGCAGCAGGTTTTCAGCGCTCTGGGCATGCAGCTCAACACCCAGGCGGCGGGCTGCTGTGGCATGGCCGGCACCTATGGTCACGAGATGGCGAATCGCGAGACCTCGCGCACCATATTCCAGCAGTCCTGGGCCCCCAAGCTGAGCGGCGATACCAGCGCCATCCTCGCCACCGGTTACTCCTGCCGCTGCCAGAGTAAGCGCTTCGCTGACACCGAATTGCGCCATCCATTGCAAGCTTTGCTGGCACAAATCGAAGATTCAGGGTTTACTGTCAGTAATCACTAACTAAGCCAGTGGCCGGCGCCGCTGGCGTACTCTGATAGCGGACGGCGATACCAGAGCAACGATTCAGCGGCGGAGACCATGGCAATGGCGAAGACGACAACAAGGCCCAGCCGAGCACTGCGCAAAGTACTCAGTGCCGCTCTTCTGGGGCTGCAGCTGGTGGTCAGCGGAGCATTCGCGGGCAGCGCCGACCAGAACAAGGTGCCGCAACTTATCGCTGAAGCCGAGCAACATGCACTCTCGGGAAATTACGATGACGCTCTGCCGCTCTACGAGCGAGCCATCGCCCGTCTTGCGGACGACCCACTCCAACAGAATCAGCTGCGCTACCGCTACGGTATTATCCTGAACGCTCTCGGCGGCCAGCGTCCGGACCTCTATCCACTGGCGCGCAGCCAGTTCGAAGCGGTACTGCTTTACGTAGAGTCCGGCCCCGGCATCCCCTTTGAGCACTCCGCCGCACGAGTGCGCTCGGCTATCGCCCACACCTACCACCAGTACTCCGCTGTGCAGGAGAACCCGAACCGTCGTGCGATTATGCTGCGCAACGCCTATCAGCTGTATTCCAGCGCGATCAAAGAGCTGCGTGCCGAGGGTGACTGGCAAAACCTGGCCATCACCGCATTCAATATCGGCCAGGTATGCGAATGGCAGGGCAATCTAGAAGAGGCCATTGAGTGGCTGGAACAGGCGGTCGCGCTGGATCGACAGCATGGGTTTGCCGACCTGGAAGAGGATCAGGCATATCTGACTGCACTGCGCGAGCTGGTCAACCCCCAACAACCGGTGGGCAATACCGCCATCTAAGCCAGGGATGCATGGCTGTGACCGGTTACGCTCTGTAATTCCGGGATAAATTCCCCCTAGCGCCCCCTCCAAAATGGCCGTGAGAGACCACTGGCCACCTGATTCAAGTCATGTCGGCCGCGGAAAAAGCCTGTGAACCGTACTTCAAAGCCGAGCTGTGGCTGCGTAACATCGCTGTCAGCCCGGTAAATGGGTCAAATGAATTTCTGGTCACAAAAAATTCAAATAAAAATCTTATTCCACCGAATATGGGGTCCACACGCCCTAATCGTCTATTTTTTCACCAAACGCAGAAGACATCGCTGTCAGAGCACACCCAGTGACTGAGGCCGAGATACGAATGAAATGAGAACTTTCGTATTAAATTCAGTCTCGCCACCCTATTTTCTGGTCCAAAAACACTCAGAATTCGCCTTCAAGGCGGTAAAAATTCCTAATCCTTATCCAGAAACTCCTGCCTTCACTGCGACCAGATAGTTCGCAGCACCCGCTTGCGCAAAATCCCCCAAGCTCTAATATTGCCCACCCTGATCAAAACTTGATCACTTATGAAGAAATCAACTTGGAGCCGCACAAACCGTTTTGTTTGTGATCACCGAGCTTCCGGAGGAGATACATATGCGACAGAGTCTTAAACAGTTTGCCATCGTGCTTACCGCTTCCTTTGCTGCCCTGGGTGGTGGAGAGGCCTTTGCCGCCATCAAAGAATCCCCGGAGAAGAAGAAAAAGAAGTCCATGACCGTCACCGCGACCGCCTACAACTCTGTTGAAGGCCAGACCGATGACGACCCCTGGGTTGCGGCATGGAACAACCGCCTGCGTCCGGGTGACAAGATCATTGCGGTGTCCCGTGACCTGGAAAAGCATGGTCTGACCAATGGCGCCAAAGTGAAAATTGAAGGTCTGCCGGGCACCTATACCGTGCGTGACCGTATGAACAAGCGCTACACCAACCGTATTGATGTGTGGATGGAAGAAGACATCAAGAAAGCGCGTAAGTGGGGCAAGAAAAAGCTCAAGATCATCTGGAATCACGACAAAAAATAAGTGAACCGGAAGACAGGGCCTTGCCAACGCCAATCGATCGACAAAAAAAGCCCCCGCAATTGCGGGGGCTTTCTCATTTTGGTTCACGAAAAATACTCAAGGCTCGGTGGTGGTATCAACCCCCGGCACCTCGCGGCAGCCCTCGTTGCTAATAAAGTAAACGCTGGGCTGATGTGTCTGGTTGTAGCGATGCTCTATGCCCTCGTCGCGAAACACCAGTAGGTATTCCTCCTTTACCCAACCCTTGTCCGTAAGGTACTCACTGAGCCATAACAATGCCGGCCCGTCCTCGTGGCATTTGCCATAAAACATACGGGTTTTTTCCACCAGTTCTTTGGTCAAGTAGTCACGATATACGCCAGGGTAGGTAAAGCGCTCACCGGATAGGTCCGTATTCAGTACACCATCCTCGTTACCCTCGATTTCCGCCTGGGATTGATCACGCTGCTCTGCCACAGAACTATCAGGTGGTGCCTGCGCAGCGAACCGCTCTGGCTCCGGGATTTCATCTCTGCGCTGCCGTTTCTGCAACGGTTCGCCCGGGGCGATATCAATGCGTTCGAGAAAAATTGCCGTGTTCTCGTCGCAATCCACACAGGTGCGCCCGGCGATAATGGCATAGCCTTTCAGCTCGGAAATCAGTTTGGCTTCCGCAAGATCTACATCGATCACGCGGTCATCGGAAACTTTTAGCTGGATACCGGACATTGCCGGCATGGCGGGAGAAAACCCGCACAGGAAAATAAGAAGACAGAGAGGGAATATTTTCATGCAGAGCAACCACACTTAATACATCTGCAGACCGCGACCAGTTGGTGCCGCCAGAGCAACTTTCCTTGCTGCCTCTTGGCGGCACCGCGATTGGGTAGTGCTGTTACACTGTCGCGATTCCCTTCTATGTATAACCATAGCAGGCGTGGAAAATCCTGCTGCGTGGGGCCCTTACTTTTTGCGCACGCACTCCTGATGTGTAGTCATTTAACGCCTAGCTTCCGGGAGCCTCCCAGCTGCCACTCTCTTCCGCGGGACCGATAAACGCCCCAACGCCTTCTTCTTTCAAAGCGTCCAGTGCCTCCTGCAACGCCTCGGCATCGCTGTCGAACACATCCTCCCACACCGTCGTATTGTTATTTTCGTCGACGATTTCCAGCAGCCAACCGCCGTCACCATCCTCGTAAATATCAATGTTCACGGTGTGGTTACCGTCGCTATAGGCACGGCTCAGGGGGGAATCTTGCGGGGTAACTTCTTCGGCCATGGGGATAACCTCGCTGGCAAAGGGGGATGCGGAAAGTGGCATTCGCGGTCTAACAGGAGACAGTAAAGCGAACTCCTGAACGCCCGGTCAAGCCCTATTCAGCGCTGTCGAAAAAGTGTACGACGCGCGACAAAAAACTTGTTAAAATGCGCGGCGATTTTTACCCATGCCCCGGATTTACGCTCCGGCTTGCACAAGGAAACTCCCATGACCAATACCACGTCCGTTGTGGTCTGCGCGCTGTACAAATTTGTTCGCCTCGAAGACTTCGAATCCCTCCGCGATCCCCTGCTCAAGGTAATGCTCGACAACGAAGTGCGCGGCACTCTGCTGCTCGCGGACGAAGGCATCAATGGCACCGTAGCCGGTAGCCGTGCCGGTATCGACACTCTGCTCAGCTACCTCAAATCCGACAGCCGCCTGGCTGAGCTGGACTACAAAGAGTCTTACACCGAAAACATGCCCTTCCTGCGCAGCAAGGTAAAACTGAAGCGTGAGATCGTCACCATGGGTGTGGAGGGAATCGATCCTCGCCGCACCGTCGGTACCTATGTGAAGCCCGCGGACTGGAATGCGCTGATTTCCGATCCGGACGTTGTGCTGATCGATACCCGCAACGATTACGAATTCCAGGTAGGCACCTTCGAGCACGCGGTGAACCCGAACACCACCACCTTCCGTGAGTTTCCCGACTACGTGAAGGAAAACCTGGATCCGGGCAAACACAAGAAAGTGGCAATGTTTTGCACCGGCGGTATTCGCTGTGAGAAGTCCACGGCTTACCTGAAAGAACAAGGTTTCGACGAGGTGTACCACCTGCAGGGCGGCATCCTGAAATACCTGGAAGATGTACCCAAGGAAGAGACCCTGTGGAAGGGCGAATGCTTTGTGTTCGATGATCGGGTGACCGTGAACCACGATTTGGAGCGGGGCTCCTACCAGCAGTGCAACGCCTGCCGTATGCCGATCACCGATGAAGAGATGCTGTCTCCACTGTTCGAACAGGGGGTGAGCTGCCCGCACTGCCACGATACGGTGTCAGACGCCGACAAGTCGCGTTTTCGTGAGCGTGAGAAGCAGATTCAGCTGGCCAAGCAGCGCGGTGAGCGTCACTTGGGCGAAGATGCCAAGGCTACGACCTTAAACCGTCGTCAGCACAAGCAAGCGCTGCGTCGTAAGCAGGCGGAGCAGGCGCGCAAGGCCCAGGACGTATAAGCCGACGCGCGCAGTGCATCGTGTAAACACGATCGCGCAAAAAAGCTTTGCAAAAAACGATGCACTGATCCCTGCACAAGCGGGGCCTTCAGTGTTCGTCCCCAAGCAACCAGTGTTCCGCTGCCTGCTCGGTAACAAATTCCATTAGCGCCAGGCCCTCTTTGCGGGCAGCGCTGTCGATCACCACGTTGGCGTTATATTCGGGCGCGTGTAACACCGCAAAGCGCCCTTCGCTGATTCCCGGCAGGTGCGCAATGTAGCTGCCCAGTGCGCGCCGCTCTTCTACCGACATATCAATATCTGCTTTGCGCACGTCGGCCAGCACCAGTAGCGGGTGAAGGTGGCCGTACTTCTCGGCCACCTGGCGCACGGCGGCATGTTTTTCGGCTCCGTCCACCCGGTCGAAAAAGCCGATATTCACCACGCGCGTGGCCGCATTAAATCGAACCTGAAAACTCACTGCCTTCTCCTGTACCGGCTCACCGAGCGGATCGATGCCGCTATGCACTGGGCGAAACCCGTTTATTGCTGTTTATTGCGATACAGCAGGTTTCTCGGTTCGCCCAAGTGATCAAAGGAGTAATTCATTTGCCGCCAACGAGTATATTCAGGCGTTGAGGTGGAACCCAACGTGTTTTCGTGGAACCGATTACTCCATATCGATCTCGGGTAAACCCTCTTCTAAGTCAGCGGCCAACCACACTTGAGCGGCAGCGGCACGCGCTACCTGTTTGTACAGTGCCGCCACCGCACCCTCCGGCTCAGCCGCCACGGTGGGTTTGCCACCATCCGTTTGCTGGCGAATAGACATCGCCAGTGGCAACTGCCCGAGCAGGCGCGTGTCGTAATCCGCCGCCATTTTTTCGCCACCACCAGCACCAAAAATTGGCTCCTGGTGACCGCACTTGGAGCAGGTGTGCAGGGCCATGTTTTCCACAATGCCGAGCACTGGCACGGATACTTTGCGGAACATTTCCACGCCCTTGATCGCGTCTACCAAAGCCAAGTCTTGCGGTGTGGTCACAATGACCGCGCCGGCCAGAACAACCTTCTGCGATAGCGTGAGCTGAATATCGCCGGTGCCCGGCGGCATATCGACAATCAGGTAATCCAGTTCGCCATCTTCTGTGCTCTCGCCCCAGAGTGTCTGGGTCAACATCTGGTTCAGCGCGCCGCTGGCCATGGGGCCGCGCCATACGGCGGGGGTATCCTCGGTCAGCAAATAGCCCAGCGACATGGTCTGCAAACCCTGCGCCGGAACCGGCACAAAAAACTTGCCACCTTTCACCTCGGGGCGTGTGCCCTCGGTACCGAGCATGGTCGGCAGGCTCGGCCCATAAATATCCGCGTCCAGCAAACCCACCGCGGCGCCTTCTGCCGCTAGCGCCAGTGCCAGATTCACCGCGGTAGTGGATTTGCCCACACCGCCCTTACCCGACGCGACCGCGATAATGTGTTTCACGGCCTTGAGCGGCTCGGGCACCTCTCCCACATCAGTACGCGGGATGTCGAAAAACAGATCAAAGTTCAACGTGCTGCCCGCCAGAGGCCCGCCTGCAAGGACCGGCGCACAGACCGCGCGCACACGCTCCGCCCATGCCTGCTGCTGGCTCGCGCAGGGGTACCCGAGGGTCACACTGGTAAATATGGTCTTGTCGCCATCAAAACCCACCTCAATATCGGCATCCAGCGCATCCAGCGGCAGGGCGGTGGCCGGATCTTCCAGGGCGCCAATCGCCGCCGCTACCTGCTCAAGCTGTTCCGTAACCGCGGGAGAGAAGTCTTCATGGTCTTGGTGGTCGTCGTTCACGGCAGCATCCTCACTGGCTCTGGAATTTGGGCGGCATTGTGGTCAAGCTCTGGCGTGAACACAAGAGACGCCCCAGTACAGAATTCAGTACAGACTATTCGGTGCAGACCCGGCAGTCCCGCAAAGGGCGGCGTGCGTCGCCGGCAGGTGCCTTACAAGCCCCATTTCTGCTATATTCCGCGCTCTTTCAGGCCCACGGCCGCCCAATCAAAGAATCCACACAGACTAATCTCGCAGCCTTTGGAATCCATGATGTCTCAAACCGACAATCAGCCCAGAAACATTCTCGTCACCAGTGCCCTGCCGTATGCCAACGGCTCCCTGCACCTGGGTCATATTCTCGAGTACATCCAGACCGATATCTGGGCCCGCTTCCAGCGCGCCCGCGGCAACCAGTGCCTGTATATGTGCGCCGACGACGCCCACGGCACTGCCATCATGCTGAAGGCCGAACAACTGGGTATCACCCCGGAACAACACATCGCCAACATGCAGGCGGAGCACGAGCGCGATTTCGCCGACTTCCTGATCGGTGTGGACAACTACCACTCCACCCACTCCGACGAGAACCGCGAACTGTCGGCAATGATCTACAAGCGCCTGCGCGAGAACGGCCATATTGCCTCCCGCACCATTACCCAGGCCTATGACCCGGAGAAAGAACTGTTCCTCGCGGACCGCTACATCAAGGGCACCTGCCCGCGCTGTAAGTCCGAAGACCAGTACGGCGATAACTGTGAAGTGTGCGGCGCGACCTACAGCCCCACCGAGCTGATCAACCCGGTATCGGTTATTTCCGGTGCGACGCCCGTGGAGAAAGAGTCCGAGCACTTCTTCTTTACCCTGCCGGCCTTCACCGACTTCCTGAAACAGTGGACCCGCTCCGGCACCCTGCAAAGTGAAGTGGCGAACAAGCTGTCCGAGTGGCTGGACGAAGGCCTGCAGGAGTGGGACATCTCCCGCGATGCGCCCTACTTCGGTTTTGAAATCCCCGACGCCCCCGGCAAATACTTTTACGTATGGCTGGACGCGCCGATCGGCTATATGGCGAGCCTGAAAAACTACTGCGATGCGAAAGGTCTCGACTGGCAGGAGTACTGGAAAAAAGACAGCACCGCCGAGGTGTATCACTTTATCGGCAAGGACATCGTCAACTTCCACGCGCTGTTCTGGCCGGCCATGCTCGACTCTGCCCAGTTCCGCACCCCAACCAAGGTGTGTGTACACGGCTTCCTGACCGTCAATGGCAAGAAGATGTCGAAGTCCCGCGGTACCTTTATTAATGCGCGCAACTACCTCGACCACCTGAACCCGGAATACCTGCGTTACTACTTCGCAGCGAAGCTGACCGCCGGCGTGGACGACCTGGACCTCAACCTGGAAGACTTTATCGCCAAGGTGAACTCAGACCTCGTGGGCAAGGTTGTGAACATTGCCTCGCGCACCGCCAAGTTTGTCAGCAAGTCCGGCGGCGCCCTGTCCAGTGAACTGGCCGACCCGGTGCTGTGGAACCAGTTTGTGGAAGCGGCCCCGCGCATTACCGATTTCTTTGAAGCGCGCGAATACAGCCGCGCCACCCGCGAAATCATGGCACTGGCGGATGCCGCCAATGCCTGGATTGCGGAAAAAGCCCCCTGGTCTCTGGCCAAGGAAGAAGGCAAGGAACAAGAAGTACTGGCGATCTGCTCGCAGGGCGTGAACATGTTCCGCGCGCTGATCAGCTGGCTGGCCCCAGTACTGCCAGAAACCGCGAAGAAAGCCGAGGAATTCCTCGGTGTGGCACTGGACTGGAACACCGCGACGACGCCGCTGGCCGGCCACACCATCAACAAATTCAAGCCGCTGATGCAGCGCATAGAAAAAACTCAGGTGGAAGCCGTGCAAGAAGCCGCAAAAGAATCCCTGGCACAATTGCAGGCCGAGACCCAATCCAACACCGAGGCAGCCAAAGGCCCACTGGCAGACGACCCGCTGGCGGACGAAATCCAGTTTGACGACTTTGCCAAGGTGGACCTGCGCATCGCGCTGATCGCCAATGCGGAACACGTGGAAGGTGCCGGCAAACTGCTGCGCCTGACACTGGACCTGGGTGGCGAAACCCGCAATGTATTCGCCGGTATCAAGAGCGCCTACAGCCCGGAAGACCTGATCGGCAAGCACACCGTAATGGTTGCCAACCTGGCACCACGCAAAATGCGCTTTGGTGTGAGTGAAGGTATGGTGCTGGCGGCAGGACCGGGTGGCAAAGACCTGTGGATCCTGGAGCCTCATGCAGGTGCGCAGCCGGGCATGCGGGTAATGTAAGCCACCCTCTTAACTTCCCGCCGTGGTGGGGCAGCCATGCTGCCCCACCCGCTGTTTCACTTCCTACTCGCCACCTACTCAACGCCTGCTGCCAGCACCTTAGACCTTAGGTCGAGCACTGCCATCCCCTCCTCTCGGCTCCCCCAGCGACCGCCTCGCTTTTGACAAATGTCCTTGTCAGGACGCCTCCCGCTGCTTCCAATGGAGTAACATCCTAATAACGCTGCCGTGTCGAGCAGATACTGACACTCAGCAACGGGACAAACGATTCGAGGCCAACAATGTCCGCAGTCATTTTTCCTATCTACGCACTCTGCCATGCCACCCTGTGTGCCTGGGCCTTCACTCTGTGGAAATCCCAACGTGCCCCCGGTGCTGTGCTGGTCGCCCTTGTCTGCGCCGCGCTCACTTACGACAACATCATCCTGTCGATCGGCGCATCCATCGGCATCGGCCCATTGCTCGAAAGCCTGAGCTGGCCGCGCTTTGTCATGCATGCCTTTCTCACCCCATTGCTGTTGATCGTGGCAAGCAAAGCCGCACAGGCCGCTGGGTTGCGCTGGGCCCAGGGCCCGAACTGGAACCGGCTTATCTGGCTGCTTGTTCCGATGATGATTCTGGTCGGCGTTTATGAAGGGCTTATCGGCCTGGAACTGGTGCCCGCATGCTTTGACGATACCCTGCGCTACACCTCCAACCTGCACCCAACCCAACTGTGCTTTGAGGGGCAGCAGCCGGTGGCCGGCAATGGCCCACCTATTCCTTCGATTGTCGCCACACTGCTCACTCTCATTGTTGGCATCGGCTTGTGGCGCCAGCTAGGGTGGCCGTGGATGGCGCTCGGTGCGACCATCATGTTCTTTGCCGCGGCTATCCCTTCCAGTTTGCTGGGAATGGCCCCGGGCAACGGCGGCGAAGTACTGCTGCTGGCAAGCCTGGTTTATAGCGTTGCCCGCTTTGCTGGCAACACGGCACCCTCAGCAGAACTGGCAGCAGCGATAAAATAGCCCGATCGCGCTGTGCACGATTAACCACACTGCAAGCACACCCAATCGCCAAACCGGCCTGAACGGTTTACCATCCCCGCCAGCAGTCCTACCCTGCCGACCAGCGCTGCGAACCCGCAGTGCTCGCTCGCAATAACACAGCCGGAAACGTTAAAACCTTAAACTTTGGAGCCAACAATGCGCGGTGTATTTCTCGATACCCTGACCATGAAGCTAGATGAGTTGGATATCTCCGCTCTGCAAAGCACACTGGATCAGTGGGAGTTTTTTGAAACCACCACACCAGAGCAGACCGCACAGCGTATTGCCGACGCGGACGTGGTGATTACCAATAAAGTAGTGCTCGACCGCGCGCTCATCGAAAAGGCACCGAATTTAAAACTGATTTGTGTGTGTGCCACCGGCACCAACAATATCGATCTGGATGCGGCGGCTGCCCGCAACATTCCGGTAAAAAATGTTACCGGCTACACCGGCACCTCCCTCGCGCAACATACCCTCGCCTTGATTCTGGCACTCGCCACCCGCTGGCACCAATATCATAGCGACGTCGGTAGCGGCCGTTGGGCAGAGTCCCCGGTTTTCTGTCGCCTCGACTATCCGGTGATCGAGCTCGATGGCAAAGTGCTAGGCATTATTGGCTACGGCGACCTCGGGCAAAAAGTCGCGCGATTAGGTGAGGCGCTCGGTATGAAGGTGTTGATTGCGGAGTCGTTTACCGGCGAGAAAAGAGATGGGCGTTCACCGCTCGCGGAAGTAATTAAGCAAGCGGATGTAATCAGCCTGCACTGCCCACTGACCGAAGAAACCGATCAATTGGTCAATCAGCAGTTCCTGTCCGCAATGAAAGAAACCGCCTTCCTGATCAACACCGCCCGCGGTGGACTGGTAGATGAGGCCGCCCTCATCGCCGCACTGAAAAACCACGAGATTGGCGGCGCTGCACTGGATGTGGTCAGCGTGGAACCTCCACCGGCGGATCACCCCTTGCTGGCAAACGATACCCCCAACCTCATCATCACCCCACACAATGCCTGGATCAGCCGCGAGAGCCGGCAGCGCTTGCTCGATGGGGTGACCCAGAACATTGTTGCGTGGCAAACCGATACCTGACGATCTAAAAACACCGCTGTTGCTTCAGGCTACAGCGGTGTTTTTTCGTGCCGATAACTGAAGTCTCCGGCGTCCATTTATCCTGCTATTTATCCCCTCGATACACTTTCACTGGCATTCCTCCCGACATTTCAGCCAGAAATGGCACGCAAAATACCTCGCGAAAACAACTTACCTGTCAGTAGTGCATTTATGTAGCAATTGTAATCCGCTGGCCACGCCGTTTCGGACTCTGGACAGGCCAACAAAAGATTTGATTTACTCGAGTAGTCAACAGGGAGGGGTAAGGCTGTTTGCAGACCTGTGATATCAGCCCATCAAAAAACAAGGATAAACGTCATGACTACTCCAGCGCGAATAGTGAAAATTATTTCGCTCGCCCTACTTGCCGCGATTGTCGCCGCATGCGGCGACAGCACACCAAAAGAAAATACAGAAAGCGCGAAATCCAACCTCAAACCGGTCGCGGAAATCACTGATAATAGCGAGCAAATCAGCGGGCTTTTCGACCTTTATCAGAACACCGTCACCGGTAGCGTCTATTTAAAGCTTGCGCCGAATCAGCTGAACAAAGAAATCATCCACCATATGCAGGTGAGCAACGGAATTCCGGGCAGCAACATCCTCCACACCATGGGGATGTACTTTGAACCGCGCATTATCCGCTTCGAGAAACACTTCGACAAAATTCACGTGCGGCAGGAAAACACTGTGTTTGTGCACGACAAGGAAAACCCGGTAAGTCGCGCAAGCCATGCAAACCTGAACCGCCCGATACTTGCCGCCCTGAAAATCGAGGCAGAGGATGAAGCCAGCGGCGCAGTTTTCGTCAACATTGATTCGCTGTTTCTTAACGACTCATTACGTCAGCTAAAACCCTCTCCCAACCCCGAGGAAAAGCCGGGCACCCGCCTGACCCTTGGCAAGCTAAACAGTGACAAGACCCGTTTCACCAGCCTGCACAACTACGCACAAAATACCGATGTCGTAGTGGAGTATGTCTATGACAACCCGGAGCCGGTGTTACCGAAAGAGTTCGGTCTGAACATCAAAGATTATGCCCTGAGCGATGAGCGCAGCCTCGCGTTCAGTATTCGCCATATTCTGATTCAGGCACCGGACAATGATTTTGCACCCCGCCGCGATGACCCGCGCCTGGGATACTTTTCTACGCTCAGGCAGGTCCTGACCTCTGACAGCGCCGCGCCCTATGGTGACTTCATCAATCGCTGGCATTTGGTCAAAAAGAACCCACTGGCCGAGATTTCCGAGCCCGTAAATCCCATTGTCTGGTGGATCGAAAATACTACGCCGCTGGAATACCGGGACACTATCCGTGATGCCACCCTCGCCTGGAACCTGGCTTTTGAGCAAGCCGGCTTCAAAAATGCTATCCAGGTCAAGGTACAGCCAGACGATGCTGACTGGGATGCGGGAGACCTGCGGTACAACGTATTGCGCTGGACCGCCTCACCTCAGCCGCTGTTCGGCGGACTGGGCCCGAGCATTGCCGACCCACGCACCGGACAAATCCTGGGAGCGGACATCATGCTCGAGCTGGTGGCGATGCAAAACCGGTCGCGAATGGAAGAGATCTATAATGTACCCGCCAGCCACTCCGCTGCTGCCGACGGTAACTTCCATCCCATGGCGCAGCCCCATATGCCGATCTATCAAGGTGCGGCATTTGGTGCAGCAGCGCTCGCCGCGAGTGGCGCCGATAAAGCAACCACCAGCAGATTCTCGGAAGAATTTCTCTACTTTTTGATTTTGCACGAGGTGGGACACACGCTCGGCTTAAACCACAACTTTATCGCCAGCCAGTATCAGCCTTTGACCTCGATTTTTGATGGTGAGACGACGCGCAAACAGGGCCTCACCGCTTCCGTCATGGATTACCCGGCCCCCAACCTGTCCATCAGCGAGGGCAGTCAGGAGCAGTTCTACAACGTGGCACCGGGAGCCTACGATCGCTGGGCCATTGAATATGGCTATTCTCCTGCGGCGGTAGATAAGGCAGAAGAAGCCCAGCGTCTCAGTAACATTCTCGCCCGCTCCACCGATCCGGCACTGGCATTCGGTAATGATGCGGATGATATGCGAGCGCCGGGCGCCGGTATCGATCCGCGCATCATGATCAATGACATGAGCGGCGACGGTATCGGTTATGCGCAGCACCAATTCCGTCTCAGCCAGAAGATTCTCAATTCACTTCCAGAGCGCCTGCTGAAGCAAGGGGAGTCGCGTCAGGAACTGGTGAATGGGGCAAACGTCGCCCTGCAACACTATGCAAGTGCCGCCAAGGTAGTTTCGCGCTACATCGGCGGGGTGATGGTAGATCGCGCTATGGTCGGCCAGGAAGGCGGAAACGATCCGTTCCGACCGATAGCGGCCACCGAGCAGAAACGCGCAATGTCAGTACTTGAGGAATATGTGTTCGGGCCTGACGCGCTGATACTCTCCCCCGAACTCATCAAAGAGATGCAGCAACAGCGCCGCTGGTTCTTCTTTTACGGCAAAACAGAAGACCCGAAGGTACACGACTTGGTTCTGAATATTCAGAAGTCCGTGCTCGATCATCTTCTCAACCCGGTGGTGCTTAAGCGAGTGCAGGATTCGAGCCTGTATGGCAATGAGTATTCTATGACCGACCTGTACGCCGACCTGAACCTGGCGATTTTCTCCGCGGATGCGACCGGCAACGTAGATACCTTCCGTCAGAACCTGCAGCGAGAGTACATCAATCGACTGATTGCCATTGCCAACGCAAGCAAAGACAGCGCCCGCCAGCAGCAGTCGCAGGCCATCGCTCGCTATTCGCTCAAACAGATTGATGCGCAATTGAAGAGTACCGGCAACAATCCCGCTTCGCGCGCGCACAAGGAGCAATTGCAATTTGTTATTCGCAGGGCCTTAAACCCAAATGCAAGCCAACCGAGTAGTGCTGGCTAACCACCACCCTGCTGCGTTCCGGTGCATCCTTAGGGAGAATCCGGAACGCCCATTCCCCCAAATTTATTGAATGATCCAGCACACACGAGTCACCAACAGACAAAACGCTGCAGTCATCAAACTCTGGTTTTTTAAAAGGCACCCGCTACCCAGCTATGCTTTGTCGCTCTAGTCAGCCTCTTGCTAATACCGTTTTGACACATTCGGCAATAACCAGTTTGATTCACAAACATTCCTGATTAACCTTCGCGCTCACCTTGATTGCTATCGGAGGGTAACACCATGGCAACAGCAAAAGCGCCTAACTCAGGTTCCAGTCACAACAAGCTGCATCAGGCATACAATCTTGCGGGCGAGGCAGCCCACGAGACCGCCTCGCAGTTAAAGTCACGTGCTCGTGAAACTGCAGACACCGTGAAGGCTCGTGCCCACGATGGTATGGAGAAAGGTAAGCAGCGCGCGCACGACGTTGCCGAACGTGCGGAGAATCAGATCAAGGCTCATCCGCTTGTCAGTGTGGGCTGCGCCTTCGCTGCCGGCTGGCTGATCGCAAAAATCCTAAAATAACGTCAATTGACCTACAATTTTCTAAATACGTAACCACTGCCTGTGTCATGCACAGGCAGTGGTTATGCTTAGCGGCATAACGATCACTGACTACCGCACGTCCGCCCGACATCACACACACTGATCGAGGTATTGATTGATGGCAGCCCCCGGCAATCAGAATGACGATTCGAATCAATCGGCTGACCCCAATCACGATCCAGAGCCCAATGCCTCTTCGCAAGAGTCGCAAGGTGCATCACCTCAAGCGGCCGTAGACACACCGCAGGCAGAATCACTACTAGACGAGTTCAATACGCTTCGTGACCGCGCGGAAGCCACCATGACTCTTGCCTCGGCCTGGGCAGAAAACCTGACGAGTCTGGTACAGCTGGAATTCCAACGCACCCTGCAAGCGGGAAAGCGTATCGTCATCATGCTGCTGTTCCTGTTCTTCCTGGCAATCGCGTTGATTGTGAGCCTGTGCGCGGGACTGGGATTGCTCGGCTACTACTATTTCCAGTCCATTTATATTGGCTTCGGCATTTTTATGTTGTCCCAGATCATCATCCTGACCGTGCTGTTACTGTCGATCAATCGCCTGAAGAATCTTCTGGGATTCGACGAATCACGCAAGCAAGCTCAAGAGGCGCTCGATAATGTCACTGCGCTCTTTAAACAAACAGATTGAACAACGCCGGCAAGCGCTGGAAAAACAACGCCGCTGCGCCCTGAGCCTGATGGAGCAGCAAAAGGCGCAGGCGCTAACCCAGGCAAACCGAATCCCGTTACCTCTCGCGATGCTGGGGGCGTTTGCCGCGGGCTTCATCATTCAGCGGGTTTACAACAAACCTTCCACCCGCTCGCTGGTGAACTGGTATCTGACGCTGAGGAATTTCTAGCGACCGCTACCGTGTTCGGTTTCGCTAACTGCCCGGCTCGCTGCCCCCACCGGGCCAAGACGCTGCTCGGCACTGGCGTCCACAATCCGTTGCGCGATATCAACCAGCTTGAGGTTCATGTCCATGGCACGCTGCTGCATGGTGCGATAGGCATCATCCTCATTCATGCGCAGGCTCTTCATCAATAAGCCTTTCGCACGCGCCACCAGCTTACGTTCGACTAGCGTCTTGCGGGTTTCTTCCAGCTCGGCGCTCACTCTTTGGATATGTTCCACCTGCGAACGAATCAGGCCATAAAGTGAATGCGCCAGTGGCTGTCCGTGCAATGTGGAGACGCCAGCAGACGCTCTGCCGCCGTAAAGCCCTGGCAACTGCGGATCAAACAATACCGCCAGTGTCGGTAAACGATTCCAGTCCATGGACTTCATCCGCTGTAACTGCGCATAGTGCTGCCCCAATTCCGACTGGGCGCCGGAAACACGCTTGCGGCTTACTTTGAGCAGCTGTTCGGTGAGCGTATCCTCCAGACCGTGCATGGCATCAATCCGTGCACTGGCCAATTGATACCACACCTCGCTAATCTCAGCCGCGATTGGCTCTCCATCCTTCAAACCCGCAATCACTTCTCGTAACCGCTGCAGGTCTTGACTCGGCTGACTCTGTTCGATGAATTGCCATTGCACAGTATCCGCCTCGCCAGCGTACTCAAGAAATACATCCACACTTTGCCGCTGGCATAGCTGCAGTTGCCTGATGCGCTCGTGCAGGCTCTCATCAAAACGGCTGCCGGCAAATCCAATTGCTCCCCAAGCGCGCTCCTGCCCGGAGAATTCCTTGGCCTGCATAAAGTTAAACAGTGCCACCAGTATGCGGGTAACTTCCGGATCATCGGCGACATCCGCCGCTTCCAGCACGACTGACAGCAGGCCCGCAATCAATCGGCAATAGGCATCGGTAGACTCCAGAGCGGAGATTTCAAACGCGGTGATGTGACCCCGAAGAATGCGCAATTCATCCAGGCCATGTAATGAGTAGGCAATGCAGTTGAGCAGGCGCATGTTGTGTACACGCTCACTGTGCCCATCTTTCAAATAGCGCTCTCTCAATACATGTCGGAAGCGGCCTTCACTGCTCAGGCAATTCTGAATCTGGCTGGAACGCTGCTCGCTAAAATGATCCCCGGCAGAGACCAGGTAGATATTACTCATGCCACGCTCTCGCTGCAGCTGATGCACCAGGTCGGACACCCGGATTACCAGCTCGCAGCTTCCCGCAAGATGTTCCAAGGCCTGGATTTCCGCGCGCTTGGCTGCGAGCAGGAATTTTTCTGCATCCTCTTGGTGGTCGGTCATAATCGTGGCTCCGTTTCAGGTTTCCTTACACTGGGTATCCGCGCGAGAAATCCACAACATCTACCCAGTAATTAGCAATTTGCATTCCACATTCCATCGGGACCGAACCATTCGCTGACACGCTTTGCGTCCACGCAACGCTGGCAGACTGGGTACAATAGCGGTTCCACAGCCACCCATGAGGCGCCGCGAACCATGAGTCTGAGCACACTATCCCCCTATTCCCTCACCGGCGACAACATTGTTGCAGATTCCGTATTACCCAGTGCGAAAGCGGCAGCGCAGTTGGCGGACTTTATCCAGCGCCACCCGCGCCTGACGGTGTTGACCGGAGCGGGCGTTAGCACCGACTCCGGCATTCCCGACTACCGTGACCAGCACGGACAATGGAAGCGCAATCCGCCGGTGGACCACCGCGATTTCATGGCCAGCGCCGCCACGCGGCAGCGCTACTGGGGCCGCGCACTGATTGGCTGGCCGGTAATCCGCAACTCCGCGCCGAACGGTGCGCACTATCGTCTGGCGGAGCTGGAGCGACGCGGGCATATTCACTTGATGATTACGCAGAATGTCGACCGCCTGCATCAGCGCGCGGGCAGCCAGCAGGTTATCGACCTGCACGGGCGCGCCGATGAAATTCGCTGTATGCAGTGCGATTACCGCGCGGTGCGCCAGGAGATACACGATCGCAGTTACGCGCTAAATCCGGAGTTTCGTCACTACACCGCGGAGACCGCGCCGGATGGCGACGCCGATTTGGAAGTGGACTTCGGTAACTTCCGTGTGGCCGACTGCCCGGAATGTGCCGGCATTCTGAAGCCAGATGTGGTGTTCTTCGGGGACAATGTTCCGCGCGAGCGCGTGGATACGGCAATGGATGCGTTGCGCGCGAGCGACGCACTGCTGGTGGTGGGATCTTCGTTAATGGTGTATTCGGGATTTCGTTTCTGCCGCTATGCGAAAGAGTGGGGCAAGCCCATTGCTGCGTTGACTCTGGGGCGCACCCGCGCCGACGACCTGCTGGACTTGAAACTGAATGCAGGTATTGGAGAAACCCTGGAGCGCACGCTTATGCAACTAGCGTAATACTCTGGTGGTCTCCGCCAACACCTACCCTGTTCGTTACATCAAATAACGACTCAGCAGCTAGTCGTTATCGTTCTCGCTGTTTTCGCCGATCTTATCCTGCGTACGCAACTCGAAATCACTGGCATCGTGCCGCTCATGTAGCTGCTTGGCGGGGTCACCCCAGGCACGGTTCACCATAGCGCCGCGTTGCACGGCAGGTCGCTCACCAACCTCGTCCACCCAGCGGTTTACATTTTTGTAGGTGTGCGCCTCAATAAATTCGGCCGCATCATAGGCTTCATTTTTCAGTACCGCGCCGTACCAGGGCCAGATAGCCATATCGGCAATGGTATATTCACGACCTGCAATAAACGGGTGTTCCGCCAACTGGCGGTCGAGCACATCCAGCTGGCGCTTCACTTCCATGGTGTAGCGATTGATCGGGTACTCGTACTTTTCCGGTGCGTAAGCATAGAAGTGACCAAAGCCACCCCCAAGGAAAGGGGCCGCGCCCATTTGCCAGAACAGCCAGTTCAGGGTTTCGGTGCGCTGCTCCGGGGTATGCGGCAGGAAGGCGCTAAACTTTTCCGCCAGATACAACAGGATGGAGCCGGACTCGAATACCCGGATCGGCGGGTTGGTGCTGTGATCTACCAGCGCGGGGATCTTGGAATTCGGGTTAATGTCGACGAAACCACTGCTGAATTGCTCACCTTCGGTGATGCGGATCAGGTGCGCATCGTACTCCGCTCCCGCGTGCCCGAGCGCCAGCAGCTCTTCCAGCATGATGGTGACTTTCACCCCATTGGGGGTAGCGAGCGAGTAGAGCTGCATGGGGTGTTTCCCCTTGGGCAGTTCCTTGTCATGGGTCGCACCGGCAGTGGGGCGGTTGATGTTGGCAAATTGACCGCCGCTCTCCGAATCCCACTTCCAGACCGCAGGCGGGGTATAGCTCGCATCCGACATGATCACTCCTCGTTAGCATTCCGTTAGGTTGCCTAAGAGTAATCCGGCCGCCGGATTTTTTAAACGTCCGGGAGGTTTTCGGTCACGGCCGCGTAGCTGTGCTGGCTTTGCAGCAGCTGGATCACTTGCGGCAGGGGATCCGCATAGACTTCCGGCAGGTCGCGTTCGCCGTCGGCTGAGGGGGTGTAGGCAAGGCGCTCTTCCGGTGGGATAAATTCGGCGGTAATACCGGGCTTGTTACCCCGGGCATCCACCCGAAACCAGCCGTAGCGTTCCAGATACACACTGTTCAGGCCATGCAGGCAAAAACGCGCGGAGGCTTTATCCAGCAGCAGGCGCTGGTAGCTGAAACCGGCGGGGATGTCATTCGCTCGCAGTAACGCCGCCAGCAGGTGGCTTTTGGCGAAGCAAAATCCCGTACCCGCGCTCAGCACATCCGAGGCCCGGCAGGTAACCGGGTTCAGCGCAAAGTCGCCGCTGTGGCGAATTTCGTCACGCACGAACTCAAAGCTGTTGCGCGCAGTGCCGAATTTGGCGCCCGAGGGGCACTTCAGGTCGGCTGCGAGGGCGACAATATCCTGGTGCTGCCAGTCGATAATCGGGGTGTGTTGTAGATAAGCCTGCATGATTGTGTCGTTCGTTTGCGATGCTATTCAGAGGGCCAATTTAGAGGGGCAGCCTCATATATACGCTGTTGGGGTCGTCTGTATATGCTGCGAAGGGCGGACACTCACTGAATCCGTGGCGCAGATAGAGCCGGCGCGCCGGCGCAAAAAAGTCCATCGCGCCGGTTTCCAGGCTCAGGCGTGTATAGCCTCTCTCGCGAGATTCCCGGATTATATGGCGCAACATGGCACTGGCAACGCCCTTCCCGCGCGCGGCCGCCCCGGTGCGCATGGACTTGATTTCACCGTGGTCCGGCGCCAGCTCCTTGAGCGCGCCACAACCCACCAGCGTATCGCCGTCATACACCGACCAGAAGGAGATCTCCGGCTGCCGCAAGCCATCCAGATCCAGCGCGTGCTTGCTCTCCGGTGGTGAAGTGGCGCGCATATCCTCGATATGCTCTGCCAGGAACGCTGCAATGCGCTCCCCCGAAAGGTCATCCAGAACGATGTTCATAGTGCATCCTCAACCACAAATTCCGCTATTCCCGGGCACTGCAGCATATATGGCAAGTTGAACGCCTATAGCCTCTCCCCCATAATACCGCCCCTGATCAGGCAAAAATGACCTGCAACACTGGCCCGTGGCGCCGCTCGAAGGAACCCATCGAGAGGTCTGCAATCTTCGCGCCAATACAATGAGGACGGCGCCAGCTGCTTGTTAGGGCCTTGCCTAGAAAGAGCGCACACTAAAGAGCCTTCTATTTAGTGTGTGTTTAGCCAACCCCGCTTCTTCCTCGTTGTGCACGCCGCGGCCCGGCGCAGTGGGCAGAATGGAATCTCTATGACCGAATTTACCGTCATCCTGCTCTCCACCATCCTGGTGAACAACTACGTACTGGTGCAGTTCCTGGGATTGTGTCCATTTATGGGCGTTTCCAACAAGCTGGAAACCGCCATCGGCATGGCCGGTGCCACCACCTTTGTCCTCACCCTGGCCGCCATCTGCTCCTATCTGGTGAACACCTACTTACTCGAGCCCTTCGGGATGGAGTACCTGCGCACCATATCCTTCATTCTGGTGATTGCGGTGGTGGTACAGTTCGCGCGTATGTTTATCGAAAAGACCAGCCCGCTGCTGCATCGGGTGCTCGGCGTCTTCCTGCCTCTGATCACCACCAACTGTGCGGTTCTCGGCGTTGCCCTGCAAAACACCCTCAAGGCCAACAATTTTGTGCAGTCCACCCTGTATGGCTTCGGCGCGGCGGTAGGCTTCTCCCTGGTTCTGATTCTGTTTTCCGCGATGCGCGAGCGCCTCGCGGTGGCAGACGTGCCCAAACCTTTTAAGGGTGCCGCTATCGGCATGATGACGGCCGGACTGATGTCCCTGGCCTTTATGGGCTTTAGCGGTCTGGTGTAAGGAGGCGACTATGGAATGGTTATCTGAAGTATCCACGCCCCTGCTGATCCTCGGCGGTATGGCCCTGGTATTTGGCGCCCTGCTCGGCTTCGCCGCGGTGCGCTTCAAGGTAGAGGGCGACCCCATCGTCGACCAGATCGACTCCCTGTTGCCGCAAACCCAATGCGGCCAGTGCGGCCACCCGGGCTGCCGCCCCTACGCCGAAGCCATCGCCAATGGCGAGGCCATCAACAAGTGCCCACCCGGCGGCCAGGCCACCATCAACGAACTGGCCAACCTGCTGGATGTGGAAGCTACCCCGCTGGATGCGGAGCACGGCACCGAAGACGTCAAAAAAGTGGCGTTTATTCGCGAAGCCGAGTGTATCGGCTGCACCAAGTGCATCCAGGCCTGCCCGGTCGATGCCATTGTTGGCGCCGCCAAACAGATGCACACGGTGATCGTGGACGAATGCACCGGCTGCGACCTGTGCGTAGAGCCCTGCCCGGTGGACTGTATCGATATGGTGCCACTGGAAGCCAGCCTGCAGCAGTGGCACCCGAACAAACCCACAGATGGAGTGCTTCTGATCGCCAGCGACAGACCCGACCTGCACAGAGATGACCGGAGTGCAGCATGAGCCACACAGATGAAAGATTGAGCGCCAGCGAGCGCCGCGCTGCCCGCGAAGCACACCTGATTGCCAGCTCCAAGGCCCGGGATCTGTCCCGCGAACTGAAGATCAACGATTTCCACGGCGGCGTGCATCCGCCGGAGAACAAACACCAGTCTACCGGTGAGCCCATCGGTAGCATCCCCCTGGCGGAAGACCTCATGGTGCCGCTCAACCAGCATATTGGCGGTACTGCCATTCCGCTGGTGAAGCTAGGCGATGAAGTATTGAAAGGGCAGAAAATCGCCGAAGCGGACGGCCCGGTAAGCTGCCCGGTACACGCGCCAACGTCCGGCAAGGTAGTCGCCATTGAGCCGATGGCGGTACCCCACGCCTCCGGTATGGTGGCGGACTGCATCCAGATTCGCACCGACGGCCGTGACGAGTGGTGTGCACTTACTCCGGTGGCGGACTACCAGAACCGCAATATCGACGACCTGCTCGAGCAGATTCGCGAATGCGGTATCGCCGGAATGGGCGGCGCGGGCTTCCCCACCGCGGTAAAGCTGAACCCCCGCGGCGGCGTCGAGATAGACACCCTGATCATCAACGGCACCGAGTGCGAGCCGTATATCACCGCCGACGATATGCTGATGCGCGAACGCGCCGACGAGATTATCGCGGGTGTGGAAATACTCGCTCACCTGCTGGAGCAGCCAGAGCGGGTTCTGATCGGTATCGAGGACAACAAGCCGGAAGCCATCCAGGCCATGAAACAGGCCGCAGAAGGCACCCGCTTCCATGTGGTGACCTTCCCCACCAAATACCCGTCTGGTGGCGAAAAGCAGCTGATCGAAATCCTGACCGGGCGCGAAGTGCCCAACGAAGGCCTACCGGCCAATGTCGGCATCGTGTGCCAGAACGTAGGCACCGCGCGTGCGGTTTACCGCGCCATCGCTCTGGGCGAACCGCTGATCAGCCGCGTCACCACCGTAGTGGGTGAGTCCCTCAGCCGCCAGCGCAATGTCGAGGTTCCCCTCGGCACCCCCATCCAGCACATTCTGGAATGCCATGGAATCGACCGCGGCGTGCTGCAGCGCATTGTGATTGGTGGCCCGATGATGGGCTACACCATCGAGGACGAGGCTTCTCCGGTGGTAAAGACCACCAACTGCATCCTCGCCCCCACGGACAAAGAATTACCGCCAGCACCGCCGGCCCAGGCCTGTATTCGTTGCGGGCTGTGCGCCGAGGCCTGCCCGGCCAGCCTGCTGCCGCAACAGCTGTACTGGTATGCCCGCGCAGAAGACCGGGAAAAGCTGCAGGCTTACAACCTATTTGACTGTATCGAATGCGGCGCCTGTTCCTACGTGTGCCCATCCAGTATTCCACTGGTGCAGTACTACCGCGCCGCCAAGGGCGATATCCGCGCGGCGCGACAGGAAAAGGAAAAGGCGGACCGCGCTCGCGAGCGCTTCGAATACCGCAAGCTGCGTCTGGAAAAAGCCGAGCAGGAAAAAGAAGCCAAGCGTCTGGCACGCAAGAAAGCCGCCGAAGAAGCGCGCAAAAAGCGCGAGCAGGACGCCAGCAGCCCGGAAGCCCAGGCCGCCAAACAGGAGTCCGACGTTGTCGCCGCCGCACTGGCGCGGGTAAAGGCCAAACAGGCCACCCCGGAGCAGCAGCTGGCCCGCGCCCAACGCACCCTCACCAGTGCCGAGCACCGGGTAGAACGTATGCAGCAGAAGCTCGCCGACGCGGAAGAAGCACAGAAAGCACAGCTGGAAGCGCAACTGAAAACCGCCGAACTGAAACTGCAGGAAGCCCGCGACAAGTTGGCAGAGGCGGAAAAACTGCAGGTAGCCGCGCCGGCGCAGGACCAGCCCCCAGCAGAAGGTGAAGGTGAAAAGGCCGAGCCATCGATCACCGAAGACAAGCTGACCGTGGCCAGCGCATCATCCTCCGCGGCGGGCGCCGCCATCGAGCGCGCCAAAGCCGCAGCCGCTGCCCGCGCCAGTATGAGCCCAGCAGAAAAGCTCGCGTCGGAGATCGAGGCGCTGAAGAAGCGCGTGGAAAAGGCGGAGGCGCGCCTGGCAAAGGCCCGCAGTGAAGACGATCCGAACACCGGCGCCTTTGAAACCGCACTGGAAAAAATGCAGGCCAAGCTGCAGGAAAGATTGGCCCAGCAGGGTTCCGGCGAGTAACGCCGGGCGCAATACGAGAATTCCCATGTCCCTGATGCGAATCACATCTCCCCACGCCCACTCCGGCCAGAGCACCTCGAAGGTGATGGCCCAGGTGGCCGCGGCCACCATTCCCGGCGTGCTGGCACTGGTAGTCTATTTCGGCCCCGGCGTGCTGTTCAATATCGCCCTGTGTGTCGCTGCCGCCTGGCTGACCGAAGCTGCCGTAATGCGGCTGCGCAACCGCCCGGTAGGTTTTTACCTGAAGGACAACAGTGCACTGGTTACCGCGCTGCTGCTGGGTATCGCGCTGCCACCCTACTGCCCCTGGTGGGTGCCGGTAATCGGCAGCGTGAGCGCCATTCTGCTGGCCAAACAACTCTACGGCGGCATGGGCTACAACCCGTTCAACCCGGCGATGGTCGGCTACGTGGTGCTGCTGATCAGCTTCCCGGTGGAAATGACCCGCTGGGTCGGCGCTTCCGAACTGATTCAGGGCGCTCCGGACCTGAGCGAAACCTTTGCACTGATCTTCGGCAATATGAATGTGGACGGCTTCACCCGCGCCACGCCGCTGGAGATCGTGCGCCACAACGAGTCCACCATCCTCGCGCAGCTGTACGAGATGGAACCGGCCTTCAGCAAAGGCAGCGTGGCGGGACTCGGCTGGGAAATGGCGAACTTCGGCTTCCTGCTGGGCGGCCTGTTCCTGCTGTTCCGCCGCCTGATCACCTGGCATGCGCCGGTTGCCATGCTGGTGACCCTGACCGCACTCTCCATCGTTTTCTACGACGGCGGCAGCTCCCTGAGCGAAGGCTCCCCCATGCTGCACCTGTTCTCCGGTGCCACCATGCTCGGCGCTTTCTTTATCATCACCGACCCGGTGAGCGGCTGTACCAGTAACAAGGGCCGCCTGATCTTTGGGGCCGGCGTCGGCATCCTGGTGTTTGTGATCCGCGCCTGGGGCGCCTATCCGGACGCGGTCGCGTTTGCGGTGCTGCTGATGAACTTCGCCGCACCGTTTATCGACAACTACACCCTGCCCCGCACCTATGGCCACAAGGCCGCACGCAAAGCCACCGACCTGGAGGAACAGTAATGCTGAAACGCTCCATCGGTAAAAATGCGGCCATCCTGGCGCTGTTCGCACTGGCTACCGCCGGCACCCTGGCAATCACCCAGATCACCACCAAAGAGCCTATTGAGCGCGCCATACGCGAGGCATCCGCCAAGGCCCTGCTCGAGATCATTCCTATCGAGCGTCACAGCAACGATATGCTGGTGGATACCTACCCTATCCCCAAGCAGTACTGGGCAATGCTGGGACTGAAAGAGGGCGGCGACATTAACCTCGCGCGGGAAACCGACGGCACCATCGATGCGGTCATTATTCCCACCGTCGCCCCGGACGGTTATTCCGGACCGATTCAAATGCTGGTTGGGGTAAACCGCGATGGCACCATTGCCGGCGTACGCGTCACCAACCATGCGGAAACTCCTGGTCTCGGCGACAAGGTGGAAGTGAAAAAGAGCGATTGGATTCTGGCGTTCAGTGGCCAGTCCCTGGACGACCCGGGCCGCGATATGTGGAAGGTCGAGAAAGACGGCGGCGCCTTTGACCAGTTTACCGGTGCCACCATCACGCCGCGGGCGGTGGTGAATCAGGTGCGCACCGTTCTGGACTTCGTCGCCGAACATCAACAGGCAATTTTCAGTGCTCCGGTCTCCAAGCGTGCGGTTGAGGTCAGGCAGCCGGAAAACCATTCGGAAAACGAGCAAGAGCCAACCAAGGGGGAACAGAACTAATGGCCACCCCAGATTATTCGGAAATCTCCCACAACGGCTTGTGGAAAAATAACCCCGCGCTGGTCCAGCTACTGGGCCTGTGCCCGCTACTGGCCGTAACCGGATCCGTGGTTAATGCCATCGGCCTCGGGCTCGCCACTACCGCGGTACTGGCCTGCTCCAACCTTGCGGTATCGCTGGTGCGCCATCAAATGCCGGAGACGGTGCGCCTGCCCGCCTCGGTCATGATCATCGCCACCTTCGTAACCTGCGCCGAACTGTTGATGAAGGCCTTCACCTACGAGCTGTATCTGGTTCTCGGTATTTTTATTCCGCTGATCGTGACCAACTGTGCCATCCTCGGCCGCGCCGATGCCTTCGCCAGTAAAAACCCGGTGCTGCCCTCGCTGGTGGACGGCCTGATGATGGGGCTAGGATTTAGCGCGGTACTGATTGTCATTGGTGCGGTGCGGGAAATCATCGGCCAGGGCACCCTGTTTAGCGATATGGACCTACTGCTTGGCCCCATGGCCGCCAACTGGACCTTGCCGGTACTCGGACAGGACTACTCCGGCTTCCTGGTGGCAGTACTCCCTCCCGGTGCCTTCCTGGTTACTGGACTTTTGATTGCAGCAAAAAATGCCATCGACGCGAATATTGAGCGCCGCCAAAAGGCGAACACCAGCATCGTCACCGGCAGCAAGCGAGTACGCACCACCGGAAAGATTTCCTAAGAAACTGCGTGAAAAATTCTTTATAAAGCAAAAATCGTTTTTAGATAAATAAAAAATTCTCTCTCGGGAGCACAACGAAAAAGCCGGCGCACCGCCGGCTTTTCTATTTACGCTTGTTCGGGCGAAATCCGACTGTCACATCGACCAATCACAGCAAACAGTCGCGATCAATTTCAGCCACACAAAGAAACTGCCCAGTGTACTTTTACTCTATTACCCGAAGCATCCTTCAATACATTCCGAAGCATCATTCAACAAACGCCGTTTGTAAGTGACCGTAATGGGATTTTTTTCACAAACCGCAACTTCCGGCTAGCCAAGCGGGGATACATGGATAAAATAGCGCGCACGTCCAACATGCGTCCGACTAGTCAAACCTACTCGTAGATTCAACGAAGCACTTTTCGTTAGACTCTCAACATAAACAACAATAAGACCGAGTCAGACCGGGACCGATGACAGTGAAAAGGCAACGCAGCCCACTTTCAATAAATCACGCTATTTTCATCTGGATTAAGCATTACCTGATTTCCAATAGCTTTTTGCCGCCCATTGCAAAGGAAGTCTCGCAACCATGACTTTAGACAACGGAAAGTCTGAACTGGTTTATCAAGGTCGCCGCGCACAGCGCGCCGACAGCCGTCAACGCCGTAAAGCTATTCTGGAAGGTACCCTACGCCTTATTGTGAACGAAGGTATTCGTGGAATCCGCCATCGCGCCGTAGCCAAAGAAGCGGAAGTACCTCTCGCCGCAACCACCTATTACTTTAAAGACCTGAACGACCTTATCAGCGACGCGTTCACCTATTTCGTCGAAAAAAATATCGATGAAACGCGTTCTCTCCAGGAGGAGAGTTTCGCCGCAGTGCGCCAACTTCCCAAAGAGCAACTTCACTCAGCGGAAGGCCGCCGGCAATTGACGCAACAGTTGACCCGCTTTGTGCTGGCCCATATACGCACCCAGGTAGCCAGTCGCGACAATCGCATCATCGAGCTCGCCTTTAAAAATGAAGCGCTGCGCAACCCGCAGCTGACTCGCGCAGTGCGAATGGCCAGTCAGTCCATTGAAAATCTGATTGTGGAATTCTTTGAGCTGCTGCAACTGGCCGACCCGTTGGCCGCTGCCCAGATTGTTTACGGCACCATCCTGAACCTCGAATTCCAGATTTTGAATGGCGCAATCGCGGCGGACTCGCCGCTACTCGAACGGGCAGTCTCGTTAATGGTGAAACGGCTTATTCCCGCGCAAGCCGTCGCACCGGCCGTTCAGACAGCACGCCCACAATTCGCCTAGGCGCCATCTCTCTGCTATTAGCGGGTGGCCCCGGTCACCTGCCCCATCCTCTTCTTAAGTGGGGACAACCTCCCGAGCCCGCCGCTCGAGCCCAGCACCCAGCCCAGCACCCAGCCCAGCACCCAGACCCGCTCCACATTTTCCGCAATCACCAATTTAGCCGCCATCCAAACCGCACCCCGAGTGACGAGCTAGACTGATAAAGACGTCATTGGAAGTGTTAGAAGCATGGTCATGGAACTGCTGTCTGCCCGCTCCCCGAGCAAGTGTTTCCCGAGTCTTGCGGTAACTTTCTGTTTTGCCGCCTTTTTGATATTGCTTAGCGTGGGTTGCAACCGTCAGGACCCGCCAGATGGCGCCCCGGACAAGACGGATAAAGAAAGCTCTGCGCCAGCGGCACAGCTTGAAAACACAACCGCTGACAGCGCAGAAAACCAAGCCGAACCCAGTGCGACAACCCCGTCAGAACAACCACCAGATGACACCGAAGAACCACTGATGCCGGCTCAGAGAGGCGACCTGCGTCCGGAAGCGAAATGGCGCCCGGAAACCTCCGGCGAATACCCGATTAACGCCTACAAGAATTATGAAGAAGCCGGCGACCTTGATGCGATCAAGGAGCGCGGAATACTACGCATACTGGTCGACATTTCCAACCTGGACACCCTCCACCGCGAAGCTACCCAGCAAGATATTGAGCTTGAGGAAGCGAAACGGTTTGCGCGCACCCTGGGACTCGAACCCGTGGTTCTCTATGCCGAAAACTTCGATCAACTGATGCCACTGCTAAATAGCGGCAAGGGCGACATCATCGCCAACAACATGGTCATCACTGACGCGCGCAAAGAGATCGTCGACTTCTCTACCCCCACTGCGGACACCCAGCTAACTCTGGTATCGCGAATAGATGCTCCGGAATTCAAGAAAGGCGGTGACAATAGCAAATTATTCGCCGGCAAGACGATGAAGGTAACCAAGGGCACAGTATTCGAAACTGTGGCCAAAAAACTTATCGAAAACAATCCAGAATTAAAACTCGAGGTAGTAGAAGAGAATTATGTCGAGTTGATGGTTGACGTTGCCGAAGAAAACCTCGATTTCACTATCGTCGAGCAACAGACTTTCGATCTAGTTACCCAGTTCAAGGACAACGTTAAAGCCAACTATGTCCTCCCCAAAGAATTTCAGCTGGCCTGGGCGGTACGTAAAGATTCGCCGAAGTTACTGGAAGCCATTAATAAATTCGTACGTGACAGCATGCTCACCCGAGTTGTGCAGCGCTCGGTTGGCGATCTCGATGAAATCAGGAAGCGCGGCTATATACGCGTGGTGACGCGCAATCACCCTGGCACCTACTACATGTGGAAGGGGCGCATTCTTGGGTTCGAATTTGAACTCGCAAAAGATTTTGCCGAAAAAGAAGACCTGCGCCTGGAGATCGTTGTCGCGCCCACGCACGCAAGCCTTCTCACCATGCTAAAAGATGGCAAGGCAGACATTGCGGCGAGCCTGCTTTCGGTGACCGAGCGCCGCGACAACAGCGGTATGGACTTCGGCCGACCCTACATGAAGGAAAGGGTTGTTGTGGTAGGGACAGACGACGACCAAATCGACAGCCTCGAAGAGCTCGACGGAAGAACCATCCATGTGCGGAAGTCAGCGAACCATTATGACATCGCGCTGGAACTGCAGAAAAAAGTGCCGGGCGTTAAGATTGAGCTTGCGCCGGAGGAACTCAATATCCAGCAAATTATCGACAAGGTCGCCGATGGTGAGTATGACCTTGCCATTGCCGACGACGTTTCGGTCAAACTGGAACACAGTTGGCGAAAAAATATCGACGCTCTGATCGATCTGCATATTGATGACAACGTGTATGCGTGGATGGTAAGGGAAAACAATCCTGAGTTGCTCAAGGCCGTTGAAAAGTTCTTCGACAAAAAGGGCACACAGAAAAAAATCGCCGTACTCTACAACAAGTACTTTGATTCCCCGAAACGAACGCGCCCCGAAATCAATGAACTGAACGCCGAGGGCAACATCTCGCCCTTCGATGAATTCGTGAAAAAATATTCAGATGAATACGATTTTGACTGGCGCTTGATCGTCGCACAGATGTTCCAGGAGAGCACCTTCAATCCCAAGGCAAAATCCTGGGTGGGCGCACGCGGCCTGATGCAGGTAATGCCCGACACCGGCAAACAGGTGGGTGAGAAAAACCTGTTCGATCCGGAAACCAGTGTGCGCGCCGGCCTGAAGTATCTGGAATGGCTGCACCGCAAGTTCGAAGACAAAGGCATCAGCCCCGAAAATATGATGTGGTTTACCCTGGCTTCCTACAACGCCGGCCTCGGCCATGTGTATGATGCGCAGGACCTCGCTGAAGAAAAAGGCTGGGACCGCAACGTCTGGTTCGACAATGTGGAGAACGCCATGCTGTTGCTGTCGGACAAGAAATACTATGAAAAGGCACGCTATGGCTATGCGCGGGGCCAGGAACCCTTTGACTATGTGCGCAAGATCCAGTCGCGCTTCCGCACCTACGTCGCACTGCTTGAAGACTACGAACGGCGCAAGCAAGAACAGGAAGAGGAGACCGGGCAATTGCTCGACACTCTGTATCCACAATTCAGCCAATGGGTTGGCGCAGGCCCGCACTCTATCGCGAGTGCTGGCGGACTGTAGGTTCGCTTAACTTCTTTCGAGCACAAAAAAAGGCGACGGTTCTCACCGTCGCCTTTTTTCATTCGCTGCTTAGCTAATTCGACTATTAGCTGCAGTTACCCGGCATAGACGCAATCCACTCCTTCAGCAGCGCGGTACCTTCTTCGTGGACCAGGCTACGTCCCAGCTCCGGCATCATCGCACCAGGGTCGGTGGACTCAACGCGGAAGTTGAGGATGGAGTCATCCGGGCTACCCGGAACAATCGCGAACAGACGATCACCGGAACCGGTACCCGCTGCTACCGGCGGCTTACACACACCCAGACGGCGCATATCGTGCTCCGCAATATTGAGCATCAAACCAGAGGTATCCGCCGGGCCAGCGGGGTTGTGACAGTGGCCGCAGTTGATATCCAGGTATGAGCGCGCGCGCTCTTCCAAAGAGGCTGCTTCCTCTTTGTAGTTCACGTTGCGCGGCACCGCCGCCAGCTCAGGCAAACCGGTGAGGAAGCCCATCTGCTGCCAGTACACCAGCTGGTTCTGTGCACCGTCCTGAAGCGGGCTTTCGCGATACTCGTAATCCTTGTTCAGGTGACGAGCGCGAGGGCCAATGGGGCGCACCGCTTTTTTGGAGTGGTTGTCCGCATGGCAACCGGCACACTGGTTTGCATCGGGCACCACATAGGTGAAGGCTTCCTGAGTGCCGTCCTCACTGACCAGCTGCATACGCGTCGCGTCGCCCGCAATCTCGAGTACGGCATCGGTCTGCGCCTCGTTCCATACGTAGGGCAGTGCCTGCCAGCCGTCCGCGCGCTTGACCAGCACGCGGGTTTCAACCAGCTTCACCTTGGACAGGTCGAGACCGGAGCCGGCAAAGTCATTGCTGTGATCGTCGGTACGGATCACCGCGCCGCCTTCGCCCCGAGGGTAGTAGAAGGTTTTGCTGATGATGGTACCTACCGGATAGTCGAATTCCGCTTCGCCGTATACCGCAGAGGTGCCCTCTGGCATCCATACTGTGCGCAGCTTGTGCGCATAGTCGGTGAATAAAGCGGTGTTCAAGTCAAACGGCACGACCCGATCATTCAATGACAGCTTACCGTCGATTGCCTCGACCAAGTGCCACTCGCTCAGGTTATCCGGAACAGCGTTACGTTCGTGTACTGTTACCTGCTCACGCGGTGCCTCGCACCCCGCAAGCATGAGGGCCAGTACAGCACCCCCAAATAACCTGGATGAAAACAGCTTACGCATCGGCTACCTCATTCGCTGCGTGTTGCTCTTCCTGAGAGGGCTCCTTTTCTTTATCAAACTCGAGTACAACCTCGGGCAACTTCTTCAAGTTACAGCTGTGGGCACTGATGTCGGTGGTAATATTTTTGAAGCCACCCTGCAGGTCGACATTAATGATGCCCGCGTCGCCGTTGTCGATACACAACTGCAGATTTTCCGGCAGTTTGCCATCGACCATTTTTTTCTTGTCAACGGCACCGTCCCACAGTACGTCAGGCAGGCTGCCGCCGAGACCGAACTTGGCAAGCTTCAGCGCTTTCAGCTGCATGTCATCGGGGGATTCACCACCACCAACGAAGGTGTTGTCGTAGATGTAGATACCTTCCGGATAGGGGTCGAAGTCTTCCTGGGTGGACTTGTCGCTGTAGTAGCCCGCCGCGTAGTAACTGCTGACGATGACGTTGGCAGTGTCGTTATCGGAAATTTCGTTATTGAAGATTTCTACGAAGTCGTTGGAGTTGATCACCACGCCGGAACCAGCAGGGATTGCGGCAACCGGGGTACCTTCGTGGCCGAAGTTTTCGTAGTTGTTTTTGAAGATCTTGTTGTTGTACACACGGGTGCTGTGGCCCGGCTGCGGCAGGTTCGGCATATTGAATACCAGAATACCGCCGGTGTTATTGGTGGCTACGTTGTCGTAAACATCGGCACCAATGGTGTTTTCAATCTCAATACCGGCAACATTAAATTCCGCGCGGTTGTTGCGCACAATCACATTGCGGCTCTGGCCAACATAGATACCCGCGTCGGACGCGCCGATCGCCACGGTGCCTTCAACCAGGGTATTTTGCGTCTGCACCGGGTAGATACCGTAAGCACCGTTTGCAGTGGACGGTCCGTTGGTCCACTCGACACGAATGTCACGGATGATGATGTTCTTGCCTTCGTTGACCTTCAGCGCATCACCGATGGTGTCTTCAATCGCGAGGCCTTCGATGGTGAAGTCGCTGGCATTGACCAGCAGGCCTTCAGCGCCCTGAATCTGGTCCTTAAAAGAGAGGATGGTTTTGTCCATGCCCGCGCCGCGGATGGTAACGCCGTCGACGTTCAGGGACAGGCTGCGGTTCAGCGCAAAGCGCCCTTCCGGGATTTCGATTACATCGCCAGGCTGCGCCTGGATCAGCTGCTTCAACAACTGCTTCTGGAAATCAGCCGCGTTAGCTGCTGCGGCAGGGCTTGCGGTGCTGGTTTCTTCTTTTTGCGAACAGGCGGTGGCCAATGCTGCCAGCAGGAGCGCGCCAAACTTAGCCGATGTCTTCATTTTCTCTCCAAACATTTTTATTCGTATTGATCTGTTGCCCACGCAAGTTCGGTGCGAAACGCTTGCCCTGCGGTGATCTACTCACTACGTAACAGGCAAAGCCTCTCCCCCATTCGTGACCAAAACTTACTCTCCATTCTTAATTGGTACGCCTGTACCAATTAAAGGGTGCAAAGCACGTCAACGACCCTTGGCTGGATACTATCTGCTCCATTGCCCACGAGCAATTCAGGACATGGAACTTTGTCTCAATTTAACCAGAGGATTTGCGACCGGCAGGTCTAGGTATGCATTTGGGCAATCTCGCCCAGTGAGCGGCCAAGCGCCGATACCAGATATTTTCGCTGGGAACCTGGGCGGAGGATGCCATCATCCCGAGAGCCCGGCACATGGCCGGGCTTCAGGGTAAGCAGCACAGGTTAGCTGAATACGGGGGCGGCCACGAAGCTCCAGAAGAGCACAGTCCCGACCATAACCACCACGACCATCACCAGACACACGGTAACCACCGCACTGGCGAACAGAAAGCCGCGCTCCTCGGAAACGTTCATTACGATGGGGATACCCACATAAAGCAGGTAAACGGCATATGCCACGGCCAGAGTTGCCACCAGGATATCAAGCCACAGGATCGGGTAGAGACCTGCTGCACCGGCGATGAAGATAGGTGTAGCGGTAAATCCGGCGACCACGATTCCTTTCATAGGATGCGTCTTGGCACCGTAGGTTTTCGCCATCCAGTGAATAAAATAGCCGACGGCAACCACCGCCAGAATCATGGTGACATAGAACACGGCCACCAAGGAAAGCGCACTATTGTTGGTGAGCGTGCGGACCTCTCCGCTGCCGCCAATGTTCCAACCAATTTCGGTCGTACCGAAGTACCAGCACAACGCCGGTACCAGCGCCAGGATAATGACGTAAGGAATCTGGCGGTTGACCCCTTTTTCGGATAAACCGGCAATTTCCTGCCACTGCCTGCGCGGTTGTACCATCAGGCCGTAGAGATGATTCAGCATTCCCATTCTCCTCACTCACGAGGAACCACACGGCTTTTGGCCGCAGGGGAGAGCCTTTCAGGGAGTCACAGACGCAATTCGACTCCTGTGTCTCAATTTGATCTGGATACTACTTGTCAAAGTGAGGGATACCGCCAAAGGCTTTTCCCAAAAAGTTCCAGTTTCTTATTTTGTCACCGGCAGTTAGCACGCAGCCATTCGTACCGGCGTATTTCGCAGCGCCTGTTTCTCTCAGGCACGTTGTTGTTGTAACACCTCCGTCATGCAAGTCAACGGACGCTCTGTATTTCGCGCAAATAAAAATGCGGTCGTTCCCCATGGAAACAACCGCATCCTGAATAGTGCTACCGAAACACTCGAACCCCGGCTTTCGGCGGCAGTTCACTCAGCAACGTAAAGGCACACGCCGAGCGAATTACCCGAAAGAGCCCAAAGACGTCACAAGCTGGCCATTTGCACCATTTGCATCCAACCGAAACGATCCTCGACACGTCCCTCCTGAATATCCAGCAGTGCAGCGCGTAATTCCGCGGCAACCGGACCGGGAGCGCTGGCCAGGCGGTAACGGTTTTCGCTATCACCAAGTTCGCTGATGGGGCTCACAATGGCGGCGGTGCCGCACGCGAATGCCTCGCTGCAGGTGCCGGAGGCAACCAGCGCGAGCAAGTCGTCAATATCGATTTCCCGCTCATGGACTTCGATACCCAGGTCCCGTGCCAGCGTCAGCATCGAGTCCCGGGTCACCCCTTCCAGGATGGAACCATTGAGTGCCGGCGTATGCAGGGCGCCGTCCATCACCGCGAAGAAGTTCATGCCCGACAGTTCGTCTACCGTGCGACGATTGCCCGGGTTCAACCACAGGGACTGGTCGTAGCCACGCTCCTTGAGGCGCGCAATGCTCAACAGTGATGCCGCGTAATTACCGCCCACCTTGGCGTCGCCGGTACCACCTACCGCCGCGCGGCTGTCTTCCCGCTCGACCCACAGGCGCATATTGCCGGCGTGGTACGCCTCGGAAGGACTGGCGATGACATAAAACTCGTACGCCTTGCTGGCAGTCACCGAGAGGTCTGGCTGGGTTCCGATCAAAAAGGGACGAATATAAAGAGATTCGCCAGTACCCACGGGGATGAGTGTTGCGCAGTAGGACACTACCGTGCGCACCGCATCCATAAACAGATCTTCCGGCACCGGTGGCATGCACAAGCGGCGCGCAGAATGGACCATACGCTCGGCGTTGCGCTCCGGCCGGAACAGGCCAATCTCACTGCCACAGCGATAGGCTTTCATACCTTCGAAACAGGTTTGCGCGTAGTGCAGGACCTTGGCGGCCGGGTCCAGGGCCAGCGGTCCGTAGGGGACCAGCTCACCATCACTCCAGCGGCCATCCTGATACCGGGCGCGAAACATAACTGGCGCCATCACGGTACCGAATCCCAATCGTTCAGGGACCTCATACCCGCGCAGGCTGGCAATGGCTTCTGGTTGTATTTTTATGCTCACAAAGCTCTCCCACTGTTTCTGGTGCGGTCAATCCTGCGAATTATGGCTGCAACAGGGGTAGTTTCCAAACCCCTAGACCAACAAGCAGCCAAATCAAGCAACAAAAAGAACAAAAAAAGACACTTTTTAGGATAACCCACACCCAAATAGATAAAAACTCCGCCAGAGACGAAATCGCCAGCCGTACTGACATCTGCATCGGCCTGACGACACCCTAGACCACCTCAGGCAGGCAACGACACGCTTTGTCATCCGCCTCCACCGCACGGGCGAATTATTGGCACTGAGATAGTTCCATGCTCCTTCGCTCACAGTCGCAGGCTGCCAGACTGTTTGAGTCAAAATTTACATGCGGTTGCGTAAATCATCCGATGCCGGCGCGAGATAAAACCTGTCTCGATAATTACCGCCAAAATCGACATCCGGAATTTAGGCACCGACGTACGAATGCCAGTTCGCGCCGTGTCCAACACGCGTCGATCTGTGTGGCAAAGCCGAGTGGCGCGCCTGCCTACGCGAGGAGGCAAAGCACGAAATATCCTTGGCTATACTGAAAACACATGGACGGTAATCGCCATACACAAGGAAAACCACCGCCAACAATTGGCAAAAGATTTTCCGGCGAAACCAAAGTCCAGCGTCGATATCGACAACACACCGGGAAACCGGCAGGAAAGAACACGAACCACACTTCAGGGAGAGAAGTTCCGCGCGGAGTCGTCGGCGGCAGAAAATTGCATGACTGCCAACGATGGAAGTAGCCACGTGGATATCGAGCTTGTCGAATTTTGTGTTGCACAAAATTCTTCGAGTCAGGCAAACATGTAATGGAAGTGGTT
This sequence comes from Microbulbifer agarilyticus, assembly GCF_019800665.1. GTDB lineage: Bacteria > Pseudomonadota > Gammaproteobacteria > Pseudomonadales > Cellvibrionaceae > Microbulbifer > Microbulbifer agarilyticus_C. Next base: position 393,229 of record NZ_JAHVKO010000005.1, read on the forward strand.
CAATCGTGACACAGACAGATACCAGCAACGCTATTGCTATCGGCTTGATGTTTACAGCCTCAGCTCTGCTGTGTGGCTCTGTTGCGGCGGAAGAAAACTCCGCTCTCGACAATGCCAAGGCTCCACCTACGGCGTATATAGAGGCAGCGTCAAAACCACTGGAGAAACCCAAGCGACGACTTCGCCGCTCAGTGGCCATCGACGAGTACCGCCAGCGCATAGAAGACATGGAAGCCGAGCACGGTGCCTATGGCGCGGGCATTGACGAACAATTAATGGGATTGGGCCATGCCCTGCAACGACACGGCGCGCATGAAGAAGCTATCTCACAGTTTCGTCGCGCAATGCTGATTAACCGTGTCAACGAAGGGCTCTACTCGCTCAACCAGGTTCCGATGATCGAACGCATCATCGAAAGCCAGGTCGCCCTGAACGAATGGGAAGGTGCTAACGACAACCACCAATATTTGTTCTGGCTTCACGCAAAAAACTATGGGGAAAAAGATCCACGGATGCTCCCCATCATCAATCAACTGAGCAGCTGGCACCTGCAAGCGTACATTGATGAAAAAGGTGCAACCATGTTCGAGCACCTGATCAATGCAACGAATCTGTATGCGTTGGCAGTGGATATTATTTCGAACAATTTCGGCGCGAATGATTTGCGACTGGTCGAGGCCCTACGTGGTTTGAAAGCATCGAACTACTACCTGGCGACCTATTCCGGTGAGCCGCAGGAAGCCATCGTAATCAACACCGGGTTCGCCGGTGGCAACATGTCGAATGAGCGCCGCGCGCAGCTGGATCACTATCGCATGAATAGTTTCAGCTCCGGAAAAACTGCGATCACCAAGATCATGGATGTGTACCAGAAAAACCCGGCCTCGCCACCGGCGGCTTCCGCCAAGGCCAAGGTGGAACTGGGAGACTGGTACATGCTGTTCAACAAGTGGCACTCGGCACGCAAAACCTACGGCGAGGCCTACCACGCACTCTGGGATAACGGTGCGACCAATCAGGAAATTGACGAGATCTTCGGGCGCCCGGCGGCACTACCCAGCCTGCCCCTGCTCGATGAAGATCGCGAGGCGCTGGCGAATGCCTATGTGACCGTATCCTACGATGTCACCGCTTTTGGCAAGGCGCGCAACATCCGCATTCTCAGCGCGCAACCGGAAGACAAGGTAAGTATCCGCTCTCGGGTACGCAATGTACTGAAACGCGCGAAATTCCGCCCCCGTTTTGAAGATGGTGAACCGGTGGAAACGAAAGGCATCGTTCAACGATTCGTTTTTGACTAAGTCCTCTGTCGGCGAATTTATCGGAACAGGATTAAACAGGGGCCAAAGGTACGTAAGGAAACAAACCGTGTTCGACTGATGTATCGAGGTAAGTGAAAGCCGCACAAAACAGGCAGGGAAAAAGTGGCATGAAATCAAGCCCGGCCCTTAAACCTAGTGTTGCCGACACTGTCGAACAGACAAGGAACACGCGGGTCGCAGCGCGATCGCTGCGGCCCGTGAACGCATCAGGAGAAAGCAATGACTTTAAGGACGCTCGCCCGTCGTTTCGACGCCTCCAACAGTGGCATGCACAGCCACAATTGGAAAACCCTCGCCTCGGTACTGGTCCTCGCCGCGGTGATCAGTGGCTGTAAAAATCAGCAAACACAGCAACAGCCTCCGGCACAGCCACAACAGCCATCCAGTTCGAGCCCATCGAGCCCCTCACAGTCTCAGTCGCAATCCCAATCGCAGTCGTCGAGCTCATCGAGTAGCCGCTCGCAATCCAGCCCGTCCACGGCCAGCAGCATGCCTTCGCCGAGTTCGCCGAGCAGCAGCCGCAGCCCGAGCGTGTCGACCTCCAGCAGCCAGGCGCAGCCAAATACTTCATTCCCCAGTATTGAGTCCGGGGATCGCTCCAGTGAGCAAGCGTCTAGCGCCTCTGATCAGGGTGAGGAATCCAAGCGTCGCTCCAGCGCGCAAAGCAGCAGCGACGCAGACCCAACCGCCAGCCGCAGCCCCTCCTCGCCGGTGTACAGCGATTCTGACCAGCGCCCGGAAGAATCTCGTATGCCACCGGACCCCTCTTCCAATAGCGAGGGAGAGCCGCCGGATGAGATCGACTTTTCCGAAGAGCAAAACACGGCCAGCAGCTCGTCCAGCAGCAGTTCCTCAAGTTCTTCGTCCAGTTCATCCAGCAGCTCATCAAGCAGCAGTGCGTCTAGCAGTAGCTCACAGGCCAGCGCCAGTGCCTCCGGCGCACCAAGCAGTGCTTCCAGCAGTTCTCCCAGTAGCGCCGCCAGCGGGGCCCCGGCTTCGGCACAGGGTGGCCAGAGCGGTGGACAAAGCAGCGCACAGCAGTCCAGTGCATCCGCCAGCGCGGGAGGCCCCGCCGGTGGCAGCAGCGCGCCCAATGAAGCGCCAATGAGCAGTGCCGAACGCGTCGCCGAGCTCGAAGGACAGTTCGAATCCACCATGGCCAGTTACGACGGCATGATCCTGCGCGAGCGTGATTACGTGCGCAACCGCCCGGCGTCCGAGCAGGAAGAGGAGGCCATGGAGGACGAGGTTCCGGCCGGTGAATCCCTCGAGGACTTGATCCAGTCCGCCGAAGCAGAGTTACCGGCACCGCCCCCACCCGGCGGTCAGGGTGAAGGCGGCTCTGGCCCCGAACAAAGTAATTCCAGTGGTCAGGCGACCGGCCCAGGTCTTCCTACCAAAGGACGCATGGGTGAATTCGATCACGGCGGCAGCCCTGCGGTGGTGCCAGAAGATATTCCGACCGGAGACGATGACGACGTTGTCGCGCGCCAGATTCGCGAAGCCGCCACCCGCGAAACAGACCCGGAGTTGCGTGAACGACTCTGGGAAGAGTATCGGAAATACAAAAAATCACAGAAATAACAACGAGCATTCATCAGGGACACTTGAAAGAGTTCGGAGAAACTAGGGAGAGAGTAACGTCATGTTTTTCTCGTATTTACGCAGCACCGTATGCAGCCTGGCGTTCGGTCTTTTGACCATCACCGGCTGCACAACCACCGAAGTACGTACCACCGCCTATACACCGCTGACGGTTGAAGATCAGGCGATTGCAGAAAACCGCCTGTTGGACGTGGGTATCGTTCAATTTGACGCAGGGCTTGATCGCGAGGATGAACCGGAAGAAGACGAGCTGGTGTTTCCGGAACTTCGCCGCGCGGAGTCCCGTTATATTGCGGTGACCCTTGCGGATGCGCTGCAATCCAGTCAGGGCTGGGGCGCGGTACGGGTAATTCCCAGCGAACGCACCAATATCGATGTGACCGTATCCGGCACCATTGTGCAGTCAGACGGAGAGACCCTTACCGTCGAAGTGACCGTGCGTGATTCTCGCGGACAGCTGTGGTTTACCAAGGAGTACACCGAGCTCGCCTCCCATTACGCCTACGACCGCAAGCACCCCACTGAAGGGGATGCATTCCAGGGCATATATAACCGCGTATCGAACGACATGCTGATGTACCGACAGGGTCTTTCGGACCAGTACATCGCCGAGCTGCGCACCATTTCGGAAATTAAATTTGCCCAGAGTTTCTCACCCAGCGCATTCCAGCGTTATCTGGTTCAGGACCAGAACGGCATGTACCAGCTGACCTCGCTACCAGCAGACAACGATCCCATGCTGCAACGCGTGCGCCAGATTCGTGAACGGGATTATCTGTTTGTGGACACGCTTCAGGGTTACTACGGGACCTTTGTAAAAACCATGAAGGCGCCCTACCAGGAGTGGCGCGCCATGAGTTTTGAAGAAGTGAAACAAATGCGCGAACTCAAGCGCAAAGCGCGTAACAACACCATCATGGGTGTGGCCGCAATCGTTGGTGGTATTGCCGCTGCTGGCGCGGGCGGCGGCGCGGCAAGCCAGGCGGGTAACGTCGCCGTTGCCGGCGGTGGCTATCTGGTAAAGAGCGGCTTTGATCGACGCTCCGAAGCCAAGATGCATATCGAAGCACTCCAGGAGCTTGGTGATTCCATGGAGGCAGAAGTGGAGCCGCAAATCGTAGAACTGGAAGATCGCACCGTTACCCTGTCTGGTTCGGTGGAAAACCAGTATCAACAATGGCGCGAACTCCTCAGAGAAATCTATCAGGCAGAAACCGGTGGCCTGCAGGACATTTGACTGTGTTTCCGCGGGTGCCCATCTCTGCCGGGCGCCCGCAACGCGGAACCGTACAGAGTGCGGCAGTGAGTTCATCATCGCCGCCAATCAATAGACAATAACAGCGAGCACAGCGGAATACACATGCAACACCGCGATTCCAATTCAGAAGATCCATCCTACATCCAGCCCGCAGAGTTTTCCTTCGGTGGCGAGGAAGACGGCAATGCCCCCCAAGGTAGTGCAGGCTCGACGGACAAAACGAACCCGCAACGCAACCTGCGAAAAAATACCGGGAAATTGATTCCACTGCTCGTTGGCGGCGGCATGCTGACCGGTTTGGTGGCTGTATTCTGGTTGCTGCCGCAGATGGTCGACACACCCGAGCCGCCGGTAATTACGGCGACCAGTCAGGCCCCCACTGCCGCCACAGCTGCCCAGCCCAAGATTGAAGAATCGCCCTTCACCGAAGCGGAGATCATGCAGCAACGGCGGGATGTTCAGCAGGTGCTGCAAGAAATTCTCCAGTTACAGGAAGAGCTGCTTGAGCGACGGGTGGAGACCTGGGCGGCGGAGGACTACTTCGCCGCACGCACCCTTGCAGAGGAAGCAGATGGGATCTACCGCCAGCGCAAATTCATGCAGGCCTTGCAGCAATATCGCCAGGCATTGTCGGCGATGCAGCTACTGCGTGACAGTATTCCTGCGCGTATCGAGCAACACCTGGCGGAGGGCAATAGCGCACTGGACATTGGCGACGACAAGGCCGCACACACCGCATTTGATCTGGCACTCACCATTTCCGAAGGGCACCCGCGCGGGGAAAAAGGCAAGGCCCGCGCAGACCTCTTGCCCGAAGTGTGGTCACACTTCACCAGCGGTAAGGAAGCGTTTGAAACACTGAAGCTGGATCTCGCAAAAACCGAACTTGAAAAAGCGCTGGCACTCGATGCCGAGACGGCACCCGCCAAAGCCCTGCTGCCGGAAGTTAAGGCCGCTATTCTCGAGCGCGATTACAGCGAAGCAATGTCGGCAGGTTACGCTGCGATTGATCGCAATGAATTTGAGAAAGCCAAAACGCTTTTTTCCAAAGCCAAGAAATTGAAGCCACAGGCGACAGATCCGGACGCCGGCCTGCAACAAGCAGCAAATGGTATCGCCCAGGCCAAAATTGATCGCCTCTTTGCCAGCGCCAGAAAAAATGAACAAGCGGAGCAGTGGCACAAAGCTACAGCAAAATACACAAAACTGATTGAGTCTGACGCTAGTCTGGTGGAAGCCATAACCGGCAAAGCACGGGCCAGCGCACGGGCAGAACTCGACGATCAGCTGCAGGAATTGCTGGGCGACCCGTTGAGCCTGAGTCAGGCGAAGCGCAACCAGTATGCGCGCAAGGTCCTTGCCGATGCACGCGGATTGAATGCAGGCGGCACCCGTATCAGCGGGCAGATTGAATCCCTGGAAACCGCACTGACCCGAGCGCTGATTCCTATTACCGTGGTGTTACAGTCAGACGCCAGCACCCAGGTCACCATTTACCACGTAGGCAAGCTCGGCAACTTCTCGCAACGGGAAATCGCGTTGAAACCGGGCCGCTACACCGCGGTGGGCACCCGCCAGGGTTATCGCGATGTGCGCCAGGAATTCGTTGTTGACCCCAAGTCCGACTCACCGGTTGTCACCATTCAGTGCGCAGAGAAAATTAACAGCGCCAATAATTCCTGAATCGGGAAACCCTGCCCCGGCGAACAGATCAAAAAGTACAAGATTTTTCACGTTGTACACGCTGTTCGCTGGCATCACCACCTCAGAAAATCTGACCCACTGGACGCGTAATTTTTAGTTATTTTGACGAAGCCATCAGTGGACGAAATTGTCGTCTCAGTATCGCCAAAACAAGTAAAGCTACGCCAATCATCCTGCGATTCAGGCCGCACAGACGAGAGCAGACTAAGCTGAAATGCGCGGCTTTGTGTCTCTTGCCCAGAGGTGTCTCCGCCGAAACTGCATGCGGATAAAAATGCGACAGCCGCGACGGAAAAATCAATAAGTACGCAGTAACAGGGAATCATAAATGACAGCCAAGGAAGCGGTATCCGCTCGCGATAGTGAGCCGTCCAACGAAGATGCACCCGTTATTCAGCCGATTGGCTTCACCCCTGCTCCGGTGGCTTCCGGCAGCAAGAAACTCCTGCTGTCCCCAAGAGCAATCATCGTCGCCAGCTGCCTCTTCGCGGGCGCATTGATGCTGGTGTACTTACTGATCGCCCGCTCCCTTATTTTCGAAACCCAACCCAGTGATGCCGACGTCACCGTAAGCGGTATTGCACTGCCCCTGGGAGATGGCCATCTGGTGTTACCGGGCCATTACAGCTACACCGTGAGTGCCACAGGTTATGTGCCGCAAAGTGGCGAGGTGGAAGTGCGCAGCGATCGCAACAGTCGCCACGCGGTCAATCTGGAGCGCTTGCCTGGGCACCTGCAGGTGGTCACCGAACCCAATGTGCCGGTACGCATTTTGGTAAACGGCGCGGAAGTGGATAGCAACGCAGGACTTGCGTCCGCTATCCCCGCGGGTCGCAAACGCATCACCATTATCACCGAGCGCTACCTGCCATTTAGCAAAGAACTCGAAATCGAGGGCCTGGACAACACGCAGACACTCACCGCGAATCTGCGTCCTGCCTGGGCCAATGTATACATCACCAGTAATCCTGCCGGCGCCACCGTGAGCGTAGAAGGAAAAATTCTCGGCACTACCCCGCTTACCGCTGAGCTGGTGCAAGGCGACCGGATGGTGGACATTTCACTATCGCAATACAAAACCGTTCAGGTTCCCGTGCCGGTAACCGCCGGTGTCGACCAGACCCTGCAAACTGTCGACCTGTCTGCGGCCGATGGCACCCTGCGAGTTGTGAGCACGCCCACCGGAGCCAGCGTCACCGTCAATGGTGAGTACCGGGGCCAGACACCGCTGGATTTGGATCTCGCATCCAACAGCCGCCATAAATTGCGCTTCTTTATGGATGGCTACAGCACCGTTGAGCGTTCGGTGGATGTGCGCGCCGGCGACCTGCGCGACATGAATGTCGAGCTGGTGGCGGTATTCGGCAAGGTATCCATTAGCAGCAGCCCCGCTGATGCTCAGGTGTTCATCGATGGCAAGCTCGCTGGCGTTGCAGGTCAGACCTTCACCCTGCCTACGCGCAGCCACAGTATCCTGGTGCGCAAGGCTGGCTATGAGGATTACCAGACCACCATTGTTCCCTCCAACAAACTGAAACAATCCGTTCGCGCCGTCTTGCTAACCGGCGAACAGGCCCGCTGGAGCAATGTCCCCACCGAGATCACCCATGGGGCAGGCGGCAAGATGCTGCTTATGCGCCCGAAGGCGGAATTCACCATGGGCTCCTCTCGCCGCGAGCAGGGGCGACGCGCCAATGAAGTGCTGCGCAAAGTTGCACTTAACCGTCCGTTTTACATTGGAACAACGGAAGTCACCAATCGCGAATACCGGCGCTTCCAGCGCATGCACAATTCCAGCCACGCCAACGGTGTCAGCCTGGATAACGACAGGCTACCGGTCGTAAATATCAGCTGGAACGACGCTGCGCTGTTCTGCAACTGGCTCAGTGCGCGCGATGGGCTCAAAGAGGTATACCGCAACGAGGGCGGCCGCGTTACAGGTTTTGATGCCAGCGCCGACGGCTACCGCTTACCCACCGAAGCAGAGTGGGCCTGGGCATCGCGCTTCGAGCGCGGCGCCATGCGCAAGTTCCCATGGGGTGACGCACTCCCGGTAGGCAAGAACTCCGGTAATTACGCGGATAGCAGTGCCGGCCAAATCGTTCCCGCAGTGCTGCGCACCTATAACGATCGCTACCCCGCAACGGCTCCCGTCGCCAGCTACGGTCCCAACCACATGGGCCTGTTTGACATGGGTGGCAACGTATCCGAGTGGATTCACGATATGTACAGCATCGGCACCGGCCTCTCCCTCAAACGAGAGGAAAACCCCGTTGGTACGCAGGAAGGGGACTATCACGTAGTACGCGGCTCCAGCTGGAAGCACGCGGGTCTGACTGAGCTACGGCTCTCCTACCGCGACTACGGTGCGGACCCACGCAATGACATCGGTTTCCGTGTTGCCCGCTGGGTCAAATAATCGGAGGGCATATGACACAAGAAAAATCGCAAAACAGCTCTGCACCCGTTACGCAGGCTCTGTTTGTGACGAGCTCCAGCAATAAACGAGCGGCTCTCATTCTGGCAGCAGCCTTCGCTTGCGCACTCGCCTTGCACCCCTTGCCGAGCGCCGCGCAACAAGAGGCCGCCGACGACGCCAGCGAAAATACGCAGCAGAGCGATGAATCAGAAAATACGGCAGCGCCGAAAGCCGCGGTAGAAACCACAGCCGCACCCAAACCGAAAAAAACCAAAACCAGTATCAAAGCGCAAAGCGCACAAAACGCGGACAGTTACGAAGCAACGGAAGAAATTTCCGAGGACCTTTCTGTTTCGTATCCCGTGGATATCTGAAGTTGACACAGACATTGCACCTAATCCCGATAACGGGCGGGTGCATAGAGCACACACAGACAATAGCAATACCGGGCCAATCACCAATGGAAGGCCCTCCAAAAAAGCGGGAAATCTCATGAAATTCAAGTCTTCAGATTTTATGTTCCAGCTGTTTGCCCTGCTCGGGGCCATCATCCTGGTCCATGCCATCTATGTAGCGATTATCCGCCCAAATGCGGATGCCTTGATCGCAGAACAGATGGCACGTGAAGAAGCCGGGGAAACCTACGCACAACAGCGGTCCCTCTACATTGTGATGCGCGACTATGAACAGGAAGCCTGTTTTGTCCTGATGCTATGGGCCATGGCCATCATGGGGCTTAAAGCGCGACGCTCCATCCGTGAGCGCAAACTGCTGGACGAGGCATTACTCAATGTCAGCGAGGGGACACCAATACTGCCGGAAGATGCCCGGGATCTTTCGCGGCCAATCCAGGCACTGCCTGAAGACGAACGCAACTTTTTACTTCCCCGCGCACTGCTGACCGCACTGCAGCGTTTTGGATCCACCCGCAATGTCGCCGCAGTCTCAAACTCCGTGAAGGAAGTGTGTGAAACGGAGGGGGATCGTCTGGATAGTGAATTGGCCATGGTGCGGTACATCACCTGGGCTATTCCCTCGATCGGATTTATCGGCACCGTGCGCGGTATTGGTGAAGCCCTGGCTCAAGCCCATCGCGCAGTAGAAGGCGATATTGCTGGCGTCACCGTGAGCCTCGGTGTGGCTTTCAACTCCACCTTTGTAGCGCTGGTAATCAGCATCGTCATTATGTTTTTCACCCACCAGCTACAGCTGATGCAGGAGCGGCTGGTACTGGATACACAGAACTATTGCGACAACAAATTACTCCGTTTCCTCAAGGTGAGTTAAGCGACGGAGAAAAGATTTGAGCAATGCCGGGAATCCCGGTTAACCAGAGATTCGGCAAGTCACGGACCTGACTGCCCAGAGCAAAACAGGAATTGGCATGAGCAAGGGTGTACTGGAAATTAACGACTGCGGCCTGCGTGTTTTCGATGGCACTAATGAAATCCTCGAAAGCCCGGGGGTCGCGATTATTAACAGCCGCGAGATCATTACCGGTACCGCCGCACTAATGCGTGCGCGCAGCCACCCCACCGAGGTTAATCATCAGTTCTGGCGGCGACTGAGCCTGGAGTCGGTAAAGTCGAACAATCCGGGATGCCGTCACCATGCGGATCTTGCTTTTTGTCAGCTCAAGCACATCGCGGAGCTCTGTGATCTGCCAGATGAGGTCGCCCTTGCGGTACCCGGCAACTTTACCCATGAACAACTGGCCCTGTTACTCGGTGTCGTGAAGGAAAGTGCATTCAACAGCGTCACCCTGATCGATAGCGCAGTTGCCTGCATCAGCAGCTGCGCACCGCGCGGCGGCCATCTGCATGTGGAACTGCACCGGCACCAGACACTGGTGAGCCGTGTAGAGGTACATGAACATGCGGAGCTGGAGATTGCGGAAACCGTCACCGATTCCGGTCTCCAGCATTTTCAGGAAGCCTGGGCCCGTGTGTTTAGCGACGCCTTCGTGATGCAGTGCCGATTCGATCCGTTCCACTCGGCCGAAGCTGAGCAACAACTGTATGACCTGCTGCCGCAGTGGATAGCCCGCGCGATGCGCCAGGGTGAAGTTATGGCAGAACTGGACGACCGCACCGCAAAGGTCAGCCTGCGTCAGCTGCAGGATGCGAGCACCCCCATCCTCTCACGGGTGCGAGCGATGATCGACAATCTCGGCGACGCCAACAGTGTGGTATTCGTCTCGCATCGCTGGGCAGAAATACCGGGCGGCGCACAGCTCGCTGAACGCATTCACTTGCTGCCCCACAATGCCGTGGCGCAGGCGGTGGAAACCCACTGGCAGGAACTGCACTCGGAAACCGGCAATCTGCGACTGATCACCAGCCTGCGTGCGGCGGAAGCGCACGATGTCGCCGTACAGGTCAATGCGGCCGCAGAAGCTGGTGCTACCCACCTGTTACATGGGCACCGCGCCCTCGCCGCACAACAGCCGCTGTTTGTGAGCTGGCAGAACGGCAAGCTGGACGTCACCCCTACGCCACCCACCCACCCCGCGGCCACCATCACCAATCACGCCGGGCGCCTGGCATTGCGCGTGGATGCCGGTGCGGACTTGATGTTGAACGGCGAATCCATTTCCGCCCCGGTAAACCTGGCCGCAGGTGACCGGATTGGCGTGGCGGATTTCGACGGCGTAATAACTGCGATCAGCGTGGAACAATATGGCGCGTAAAAACCGGCGTTTTACAACGTTCAGCCTGTCATTTCTCGACATCATGTCCTGCGGGTTTGGCGCCGTGGCGTTGATCTTCCTGATCATCAAACATGGCTCGGATCACGACGTTGAGGCGGAAAACCAGGATCTGTCGGCGGAAGTAAACCTTCTGCAGGAGGAGGTTCAGTTCGGCCGTGAGCACATGGTGCTCGCCCGCAACACCCTCGATACCACCAGTGACGAACTCGCCAAGGCCCAGGGGCTGGCTAGACGGATCATGGAACAGATTGAAGAGGTAAAAGGCAATCTTGCCGAAGTGGACAGCACGACCGATGAGATGGACATCGCCCGCCTGCAGGAAAAGCTGAAAAAGCTGGAACAGGCCAAGAAACAGCTAGAAGAAGAAAACAAAAAGCTCGGCAACAACGTGCGCAAGTTTGTCGGTGATGGAGACCGGCAATACCTCACTGGTCTGCGCCTAGGCGGTGACCGGATCCTGATCCTGCTGGATTCCTCTGCCAGTATGCTCGCCGACGAGCTGATCAAGGTCATCCGTACCCGCAACATGTCGGATTCGGTCAAGCGCAATACGGAAAAGTGGCGCCGCGCCAAGCAAACCGTCAACTGGTTGGTGGCCCAGTTCCCACAGGATAGCCAGTATCAAATCTATACATTCAACACCGGCTTTCAGGCCGCCATTGTCGGCACCGAAGACCGCTGGCTGAATGTCGATGATCGCGACCAGATTGATGAGGCCATGAAGTCGTTGGATAAAGTTGTCCCACAGAACGGCACCAGTCTCGAGCGCATTTTCCATGCGGTGAACAATATGTCTCCGCTGCCCGACAACATCATTCTGATCACCGACGGCCTGCCCACCCAAGGCATGAAAGCACCGCGCGGCAACACCATATCCGGCAAGGACCGGCGGAAGCTCTTCCGCAATGCGGTGAAGGTGCTGCCCAAGAGTATTCCGGTCAATGTGGTACTCGCCCCCATGGAGGGTGACCCCTTTGCCGCTAGTGAGTTCTGGAAGCTTGCAATGAACAGCCAGGGCTCCTTCCTCGCACCCTCTAAGGACTGGCCATGAGTAGACGTAGCAAGCGACAGCAAGAAGAGTTCAGCATTTCTTTTCTCGACGTTATCTGTTGTGGATTCGGTGCGATCGTCCTGCTGCTGATGATCGCAAAGACCGTGGAGCCGATCGTGCTGGAAGAAGCGGAACTGGATCTGGACGGCCAAGTGCAGGAACTGCAGGAACAACTGGCAGAAATCCGCGGCGAAACCACCATTTTGAACCGCGACCTGAACGCAAAGAAAGAACAACTGGATATAGAGACCAAACGCATTGCCAAGCTGAAGGGCGAGCTGGAAACCCTACAGGCGGTATACGCCCGCAAAACCGAGAGCGAGTCAGAGGAAGGCAAGCTGAAGGGTGAGCTGACCATCGCCCTGCAGAGCATGACCGATGAAATGAAGCGCCTGCTCGGTGAAAACTATCAGCGTAAGAACAATGTGATCGGCGGTATCCCGGTAGATAGCGAGTACATCCTGTTCATCATCGACACCTCCGGCAGTATGTTCAATTACGGCTGGGATCGCATGATCGAAGAGATGGTCAACACACTCAACCTGTATCCCAACGTGAAAGGCATCCAGGTGATGAACGATATGGGGGACTACATGTTCTCCAATTATCGCAATCGCTGGATCCCTGATACGCCGGGGCGTCGCCAGGCAGTGCTAGATCGCTTGCGCGCCTGGAACCCCTTCAGTAATTCAAGCCCGGTAGAAGGGATCCAGAAAGCCGTGCGGACCTTCTATGACCCCAACAAGAAAATCAGTATCTACGTACTGGGCGACGAATTTACCGGCAAGTCGATTCGCAACGTCATGATGGCCGTTGACCGCGTGAATGCACAACGGGGCGAAGACCAGCGCATGGTCCGTATTCATGCCATTGGCTTCCCGATCCAGTTCTCGCGCCCACTGCACCTGCAGACCACTGGCCTGCGCTTTGCCGCGCTGATGCGGGAGCTCACCTATCGCAACGGCGGCACCTTCGTAGGACTCAACGATTTTCGGTAAAAATAATTTGACCAGGGGCACGGATCGCCCGGGAGCAAACAATGAACATCTGGCTAACTGGACTTCGCACAATGAGCAGGCTTTTCGCGATACTGACCATGGTGCTACTCACCGCCTGCGCCCATACCGTTTCGGTAGATGGTCAATTCCCTACCCCTGTGGGTAACCAACACCCGCTGATCGTGGGAGTCTTTCTGAGCGACGACTTCCGACAGTTCACCTACAGCGAGAACCGGGATGACCGCGATGAGTGGAACATCAACACCGGGCGTGCGCAGAAAAATCTTTTTGAGACAGTCCTCGGCTCAATGTTCCGGGAGACCATCAGCCTCTCCCAGTATCCCAGCGACCTGCCGCAGGGGCTGGACCTGGTGATTGTGCCCGAAGTGCGTGAGCTCCAGTTCACCATGCCGCGGGAAACCCGCGTAAATATTTTTGAGGTCTGGATCAAGTACGACATGCACGCCTACAACCAGCGCGGGGATTCGGTGGCTGAGTGGGTGATTACCGCATATGGAAAAACGCCAACCGCATTTTTGAAGTCGCAAGAGGCCGCGCTGGCACAGGCGATTAATGTAGCGCTGCGCGATGCTGGCGCGACACTCTATACCGGTTTTGCACAGGTACCGGAGCTGCAGGCATTTATCGCCAATAAGCAGCGCGCACTGAGTATGCAGGAAGCGACTAGCGACGAGTAATCCGCAGCCGCGCAGAATGGATTTATGAGTTCGGGTCGAGCCCTATCTGGCAGGCCCCATCAAGGAGGATGGTTCGGTGAAACCCCTGAGTAATTTGGCAGCACCACTGCTACTGGCCGCAGCAGCGCTATCCACCGGTGGCTGCACCACCGTGGTTATCGATGAATATCGGCGCAGTACCGGTGAGCTGGCCGTTGGTGATTCTGTGGTGATTCTCGGCAGACGACACTCCAGTGAATACGAAACCGAACCCGACCTGATCGACTGTGTCGGGGACACTCTGCACAACCCTGAGAGCGGGGTGAACGTTATTCCAGAACAGCAGTTCGTCGATGCCCTGTACCCATGGTTTGAGCCACGCAAGGCGCCCATGCATATCAAGTCGCTGAGCAAACTGATGGATATTCCGGACGTACGTGACCGCATGGAGCAGTATGGGGTTAAGTACATCGTGTGGATTGACGGTTCAACGGAAACTACCTCCAGCGCCGGTTCCATTGGCTGCTCGATCAGTACCGCTGGTGCCGGCTGTTTCGGCTTCGGCACCTGGGACAAAGAATCTGACTATGAGGCCTCGGTATGGGATTTCCGCGATCAGGAGCTGTCAGGAAAGATCAGCGCCGATGCCCAGGGCACTTCTTACATGCCCGCGATCGTTGTACCCATCCCACTAATTGCGCGGGTACAGAACAACGCGTGCAAGGGTATGGCCGCGCAACTGCGAGAATTTTTATTACCACCACAATCCGCCAGTCGTTACTGAATGGCGACCACCTTGCTAAGGATCGGAGAGAATAAGACAGGAGATCATCATGCACACATTCAAAAAAATTATGGTCGCAGCTCTGCTCGCCAGTGCAGTGGGCTGTGCATTCAACCCAGCCACCAACCGGCCAGACCTGGTGCTGATGTCAGAAGAGAAAGAGATAAAGATCGGGCGTGAAATGCACGAGAAACTGGTCGCCAGCACGCCGATCTATAACGATCCGATTCTGAATGCCTATGTGGAACACGTGGGGCAAAAAATTGCCCGGGCCAGCGATCGTCCAGACCTGACCTATTACTTCACCATCATCGACAGCCAGGACATCAACGCCTTTGCCCTGCCCGGCGGCTATGTGTACATCAACCGCGGTCTGCTGACTTACCTGCAATCTGAGGCCGAGATGGCGGCAGTGCTCGCCCACGAGGTTGGGCATATCACCGCCCGCCATGCGGTGCGGCAGAAGACCGCTGCCACCGGCGCAGGCGTGGCCTCAGTGCTTTCCGTACTGGTTACCGGCAGCGGTGTTGTCGGCGATGTGGCAAACCTCTGGAGCACCGCAGCGGTGAAAGGCTACGGCCGTGACATGGAACTCGAGGCCGACCGCTTTGGCGCCCAGTACATGTACAACGCTGGGTATGACCCGCAATCAATGATCAACGTAATCGCGCTGTTGAAGGATCAGGAAACCTTTGCCCGGCGCCGCGCCAGGGTCGAAGGGAAAAAACAACAGACGTATCACGGCGTCTTCTCATCCCACCCGCGTAATGACATTCGCCTGCGGGAGGTCGTGGAGGCCGCCGGCGAGTTACCGGAAGACAAGAAAATCACCAAAGTGGAGTATTATCGCGAGCGCACCGACGGATTGGTTTACGGACAGAATGCGCAGGAAAGTGAAAAGAATCGATTCAATCACAAGAGCCTGGGCTTTTCGCTTTTATTTCCCGAAGGCTGGAATGTCGAAAATCAACGCAGTGCGATCGTTGGTACCGCGCCGGATAAATCCGCCACGATGACAATTCGAGTTGGCAAACGCGACGGAAACCAGCCTGCCGATATGGCGCTGCGCGGCGTATATGACGTACGCAACCTTGAGGAAGACGAAGCGCTCAGCCAGTACCGCCTGGAAGGGCACACGGGCAAACTGCCAGTGCGTACTGGAGATTCACCAGACCGTGTCGCGGTGCTGTTCTATGGCAGCCGCCAATACATCCTCGAAGGCAAAGTTGCCGAGGAGTCGGAGGATAAAGAGAAGCAGGCAGAATACGACAACCTGTTTATGACGAGTATTCGCAGCTTCCGTCCATTACGTAAAACGGACATAGTGAAGCCCGACATCAAACGCGTCCGCTATGTACAGGCAAATGAAAAGACGACATTTTCATCGCTGGCCCGGCATATGGAGATCGGCGAGTACGCAGAAGAGCAATTGCGCCTGCTAAACGGCTACTATCCACGCGGCGAACCCAAGCCCGGCGAGTGGATCAAAATCGTTCAGTAATTTGACGCAAGCCGTACGGGCGCCGGAAGCGGCGCCCGTACTCTTCCCCTCAATTTTTCCTTACCTCTAACTGACACACTTCTGTCACAATTCACTTTCTGCCGTTGCACCATTTTTATTCCAATCCAGTCCAGGTATGTTTAGGCAAATTTTCAATTGCCTATACCGCCATGCGCTCTCTTTGTTTCATTATTATTACGCTCGCCTGCATTGTTTCGCAGAGCCTGTATGCCTCAGAGCGGAACAATCCAATTGTTATCGCGCATCGCGGCGCGTCCGGTTATTTGCCTGAACACACACTCGAAGCGAAAACCCTCGCCTACGCCATGGGTGCGGATTATATCGAGCAAGATCTGGTATTAAGTAAAGACAACCACCTGATCGTAATGCACGACATTTATCTGGACGAGGTAACCGATGTCGCCAGCAAATTCCCAGATAGGGCCCGTGAAGATGGTCATTTCTATACCATCGACTTCACTCTCCCAGAGCTCAAGCAATTACGGGTGACGGGCCCCTTCGTAAGTGTGCTTGGAAAAAAAGTACCAAAATACGGCAAACGTTTCCCGCTGTGGCATTCACAATTCCAGCTGGCGACGTTTGAAGAGGAACTGGAACTTATTCAGGGCCTTAACCGATCATTGGGCTACAACACTGGGATTTATCCCGAGATCAAGAAGCCATATTTCCACGCACAGGAGGGGCGCGATATTTCCCGCATGGTGCTGCAGACCCTCAAGCGGTACGGCTATACAAAGCCCGCTAGCAAGGTCTACCTGCAGTCGTTTGATGCGGAAGAGCTTCAGCGCATTCATAGTGAGCTACTGCCCTCGATGAATATGGATATCCCTCTCGTGCAATTGATCGCCGAAACCGACTGGGAAGAGAAACGAATAAAGCGAGCGGGACAGTGGCACAACTACGATTACGACTGGATGCGCACACCGCAAGGGCTGCAAAAGATCGCGGACTACGCTGTCGGCATCGGCCCCTGGTACCCAATGCTGGTAACCGAAGAGGGAACAGAAGACACACTGCTAACGGAGGCGCGCAAACTGGGGCTGCAGGTACACCCATACACATTCCGCGCGGACCCTCTGCAGATCCCGGATGCTTACCGTGATTTTGAGGAGTTTATTGGGCTATATGTGGAGCAACTGCAAGTTGATGGTCTGTTTACCGACCATCCGGATAAGGTTCGCAGTTACCTGTCAACACGTGGCACACAGAGGCCCCTGGAAGTTTCGCCCTAGGTGGAGCCACGCTCACGCAATCAGGCGGGCTCCACATCCACGGAGTCGGCTGCAGTCACACGCCGGTCGCTTGCGACATCGGCCGGTGAAGCATAATCCACTACCTGATTACGTCCCTGCTGCTTGGCCCGGTACAAGGCCATGTCGGCCTGACGCATTAATTGCTCGACGGAAATATCTTTATCGGAATGTGCCACGCCAATACTCGAGGTGAAGCTGACCTCCCCTGCGGGGGTTGGCAGGCGGATACCGGCAATAGCGTCTCGCAACCGCTCCGCGGTATGCAGGGAGTCCGGCTTGGATTCGGTAATCAATAGCGCAAACTCCTCACCACCCAGGCGGCCAAACACGTCTGTCTCGCGTATTTTGGTTTGAATCGCCGCACTGAACTTGCACAGCGCTTCATCACCCACCCCGTGCCCGTGTTCATCATTGATGGACTTGAAGTGATCGATATCAAACATCAACAAGCTGGCGGGTTCATTCTGGCGATAGGCGCGCTTGATACACAGTTCAGCATCCGCAAGGAAACTGCGGCGATTGCGGATGCCGGTGAGGGGATCCGTGCGCGCTTCTATTTCGGCAAGCTGCTTCGCTTTCTCCAGCTCTTCCGTACGCGCACGCACGAGGCCCTCGAGCTTAACCTTCGACTGTTCCAGGTGCCGGCGATACTGGCGCTCCGACTCCAATGCCTGCAAGCGCACCCTGCGCAGCTTGATCCCCATGGCGGCCATAATGGTCACCATTTCGACGAAGGAGCTCAGCGGCGGCAGGTAATAGTTCACTAGGTTGTGATCAACCACACCGAGGTCACGCAGTGCCTGATAGAAGAGCCCGGCCAGTAACAGTGTCCAACCCACGGCAAATACTGCCGCTTCGCTGGAACCCTGCCGCCAGCGCACCAGTGCGATCACGGTGGAGGCCGGATACAGCAACAGCGCCAGGGTAATCGAGATCAACGCAACGGTTTTGATCTGCAGTATTGCGCTAACCAGCAAAATGCCGGCATTCACCATCATCAAGATGAGGATGTAATCAAGACGCGGGGTGTACTTGCGGGTTTGCAGAAACAGGCGATCAAATATCACACCACACAATATGCTGACCGCCCCGGTGGCAGACATATAGCTCCAGTGGAAGTCCTGCTGCAAAACATACTGATGGGTGAACCCGAGAATCGTACCCCAGGCAACGATTTTGGAAATGCCATACACGAAATAGGCAAAGAAACTGGAATCGCCCGTGGTAATGCCGACAATCAGTGAGAACAGTGAGATCAGTGCAATACCGCCGAACAGGAACGCGAGTATTGCGGTTTCACCAGTGTGGGATTTGCTTAGCGCGTCCGGAGCCCAGATTCGCATCGAGGGGAATACAAAGCCGGCTTCCTCAGAATCGTAGCGCACCAAGAACTTCACCGTCTCACCGGGAGACAGCTCCACAGGTACCACAAAACGATTGTGAAACACCGGACGCAGGGCAAAAGGTTCTCCCATCGCCAGATCGACAAGTTCATGGAAATCTGCGGCGGATTCGCCGCGCGCAAATGCCTGCAGGCGGATTAACTGGTGATCCACATATTCCAGGTGCAGCGGAAGTATCTGCTGCTGAGTATTGTGCAGCTCAAAGTAAGACCAGTAACTACCCTGTTGCAGCCCGGTGGAACCACCGCCCGCCAGCGGGGAAAAGCTGCCCGACTCCAGCGCCGCCAGAGCGTCCGCGAGCGTTGCCTGCCCACTCGGGTCATGCCAGATACGCGCCTGCCCGGTGCGCTGACCGCCCTCTTCACCATAACCAACACTTGTAGCGACCTGGGCAAGCACCGAAACGGGAATGAGAAGCAGCATCAGTATCGCAAAAACACGCGTCTGGGCCCGCCTTAACCAGCGCAATACAGACACATTAGAGACCCCTAACGAGGACAGAGTGGCGTTCATGGACAGCCCGAAATTGCCAGTTATAAGAGTTATTCAATCAATTGCTGAGCTTTACAAGCCTCGCAGCAGAGCGTTTCCCAGCCATATTATTCTTCGACGCTGGTAACTTGGCCCGAGGAGCCTGCACGGAACGCGTAAGTCCCGTTTAACTGACAGCCAGTTTACCGGGTCAGCGCCACAGAAGCACGGTTGATTGTGGGCCTGATAACGCAAGGTTCGCCCCACAGCCACTCAAGTGGGCAAGCACACCACCCAGATCAAACCGGTCCCGGCCAGCCAAGCAATCAAAAACTCTTATATCGGCACAAGCAAACAAAAATGGCCGCCTTAGGGCGACCATTTTCGAAGTCTGTTCTACATGTCAGCTCGCCTCGTACACCACAAGACGAGGCTACTGAGGCGAGCCGCTATGTAACAGTTTGTCACTCAAATTGTGAAAAATCTGCCGGGCGCTTTTCCATAAAGGCCGTAGCCGCCTCGCGAAACTCCTCCGACTGCAGGCGCTGCTGGAAGTGCAGTGCTTCTTCCCGAATCACCGCCATGCCGCTCTCATAGGTGCCCTGGCGCAGCAGTTTTTTACTCAGGCGCACCGCTTCGGGCGCCCTTTTGGCGAGCTCTTGGGCATATTCGCGTGCGCGTCCCAGAGCCTCGCCAGAAAATACGACCTCGTTGCAGATATTCACATTTGCCGCGGTCTGCGCATCAAACTTGTTCCCCAGCAGCAGCAACTCGGAGGCCTTGACGTGCCCCATGATACGCGGCAAAAGCAGGCTGGAGGCATACTCCGGGCACAGGCCCAAGTTTACAAAGGGCATCTGGAACATTGCATGATCTTCCGCGATCGCCAAATCACAGTGCAGCAACAGCGTGGTACCGATACCCACAGCCACGCCGCTGACCGCAGCAACAACCGGCTTGGGAAACTCGTACAGCGCGGTCATAAACTGGAATACGGGGGAGTCTTTACTGGACGCCGAACCATCCAGGAAATCCGTCAGGTCATTACCGCTGGTAAAAGCGCCACCGGCACCGGTGAGAATGACTACCCGCACCTCCGGGTTGGCGGCCGCATCGCGAAACAGCTGTGCCATGGCTGAGTACATGGCCTTGGTCAGCGCGTTTTTACGCTCTGGCCGATTAATGGTGATCTCCAGAACCCGGTTGCTTAATTGGGCGTCAATTTCTGCACAGGGGCTTTCGAAAGGGCTTGGCATACGGGGCTCCGCTATTACTTGGTTTCGTTATATTCGTGGCCGTCTAGCGCTAGTTTAGCCAGTCATTGTGCGCATACGAGGTCCATTTCGACCAGTTTGCATTACCTAAGCCGAACCGGCGTGCGACTGCAGCACAGTCACAGGGTGCGAAATGTATTTTCCAAAAATTGACCTTTCGACCTTATAATGCGGCCAAATTGGTGCAAGTTTGCGCAACTTTTAATTTATATACCGGCGAATACCGTTACATATATTGCAGCAGGCGGTATTCGGCAAAAGGAATCCTCTGACATGACCGTTACCTACAGCTCTTACCTGAAGGTAGACGAGCTGCTGGAATGCCAGCAACCGCTCTCCGCAGGCCCCGAACACGACGAATTACTGTTTATTGTTATCCACCAGAGTTACGAACTGTGGTTCAAGCAGCTGCTGCATGAACTGGACTTTCTGGTGCGCCTGTTCTGCGCGGGAGAGCGCAATCGCGCCC
Organism: Microbulbifer agarilyticus; assembly: GCF_019800665.1. Classification (GTDB taxonomy): domain Bacteria; phylum Pseudomonadota; class Gammaproteobacteria; order Pseudomonadales; family Cellvibrionaceae; genus Microbulbifer; species Microbulbifer agarilyticus_C. Next base: position 414,149 of record NZ_JAHVKO010000005.1, read on the forward strand.
TGCACACTCTCAAGCGGGTCGATGCAATTTACCGCACGCTTATCCAGCAGGTAGACATCCTGGAGACGCTCACACCGCTCGAGTTCATGTCCTTTCGCGACCGACTGTCCACCGCCAGCGGCTTTCAGTCCTATCAATTCCGCGAACTGGAATTCCTCTACGGCGCCAAGGACCCGCGCAAGCTGCAGAACTACGAGCCGGGTTCGGAGCACTATCAGCGCCTGCAAACGCGTCTCGAAGCCCCTACCTTGTGGGACGCCTTCCTGCAGTTTCTCGCCCACGAGGGGCACGCCATTCCAGACAGTGTACTAAACCGGGATTTCAGCCAGGTGGCAGAGCCGTCCCCGGCGGTGCAAACCGTGTTGATCGACGTTTATCGCAATGACCCGCTGGTAAGCGATATCTGTGAGGCACTGGTGGATATCGATACCTCCCTGCAGCAGTGGCGCTATCGCCACGTGAAGATGGTGGAGAGGACCATCGGCAGCAAAATGGGCACCGGTGGCTCCAGCGGCGTGGGCTACCTGCAAAGCACCCTGTTCAAGCCGGTATTCCCCGACCTGTGGGCAATTCGCTCCGAGTTTTAAGCCCACGTCCACGAGCGGTCACAATCGGCCGCTCGTGGCTAAGCGCAATCCCCCGGCCCCGACTCCCCAGCGCCAAATTCCAGGCATAAAAAAAGCCAGCATGTGCTGGCTTTTTTTGATCCTGTGAGAGAGCGGCTCCCGCGGGACACTCTCTACGCAGATCAGTCTTCGAACGGTACCAGGGAAACCTGAATGTTCGGGTTTACCTCTTTCGCCGCGTCAGCGATGGTCACGTAAGTGTCCGCGCTGGACTTGTTGTGCGCACGGATAATCACGATCGCCTGCGGGTTCTCCGCGAAGAGCTGGGCAATACGTGCACGTACTGCACGGCTGTCCACTCGAGTCGGGCCCATCCAGATTTCGTCAGCGGAGTTCACGCTGATCAGGATATTCTGCTTGTCGGGGTCCGGCGGAGTCTCTACCTGCTGATCCGGATCCGGTACATTCACGTCCAGCGCCTTCTCTTTTACGAAGGATGCCGTCACGATGAAGAAGATCAACATGATGAATACGACGTCCAACATGGGCGTCAGGTCGATATCCGCTTTTTCTTCTTCTACGGCCTTACCGCGTCGTCTACTCATAAAACACCGTACAGTTTTTGATTCGAATTCGCCGGATTCACCGGTCTAATCAGGGGGGCAAGATTGCCGGGAAATGGCCACCAATGCAAGTGCAACCTGCACAACCACAACATAAGCTTTACAAATCAATGACTTACGAAGAGCAGCATACCCGAAAGCTCACATTTTATACAGCAAAATCGCCGGTCCGACTAGCTAGATAGCTCTGATAGTCAGGTACTTCGCGGGCGAAACTCTGCGACATCAGAGCCGAATGAATCATCATATCCGCACTGCTCGCATTACATGCCACTGGAATATTCCACACCGCGGCGATTCGCAGCAGTGCTTTCACATCCGGGTCGTGGGGCATGGGCTCAAAGGGGTCCCAAAAGAAAATCAGGATATCCACATCACCCTGGCAGATCTTCGCACCCAACTGCTGGTCACCGCCCATAGGGCCGCTGAAAAGCTTTTCCACACGCATTCCCGTGGACGATTCAATCTGGGAGCCTGTGGTACCGGTACCGAGCAATTGATGTTGCTCAAGAATGGCCCGGTGCTTTTGGCACCAGTCAATGAGTCCTTGCTTGCGGTTGTCGTGGGCTACCAGCGCGATGCGCTTTTCTGCAGCAATCGGCTTGTCGATCGTGTTCATGTGACCTCCAGCTAAAATCGGGTCAGTTTTATCTGTCGCCAGCCCTTCTCTACCATTCGCGAACCGAGAGACATGATAGAAGGCAACAAGTCGAATTTCTTCGCGTGGCAGAATTATGCAAAATTCCACGCCCGGCATCTATTGCCATGTCATCTGTCCTGTCATCGCCCAACGCCGCAATCCTCCCCGACAAGGAAGCGCGCTACCGTTATCGGGTTACCACCCCCACAAAGCCGTTGTTCTACATCCTGGGTTCGAGGTCCGCACACCGTAAACCCAATGTATAATCCCCAGTTGTTGTACCCAATTGCGGGCAAGTTTTCCTAAAGGAGTATGTATGAGCGTCGGCGCATGGGAACCAGCCAAGCAGGCCTCCAATGATCAGTCCCGAGAAAAAATCGACCCCACTCTGCTAACGCAGATACTGGAACTAGTGGAAGGCTCTTCCGCCCCGGAATCCTCGCACGCCCAAGAGAACACCGAATTAGCCGAACTTCCGGAAACACTCCGCTCGGCAAGCTGGCTCGCGGGGTTACCCGCAGCCCAGTGGCTGGAAGAAGCCGCGAACTGGGAGCCAGAACAACTGTGGGCTTTGATCCGCTTTTTCACCCTGGCGGAAGCACAACTGGATTGGCAGGGCGGTGCAGAATCTCCGGTTATCCCGCTGGCAAAATCCCTCCGCCGACGCAAAGCCCCACTGAGTCGCGAGCAACTTTTATGGATTCGCGGTAACTCCGACAATCGCTACCTGCCCTACGGCCCACTTTAATCAGCGGCAAGGGAAGAATTGGGCGAGCAAGGTCTACCGCCCAGCGCAACCAGTTGCCCTTTTCATATCGCTCACACATAAAAGAAGGCGTATCGCTCACGGCGATACGCCTTCTTATTATATTGAGGCAATTTGCCCTTTTTTACGCACTTGCACTCAGTCCACAAGCCGGAACCACTGGGCACGCAGTAAATCCGCTCGCGCCGGCGTGCGGTAGTTCGCCGCCAGCTCTCGCCACAAGATTACCCCCTCGCTGTCCACAAGCCAGGCACTGGGCCGCGCCGCCGCCGATTGCCACGGGTACATCAATAAGGGCGCACCTTGTCGCGCGACGAATAAGGGATAATCCTGAGAAGATTCCTCCAGCTGATGCACGGTAAGTTCAACAGGTGCTGGAATATCCCGCCGAGAGAAAGCTTTCGCCCAAGAAGACATTGGCTGCGCGCTAAAGAGCAGTAATCCAATGTTTCTCTTTTGCAACTGCGGCAGAAGGCGTTCGAAGCTTGCTAGCTGACTCCGACTATCGGCACAAAAACTCCCCCGCAGAAACACCACGAAGGCCCCATCCAGCTCCCGTTCGCGACAAAAGTCCGAGATATTACAGTTTTCCCCTGTTTGCTCTTCCAGATCGGGGAACTGCTGGTTAATGCCGGGTAATGAAGGGTGTGAAACCGAACTGAAGTGATAGAGATAAAGTAAAACGACAAAAAGATTCGCAATTACCAGGTAAATGGGCAGGCCGAGCTGTCCATCTGCCAGTAGCGCAACCGCAAGACCGATTAACACAGCGAGAAACGCATTGGATTCTCGAATATCTCCGTGAAATTTCTGCGGGTACAAATAACGTAGCCAAATCCACACCGGCAGCGCCAGCGCATTCAAAATTACGCCCGCCCAGGCGAGTTTTTCAGACGCCGCAGCACTGCCAATTAATGGACAAAAAGCACCAACACCACACGCCAATAGCCAGCTAAAGGCAAAAAAAGTAAAAAAAACCTTAAATTTATTCATTACAGAGTAAAAACGCCCCTAAAACACTTGCAATCAAGTATATAAATAAGCTGCAATTAGCGCGATGAATTCCACTCATCCAAAATAACACCTAAATACCAAATTTAGATACAGGGATATTTTATGGCCGGACGTAAAAAATCCACCGCGCGCGTAAGCGCCGTGGCAAAACTGGAGGCGGAACTCGCTTCTTTGAAATCTCAGCTGGAAAAGGCGCGTAGCAGCCAAGAAGCTGATGCAAAGAAAGAAGCCGATAAAGCCGGCAAAGAAGCTGACAAAGCTGCCAAAAAAGCACAAGCTGCCGCCGCCAAGGTTAAAGCAGCCCGTGCCAAGAAGAAATCTGCTGCTCAGCAGAAGCAAGTTAAGGCTGCCGTAGCTGCCGCTGCAACTGCCAAAAAAGCCGCCGTTGCCGCCAAAGCCGCCTCTGCTATCGCGAAAGCCAAGCTGGCTGTCATCGCTGCTGAAAACAAGCTGGCAACCAAAGTGGCCAAGGCTGTAGCCAAAGAAGAAACGGCTATCACCAAGAAACTGGCTGCTGCTGACAAGAAAGCTGCCGCTGCTGCTGCCAAAAAAGCCGCTGCCGCTGCCAAGAAGAAAGCTGCTGCGGACAAGAAGAAAGCTGCTGCCGCTGCCAAGAAAGCTGCCGCCGCTGCCAAGAAGAAAGCTGCTGCGGACAAGAAGAAAGCCGCTGCTGCTGCCAAGAAGAAAGCCGCTGCTGAGAAGAAGAAGGCCGCTGCTGCCAAGAAGAAGGCCGCTGCTGCTGCCAAGAAGCAAGCCGCTGCTGACAAGAAGAAGGCTGCCGCTGCTAAGAAGAAAGCTGCCGCTGCTGCCAAAAAAGCCGCTGCTAAGGCAAAAGCCAAAACCAAGGCTACTGCCAAGAAGAAGCCAGGTCGTCCAGCCAAGAAAGCTGCAGCTAAGAAGCCTGCCGCCAAGAAGGCAGGCCGTCCAGCCAAGAAAGCTGCAGCTAAGAAAACTGCCGCCAAGAAGGCTCCTGCTCGCCGTGGTCGTCCGCCGAAAGCCAAGTCTTAATCGACACTTTCTGGCAGACATAAAAAAACCCCGGCTCGCCGGGGTTTTTTTATGTCTGCCAGAAAGTTATAAGTGCCAGGTACTCGCCCGCCCCGACACCATTTAACCTCCCCGCCCGTCTCAACTACGTAAACGGCGCTTAGCCAATAGCCCCGCGGGCAGAACCCCCTTCACCAGGTCACGCAGCGCCGAAGGCAGCGCCAGCATCACTGGCGTCACGATCAGCGTCAGCAGAGTAGAAAAGCTGAGGCCGTAAACGATCGCACTGGCCAGCTTCACCCAGAAAGAGGCAATCACGCCGTTCACTACAATGTCACGCCCAACCATATCTACACTCACCCCCAGCGCCAGGGGCAGCAAGCCCAGAATCGTGGTAGCAGTAGTGAGAAACACCGGGCGCAGACGCTGTGCGGCAGCCTTAACCGCTGCAGCACCTGCACCCAGTTCCGGATCGGCTTTGCGTACAAAGTTATAGGTATCAATCAATACGATATTGTTGTTCACCACAATGCCAGCGAGGGCAACAATACCCACCCCGGTCATAATGACACTGAGGGTCGACTGGGTAAGGGTAAGCCCAAGCAACACACCGGCAGTGGACATAATCACCGAAGATAGAATCAACGCAGACTGATAGAAGCTATTGAATTGGGTGACCAGTAGGATAAACATCAGGAACAGGGACAAGGAGAATGCGACCTGTAAAAACACCAGAGTCTCGCTCGTTTCTTCATCCGCGCCCCGATAGAGCAACTCCACGTTGCCATCGATCGGGTGCTGCTCCAGCCACTGGCGTATTTCGCGTACTTTGTCGTCCGCCAGAACACCATCCACAACATCAGCCTTGATCTGCATACGGGTAATGCCATCAATACGCTCAATTTTATCCACTCTGGGCCCGGCCACAGTAGACACAAAGCTGCTGACCGGCACCGCACCTCCCGGGGTGTTTACCTTGAGTTCATCCAGCGCAGTAATGCCGCGGGCATAATCCGGATAGCGGATACGAATATCCACTTCCTCATCGGAATCATCCGGGCGATATTCCGCCATCAATACGCCGTTGGTGACCAACTGCACGGCGCGCCCCACGCCGGTTAGATCCGCCCCGTAGAGTGCCGCCTTTGATCGGTCGACCTTAACTTCCCACTCAATACCCGGTAGCGGAGCCGTATTCACAACATCCCGCAGTCCATCGAACTCATTCTCCAGCGCCCGATGCAGGCGCCAGGTTTCTGCCAGCAGGCTGTCGTAATCGCGGCTGCGTAATTCAAGTACAATGGCCTTACCCACGGGCGGGCCGCCTTCAAACGCCTTGGCACTGGTCTTAATACCCGCAAAGCCCGCTGTACGCTGACGAATATCCGCGAAAATGTCCCGGCTTTTGCGATCTCGCAGATCCGTCGGCTGCAACTCAACCAGCAGACTGGCAATCTGATCCGGTGATCTGTCTTGATTACCGGAAATACCACCCGATCCAATTGAGGTATACACCACACGTACCTCAGGTACTTGCATCACCGCCGTTTCGACTTGAGTAACTAGGGCGCGCTTTTCCTCCAGAGACAGATTTCCCAGCGCTCGCACTTCAACGTTGCCGTATTGCTCCTCCGTTTCGGTGAAATACTCGATTCCCGGATTAAAGGCACTATAAGCAATAAAGATACCCACCAATACCGCGATGGTGCCGCCAAAAGATATCAGCGGGTAGCGCACAACCGATGTCAGCATGCGGGCATAAAAGCCAGTGATTCCCCCTAAAGCGCTCGGGTCGCCATGCTCCAGTTGCTTGAGATGCTGCTGTGAAGCCAGATCAACGCGACCCTTGCCAAATACCGACCCCACGACGGGGGCAAAGAACAGCGCGTAAACCAATGATCCCGCCAGTACGGAAAACACGGTTACCGGCAAGAAGCGCATAAAATCGCCAACTACACCGGGCCAAAAGATAATTGGGAGGAAAGCGGCGAGGGTGGTCCCCGTTGACGCGACAACCGGCCAGAACATTCGGCGCACAGCGATGGAGTAGGCCGCGCGTGCTGACAGCCCTTCAGCCATCTTGCGATCGGCAAATTCAGTGATCACGATTGAGCCATCGATCAGCATACCGAGGGCCAGCAACATGCCGAACATGACCATGAAGTTGAACGAATAACCCAGGTACCAAGTAATGATGAAGCCGAACAGTAATGAGAAAGGGATCCCCAGGCCCACAAGTAACCCGGAACGGAAACCAAGCGCGGAAACCACAATGATCATCACCAGCAACATTGCGGTGAGGATATTGCCCTCCATTTCGCTCACCATGTCCCGCGCCCAATTGGACTGGTCAAATACAAAGTCGACCTTTACCCCACGAGGCAAGTACTCTCGTTCGGCATTTACCACCTCTCGGACTTTGTCTGCCAGGTCCACAGAGCTGGCACCGGTGCGTTTTTCCACATTGACCGACAGGCCCTGTTGCCCGTTCACACTGGTGTAGCTGGTGGCGTCCTTAAAGGTCCGCCTGATGTCGGTAACCTGACCAAGGGTCACAACCCCATCATCCGATTGCTTGAGCGGAATCTGGTATACGTCACTGGCCGATTCGATTAAGCCCGGAACCTTTACCGAGAAGCGCCCCTTGCTGACATCCATCTCACCAGCCGGGATCAGCAAATTATTCCCCAGTACAGCATTAATCAGTTCACCACTGGTTATCTGGTAATGCTCAAGCCGCACGGGGTCAATGATGGCTTCAACCACCTCCTCGCGACTACCATTGATATCTGCGCTCAGTACTTCGCTGACATTTTCAATTCTGCGTTTCAGCAATTGCGCGCTGCGTAGCAGTTCGCGCTCACTCGCGCCCTCACTGGCCAGGGTTACCACAATCGTCGGGAATGGCTGCGCCGATGCTTCCTCCACTACCGGCTCGTCCGCATCCCGCGGTAACTCGGCCTTGGCACGATCAACGGCATTGCGTACATCATCGACCGCAATATCAATATCGATCGCAGAGTCAAATTCGATGACTAGGTATACCAGCGACTCTCGCGCATTGGCGACAACTTGCTCAACGCCCTCCAGCGAGCGAATTTCCTGCTCCAGCGGGCGAATCAGCAAGCGCACCCCATCTTCCGGAGAAATCCCTTCGTGCCGCACCTGCACAATCACGATAGGCGGGTTAACTTCCGGACTGGACTCCACCGTCATGGCTCCGCGCGCAGCAATCCCCATGATAACGATGAGCAGCATCAAGCTAATACTGCTGCGGAAGCGATTAATAGCTCCGTCCAAGAGTTTCATTACAGTGACTCCCCGGAAGCCTGCGCAGCCTGTTTCACAGAAGCCGGCTCAGGTTCTGGTTCGACTGCACTAAGTGGGGCCGGCAAATCACCGCCGGTCTCTTCCAGCTCTACGTCCACCTGTTCACCAACACTGACATATTCCTGGCCCACGGTTACCAGCAGGGTGCGCGGCGACAGCCCGGTAACCCAAACCCCATCGCTTTCATCACTGACCAACCGAACGTTTCGCAGGACGACACGCTGATCCTCGTCGAGTATTTTCACCGCGAGAATGCCGGCGTCATCCAGGGTTAACAGGGAAGAATTGATTCGGTGGGCCATAACCTCGCCCGTTGGCAGTGCCATACGCGCACTGATGCCACTGCGCAGAGCACCGTCGTCATTTGCCACCGCGACTTCTACGCGATAGGCGCGCGTCACCGCGTGCGCCTGCTGGCTCACGTAGCGCAGCCGACCACTAAGAATCTGCCCATCCTGCATTTGCGCATTTGCAGGCGCCCCCAGCAGCAGGCTGCCCACCTTGGTTTCGGAAACTTCTCCCACGATCAACATGGGATTCAGGTCGAGAATGGTCGCGCACTCCTCGCCACGGCGAACAAAATCCCCCAACTCCACCGCCCGGCTGTTCACAACACCGTCAAAGGGCGCGCGAATCTTCAGGTTTTGTACATCCAGCTGTGCCCGTTTCAGGTCCGCGCGGGCGTTGGCGAGAGCAACTTCCTGCTGGGCCATTTGCGTGCCTGATTGCAGGCCGCGTCCCTTGAGCTTTTGCGCACCGGCAAAATCCAGCTCCGCTTTCTTCAATGAAGCGCGTGCGCGCGCCAACTTTTCCGGGCGATCTTCCGCGGCAATCTCACAAATCACGTCGCCCTTGGCTACATACTGCCCCTCATCGACCGGAAGCCCCGCCACCGCGCCATCGAGCTCGGCTCTCAGCTGCACACTCCGGTTGGCCTCACTGCGACTATTGACCACCACCCGAGTGGTATACGGTTGAGCCTCAATGTAGCGTCCACTAATCTTCATACGCTCTGCCGGCAGCACAGATGTACTCTTCGCGACCTCCGCCTCGAGCAGCGCTTGCTTCTCGTCCTTGAGCAATATGCCACTCAACAGCCACAACGTGGCAAGGCCACCCACGATGGTTGCCATGCGATAGTTACGTTGCCGCCAGAAGCCCAACAGAAAGTTCATAACTGCATTCCTGTCTGCAATTTAAAATTGATAGGAGATTTTATGCACAATTCTTGATCGAAACAGCGCCCAAAACTGCCGAATTACGAAATCCGCAGGAGATTTTAGAGGTGCGAATAGCCTGCTGTACCTGAGATTGGTCAACTCTCGGGTACTTTTCACAGCTACTTCAGATCTGATCAGGTTTTGGCATGGTCTTGGAGACGGCCAAAGGTGGTCCCACGCACGCATCCGGTAATGGACATTGTACGCGGGAAAATGAGAAAGGGTTCACCCTCTATGTAGTGAACCGGTACGGAACACGCGGTCAGGAGAGTATGGATTCCAGGAAGTCGGACATGTCCGACTCTTCCGCGGCAAGCTGGCCGCTGCCGAACTCGGCATTCCAATCCAGCAGGATACGAGCCAGATCCCGCGCCTGGTCCGCTAGCGCTACCAGCTCTTCTTTACAGTTTTTCGGGCCCGTGTAGAGCTTCAGGCGACGGTGACTATTGGCCAGCTCGTGGGTCGGGTATTTGGAACGATAAACCTCAAGCTTCCAGCGCAACGAATGCACCATATTGCGATAGAAAACCAGCTTGGTGGGCAGCTGCAGCAGGGAGAAGTCCTCAAGGTCACCAAACAGGGTGCAATCCACCGCGAGCACCTGAATTTCCTGGCCGACCGGTGCCCCCACAATAGTCGCACTACGGGGCTCAGCCAGCAGCATCGACAGGTCACCAAACACCTCACCTGGGCGAATCTCGGCGAGCGGACGATCACCGCTGGCTGCCGCGGCATCGTCCACGTGTACCTGCAACTCCCCGCGCACCAGAAAATACACCCACTGATCTACGTCGCCACTGTGCAGCAGCGCCTCTCCAGGGTTTAGCGAAACCAAACGCGAACGCTTCAGCAATACGTCGTATTGCCACTCACTGGTGGCACGAATATCACGAAAGAGATGAATGACATTTAGTAGGCGGTCCACCGCATCGCGGGGAAAATCACTAAGCGCTTTGTAATCCATGGAAATCTTGAATATTGCGTCGTGTTACCGGCAGCTGGAGCCAGACTCGCAGTTGTTTAACGGCGCACCTTGTTTGCACATATCCACATGCACATTGCACCACCAGAACACGCATTCTAGGTGCAAACAAAGCTGTGTCTGCCCCTGAGTACAGGGAAATTAAAAAAACGAGACTTTTTACCCACTTCAGGGTTGAACTCCATTGCAGTTACAGTAGAGTTGAGTGGACCCTGGAAAAAAATCAAGGTAGTTGTGCGGCAATTTGCCAACCTGAAAATACCTGCCTTTCCCGGGCCGCACCTTTCGGGGGGAGGGTGCGAAAGAAGCACGAGCATTCCTTGGGGTACATGGACGGGGACTCAGCGCTTTTTCTGCCGGTTTCTGCCCATCCGGCCATAAGCCAAAATAGATACCATTAAAATGAAATCGACAAAAATCGTCATTGCCCTGCTGTTGTTCGCTTCGGCCATGACAGCAAGCGCGGCCTCGCTCCTCAATGGACTCGCCCTGGAGCAACAATTCAATAAAGATCGCTACTTCGTTGCTGTTTATTCTGACCAGCTTGCCGACAACACCAGCACACTGCTCGACAGCAATGTTTCACGCAGCCTGCAAATTCGTGTAATCGAAGACCGGCTGTCTGCGCGACGCCTGCGCAACCAGTGGATGGAAAGTATCGCCATCAACAACCCAAGTGACACGCTCACTGGTCAAGCCAACAATATGGTGACCTTCGCCAACCTGTTTAAAGGGCGCCTGATGAGCGGCGACCACCTGAGTATCGATTACGCCCCAGATACCGGGGTAACCTCCGTCTCCCTGAATGACATCATGCTCGGCATGATTGAAGATCGCGAATTCTTCAACACCCTGCTTCGCGCCTGGGTCGGACCAGTTCCGCCCTCAACCGAGTTCCGCGACAGTCTTATGGCAGCAGGTGAAGTCGACTCAGGCTTACTCGCTACCTATGAATCCCTGCAGCCAGGTGCTGCACGCGTGGCTCAGGTCGCAGCAATGCTTGACGAACAGGAAGCAGCAAAAGAAACCACAGCCGTAGCTGCTGCGCCTGTGGCCGCTGCAAAACCCACTCTGACTGCGAATATCCCACCACCGACGCTGGCGGCAATCGGTACCGCCGCCGTGCAGAAGCCGGCGGTACAAGCTGCGGAACCCGCAGCAGAAGAACCCGCAACAGCCCGCGCCGAGCCGCAAGCAGCAGCGGTTGCAGCCACCCCCTCATCTCAGCCCAAGCCGCTGAAGCCAACCACCACCCGCCGGGCGACCCCGCCGGCAGAACAAGAGTTGGAAGAAGAGGAGGAAGCGCCGCTGACCGCAGACATGATCCTGGCCCGCCAGATTTACCACTCCATGCTGCTACGCCACACGTTTAAGCACATCCGCTACCCGAAACGCGCGCAGGATCGCGGTCAGGAAGGCAGTGTACGCTTGAACGTCGTAATCGATAGCAGAGGCAATGTGACCAGTGTCACTACCGTGCAGGAGTCCCGTTACTCCAGCCTGAACCGCGAAGCGCTTGAAGCGGTGGAGCGCGCCGGCCCTTACCCAGCCACTCCCGCCCAGCTCAAGATGGAGGAATACCGCTTCTCGGTACCGATTACTTTCCGCCTGCCGGACTGAATATCGACTGCAAGATCGACACTCCCCAAAAAAGCCCCGTACTCGGGGCTTTTTTTTTGCCCGCCTGAGTCCCCACCACCACCGCTTATTTCCATCGCCCACTGGCTACCATTCACCGCACGCCCGCTTGCCGCAGCCGCCCCTCCACACATACTATGCAGACTGCACAAATTCTATCCGAGCCATACATTGGACGGTCATCCAACCTATAAAAAGCCCAAAAGGCCCATTATGAAGAAACTGCTTTTACCGCTGGCTATCGCCACTGCCATTACCGCCATCGGCGGCTGCGCCAAACCGGAGAACGGAAGTGCTGAAGCCACCGACACCAAGCCCAGTGCTGAGCAAAGTGCTATCGCAAACACCACCCTTGGCTCCGGTATCGACCTGAGCGCCATGGACACAAGCGTGCGCCCGCAGGATGATTTCTTTTCCTACGTAAACGGAAACTGGATTAAAAATACCGAAATCCCCGCGGACAAATCCCGCTGGGGCGGTTTCAGCATACTGCGCGACAAGGCCACCGAAGAGGTGAAGGGCCTGATTATGGAGGCCAGCAAAAACGCCAACAGTGCGGGCGCCAAGCAAATCGGTGACCTGTACAACAGCTTCATGAATGAAGAACTCATTGAGAAGCAAGGTGTTAGCGCCATCGCATCCGAACTGGCCAAGGTCGACGCGATCGGATCATACAAGGACCTGGGTGACTTCTTCGCCTATGCCGACACCGTTGGTTATGACGTTCCCTTCGGTGGTTACGTGTATCAAGACCTGAAACAGGTTGAAAACTACATTACCTATATTTCCCAGGCCGGGCTCGGACTGCCAGACCGCGATTACTATTTCGATGACTCCGAGAAGGGCCAGAAGCTCCAGCAAGCCTACCGCGAATTTCTGGTAACAATGCAGAAAATTGCCGGCCTGGAAAACGCCGAACAATACGCGGAATCCCTTTACGAATTGGAAAAAAGCCTGGCGGAACACCACCGCACGCGCGTGGAAAACCGCGACCCGGTGAAATCGTACAACAAGAAAACCCTCGCCGAACTGAAGACCCTGATGCCTTCCTTCGACTGGGATAGCTACCTACAGAAAGCGCACCTGGAAAAAGCCGATGCCTTTATTGTTCGCCAGCCCGAGTATCTGGAAGCGGTAAATACCATCATCGCAGATACCGAACTGGACACCTGGAAACGCTACCTGAAGCTTAAGGTGCTCTCCGCAGCCGCACCTTACATGCACAGTGAAATTGCCCAGGCCAATTTCGACTTCTACGGCACCACCATTCGTGGCACCAAGGAAATGGAGCCGCGCTGGAAGCGCGCGGTGCAGTTCGTGAATGGTTCCGCTGGTGAACTGGTAGGCCAACTGTATGTAGAGAAATACTTCCCGCCGGAAGCCAAAGCGCGCATGGTGAAGCTGGTAGACAACCTGAAAGCCGCTTACAAGGAATCCATCGAGTCACTGACCTGGATGAGTGCGGACACCAAGAAGGAAGCACTGACCAAGCTGGCGAATTTCACCACCAAAATCGGTTACCCGGACAAGTGGCGCGACTACAGCGAGCTGCAGGTCGAAGCGGACAACCTGGTGGGTAACGCCATCGCCGCAACCCTGTTCGACACCCTGAACGACCGCAACAAACTGGGGCAGCCCCTGGACCGCGGCGAGTGGCATATGAGCCCGCAAACAGTAAACGCTTACTACAATCCGCCGATGAATGAGATTGTGTTCCCAGCGGCAATCCTGCAGCCACCGTTTTTCAATATGAATGCGGACGACGCCGTGAACTATGGTGGTATCGGTGGCGTGATTGGCCATGAGATTGGTCACGGCTTTGATGACAAGGGCTCCAAGTTTGACGGTAAGGGCTACCTGAATAACTGGTGGACCGATTCCGACCGCGACAATTTCGAGCAATTGACCGGCAAGCTGGTGGCGCAATATCAGGACTTCCAGCCACTCGAAGGTGAGCACATCAATGGCGAACTGACCCTGGGAGAAAACATCGGCGACCTGTCTGGTCTCGGCATTGCCTACAAAGCCTACAAGATGTCCCTGAATGGCGAGGAAGGCCCGGAAATCGATGGCTTCACCGGTGATCAGCGTGTCTTCATGGGCTGGGCCCAGGTGTGGCGTAGCAAAATGCGCGACGAAGCCCTGAGCGAGCGCCTGAAGACCGACCCGCACTCACCGGCCAAGTACCGCGTACAGGGTGTTGTACCCAACATCGAAGCGTTCTATAGCGCATTTGATGTGAAGGAAGGCGACGGTATGTACCTGCCCAAGGAAGAGCGTGTAGAGATCTGGTAAGTTATTTCTCTACCCTTTACCGAAAAGCCCCGCTCCGCGGGGCTTTTTTATGCCTGCAACAGCTGCCCCTTGCGTCGCGGATGGCTTACCATGGTTTGCAAAGAGCGCTTGCAAGCACGAGGGAGACCACCGTGGCCCACAAGAACCAGTTACAGCTACTCGCCAGCCGTCGCTTTCTACCATTCTTTTGCACCCAGTCACTGGGCGCCTTTAATGACAATGTGTTCAAAAACGCATTGATCGTGATGATTGCCTTTCGCCTGGCAACCGACGAGGCGAACTTCCTGATTAATCTGGCGGCGGGCCTGTTTATCCTACCGTTTTTCCTGTTTTCCGCCACCGCCGGTCAGGTGGCGGACAAGGTGGATAAAAGTGTACTGATTCGTCGTATCAAGCTGGCCGAGATTGGCATTGTGCTGCTGGGCATTGGCGCGCTGTATAGCGGCAACAACTATCTATGCCTGGGCGTGCTGTTCTTGCTCGGAGTCCAGTCGGCCTTCTTCGGACCAGTGAAGTACGCGATCCTGCCACAGCATCTGCAGAAGGCAGAGCTGGTAGGCGGCAACGCACTGGTGGAAATGGGCACCTTTGTTTCCATCCTGACCGGCACCATCGTTGGTGGCCTGCTGGCGGGGTACACCGGCGAAGGCCAATCCGGGCTGTTGTGGATTTCTGCTGTGCTAATGACCACCGCCATTTCCGGTTATCTGGTATGCCGAAAAATACCCGCGGCGGCAGCACCCGCCCCCGACCTCAAGCTCAACTTCAATCCGGTTACCCAGGTCGGCCAGGTACTCAAAGAAGCGGTGAAAAAGCCAGCGGTGTTTTACGCGATCATTGGGATTTCCTGGTTCTGGCTTCTGGGAGCGGCCTACCTCACACAAATCCCCAGTCTGACCCGCAATGTGCTGGGAGGCAGTGAGTCGCTGGTCACCCTGCTGCTGTGCTGCTTTACCATTGGTGTCGCGGTTGGGTCACTGCTGTGTGGGCGCCTGTCCGCCGGCCGCGTGGAACTCGGCCTGGTGCCGATCGGTGCCGCCGGTTTGACGCTGGTGGGCATGCTGTTGGCCTCTGCCACCGGCAACTATCAGCCTCCAGCTGAAACCACGGTCGCCGCATTCTGGGCGAGCGACGGCTCGCTGGGTATTCTGATCAACCTGACATTGATCGGCATTTTCGGCGGCTTTTTCATCGTCCCGCTTTACGCGATGATGCAGGAGCGTTCTGAAGCCAGTATCCGCGCGCGTATCATCTCCCTCAACAATATCTTCAATGCGCTCTTTATGGTGGTAGCGGCGCTACTCGGTATCGTCTTCCTGAATGTTCTCGGAGCCACGATTCCTCAGTTTTTCCTGGTGATCGCCCTGATGAACGCGGCGGTGGCGATCTTTGTATTTACCAAGGTGCCAGAGTTCGCCATGCGACTGCTCATCTGGCTGTTGTCTCACACCATGTACCGGGTAAAACACGAAGGACTGGAGCGTATTCCGGCGGAAGGCGCGGCCATCATTGCCTGCAACCATGTGAGCTATGTGGATGCGCTGCTGCTGGCTGGAGCGGTGCGCCGCCCCATTCGCTTTATCATGTACAAGCCTATCTATCAGATTCCGGTTCTGCATTTTATTTTCAAAACCAGTCGCGCCATTCCCATCTGCTCCAAACAGCAGGACCCGGAGGGCTACGCAAAAGCCTTTGAAGAAATTGAACAGGGGTTGAAAGACGGCGACTTGCTGTGCATTTTCCCCGAAGGGCAGCTCACCAAAACCGGGGAGCTACAGCCGTTCAAGGCGGGAATTGAAAAGATACTTGAGCGCACCCCGGTACCGGTTATTCCCATGGCGCTAAGAGGATTGTGGGGGAGTTTTTTCAGTCACAAGGACGGCCATGCATTCAGCACCCTGCCACGGCGTTTCTGGTCGAGAGTCTGTGTCGTGGCCGGAACACCGGTTGAGGCCACCAATGCAAATGCGGAAGCATTGCAGGAAACCGTACTGGACTTGCGCGGCAACCACCGTTAGATCGATACCCGCTGCTCACTGTATATATACCGTTAAAACAAACAGGCCCGAAAACGAAAAAAGCCGCGTCGTAAATCGACGCGGCTTTTTTATTTGGGAGCAAGCAACAATTACAGTGCGGCGGCAACACCGTCATAGTTGGGCTCGTCAGCGGTTTCCGCGACCTGCTCGGTATAAATAACCTTGCCAGTTTCATCGATCACCACGACCGCGCGCGAGAGCAAACCGATTAGCGGACCCGTTGCGAACGCAACACCGTAGTCGTCACCAAAGCTCGAACGGAACGTCGAGCCCAGTTTCACGTTTGCAATTCCCTCAGCGCCGCAGAAGCGCGCCATCGCAAACGGCAGGTCCGCGGAGACGCAAACCACCACGGTATTCTCCAGCGCAGCAACCTGCTCGTTGAAGGTGCGCACCGAAGTAGCACAGGTAGGGGTATCTACCGAAGGAAAAATATTCAAGACCACGCGCTTGCCTGCCAGGTCCTGCAACGTCAGGTCTGAAAGGTCTCCCTGGGCGAGGGTAAAGGCAGGCGCCTGGCTGCCGACCTGAGGCAGATCGCCCACGGTGGTAATGGGGTTTCCCTGTAAAGTAACGTTGGCCATTATGTATTCCTTGACTTGCCGATTGAATGTGTACGCAGCATGACTAGCGGGTTGGGTATTGTCAATCGCGCTCCCACCGATTGGCGGACAATAAAAAACCCCGCAAGTGCGAGGTTTTTTAACGAACAGGTTAAATCGGCAAATTAATCCTCGATGGTAACGCGACCGAAATCCCCTTCCATTTCCGCAGCCAGGAACGACATCACCACCCAGGCGGCAACATTCTGCTTCAGGTTATCTGGATCGACTTTAT
This sequence comes from Microbulbifer agarilyticus, assembly GCF_019800665.1. Taxonomy (GTDB): domain Bacteria; phylum Pseudomonadota; class Gammaproteobacteria; order Pseudomonadales; family Cellvibrionaceae; genus Microbulbifer; species Microbulbifer agarilyticus_C. The sequence goes on from NZ_JAHVKO010000005.1 coordinate 431,086, forward strand.
CCAGAGTGTCATTCGGCGTGTGGTGATAATCAAAGTAATCGGTGCCGTCCTGGTAAAGTCCCATCGCCGGTACGCCACGTGCGACAAACACACTGCTGTCAGGACCACCATAGGTTTTGTTGTTTCCGCGCTCGATACCCAGCGGCGCAAGCAGCTGCATCATCTGGTCGGCAATCACAAACTTGCTCTCTGGAATACGCGTATCAAAGCGCCAGATTTTGCCCGCGCCGAAGTCAGATTCGGACACCATGATAATTTTATCCAGTGCATCCTGATGCGCATCCACATACTGCTTAGCACCTACCAGGCCGATCTCCTCAGCACCAAACAGAACCACTCGCAGGGTGCGGCGCGGGCGCTGGGGCAATTCAGAAATCAGGCGTGCGGTCTCCATCACAATCGCCACACCAGCGCCGTCATCCAGTGCACCGGTACCTTCGTCCCAGCTATCCAGGTGGGCACCGATAAGAACCACTTCTTCAGGTTTTTCGCGGCCAACCACTTCGCCAATCACATTAAAGGATGGACCGTCGGGCAGAGGTGCATTGTGCACATCGAGCTTCACCTCTACCGGCTTACCACGTTCTAGCATGGCCTCCAGCAGATTGGCATCCGGAGCCGACAGGGCCAGGGCTGGTACCGGGTTAGCCACGCCATCGACAGACATCATACCGGTATGGGCAAAGCGGTCGGAATCGGTACCGACCGAGCGCAGCAGCATGGCAGCAGCACCTTTTTCTGCGGCTGCACGCATACCCTTGCTACGGCCCTGTACCGCCGGTCCATAGCCTTCACCGGTGCGCGCACGCTCCATACGTTTGTTAATAAAGGCGATTTTGCCCTTTACCGCACTCGCCGGTGCCGCCATCAAGGCTTCAACATCGGCAAAAGGAACGATTTCGGCTGTTAGGCCGCCTTCCGGAGTGGAGGCGCCGTACCCCAGTGAACTCACTACCAGAGGCTGGGGGTAGGGTGCGGTAACCTCGGCGTGCGCGTGCCCGCGCGCCCAGCGCTTCACGTCGATCTGTTCGGTGTACACACGATCAAAGCCGAGGTCTTTCATTTTTTGCTGAGCCCAGGCTACCGCCCGCTCATCGCCCTTGGTACCGGCGCGTCGGGGGCCCACTTCCACAGTGAGCGACTCCACCAGGCTGTAGGCATCTGAAGACTCCAGTGCGCGATCTCTAAGTACCTCAGCTACCGACAAGTCTTCTTTATTCAGTGGTGTAGCGTGCGTGGCAGCGACCACCAACATTGCCGCCAAACCGCCGCTCATTGTCACAACAGGTTTCAACAGGTGCTTAAACATGATTTCTCCAGTACTACTCGTGGATAGTTATTGTTATTCGACAAAACGATTTTCGATCTATTGTTTGGGCAGTGAGAGCAGGCGTTCGCGCACGTCGCGCAAGCGCCGAATACCCTCATCGGAAAACAGGTAGGGCATTTTTCCGGTGTACTCATCTTCCTCGATACGTAAACACTCTAGCCGCAAGCTTTCCAGCGGAGGGTCGTGACGCATGGGGTAACCGGTCAGTACACGCCATTCATTGTCATCCGCCTGCCCCGCAATCACATCCTCCAGCCCCTGCTGGAATTGCGCCCGCTCCATGCGAAAGCGGGGCGTACGCATATGCATCAACCCCCAGACTACGAGTGCAAATACCGCAAAAGTCAGCCCGACGGTGATGAGCAGGTTCATTCGTTACCAACAAGTTCCGTTTGATTTTCCGGGTTGCGCCCACGGTACTTGCTGAAACGACGCTGCACTTCCTGCATGTCGGCCTCAAAGTTACCGGTGGTGCGATACAGCGAATCAATACAGATACGCTTGGTGGGGAAATCCCAGGCAATCAGCAAAACGGGCACATCCGCCGCATGGGCGATCCGCAGAAAACCGTTTTTCCACCTGGTCGCTTTCTTACGCGTGCCTTCCGGAGTGAGCGCCACCCACATTTTTTCATTTTGCTTGAATTGGTTTGCTACCTGTTTGGCCATACCACCCGCTGCGGAGCGGTCGGTGGGAATTCCACCCAGCGCCATAAACAGCCCCTTGAACGGGAAAAAGAATGCCTCTTTTTTCATTAGCCAGGAGGCTTTCAATTTCAATGCCAAAATAAAGGGCATCGCCACTACAAAGTCCCAGTTGGAAGTGTGCGGGGCCAGCGCCACCATCAACTTTTTTTCCGCAGGGAAGTTACCGTCAAAGCGCCACCCCAGCATTTTGACAATCAAAAGCCCGAGGCCCTGTGTGAACCAATTGCCGACGCGCGGCATTTCTTCGGGTAACGGTGAGGGAATCGTGGTTTTCTTTACTGCTGTCACGGTAACAATCTCTTAAAAAAATTAAGCGGATTCCAATCCAGATTAATGCTCGCGGGTCGCATAGAAGCGCACGTCCGGGTAACGCTCTTCCGCCAGCTGCAGGTTAACTCGGGTCGGGGCCAGGTAGGTTAAATGCCCGGCGCCATCCACTGCCAGGTTGATGCTGGCTTTGCGCTTGAAGTTCTCCAGCTCCTTGGCATTTTCACTATCCACCCAACGTGCCGTATTCACATTCACGTTTTCGTAGATCGCTTCCACTTTGTACTCGTCTTTCAGACGATATGCCACCACTTCGAACTGCAGCACCCCCACAGCACCGACAATGATGTCGTTGTTATCCAGGGGGAAAAACACCTGGGTGGACCCCTCCTCGGACAACTGCTGCAGGCCTTTTTGCAACTGCTTCAGCTTCAACGGGTCTTTCAGGCGGATACGACGGAACAGCTCAGGCGCAAAGTTGGGGATACCGGTGAACTTGAGGGTTTCGCCCTCGGAAAAGGTGTCGCCAATCTGGATGGTGCCATGGTTGTGCAAGCCGATGATATCGCCGGCAATGGCTTCCTCGACATGGGTACGGTCACCAGCCATAAACGTAACGGCATCGGCGATTTTTACATCTTTGCCGATACGCACGTGCTTCATTTTCATGCCGCGGTTGTAAGTACCGGAGCAAACACGCATGAAGGCAATACGGTCGCGATGCTTGGGGTCCATATTGGCCTGGATCTTAAACACAAACCCACTGAACTTGGCCTCTTCCGGCTGTACCTCACGCTCAATGGTCTGGCGTGATTGCGGGCCCGGCGCCCACTCGACAAATCCATCCAGCATTTCACGAACGCCGAAGTTACCCAGAGCGGTCCCGAAAAATACCGGGGTCAACTTGCCGGCACGGTAGGCTTCCAGATCAAACTCATGGGTGGCACCGCGGACAAGGTCGATTTCTTCGCGAATTTCCTCGGCATCTTCGCCCAGAAGCGCAGTAGCCTCGTCGGAATCCAAACCCTTGATCTGAATGTCTTCGGGAATGGTGTGGCCCTGGCCCTGCTGGAACACGTGAATCGTATCGGTGTACAGGTTGTATACGCCCTTGAACAGCTTGCCGGAGCCCAGAGGCCAATTGATCGGTGCTGCCTGAATATCCAGCACCTCTTCAATTTCATCCATCACTTCGATGGGATCGCGGATATCGCGATCCAGCTTGTTGATGAACGACAAGATCGGCGTAGTCCGCAGACGACATACGTTCATCAGCTTGATGGTGCGATCCTCGACACCCTTGGCGCCATCAATCACCATCAGCGCCGAGTCCACCGCGGTCAGTACGCGATAGGTATCTTCCGAGAAGTCCTCGTGCCCCGGGGTATCCAGCAGGTTTACCACGCGCTCCTTGTAGGGAAACTGCATGACCGACGAGGTTACGGAGATACCCCGCTCCTGCTCCATGGTCATCCAGTCCGAGCGCGCGTGGGGCCCTTTCTTGCCCTTAACGGAACCCGCAAGCTGAATCGCATTTCCGAACAGCAGCAACTTCTCGGTCACGGTAGTCTTACCGGCGTCCGGGTGAGAAATAATCGCGAAGGTACGGCGGCCGTTAATGCCCGCCAGAGATGAGGATTGACCCATAATGCAAACAATCGAACTGGATAAAAAACAGTCGGGCATTATACACGTCGGCACACATCTCTGGGGCTGTTAGACTGCAAAAACCCAACCGGTCTCACGCCGGGTAAACCGGACTCACCGAGGGCACCTGGTCAAGCGCCCTCGATACTACCGACAGAGATGAACAATGAGTCAAGAAAACTTGCAGGCCCTGCAGCGGGCCCTGGCAGAGCAGCAGGTTCAGGGGTTTCTGGTACCCCGCTGCGACGAGTATCAAAATGAGTATGTACCGGCTGCTGACGAGCGCCTGGCCTGGCTCACAGGCTTTGACGGGTCAGCCGGACTTGCCGCCCTCGCTCACGCGCGTACGGCACTGTTTGTCGACGGCCGCTACACGCTGCAGGCACAGCAACAGATCGGGGACCAGCCCATCGAGCAACAGAGCCTCGCCGCAACCGACATTGCCAACTGGCTCTGTGACACCCTCAAACCCGGCGATACCCTCGGCTTCGACCCGCGTTTGCATACCGAGCCCGGACTTGCCCCCCTCAAACAGCGCCTGAGTGAACAGGGTGTTGAGCTGCGGGCACTGGATACCAATCCGATAGACCAGATCTGGCCGGACCGCCCTGCCGCTCCCAGTGGCGCGGCACTGCCACACCCCAAGATCTTCACCGGCGAAGACTCCCTGAGCAAACGTCAGCGAATTGCCGAGGAACTCAAACAGAAACAGCAGCACGCCCTGTGGCTCGCCAACCCGGAAGTCTGCGCCTGGCTGTTCAATATCCGCGGAAGCGATATCCCCCACTTGCCGGTGGCGCTGAGCATGGGGTTCCTGTATCAGGATGGATCCGGCACGCTGTATCTCGCCGCCGATGCCAACAGCGAGGCACTGCAAAAGCACCTCGGCAACGACATCGAAGTAGTGCACGACAAAGACAGCTTGTTCAGCGCAGCCGAGCGGCAGCACGTGCAGAACGTTTGGGCCGACCCGCAGCTAACCAACTGCTGGACTCTACAGCAGTTGCGCGCACGGGATATTCAGATTCAGTTCGCGCGCGACCCGATTACCGCCGCCAAAGCGCGCAAGAACACCATCGAGCTGGAAGGCAGCCGCGCAGCGCACGTGCGCGACGGTGCTGCACTATGTGAATTTCTCGCCGCACTACCGGAAGCGGTAAGCAAGGAAAATTTTGGCGAGATCGAAGCGGTCCAATTACTGCGCAGCAAACGCGAGCAGCGTGAAGGCTTTACCGACGACAGCTTTGACTCCATCTCCGGCTATCGCGGTAATGGCGCTATCGTTCACTATCGAGTCACCCCAGAGTCGAGCCTGCCAATGAAAGCGGAGGGAATCTACCTGATCGATTCCGGCGGCCAATACCCGGACGGTACCACCGACGTCACGCGTACCGTGGCCCTCGCGGCCGCTTCTCAGTCCGCACGCGATCACTTCACCCGTGTGCTCAAGGGGCACATCGCCATTGCCACGCTGAAGTTCCCCACAGGCACCTGCGGCGAACAGATCGACGCCTTCGCACGCAAGTCGCTGTGGGACGCCGGGCTCGACTACGCCCACGGCACCGGCCATGGGGTTGGCAGCTTCCTGAGTGTGCACGAGGGGCCGCAGAGAATTGGCAAGGTCACCACCAACGTGGCGTTGGAAGCGGGCATGATTGTCTCCAACGAACCGGGCTTTTATCTGACCGACGAATACGGCATTCGCATCGAGAATCTGATTTTCGTCAAAGAGCGGGAAGGCTTCCCGGGCTTTCTGGAGTTTGAAGATCTAACCCTGGCACCCATCGACCGCCAGCTGATCGACGCGGACCTGCTGAGTGACGCGGAGCTGCAATGGCTGAATGACTACCATGAAAAGGTGCACACCACTCTTGCCAATGAAGTGGACGAGCCTACTCGAGCCTGGCTAGCCGAGGCCACCGCACCTATTACAAAGGAATAAAACACAGTTGTTCGGTAGCGGCGTTGCTTAGTTAGGTAGCGCCGCTGCTTAACTGAGCGCCGCAGCCTAACTGACCGCCGCAGGCGCATCCTTGGCATATTGCCGCAAATGTTTGCGCAGCCACCACCAGGACACCAGCCCCAGCACCAAATTGGATAGTAGCGTTGCCAGAAACAGCCCGCTGATGCCCCAGATCTGATTCCCCAGCCAGGCCAGAGGCAGATAAACGCCCAGTACCCTCAGGAATGAAATCAGGGTCGCCGGGAGTGGGTGTCCGAGGCCGTTAAAAGCGGCGTTCGCAGACATCACAAAACCGTAGCCCGCGTAGCTAAACGGCACCAGGTACAGATAAGCGGTGGCCACATCCAGCACTTGCGGGGAGTCACTGAACAGCCCCGCTATCGGCCCACCCACCAACCAGAGCAACACGCCGAGCACCACGCCAAACACCAGACAGAATCGCGCCAGCACCGACACCGTTTCATCCAGGCGCTGCAATTTACCGGCGCCGGCATTCTGCCCCATAAACGGCCCGACCACAGACGACAGGGCGTAAAAGACAATCAGTGCCAGTGGCTCGATACGCAGCGCAATTCCCAGCCCGGCCACCGCATCCGCACCATGGGCGGCGACCAGCGCCACCACAACACCACCGGACATGGGAATAATGACATTGGTCGCGATGGCCGGCAGTCCAATGTGCAGCAGGCTGGACCAGGAATCCTTAAGCGCAGCCCAGTTCGCGGTTGGCATGGCAAGCAAGTGCTCACGTCGCGCGAGAATATACATGGCAACGAAGAAGCTGACCCCGCGGGAAATGACTGTCGCCAACGCGGCGCCCTGCAATTCGAGACGCGGGAAACCAAGCAGCCCGAAAATCAGCAACGGATCCAGGATCAGGTTAAACAGCGCAACCCCGAGCATGATGCGACCGGTCACGGAGCTATTGCCGATACCGCGCAAAGCAGACAGGGCGACCATGGGCACCACCGCAAACACCGCACCCACGTACCAGGGCACCATGTAGTCGGTAATCAGTGGTAGCAGGCGCTGTTCAGCCCCTAGTAGCCGAAAGAGCGGCTCAATGGTGAGCAGCCCGGCAATACTCACCACCAGCGCGATCAGTATTGCCAGCACGGTGGCATCGGTAACCAGACGGCGCACCCGCTGCATATCTCCGGCTCCGTAGGCACGTGCGACCACCGAAGACATACCCGCTCCAAGACCAATAGCCAGCGCATTGATCACCATCACTACCGGGAAGGTAAAGCTCATTGCCGCTAGGGGCCCATCCCCGAGCTGGGCAACAAAATAAGTGTCGACCACGTTAAATGACATGGTGGCGAGAATGCCCCAGACCATCGGTAAGGCAAGTCGGCGCAAATGCGCTGCGACGGAGCCTTCAAGTAGCGAAGGCTGTGATGTATGGGACGGCATGCAGGTTCCGGACTTCAAGCAAGGGAATGGAGTGGTGGTGAATCCGCGGCCAACTGGCCAGGCTCTGGCCCCGCGCCCACCTTTATACGCGGGCTTACAATATCAGACTCATCAGGAGCGCGTCTTCACGCGTACCATCGGATTTTGGATAGTAATTTTTACGGCGTCCGTCTTCCGAAAAGCCCAGCTTGTGATACAGCGCGCGCGCGGAGCGGTTGGATGCCCGCACCTCCAGTAAGACCCGGGCGACGTCGTCGGGGCATTGGGCGAGAACACGCTGTAAAAGCTGGGTTCCCACACCGCGGTTTTGCCATTCAGGGGCAACGGCCACATCGAGGACTTCAATCTCATCAAATAAGCGACTCGTTACACAGCAGGCAACGAGATTCGACGGCTGCTTGTCCCTTGTCTCGGGAAAGCGGAGTACCCAGCATCGATGGCCGCTACTCAGGCTGTCCCGATACTGCTGGGCGCTCCAGGGATGACTGTGTGCACCGCGAGCCAGCACAGCCAAGGCATCGCAATCGCCCTCTTCTGCACGCACAAACATGAGGTCAGCAACACGGAGACCAGAAGAAGGTGAGGAGGATGAGGAGTTCAAAGGCCGGTTTCCATGATCAACTTGCGCGGGGCAAGCGATAAGGTAGGTTATTGGCTGCGGGTCTGCTCGGGATAGAGTTTGCGCAGTAGCTGCCAAACATCCCGTTTGCGCGCGGGCTCCGTCAGCAGCTCGGTAAGACTTGGCAGGGCCACAACCGAAGTGCCATCCCAGTCCACTACCGAATCATCCAGGGAAACCGGCGCACAGAAGGACTGTGCCTGCTCGCCCATCAACCAGATGGACTTAACCGATTTCCGTGCACAAGCCGCTTCCAGCCAGCTGCGACAGGTTTCGCGTGCGTCACTGACGCCCGCAGCCATGGCAAAAGGGTTTTCAGCCAGCGGCCACTTTAATTTGTCGCGCTGGGAAGGTAGCTGGTGCCAGCCCAGTGCGCGAGCCATGTTGCCGAACAGGGATTCCACTGGCAGAGCGCTACCCGGTTCACGGCTGTCCACGGCCAGCAACTCTTCGCCGAGCCACCAGCAACTGAGAATAAACGGGGCTACCGGCTTTGCCGGAGCCGCCACCGGAGCGGATTGCACCTGTGGTTCCGGCGACTTGGTTTCGGCGGTAATACTGCCGATTACCCGCTCGACTTCCATAGGTGTAGGCGCGGTTGGCTTGGCCGGCACCTCGGGTCGCTGATCGACACTGGCACCGACCGCCTGCATGAGCGCCGCTGCCGAAGCAGGTTGCTCGTCATCGCCTGCTCCCGCCGAATCCGGCGGGGGCAAAACGGCCTGGACGGGTTGCGGAGCCAGAGGCAGACAGAACCTGGGCATATAGCTGGTAACACCCAGCGCCGTCAGGTATTCGGTCCGTTGTAGCTCGTTCACTCTGATCTCCGCTTGTCCGCTCAGACGCCTTCCGGCTTTCTGCTTTTACTGGCGAGCAAGTTTAACGCATCCAGATACGCTTTGGCGGAAGCAACCAAAATATCGGTATCCGCACCTACGCCGTTCACCAGCTTGCCGTCACGCTCAAGGCGTACCGTCACACTGCCCTGGGAATCGGTACCCTGGGTTACGGCATTTACGGAATACAGTTTCAGGTCTGCATTGCTGCCCACCACGGACTCAATGGCCTTGAAGGTCGCATCCACCGGGCCACTGCCCTCGGCATTGCAAACGCGGTTTTCACCATCGATCTTCAATTCCAGCTGCGCCTGTGGGTTACTGCCACTTTTGCTGCGCACCTCAAGGTCGACCAGCTGGTAATGCTCGACTGGCTCGGCAGCACCGGAAATCAACGACTGCAGATCTTCGTCAAAGATCTCATGTTTCTTGTCTGCCAGATCTTTGAAGCGCTGGAACAGCACATTAAATTCTGCCGAATCGGCAAAGGTCACACCCAGCTCTTCGTAGCGTGCTTTTACCGCGGCGCGACCTGAGTGCTTACCCAGAACCAAACGGTTCTGTCCCCAGCCCACATCTTCCGCACGCATGATTTCGTAGGTTTCACGATGCTTGAGAACACCGTCCTGATGGATACCGGATTCGTGCGCAAACGCATTGGCACCAACGATGGCTTTGTTCGGCTGTACCGGGAAGCCGGTGATGGAAGAAACCAGACGGGACGTTGGCACAATGTGGCTGGTATCAATGCGGGTTTCCACTGGATACAAATCCTGACGGGTACGCACCGCCATCACGATTTCCTCGAGGGAGGCGTTACCGGCACGCTCACCCAAACCGTTGATGGTACATTCCACCTGACGCACACCATTCATCACCGCGGACAGGGAATTGGCCACCGCCAGCCCCAGGTCGTTGTGGCAATGGGTGGAAAATATCGCCTTGTCCGAGTTCGGGACATTCTCGATCACGCGCTTGAACATGGCACCGTACTCGCCCGGCTCACCATAGCCGACCGTATCGGGGATATTGATGGTGCCGGCACCCGCCTTGATCACCTCTTCGATGATGCGATACATAAAGTCCGGCTCTGAGCGACTGCCGTCCTCCAGCGAAAATTCCACATCGTCGGTAAACTGGCGCGCGGTCTTTACCGCCTCAACCGCCTGGCGTAATACATCCTCGGGCTCCATTTGAAGTTTGTACTTCATATGAATAGGGGAAGTCGCAATAAAGGTGTGGATACGCGACGCATTCGCGTTTTTGAGCGCCTCTCCCGCGCGCAGGATGTCGGGCCCTACCGCACGAGCGAGGCTGCATACCCGTGAGTCCTTTACGGTTTCAGCAACCGCCTGCACCGCTTCGAAATCGCCCTGACTCGCGATCGCGAAACCGGCTTCAATCACGTCGACACGCATGCGCTCCAACATCGTCGCGATACGAATCTTTTCATCTTTGGTCATGGATGCGCCAGGGCTCTGTTCGCCATCGCGCAAGGTGGTATCAAAAATGACTAATTTATCTTTATTAGAGTTCATGAGGGCTCTTCTCCTAGTCTGGCCCGAGGCTAAACAGCGCAATTGTCGCTGTCTACGCGCTACTCAAATTAAGTACGGAATTCTGTTGAGACGTGTGGGGATAAAATTATATGCCGCAGTGCGGCAGTCGTAGCGGGCTAGCTAGTAGTAGAGGGGCAGCGGTGGTGTTCGCCATATCGGCAGAGAGGTGGAACTTGTTGGCATTGGCAACGGTGCGTGCGGAGGATTCAGACCTCACGACCGTCACATTCGACTGGACTCTGTCCATGGATTGCTTGCGAAACATGGCTGCATCATATTCCTGATTGAAAACCTAGCGTCTATAACCCGGCACCCACTACAACCTGTGTGCGTATACGCACCGGGAAACAGGACTATAAGCTTCTATCAAGCAGGAGATCAACAGCCATCCTACAAATCTATCAAACCGGGCAAGTCAAAACAAAAAATGACTCCGGAAATACTGTAGAAACGGATATACATCCTAGAACGGACTTATTCGTTTATACTCATCTCTGATGTGGCGGCGCCAGCCCGCGACCGCCAAACAGGCGCTTATAACAGCTTTTCAATATCAACCGCGATCGCTGCCGGCTTATCTTTCGGCGCAAAGCGATTCACAACTTCGCCATCACGATTAACCAGGAACTTGGTGAAATTCCATTTGATACCCTCGGTACCCAGAATACCTGGAGCGGCCTGCTTCAGATGGGTAAACAACGGGTGCGCAGCTCTGCCGTTTACATCCAGCTTGGCGTACACCGGAAAACTGACACCGTAATTCAGCGAGCAGAACTCCTGGATTTCGCTATCCGAACCTGGCTCCTGCTGGCCAAACTGATTACACGGAAACGCCAGCACCGCGAACCCTTTATCTTTGTACTTCTCGTACAGCTCTTCCAGGCCCTGATACTGAGGAGTAAAGCCACATTTACTGGCCGTGTTTACGATCAACAGTACCTTACCCTTGTACTCCTCAAGGGTGGACTGTTTACCATCACCGCCTTCAACTGGAATGTTAAATATCTCGGACATAATTGACTCCTATGCGGGTCCTTGGTCATTTCCTAATTGGCAATATAAACGCCTCATAAAAATCCGCAAGGGATCGCACAGGCGCTGCAACACCACGTACGCCCTGCAGGCCATTGTGGATTGATTTAATAAACAATTTCAGACTTATGCACAGCACGGTTACACACAGAAACCTTGGACAGAGTTGTGGGTAACTACGGGATATTCGATGGGAGTGGCGTGGTTACTGGGGTTGCGACGGCGCCTAAAAAACCATCATTGCGATTTGGGGATAAAACCCGCGAGGACTTACTCAATTTCAGGCTGTGGATAGGCGGTTACTACAGGTTTTTCCCACAGCGTAAAAGAAAAAAGGCCGTACAGTTTCCTGTACGGCCTTTTGGATTTGAAGCCTGACGATGACCTACTCTCACATGGGGAATCCCCACACTACCATCGGCGATGTTGCGTTTCACTTCTGAGTTCGGCAAGGGATCAGGTGGTTCCACAACTCTATGGTCGTCAGGCAAA
>NZ_JAHVKO010000006.1 GCF_019800665.1 Microbulbifer agarilyticus
CAGCATGCGCACCTATTGACTGCTTGTATCTATTCTCGTTGTTGCATTCCCAGGCTTCGGTGTAAAAAGAAACACAAACAAGAAAAAACGCAATTACCTTATTCATAGTGTGCCTTAACAGTTTTATTCATAAGCCCCAGATATAGACATTATGTCTGTATATAGCCATAAATGCCCATATCTAGACATAATGTCTAAATATGGATGTCTATATCTGGGCATAAATATTTTGCGAATTCCCGCTTACAACCCAAGCCTCAGGTTGCTCCCTACCTCATCAACAAGTGAAGACGGTACGTTATTGGCCATTGCAAGCTTCTGCCAATCTGAAACCTGCTCCACTACTTCCTCAACAACCCCATCAATTTTCCGCTTGCTAAACAGCGGGCTTACCGCTTCCAGGCTGTATAAGTCCGTGCGGGAAAAATCATCACGCTTGCCGTTCAAGCTCATCCAGTGGCTGTTCACCCAGCGGCTGCCGGGTTTGTAGCTGTAGGCGAGGTCGTAGGCGGGGGCCAGTTGCCAGGTTTTGCCGTTGAGTTGGAAGGCGAAGTTCTTGGCGTGGTCGTCGTGGTTGCGGGCGACGATGTTGAACACCATGCGGCGCAGCAGTTGTTCGGCATCGGTGGCCGGGAGTTTCAGTTGCCGCGCCACGGCGAAGAGTTCGCCATAGGAGTAGGAGCCGGGCACCTTGTAATCCACGTGGGCAATGCCGTTTAAGGTCTGGATATGGGTCTTGTGGTTGCCGCGGCGGTCGAAGCGTTCGGTAATAAAGTGCCGCCGGTCGCCTTCGGTGAGCAGGTGGCTGGGCATCATGTGGATGCCGCAGGCGGTGGCCATTTTGTAGTAGACGTATTCCATGGCGCCGAAGCCCATGGGGTCGCCGAAGGTTTCTTTGTTTTTGTTGTGTTCGCTTACACCGTCGAACTTCATCAGGTAGTGGGTGAAGCCTTCCGGCACGTCGGTCTGCCCGGAGCGCACTTCGGTGAAGTCCTGATTAAACGCGAGCACCGCCTTGGGGCGGGCGCCGCCGGCGCTCATGCCCACGGAAAGCAGGGCGAGCATTTCTTCCGGGTGGGCGGCACGCTCGTCGTTTCCGTTCGGGCCCAAATTCACCTGAAAGCCGGCGCGGCTGTCGAGTACTTCCTGGGCAATGCCCACCAGTTCGTCGATGGCGATGTGCTGGGAGGCGTTCAGGTGTTTGAGACGGGTGGCGGGGGCGTATTCCAGTGCGCCCATGCCGCGCTTGCCGGTGTATTGCAGCCGTTGCAGTGGGGTGATGTCTGCGGGCTGTTTGCCCTGGGCGGCCATCCACGCGTTCAGTACTGCGTTGCCGAAGTCGTCGGGCAGGGAGTCGGCAATCATGCCGTTCAGGCCGCGGTAGGTGTCGAAGCTGAGTTGTGGGAATGAGTAGATGCGCTTGGTCAGTGGCATCTTGAGCGGCGATAGTTCGATGCCGGTGTCGATAAATTCGGGGGTGTATTCAAAGGCGCCCAGGCCGGTGTCGGTATCAAAGCTGACGGCGCCGACGTTGTGGCTCTTGGCCTCGCCATCGGGGCCGTGGCCGTCCGGCAGGTGCACGCTGATGACTTCCATTACCATGCGGTTGTGTCCTCATCCGTGTCTTGATCGCTCTCTTGCTTGTGCTGGCCAGAGGCCCGCTGCCGCTGTTTGCCCTGGAGTTTGGCCAGTTGTACCGGCGAGGGGGGCTGGGGTGGCAGGAAGTTATCCAGCTGGGTGGTGAGGTCGAGGGCCTGGAGTATGGCGATCAGCGCTTCCAGCTGGACCTTGCCTTTCTCCGCATTCATCACCGCTTTGCGGCCCACACCGGCACGCTCGGCCACCTCCAGTTGAGTGAGGTCGAGGTTGAGGCGGGCCTGCTTCAGGCGCTGGCCGAGGAGCTCGGCAACGGCGGCAGGGGATTTCGCGGTGTAGTCCATAATGTCCTTTCTATGGGATTTTAAGCCGCTTTTGTCCGATTATGTCCCAATTGTGGGACTTTGTTAACACTTTATTTTTAGTCCCTAAATAAGGACTTTATTCGATTTTAAATATTTAAAGTGTAAATATAGGGACCTTATGGGTAGTCGTGCTTTTTGTGTGTTGCTGGCATTTTGTACACTTTTCCGGCGGGTGTACCCCTAACTCCGCCCCCTCTAGGGAGGATGGCTGGGCTTGTGATGGCTGACAGAATTCATCCACAACCAGAAATACGGTAATCAGCGCACAGTGCGCAGGCGGCAATTGGCCGGCCAGCGCGTGCGCTAGCCCACAATAAACAGGCGAATACAGCGATGAAGAAACAGCCCAAGCTTCCCTTTTGGCAGGTGTGGAATGTCAGCCTCGGTTTCCTCGGGGTGCAATTTGGTTTTGCTCTGCAAAACGCCAACGCCAGCCGAATCCTGTCGGACCTGGGTGCCGACCTGCACTCCCTGTCCCTGTTCTGGATCGTAGCGCCGCTGATGGGCTTGCTCGTACAGCCGATTGTTGGCTCTGCGTCTGACCGAACCTGGAGCCGCTTCGGCCGTCGTAACCCCTACATTCTGTTTGGTGCCATTGCTGCGGCGCTGGGTATGGCGTTTATGCCGAATGCCAGCATTGTGGTGGCCTTTATTGCACCCATCCTGTTTGGTGGTGTGATGCTGGCGCTGATGGATGCCGCCTTCAACGTCACCATGCAGCCGTTCCGCGCACTGGTATCCGACATGGTGCCTTCCGAGCAGCGCACCGTGGGCTACTCGGTGCAGTCCCTGCTGATCAACATCGGCGCGGTCATGGGTTCCATGCTGCCGTTTATCCTCACCAACGTGATTGGGCTGGAAAACACCGCGCAGGCCGGTGAAGTTGCGCCTTCTGTTATCTGGGCCTTCTATATCGGTGCTTCTGTGCTGCTGGGCTCGGTACTGTGGACCGTGTTCCGCACCAAAGAGTATCCGCCGGAAGAGTACAACGCGTACAAAGGTATCGACGCGGAAGAAGTGGCTCGCGAGCGCGCCGAGCGCAAATCCCTGCCCCAGCGCCTGGCCGGTTTCTTCGCTCTGCTGGTGAGCATGCCGAAAACCATGCGTCAGCTGGCGGTAGTGCAGTTCTTCTCCTGGTTCTCCCTGTTCATTATGTGGGTGTACACCACCCCGGCCATCACCCAGCACGTGTGGGGTGTGGAAGCCAAGTGGTTTGATCACGATTACCTCGCCACCGTTGGCGAAATCCCCGCGCACATCGCCGCCGCCAAAGGCGCCGCCGGTGACTGGGTGGGTATTATCTTTGCCGCTTACTCCCTGTTTGCCGCGCTCTTCTCCATCGTACTGGCGCGCGTAGCGCACACCATCGGCCGCAAGCCGACGTACGCGCTGTCCCTGCTGCTGGGTGGCCTGGGTTACATGAGCTTTGTACTGTTCAAAGGTGGTGATGCTACCCAGGTGAACCTGCTGATCACCGAAGTAACCGTACCGAGCGGTGCCGTTGGCCTGATGCTGCCGATGATCGGTGTGGGTATCGCCTGGGCCGCAATCCTGGCGATGCCATACGCGATCCTGTCTGACTCGCTGCCGGCGGCGAAGACCGGTGTGTACATGGGTATCTTCAACTTCACCATCGCCGCCCCTCAGATCCTGTCCGCACTGGTTGCCGGCCCGATCCTGGCGACCGTATTCGACAACCAGGCCATCTACATCATTATGCTGGCCGGTGTGTTTATGGTGTGCGGTGCCATCTCCGTATTCTTTGTGCGCGAACACGAAGCCGAGCCGGAAGCGGATAGCGGTGAGGCTGCCGCAGCGTAAATTCAAAGCATCGATTGCTGATTTAAAGCCCCTGTAAAAGGGGCTTTTTTTTGCCTGTAATTTGAGATTTTAAGGCGATTGGGCGAATATCGTCGGTTTGCTGTAAACCGACGACTTCGCCCATTTTTATGTCCTTTCTCCAATCGCTCGAATCCGCCCTCAATACCTTTGTCGCCTACGCTTGGGGCACGCCACTGCTGGTGTTGCTGGTTGGCGGTGGCCTGTTTCTGCTGATTAGCTCCCGCGCACGCCCCTATCGCCATCTTGGCCATAGTATCGACCTGCTGCGCGGCAAGTACGACGATCCGAACGATCCCGGCCAGGTATCCCACCGTCAGGCGCTGTCCACGGCGCTTTCCGGTACGCTCGGCCTCGGCAATATTGCCGGCGTGGCTATTGCCATCAGTGCCGGTGGCCCGGGGGCGATTTTCTGGATGTGGGTAACTGCACTGGTGGGGGTTGCCACCAAGTTCTATACGGCTACCTTGGCGGTGATGTACCGCGGCCGCGATAGCAGTGGTGAGATCCAGGGCGGGCCCATGTATGTGATTCGTGAGGGGTTGGGCAAGTACTGGCGCCCACTGGCCTACCTGTTTGCGATCGCCGGCCTGTGCGGCCTGCTGCCTTCCTTCCAGTCCAACCAGACGGTGCAGCTGCTGCGGGTATCCTTTGCCGAGCCCATGGGCTGGGTAAGCGCAGACAATAGCTTCCTGTTTGATTTCTCCCTCGGCCTGTTACTTGCGCTGGCGGCACTGGCGGTAATTTCCGGGCGCATTCAGCGCATTGGCCGTTTCGCGGTGCGCATTGTGCCGGCCATGGTGATTTTCTATCTGTTGCTGACCCTTGGGGTGATTGCCTACTTCTGGCAGGGCATTCCCGATGCGTTCGCGCTGATTATTAGCGACGCATTTACCGGTAAAGCGGTTGCCGGTGGCGCACTGGGTGCAGTGATTGCTACCGGCGTTAGCCGCGGAGCTTTTTCCAACGAGGCCGGTATTGGTACCGAGTCTCTGGCTCACGGTGCGGCGAAAACTACCGAGCCAGTACGCGAAGGCGTGGTGGCGATGATCGGGCCGATCGTGGATACCTTGATTGTGTGCACCTGTACGGCGCTGGTGATTCTGCTGACCGGTGTTTGGCAACAAGGCGAAGGTATGGAAGGCGTTTCCATGACTGCGGATGCATTTAGCAGCGTGTTTGGTGGCTGGGGCCCGGTACTGCTGCTGATCATGGTCGTGCCACTGGCATTCAGTACCATCGTTACTTTCTGGTACTACGGCATGAAGTGCTTTGTGTTTTTGTTCGGCACCCGTTTCCAGGTCGTGTACACGGTGCTGTACATGTTGCTGATTATTCTGGGTGCGGTGCTGTCACTGAACATTGTGAACAGCCTGATTATCGGTATGTATGCGGTGATGGCGATTCCCACCATGCTGTCGACTATTCGCTTGTCTGGTCGGGTCAATAAAGCAGCACATGACTATTTTGTAAAAACTCCCGGAGCCTGATTTCGAACCAGAGTTATCGCCGTAAATTTCGTGCGATTTTTCGGCATTATTTTGGCGTGCGCGATACTTGTGCTTTTTGCCTGCAAGCGCACCTGAAACGAGCGTGTTGCGCGCTTTTTATGCGAATGGGTTAATTAGTCGCTTGGCGCGTAAAAATTTATTGTGAAGGGCCTCACAAAGTCGGCCGGTGGCCGGTTTTTTTGTCTCACTCGCTATGGGAACTGTCACCAAAAAACGCTACAAACGTCGTTTAACAAAAATTCATAAGCTCTCTACGGTTATTAGGTGGAACAATGGCGAATCCTCTCGACCCCAAGCCAGATGCAAATCTGGATTCCAACTCTTTTCTTTCTGGGATGAACGAAGGTGGTGCAGCTGAGCGTCCTTTCGCGGACAAGCTCGATGCATCCATGGCGAAGGATCGCTCCGTAATCGGTAAAAACATCAAGTTCCGCGGCGAACTGATCGGCACCGAAGACCTGCACATTGAAGGCACCATCGAAGGCACCGTCATTATGGAAGGTCACGACCTGTCCATCGGTCGCGAAGGTGAAATCAACGCGAACATCCACGCGCAGAACATCGTGATCAACGGCACCCTGACCGGCGACGCGCTGGCCGACGAGCTGATCGAAATCCGCAACACTGCTGTGGTTAAGGGCAACCTGATTGCCCCGCGCATCCAGCTGGATGACGGTGGTAAGTTCCGCGGTTCCATGGATATGGTCGACACCGATGACGAGATGAAAGCCCGTCACTCCGAATTCAAAGACAAGCTGGTTCACCCGAACCTGCCGCCGAAGGACGAGGCGCCGAGCGCACCTGCGGCGAAAAAGTCTTTCGCTCCGAAAGACAGTGCCAAGGATCAGGCCAAGGAAGCGGAGCTGGCTGACAGCTAATCCCCGCTGCAACGCCGCAGGCTCTCCTGCGGCGTTGTGTATTTTCCCTTTGGCTCACGCCCCGAATTCTTGCGATAAACAATGCAACACCGTTCTTTTGGCCTCGCTGCGTTAACGACCGAGATGGTCAAAAGTGGGGACCGAATCCTCGACCTCGGGCCACTCTCGTCCGGCACTACCCAGGCTTTTCTTGGCCTTAACTGCCAGTGTCACATTGAAGACCTGGTGGAATACCTGGCGGACAACCAGCACAGCGACGATCCGCTGCAAGCGCTGGAAGATCACCTGCTCCCCAAGCCCGCGAACTTAAAGTTCGACGTCATCCTGTGTTGGGACCTGCTCAACTTCCTGGATCTGGATGTTATCCAGCACCTGATTCGCCTGCTGCAGCCGCACCTAAAGCAGGGCACCATCCTGCATACCATGCGCTACACCGGCCGCAACCAGCCGAACAAACCGCGGCGCTTCCGCCTGCAGGAGAACTTCTGCTTCGAATATGTGGATGACCCGAGTTATCCACAGGTGGCGTCCAAGGGACACTCCACGGTGACTCTGTTGAAATGTATGGATCGCTTCAGCCTATTCAACTCGCTGATGAAGCGCGAGGGCATGGACCAGAACGTTACCGAGCATTTCCTCGAGTACGACAGCACCACCTCGCGCAATCAAGTGCGCAGTGGTGGCGCCTCCGACGTAAGCGCATACTTCCGTCAGGTACGCGACGACGAGCAGGTCGCATTTGCCGGTATCGGCAAAGCCCTGGCTGCCCTGCCTGCCGGTGCCACGGTGCTGGATTGCGGCCGCAAGAACGGCCGTAATATCGATGCACTGAAAAAGAAGGTGGGCTCCCTGTACGTGGAGGACCTGCACGCATCCCTGGCCTGGCGCAAGAAAATGCACGGCGAGGGCAGCGGTTTCAGTGAGTCCATGTTCAGCTTCGACCCCGGCACCAAGCTGGACGGGGTTTTTCTGTGGGACCTGCTGAATTTCTGTAGTCCGCAACAAATTGAAGCCCTGGGCGAACTGCTGGCCGGGCGGATGAACCCCGGTGGCCAACTGCATTTCCTGGTGTACAAAGCCAGCCAGCAGCCGGAGCGCCCGGCGATGTACGAGGTGTTGGAAGACGAGCGCGTAGCGGTGACCGGTATTGCCGATGGCCGCAGTGACCGCAGCCTCGGCAGCACCGCCGACCTGATGCGTCTGCTGCCCGGCTACCGCCTGTTCAGTCACCACCTTGCCCGCTTGCCCTCCGGGGATTCGGTGCAGGAATTTGTGTTGCAGTTAAAGGGCTAGATGCTCTAACCAAGAAACAGAAAATCAAAAAAATTAAATCGAGTAGATTTCACACGAGATTGCTTCCATGTCTGAATTTTTGCGCTCTGTCTTTGTTGCCCTGAGTCCGGATGCGGTTACCGAAGGGTTCCTGTCGCTGATGCTGGTGCTGTTTGCGCTGGCGCTGGTGTGCCGTTTTGTGCGTCGCGCGGATGAGTTTGTCGAGCAGGCCCCGGGGCTGCTGACTTCACTGGGTATTCTCGGTACCTTCACCGGGGTGATTATCGGCCTGTTCGAATTCAGCCTGGCGGATATCGACGAAAGTATTGCCACCCTGCTGGACGGTTTGAAAACCGCGTTTATCACCAGTGTGTGCGGTATCGGCCTGTCCATTGTGCTGCGTGCATTGACCCGCTTTATCCCGGTACCCGGCGATGTGGCCGAGGTAACCGACCTGGCGGATATTCGCGATGCCCTGCAGCAGTTGCAGAGCGAGCTGGTACAGGGCCAGGAGCGTCAACTTAAGCAGAGCGAAAACCAGTTGAGCGACTTTTCCAAGCAGGTATCGCAGGCGCTGGTGGAGCAGATGGAACAGGTGGTGGTGCGCTTTAACGAGCGCGTGGAAAACCAGTTCGGCGAGAACATGACCCGCTTCGGGGAAAACTTCGCACGCTTCGATGCCATGGTGGAGACCCTCACCCAGGAATACAAAGCGCACGAAGAGCGTGTGGAGTACTGGTCCGAGCACTGCGACACGGCGGTGATGGGGCTGGTACAGGTAGCGCGCGACCTGCAAACCATTCACCAGCAGCTGGCGGAAGTGCCGCAGTTCTTTGACGGCATGGAAAACGTCAACGCGCAGGCGCGCGAGCAGATGCACGCGGTTACCGAGCAACTGGACCGCTACCGCGGTGTTGCGGCACAGATGCAGAATGTATTGCCGCACCTGGGCGAGCGTATCGATCAGTTCGTGAAGGGCATCGATGTGGTGCAGCAGGTAATGACCAGCGATATGCAGCAGTCCCTGGTCAGCATCGCCAAACAGAGCGAGCTGCTGGGTGCGCAGATTCAGGCGGTCTCCGGTGCCTTCGAAAAAATGTCGAGCCTGGACGCGGACTTTATTCAGGGCCTGGTGCAGGATTCTGTCACTACCCACCGCAACGGTATGCAGGAGCTGGCACTGCAGCAGGCACGTACCCACCAGGAAATGGTGGATGCCCTCAGCCATGTGATCCGCAAGAGCCTTGGCGACGCCGAGAATTCCATCGGCAAGCAATACCAGCTGGTGGAGCGCAAGATGGAAGAAGAAGTGGAAGGCGTTATGTCGGCCATGGGGCAGGCGCTGGCCACCATCAGCGGCCAGTTCACTCGCGATTACCGCCAGCTGGTGGCGCAGATGCAGCGCCTGAACCAGTCTGCGGAGCGTGCCCGTGAGGAAGTCGCCTGATGGCAGCGAGGCCGGGGTTTACCCGCTCCGGGGCAACGACCCGCGGTGACGGTGAGTCCTCGTGGATCAGCGTGTCCGACCTGATGGCCGGCCTGATGATGGTGTTCCTGTGCATCGCCGTGGCGATGATGCGTTCGGTGATGATCGAGCGGGAAAAGATTCGCACCATCGCCATGTCCTACAAGGAAAACCAGCTGGCGATTTATGAATCCCTGCAACAGGAATTCGCGCCGGATCTGGCCCGCTGGGGCGCCACCATTGACCGCGACACGTTGACGGTTGCGTTCAATAACTCCGATGCGATGTTCGATACCGGTGAGGCCGCGCTCAGCGCCAGCTATCAGGTGGTGTTTGAAGAGTTCTTTCCCCGCTATATGAATGTGCTGGTGCCGTATCAGGATTCGGTGGATGCGGTGCGTATTGAAGGCCACACCAGTTCCGGCTGGGGTCAGAGCCTCGATCTGAATGCCATGTATTTCAATAACCTGCGTTTGTCGCAGGATCGCGCGCGCTCAGTGCTGCGTTTTGTGTACACCCTGGGTGAAGTAACCACTCACCACGCCTGGATGATGCAGAATGTGGCGGCTGTCGGGTATTCTTCCTCCCGTCCGATATACAATGCGGACGGCAGTGAGAATATCGAGCAATCCAAGCGAGTGGCTTTCCGCGTGATCACCAATTCCGAAACCAAGATCCACAGCATCCTTGAGGAGTCCTTCTAATGGGACGCTTCTCCCGGCATTTTGAGGCGCTGACCCAAGCGATTTCCGGTATGGGAAGCTCTGGTGATACCGCTGTGGCAGAGGCGCCCGCGGCAAAAGTTGCAGTGCCGGAAGAGGTAAATGCGGCGCTGGACAGCTCCATCGAGCAGGCATTGCTCAAGGGTATGGAAGTCACCCTCGGTGATCTGGATCAGACCGAACACGGTTGGTTGTACCGTGGGCACCCGGTAATGGTGTACTCGGTGGATGTGGCTGCGGTAGACGACCTGCAGGTGCGCAAAGAATTCTTTCATCGGGTGCACCTCGCCAGCTGTTGCGGAGCGTTGGAGGCATCGGATCAGGTGGTATGGATTGGCACCGCCCGCGAAGCGCTGGCAGCGCCCGGCCTGGAAAGTGCACCGCACGCCTGCGAATACTGCCTGGCCAAGGTCAACCACCGCGGCTATCGTGGTCTCGGCCCGCGTGACCGCAAGCGGGTGGCCGATGCATTTAATTTCCACTGGCATGTGAGCCAGTACGCGCAGGAATTTTTCACCGCGGACGCTGCGCATTTCTGGGCACCGGGCAAACAGGCCCGGGCGCTGGACCAGATTGAACCAGATGCGGCCGACAGCGGTACCTGTGGCTTTTGTGAGTGGCAGGTGCCCGCTGAGAGTGGCTGGTTTGTGCCGGTCCAGCGCGGTACCGAGCTGGGTATCTCCATCGACGCGTGTGTGCTGTGCGCACAACAGCAGGCGATGGGCGTACTCACCTTGCCAGATGATAGTGCCTTGGCTGCGAGTCAGGTGCGCTATGCGGATCAGGAGTCCGCACAGACATCATCCCCTGAGGGAGAGGCGCAAGAAGAGCGTAGCTGGACTCAGGTGCGCCACCAGCTGCCACTTTCCTGGCATCCGCTGTGCGAACAGTTGGAGCGCAATCTTTCTGCGCCGGTACTGTTCCAGCGCTTCACCGGTTACGAAGGCGTTGCTGTATTGGCGTGGCCGGAGCATCGCCGCGGTATTGTCGCCAGTGCGGAAGAGCGTGAATTACTACCGGAAGGCTGGGACTTCTGGACCATGCAGGATGTGTTGGGCAGCCTCGGCTGATTTACACACGAGAACATAAAAAAGAGGGCAGCTTACGCTGCCCTTTTTCATTGGGGGGAAGATATAGGAGTGGCGAGGAGATATCGCCGTTTATTTGCGTACCGTTACTTTGGTACCGATGGGAGCATTTTCATAAAAGATTTTGGCCATGTGCCAGGGCAGGCGAACGCAGCCATGGGATTCCGGACGGCCGGTAACTTTACCGGCGTGCATGCCTACCGCGCCGTTGAAGCGCATGAAGAAGTCCATAGACGCGCCGCGGAACACAGTGCCGGCTGGGCGTTTATCTTTGCGCACATCCACGCTGGATTTGCGTACATATCCGGCCCGATCTACGTACTGGCCAAACAGGTTGGAGCGGTGATCAATATTTTTTTCCGAGACGCGGAAGCTGCCCGTCGGGGTGCGGTAGCCGGCAATACCGGTGGCGATGGGGGTAATACCCGCGAGGCGTCCACCCTTGTAGAAATAGGCACGCTGCTCACTGATATCGATAATGATATGCGGCGCTCCACCAATCACATCCCGGCGCCACCAGGCACTGCCATCGGTCATGGATCTGTGCTGCTGGTACGGGTAGGGATAGTCACCGGCTTGCGCTACCGGGGCAAAAACCGCTGACGCGGCTAGCACCAAGCTGGCAGCGACGGCGATTTTCTTGAAGAAATTTTTAATCGAAAAGCTTTTAAGTGAAAAGCTTTTAGGTGAATAGTTCCGTGAGTTGGAAGAGCCTTGCATGCATACCTCATCTGCTCTCGCGAGCAACTTGCAGGTCGGCTGTGCGGCAAAGCTTGCAGAAAGTTGGGTGCCCTTTTTTCAGGGCGAACGAACCCCTGCACCGCTATGCACAATTTCGACCTTTGAATTTCCCCAAAGCGACGCGCCGGTGTGTCCCGGTTTGGCCGCGGGATGAGCTTGCCCATCGGCCCGCATGGCGCGGACCTCTGGGCAAGTGAGAGGCATGGTAGGGTCTGTTTTTGGCGCTTTTTACATTGAAATGGAATGAGCAGAGGCGTCGATAGAAATAAAACTCCACAGTCACGGCCGAATGCGAGGCAAAAAAAAGCCGGCTAAACAGCCGGCTTCGAAAAATTCCAGAAAACTGGAAATCGTGCTTCGACGAGAGAGCAACTTCGTTAACGATCTTATTGAGAGGTACTCCTTTTGAGCCTGCATTTCGCGAGTGGTTCGCCGCAGCAGGGGTACAGGCGTTAACAGAAACGCCAATTTCTCAATAAAGTCAGTGTTTTTTCCTTTCCTTCTGTGAGGCTATTTTTCGCTGGCTTGCGTGTTGGGGTTTACTTTTTCAGGAAGACCCGTGCCGCGGCAGCCGGCAGTTCGATCTTACTGCCGCTCAGCGCGCCCGCAAATCCTTCTGGAGTAATGTCTTCGCTACCGGCAAACGCTTCCGGCAGGTCGATTTCCGCCGCTTCCTGGCCCAGGTTCAGGGCCACAAAATAACGCTCTGCGTCGCCTTCGCTAGCGCGCTCGAATACCAGCAGGTCGTCGCCGGTTTCCAGAATGTTCTGGCTGGCGGTGGCCAGGGCGCTTGGCAGTTCCGCGTGCCACTTCAACAGGGCGCGGAAGCGGTTCAGCATTGCGTGCTGGTCGTCTTCCTGAACGGAGGCGGCCAGGTGGTAGTGTTCTTCAGCAACCGGCAGCCAGGGTTTTACCTTGGAGAAGCCGGCATTGATTTCGCCACCGTTAAACCACGGCATCGGGGTACGACATCCATCGCGGCCTTTGAATTCTGGCCACAGGTTGATGCCGTACGGGTCTTGCAGGTCTTCGAACGCCACGTCCGCTTCCGGCAGGCCGAGTTCTTCGCCCTGGTACAGGCACACGCTGCCACGCAGCATCAATTGCATCAGCAGGAACATCGGCGCGCGCGCCATAGCGGTTTCGCTGTCGAAACCTTTGTTCCAGCGGGTGAAAGAGCGTGGTACATCGTGGTTGGAGATGGACCAGCAGGGCCAGCCTTCTTCGATTACCTGGCGGTTCTTCTCCAGCGTGTCACGCAGGAACTGCGCGCTGCAGTCTTCGGACAGCAGGTCGAAGGAGTAGGCCATGTTCAGGCGGTTTTCCGTGGTGTACTCGGCCATGATCTTGTGGGTGTTGTCGTCGCCCACTTCGCCCACGGTCATTGCACCCGGGTACTCTTCCAGCAGGGCGCGTACGCGCTGCAGGAATACCAGGTTTTCCGGCTGGGATTTATCGTGAATGTGCCACTGGTACTCGTAGCTGTTTACCGGCGGCAGGCCGTTTTCGTCCAGCTTCACTGGGCGGCCCGGGTTGTCCTGCAGAGACTGGTTGTGGAACGCGTGGTTGATGGCGTCCAGGCGGAAGCCGTCGACTCCACGGTCAAGCCAGAAGCGCAGATCCGCGAGCAGCTGCTCCTGAACTTCCGGGTTGTGCAGGTTCAGGTCCGGCTGCTCTTTGAGGAAGTTGGTCAGGTAGTACTGACGACGACGGGTGCACCAGCGCCAGGCGCTGCCACCGAAGTTGGACATCCAGTTGTTCGGCGCGCTGCCGTCTTCTTTGGCATCTGCCCACACGTACCAGTCGGCCTTGGCGTTGTCGCGGCTGGCGCGGCTTTCTTCGAACCAGGCGTGCTGGTCGGAAGTGTGGCTCAGGATCTGGTCGATGATGACCTTCAGACCCAGAGAGTGCGCTTTCTCGATTACCCGGTCGAAGTCGGCCAGATTGCCGAAGATCGGGTCAACATCGCGATAGTCAGATACGTCGTAGCCGAAGTCTGCCATCGGTGACTTGAAGAACGGGGAGATCCAGATCGCATCCACGCCCAGGGATTTCACATAGTCGAGCTTCTCCACGATACCGGGCAGGTCGCCGATACCGTCGCCGTTTGCGTCGCAGAAGCTGCGCGGGTAGATCTGGTAAATAACGCCGTTGCGCCACCATTCCCCGTTTGATTTGTCTTTGTGAATACCGCTCATGCCAGAGTCCGTCAATGGATACTTATTAGGTTAGGGTGAGTATGGCGATACGGGAGGCGGCGTACCTCCCCCCTGATCGGGGGGGGAGGGGGAGAATGTGGCGGCTTAAATGCCGTCTCTGACCGAAAGGTCGGTCATTTCTGGGGGCTGATCTGGAGGAGGCCCCCTCTCCCTTATCGTCCCCAAGTCTACCCCAAAGCTGGTACCGGTGTGCCTGCAATAATTGGCTCCGCAGCTTGAACAAGAATATCGCGCTCTTTAACATCCTTGACGCTTTCAAATGGAATTGAAACGACGCAAGGATTTGCATGAGCGCACCAATCTCCTCCCAGCCCCTTTCCCCCCAGAACACGTCATTAATCGCCGGGCAAAGTTCTGGTAAACCTATTCGATGCATCCCGGAACTAAAGCCCGTTTACCTGCAGCTGCAAAAAGCTGCCCACCGAAATCATCATTGGGCGAGAATTGCGGTAAAAGAACTCAATGCACTGACTACCGGGATGCTGGGCAAAAATAATGTGTACGTCCGTCCTGAGTCTCGGCGCAGCTCTGGCGGAAGCGAAAAATACTATGTGTTCTTGCCGGGTCTAAAAGCTACTGTTGTGCGATGGCCCAATGACCAGTTTTGTATTACTGAGTTGGTTCTGGATGATAACTATTACCACACGCATAGATCGGGTCAGGAGCAGACTCGGTTAGGCACATATAGAGCAAAATTGGGTCCAAATAATAGTTCTTGGCACACTCAATATGTTGAGGACGGACAGGTAAGTCCGATTTCCGGCCGATTAGTTACCGTCGCAGACTCGCATTACGAAACTGCTAATGACGCAGCGAATTACAGTATTGCTGGAGCTATGACATTTCTTGGTAAAAACACGATCTCAGTGAGAATTGATGGGTGCGATCTGCACTTTACCCCTGGTAATAAGCGCTTAGGAAGTCTCGTCTGCTACGACCCGATTACAGTTGATTCTAGTCGTGCTTCCGCTGTTCATCTAGCGGCAACTATGGAACAGGCTAGAAAAGTTAGATCTGTTGCTTGGGTGGCTGACTTTGGCGGCTCAGCGGTGCTGACCCAGGCTATGCAAATTCTAGCGAATAAGGGTGTTACTCTACCGGATCATACTGTTTATTTTTATCGGCCTCGCACTTCTCCAGCAAAAGCATTAAAGCTTGCACATCAACTTAAGCTTAGTGTGAATAAGAATTTTGCGGATACTGGATTGAGTGCAAGAGGAGCGTTAAGTCAGTTTTCGGTAGCTGGTAGACGGATGAATAATAAGAATGATCTCTATGATAGAAATGAGCATGCCACGGCATGGTTGAAGGGAGCTATTTCAATTTCTACGCCAATCGGTGTGGCAGCGGCTGTGGTTGGTGGC
Organism: Microbulbifer agarilyticus; assembly: GCF_019800665.1. GTDB lineage: Bacteria > Pseudomonadota > Gammaproteobacteria > Pseudomonadales > Cellvibrionaceae > Microbulbifer > Microbulbifer agarilyticus_C. The sequence continues at coordinate 15,061 of NZ_JAHVKO010000006.1, forward strand.
CCCGCAATGGTGATGCTTGGAAGTATTGCAACTGCCATTGGGGGAGTCGGCGTATCCTATGCAGTTGGGCAGAGTGTGGCTCAAGATGTGCGTAGAAGATTTAAATTGTGAGGTTGAAGAGTGCGTAATTTTATAAAGTATCCTCCAATCGAATGGCGTAAGAGGCACGAGTCCACTGTTCCAGCAGGGCCATTTTTTACAGGGGCTCCTACCATTCCCTTATATCTGGCAGGTAGTAAAGTCTGTATTACTGCCCCGCGCCACAGCCCCCGCCGCTCTGTTTGCAAACAAAAAAGTACTTATCCCGGATACGATGTATTGCGTGATTCTCCGGCCGGATTGCACACTGACCTTACCATGCCAAGCCGGCGCTGGGGTGTTGCATGTTTGTTTGCGCGTCGGTGGGCCTTTTACGGTCCCTGGATGAGTGGTTGCAAGGGTGAGTTGCATGCTTCTGTTGCAGTGATTGGTAGGTCGGATGAGCATCCGTTGCCAGATATTTCATTCTTTAACCCAAAAGTATTCGAAACGCTTATCATGCACTATCTAAATGATCGTTACGGATACGAAAACTGGGAAGGGCATCACTCCCATGTGCCGCGCTATCATGGACCAGTAGACTGGAAGATACATCGCCACCTTCCAGTTCCTAGTGCTAGTTTTAAGATATGTGGCCGAGGAGAGAGTTTACGGGACCTTTACTTGCGGGATTATCTTTTTGTATTTCCAGTGAGTGATCAATACTTTGTTGAGGTCTGTTTTATTCAGGATTTTTACAGTCGTGACAAAAAAGGCAATTTGGCCTTTGATAAGACTCCTATCCAAGAGCTTCAGGATAAAATATTTAGGAGTATCACGCTGGAACTAGGCCCAGAAGCTCAAGCCAGTGTCGAGAAAGTGAAATCCAAAGTTGGTAGCTTGCATATGTGCAAGGATTTTGCGCCTTTAAAGTGGCCCACCAATATCTATCCTCCCGAAGCTAGCGGTAGCCCAGAGATAAGGCAAGCATTAAGAAATGATGCTTAGCTGTTGGTAGGATTCTTTAAAAAGCAAAAAGGCCGGTGTGAATCACACCGGCCTTTTTTTATGGCTTGTCCTGCACCGAGCGTAACAGCTGCTCTGCCAGTGCAATCGCCTGCTGGCGATCTTTCACATCGAGTTTCTGATACAAACTGCGGATGTGGGTCTTGATGGTGCTGGGCGCTACCTTGAAGTGTCGCGCGATACGCTCGTTGGAAAGGCCTGAGTGAATCGCATTCAGCACCTGCCACTCGCGTGGGGTGAGGGGAGAGTGACGCAGGAAGTCGGGCACGGCATCGCTGGCGAGGATTTCGCGCACGATGGTTTCGTCCAGTTCGATACGGATGCCGCCGCCGAGCTCCGGCTGCTGTTGCGCGAGCTTGATGAGCTTCTGTGCCTTCTCGGTCTGGGCCTCGTTCAGGGCCTGCTCGCCGGTTTCTTCCAGCGCAGCTTTCAGCAGGACGATCATCGGCTTGCCGATTTGCAGGAAGCTCGCGTTGAGCTCGCTGTCGAGCATGATGGTGAGCGCCGCACGCAGATTTTCCAGCGCTTTTTCACGGCGTTCACGCAGCCAGGCAAGGTGGGCGGCGAGGACGTGATTACGCAGCTGGTCGGTTATCAGGCCGCATTCATCCGCGACCTGTTGCAGACGGCCGAGCAAGCGGTTGGCATCGGAGTACCGGTGCAGGGAAATCAGTGCACGCACATGGTTGCGGCCGTAGCACTGCTCGAAATGGTTGCTGGGGCGGTCGGCAACCGGTTCCGCCTGTTCCTGCCAGGTAGCGATGGCTTCGGTGTTTTCCAGGGCCTGCCAAACGCGCATGCGCGCCGCATCGGCGTTGGCAACCCAGTCGCGGTGATACTGTTCACCGGAGAGCAGGTGCTCAACCCGCTCCATCCATTCAAGGCATTCATCTTTGTCGCCACGCGCCAGGGCGACTTTCAACAGCAGTGTGTATTCCGGCAGCAGCCAGCGCTCGCCCACTTTGCGGTTAATCTGCATGCCGCGGCGGGCGGACTCGGCAGCGCCGTCCAGGTCGCCGGCTTCCCACTGCAGCTGGCCTTTCAGGCGGTAAATAAATTCGGAAATCGGCAGGCCCACAAGATGGTGTTCCTCGATCAGCCGCTGCGCGCGCGCCTGTAGTGCGGCGGCCTTTTTCAGCAGGCCGTTGGCGAAGGCGATTTCAGTCTGCTGGCACACTGCCCAGGCTGCATTGGGGATGTCCTGCTGCGCGAGGGTGGCTTTTTCCACAGCCTCCATATGGTGCATGGCCTGATCCAGCTCACCCAGGCAGAAGCTGGTTTCACCGATAACCAGCTGTGCGGCAATGCGCTCGCTGACCTGATCTTTGGGGAGTAGGTCGAGGGCTTCCTGTGCGTACTCTTTGGCTTTGAGGATTTGCCCGCGGGACACGGCTGCCTGCGCGCGCATCGCGGCAAATGCGCCTTCAAAGGCTTCCCATTGTTTGGGGTCTTCCCGTTGCAGCCAGCTTTCCGCCGCCGCCAGCAATTTGTTACAGCGCTCGTAATCAAAGCTGTCGCGGGCGAGGCGCGCCGCCAGCAAAGTGAACGAGGCGTGGCGTTTGATCAGGTCTTCGCCCAGCCAATTGAGGCTGTCATTGAGCACCCGGAATTGGCCTTCGCGCAGGAACTGTTCGCCCTGTTCGGCGAGTAGGCGGTGTACCCGGTCGCGGTCTTCCGCCTTCAGTGCATGGCGCAGGGCTTCCAGCGGTTGCTGCAGCTCTTGCCAAGTATCACTGGCGGTCTGGTGCAGCTGGGTAAGCTGGCTGCCGTCGGATAACTGGCGCTGCAGGAAGCGGGCAAATACTGGGTGGAAGCGAAACCATTGGCGGCTGGAATCCTGCGCTTGCAGGAACAGGCCGCGACTGGCCGCGGTTTCCAGCTGTTGCTGGCCACCAGTCTGGCCACTCAGGCGTTCCGCCAGCAGGCCATTTACGCGGGTTAGAATAGAGGTGCGGGCAAGCAGCTGGCGCAACTCCGGCTCCAGCCGTTCCAGTACCTCTTCGGCGAGGTAATCGAGAATATGTGCGTGGCCCTGCTCCAGTTCGCCCAGATAGCGGTCTACTTCTTCCTGGTCACGCACGGATAGCGCGAACATCTGGATGGCCGGCGGCCAGCCTTCGGACAGCTGATGCAGCTGGGCAACACGGTCACTGCCGAGAGTAAACGGCAGGCGGCGAGCGAGTAGCTGGGTGGTTTCGTCGATGGTGAGTGCCAGGTCTTCCGCACCCAGTTCCAGCAGTCGGCCCTGCAGGCGCAATGCGCCGAGGCCCAGTGGTGGCTGGCTGCGACTGGTAATTACGATACCGATACCTGCCGGCGCATGGCGCAGCAGAAAGCGGGTGGCATCGTGGACGATAGGGTTGTCGATCTGGTGGTAGTCATCGAGGACGATACGCAGTTCACTGGGGAGCTGGCGCAATTCCGCCAGCATCTGGCTGATCACCAGTGAGGGATCGAGATTGTGCTGAGCGGCGAGGATCTTGCTGGTTTCCGGCACGCCATTGCCGGTAGCGCGATGCACGCTTTCTACCAGGTAGCGGCAGAACTGGCCGGGCTCGTTATCGCCGCCGTCCAGGGAGTACCAGGCAACCGGGTTGTCTTGTTCGAGTGCCCAGGAGGTGACCAGAGTGGTCTTGCCGTAGCCGGCGGGGGCGGTGACCAGTAATAGTTGGTCACTCTGACTTTGTTCCAGCAGTGACAGCAGCCGAGGCCTCTGCAACGTGTGTTCGGGGCAGTCGGGAAGGCTGTACTTGGAGGCTAGGAGCATGGCATTGACCAATCAACAGGACATTGACCGGGGTTCCCACACACCTAAACCCCGGGAGGCACAATTGTACAGTCTTAGTGTGCCAGCCCGGAATTTCGTTCACCTCCCCCTTGGCAGGGGGGGGAGGCGGTGGATACTTTGCGACCAACTGGTCGCGGAGCTAGTGGGCGTCCTCGGAGTCCGAGCCTATCTGGTCGTGCTGGCTTTCCAGAGCGTGCAGGCCGTTGATCAGGTAAGCAAAGGGCGCATTCCAGTTGATGGCGATTTCGTTGCTGGCGAAGCTGCACACATGGTCAACGAACGATTCATCGGCGATGTCGCTGGGGTAGTTGCAGCCATCGTGCTGGCCCGGGTTGGGCCCGCCGACAAGAAACCCGGGCAGGGGTGGAAGCTCCGGGCGCGCGGCAGTGAGACGGTGGTGTGGGTGCTGCGGGGTGCGGATACCGAAGCCGGTGACAAACGAATAGCCAGTGGCGTTGCGTCCGAGCAGGTAGTCGCGGGTATCTTCGGCACTGCGCAGGAAGTCTGCGTTACCGGTGATGCGGAAGGCTTCTAATAACAAAATGCCCTGATTAGCCGCCACTGAATTGCTCCCCCAGACGAAATGCTTGGGGTCGCTGCTGATGGGTGAGCGGTAGGCGTTGCGCGTGCTTGCCAGGGTTAGGTCGAGGGCCGCTTGCACCAGGTTATCGGCCACCCTTTTTTGCCACGGGGTGCTCTCTTTGGGGAGCTTGCCTGCATTGGCGAGCAAACTGTAATACCCGAGCCAGCGCACATCGCCCCAGCTTGGCAGTGCGTATTCGGTGGGAGTGGTGCGGATAATCTTCCAGTACTGTGGCTCGCCAGTGGCGAGAAACAATTCCGCGGCAGCCCAGAAGTGTTCGTCGGTAAAATGTTTATCGCCGTAAGCGCCAGTTACGATGTCTGGGTCAAACTGTTGGTTCAGCTGGTCCTGTCGGTACGCCACCGCGGGGTTTTCCTCTGCCCATTGCCAAGCTGCCCGCGCCGAATTCAGGTAGTGTGCGGCCTGCCGTGGTTCAAATGGTGCGAATACTCGTGCGGCCTGCGCCATAACGGCGGCGAAGTCCAGTGTTGCCGCAGTACCTTTCTGCACCATGTAGCGCGTCTTTGTGGCGAGATGTGGGGCCACCATACCCTCGAAGTTGGCGGTGGTCAGTTTGTGGTACACACCGCCGTCATTGGGATCCTGCATATCAGTGAGCCAATCCAGGTTGTAGCGCACCTCGTCGAGAATATCGGGCAGGCCATTCTCGGACTCGGGAATATTGAGCGAACGTGCTGAAAAATATTCGGGGAAGCGTTCGTACGCACTCATCAATGTACCCATCGTAATACCGCTATTGACGACATATTTGTTGTAGTCGCCGGCGTCGTACCAGCCCTTGGGGGCCGACACGATAGTACCCGCAGGGCGCTCGGCACTGGCAGCCGAAGAGTGAATCAGAATTTTGTCATCCGCGTGTCCTGCAGGTCTGGCCCAGATACCTGCGTAATGCTCTTCAATGGGCATGGAGGCGCGCTGAAAGTAAAACGCCTTGAGGCTGGCATCAGCCAGAGCGTCGTAAAGCCCACTCTCAACTCGAAACACTTCGCGCTGCCCCTCGGGTAATTCTATTGCGTAGGTGCCGGGCGCTTGAATCGCGCTGAAATCTGCTCGCCAGCTCTGCGTGCCCCCCAGGGTCTTCTCTTGCGATGCCTGCATTCTGCCGCGCAGCGCCGCTTCATCTGTGGACAGATCCCGTATGACGAAAGTGCCAGGATTACTGTCTGCGAGTACGACCGCCAATTTATTGGCGGCTGGCAGGAATCCAAGTTGATTCATACGGATCGGATTTTCAGCGGTGGTTGAGAGTTTTTCTGTTGGTGCATTCGCTCCAACACTACCGGCAAAAGCCATCCATAAGGAAAAAGTGAGTGCCTTTGTTCTTGTATTGGAAATCATGTGGGCTCCAGGCCGGTGGGACGGAAATATGGTTCTGTACCTGATTAAGACGTTTCAGAAGCCGTAATCGAACACGGATTTTCGGTATCGCCTGCCGTTTACCATTTTTTGTTTGACCAGAGGGGGACTATTGCCCCTGCTCGCGCGTCCTCCTGAGTAGATAGGGCAAAGTTTCACGCTTGGCTGTGCTTTTGAAGTGTGGATACCCGCAAGGGGCGTCCTATCCGGCACCGCCGATACGGTGCCTGCATTGCAAACAATAACCTTGAAAAATAACCAGAGTCGCCGTCCGTCCCGAGAGAGAGCAGCTTTGCGTGGGGCGAAGACGGGAAATGCGAAGAGGGAAATCCGAATGTTCAAACGCACAAAACTGTCGGGTGCGGTGGTCGCTGCCATCGCCTCAATGACTTGCGCGCCACAATTGCTCGCCCAGGAAGATACCCTGGAAGAAGTAACCGTTGTCGGCATCCGCGCCTCCATGGATCGAGCCATGGATATCAAACGGGATTCGACCGGTGTGGTGGATGCAATTTCTGCCGAAGATATGGGTAAGTTCCCGGATACCAACCTGGCCGAATCTCTGCAGCGGATTACCGGTGTGTCCATCAATCGCGTGAACGGCGAAGGTGCTGAAGTAACCGTGCGTGGTTTTGGCCCAGACAACAACATGGTGACCCTGAATGGACGAACCATGCCTACTGGTACCACTTACGGCGGCGGTAGCGGTTCTGATGGTTCTACCAAAGCTGGCGGTACGCGCGCATTTAACTTCGCGAATTTGGCTTCAGAAAATGTGAGTGGTGTTGAGGTATACAAAACCAGCAAAGCCAATGTGGCGACTGGCGGTATCGGTGCCACCATCGATATTAAAACGACCCGCCCGCTGGATAACCCGGGTCTAACCGCCAGCGCTGGTGTAAAGGCGGTGGCAGACACCACCAACCGCTACAACGACGATATCACACCGGAATTTTCCGGTATTGTCAGTTGGGCCAATGAAGAATCCACCTGGGGCGCGTCTTTGGCGTTGAGCCATCAAAAGCGCGATTCCGGTTATTCCGGTGTGACCGTAAACAACTGGAATATTGGCGTTTGGGGGCAGGATGACCTGTACAACCAGAATCCGGTAACCGACGCAGACAAAGCGGAAATTGTGAATGCGCCGGACGATGGTCAGCTGTATGCGCGTCCCAATGACTTCCGCTACGCTTTCTCCGATACCCAGCGCGAGCGTCTCAACGGACAACTCACTTTGCAATTCCAGCCCACCGAGAAGCTCACCGCGACCGTTGACTATCTCTATGCAGACAACGATATCGAAGAGCATCGCGGTGAAGTTACCAACTGGATTCAGAACGGTTCCAACCTTGCACGGATAGTGTTTGACGATTCTGAAATTGCTACACCGCTGTCTCTTAGCGAGGCCTATGGCGGTACCGTGGATATCGGTTTTGAGCAGCAGTACCGTGCCCAGAGCAACACGCTCGATTCCCTGGGCGTGAACTTCGAATTTGAGGTGAATGACGCGCTCACCCTGGCGTTTGATGTGCACGACTCCTCTATGGAAAGTCTGCCAACCGGGCCGGACCGTGCGGGTGAAGTGGCCATTGGTCTTGGCTCACCCACAGTGACAGGTAAAACACTGGATTTCTCCGGCACCACGCCGCAGTACTCTCACACTACGACCGTAGCGGGCAATGCGTTGACCGCACAGAATGTAGGATCTTCCATCTTGCGCGTACGCGGCGCCGGCTCCGTTAATGACATTACGCAGGCGAAATTCGACGGCCAGTTCGAATTCGATAACGGTCGCTTCGACTTCGGCATCGAAACTCGTCAAATGGAAATGAATGCCTACCAGACTTCTGGTGTAAATCAGGCGCTGGGTAACTGGGGTATCGCAAACCCGGGTGAATTTCCGGCGGATATGCTGGACGTGATCAATGTGGCCAGCGAGTTTGAAGACTTTAATACTGGCAGTAGTCCGGCAATCGCATTCCGCGGCGATGCGGTGGCTTTGACTCGCTACGCTAACACCCTGTACCCGGATACCTGCCTGTGTGTGTCCGACACCAACACGTTCAGTGATGTGCTCGAAGAAGATACTTCGGCGGCATATTTCCAGGTTGGCCTGAATAGCGAACTAAATAGCATGCCGGTGAACTTCCTCGCCGGGGTTCGCTACGAGACGACCGATGTGTCGTCCCAGTCACTGGTTAACCCAATTCCGTATTTGGTTTGGGAAAATAACAACGACTTTGCCCCGGGTGCGGCAGGCGATCAGGAAGCCTGGTCTGAGCGCGCCAGCTACGACAACCTCTTGCCGAGTCTGGATTTCGATATTCAGTTCACCGAGGATCTGGTGGGTCGCTTCTCTTACAGTAAGTCCATTGCCCGCGCGGGTTACGGTGATCTGAAAGTGGCACCAGGTAACTTTGAGACCGGCGGCTCTACATTAAATGGCGCCATTCCTACCGCGACTTCATCCAACCCGGGTCTGCTTCCACTGGAGTCTAACAACCTCGACTTGTCGATGGAGTGGTACTACGGCGACTCCAGCTACGTGTCACTGGGCTTCTTCGAGAAGCGTGTGGATAACTTTATCGGCACCGGCCAGGTAGACGAAACCCACTTCGGTATTCTCGATCAGACTGCTGGCCCACGCGCCATTGCCGCACAAGCCGAACTGGAATCTCTGGGGCTGTCCACAGATGACACCAACCTCTATGCAATGGTTGTGTTGATGGAGCACCCGGAAGCTATTACCGATAATCCGACTGTGTTCCCGAATGGTGTTTTTGAAGGCACAACTGAGCAGCTACTGTTGCTGGGTGAAACCGCTGGGTGGGATATCATCCCGGAAGCGGGCGACCCGGAAATGGTGTTCCGCACCAGTAAACCAATCAACAACCGCGAAGCGAAGATCCACGGTGCAGAACTGGCCGCCCAGCACTTCTTTGGCGAGAGTGGCTTCGGTATCCAGGCTAACTACACCATTGTGCGCGGTGACGTAGGTTTTGATGATCTGGGACTGCCAACCGAGAATCAGTTTGCCCTGACCGGTCTCAGTGATACCGCGAATGTGGTATTGGTTTACGAAAACTTCGGTTTACAGGCGCGACTGGCTTACAACTGGCGCGATAAATTCCTTACCGCCACCAACCAGGGGTCATCCCGTAACCCGCGTTATGTAGACACCTTCTCGCAGATTGATATGAGCATAGGTTACGATTTGACCGATCAAATTGCTCTGTCTTTCGAGGGGATCAACATCACTGGAGAGGACATCAAGGAGTACAACCGTAACGAGCGTATGGTGCGCTATATGGATGACCTTGGTGCACGTTACCAGCTCGGGGCTTACTACAAGTTCTGATGATTTTGGTAGTAAAGTTTGTTGTATGACAACTCAGAAAGCCGCTGGAGACAGCGGCTTTTTGTGCATAGAAAATACCGGTAGTATTAACTTGTGGTTTTATCAAACACTGGTTTCAATCCCTGAAAGAAGTACTACTTCCACATAATAATAACGGGGTGATTATGAATACGAACTTTGTGCTGTTGAACAATGTTGAGCATTCCGATCTTAACGTATTGCAAAACTTTTCTAGTGCGCTGGGTGATGGCGCAGCGGCGGTGCTTACTTTTCCCACTGAATTCGAAAATGTCCAACGGGAATACCCCATCCTGTTAAGAAAAGATGCACAAAGTGGTGCTTTTCAAGGGGTTGCGATTCTCGGGCTACAGAAAGGGGAGAACCTCTTTCTAGATAGCGAGGGGAAAAGTGCAAATGGATGGGCGGGGAATTATGTCCCAGCCGTGGTCGCTCGAGGTCCATTTATTATCGGATTTCAGGAGCCCGAGGACGGCGATACTCCGCAACCGATGATTTATGTAGACGAGAAAAGCCCCAAGTTAAGTCGCAAAGAAGGTGCACCACTATTTCTGGAGTTTGGTGGCAACAGCCCCTACCTGGACTATATCTCGAGTGTGCTACGTATTATTCATCAAGGTGAAGAGTTCGGTCGTCAGATGTTTGCCGCGTTGGATGAGGTGGGGGTGATTGAGCCTGTATCGATTAATGTAGATCTCAAAAATGGGGACAAACACCAGCTCTCGGGCTATTACACCGTGAGCGAAGAGCGGCTGAATAATTTAAATGGGGAGAGCCTGCACGCATTGAACGTCGCGGGATATCTGCGTGGCGCTTTCCTTATGCTTTCTTCCCTCGGCAATATTGAAAATCTGGTGGCACGCAAAAATGCCCGTTTATGATGAAGCTGCAATGATGAGCTCCGCACGTGTTAGCACGCCAGTGGATGAAGTTGTGGTTGGATCAGACAGGCAAATTCCTACCGGGCTGTTGCAGTGCAATACACCAGTGGTACTGAGAGGACTGGTGAAACAGTGGCCGTTGGTGGGGGCGGCGGATCGATCTGCTGAGGCTGCGGTGGATTATCTTAGTGGGTTTTATAACGGTAAACCCTGTTTGGTGAACTTTGGTCGCGACAGCTCGGGTCGTTACTTCTACGATGAGGATGTTCGTCGGCTGAATTACGACACCCTGCGTGCCCCCATCGATGACGTTCTGCAGAAGATCCTGAAAACCATGGACAGTACTGCACCGAGCGAAAACGACTATTCGTCATATTACGTATCTTCGACTTCTGTAGATGCTTTCTTTCCTGGTTTACGGGAACGAAATAACCTCCAAATCCCGCGTGTTGAGGCAGACTACTCGCTCGTGCAGCCGCAAATGAAAATCTGGATCGGTAATCGCTCCGTAGCCAGCTGCCACTATGATGCTCTGGACAATATTGCGTGCTGTGTTGCCGGGCGTCGGCGATTCACTTTATTCCCCCCCGATCAATTCAAGAACCTGTACTTCGGTCCGCTGGATCTAACCCCCGGCGGGCAGGCCATCAGCATGGTGGATTTTGCCGAGCCGGACTTTGAGCGCTTCCCGCGGTTCCGCGAAGCCGTGGCGCATGGACTGGTGACTGAGCTGGAGCCGGGAGATGCTATTTATATTCCCAGTATGTGGATGCACCATGTTGAGGGGCTGAGCCCATTCAATGTTTTGGTGAATTACTGGTGGGACGATGCTCCCCAGTTCACAGGTTCAGGTATGAACGCGTTGTATCACGGCATTCTTTCCCTGCGTGATAAGCCCGCGCACGAAAAAGAGGGGTGGCGACAATTGTTCGAGTACTACGTGTTTGGCGATGCTGAGCACGCCGGTGAGCACCTGCCTGAACACGCGCGTGGTGTATTAGGGAAATTGGACAATGCCAGCGCGCGCCAGTTGCGCGCCATGTTGATCAACCGATTGAATCGTTGAGGTCTGAACATGAATACACAAAACAGTAAGCGTGTTGATACAACCGTAAAGCGTATTGTGATTGCTGGCGGTGGCACTGCTGGCTGGATTGCCGCTGCGGCATTGTCGAAAAAATTGGGTGACCTGCTACAAATTACTCTGGTGGAGTCTGATGCGATTGGCACCGTGGGTGTTGGCGAGGCCACCATCCCGCCATTGCGCACTTTCCATCACCTGCTTGGCATTGATGAACAGGAATTTCTGCGGGCGACCGGCGCCACGGCCAAATTGGGGATCGCATTCGAAAATTGGGGGCGTGAAGGTGAGCGCTATATTCACTCCTTTGGGAAAACCGGCACCAGTGCCTGGATGTGTGATTTTCATCACTTTTGGTTACGCGGCCGGGAGATGGGCTTTGGTAGTGATATTGGAGAATTCTGCCTTGAACATCAGGCTGCAGAAGCCGGCCGATTTGCCACCTCGGCCAATTCCAATATCAATTTTGCCTACCACCTGGATGCCACACGCTACGCTGCGTTTTTACGCGATATCAGTGAAGCCCATGGGGTAATGCGCATCGAAGGCTTGATTCGCGATGTGCGGCAAGATAGTGCGAGTGGGGATGTTGAGGCGCTGATTCTCGATGATGGGCGCGAAATTGCTGGCGACCTGTTTATCGATTGTAGTGGTTTTCGCAGTCTGCTCGCTGGCGAAACCCTGGGCAGTGAGTTTGAGGATTGGTCGCACTGGTTGCCCTGTGATCGGGCGGTGCCATTGCAAACCGCGGCTACGGAACCGGCAATGCCTTACACTCGTTCTATTGCCGAGACTGCCGGCTGGCGCTGGCGGATCCCATTGCAGACGCGTGTGGGTAACGGCCTGGTGTACTGCAGCAGCTATCTTTCGGATGCAGATGCTGCGGGGCTTTTATTGAACCGGGTGGACGGTGAAGCCCTGACCGAGCCACGGGTAATTCGCTTTACGACCGGGCGAAGAAAGCAAACCTGGAAGAACAACTGTATTGCCCTCGGCCTGGCCAGCGGATTTATCGAACCATTGGAAAGCACGAGTATTCATTTAATCGTGACTGGTGTGGTGCGCCTGATGCAGCTGTTCCCGTTTGACGGTGTAGAGCCCTCATTGCGAGATGAATATAACAAGCAGACCCAACGCGAGCTCGAGGACATCCGCGATTTCATCGTGTTGCATTACCATGTTAACCAGCGCCATGGCGATCCCTTTTGGGATCACTGCCGGCAGATGGCCATTCCCGATAGCCTCGCCCAGCGCATTGCACTGTTCACAGAGCGCGCTCACGCTTATCAGAATAACGATGAACTGTTCCGAGTGGATTCGTGGGTGCAGGTTATGCTGGGCCAGGGGTTAACGCCGCAGCGATACCATCCGGTCACGCGCATGATGACCGAGCAGCAGATGCAACAGCTGCAAACCGGATTGCGTAACCAGGTGGCGCGCGCTGTCCAGGCCTTGCCGCCACACCACGAGTTTATTCAGCAATACTGCGCAGAGGATGCCGCAATGGAAGCCTGATTGATTCGGCTTCGAGCATCCCCCAGCGTTAGAAGTCATCAGACAAAGAAAAGCCGGCGCAAGGCCGGCTTGAAGCAAAGATACGATGAGAGAGTCCTATCGCCATGCGTTGACACTGCAAACGCGATTTGGGGAACTGTATTCTTTGACGGTGTTCTGGCGTTTCAGTTCCCATTTATTTCCCTTACACGCCAAATTTTTTGGAATCTCGTGTAAAAACGCCGATCAGGGCACATTTCTGGCGCAAATCTTCCCATTCTGGCCATCCAGTGGTAGTTTTTTCTGTTTGTGGTTAATGCGTCACCGTTCGTTATAAAAAGAGTGGCGCAAAAATAAACAACACTCAGGATGCGCGGGTAACCCCGCAGAAGTATTCGTATCCAATAAGAAAACCAGAATAATCACAGGGAGCGAATATGGCCGATCTAGTAATCCTTGCGGCACCCGGCATGGGGGCCGTAAACGAAGACTTCGCCGAGCCACTGTTCCAGGCACTCGAGTCGGCACTGGGCGACGAATGGTCCCGGATTCATACCGAAACCATCCTCTGCGATACGCACTTGCAGCCAAACATCGAACGCGTGTTCGACGCCATGCAAAAGCGCGATATGGATTACCTGCGCGCACGCAAGTTTATGCTGTGTGGCCTCGCCGAAGCCTCTGCGCAGCTGGCAGATATACACCAGCGCGGCGGCAACTACGACAAGAGCCAGCAAGCGATATACCAGACCTTCGAGCGCGCCGCCAAAGCCACCAGCGACAAGACCCCGGTCATATTGCTTACCCATTCCATCGGTTGCAGCACCCTGTCCAATTACCTGTGGGATGCCCAGCGCCCCACTATCAGTCACGGTATCTGGCGCGACGGTGGCCCCAAGGGCGTCCACAAAGGCTCCGCCAAAGACCTGTTCCTGCGCGGCAAGACGCTCAGCCACTGGTACACCCTGGGCGCCAGCAACCCCCTGTGGTCCGCCGGCATGGCCCGCGACCAGATCCAGGCCGTCACCTCCGAAACCCGCGGCTACAACTTCCGCTGGAAGAACTTCTACCACCCGGACGACCTGTTCGGCTGGCCCCTGAAGCCCCTCAGCCCCTCCTATAACCAGGCCGTTTACCGCGACTTCGAAACCCGCCCGCTGTCCGACTGGACCGCTGCCAGCTGGGGCCCGCAACTGGTTTCCCACGATGGCTACTGGGAGAACCCGCTGGTGCATAAGAACCTGGTCGAAGACGTGAAAGAGGTATTGAAGAAGTCCTCAACACGCCGCCCGAGCCCGCTAAAAAGAACATCGGAAGCGGTGGTTTAACCACTAGAGCCAGAATCGAAGGCGCCGGTAGCGGGTACTCCCTCGCAAGACCTTCCGCGAGAGGGACCTCGCGGAAGAGCCCCTATGGATGGGTTCACGGCGTGTCTTGCGAGGGAGTACCCGCTGCCGGTGCCGCCACCGATGCAGAGTCAGGGTCACAACCCTCCTTAGCCGGATAAGACCACGGGCGTTATAATCGCCACCGAAGATAAAACAGGTACTCCCATGGCTCTGCAATTTCACTCGGTCCCCGTCACACCCTTCCAGCAAAACTGTACCCTGCTGTGGTGCGATGAAAGCAAGCGCGCCGCCGTGGTTGACCCGGGTGGCGACATCGACCGTATCCTCGCCGCTGTCGAAGAGCGTGGCCTCAAGCTGGAAAAAATCCTCCTGACCCACGGCCACCTCGATCACGTCGGCGGCACCGCTCCACTGTCGCGCCAGCTCGAGCTGCCGATTGAAGGCCCTCAGGAGGCCGACCAGTTCTGGATCGAAAAAATTGTTGCCCAGGCCCAAGCCTATGGCTTCCCGCCGGTAGAAACCTTTACCCCAGATCGCTGGCTCAAAGACGGCGACACCGTCACCGTCGCCGACGAAGTGCTCGAAGTCGTGCACTGCCCCGGCCACACCCCGGGCCACGTCATCTTCTTCCACCGCGACAGTGGCCTTGCCTTAGTGGGCGACGTACTGTTCGCCGGTTCCATCGGCCGCACCGACTTCCCCATGAGCAATCATCAGGATCTGATCGACTCCATTACCAAAAAGCTCTGGCCGCTGGGCGATGCGGTGAAGTTCATCCCCGGTCACGGGCCCATGTCCACATTTGGGCAGGAGCGCCAGACCAACCCGTTTGTCGCTGACAAGCGCTTTGGCTGATTCAGCACCGGTTCACCGAGTACGGTGTTGAATGGCCGGGTATCAATGGCGGAACCCCATATGACCTCCTCAATAAAAAGCTGGAAGCTGATAACCCTTATCGTATTGCCCATCTGGATACTGCTCGGCAGCGGCTGTGCGGTAATTTCCGAAAGCGAATGCCAGGCAGGACTCTGGTACGAGCGCGGCCTCGAAGATGGTGCCCGTGGCAGAGGCCAGGGTACCGTGTACAAAATTGCGCAGAAGTGTCACGAGTACGGGGTGCGCACCGATACTGAGGCCTGGATGCGCGGTCATGAAGAGGGGGTGGAAAGATACTGCACCCCGGAAAATGGTTTTGTAGTAGGGCGTCGTGGGCGCAACTATGAAGGCGTGTGTACCGGTCCCAGTGCGGATTTGTTTCTTGCCAATTACGAGCGGGGGCTCGCTGTCTATCAGGCCGAGAAGCAGTACAACGCGCTGGTCGATCGCTACCACGATGCGGAGCGCGAGGTAGACAATATCGAAGAAGCGCTGGACGAAGCGGAAACCAAAGAAGAGGCCCGCTCCCTGCGCCGCCAGCGTCGCACCCTGCTGCGGGAAATGCGTCACCTGGAAGCTGAGATGATGCACTTTGGTGGCTTTGGTGCTTTCAATCCACTGCTGTTTTACTGATATTTTTCGCGGTAATTGAAGAAATATCGAGAGGTGATGATATGGCGATCTGGCACGGCGACATTGATCTGGATGCTGCAAACCAATCCATGGAAAACAGCATGCCGACCTACCTGGGGATGAAGCTCACCGAGCTCGGTGATGACTTTATCGTAGGCACTATGCCAGTGGATGAGCGCACCCGTCAGCCGTTTGGTATTCTACACGGCGGTGCCAGCGTCGCCCTGGCCGAGACCCTGGGTTCCATGGCCGCAAATATGGTGGTGGATACCACAAAGTTTTACTGCGTCGGTCAGGAGATCAATGCCAATCACCTGCGCCCGGTGGTTGATGGTGAGGTAACCGGCAAGGCGACGGCAGTGCATATTGGCCGCACCAGTCAGGTGTGGGAAATCCGCATTCACGATGCGCGCGGCAAGCTCAATTGTATTTCCCGTATTACCATGGCGGTGGTGCCGGTTCCCGCCCACTAACGGCTTCTAATTCAAATATCTCTAATTCAAATATCTCTATTTAAAGTAACTAGTGTGACCGGGGATCTGTTTACCTTCGAGGATATTTCCTACCGCCTCTCGCGTTCACCGCGGCGCAAGCGATTGGGGCTGGTGGTAACGGAAAAAGGCCCGGAGGTGCGGATTCCACAGCGCTGTGCCGAGCGCCATGGTCACCAGTTTCTGCGCGACAATATCGGCTGGGTGCGCGAACAGTTGCGCGGGCTTGAACACCGCCAGGCGCAGGTGCCCGAACATCACTTCGCCTTCGGTGCGAAGTTTCCCTGGCTGGGCAAAACCCTCGAACTGGATCGTGCGGCGCGCGCGGCGGATGCCGGTATTCGCGATGGTTACATTCAGCTGTATAGCCGTATAAAGGAACCCGATGAAGGGCAGCTTCAAGCCGCGTTGCAGAAGTTGTATCAACGCGAGGCGTTGGCGGTACTTACGCAAAAGTCTCAACAGTTTGCTGGCCAGCTCGGGCTGCAATTTACTTCGATAAAGGTACGACGCACGCGCAGCAAGTGGGGGCATTGCACCATTCGCGGCGAACTCCAGTACAACTGGTTGGTGTGTCTGGCGCCGGAGCCGGTGGTGGATTACCTGGTGATCCACGAAGTCTGCCATTTGCAACACCACAATCACGGGCGTGAATTCTGGGCTTTGGTAGCCAGCTTGTGCCCTGACTACAAACAGTTGCGGCGTTGGCTCAAGGAAAATGGGCATCGCTTGCAACTTTAGTGCTGCTCATTAAGTGTGCTATCGCACAAGAATCGTATCCCAGCGCAAGTTTCTACTTATCCACCCCATTCTGGCGTAAACTGCCAGCATCATTTTTAAGGCTAGCCGGTATGGAATTGGAACCTCTCGGAGACGACTTTGAGGAAAATTGCGCCCGCTTTCTGCCGGAAGCGGTAGAGCAGGGCTGTGTGTGGGCACTGGAGGGAGAAGAGGGCTTCGCCCTGTGCGAATCGGAGCGTCGTGCCGACACCGATGTAATGCCGTTTTGGTCCCTGCGGGAATACGCCGAAGCGCATATCGCTGATGACTGGTCCAACTACAAGGTCGTGCCCATTGATCTCGAAGAGTTTATGGACGACTGGCTGGAAGGTATGCACCAGGACGTACTGCTGGTGGGCATCAACTGGAACGACGAAATGGAAGGGGAAGAAATCGAGCCCCTCGACCTGCTCGAACAGCTGGAGCAGGAGCTGCAATAGCATTTTTTCTGGCCAAAAAATAAACAAGAATACGCCGGCGACAACGGTCCTTTGAGACGTCTGGATGCCGGAAACAAATCGCCGGAGGGAGGTCTTAGGTGAGTCAGTTTTCTGGGGTGCAAAGTGTTATCTACGGCGTTACCGATCTGCAGGAAGCCAAGGCCTGGTATACCACCCTGCTTGAAACCGAGCCGTATTTTGATGCGGAATGCTATGTGGGTTTCAATGTCGGGGGCTTTGAGCTGGGGCTCGACCCCAGCGCACGAAATGTGATCAGTCGCGCTGACGGCGTGGTGGCTTACTGGGGTGTGACGGACATTGCAGCTCAGGTTGAGCGCATGAGCGAACTCGGCGCCCGCCTGCATGGAGAAATTGTCGATGTCGGGGACGGTATCTTGATGGCCAGTTTCCTTGATCCGTTCGGCAATGTATTTGGCCTGATCCAGAATCCTTACTTCAAGCCGTCCCAAGAATCGTCCAACTGAGACCAGCAACCAACTAAGACAGAGCGCACTATTGGAGCAGTACACGTGAGCAAGCTACCCGCCAACCGCTTCCGCCCATCCGATCAGGGATTTGCCGCCGAGAGCCTGGCGCAGATCGGTCGCGGTTACGTGGTACCGGATCGGGTCGCGCTGATCACCGGTTGCTCCAGTGGTATTGGCCGCGAACTGGCGCTGGCTCTGCACGCCCGCGGCACCATCGTGATTGCCACTGCGCGCCGCGCCGAAAGCCTGCTGGAACTGGCGGATCTGGGAATCGCCACGGAGTCCCTCGACGTAAACAGCCAGGCGGATATCAATCGTGTGGTGCACGCCATCAAGACCGCCTACGGTCGCCTGGATATCCTGGTCAACAATGCCGGTTACGGCCAGATGGGGCCACTGCTGGAGCTGGATACCCGCGCCCTGGAAGCCCAGTTCCACACCAATGTATTTGCCCCCATGGCGCTGGCGCGCGCCTGTGCGCCGCTGCTCAAGTCTCAGCGCAGCGGGGTGATCTGTAATATTGGTTCCGTCTCCGGCGTGTTGGCCACACCTTTCTCCGGCGCTTACTGTGCGTCCAAGTCTGCTCTGCACAGCCTGTCCGATGTACTGCGTCTGGAATTAAAGCCGTTTGGCATTCGCGTGGTGACCGTGCAGCCCGGCGCTATCGCCTCCGAATTTGGCCGCCACGCAGAGACCTCCCTGCGCGGATTGCTGGCGCCGGATTCTTGGTACAAGCGCAGCGAAGACCATGTGCGCGCCCGCGCCGTCGAATCCCAGCAAAACGCCACCCTGGCGCGCGACCTGGCCAAGCGTCTGGCCGCGGAGCTGTTGCGCAAGCGCCCGGCGTCGATACTGCGTATCGGCAACAAGAGCCGGTTACTGCCGTGGATGGCGCGCTGGCTACCTCGCTGGCTGCGTGACCGCATCCTGTCCAAGCGCTTTGGTCTGAAGCGGCTGCAGCTCTCTAATCAGTAGTCCTGAGCCAGCAGTCTTTTTTCGTCGTCTTTGTCGCCGTCTTTTCCTGGGTTTTCCCTGGTTTCTCTATAGATGTTGTGCTTTTCCACTATGTTTGTGGATAGCCCAATGATTTTCCTCGGGCCGAATCAGAAGCGGAATCTTCTTCCTCTATGGCCCTCGACCAGATCACCATTCTTGGCATCATCGTCGTCACCATCGGCCTGTTTATCTGGGGGCGGTGGCGTCACGATATGGTGGCGCTGGCATCGTTACTGGCCTGTGTTTTCACCGGGCTGATCGAGCCGGAAGATGCGTTTGCCGGCTTTGGTCATCCGGCCGTGGTCACCGTGGCCTGTGTGTTGATTCTGAGTCGCGGCCTGCAGAGTACCGGGGCCATGGATGCACTGGCGCAAAAGGTGGTACCCAAACGCGGGGGAATCACCATGGCCATCGCCGCGCTGACCGCACTGGGTGCAGCGATGTCCGGGTTTATGAACAACGTCGGGGCGATGGCGCTGCTAATGCCGGTTGCCACCGATCTTGCGGTTCGCCACCAGTTGCCACCGGGCAAGGTTCTGATGCCGCTTTCCTTTGGCACCATTCTCGGTGGCATGACCACCCTTATCGGCACTCCCCCGAACCTGATTGTTTCCGGCTTTCGTGCGAACACCGGCGCCGGTGGCTATGGCATGTTCGACTTTACCCCGGTGGGGGTGGTGGTAGCGCTGGTCGGCATTGTGTTCGTTGCGCTCATCGGCTGGCGGCTGGTGCCGGCCCGTACTCAGGCGGGCGCCAGTACCTTCGATACCGGCACCTACCTCACCGAAGCCCTGGTGGGGGACAAGAGTGCTGCCATCGGAAAGTCCCTCGCTGAGCTGGTAAAAATGATTGGCGACGACGATGCCCAGGTGATTGGGCTGGTGCACAACAATGCGCGGGTATCCACCGCCATGCCGGGGCTGCGGGTACGCGCCGGCGACCTGCTCTTGATTGAAGCGGAGCCGGCGTCCCTGTCATCTGTGCTCTCCAGTCTGGGGCTCAGTTTGAGCGCCGACCCGCAATCGGATGTGGCCGCCAAGGCCACCGTTTCCACCGCGCCGGCACTGTCCAACGGTGATGGCGCACAAACCGATACAGGTGAAGCCGCGGAAACGCCGGAAGGCGAACTGGAGGCGGCGCAGGGCAAGGAAAGCAAAAAAGAAACCAAGAAAGACAGCGACGATAAACGCTCCAGGGAGCAGGACGATCTGGTAATGCGCGAACTGGTGGTGCTGCCGGACTCCTATTTGATTGGCCGCAGTGCCGAACATTTGCGCCTGGCCGGGCGCTACGAGACCAACCTGCTGGCCCTGTCGCGGCAGGGACGTCGCTCGGTAAAACGCCTGCGCTCCACACCACTGATGAGTGGCGACACACTGCTGATGATGGGTAGTGAGGAAAACCTGGCGCGCTTCGCCAACGAACAGCGTTGCGTACCGCTGGCGCAGCGCGATATCAGTATGCCGAACAAGGAAAAAGCCTACGTGGCGCTGGTAGCTATGGCACTGGCGGTGGCGGGCGCTGCTTTTGGTTTGATGCCCGCGGCGATTTCTTTCGCCACCTGCGTACTGGCATTTATGGCGTTGAAAGTGGTGCCACTGCGCAATGCATACGAGGCGGTGGACGGCTCTGTGGTGGTGTTGCTTGGCGCGTTAATCGCTGTGGCGCAGGTCATGGATACCACCGGCGCCGCGGACGTGGTGGCGAAAACCATGCTGGAAAACCTGGCACAGGAGAATCCGCTGTATGCGCTGGTGTTGATTCTGGTGGTCACCATGACCCTGTCGGACTTTATGAACAATGCCGCTACCGCAGCCGTGATGTGCGCCATTGCGCTCAGTGCCGCGGAGCAGTTACATGTGAATCCAGACAGCTTCTTGATGGCAGTGGCGATAGGCGCGTCGTGTGCGTTCCTGACACCGGTGGGGCACCAGAACAATACGCTGATTCTGAGTCCGGGTGGTTTTAAATTTGGCGATTACTGGCCAATGGGTTTGCCGCTGGAAATTCTGGTGCTGCTCGTTGCGGTGCCCACCCTGTTGTGGGTGTGGCCGCTGTAGGTGGCAGTATAAAAACGTATTTCAAGCGATGTCGTCACCGGGCTTTTGCGTCAGGTCCGTAAGGTACTCACTGCAAAAACGCAGGGCATCGGTCACCGTAACAATACCCGCGAGCTCCCCCTCTTTCATCACCAGTACCGAGCCGATACCGGTATCTGCCATGGCTAGCAGAATCTTGTCTAGTGGATCGTGGATGTCGGCGATATACGGGCGGCGGGCGCACAGGTCACGCACATAAAGCTGCTGTTCCTCCAGCCTGTGACCGGGTGATTGAACTCGGTCAATATCACCGCGGGAGATAATGGTTTCCAGGTCACCATCGCGGGTTACCGGCAGGTGATGTACCTGATGTTCCTCCATCAGCGATTCGGCGGCTTCGATGGGGGAGTCGATATCGATGTGATAGGGGAACGGCGTCATCAGTGCCGCAAGAGTGGGCATATGGTGAATATCCCGTATTTTACGCATGTGTTCGATCCCCTGATGGCGATAGTCCTACTCTCTGCAAAAGAATAGAACAGTGGTTTGGCAGTCTGAAGACAATTGCGGTGGCGAAGTATTTAGCGACTTATGGCTAATATCCCACTAACCATATCGACGAATATAAAAAGGAAATCGAATTAAGCGGGCAATGGTTGGCTATTGAATATCAACGCAGTATTATGCGCAGCCCTCGCTGAGGTGCCGCTTGAGGTTTACGGTGCCGGTAACGAAGAGTCAGTGAGGGAATAATTTCCTAAGCATGCTTGAAATATCGGAAAACGGTATTACTTTTGTGTTGTTCGGGTTTGCGATTTAGTAATGCTATTTACCTGATTGGTTATTTTAATCCTGTAAAATAAATAATTAGACGCAAGTCGGTTATTATTTTCGGGTGCTAATATTTTTCGGTTAATTGCCGCTATTTCGAGAAGGTCTGGCTGTCAGTATTCGCTGGATCAAACCGCCGAAGATCCGTGACACCTGTGGCGTACCAACTGCAATTTGGTGTGCCTTGTGTATATGCAAAGACTGGATGTTTGCAAATACAGGGTATGTCGCCGCGTTAATGGGAAATATACAACCGAAGGATATGGGGTTTGTCCCGTTATTTCGTACTCTTCGTTATTTGCTGTTTCAAGTCAAAGCGGCTTGCCGCACACCAGTACAAAATAAAACACGCCATTTAGGCTAGGCGTTTACGCGCAATATATATCGAGGCTCTATATATATGTTTCAAGATTACGATCAGATCGAACAACAAATCGCAGCCCATCAGGCCAAAATCGAGGAGCTGCAGGAGCAGAAGGCTCAGGCCGAACGCAAAAAACAGGGCGTTATCGCCTTTGATAAGGCGCTGGTAAACCTGGCTGCCGAATACAATATGGAAGAAGAAGAGTTCTTCCCGGCGCGTGGCGAAATGATCGTGGATTGGCTGGTCGGACAGCTCAACAACGAGGACGCGCCGGACTACGTGCGCTCCCTGAAAGCACGTGTTGCGCGCTCGCTCAAGCGCGATGGTGAAACGCCACGCCGCGCGGGCCGCAAACCTGCGACGAACAAGCCGGCAGAGCCGAAGTTGGAAACCGGTCACTACCGCAACCCATATACCAACGCCACCATCGAGAAGAAAAAACGCAACCCGAAACAGTTGAACCAGTGGGTTGCCGAGCATGGTCTGGAAAAGGTGCAGTCCTGGAAGATCTAATTTTCCATTACGCACCCCAATAAAAAAGCCCCCGCCAGCTGCCGCTGCCGGGGGCTTTTTTTATCGCCTGCCTGACGTAAGTTCTTTTTTGGGGGCGGCGTGCTCATCGTGAGCTCGAAGGATATCGGCCATTTTGCGTCAATAGGTGTATTACCGCGTTACGGGAGCGGCCGCGACAGGGGATATCGGCAATACTTTTTCAGGTGCGAACGGAGTTTTTGAGTTGTAGTTCGACAAGGAGTACCCAGTGCCATTCAGGCTCGCTTTACCGGGTGTCGATTTTCGCCGCTGGATTTTACTCGCGGGAATCCCCTTAGTTCTTTGCATTTGTGTTGCCGGGTGTCGGTCCGACAACGACAACGATAATGCCCCCCGCCCCGGCGAAGCACCGCGCGCCACTACGACCAGTGCCACGAATACGCCCACCGCGACCAACGCAAATACCTCGAATACTGGTGAGGAAAAAACCGGAATCTTTGTCGGTGATATCAAAGGCCTGTTTTATGAAACGCCGAGTTTCTCCGGCCTCACCGATGACAAGGGCCAATTTCGTTACCGGCAGGGGGAACGCATTCGTTTTTCCCTGGGGGGCGTCGATCTCGGCGCGGCACTTGCCCGCCCCAGAATGAGCCCGTTTAATCTTGCCGGCACATTACCCTTTACCGAAGAGTGGGAGTTCCGTGCGGCGCTGGAGGATCACCAGCGTGTGGATGCACTGGACCTGGCCTCCAATATGATGCTGTTCTTGTTGATCCTCGACCGCGACCAGGACCCGAGTAATGGTATTGACCTGACCGATTGGAATGCCGACCTGCGCGACTACAGCGTCAATTTTGATTTCGACCTCTATGCCTTCCCTTTCCGCCGCGGCCTGGATTCGCTGCCGGCAATAAAAAGCCAGTTTGAAATTCGCTACCAGCTGCCGCTGGATGCGCCGCTGTTATATCTCTACGACGCCCTGGGTATCTTGATCCCGACGCTGGTGCCATTCGATGAAACCCGCGACTTTAACGATGACGATATCATCGAGCAGCGCATCCTGTGGCGCTATAACGACTTGGGGCTGCCGCGGGATATTCGCTATTCGCTATTTCCCGATGAGCTGGACCGCTGGCGCGAACGTCTGGAATACACCTATGACGACTGGGGGCGGGCGATATTTGTATTGCGCGAAACCGATCTCGAAGAGAACGGGATAGTGAATTTCTTTTACACCTCCGAGCGCTTCTACAACGACGAAGGCTTTTTGATTGAAATCATCGAGCAGGATGGCCGAGTACTGCCGGAGGAACAACGCCGCTTCGTGTTTGCTTATGACGAGGGCAGTAATCTCGACCTGTATGTGTTTGAGCAGGATTTCACGGTTAGTGGGGTAGTCGACGCGATTTTCGCGATAGAGAGCCTCTACGACGATGACGGATTACTGCGCTTGCGGCTTGAGGAATCGGATCGGAATGCCGACGGTCTGGTGCAGCGCCGCTTGCGTTACGAATACTTTTATAACGATCTCGGTCAACCGTTCGAGGTGCTGGAAACCGAAGACGACGGCGTGGAATTTCGCGCGGATGGGGTGATCGATCGGCGACGGCAGGTGCTCTATGTGTACGGCGCGGGCGCCCGCCTGCTGCGGGAGACGGTGCGTTTCGACGATAACGACGATGGCCAGGTTGACCGCATCAACACCTATGAATTTCTGTATGAGAGCAGCGGGCGGCTGCGCGAGGAAAGCTGGGCCTTCGATCTGGATGCCGACGGTGTAGTGGAATCCCGTCGCACTTTCACCTATCGCTATTCCACCGATGACCTGTTGCTGCGCGTGGAAATGGACCTGGACAACGATGACAATGGCTTCCCCGAGGCGACCACGGTCACTAACTATCGGTACAACACCCGCGGCCAGCTGCGTGAAACCGAAATTGCGACCTTCAATGGCAATGATGAGCAGCAGAGCCTGCTGACCACCACCCGTATCTACGGCGCGCGCGGGCAGCTGGTGGACTGGTATCGCGAGGGCGAAGGCTTTACCGGAGTGACCAATACGCCGACGCGGCTGCGTTTTCGCTATCGGGAAATCGACGACGGCCTGCGCTATCTAATCGATCACTACCGCTACCGGCAGCCGCAGTTTACCGAGGTGGGCAACCCGGCCATCAACGTGCCGTGTATCGACTATCGCTTTGCCGAGGGCGAGGTGCGTTGCGGGCTCAGCTGGCCCATGCAGTGGAAGCTGTTCTGGGAAGAAACCTGGAAGGCCCCGGGTATCAACCGCGGCGGGCCTGTGGTGATCAGGCCCTGAAACTCACCGCGATTATTGATTCTGTTAGAAGCGGAATTTTACGTCCGCGTAGACGCTGCGTGGCTCGCCGATAAAGTAGCGGTCACCACCGCCCAGGCTGGAGTAGTCGGCGCGCTCCGCATAATCCACATCCGCCAGGTTTTCGATACGCAAACCAACCGATGTGCTGTCGCTCAATGCCTGCCGCGCGCGCAGGTGCAATAGCTGGTGACCGTCGTAGCGATGGGCGTTTCCAATATCGGTAAAGTAGCCGCCGGTGTATTGCCACTGCAGCGCGATCTCGGTGGCGTCGGCCGGTTGCCATGCCAGGTTGAGGCTGTGCATAGCGCGCGGCGCGGTATCGATGTCGTTGCCGTCGCTGGCGATGGGGCCCGACCCTGGCGCGCTCAGGTCACTGGTGTACTGGTGACGGGCAAAGGTGCCACTGGCCGCCAGTTTCCAGGCCTCGCTGAGGCGCCAATCCAGTTCGTATTCCAGGCCATAGTGGCGGCTCTCGCCATCGCTCAGATTGAGCCGGTCAGATGACTGGAACACCACGTCCGACTTTTCCATGTAAAACCCGGTAAGGCTGTAACGCAGCGTTTCTCCGGCGTGGCGGATACCGGCTTCCAGGCTGTCGATGGATTCGGAATCCAGGTCGGCGCGGGTCTGGCCATTCTGCAAGCGGTACAACTCCGTGGCCTGTGGCGCGCGGAAGCCGCTTGCCAGGCGCAATACACCGCTTAGCTGGTCGCCCAGCTGCCGGGTCAGGCTGGCGTTTAGTGACAGGTTGGCGAAGTCATCCGCGCGGTCGTCCGGGCGGGAATATCGGCAGCCAATGGCGCCGGTAAATCCGCTGATACAGATATCGCCATTGTCCTGGGTGTCCCCACCAATCATGTGATTGTCGTAGTCGTAGCGCAGGTATTCGCCGCGCGCGCCGATACTACCGGTGGTGCGCTCGTCCAGTTGCCAGTCGGCCTGGGCAAAAATGGCCGCGACCGCTGCGGACACCGAGTAGTCATAGTGGTTGCCGGCGGGAAATACCGAGAAGCCGCCGTCCTGAGTCTGCTTGAGCCAGCCCGCGGTGTATTCGAGATCCACACCACTGGTCAGTGTCAGCGCCGGATCAATCTGCTGGCGCAGCGAGGTCTGTACCCCGACGCCTTTCTGGCCGTTTTCCTCCAGCGGTGTACCGGGCAGGAAGTGCATGAGGAAGGCCATGTCGGTGTAGCGCGCGTAAGGGGTGATCTGCAGCTCATCACCATTGCCCAGGGTGCGCTGTATCTTTACCTGTGCCCGTGCCGCTTGGCTGTCGCGGAAGGCTTCCGGGTTGGGGTTTTCCCGTTTGCGCGCGTTGTCTTTGTAGGCATCTTTGCCCACCACGTAGCCCGCGGTTTCCTGATTGAGATTGCTCAGGTTGAGTAGTGCCGATATGGACCAGTCCTGCCACTGACGGTCATTGCGCAGCTGCAGTTTTTGCTGATCAAAGCCGGAGTCATCCTTGTAGCCGCCGTCACGGGCACCGGTAAAGTCGATACGCGTACCGCCCTGATCATCGCCCCGGTTGTGTGTCAGCTGCAGGCGCTGGTAGTCGTTGGCACCGCCTTCGATACCAATTGTGGATTCGCTACCCTGCACCGGGGCCGAACTCAGTACGTTGATCACTCCGTGTTGTGCGTCGGAGCCGTACAGCACCGTGCCCGGGCCGCGCAATACCTCGACGCGGCCGGCCTGTTCAAAGTGCGTATCAAACAGCTGGTTAACGTTACAGAAGCCGGCCCCGCGCACCGGAATACCGTCCTGGGCGACCGCAAAAGCGCCACAGCTACCGGCACCGGTGAGTACCGGGGAGCGCAGGCCGATCAGGCTTTCCTGACCATTGCCGCGGTTGATGTTCATTCCCGGTACCGAGGACAGGGCTTGGCTGGGATGCACCGCGCCGATTGCGCTGAGAGTTTCCCCGTTTACGATGCTGACGGAAGCCGGTTGTGAAAGCAGTGGCTGCGGAGTCCGCGCGGCGGTCACGGAAACCTGCTCGAGCCCAGTGGCTTGCTCTTCGGCAGTGGAATGGGCGGAGCCCGTTGCTACTGCGAGGGACAGGGCAAGCAGTGTTGAGCTGGTGAAGGTTGATGCGGTGGGTGGGGAAGTGGTCATTGCTGCGCGTGCCGCCGGTACCTGATGAGATTTCTGCCATGGTACCGGCCGCGACGAGATCAGCAAAGAGGTGGACTAGTGCATCTTGAGCCGTGGGCTTACGAATCGGTTAGCTTGGCCGATAATGTACAAAAGCATGGCCTTGGGCCAGCCGTGTATGGCCGCCAGATGCATGCGATACAGGGAGCGGTAGGCAACACCCGCCAGTCGGCCTTCAATGGTGAGGCTGCCCTTCACCAGCCCTCCCATCAGGTTGCCGACGGCATCGAACTTGGAGAGGGACACCAGTGAGCCACGATCCTTATACACAAACGGTTGCAGTGTTGCTTGCTCGCTGCCGGTATCGCTACTGGCCTCGGCTTCCACCAGACGGATCAGGTTTTCACTCAGCGTCTTCGACATCTGTTGTGCGGACTGCGCCCGCGGTGGCACCTTCACACCGTGGCCGTCGATACAGCCGGCGCAGTCACCCAATGCAAAGATCGCCGAGTCGGTGACACTGCGCAGGGTGGCTTCGACTTCAATCTGGTTTTGTCGGTTTAGCTTCAGGTCGTCCAGTTGCTGCAGGAAGTCCGGCGCTTTTACGCCGGCGGCCCATACGCGCATGGCAGCGGGAATCTCGTCACCGTCCTTTGTAATAAAACCAGAGCTCGTCGCTTCCGCGACCTGGGTGTTGGTGAGCACCCGCACCCCAATTTTGGTGAGCTCTTTTTCCGAACTGTTACCCAGGCGCGGCGGTAGCGCCGGCAACAGGTGAGGACCGGCCTCGATCAGGGTTACCTTGAGGTCGCCATTTTTGATGCGACTGTAGTGGCCCATTTCCTGTACCGAATCCACCAGCTCTGCCGCCAGCTCCACACCGGTGGCGCCGCCGCCGACAATGGCGATATGCACGGACTTAACCACCTGGCTGTCGAGTAACAGGAATTGATCGAGCAGGCGGCTGTGAAATTTCTGCGCCTGCTCTGCGCTATCGAGAAACTGGCAGTGTTTACGCACACCCGGTGTATGGAAGTCGTTGCTTTGGCTACCGAGGGCGATCACCAGGTAGTCGTAATCGAGTTTGCGTGCCGGCACCAGTGGCGCGCCATCGGCGTTGTGAACTTCCGCCAGCTCCACCGTTTTATTTTCGCGGTCGAGGGATTTCAGGCTGCCCAGTTCAAATTGGTATCCGTGGGCGCGCGCATGTACCTGATAGTTGAGTGCGTCGAGGCTTGAATCCAGTGCGCCAGTGGCGACCTGGTGCAGCAGTGGCTTCCAGATATGGGTGCGGTTTTTATCGACCAGCGTTATTTGTGCTGCAGGCGATTTGTTGCGCCGGCCAAAACGCGCAAAAGAGAAGTGGCGTCCAAGACTGGTGGCTAGCTGTAGTCCCCCGGCGCCGCCGCCAATAATGACGATTTTTTTCATAACAGAGTTTCCTGTAGAGCTTATTAATTCTGGCTCTTCGAAGCGCTCTGTGTGACCCGTTTTATAATATTTTTAATGCACCGGGGCGCCCCGGCATAAAGGCAGATAGAGAAAACGCTTGGTAGCTATCTGGCCTGAGATGAGGCCAGTATCCTCGCAAGATATGCGTTTGGCAATCAATTAATGGTTACAGGAGAAATGGTCTCGCGAGAAAGGGAATAGCAGGTGTCACGCCAGTGCAAGCGCAGGCGCTGTCACGGCAGAAAGTCTATAGCACTGCCGTGGCGCGGTTGGCCGCAAGCTTCTTCCAGTCACTGCCAGTTGCCAGATAAATGGGCTGCGCGCTGGTTTGCGCGTGCGCATCATTCTCTGTGGCCAAGGTGTCCACAACACCGATTACCGCAGCGTGCCGCCAGCCTGCTGCGTGCAGTGCAGAAATACATTGCTCCGCATGTTCGGCAGGTACCGAACCCAGCAGTCCACCACAGATTTGTGGGTCCACCAGCATGGGCAGGTGGGGTTTGCCTTGCCAGAAACCCGGGTTTTGCACGGCCTTGTAACTGCGCGCATTGTGTTGATGCAGGTAAGACAGCACCGCGTGCTCGGCGCAGTAAGTGGCGCCGGTCAAAAATGGCAGGGCATCGGTAAGTACACTGACCGCAAGGGTAGAGAGTTCCGCGGGTTGCGTTGCCCCATCCACGGGTTGGGGGTGCCAGTGCAGCATCTCCAGTATTTGCCCAAGCAAGCCGGCGCGATGGACACTCGTCATGGCGCGCACGCCGTTACGCATAAAGATGTTGGCTGCGGTCAGATTGCTTTGCAGCATGGTATCCAGGGCCTGCTGCAACCAACGCGCATGCGCCTTTCCCTGTGCCTGTGCGGCAAATAGCGCACCGTTACCCAGCGGCTTGGTAAGAATCAGGCAGTCGCCTGCGCGCACGCTGTTCCGTGCAGCAAGAGAAGCGCGATCGCCACTGCCATTCAGCGTCAGCCCAATTTGCGCCGCTGGTCCTTCCAAAAGCTGCCCGCCAGTAAGCGAGCAGTCATACTGGTTGAGTTCCCGCGCCGCACCGTCGAGTATTAATTGTAAATCACGACTGGCGAGCGCAGGCGACGCGTTGGGTAGCTGGGTTGGCAGTGTGACCAGTGCCTGCGCAGAAAAAGGTTCTGCCTGCACCGCAAACAGGTGCGACAGGCTGTGCTGTGCTGCCAGGCGGCCGAATAGCCATGGATCTTGCACGGGTGCACAAAGCTGCTCGGTGTGTTGCACCAGCAGCTTATCGCTGGGTATTTCGAGCGCGCTGGTGGCGGTGGTAAGTGCAATGCTGCGCGCGCGATCAATAGCCGTTTCTTCACTTGCCTTTTTTGGGGCGGGCTGTGCAAGTCGCGCCAGTGCCTGATCAAACAGATCGACACCCAATGCGCCGTCTCCGAGCGCATTCTCTTCCACGATATTTTGCGCGTGGGCGTCGCCACTACGGACAAACCGCGAAAGTGGCAGGTGATTGACCTGATCCACGAAGCGGCGGTCGGCGCGGTCTTTGGCATGCCAAAACAGAGCGCTCACTGCCGACAGAGCGCTGAATGCGGCAATTGCATGTTGGCCCCCACAGCTCAAGTGTTGCAGCCGACTGGGGCGTGGTCGGTAGGCTTTCAGCGAGGTATCTTGCAGAGCCGCGCGCACATTGTGAAACAGCGTCAGCCCCTGTTGTTGCGCTGCCTGAGACGACTTGGGTTGCGGTGCGCGGGTGGCGGCCACGTCACCCGCGGCAAAAATATGTGGATGACTGATCGAGCGCAGATAATCGTCCACCTGCACAAATCCATGTTGATCGATGGCCAGGCCAGATTGTGCCAGCCACGGTGGTGCAGAAGACTCTGTGCACAACATCGCCTTGTCGAGCGCTATAAAGCGCCCTTCGTCACTATAGATTCCTCGCGAGGTGATTTCGGTCACTCGCCAATTGGTATGCGCATGGATTTTTAAGCGGGACATTTCCCGCGCGGCCAACCGCCGCGCCAGCAGCGGAAAGTCGGCGGGAATTTTTCTGCCGGATTGCACCAGGTGCAACTCCACGCGACCGCTGTATAGCGGCTCTTCCAGTGCACAGGCGATCGCCATCGCCAATTCGCAGCCACCGGCACCGCCACCAATAATTCCGAGCTTCAGAGGTTGGTGCTTGCGCTGTATCTGTTGCTTGAGTTGCTCCCAGTAGCGATAGAACTGACCGATCGGCTTTACCGGTACCGCAAGTTCCGAACCGGGAATGTCGTGGCATGGCGATGCGCCTACCGCCAGCGACAGAAAATCGAAAGCCAGGTCAGGACGGCCCAGCAGTGACACGCGGTTTTCCAGTGGATCGATATTGTGCGCGCAGGCGTGAATAAAACGCGCACCGGCGGCGCGGCACAAGCGTGGCAGATCAATATGGATGTCGCTGTGGCTGTAATGTCCGGCAATCAAGCCGGGCACCATGGGTGAGTAGGGGCTTTGCACCTGTGGTGAGACGAGTGTCAGGCGTACGCCGGGGAGTGGCTGCTTGGCCCACTGTTGCAAAAGTACCAGATGGCTATGGCCGCCGCCGATCAGTACCAGATCCTGACAGTGAGTTTGCTTTTGCATATTTCCGGCGCGTCCCTGTTGCTTCTTGCCTACTCGATCGCACATTGGCTTGTGTGCGCTGCAACCATTTGTGCCAATTTGATTGAAATATAAACAGTGTAATGGGCGTGGGTGGAATAGCACGTTTTGTGGACTTTGCCGCGACGCTTTTGCCGCCGGAATTTTCGCGACACAGGTGTTTTGCCCGTTGCAGGGAAAATAACGCGGCAAGAAATGCTTTTTCGGTTGCCTGACACGACATGTGCAAGTGGCTCTCTGGTCTTTAATGTATAGAGCCCGCAACTCCTCACCAGAATTCGCCAATAAATGGTGGGCATTGCGCTGAATCCTTTATGCGCTGAGATTTGATGTCCAAACCAACGTCCAATTCACCACCCGTATCGCCGGCTCGGCAGCCTGCAGGCAGAGGTATACACCGACTGCTGTGGACGCTGGTGATTCTGCTCGTGGTTGTGGCGGTGTTGAATCTTTTTGTCTCGATCCTTGTGCCCGGTATGGTGCAGCGCTGGCTGCAGGCGCGGGGACTCGAAGCGCGTATTGAGTATGTGAATGTGTCGCTGCCGCGTCTTCACGCGCACTTGCGCAACGTAGAAATGCGCAACGAATCTGAGCGCGGCTTTCGTGTCCGCGAAATGTCCCTCGGTCTCAGTTGGTGGGCTCTGTTGCGCGGCAAAATTCGCGTGCGGCAGATGGACTTGCACGGCGCCTACATGGATCTGGAATCCCACCCGGGGAAAATACATGGGCGAGTGTGGGAGATAGGTGGCTGGTGGCTGGAAGAGGGGCCCAAGCGAGCGAAAAATTGGCGCCTGGAGTGGGCCAATGCAACGGTGCACGACACGGTGGTCTGCTATCTCCACCGCCCTCAGTGGACCAGCCCGACCTGTTTCCGTATCGGGAAAATGTCGGTTAAGGAATTCTTTGTCAGCGCATTTCGCGAGGCGCAGGAACCGCTAAATTTCGATATTGGCGCGGAAGAGATGGTGCTGGACAATGTGCTCGCGTGGGATGAGCGGCCCGGCACGGTTTCGCAACACAGTCTCGGCTACCAGCCCCCTGCGGAGGGCGCTGCACGCCTGCCGTCCGCGGAAGATGACCCAATCGTTGCACTGGTGCATTTGCAGACGCGCGACGTCCATTTTGATCGGCCCGGTAATCATTTCACCATGGCCGATACCCATGCGCGCAAGTTTGCGGGCTGTTCACCCGCACGCTGGGCGGAGGCGGTACCTGCACTGAATAGCATCAGTGGGCACTGCGGTAGCGCACGTCGACTGGATCTCGACGAAAGCGGGCAGTTTTCATTCGGCAAACAGGGTGAAATATCCTGGCACCGGCTGAGCGGGGAAGAGGTCCGCCTGCGCTATCAAAATCGGCAGCTGCCTAACTGGCGCGCCGAAAGCATTGTCATCAACAACTTCGACTTCGTGCGACCGGACAAATCACTGGCATGGCAAAGTGGTATCGCACAGCGCTTCTCCTGGTGCCCTAATGCCTGGCGCAACGACACTCAGCATTATTGCGTCACCGCGGGCACGCTGAACCTGCCACAGGCTACGCGTTTCGCCTGGAGCGATGGCTTTGGCATGGATATCAATGACGGGGTACTGTCCGCAGGCGAGATCGAAGATCTGGTGGGCAAGGCTCCCCATCCCGAGCCACTGAAAATTAACGAGCTGCATATTGGCGCATTGCAGTATCGCAACAAAACCCGTCGCCTCGGCCTGAATGATACGTCACTGGATGTGGCAAACGGATGTTTGCCTGGGGCGCTTTGGGATACCCCCGACCAGTGTGTGAACCTGTCTCAGCTCAGTATTCAAGAAGTGTTTTCCATGCAGTTTCCACGCAAGGTCGCCCGCAATGGTTGGCCGGCACAAGCGTGGGCGCTTGAGAGCGGGCCGTTTTCTCTTGCGCATGTTCAGTTTGAACAACGGTTGCAGCAAGCTTCCACGGGCAGTGCACGCCCTCGCCTGGGGGATGGTGCAGAGTTAACGCAACTCGACTGGGCGCGATTACAGATTACGCCAGACAAAAAAGAAGTGCTTGCCGACGACTTTTCACTGCAGTCCCTGTCCGGATGCGCGCCCGCTAGCTTGCTACCCGATCGGATTTCGCCTTTGTGTGCCCGGTTAGTGGCGCTGAATGGTGTCGGCAATTTTATATTTCGTGCGGATTCCGCTGCCGACGAGGCTGGTAAACCGGGTGACGATGTCCAGAAAGGCGGAGGGCAGCGTCACGGCGGCGCAGACGATATGCCCGCTTCCCCTTATCTCATCCTCGGGGAGTTTTCCCTCGACGAGTTGGTGCTGGACGATCATCTGGCGGCAACAACTGAGCAACAAACCGGCGTGGTTCTCACCCAGTTACGCGCAGGGCCAGGCTTGTTCAAGCGTGGTAACGACCTGCTCGAGCCCGGCGAATACTTCGCCGTCGGTGAGGAATTCTGGTGGGGGAGCGAGGACACCGCCTTTACCGCGACGGAGCTGATTAGCAGTGACGACGGCAGCGAAAAAGGCGTATTGCAGAACGAAGCGGCGCAAAGTGCGGACTCAGCCGCGCAGGCTAGTGGCGAAACCACCGCCATCGGCAAGCACCTGCGCACCAGTAGCACGCAACTGGAGCTGGATGCGGTAGCCTTGGAGAGCCTGCAAGGCTGCCTGCCCAGGTCCTGGCAGCTACTGGTCGCCGCGGAAAATACCAAGG
Organism: Microbulbifer agarilyticus; assembly: GCF_019800665.1. GTDB lineage: Bacteria > Pseudomonadota > Gammaproteobacteria > Pseudomonadales > Cellvibrionaceae > Microbulbifer > Microbulbifer agarilyticus_C. Next base: position 48,656 of record NZ_JAHVKO010000006.1, read on the forward strand.
GCGATGCAAGGAAGGATGCAAGGAAGGATGCAAGGAAGGATGCAAGGAAGGATACCCGGGATGATGTGAAAGGGGGCGCACCCGACGGCCAGGGTATTCCCAGCTGCTTCGATATTCGCAATCTGCAACAACAGCAGCCGTTGAATCTCGCATTTGAGCGTCGCGCCCTTATGCCGCAGGGCGATCAGCCCGCGGACAGTGCCTTTCGCTTCAAACTGGATGCTGCAGCGCTGAATCTGGATCACGCGATCATCAGTAGTGCCAGTGGTGAATCGCTTTTGTCACTGGCCAGCCTGGCGCTCCCGGAAGCGGAAATTCGGCTTCAGTCTCAGCCTGCGATGGCACATGTCACTCTGCCAGGGGCGTCCCTCGCCGGTGCGGCCTTTTGCTTGTCGTCGGAACGTTGTGCCGAGTTACAGGCGCTGGGTACCGGCGACACTTTCACGTTGAAATATTGGGGCGACCGCTTTTTTGCCGATCTGAATCAGCTCGCGCTGGAGCGCTTTTCGCTCACGGGCCAAAGCAGCGACTTCACCGCGGATATTCGCGACCTGTCCAGCCTTTCGATGCGTGTGGACTTGCCTGCCGTCGCGTTTGCGCGCGCGGATTGGCAGTTTGATGCCCTGCAGGCGTCGAGCATAAACGTTTGCTGGCCCGACACGGGTGATCCCGAGCGGGGTTTACCCCAGTGCTTGCGCAGTCGCGATCTATCCTCCCGTGGCGACGGCATCACCATTGGGCAGTTGGCGTTGTACGGCAACCAGTCTGATCCACCGCAGTTGGACCTGGCGCAGCTGTCCATAGCGAATGTGGGTTTTGTACAGATGGGCGGGCGGCGGTCGCTGGCGCTCAATCTGACCGATTTACGCCTTAACGCACTACGCGGTTGCGGGCCGAAAGACTGGTTGGCGGCATCGCAGTTGCGCGGTGACAACACCGCATTCTGGGCGGGCTGCCTCGATTGGGGCGTAATTGCACTGACCGGCGATAACTTGATCTCACTTGCTGGCGGCTCGGACGCAAGCGGTGGTAACGAGCGTTTGCGGCTGGGGCCGCTACAGGCAAATCAATTGCGTTTGTTACCGGCGCTGAATCAGAAACCGTCGCTGGAGCTGGCGTATCTGCAATGGCGCGGATTGGCGTGGCCCGGTGGCGGTCGGCTGCGGGTTGCAGATCTCGACGCACAGGGCGGGGCCGGTTGCCTGCCATCGGGCCGGAGTAAAGGCAGTAGTTCGAAAACCTGCATGCGAGTCGGGCGACTGCAGGTTCCCGGCGAGCAGACTCTGGTGATGGGCGAAGCGGATGTTGCATTCCGCAGCAGCGGGCATATCACCGTCAGTGATTTCTCGTTGAACCAGGGAGCGAATCGACGGGTTGGTTTTGACTATCTGGATGTCGACGAACTGGTGTTAGCGGCGGGTACTCTGGCGGTCGCTGAGGGAGAAATCACGGGTTTAAGCGGTTGCTTACCAGAAATGCGTTTTGCAGAAAAAGCCTTGGCGCCTTGCTTTGACGTGGGAACCATTGCGCTGCACAGCGGGCATCGCATGCAATTGAGTGACTTTCGCAACGCCCAGTCCATGCGTAATCTTCGCCATGTATCCGTGGACGGATTACGTGTGACTCAATCAGACTTTCCCGGGGGGCTACCCGCACCGCTGTTAATGGTGGAGTCACTGCAAGCGGACCTACTGGGGTTTGGCGACGGGCAGTTAGTGAGTGAAAACCTGCATCTTGGCCAGGTAAACGGCTGTCTACCCGAAGGCTATGTACCCGGTGTGCGCTATTGTCTGGAGCTACAGGATTTCAATGCCTCGGGTCGCTTCGACTTTGCCCGGCGCGAACTGGTTCTGGATATAGCGCAGTTCCATCGCCTGGGTATCAATGACACCAGCGGTGATCGACTTCTGGAGCTGGAGTTTGCTGAAGCCCGGCAGGTGACCTATGCCAAAGAGCGCACGGGCGTTCTGTCCCTGGAAGTTGCCAACAGCAAGTTGTTTCAGCGAAACCCCAGAGCCCCGGAGTTTGTAAACTATCAGTGGAATACCCAAATTCAGCACCTGAGCCTCGCCCGGTTGGAGTATCAGCCCGCAGAAAAGCACCTGGCGATTGATAGTATCAATTTGCTCAGGCCGCGCAGCATATTGGCGCGTGGTATCGAAGGGGACCTCGGTGCCTGGGAACGCTTCCGCGACCGCACCCCCGAGGCGGATCGCTACAAGTATCGCCGCGGCGATATTGCCCGTGAGGCTAATCGTTTCCGCTATCGCATTCGCGAAGTCTATATAGACGAGGGCGCTTTCCTGTGGCTCGATGAAAGCGAGCGCTATCACGCGAAATTACCCATTCGGCATATCAATGTGTTGCTGCGCGGCGCGAGTAACTATTACGAAGATGAAGCGGCAACCCTGATCCTGAGGGCCAGCCCGGGTGGCTTCAGCGAAATGCACGTGGCTGGTCATATCAATCTGCGTGATAACAATCACTGGGATGGCGGCCTGCTTGGGTATGTAGAGGGCGCCAACCTGATTCCGGCCACACCGTATATCGCCCGCCTGCTTGGTTACAAGATTTTGCAGGGGCAGCTGGATGCCGTGCTTACTCTCTCGGTCCTGAATAACAAGCTCGATGCACTGGCGAAAATGGGGTTGGAAAAAATCAAAGTACGACGGGCAAAAGACACCGACCACCTTGAGGTGAAAAGAAGCATTATTCCTCTCAGTTTTGCCCTGGCTTTACTGAAAGACGGCAATGGCGATGTGCGTATCAAAATGCCGGTAACCGGTGATCTCTATGATCCCGACTTCAACTTCCAGTTTGTCTTCAGTGAGTTGCTGCAGCGGGCGATTCTCGAGTCGCTGTTTGCCTACTTTACCCCAATCGGTTTTTACAGCCTGGCCAAGCTGGCCTGGGACCGCTTCCGTGCCGAACGCTTTGATGACCTGTTGTTTGCCCCCGGCAGCGACCAGCTAAGTAGCGATGCGATGACCGAGCTAAACAGCATGGTGAGTACTCTGAAGGACAACCCGAAAGCACGGCCTGGTATCTGTGGCGTAGCCACCACACAGGACTTGCAGGTAATGTTTCCCCACGAGGCGCAGGCGATGGCGGCATCCGGCGAAACCGGCCGCGAATTCTTCCGCGATCCGCCGCGCGGCATGCGTGAAGAACTGCTGGAACTCTCCAATCGTCGCAGTCGCAACGTACAGTTGTTCCTGATAGAAGCTGGCCTCAGCCAACAAGACTTTATTCAGTGCGCGCCTGACTATATCGGCACCGATAGAGGTGACCCGCGGGTGGAATTCTCAAACTAGCGCTTTGGAACATGACTGAGTATGCAGGGAACCAATCTTGCGTTTTTGGTCTTTCAGCCTTCTAATTGCTGCCCCGCGTGTTGCGGGGCTAATAGCAATATAAAACTGTTTTGGGGGAAATATGACCAAGTATAAGTGGCATTGGTTAGCTGGCCTGTTGGCCTCGGTAATGGCGGTAAATACCAGTGCAGAAGAGATGCCAATGGCTGAGGCATCTGAGAGTTACTATCAGGGTAGCTGGAGCCTGCATGGTGAAATATTCAATTTTGATGCCGATGTAGCCCGCTTTAACGGGGTGAGCGATTCCGGCTTTGGGCTGGGAGCGGGTTATTCTGGTGAATACGGTCTGTTTAATTTCAATCTCGGCGCCGGTGCGATTCTGGTGGACGACAAGGCTGAATTTTCGCAGTACGTAGAGAATGAGTGGAGCGGGGATCGGTCCACAGAAGATTCTTCAATTGTTGCATGGAATCTGAACGTAGATGCCGGTGTGCAATACCCGCTGAGCGACAGCCGCAAATTCCTGGTCGGCCTGAACCTGGGTTATCGTCATCTGGATATGAGCCGGGAGATCGCTGGTTGTAGTAACTGCTACAGCGAAGATATTTCCATCGACGGCGACACCTATCTCAAGCCGTTTGTGAAAATGGCATTTACTGACCGCGTCAGTGGCACCCTCTCCATATATCGCTACGGCGGTGATGAAGGTGTGGATAACTCGGTTCAGTTTCAGGTGAACTGGAATCGATAACAGGGCGAACCTGTCGGGCGGCGCGGTCCTCGCGCCGCCTAGAACTCGTCCGGATTCTGAATGATCTGCCTGGCGCGCGTGCGCAGGGCTTTGCGATCGGTCTCAGACATCTTGTCCAGTTGATGCAGCATCATCGACATGCGCGGATTGTGGGCCAGTAGCTCGCGCTTCTCTTCGATAAAGTGCCAATACAGGCTGTTAAACGGACAGGCCTCATTGGTGGTGCGTTCTTTTACATTGTACTGACACGATTCGCAGTAATTACTCATCTTGTGAATATAGCTGCCGCTGCTTACATAGGGCTTGGTGGCAACCAGACCGCCATCGGCAAACTGGCTCATACCCCGGGTGTTGGGCATCTCCACCCACTCGATAGCATCGATATAAATACCCAGGTACCAGGCTTCTACCTGGTCCGGGTGCACCTGGGCTAGCAGCGCGAAGTTACCGGTAATCATCAGCCGCTGAATATGATGGGCATAGGCATTGTCCAGGCTGTTGCGGATGGCGTGGTGCAGGCAATTCATTTGCGTGTCACCGCCCCAGTAAAACTCGGGTAACGGCCTGTGGTTGTGCAGGCGATTGCAGCGGCGATAGTCGGGCATCGCTTTCCAGTAGATGCCCCGCATATATTCTCGCCAGCCCAGAATCTGCCGAACGAACCCTTCGATTTGACTGATATCGATTTCAGATTGGTGTTTACGCCAGTGGGCGATGGCTTTATCGATCACTTCCTGCGGGTGCAGCAGCTTGCTATTCAGCGCAAAACTGAGGCGGCTGTGGAACAGGTACACTTCGCGATCATGCATGGCATCCTGGTAATCGCCAAAGTGGGGCAGCAGCGCGCTACAAAAATGCCGCAGCACCGCCAAAGCATCTTCCCGTGAGGTGGGCCAGCTGAATTGCTGAGGGTCGATAGCGCCGATGGTTTCAACACCACAGTGTTTCAGACGCGCGACGGTTGCGGTTACGTTTTTGCGGAAGCCGCGCGCGTGCGGGATTTCCGGTGTGCCGGTCCACTTCTTGCGGTTGCTCTGGTCGAAATTCCACTGCCCGCCCTCAGGCTCGCCTACGCTGGTCAGCAAGATGTCGTGCTGCTTGCGCATGTGACGGTAGAAACTCTCCATTAGCAGAGTTTTCTTGCCTTTGAAGAATGTGCTCAGGGCATTGCGCTCGGTGAGGAAATGTTCGCTATCAAATACCTCGGTGGGAATGCTCAGGTCATCGGCGAGCTGTTTGAGCTGCTGGTCGAGTCGGTATTCGTCGGGCAGCTGATACTGGAAACATGCAAAGTGATGCTTGGCGACGAGTCCGGCAATATTGGTGGCGAGGTTCTGTGTGTTTTCGGGGTGATCCAGGGTGTAGTGGATAACATGTTTACCGCGCGCTTTCAGCCACGCGGCAAACTCGGTCATGGCCTCAAAGAATGCCACTACCTTCTGGATATGGTGCCTGGCGTAATCCGTTTCCTGGCGCATTTCCGCAATGAAGTACCAGGTGTCGGCATCATCATCGCGGTACCAGGAGTGGTTGTGATTGAGCTGATCGCCGAGGATCAGTCGGAGTCTTTTCACCCGTGCACCTGTGAGCAATATCTGAGGTCAGAATAGTTGGTGTTTTGCTCTGGTACGAAAATTGTCGGGTTTGGATGCCTTCTGGGCGGCGCATGGCGCTCAAGGGGCACAGGCGGCCTCAGCCAAAGTAACCGATGCCCTTGGCCATGAGCGCGCCGCACAGGGCCATGCCCACCAGCGCCGTCAGCTCGGTGTGCACGATAATACGCAGCCAGCGGCGGCGCCGTTCCGGCAGTTGTGGCTGCTGCCCGCGAGCAATTTCCCGGCGCCAGGCGAGAAATTGCAGGGTGGGGATGGCCGACAGGCTGGCAGCGAGGGCGAACAGTGCCAGCTTCGCGTGAAACGCCGCATTGTGGAAATAGTAGTCAGCGCCCTTCTCAAAGTGATACACGCGCAGCAGGCCGACAATCAGCAGGGCCACGGCGGATGCCCCCACGATTCGGTCCACAATCCCTAATTTGCGCGCGCTCTGCACAGTGAGAGGTTGCCCCAGCACCACCAGTTGTACCGTTAGGGTGACCGCGAGGGCCAGAAATGCCAGGTGGTGCAGGAAGGCGAAGAGCGCGGGCATAAGTGGTTTCCATACCGGTGGCGGCGCGAGTGACCGCGGTTGTTAGGGCCTGATTTGAGCCTAGTTTCGGCGTAATTTGGGCTCAATTTGATAGTCGCTGCGTATTTAGCCGCATTCCCCCGCGACCTGCAAACTGCTGCAGATGTGGACAGGATCTTTGAACCGCTCGTCTGTGTCGGCCATAATCCCCCTCTTATATTTACCTGTCCCCAACAGAATAACGAGACTCTCGCAGTATGACCGAGCCCTCAGTCTACGAAGCTTCCGAGCGCCAGCACCTGGCGGACTACACGGAGAAGGCGTACCTGGACTACTCCATGTACGTGATTCTGGACCGCGCCCTGCCGAATATCGGTGATGGTTTGAAGCCGGTACAGCGCCGTATCGTCTACGCCATGAGCGAGCTGGGCCTCAAAGCCAGCGCCAAATACAAGAAATCTGCCCGTACCGTGGGCGACGTGATCGGTAAGTACCACCCGCACGGGGACAGCGCCGTATACGAAGCCATGGTGCTGATGGCGCAGCCGTTCAGCTACCGCTATCCGCTGGTGGATGGCCAGGGTAACTGGGGCTCCCCGGACGATCCCAAGTCCTTCGCCGCCATGCGTTACACCGAATCGCGCATGGGCAAGTATTCCGAGGTACTGCTGTCCGAGCTGGGTCAGGGCACCGTGGACTGGCAGCCGAACTTTGACGGCACCATGGATGAACCGGCGGTGTTGCCGGCGCGGGTGCCGAATATCCTGTTGAACGGCACCACCGGTATTGCGGTGGGCATGGCCACGGACATTCCGCCGCACAACCTGCGTGAAGTGGTCAATGCCACCATACACATGCTGGAAAACCCCAAGGCCACGGTGAGTGACCTGTGCGAGTTTATCCACGGCCCGGATATGCCCACCGAGGCGGAGATCATCTCGCCGCGCGCGGATATCCACAAAATGTACGAGACCGGCAAGGGCTCGGTGAAAATGCGCGCGGTGTGGACCAAGGAAGACGGCGATATCGTGATCACCGCGCTGCCGCACCAGGCCAGTGGCTCCAAGGTGCTGGAGCAGATTGCCGCGCAGATGCAGGCGAAGAAGCTGCCGATGGTGGGCGACCTGCGCGACGAGTCAGACCATGAAAACCCGACCCGCCTGGTGATTGTGCCCAAGTCCAACCGTGTGGACCTGGAGCAGGTGATGAACCACCTGTTTGCCACCACCGACCTGGAAAAGAGCTACCGGGTAAACCTGAACATGATCGGCATTGACGGTCGCCCGCAGGTTAAATCCCTCGACAAGATCCTGTCCGAGTGGTTGAGCTTCCGTACCGTTACCACCCGCCGTCGCCTGCAGTTCCGCCTGGAAAAGGTCGAGAAGCGTCTGCACCTGTTGGATGGCTTGTTGATCGCCTTCCTGAATATCGACGAGGTGATCGAGATTATCCGCACCCACGAAGAGCCGAAGCAGGAGCTGATGCGCCGCTTCGAGCTGTCCGAGGTTCAGGCGGAATACGTACTCGACACCAAGTTGCGCCAGTTGGCACGCCTCGAGGAAATGAAGATCCGCGGTGAGCAGGCGGAACTCGAGAAAGAGCGCGATATGCTGACCAAGACCCTGGACAGCGCGCGTCGCCTCAAGACCCTGATCAAGAAAGAGTTGCTGGAAGCCGCCAAAGAGTTTGGCGACGACCGCCGCTCGCCCATCGTCGAGCGCGCCGAAGCCAAGGCCTTCAGCGAAACCGAACTGCTGTCTTCCGACCCGATTACCGTGGTGCTGTCGGCCAAGGGCTGGATTCGCCAGGCCAAGGGCCACGAAATCGATCCGGAATCGCTCAGTTACAAGGCCGGCGACGGCTTCCGTTTTGCCGCTCGCGGCAAGAGCAACCAGCCGGCGCTGCTACTCGACAGCAGCGGGCGCAGTTACGCCATTGCCGCGCACACGCTGCCATCTGCGCGGGGCCAGGGTGAGCCGGTATCCGGGCGCATCAACCCACCCTCCGGTGCCACCTTTGAAGGCCTGTTGATGGGCGCGGACGATCAGAAAGTCCTGCTGGCGAGTAATGCGGGCTACGGCTTTATCGCCAAGTATGCCGACCTGCAATCGCGCAACAAGGCCGGTAAGGCCATGTTGACCCTGCCCAAGGGCGCCAGTGTGTTGCCGCCGCAGGAGATCGAAAACCCCGACGAAGCGCTGCTCGCGGCAGTGACCAGCGAAGGGCGTATGCTGGTATTCCCGGTATCCGAGCTGCCAGAGCTGTCCAAGGGCAAGGGTAACAAGATTATCAACATCCCGGCTGCGCGCGCCGCCAGTGGCGAAGAAACGCTGGTGGGCATTGCGGTGCTGGAAGGCAAGGATCAGCTGTTGATTCACGCCGGTAAACGCCACACCCGTATCAAAATCTCCGAGCTGGAGCACTACCAGGGTGAGCGGGGTCGCCGCGGCAACAAACTGCCGCGCGGTTTCCAGAAAGTGGATAAGGTGGAAGTGGTTGAAAAGTGAGCCTTCGCGCACTGGTTGGCCGGTGTGAAAACTTCTGCCTGACGTAGCGAAAACAAAAAGCCCTGCCCTAACCGGTGGGGCTTTTTTGTACCTGCCCGCTGCAAAAAAATCTTCCACTATATTTAGGACACTTCAGGTCGGAACAAACTCGTGAAGAGAATTTCGACGCCCGCACGGCATGTGTTCGCTCCTGTCTGTACGCTTAATGTCACATGCTATTCGCACCGGTAACTCGGTGATTGTTAACATAAAGTGTGCCATTGTCATGAGATCCAAGATACGCCAAAGCTGCTCTCAGTATTTCCTCAAACTCTCATTTATTAGCTGGATCTTTTTGTTTGGCACTCTCACAAGTGCCGCGCCACAGCATGCCGATATCCTCTTCACCAACGGCAAGGTTTACACAATGAATCCGGCGCAGCCCTGGGCGGAGTCAGTCGCCATTACGGGAAACAAAATCACCTACGTGGGGGATGCAGAGGGTGCGTCCAAATTTGTCGGTAATAAAACCAAGCAGATCGACCTAAAAGGCAAAATGTTGCTGCCGGGTTTTTTTAGCGCCCATGAACATTTGATTGCATCGGGCTGGATGGCGCTGGGCGCAAAGCTGGGCGAGGCGAAGTCGAAATCTGATTACTTGGAAATTATTTCGAAGTATGCAGAAGACAATCCTGATGAAGAATTTATTCGAGGATCCGGCTGGAATCCAGCGCTGATGGATGAACTGCCAACGGCCAAGGATCTCGACGCTATTGTTCCCGATCGTCCGGTGATACTTCTTGATTACACCATGCATGATATGTGGATGAACAGCAAAGCCATGGAATTGGGCGGCGTCAATAAAGATACCGAAGACCCCGTTCCCGGGCTAATTGAATGGGTGCGTGATGAGAAAGGTAACCCTACGGGTTACGCAAAAGAGTTTGCATGGATGGACGCCTTTATAGAGTCTGGCGCCTGGCAGGCAGACAAGATGATTGAGGAAAGTCAGCGCGAACTATACGACTTGGCGGCAAGCTTCGGCTACACAGGTTATGTAAATCAGGGACTGATCACGCCCAATATCAAGAGTCTTTCAAGACATTTTGATGATTACAAGACTGCGCTGAAGCTATTGGATGAACAGCGGCAGCAAGGCACGCTAAAACTTCGTACTTTTATGCAGGTTCTGTACAAAACAGATGCGCAATCAGTCGATCAGTTGGTTGAAAATGCCAGAACTTTGAAAGGTATGTATGACACGGAATTGATTCGAGTTGCCGGTATCAAGATACACCCGGAGGGCGTACATACCAGTCATGCCTCCGTTATGATTGAACCTTTCACTGATAAACCAGGCAAGAAGGTGAAGCGTGGCGTATCGGCACAGCGCACAGATGAAGTAATTAAAGCCGCGAATAAGGCTGGTTTTGATGTTTCGGTGCATGTGGACGGTTCCCAGACGGTGCGTGACACCATCGACTCCTTCCTTGCCTCAAAGAAAGACGGCAATGTCGAGGCGCGCAACACCTTGCAACATTTTACTGTTGTGCATCCGGATGACATGAAGCGCGTGCTGGAAAACAAAATTCCGGTAAATATCACGCCCATCTGGGCGACAACTTGGAGTGGGGGGATGGAAGCAACGTCTGCGGCCATCGGGGAAGAGAGGACTCTCAAGTATTTTCAGCAAATCAGGACCGCCATCGATGGCGGCACCAACGTAAGTATCTCTGCCGATGTACCCAGCACAAATCGAGAAAACATGGGGGCATTAACCCAGTGCGAGGCGGCCATAACCCGGAGGGACCCGTCAAACCCAAGCGACCAGCGCGTATTCCCGCCAATGAGCCAAGCAATCACGCTTGAACAGTGCCTGCAGGCGGTAACTTTGGGTGGTGCCTATGAGGCACGCATGGAAGACAAGGTAGGCAGTATCGAAGTTGGAAAATACGCTGACCTTGTCATCTTGGAAAAGAATATTTTCGACGTGAAACCTTCAGAGATTGCCGATACCAAAGTGGTGGGTACTATGATGGACGGTAGGTTCACATTTCGTGATGGGCTCTAAGCGTGTTTCCTTGTTCTCCTGAAGGTTGATAACTGCGACATCTATCCGCATGAGGTATTGGCTGGAACATGCGTTTATCGCATTCGTATTAATGGGGAGCGTTACTGCTCCTCTAGGGTTCGCGCAACCGAGCAAGCAGGCGACCGGCAGCACCGCATATTGCGCGCGCCCAGCACTATTTGACTGTCCCGGCGGCAGACGGCAGGCCGCGCGTGAGGGTGGGGTAGACCTTGATCTTTGGCTGACCCAGTTCTCCCAAGGCATCACCGCGGGGGACGGACACAAGAGTTGGCAGTATGGCGGCAAGGGCGATCTGATCGTCAATGTAAATCTGGCCAAGGCCGGGTTGTGGCGCGGACTTTCACTCAACGCACATCAGGAATGGCTCTTTGGCGAGGATGCCAACGATCCTCTGAGCGGGGCGCTATTTCCGTTCAATACCGCAATGGCCTTTCCCAGGCTCGGTGGGAGTGATCAGGAGCTGGCACTGACGCTTTCGCAGAGTTTCGGCGAGCGCGGGGGGATTTCCATTGGCAAGTTCAATATGCTCGACGCTGCGGCCAAGAAGCCGCTCACCGGCGGGGGTGGTCTCGATACCTTTTTGAATACCGCACTCGCGGCGCCCATTACCGGGGTCACACCACCTTACCTGTTTGGGGTAATTGGCAAGCTGAAAGCCGAGCACGCAGGTTTTACCCTGATGGTCTATGACCCACGCAATGCTCAGGATTACGACGTTATCCGTCATCCGTTTCGCGATGGCACCACCACCAGCCTCTCGGTAACTTTTCCGGTGACCATTTCAGGTCAAAAAGGGTTTTATGGCGTACGTGGTGTATACAGTTCAAAGCAAGGGCTCGACCTCGCCACTATTCCGGCGCTCATCGATCTTCCAGAGGCCGCTGAATCGATCCTGACGAAAGATGGTTACTGGTACCTCAGTACGCGGGTGCAGCAATATCTTTATCACTATCCAGAAAGCCCGGATATCGGCTGGGGATTGTTTGCGGAAGGGGCCATTTCCGATGGTAACCCCAACCCATTGAAATGGCACTTTATCGCCGGCCTCGGCGGGCAGGGGCTGTTTCCGAGCCGTACACAGGATCACTGGGGTATCGGCTATTTTAAATACGGCCTGAGTGACGACCTGGTCCGCGGTCTGGCAAAAGTTGGCGGGTCTATGCCCTTCGACCCGACATTTTTCATTGAAGATGAAGAGGGGTTAGAAGCCTTCTATAACCTGTTTGTGACACCCTGGCTGCGTATCACCGCGGATTTGCAGCGAGTGCATCCGCATGAAACCAGTCGTGACAATGCCACGGTTGGTGCGGTACGGGTGCAGCTGCGATTCTAGTTAATTAACGCTGTCAGAAAGGATCCGCGATGCCTAGCGGATAAATCGTATCCAGCGTCGCCCCCATCGATCTACACACAAAAAAGGAGGGCTCAGGCCCTCCTTTTTTATTTGGTGTTTACACCGTGAGTATCAGTCCGCCGGATACCAGGTCTGGGTACGGTAGAAGAAACCCAGGTAGCCGCGCACCATCAGGTTGCCGCCTTCTTCCCACATCTTGCAGTCGTAGACCTTGCCTTTGGTGGGGTCGAGAATCTGGCCGCCTTCGTACACATCGCCCTTTTTCACCATGTTGGTGATGATGTCCATGCCAACAACTTTCTTGCCCTTGTTGGCGCCGGGGCAGGCTTCACATACGGTGTCGTCCGGCTTCATCAGCAGGTCCACCACGCGGCCGTAGTATTTGCCGCCCTTCTCGTAGATTTCCACGATGGACTTGGCTTGTCCGGTTTCGTCGTCAACGGTTTTCCAGCGTCCCACCACATCGGCAAAAGCCAGCTGAGTGCTGAGCAGCAGGGCGGTGAATACGGCGGTCATGGCCAGGAAATGTTTTTTCATAAGAGCTTCCATCGCAAGTAATCAAAGCTGACCATAACATGTTTTAAGGTCACGCTCCGCATTGGGATATTTACCTTGTTGTAGAGAGTGTAGAACCTATCGTTTGGCCCGCTGAATCCGGGTGAGCGTTGTTTGGCGCGCGCTTATTCTTGTTACGAAGAGCAGCTGATCGGCAGATGTTTGCCAGACTCCGGTGGCGCAGCAGCCCAGTCTTCGTACTTGCTGTGTTCATCAAACGGTGATTGCAGCAGGGTGAACAGGGTTGCCAGTGGCCCGTAGTCACCCGCCTCGGCGGCTTCGATCACCCGCTGGGCAAGATAGTTGCGCAGCACAAACTTGGGATTGGTGCGCAGCATATCGTGGCTGCGTTCTGTTGCCGGTCGCTGCTCCTTTTGCAGGCGCTGGTCGTAACGGGACAGCCAGTCGTCCAGCGCCTGGTGTTGCACCGGGGCGACCAGCGCGTGCAGGCTCACTGCCGGCCGTTCGCCGCAGTAATGGCTCAGGGCGCGGAAGAACAGTGTGTAATCCACCTGCCCTGATTCCAGAATCTGCAATAGATCCGCACACAGCTGCTGGTCGCCATCGTCTTCGAGGGCAAGCCCGAGTTTGCGTCGCATGCGTTCGGCGAAAAAATCGATCAGCAGGGGCTGGTACTGGCCCAGGCAATCCTTCAGTGTTTCGGTGTCCAGTAAACTGGAAAATGCATGGGCCAGTGCATTCAGGTTCCACAGCACTACACCGGGTTGCGCGTCAAACGCGTAGCGCCCGGTATGATCGGAATGGTTGCAGATAAACCCGGGTTCGTAATCGTCCAGGAAACCGTAGGGGCCGAAATCAAACGTATCGCCGATAATCGACATATTGTCGGTATTCAATACCCCGTGGGCGAAGCCTACGGACTGCCAGCCGGCCACCAGCTCTGCACTGCGTCGCACGGTAAAGCGCAGCAACGCTTCCGCCTGTTCCTGCACCGGGAGGCCATTCACTTCCGGTAAAAACTGCGCGCACACATGCTCGACCAGTTTGTGTTGTGCCTCCAGCTGGCGGGTATAAAACAAATACTCGAAATGGCCGAAGCGGATGTGACTCTCGGCCACCCGGATCAGCGCCGCCCCTGTTTCCATCTTTTCCCGCGCCACCGGTTCGCTGCTGGCAACGATGCTCAGTGCGCGAGTACTGCGGATTCCCAGCGCGGTGAGCGCCTCGCCGGCGAGATACTCGCGAATGGTTGAGCGCAATACCGCGCGGCCATCGCCAAATCGCGAGTAGGGTGTCTGCCCCGCACCCTTGAGGTGCAGGTCCCAGCGCTGTCCCTGATACTCTACCTCGCCAAGCAGCAGCGCACGGCCGTCGCCGAGGTCGGGGTTGTAACTGCCAAACTGGTGGCCGGTATATTTCATGGCAAAGGGCACACTGCCCGTAAACAGCTTGGCGCCACTGGTGAGTTCTGCCCAAGCGAGATCCTCGGCGCTTGCCGGGGGCAATCCCAGCAGTGCGACTACCGATGGGTTCACGTGGATGGTATGGGGGTTTTCCAGCGGCGTGGGCGATGTGGGGGTGCCAAATACCGGCCCCAGGTCTGCGTATTGGTGCTGCAGCTTGAGACTGCTTGCGATGTCAGTAGTCACGAGGAAATCAGTTTCACTCTTATCGATTTTTCTTCCCAGCACTCGACCTCCATATACAGGAGATCCTCAATGGCCGGGTGGGCGTATAACCAGTCTTCAGGGGCCTGCAGTCGATAGCCGGGGCCATCCGCGGAGAGCTGCAGGCCATCGATGGCGCGGTCCACATGATCCCGGTGCACGATACAGGCGAGGCGCAGGCACAACAATAAATCATTGTTGGGGTGGAACCCGTAGTGTTCGCGCACGGCTTTGATATCACCACGCTGGTTGCGCACCAGATAGGCCAGGTTTTCCTGTTCGCTTTTACTAAACCCGGCCATGTCTGCATGCTCGATCATATAGGAACCGAGTTTGCGGAAACTGCTGTGCGACAGCGCCAGACCGAGTTCATGCAGGTCCGCTGCCCAGTGCAGCAGGCGCCGCTGGCTCACCGGTGCGTGCGGATTTAACTGGCCGAAAAATTGCAGCGCGGTATTGGCTACGCGTTTTGCCTGGTCGCGGTCAATCTCGCCGCGCTCCATCAGGTTTTCGACGGTGTCGGCACGGCGGTCACCGCCGTGGGCGCGGCCCGCCAGGTCGTAGACGATACCTTCGCGAATGGCATAGGGCGATATATGCATTTCCTGGATATTCAGTTCGCGGAATATGCCGTGCAGTATGGCAAGGCCAGCGGCAAATACCGGACGACGCTGCGGGTCGAGGTTAGGCAGGTCGATTTTTTCGACAGTTTTGCATTTGGCAACTTTGTCCGCCAGCGCATCGATGTCCTCGCGCAAGATTGGCAGTAGCTCGCCATCGTTGAGAACTCGCGAGACCGACTTCACGGTGCCGGATGCGCCTATCACCAGGGCATCGTCGGCAATATGCTGCAGCTCCTGTAGTTCCGCCTGGGCGGCACGTCGCGCGCGGATGAAATTGTTTTGCTTGCCGCCATCGATTTTACCGTCGCTGAAAAAACGGCGGTTGAAGGCCACACAACCCATATTGACACTTTGCAGTTGCCGCGGGACTTCCATACCTCGCACCAGCTCGGTGGAGCCGCCGCCGATATCGACGACACAACGTAAACAGGGCGGGCCTTCTGCGGCAGCCATAACCCCGGCGTAAATGAGGCGCGCCTCCTCGATACCGGAGATGATTTCGATGGGAGCGCCGAGGATGGATTCGGCTTCTTCAAGAAAACCGTCGGCGCGCGTGCTGGCCGCACGCAGTGTGTTAGTGCCCACTACGCGTACTTTGTCCTGAGGAAGGTCCTGGATCACCGGCGCGAAACGCCGCAGGGCCTCCAGTGCACGCTCCGCCACTATCGGATCGAGACTGCGATCGGCGCCCAACCCTTCCGCCAGGCGCACCATGGCGCGATCGGTGTGCAGCCGCACCATACGCTGATCGCGAAATTCAGCCAGCAGTAAGTGGAAGCTATTGGAGCCAAGATCCAGGGCCGCGAGGCGTTCGTGGTTGGCGTCCTGGCTGGCGGCGTCGGCGGGGTCAATCATGGTTATGGTTGTCAAATGGTTGCAATAAAAATGTAGCAAACTGTCGGTCAATGAACTATGGCTTCAATGGAAGGTACTGTTTTGAAACCCAATAATCTTGCACTGTCGCCGGGCGTCGCGACCACTATAGAGCCCAGTGCAGATATGCCTTCCCCGGCAAATGCAGTAAAGAGTATGGCAAACGACACCCCTCTATATCCCAAAGAGCTCAGCTGGCTTTCCTTCAATGCACGGGTGCTGCAGGAAGTAGAAGATGAAAGCGTGCCAATGATTGAGCGGGTGCGTTTTCTTGGCATCTTCTCCAACAATCTGGACGAATTCTACCGGGTTCGTGTGGCGGATGTCCGCCGCCTGGCCACGTTTACCAAGGGCAGCAAAAAGAAAGAGAGCTTTTCCGAGCTGCTGATCAATATCAATGAGATGGCGGCGCGCCTGCACGCGCGCTTTGGTAACGCCTACAGCAAGGTACTGAAGGACCTCGGCAAGAACAATATCCACCTGATCAGTGAGCGCCAGCTTACGCCCAAGCAGCGCGCATATGTGGAGGAGTATTTCCACCGCGAAGTCCTGCCGGAGCTGGAACCCTTCTTTATCGACGATCGCGATACCATGCCGCTGCTGAATGAAGCGAGTATTTACTTCGGTATTTACCTGGAGCTGGAAGACGGCAGCCTGCGCTTTGCCGCACTGGAGATTCCCACTGATATCCTGCCGCGCTTTATTGCGATTCCGCACCGGGAGGACAAGCAGGAGAAGGTTTATATCGTTCTGGATAATGTGATCCGCGCCTGTCTGGTGGAAGTGTTCCGCTATGTATTGCCCATCGAAAAGGCGGCTGCCTTTACCTTCAAAATCAGTCGTGATGCCGAGCTGGAGCTGGGTGAACATGTGACCCAGAACATTCTTGACCGCGTGGCGAAATCCCTGAAGAAGCGCAAGCAGGCGGAGCCGGTGCGGCTGGTTTACGATTCCACCATGCCGGAAGTGCTGCTGCAGCTGATCAAGAAGAAGCTGAAAATGGGGCGCTACGACAGCTATACACCCGGCGGGCGCTACCACAACTCGAAGGACTTCATGAGTTTTCCGGCGGACAGCAAACAGCACACCTACCGGGCGATCAAGCCGCTGCCTACCTTGCCGGACAGTGCCAACATCTTTGACTGGCTGAACGAACGGGATCGCCTGTGTTATTACCCGTATCACGATTTTCGCGTGATCACCAAGCTGCTGGCATCGGCGGCAATTGATCCCAAGGTGCGCCAAATTCGCATCAACTTATACCGGGTGGCAAAAAACTCGCGGGTCGTCGCGGCGCTGATCAATGCGGTGCGCAACCAGAAACAGGTTACCGCGGTGGTGGAACTACAGGCGCGCTTCGATGAGCAGGCCAATATTCACTGGTCCAATGAATTGAGTGATGCGGGCGTGGAGGTGATCTACGGTGTGCCCGGCCTCAAGGTGCACTGTAAGTTGATTTCCATTGTGCGCGAAGAAAACGGCAGTGATCGCTATTACAGCCATTTCGGCACCGGCAACTTTAACGAAAGTACCGCGCGTATTTATTGCGATTTCAGCCTGCTCACCAGCGATACCCAAATGGGGCAGGATGCCTACCGGGTGTTCGACTTTATCAAGCAGCCACATCTGCAACCGAATTACCACCACATCTGGAGTTCCCCCCACAGTAATCGACCGAATATCCTCGCGGCGATTGATCGTGAGATTGCCGCGGCCGAGGCGGGCATGCCGGCGGAAATATTCATCAAATGTAACAACCTGGTGGATCGCGAAGTGGTGGACTACCTGTACCGCGCCAATCTGGCGGGGGTGCGGGTGCGGATCATCGTGCGCAGTATGTGTGCGCTGCAATGTGAGCAGAAAGGACTGTCCGAAAACATTCAGGTGATTAGCCTGGTGGATAAGTACCTCGAGCATGCGCGGGTCTATGCCTTCCACAATGGCGGCGACCCGCAGGTGTATCTCTCGTCGGCGGATTTGATGACCCGTAATCTGGATCACCGGGTAGAAGTGACCTTCCCGTTGTTGGCGGCAGAACATCGTGAAACGGTGATGAACATCCTGGAGCTGCAATGGCAGGATAATCAGAAGGCGCGGGTACTGGATGCGGAGCAGACCAATAGTCGCATCGCCAATCGCGACAGCAAGCGCAATGTGCGCTCACAGGATGCGATTTACCGCTACCTCAAGAATCGTGCAGTTTAGTTCCTGCTAAATCCTGTGAGCTGGCCGTTGCTGAAGGAAAAGCGGTAGCGCTCACCGACCTTGAGTTTGTTGCGGCAGGAAGAGCTGATGGTAATGCGCGGGAACTGGGGCGTGACCACCCAGGTAGAAAAGTCATCACCGGGTCCGCGTCCAATCAGCCAGTAGTGGTCACCGCTATTGCAGTCGCTGAGACTTTCACAGCTCTGGAAGCCCCACACATAGGCGCGGACATCAAAATTCCCGGGCAGGTTGCTGGCGCGCTGGAAGGGAAAGCGCGGATCGTTGGTGGTGACATACAGGTCGCTGAAGGAGAGTAGCTTGTAGCCCTTGGCACGGGTACCGCAGCTGGCGACATGGTTGAACACCTCAGTGGTGGCGTCCTGGGGCTTGGCCTCGGCGGCTTTTGGCTTGCCGTCCATTTCGCTGGGGAGATAACCGCAACCAGTCAATGTGACGCCCCACAGCGCCAGGCCCGCGCACAGTGCGCTACCGCTGAAATACCGCACTTCCTACCTCCTCGGTATCAATCCGCTCCTCTAACTATAGTCGCTGTTAGCGGGCTTTTTTCCCATCTACGCACGCAGCGGGAGGCCGATCAAACCGCGACTTTGAAGTCAGTGGTTCGGCTTGCGCGAAGGGCGCTTGAAGCGGACCTTGCGGCGATACGGGAAGGTGCTCTCCACCCGTCCGGCTCGGATGCGCTCCTGCAGACCCTGCCAGTAGCGGTAGTCGTAGAGGTCGCTGTGCTGGTCTTCGAAGGCCTTGCGCGCCACCGGGTTGCCGGAGAAGAACAGGCGGAATTCCTCCGGAAAAACATCGGCCTCGTCGACCGTGTACCAGGGTCTGTCTGCCAGCTCCTGCTCGGTGGTCTGCGGTTCCGGGATCTTGCGGAAGTTACATTCGGTAAGCGGACACAGCTCGTCGTAATCGTAAAACACCACGCGCCCGTGGCGGGTCACACCAAAGTTTTTCAGCAGCATGTCGCCGGGGAAAATATTCGCCGCCGCCAGCTGTTTGATGGCGTTGCCATATTCCTCCATGGCCTCAATGGTCTGCTGGTCGTTGGCGTCGTCGAGATACAGGTTGAGCGGTTCCATGCGCCGCTCCACATACAGGTGCTTGATGATGATCCACTTGTCATCCACCAGTAGTTTCGAAGGCGCCAGTTGCTGAAGCTCCGCCAGCAGCTCCTCGCTGAAGCGGTTGCGGTAAAAAATAAAGTTGGTGTATTCCTGGGTGTCCGCCATGCGTCCCACACGGTCCGCGCGGGATACGAATTTGTATTTCTCTTTGACGATGGCTTCGGTCACCGTCTTCGGGTTGTCGAATTTGTCTTTGATGACCTTGAATACCACCGGGTAAGACGGCAGCGTGAACACACTCATCACCATGCCCTTAATGCCCGGTGCGATCACAAACTTGTCGTTGCTGGTCTTCATGTGGGCAATGACATGGCGATAGAACTCGGTTTTGCCGTGCTTGTGGAAGCCGATGGAGTTATACAGCTCCGACTTTTCCTTGAGCGGCATAATGGTGGACAGGAAGCGCACGAACCGTGAGGGAATCGGCGCGTCCACCATAAAGTAGGAGCGGGTGAAACTGAAAATGATACTGGTGGAATCGTTGTCGTAGATCAGGGTGTCGACAAAGATGCCGCCACGGCCATTGTTTAAACACGGCAGGAGCAGCGGGATTACCTCACCGCCAAACATCAGTCGCCCAACCAGATAGGCGGCCTTGTTGCGGTAGAAAACCGATTCCAGCATGTCCACGCGCAGCTGGTGCTCGTCCTCCAGTGACTCCAGCTTCCCCGCCAGCGGTCCATTGCGCAAGGCATCGCAGACATTGCGCAGGTCGCGCGCGGTATCTTCCCAGGGAATGGAAAAGCTGTAATCCGCCAGGATGTCTTCAATCATGGCTTCGAGGCCATGTTGACCGTTGTAGCTGATGTAAATGCTGTAGTCGCGCAGTGGCTTTTCGTCCGGTGCGCGCGAGGATTTCACGAAGATATGGCTGTCGTGAATATGCGCATGATCAAACTGGCTGCAGAACACCGAGTTGAAGAAGGTTTCAGCAATCTCGTAATTGTTGTTGTTGGCAATAAGCTGGCTGTAGGTGGCTTTGGCCTGGCCCCATAGCTCCAGTTGCGTGGTGTCTTTGCTGGTGACCGAGTGCACCAGCTTGAGAACCTGGTTGACCTTGGTCTTATACAGGTCGATGCGTTCCTTGTTGGTCTCGTGCACCGCATCCCACGCGGCCTTTTCAAAGCGGGCTTTTGCCCCGAGGGTCATATTCTGGAAATCCGCGAAATAGGCGTCAAAGCCATTGAGGATGGTTTTGGCGATACGGCGCGCGGTCGGGGAATGGTTTGTCATGCACTAAACTCTGTTGGAAGCCTCTCCCATATTTTTCCGATACTAGCACGGGCTTGCAGGAGATCACTTGGACGATTGGCTCAGTAGCTTTGTCTTTTTCTTTGCAGTGATCGACCCGGTAGGCACCCTGCCGGTGTTTATTGCCGTGACCAGCCGCCACAGTGAATGGCAGCGACGCAAGATTGCGCTGCTTGCGGTAGCAGTGGCCACGGGCATTTTGCTGTTCTTCTTACTGGCCGGTCAGTACCTGTTGGAGGCCATTGGCGTGCCGCTGTCCGCGTTTCAGGTATCCGGCGGCATCGTACTGTTCCTGTTCGCACTCACCATGATTTTTGGTGAAAGCAAACCCGAGCAGGAAGTCGATATTATCCGCGGGGGCCACGAAACCGCGATATTTCCCCTCGCGGTACCCTCCATTGCCTCCCCCGGTGCCATGTTGGCGGCGGTAGTGCTGACCGATAACCACCGTTTTGACCCCATTCACCAGGTGAATACCGCCACCGCGATGCTCGCGGTACTGGGTATTGTGTTGCTGCTGTTACTCACCGCGAACTGGATTTACCGCTGGATTGGCGATGCCGGCGCGAGTATTGTCAGTCGCATAATGGGGCTTATTCTTGCGTCGGTCGCAACCACCAATGTACTGCTGGGTATCCAGCAATTCTTTCTGAGCTGATCGGGCCGGTATTGCGTATACGGTCATTGAATTCACTGCGCAATGTAAGAATTCTTCCCTGTCCGCGACAGAACAACAGCAAACCCCCGAATTGCCAACCCGAGGATGCCACCGTGCTGATTAAGAAGCCCGCCCCCAGTGACTTGAGCGAAGCCCAAACCACGTCGGAATCGGCCTATGTATCCCGCCGCAGTGTGATCAAGGGGCTGGTTGCCAGTGGCGTACTGGCCAGCGCCGGTGTGGGGGAGAAAGCTATGGGGCTGGACCTGTTTGGCCGCAAGGATGAGCCTAAACAGGCGCCGCGCAAGCCGCTGAAATTTACTCCGCAGAAACCTGTCCCCGATCTGGTGCTCACCCCGGAAGACAAGGTGAGTAACTACAACAACTTTTATGAATTTGGCACCGGCAAAACCGACCCGGCGAAGAACAGTCAGGGTTTGCGTGCTGAGCCCTGGACGCTGCAGGTGGAAGGCGAGGTTGAAAAGCCGGCGACGGTGGACGTGTGGCAGCTGATGAATGAGATCGGCCTGGAGGAGCGTATTTATCGCATGCGCTGTGTGGAGGCTTGGTCCATGGTCATTCCCTGGGTGGGGTTCGAACTGGGTAAGTTTTTAAAGCGCTTCCAGCCCACCAGTCGCGCCAAGTTCGTCGCCTTTGAAACCCTGTACGATCCGGAACAGATGCCGGGCCAGCGCAACCGCTATATCGGCGGCGGTGTCGACTATCCCTATGTGGAAGGCTTGCGTATGGACGAGGCCATGCACCCGCTGACCATTCTCTCCGTTGGCCTGTACGGCAAAACACTGCCTCCGCAGAACGGGGCTCCGATTCGCTTAGTAGTACCGTGGAAATACGGCTTCAAGGGCATCAAGTCGATCGTCAAAATCAAACTGGTGGAACAGATGCCGCCCACCAGCTGGAACAAGATGCTGCCGCAGGAATACGGCTTTTATGCCAACGTGAACCCGCAGGTGGACCACCCGCGCTGGTCCCAGGCCAGTGAACGGTTTATTGGTGAGGGCGGCCTGTTTGCGGTGAAGCGCCAGCCCACATTGCCCTTTAATGGCTATGCGGAAGAGGTTGCGTCCCTGTACCGCAATATGGATCTCAGGAAGTTTTACTAGTGACGGCTCGGTGGAAAAAGCCGCTTGCCATTCTGCTGCAGGTGGCGGTGCATCTCGGTGCCTTGTTGCCACTATTGTGGCTGTTTGTGGCCATTAACCAGGGGCGCCTGGGTGGTGATCCGGTTAAGGAACTGATCCACTATCTAGGTATGGGTGCCATTCGCCTGCTGCTGCTCACACTGCTGATTTCACCGCTGGCAAAAAGCCTGAACTTCGGCCAGTTGAATCGGCTGCGCAGGCCCCTGGGGCTCTGGTGTTTTGCCTGGGCAACGCTGCATTTCAGCGCCTGGCTGGTATTGGAGCTTGGCCTCGACTGGTCGCTGATCGGCGAGGAAATCGTCAAACGTGCCTATATCCTGCTGGGCTTTACCGCCTGGTTGGTTCTGCTGTTGCTCGCGATCACATCGCTTCCACTGTTACTGAGAAAGATGGGGCGCAACTGGAAAAAGCTACACGGTCTGTTGTACGTGGTCGCTGGTCTGGTGTGTTGGCATTTCTGGTGGTCGGTGAAAAGCGGCTGGATCGAGCCTGCCATTTACGCTGCGATTGCTCTGCTGTTACTGCTCTGGCGCCGCCAGGCACTGCTGCGATGGCTGAAAAGTTTTTGAGTATCCGTAGCCCGCGGCGCTATTTTTCGTAGCCGCAGCGCTATTTCCCTAGCCGCATCGCTATTTGATGTACTGCGCGGCTTCGCGCACTTTCTCGCGTACATTCTGCGGCAGAGGAATATAACCAAGCGCATTGGCCTCTGCCTGTGCTTCATCACTCAGCACATAGTCCACCAGCCTGCGCATTGCGGCCGCCTTATCGTTGTCTTGATCCACATATACCAGTAGCCAGGTGAAGCTGACAATTGGATAGGCGTTGTTACCGGTTGGGTCTGGTACCCATGCAATCAGGTTAGGAGCATTGTTGCCCGGCAGGGTACCGGCAGAGAACTGTGCATTGGCCAGCGCAGCGCCGCCGGCCGCAGGGCCCGGCGAGACAAAGTTGCCCACCTTGTTTTCCAGCCGTGCCACCGGCAGGTCAGTCAGTTTGGCGACGCCATAATTCACGTAACCGATGGCACCGGGGGTCTGCCTGACTTCTGCGGCGATACCATCGTTTTTCGGCGCGGATACGAAATTGGCGCCGCCAGGCCAATTGGGTGTGGTCGACTGACCTACCGCAGACTGAAAATTGTCATTGATGGCGCTCAGGTGGCCGCTAAATACATACGAGGTGCCGGATGCGTCCGCCCGTGTGACTACGGTAATTGCACTGTCTGGCAGCACAACGTTAGGATTCGCCGCGATGATTCTTGGATCTTGCCAGTGGTCAATCTTGCCGAGGAATATTTCCGGGTAGACATCTCGCGGCAGTTTTAATTCGTCTACACCCTCCAGGTTGTAGGCGAGCACTACCTCGCCCGCGGTCACCGGTAACAGTACGACACCCTGCGTTACCTCGGCGATTTCACGCTCCGTCATCGCCGCATCGGACGCCGCGAAATCCACCACGCCAGCGATGAAGTCCTGAATGCCCGCGCTACTGCCCTTCGGCTGGTAATTCACCTGCACACCCGTCTCTGAACGGGAGAAATCTCGGAACCATTTCGCGTAAATTGGAAACGGAAAACTAGCGCCAGACCCATTCAGTTGGACCTGCACGCCATTGTCCACAGTGACTGCGTCAGTAGTTACTTTTTCGTCGCGGGATCCATCTGAGCAGGCGCTGAGAAGAATCGCCGTCAGTAGCAATGCTTCTTTGCCAAGTGTGCGGTTTATGCACTTCCATGTTGTCAGCAAAAACATCCTGGCAGGTCCTTTGATGGCGTTGAGTGTCGTGCACCTGTACTACACAGGTGTTCAAAAAATACTAGCCAAATGCACGGCACGCAGTATCACATCAGCTGCCAATAGTGCCGCCGTCATTCCGCCGAATGGCCAGTACCGATGGCCGCGGCGGCAGCTCCGGATCGTTGTCCGGCCAGCGGTGCAGTGGGTTGTCGAAGGTTGAGTTATCCACATCTGCCGGGTGCTGCACCGCGACAAACAGGGTTTTGCCGTCCGGGGTGAATTCCGGCCCGCAGATTTCTGCGCCCTCCGGGCAGCCGAAGAAGTGCTTGGGCGCTGCGCGCAGTTCGCCTTCGGTCGCCATGGCCCAGAGCCCATCGTGGAAGCCGAAGTCCTCGCAACCATCGGTGGCTATCCACATATTGCCGCTGCTATCAAAGACAACGTTATCCGGGTTCGCAAACCAGCCATGTGGCGATATGTTGCCGGGCTGTTGTCCGTAGGCGCCGCGCTCGGCGGGATCTTCTGCATTGGGGTTGCCGCCCAGCAAAAAGGTATTCCAGCGGAAGGTGTCGCTTGTGTGATCGCGCTGGCCGTTTCGTCCCGGGGGAACAATCTCCAGTACATGCCCGGCGGTATTGCGCGCACGTGGGTTGGCTGCATTTTCCTCCCCGGCCTTGCGCTTCTTGTTTTTGGTCAGCATCACATAGGTACAGTCGTTTACCGGGTTGGTTTCCACATCTTCCGGGCGGTCCATCGGCGTGGCACCGATCAGTTTCGCTGCACGCCGACAATCAATCATTACGTCTGCCTGATTGCGAAACCCGTTTTCTGGCGTCAGTGGGCCCTGTCCGAATATCAGTGGCAACCAGGTTCCACCACCGCCTTCGCGGAACTGGCCGGCATACAGGGTACCTTCCGTGAGCAGATCGCGGTTATGGGTGTTATTGCGGGGCAGGTAGTTCTTCTTAGACACAAAGCGATACACAAACTGGTGCTCGTCGTCATCGCCTCCGTACGCCACCACCGGTGCATTGGGTTTGCTGACTACCGTAAACCCTTCGTGTTCGAAGCGGCCGAGCCCGGTGAGCTTGCGCGGCTTGGATTTTGGGTCGTAGGGGTCGAATTCCACCATCCAGCCAAAGCGGTTTGGCTCATTCGGTTCTACGGTGATGTCAAAACGACGATCGTAGTCGCCCCAGTTGCGGTTTTCCGGTTCGATGCCAAACGCGTGGTGGTTGCGTGCCTCGATCTCGTCGGCAACATTGTCCGGGTCGCCCTGAAATGCGCCGCCAAAACCTTCCTCGGCAATCAAGACCGTTCCCCACGGAGTCTTGCCACCCGCGCAGTTGCCCACAGTGCCAAAAACTTTCGTACCACTCGGGTCCTCGCTGGTCTGCAGGCGTTTGTCACCGGCAGCATCACCAACAATTGCCATTTCGGTGGTGAGAGAAATACGGCGGTTATAGGGGCTCCCCAGTACTGCTTGCCACCCTTCTGCAGTCTGTTCAATTTCTACAATGCTGTGCCCGCAGGCTTGCTGTTCCACCGCGATATGCGCGTGGCTGGTGCCACGATTCGAGCTACGTTCGGTGTAGCCACTGAACATTAAATGCGGCTGTGTGTATTCGTGGTTTACACAGAGCAGGCCGCGTTTGCTGTTGTTGCTCAGGTTGTGTCTGTCGCCTTCGCCGGGTACTGCGTCGGGATCCAGTGGCATAAACGCAAGAAAGTCGTTGTTGTAACCAAAGCGGCGGGATTGTTCGTCGGCATCGAGGGTATCTGGAGAGAAGGCACCGGCAAAAGCATCCAGAGAATCCCCCCAGCGCAGTAGCAGGTCCGCACTGTAGCCATCCGGCAGGTGATGTTTGGAATCCAGCCCGTGGGGAATCTCTTCGAAGCCGAGATTATGTGTATTTTTCGGGTTTTTCTTGTCGCTGCAGCCGTGTAACAAACTCGCACTGGCAGTAGCCGCCGCGGTGGCGCCGATTGTTTTCAGTAACGCTCTGCGCTGAGCGTTGTGTGGCACCCGGTCGCCGTGTTTGTGGTCTGTCATAAATTGTTCACCAAAATTTATTTTGCTTTCCTAGCGGGCCCGCTCTCGTGTCCAGTCGCGGGCCCAATCGCGGGTCGAGCCGCGGCGCCAGAAGCTGATTTGTCGCTAAATCCTTCTGGCTTGTGTCACGTTCGGAACCAAGCCTAGCGGCGCAATATGACAAATTTAAAAAAAACGTAACGCAAGATTCACATCCCGAGTCTAGCCTGCGCTCGCAAATCAACAGATCGGACTTGGATTTACACGCCAGATTACCGGTCGCCCAACTGCTTCTGTTTAAAAACTACCTCCAACGGGAACGGGGACTATGACTAAGACGGTATTTAATTTGAAAATGCTGGCGCCGCTTACGGCTGCGGTAATCAGTGTCAATGCAGGCGCACAGGAAGTGCCGAATGCAGGCGTAGAAACACAAGACGAATTGATGGAGACCATTGTGGTCACCGCGCAGGCCGCCAACGCGCGCAGTGATATCGAGCGCCAGCGTGAATCCAATAAAGTCGTTGCCGTGCAAACCTCTGAAGCGATCGGCGAGCTGCCGGATGCTAACGTCACCGAAGCGCTACAGCGTATGGCGGGCGTGTTTATTTCCCGCGATCAGGGCGAGGGTCGCTTTGTCGGTGTGCGCGGCATTGATCCAAACCTGAACGCCTCCACCATCAATGGCATGAGCCTGCCGGCGCCGGAAACCGATAGCCGTGCCGTGGCTCTCGATGTTATTCCCGCTGACCTTCTCGCCAGCCTGGAAGTATTCAAAACCCTGACTCCCGATATGAGCGCCGACTCCATCGGTGGTGCCATCGAAATCAAGAGCATCAACGCGCTGGATTACGACGGCCAGACCTACAAGGTGAGTATTGAGAATGGCTATAGCGAATTGCAGGGCGAAAACAGCCCGAAGTTCGCCGGCACTTACACCAATAAATTTGACTTGAACGGTCGCACCCTGGGTGTTGCTGTTGCCGCTTCGCACCAGGAGCGTAACTTCGGTTCCGAGAACATTGAAACCGACGGCGTGTGGGAAGAGTTTACCGCGCTGGATGGTAGTAAAGGCATCACCGCTGCGGAAATCGAGCAGCGCGACTACACCGTGACCCGCGAGCGTACCGGTCTCGCCGCGAACTTCGATCTGGAAGTCGCCGAAGGCCAGCAAGTGTATCTGCACAGCCTGTATTCCGATTTTTCCGATGACGAGCAGCGCCAGCGTAACTCTTTCAAGCTGGATGAAGAAAATGATGATCCGTCCAGCGTTTCCGCAACCTCCGCGACCTGGTCGGACGCCGCGTTGGAAAAAGAGCTGAAAGACCGTTACGAAGCCCAGGAAATTCTGTCACTGGTTGCCGGTGGTTCACACGACATGGATACCTGGGGTGTGGAATACGCACTGGGCTATTCCCATGCGGAAGAGTCTGAACCCCATCGCCGCGACACCACTTTCGTACAGGAAGGTCTGGAGCTGGGCTACACCAGCGCGGGCAAAATCCCGCAAATGTTCGCTGCGGATGCCAGCGCCTTGGATGCCGCCAGCTACGAGCTCGACGAGATCGTCATCGAAGACAACTACACCGATGATGAAGAAGTCAGCTTGCGTATCGATATTCGTCGCGATATCGAAGTGGCTGGCAATCCATCTGAATTGAAGCTCGGCCTGCACGAGCGCCGCCGGGAAAAAACCGGTGACCTGAATGCCACCATCTATGACGGCTTCGGAGATGACTACACCCTCGCCGATTTCGCCGCCAACGGCATCGATTACGACCTGGGTACCTTCGGCCCGAGCGCCAGCAAAAGCGCCATCAACGCATTCATTAATGCGAACCTGGCCAGTTTCGAAATTGATGAAACCGATACCGCACTGGATTCCGCGCGCGACTACTTGATGAGCGAAGACATCTCTGCGCTCTACGTGATGAACGATATCGACTTCGGTCGCGCCAACTTGGTCTACGGTGTGCGCTACGAGGCGACGGACTTCTCCGCTCAGGGCTACCGCGTGGTTGAGGCCGGTGAAGCGATCCCCGGCGCAGTAGAAATTGCCGAAGACGTCTATGTATCCGAAGTGGAATACGCTAACGATTACAGCAAGCTGTTCCCGAGCGTGAACTTCAAGTTCGATTACAGCGATAACATTGTACTGCGCGCAGCCTACACCGAATCCCTGTCCCGCCCGTCCTTTGGCGCGTTGAATCCGTCTCCGGCAGAGATCGAGTACGACGAAGGTGAATTGAAGGTGGAAGCCGGTAACCCGCTGCTGGCCCCCTACGAAGCGCGTAACTTCGACGCTTCCTTCGAGTACTACGCGGATGCCTTGGGCATGTTCTCCGTGGGCGCTTTCTACAAGCAGATCGACAATTTTGTGGTGACTGCCGATGTGTCCAGCACGGCCGACTACAGCATGTATGTGGGTAGCCTGGCCGTGGATGAAGCGGAAATTTTCCAGCCGATGAATGGCGACAAGGCCACCCTGAGCGGCGCCGAGCTGGCCTGGACCCGCGGCTTCGACAATGGCTTCCTGCTGCGCGCCAACGCCACCCTGACCGACTCCGAAGCAGACCTGGGCCTGGGCGCCGATGCCGAACGTAGCAACAAGGTTGCGCTGCCATCGCAAGCGGATCTGGTGGCTAACTTTATCGTCGGTTATGAGCGCGATGCGTTGAGCCTGCGCCTGTCTACCGCCTACAAGGGCGAGCGCCTGCTGGAAGTGGACCTGGAAGACGAGGCTTTCGACCTCTACGAAGACACCCATATGCAGGTGGACCTGTCCGCCAAGTATCGTTTTGAGAACGGTATGCAGGTGTTCTTCAATGCGGTCAACCTGACTGATGAACCTTTCTACGCCAATCGTCGCGGCTACAACGGCCAGTACGAAGAGTACGGTCCTGCCTATGTACTGGGCGTGACCTATAGCACTTTCTAATAAAGGGCTATTCGCGATCTCTTTGTGCTAACTGCTCCGCGGAGAGTTAGTGCCGGAGGTCACAGCAGCAAGCCTGGGCGCTGCAGGGATACCTGGAGCGCTCGGGCTTTCTGCTATTTTTTTACATGGGATTCATTGGTCATCTGTTTGCCACATTCCTGTCACGGGAGCGGCGTATTTTGGCCGATGCACTGGCGCGGTCTTTCAGGAAATTAGACCGGGCCTGCACAGTAAGAACCTGCAAAACGAATGAATTATGGCGTGTAAAACCCTGTTAAAACTGTTCAGCACATTGGCCGCCGCGGCCTTAATTGGCGCGTGCGGACCGCAGATTGGCAAAGAGGCGACGACGCCGAAAGGTATCGCCGCGGAGCACCAGTTGGCACTCACCGATGTTGTATCGAGCCAATTGGCGCCACTTTCCCTGGGTGGCAATGAATACCTGTTGCTCGCTAGCGAGAAGCGCGGTCTGGTTCTGGTGGACAAGGAAGGCAACGAAAAGCTGGCGTTGGATGGCGGTACCGTAGAGCGCTTTGCCTTGCATCCGCTGGAGCAAGACAGCTGGCTGATTGCCGTCTATGACGAAGACGGTGGCGAGCTGCAGCTGCGCCTGCTGGACGTGGAAGAGGGCAGCCCGCGGATCCGCTACCTGGCGGCGATGGCGACGAGCGCCCCGCAAGTAGCCATGTGCTTCTCCTCGCAGGCGGGGCGCACACATCTGTTTGCGATTGATGAGACGGGTCTTGGTCACGAGTATGTGGTGCACCCCCGTGAACAAGCCTGGACCTTTACCGGCCTGCGGCCGCTGTATTTTGGTGAGCAGGTGTCTTCCTGTGTCGTCGATGATCGCAGGGGCAAGTTGCTGGTTGCCCAGCCACCTTTGGGCATCTGGAGCCTGAATGCCGATGCGGAAATGGATGAGGCGCGTCAGGTGTTTATCGCGGCAAGCGATTTGCCCGAGGGCGAATTCGGTGGCCTGTGGCTGGATGAGGTCAATGGCAATCTGTGGCTGACCGTCGCAGAAAAAGTCATGGCCTTCAATATCAACGATCCTGCCCTGGGGCCACTGTTTGTGGAAACGCTTGCCGATATTGAACCGGTATCTGCTGCGGTGCAGGGTGAGGCACTGCTGGCTCTGGAGGAAGAGAGTGACCAGGTACATCGCTTTGCGGTGTCCCTGCCACAGCCACCCGAAGAACTGCAGGCGTTCCGCGGCCCGGTCGAGATACCGCGCGTGCGTGCCAGCGGTCAGACCGCACCGGTCGCCTCCGGTGGCGATGCCGCCGACGACCCGGCAATCTGGGTTAACCCGGCCAAGCCCAGCGCCAGCCTGATTCTCGGTACCGACAAGAAGAGTGGTCTCAGTGTGTATGACCTGAATGGCAAGCTGGTGGAGCACTTCGAGGTCGGCCGGGTAAACAACGTGGACCTGCGCCCGATGCAGCACGGCAAGTTTGTCGCTATTGCCGCGGCTACCAATCGCACCGATCCGGGTGTCAGCCTGTTCGGTATTACCGCAGCGGGCGCGGTGGAATATCTGGGGCTGCGCAACCTGGAAATGGAAGATCCCTACGGTCTGTGCGTGTACCGCAAAGGTGCCGACCTGATGACCTGGGTTTCCGACAAGGAAGGCGCCGTGCAGCTGCTGCAGATTGTTCCCGGTACCGGCAATGTGGATTGGAGCCTGCGCAAGGTAGCTTCACTGGAAGTGGCCAGCCAGGTGGAAGGCTGTGTGGTGGATGATGAAATGCAGATGCTGTTCTTCGGCGAGGAAGACGGTGGCATCTGGCGGTTGGATATTGCCGCATACCTCGCTGGCGAGGCCAAGCCGCAGCTGATTGCACCGGTGGACGGCGAGCGCTTGGCGGCGGATGTGGAAGGCATGGGTTTCTATCACGCCGCGGACAAGAGCTATCTGGTGGTGTCCAGTCAGGGCAACAACAGCTACGCCTTGTTTAATCGCGACGGCAGCGAGTTTGTGGGGCACTTCAAGGTGGACATCAATCTGGACAAAGGGCTTGATGGCAGCTCCGAAACCGACGGCCTGGAAGTTTCCAGCGCGGCGCTTGGCGCGCAATATCCACAGGGGTTGCTGGTAGTGCAGGACGGCCGCAATCGTATGCCCAGCGCGAGCCAGAACTTCAAGCTGGTTTCCTGGGCGGATATCGCTGAAACCCTGCAGCTGCCCTAGGCCAGGGTAAGCCTCAGCGGGGGAGGACCATTCATCCCGCTATTTATGTGAAAATCCGCTGGAATCACTTTGATCCAGCGGATTTTTTTATGCAGCGCATTTCTTCCTCTCTCGCTCCCGATTTTTCTCTTTCCCGCATTGCTTTCGGTTTGTGGCGTCTCACCGACTGGGGTTATTCACCGGCCGAGCGCGTTTCCCTGTTCGAACGCATGCTGGATCTGGGCGTGACCACGTTTGATCTGGCGGATATCTACGGTGACTACCGCTGCGAGCAGTTTTTCGGTGAAGCGCTGCGCCTGAAGCCACAGCTGCGCGAGCGCATGGAGCTGGTAAGCAAGTGCAGCATCCGGCTTGCCGGTGAAGCCTCTGGTGCGCGTATCAACCATTACGACACTGGTGCCGCCCACGTGCGCATGGCCGTTGAAACCAGCCTGCTCGATATGGGTGTGGAACAAATGGACCTGTTGCTACTGCATCGCCCGGACCCACTGATGGATGCCGACGCGCTGGCCGAGGCGCTGGAAACTCTGGTGCAAGAGGGCAAGGTAAAGCAGTTGGGTGTATCTAACTTCCTGCCCCATCAGTTTGACCTGCTGCAATCGCGCTTGTCTTCGCCGCTGGTGGCCAATCAAATCGAAGCGTCACTGCTGCACTCGGTAGCCATGTTCGACGGCCAGCTGGACCACTGCCAGCAACACCGTGTTATCCCCATGGCCTGGTCTCCGTTTGCCGGTGGTCGTCTGTTTAGCGGAACCGATGAAGATGCAGTGCGCGTGCAGCAGGAGCTCAAACGCTTGAGCGCAGCGCGCGGCCTGAATGCAGAGGATGGACCGATGCAGCTGGCACTGGCGTGGCTATTGAAGCATCCCTCGAACATGATCCCGGTGTTGGGTAGCGGTAATCCGCAGCGACTGGAAGCGGCTTTGTCTGCTCTGGAGCTTGAGCTGGATCGGGAAGAGTGGTTTGAACTGCTGCGCGCTGGGCGCGGGCGGGATGTGGATTGATTCAGCTGTAGCGGTGATTCTCAACTCCGCTTTTCTTACGACCCTGTAGTGGCGCTGTAGCACCGGGGTGTTGTTTTTGGAACCGCTGTGAATACGTCCCTGTACGCTGCGTCGCAAACATCCCTGTTTGCGACGCTTCCAAAAACAACACCCCAGTACTCCAGCTTCAATTTGAAGTTAGGCACTTCGGAAGCGAAGGTTGGTCGAAGAGCAGTGGGGAGAGTGAAGGGGCTGACGTCGGGGAAGTTTGCGAGACCTTCTAAAACAGGGATGTTTTAGAAGAGCCCCCGGGGATGGGTTCACGGCGTGTCTCGCAAACTTTCCCGGCGGCAGGGCCGCCAGGGAGAGTGCTACGAGATCTCATCTGGTTTGAGTTACCCGTTGTAAGCGTTATCCGGCACCAGGTCGTAATTCACATCCGCAAAATCAAAGTGCTCCAGCGGTGCCAGATGCATGGGTACCTGATAGCAGCGCAGCACATCGTCGCCGCGGCGATCCATTACTTCCAGCACTTCACCACGAACAGCTTGCAGCAGGCGGTCGAACTCAGTAACCGCTGAAGCAATTACCTTCTTGTATTCCAGATCTTCACCCAACTTGATGTAGCGCGAATCGCCATCGGCCTGCTCGATACGCAGCCAGCCCGGGCCGCGCTCGGCGCCGGCCACGCCCAGTACCAGAGGGCCGCCTTGATCCTGGCAGATGGGCGCCAGCTCAAGGTCTGCAGGCTCCGTATCCACCGCTTTACCAACCCATACCCAGCCAGGCAGGCCGATACGGGTCAGGTGCCATTCGGAAAGCCATACCGTCTGATCGTCATCCACGCGGAATTCGCTGTACTCGCGCTGGCCGCTGCCAGGCGCCAGGTCCACGTTGGCATCCGGGTTTTGCTGGCGGAAGTTGTGCAGTTGCTGGGTCATTTCATAGTTGACCTCCCACTGCTTCTGCAAGCGCCACTGCATCGGATACTCGCCCCATTCCACCAGATAATCCTCGCGCTCGCGCAGAGTCTCCGCCACGCGCCAGAACGCGCCGTCGATCAGAATATAGGTGTCTCCCGGCTTGCTGCCGGGTGCAATAAAGCTGTGTTCGGGGGATGCCTCGGAGGCGCTGACCACGTGTTCGCTGCGGCCTTCGATCACGTCATACCAGGGGAAGCCGTGGCGCAGGGGCGGGGGGAATGCCAGAGGCGGCCGGCCCGCAAGCAGGCGGCGGAACAGTACCGATTTTTCAATTTCCAGGTCAGACAGGGTATAGCCTTCTTTCTGGGTGATCTGGCCCCAGGCAAAAGCAGCCCGTACCAGTTGTTTCTCTCTGTCTGAAAAGCTCATTTCGGCGGGTTCGCAGTGGTTGTTCTGTAATCAAGCGACCGCAAACAATACCATTCGGCGCTAGCTGACGCTACGGCCTTGTGGGGTCATAGCGCAGCGATGGGGCAAAAACTTCGGTAGACTGCGGCAATGAACATTGATGCATCGGTACCGGAGAGCCAATCACGGATGAAGCAGCAGCGAAGGACCAGGGAAATGAAACGACGGATAGCGGTGGCGGCCCTGTGCCTGTTCGCCGGGGCAACGGTGTTTGCCCAGTCGGCCGAAACTCAGGCCGGCAAAGAAGGTTTGGCAAGTGCCGCCGCGCTGGAGCCGACTCTGTGCCACGGCAGTGGCTGGGCGGATGCGCTGCGCTGCTACGCAATACCGGTTGCAGGTTTGCAGGCCGGGCAAGTAGCGGAGCTGACCGTGCTGGTGGCGCCGGCACTGAGCGACGCCCGTCGTGAGCCGTTATATCTGCTCGCCGGCGGGCCCGGGCAGGCATCCTCCGATCTGGTGCAACTGCTTAACCCGCTGCGCAAGATCAATCGCGAGCGGGATCTGGTGTTCGTTGACCGGCGCGGTGCTGGGCGTTCTCAGGTATTTGATTGTGGTCTGAGCGACTCGCCCCCGGCCGATATAGAGCGCTTTGTTGAGCTGCTGGCCGATTGCTATCAAGCGGACCCCGAGCGCCCACTGGCACTAACCAGTCGTCAGGCGGTGGAAGACCTTGAGCAGGTGCGCAAGGTGCTGGGGCACGAAAAAATCAGTCTGTGGGGTGGTTCCTGGGGCACACGCACGGCACTCCTGTATCAGCAGTGGTATCCGCAGTCCCTGCAAAGCCTGGTGTTGGATGGGGTCGCTCCCATCGACAGCAAGGTTTTCCTCACGGCGCAGGCCGCGGAAGCCGCGCTGGTGCAGCTGCAGCAAGACTGTACTGCGGACCCGGTGTGTGGCGGTTTCGGCGACTGGCGCAGCGCGCTGGATTTGATATTGGCGAACTGGGATAAAGCCAGTGCAGTCAGTTTCCCGGATCCGTTTACTGGTCTCCCCTCGGAAGAGCCGGTCGAGAGCTGGATGCTGGCCAACGCAGTGCGCACAGCATTGTACGATCCTAGCGTGGCGGCACAGCTGCCATTCGCGATCGACCAGGCAGCCAAAGGTAATCTGTTGCCGCTGTCCGGTATCGTCGGGCTGTTTGCCAGGCTGGAGGGGAGTATGGCGATGGGGCTCACGTTTTCTGTGGCCTGTGCCGAAGAAGTGAGCCGTATGCAACGCGATGAAATCCTCAGGGATGCCGCGGGTACCTTCCTCGGCGAGGCGTTTGTACAGCCATTTGTGCGCGGCTGTGCGCAATGGCCGGTTCCCTCGCAGGAGTATCCGGTGAGCGAGGCTCGATCACATCCCGTGTTGTTGATATCCGGTAGCGCAGACCCAATCACGCCACCCCTCTATGCCGAACAGGACCTCGACTACCTGGAAAATCGCCAGCACCTGATTGTTCAGGGCGGTGGTCACATCAACAGTGCGCGCGGTTGCATTCCCGATTTGATGGAAGAATTCTTGAATGGCGGCCAGTCGCTGGATCAGGCGTGTGTCGCCGATATCCAGCGCCCGCCATTTATGGCCGGTATGTTTGGGCCCTCTTTGAGGCAAGAGCTGAGACAAGAGTTGCAACAAGAAATACAGCCTCGGCTTAATCCGGAGAGCGAGGCTACGGCCTCAGCAGAGGAGGCGCAGCCATGATTCAGGTGCAGGGTATCAGCAAGTCGTTTGCCGGCCAGCCGGTTCTGCGGGACCTGAGTTTTGAGGTTCCGGACGCGCGTATTACGGCATTGCTTGGTGCTAACGGCGCTGGCAAAACCAGTTGTTTACGCATCCTGTGCGGATTGTTGCGTGCGGAAAGCGGGCAGGTGTTGGTAGGTGGAATCGACCCGGTTCGGGACCCGCAAGGCGCGCGCCGCCAGCTGGGTGTGGTCGGTGATCGCGAGGGGCTCTATGAGCGCCTTACCGTGGTTGAGTATCTGGATATTTTTGCGCGTATGCAGGGTTTGTCCGGGGCCGCGCTCAAGTCTGCGCTGGCGTCGGTGTGTGAGGAGCTTGAGTTACAGAAGCTGTGGCGGCGGCGCATGGGCGGCTTTTCCCAGGGAGAGCGGATGAAAGTGTCGCTGGCGCGGGCGCTGGTGCACAGGCCAAAGCATCTTATTCTCGACGAGCCCACACGGGGTCTCGACGTCCTCGCAGTACGCCTGTTGCGCCGCACCCTGTTGCGCCTGCGATCGGCGGGTACCGCGATTCTGTTTTCCAGCCATGTGATGTCGGAAGTGGCGGAGCTGTCGGATCGCGTGCTGGTGATGTCGCAAGGCCGGATCGTCGGTCGCGGGGCGCCGGATGAGTTGATTGCCGAGACCGGTAGCGAAAATCTCGAGGATAGCTTCGTGGCGCTGGCGTACGGTGAGCGCACGCGGGTGGCCGAGGAGGTGGTCTGATGCGTGGTACAAGTTCGATGCGTGGTGCAAAAGGAAATGCTAAAGCGATGTTACAGCTCAAACTTATGCTGCCGCTGTTGCGCAAAGAGTTTTTAGAGGCCTGGCGCGATCGGCGTGCCCTGATTATGGCGGTGAGCTTTGCGCTGCTGTTTCCGGCGATGATCGCGGGAGGCTCCACCTTCATGATCAAGAAGAAAGCCGAGGAGGTAACCCGGGTTGCGGTGCTCGGCGGTGCGCAGGCGCCATTACTGACCGAACAGCTGGACGGGCCCGGGCTTGAGGTGGTCAGTCTCGACGATGGCGAGCCGCGCAGCCTGCTGGGGCAGGGGTATCACCTGGTGCTGGTTGTCGGCGATGAGTTTGATCAGCGCTACCGCGACTTTCTGGCTCCGCCACTCTATGTATATGTGGACTCATCCAATACCAGTAGCGGCCGCGCGCAGCGGCAGCTGCAGGAACGGCTCGGCGCACTGCAGCAACTGGTGGTCACCCAGCGTCTCGTGGCGCGTGGGGTTGCTACCCAGGTGCTGGCGCCGTGGAAGCTGGAGGTGCGGGATGTGAGTACTCCGTCGGCGCGAGGCGCATTGCTGCTGGCGATGGTTCCGGGGCTGCTCATTCTGACCCTGTTTGTCGCCAGTCTGGCGACATCCGTGGACACCTCTGCGGGGGAGCGTGAGCGCCTCAGTTTGGAAACGCTGTTGTTGCAGCCATTGCCCGCGTGGCAGATCATCACGGCGAAAATGCTGGCTGTGGCGAGTTTGGGGTGGTTGGGCGCGCTGATGTCCATCACCGCATTGGTACTATTAATGCCACTGATGCCACTGGCGGAACTGGGTATCCAGCAGGCGACTACCCTGTCTGGCGTGTTCAGCATGGGGCTGCTGTTGTTGCCGTTGGCGCTGCTGGTGGCGGTATTGCAGATTCTGTTGGCCCTGCGTTCACAGTCATTTAAAGATGCGCAGACCCAGCTCAGTATTTTACAGATCGCCCCGCTGGTGCTGTTGATGGCGCTGGATATGGCGCAGGTAAGCCTTGAGGGGAGTTGGCAGCTGGTGCCGCTGGTAAGTCATCAGCAGTGGCTGAAGGATTTGTTGGTCGGCGAAGTGGTTTCTCTGCCGGCGATGCTGGCGGGTTCCGCCGTCACCTTGCTGTGTGTGGTGGCTGCAGTCTTGTTGGGGGCCAAAGCGCTGCGGCGGGAATCGCTGCTGTCGGCAGCGTAGGCGGTTCCCATTGTGCGAGTGTGAAAAGAGTTTGTTGGGGTAATCGGTGACGATATCGGAACAGGAATGCGAAGGGCTGCTGCGAATAGATCTGGGTGCGGTTGCATCCAACTATCGCACGCTGCGCTCCCGGCTAGCCGACAGTAGTCGGTGCGGTGCCGTGGTCAAGGCTGATGCCTATGGCCTGGGTATCGAACAGGTTGCCCCGGCCCTCTACCGTGCCGGGTGTCGGGAGTTTTTTGTTGCCACCCTTGCCGAGGGGCGGCAATTGCGCGCAGTGCTCGAGTCTGTTTCTGCGGGAGAGTTTGAGAGTGCGGCGAACCCCGGCGCTGCGCGCGAAGCCGTGCACATATATCTGTTGACCGGTTTGCGCCCCGGGTGCGAGGCGGAGTGTGCGGCAGAGGGTCTGATACCTGTGCTGGTCAGCGTGGGCCAGATGCGCAGGTGGTGTCAGGCCACCGCGGATACGCATGGCATCGCGGCTCCCTGCGCGCTCAAGGTAGATACTGGCATGACCCGGCTGGGCATGACCGTCGTTGAATTTCATCAGTTGCTGCAGGACGAGCAGCTGTTGGCTGGCGCGAATGTTCAGTTATTCCTGAGTCACCTGGCCTGTGCCGATGAGGCCGCGCATCCACAGAATCGACAGCAGTTGGATTTGTTTAAGGATTTACTGGCAAAGCTGCGCAGCCTGCATCCGCGGGTGCGCGCCAGCTTCGCTAATTCCTCCGGTATTTATCTAGGTGAGGAATATCATTTTGATCTGGTGCGCCCGGGTTCGGCGCTGTATGGCATTAACCCAACGCCTGCGGCGACCAATCCTATGAGTGCGGTGGTTAATTTGCGCTTGCCGGTACTGCAGCAACGGGAAATTTTTGCCGATAGCGCGGTGGGCTATGGCGCAACCGAAATGGTTGCCGCCGGTAGCTGGTTGGCGGTGGTGAGAGGCGGCTACGCCGACGGTATACTGCGCGCGCAAAGCGGTCGTGGTCGCGGCTGCGCCGTTATTGGTGATCGGCGCGTAGAGGTGCCGATGATTGGGCGGGTCTCCATGGATACTTCGGTGTTTGATATTTCCGTGCTTACTGCGGAGCAGCGGGCGCGCCTGGAAATCATCGAGGTACTGAATGAATCCCTGACCGTGGACCAGATGGGGGTGGCCGCAGATACCATTGGCTACGAAATCCTCACGTCCCTGGGGCGTCGCTACTGTCGTATCTACCGCTAACCCCGTTTGGCCCAAATACCCACTGGAGTAAAACGCTTGAGTTCCCCTGATTCCCCTGGCTCACCTGTGTCCACTAAAAACGAAGCGCTCGGTGCCCTGCGCCCGCTGTTGGAACGGCTGGCGGACGGCAATGTGCATTCCGGAGAGGCACTGGGTGAAGCGCTGGGCGTGAGCCGTGCGGCGGTGTGGAAGCAATTGCAGAAACTCGAGGCCTTCGGTTTGCACGTGGAATCGGTAAAAGGCCGTGGCTATCGCCTGCCGGGTGGATTGGACCTGTTGGTTGAGGAGCATATACGCAGTGGCCTGGCATCGGATGCGGGGACGTTGCTCTCGGGGCTGCACGTATTCGACTTGGTGGATTCGACCAATGCCCGGGTATTGTCTGCGCTGGAAGGTGGTCGCGGCCACGGGATGGTAATGCTTGCTGAGCAGCAGTCTGCCGGGCGCGGCCGTCGTGGGCGGCAGTGGCAGAGCCCGTTCGCCGCCGGCGTTAGCCTTTCCATTGGCTGGCAGTTCAATGGCGGTGTGCAGTTGCTGGAGGGGTTGAGCCTCGCGGTGGGCGTTGCGCTGGCCAGAGCGCTGTCTCGCTTTGATGTGCCGGACGTACGACTCAAGTGGCCGAATGATGTCTGGTGCCGTGGTCGCAAGCTCGCGGGTGTACTGTTGGAGTTGAGTGGGGATTTGACCGACCGCTGTGGTGTGGTGGTCGGTATTGGCCTGAATATGCGCTTGCCGGCGTCGGTGTCCGATGCCATTGGGCAGCCGTGGATTGATTTGCAGGAAGTGCAGCCCGGTATCTCTCGCAATGCGCTGGTGGCGGCCATGCTGGACGAACTGTTGCCGATGCTGGCGGCCTACCCCCAGAGCGGTTTCGCGCCATGGCGTGAGGCCTGGTCGGCACTGGATCAGTTTTCTGGGGCCGATGTGTGCGTACAATCGGCGCAGCAGCGCTGGTGCGGCGTGGCGCGTGGGGTGAATGACAGTGGCGCACTGGTACTGGAAATCGATGGCCAGCCGCAGGTGTTTCATGGTGGTGAGGTTTCCCTGCGACCTGCGTCGTGATTGGCTATTTGGGTGTGCCTCTGCATGCTCGGGTGTCGTTGAGGTT
This sequence comes from Microbulbifer agarilyticus, assembly GCF_019800665.1. Lineage (GTDB taxonomy): Bacteria > Pseudomonadota > Gammaproteobacteria > Pseudomonadales > Cellvibrionaceae > Microbulbifer > Microbulbifer agarilyticus_C. Next base: position 88,134 of record NZ_JAHVKO010000006.1, read on the forward strand.
TCCGTGTTGAGAGTGAAATTTTGGCTGAGATGATTCTGGAGTTGGACCAGGGGAATACCCGTGGCAAGTGGCGCTTGCTACGCGTCGCCTCCGCAGGTGCTTCTCAAGTGATTGCGCGTGGGGCGTTTGCGCCGGGCCCCTGGTGGTCCGCCGATCACTTGCCGGATGCCTGGTCTCAGCACAGGCCAACGCGAGTTCGCTGTGGCAACGTTGCCGGGGCGGAGGTGGCGCATCAGATCGCCACGCGGTTGAAGCAGGAATTTGCCGTTCCTGTGGCCTTTGCCCGGGTTTCGCCCGAGTGTGCCGGCGTAACCTGCGCGTATCAGGAGGTTGGCCGCCTGGGGGTGGATCGCTGGTTGGCAGTGCTGGCGGCCTACGCACGAGATCCCTCGCCGGCCTTGGTGGTGGATTGCGGTAGCGCGGTCACCCTGGATTTATTGGGCGCGGGTGGTCAACACTTGGGCGGTTACATTGTGCCGGGCCTGGGATTGATGCGACGCGCCCTGTACAGCGACACCGACGCAGTAAAGGTCGATGAGGTGTTCTCCCAGGGAATGCCGCTTGCGCCAGGCATGAATACCGAACAGGCGGTCAATCATGGACTGCCGTTAATGGTGCTGGGCGCCATTGAGATGGCGCAGCGCGAGTTGCTGCGCCAATTGGCAGCGGTATCCGGCGAGAAAGCTGGGGCGCCCCGGTTACTGTTTACCGGCGGTGATGGCGCTTTTATCGCCTCGTTGCCCACATCTCCCGCTCAGAGTGCGGTGGAGGTTCTCGATGAGCTGGTGATGGAGGGCTTGGCATGCGCGGATCTCGAAGAGGTCTAGTGCTCTGCTCTCTCGCCTGTGCTTCCCGCTCAAGCGGGCGGCAAAGTGTGACTCCGGAGTGTCGCCACTCTGGGCACGGTTTGAATTAATTATGTGGAATAGAACAACGAAGTCCCTATGCGCTGGATATTTTTCTTGTTAGTGGTTGCAAATCTGGGGTTGTTCGGCTGGTTTATGACCGCCGAGCGTACCCCGGCAAAGACAGTTGTGGTGTCGCAGGCGGATCGCGGCGCTGACACCATATCTCTGGTTAGTGAGCTGGACCCTGAAGACTTGGCCGCGCGGGCACCTGCCGCTGCGGCGCAGCCGCCTGTGCCCCCGGTGGCTGAAGCCGACACGGTCGCAGATCCGCTGTGCACCATGGTCGGGCCGTTTGATGAGGCTTATCAGGGGGAGGATGTGGTGCGCCGCCTGCAGGCGCTGCAGGTCGAGGCGGATTTGCGCGATATCGAGATGCAGGGGCAAATGCGCTATTGGGTGTACCTGGCACCGTTGAACTCATCCAAGGACGCCTTCCGTAAGCTCCGTGAGCTCCAGGCCGCGGGGGTGGATAGTTATGTTATCCCCAAGGGGTCGCTGGAGAATGGTATTTCCTTTGGTATTTTTTCCGAGATTGACCGCGCGCAGTCCCTAACCGAGGAGTTGCGGGCGCGCGGATTTGACGCCGAATACCGCGAAGAGCCGCAAACCTATCTGGAGCGTTGGGTTGTGCTCAGTAGTGCCAGTCCTGCGGTGGATGGCGGTTCGCCAGAGCTTGTGGGCGAGGAGTTTTGGCAGCAGCTACAGTTGGATTATCCGGATATCGGACGTCGCCAAAACGTGTGTAGTGAGATACGTGAGGCGGGTGCCGAGCAGTAACAGTGAAATGTCTGCCTGGGGTGAAGAAAAACGACAACAGGCTGTTGCGTGTCGTCATCACTTCCCCTAGAATCCCGCCTCCACTTCAGGGGGGATCAACAACCTTTGAAGTGAGTGAGCCCTCGGGTTTCACAGAGAGGCCGCAAGGCTTCGTTTTGGAGATGCTGACGTAGCTCAGTTGGTAGAGCAGCTGACTTGTAATCAGCCGGTCGGGGGTTCGACTCCTCTCGTCAGCTCCATCTCTATCCTGTTCCACAGGTTGCTGAAGAAGTTCAGTTAAGTGTGTGAATTTTAAGGAAAAACTTGTTGACATCGATCGGGTCGCTGTAGAAAATACGCACCGCTTTCGAGCAGGGGTTCCCGAGTGGCCAAAGGGATCAGACTGTAAATCTGACGCGCAAGCTTCGGTGGTTCGAATCCACCCCCCTGCACCATTATTTAGATGCCTGTGTGCTGGCATCGAGGCCGGAAGAGGTTGTTGCTCTTTTGGTTGGAGGTTTTCGCACGCGATAGCGCGGGCATAGTTCAATGGTAGAACCTCAGCCTTCCAAGCTGATGATGCGGGTTCGATTCCCGCTGCCCGCTCCATTCCATTGTGTGGAGCCTGCTTGGAAAGGTATTTGGAAATTGCAGCTTAGGTTGCAAGAAAGCAGGCGGCCCCGCCTGCGCCGGCTGGATTGCCGGTAGTTGGAGTAAGCTCATGTAGCTCAGGGGTAGAGCACACCCTTGGTAAGGGTGAGGTCGGCGGTTCAAATCCGCCCATGAGCTCCATTATTCGTAACCGCGGTGGCCTGTGTCTCCGCGGTTATTTGTATCCGGGTTTTGCGTTGTTGCGGCCTGGGTGCAAAAGGCTCCCGAGCGGATTTCCGGGGGTTTTTCTTGGTAAGGCCGCGAGTGCGGTTCACGCTTATATTGGGAGGCCCGCAATGGGAAAAGAAAAGTTTGAACGTTCCAAGCCCCACGTAAACGTGGGCACCATCGGTCACGTTGACCACGGTAAAACCACTCTGACTGCTGCACTGACTCGCGTATGTGCAGAAGTATGGGGCGGCGACGCTGTTGCTTTCGACGGTATCGACAACGCTCCGGAAGAGCGTGAGCGTGGTATCACCATCGCAACCTCTCACGTTGAATACGAGTCCCCGACCCGTCACTACGCACACGTGGATTGCCCGGGACACGCCGACTACGTTAAGAACATGATCACCGGTGCTGCTCAGATGGACGGCGCTATCCTGGTATGTTCCGCAGCTGACGGCCCCATGCCGCAGACTCGTGAGCACATCCTGCTGTCCCGTCAGGTAGGTGTACCTTACATCGTGGTATTCCTGAACAAAGCCGACATGGTTGACGACGAAGAGCTGCTGGAACTGGTTGAGATGGAAGTTCGTGAACTTCTGGACCAGTACGAGTTCCCGGGTGACGACACCCCGATCATCGTTGGTTCCGCTCTGATGGCGCTGAACGGCGAAGACGACAACGAAATGGGTACCACCGCTGTTAAGAAGCTGGTTGAAACCCTGGACGAGTACATTCCGGAGCCGGAGCGTGCGGTAGACCAGCCGTTCCTGATGCCGATCGAAGACGTATTCTCCATCTCCGGTCGTGGTACCGTAGTTACCGGTCGTGTTGAGCGTGGTGTTATCAACACTGGTGACGAGATCGAGATCGTTGGTATCAAGGAAACCACTACTACTACCTGTACTGGTGTAGAGATGTTCCGCAAGCTGCTGGACGAAGGTCGCGCTGGTGAGAACATTGGTGCGCTGCTGCGTGGTACCAAGCGTGACGAAGTTGAGCGTGGTCAGGTTCTGGCTAAGCCGGGTTCCATCACCCCGCACACCAAGTTCGAAGCAGAAGTGTACGTACTGTCCAAGGACGAAGGTGGTCGTCATACCCCGTTCTTCAAAGGCTACCGTCCTCAGTTCTACTTCCGTACCACCGACGTAACTGGTGCGTGTGAACTGCCAGAAGGTACCGAGATGGTAATGCCAGGCGATAACGTTCAGATGACCGTTACCCTGATTGCGCCGATCGCAATGGAAGATGGTCTGCGCTTCGCGATCCGCGAAGGTGGCCGTACCGTTGGTGCTGGCGTTGTAGCCAAAATCATCGAGTAATCGGTGAAAGGCGCGACTACAATGTGAATCTGTAGTCGCGCTTGCAAATGCTGGGGTCGGTGGTATGATCCGCCCCTCATTTTTTCCGGAGATGGCGCAGTCTGCCTCCGGAAGTGTTCCAGGCCAGTAGTTCAATTGGTAGAGCATCGGTCTCCAAAACCGACTGTTGGGGGTTCGAGTCCCTCCTGGCCTGCCAACTTTCAGATGCCCGCAAGGGGCCTGCAGTTGGGCTATCCTGTACTGCTGTCGCTCTTTGTGGTCGTAGGCAATAAAGGCGCCTTGCAGTATCTGGGCGCACTAAAGGCTTCTTTGTATGAATGCAAAAGTAGAGGCGAAAACCTTTCGTCTTGACGGCCTCAAGTGGCTGGTAGTCGTGGCGTTGATTGGCGCTGCAGTTGCCGGTAATTCCTACTACGCCGAAATTCCCCTGTTGTATCGTGTGCTGGCAATCGTTGCGCTTTGCTTGGTTGCGGTATTTGTTGCAGTGCAGACCGAGAAGGGTAATGCCTTCTGGAATCTGCTGCGGGAAGCGCAAAATGAAGTGCGCCGCGTAGTATGGCCGACCCGTCAAGAAGCAACCCAGACCACCCTGATCGTGGTTGTGTTTGTGCTGCTGATGGCGGTCATTCTCTGGGCGTTGGACTCCGGTCTTGGCTGGATTGCTTCCAAGATCATTGGCTAAAGGTTAATCCATGGCAAAGCATTGGTATGTGGTTCAGGCCTACTCCGGCTATGAGAAGCGTGTAAAGACTTCTCTGAAGGAGCGCATTGAGCTGCACGAAATGGACCACCTCTTTGGTGAGGTGCTGGTGCCCACCGAGGAAGTGGTGGAAATGCGTGCCGGCCAAAAGCGCAAGAGTGAGCGTAAATTCTTCCCCGGTTACGTGCTGGTGGAAATGGAGTTGAACGACGACACCTGGCACCTGGTTAAAGAGACCCCTCGTGTGCTGGGCTTTATTGGCGGCAAGGCGGACAAGCCGGCGCCAATCACCGATCGTGAAGCTCAGGCGATTCTGAATCGCATCGACGACTCTGTTGATAAGCCCAAGCCCAAGACGCTGTTCGAGCCGGGTGAAATGGTGCGTGTTATCGACGGTCCGTTTAATGATTTCAATGGTGTGGTTGAGGAAGTCAACTACGAGAAGAGCCGCCTGCGGGTGGCGGTGTTGATCTTCGGTCGCTCCACACCAGTAGAGCTGGAATTCAGCCAGGTAGAAAAGAGCTGATTTCGAGCTGAAAGGATTCGGCCCTCTTTCGTTTCGGCGGAAGAGGGCTTTCGCGTCCCTGAAAGCCCAGTGCTGAAAATGCCCTGGCCTGATGGGAAAACAGGGGAGCTGAGCGTTGCACGTTTGTATAAGTGTACAGCGCAGGCGCTAATACCCAGTTAAAGAGGAAGCTGTAATGGCTAAGAAAGTAGAAGCTTACATCAAGCTGCAAGTTAAGGCCGGTCAGGCCAACCCAAGCCCCCCCGTTGGTCCTGCACTGGGCCAGCACGGCGTGAACATCATGGAGTTCTGTAAAGCGTTTAACGCACAGACCCAGAGCCTGGAGCCAGGCCTGCCGGTACCGGTAGTGATCTCCGTTTACAACGATCGCTCCTTCACCTTCATCATGAAGTCGCCGCCCGCGTCGGTTCTGCTGCGCAAGGCTGCCAAGATCAAGAGCGGTTCCGGCCGTCCGAACACCGAGAAAGTCGGTAAAGTGACCCGCGCTCAGATCGAAGAAATCGTTGAAATGAAAAAAGCAGACCTGACTGCCTCCGATATGGATGCAGCGGTGCGCACCATCGCTGGTTCTGCTCGCAGTGCCGGTATCGAAGTGGAGGGTCTGTAAGTGGCTAAATTGACCAAGCGTCAGCGCGCAATGGCTGAAAAACTGGAAGCTGGCAAGGCTTACGGTATCGACGAAGCAGTAGCGCTGCTGAAAGAATTCTCCAAGGTTAAGTTCTCCGAAACCGTGGACGCAGCGATCAATCTGGGTATTGATCCGCGTAAATCCGACCAGGCTGTTCGTGGCGCGACCACTCTGCCACACGGTACCGGTAAAGAAGTACGTGTTGCTGTATTCACCCAGGGTGCCAACGCCGACGCCGCGAAAGAAGCTGGCGCTGACATCGTTGGTATGGACGAACTGGCAGCAGAAGTTAAAGCTGGCAAGATGGATTTCGACGTAGTTGTGGCCTCTCCGGATGCTATGCGCGTCGTTGGCCAGCTGGGTCAGATCCTCGGCCCGCGTGGCCTGATGCCGAACCCAAAAACCGGCACCGTTACCCCGGACGTAGCGACTGCGGTTAAGAATGCTAAAGCTGGTCAGGTGCGTTTCCGCGCTGACAAAGGCGGCATCGTGCACGGTGGTATCGGCAAGGTTGCTTTCGACGTAAACGCGCTGAAAGAAAACCTGGAAGCACTGGTTGCTGACCTGAAGAAGGCCAAGCCGGCTTCTGCCAAGGGCGTGTATCTGAAGAAGATCACCCTGAGCACCACCATGGGCCCGGGTCTGACCATCGACCAGGCTACTCTGGACGTTAAGTAATTAGCGCCAGATTGTAAAAGAACTTTGGGGTTCGCCGCAGCGCCTAGGCAATGCGGCGGGCCGTCAAAGACCGTAGGTGCGGTGGGTATTTGAGGTTTAAATGCTCCCTGCTTAATCCGCGCTCCGGCCAGGTTGGCCGCTAGGTTTTACACCGAGGAGTGCGAGCCTACGCAGACGGTGTTGCCCAAACCAGTATTTTTACTGGATTTGAGCTTTTTGCACCGGAACGGATTGGGTTCATTTGACCCCAATCTTTTTTCAAATCCAGGAGTGACACTATGGCTATTGGACTCGTAGACAAGAAAGCGATTGTCGCGGAAGTCCAGCAGGCTGCTGAGGGTGCTCTGTCTGCGGTTGTTGCGGATTCCCGTGGCGTAACCGTGAATGACATGACTGCCCTGCGCAAAGAGGCTCGCGAGAACGGCGTTTGGTTGAAAGTCGTCCGCAATACTCTGGCGCGTCGCGCTCTGGCCGGTACCGAATTCGAATGTCTGATCGAGACGTTCGTAGGTCCCAGCATCATTGCTTTCTCTAACGAACACCCGGGTGCCGGCGCGCGCATCCTAAAGGCGTTCGCAAAAGACAATGAAAAGCTGGAGCTGAAAGGTGCCGCCTTCGAAGGCGTAGCGACTGACATCGCTCTGTTGGCAAGCCTGCCGACTTACGATGAAGCAATCGCTAAGCTGATGAGCTGCATGAAAGAAGCATCCGCTGGCAAACTGGTTCGCACTATTGCGGCCGTTCGCGACCAGAAAGAGCAGGAAGCTGCTTAATAGTTTCGCAAAAAGCGAAATGGCAGTTATCCACTTTTTATAGAAATTACGAGCAGTTTCCTGCTCACACGAAATCAGGTACTAACTCATGTCTCTGACTAAAGAAGATATCATCAATGCGATCGCCGAAATGTCCGTTAAGGACGTTGTTGAGCTGATCGAAGCTATGGAAGAGAAGTTCGGCGTAACCGCAGCTGCTGCTGTTATGGCTGGCCCGGCTGGCGGCGAAGCTGCTGCAGAAGAGAAAGACGAATTCGACGTAATTCTGTCCTCTGCTGGCGACAAGAAAGTAAACGTGATCAAAGCTGTTCGCGGCATCACCGGTCTGGGCCTGAAAGAAGCCAAGGCGCTGGTAGACGGTGCTCCGAGCCCGCTGAAAGAAGGCGTTTCCAAAGACGAAGCCGAAGCAGCCAAGAAAGAGCTGGAAGAAGCTGGCGCTACCGTAGAACTGAAGTAATTCGGTTTTACACACTACCGCCGGTAGCCGATCAGTCGGTTGCTGGCGGAAAGGCTGGTGGACTTTTGTCCGCCGGCCTTTTTGCCGTTTGCAGCATGGGGCTTTTCCCGCCACTGGTGAGGAACAGGTCGCAGCGTAAACGGCAAACAAACCGAGAGGTTTGTGCACAGGGTGGAATGTTTTTTGGTCAGTCCTTAAAGCGTAGCGCAATGTGCAGAGACTTCTCGCCCGGATGGGCTGCGTAACGTCAGATTGCTGACCGTAGCTCTGATGAAGTCTTGTCACCGATCAAGCTGGGGAATATGAATGGCTTACTCATACACTGAGAAAAAACGTATCCGCAAGGATTTTGGCAAACTGCCTAAGGTCATGGACGTGCCTTTCCTGCTTGCGATACAGCTGGACTCGTATCGCAAATTTACTCAGGCCGACACGCGCCCGGAAGAGCGCCTGGATATCGGCCTGCAGGCGGCGTTCAAGTCTGTATTTCCAATTGTCAGCTACTCTGGCAATGCCGCACTGGAATATGTGAGCTACACCCTCGGCAAACCTGCCTTTGATGTAAAAGAGTGTACCCTGCGCGGCGTCACTTACGCGTGCCCGCTGCGTGTGCGCGTTCGTCTGATTATTTACGATAAAGAATCTGCGAATAAGTCCATCAAGGACATTAAAGAGCAGGAAGTGTACATGGGCGAGATTCCGCTCATGACTGAAAACGGTACCTTCGTAATCAATGGTACCGAGCGTGTTATCGTGTCTCAGCTGCACCGCTCCCCGGGTGTATTTTTCGACCACGATAAAGGTAAGACCCACTCTTCCGGTAAGTTGTTGTACGCCGCACGGGTAATTCCTTACCGTGGTTCATGGCTCGACTTCGAGTTCGACCCGAAAGATCTGGTGTATGTACGTATCGACCGTCGTCGTAAACTGCCGGCGACCATTCTGCTGCGCGCACTGGGTTACAGCTCGCAAGAAATGCTGGAAATGTTCTTCGACACCAGCAAATTCACCCTGAATGACGAAACCGTCAGCCTGGATCTGATTCCTTCCCGCCTGCGTGGTGATGTTGCGTCCTTCGACATCAAGGATGGCAGCGGCAAGGTAATCGTTGAGGAAGGTCGTCGTGTCACGCCTCGCCATATTCGCCAGCTGGAAAAAGCAGGTGTGGAAAAGCTGGAAGCGCCGATTTCCTACGCCTACGGCCGCGTACTGGCCCACGACGTAATCGACGAAGCTACCGGCGAAGTGGTTGTTGAGGCCAATGCCGAGATCACCGAAGAGGTGATCACCAAGCTGCGCCTGATGAATGTCGACAGCTTCAACACCCTGTATACCAATGACCTGGACTGCGGTCCGTTCATTTCTGACACTCTGCGCGCCGATCCTTCCCGCACCGAGCTGGAAGCGCTGGTGGAAATCTACCGCATGATGCGCCCGGGCGAGCCGCCCACCAAGGAGTCTGCAGAGTCCCTGTTTGAGAACCTGTTCTTCTCCGACGAGCGTTACGACCTGTCTGCGGTAGGCCGCATGAAGTTCAATCGCCGTCTGGGTCGTGCGGACGAGACCGGTGAGGGCACCCTGAGCAAAGACGACATCGTCGATGTTCTGAAAACTCTGATCGAGATCCGTAACGGTCGCGGCATGGTCGACGATATCGACCACCTGGGTAACCGTCGCGTGCGTTCCGTGGGCGAAATGGCCGAAAACCAGTTCCGCGTTGGTCTGGTGCGTGTTGAGCGCGCGGTGAAAGAGCGTCTGTCCATGGCGGAATCCGAAGGCCTGATGCCGCAGGATCTGATCAACGCCAAGCCGGTTGCCGCTGCGGTGAAGGAATTCTTTGGTTCCTCCCAGCTGTCCCAGTTTATGGACCAGAACAACCCGCTGTCGGAAGTGACCCACAAGCGCCGTGTTTCTGCTCTGGGCCCGGGTGGTCTGACCCGTGAGCGTGCGGGCTTCGAGGTGCGAGACGTACACCCGACCCACTACGGCCGCGTATGTCCGATTGAGACGCCGGAAGGTCCGAACATTGGTCTGATTAACTCCCTGGCGACCTATGCCCGTGCCAACCACTACGGCTTCCTGGAAAGCCCGTACCGCAAGGTTGTCGACGGCAAGGTAACCGACGAGATCGAATACCTGTCAGCGATTAACGAAGCCAACTACATCGTTGCACAGGCTTCAGCAGAAGTTGACGAGAACGGTCGCTTCACCGATGACCTGGTAAGCGTGCGTCACCAGTACGAATTCACCCTGAAAGCGCCGGAAGAGATCCAGTACATGGACGTTTCCGCCCGCCAGGTAGTGTCCGTGGCTGCGGCAATGATTCCGTTCCTGGAACACGATGATGCGAACCGTGCACTCATGGGTTCCAACATGCAGCGTCAGGCGGTGCCGACTCTGCGCGCCGACAAGCCGCTGGTAGGTACTGGCATGGAGCGCACTGTAGCGCGCGACTCCGGTGTATGTATCGTTGCCAAGCGCGGTGGTGTGATTGAGCGTGTCGATGCCAGCCGTGTTGTTGTGCGTGTACACAACGACGAAGTAGAAGCCGGTGATGCGGGTGTGGATCTGTATGGTCTGACCAAGTACACCCGCTCTAACCAGAACACCTGCATCAACCAGCGCCCGATCGTGAAGACCGGTGACGTGGTTGCACGCGGCGACATCCTCGCCGACGGTCCTTCTGTCGACCTGGGTGAGCTGGCGCTGGGCCAGAACATGCGCATCGCGTTCATGCCCTGGAACGGTTACAACTTTGAGGATTCCATCCTGGTATCCGAGCGCGTGGTACAGGAAGACCGCTTCACCACCATCCACATTCAGGAACTCACCTGTATTGCCCGTGACACCAAGCTGGGCAGTGAGGAAATCACCGCGGATATCCCCAACGTGGGCGAGTCTGCGCTGAACAAACTGGATGAGTCCGGCATCGTGTACATCGGTGCAGAAGTGGGCGCTGGTGACATCCTGGTAGGTAAGGTGACGCCGAAAGGTGAAGCCCAGCTGACCCCGGAAGAAAAACTGCTGCGTGCGATCTTCGGTGAGAAAGCCTCTGACGTTAAAGACACTTCCCTGCGTGCGCCTTCCGGCACCCGCGGTACCGTCATCGACGTACAGGTCTTCACCCGCGACGGCCTGCAGAAAGACCAGCGCTCTCTCGCTATCGAGAAGGCGCAGCTGGATGAAGTACGTAAGGACCTGAACGAAGAGTACCGCATCGTTGAAGGCGCGACCTTCGAGCGTCTGGCGGCTGCGCTGGAAGGCCAGAAAGTTGCCGGCGGCAAAGGCGTCAAGAAAGGCGACGTGCTGAACGCTGAGATCCTGTCCGAACTGCCGCGTGAAGACTGGTTCAAACTGCGCATGGCAGAAGAGAGCCTGAACGAGCAGCTGGAAAAAGCCGAAGCTCAGCTGAGCGATCGTCGCAAACTGCTGGACGAGCAGTTCGAAGACAAGAAGAAGAAACTGGAATCTGGCGACGATCTGGCGCCGGGCGTACTGAAAATCGTCAAGGTGTACCTGGCGATCAAGCGTCGCATCCAGCCTGGTGACAAGATGGCCGGCCGTCACGGTAACAAAGGTGTTATCTCCGTGATCAAGCCGGTGGAAGACATGCCGTACGACGAGAACGGTGAGCCGGTAGACGTGGTTCTGAACCCGCTGGGTGTTCCGTCTCGTATGAACGTTGGTCAGGTTCTGGAAATGCACCTGGGCATGGCGGCGAAAGGCCTGGGCGTGAAAATTGATCGCATGATCAAGGAAAAGCAGGAAGCGGCGAAGATCCGTGGTTTCCTGGAAGAAGTCTACAACTCCACCGGCGGCCGCAAGGAAGAGCTGGACGAGCTGTCTGACGAAGAAGTGCTGTCCATGTCCGAAAACCTGCGTCGCGGTGTACCCATGGCGACTCCGGTATTCGACGGTGCGGCAGAGCCCGAAATCAAGAAGCTGCTGCGTCTGGCTGACATCCCGGATTCCGGCCAGATCACTCTGTACGATGGCCGCACCGGTGATGCCTTCGAGCGTCCGGTAACCGTTGGCTACATGTACATGCTGAAGCTGAACCACCTGGTAGACGACAAGATGCACGCGCGTTCTACCGGTTCTTACAGCCTGGTTACCCAGCAGCCGCTGGGTGGTAAGGCGCAGTTCGGTGGTCAGCGCTTCGGTGAGATGGAGGTGTGGGCACTGGAAGCATACGGTGCTGCTTACACCCTGCAGGAAATGCTCACGGTCAAATCCGATGACGTTGAAGGTCGTACCAAGATGTACAAGAACATCGTGGATGGCGACCACCGCATGGAACCGGGCATGCCCGAATCCTTCAACGTACTGGTTAAGGAAATCCGCTCGCTCGGCATGAACTTCGAGCTGGAAAACGAATAACACTGGTATTAATCGGATTTAGTAGACAGAGACCGGTGGCGGCCCGCAGCAATGGCCACCACCGGCCCTCCCGGCCCCAGAGGCAGTTGGCCGGGAAGACTACCCCCTAGTGGAGGAAAGGCCTTGAAAGATTTGTTAAACCTGGTGAAAGCCCAGGATCAGCTCGAAGAATTTGACGCTATCCGTATCGGTCTGGCATCCCCGGACACGATTCGCTCCTGGTCCTACGGCGAAGTGAAAAAGCCGGAGACCATCAACTACCGTACGTTCAAGCCAGAGCGTGAAGGTCTGTTCTGTGCCAAGATTTTTGGCCCGGTAAAGGACTACGAGTGCCTGTGCGGCAAGTACAAGCGCATGAAGCATCGCGGCATCATCTGTGAGAAGTGCGGTGTTGAAGTAACCAAGGCGAAAGTACGCCGTGAGCGCATGGGCCACATCGAGCTGGCCAGCCCGGTTGCGCACATCTGGTTCCTGAAGTCTCTGCCGTCCCGTATCGGCCTGCTGCTGGACATGACCCTGCGCGACATCGAGCGTGTACTGTACTTCGAATCTTACGTTGTGACCGATCCGGGTATGACTACCCTGGAGCGCGGCCAGCTGCTGAACGACGAGCAGTACTTCGAAGCGATGGAAGAGTTCGCCGATGAGTTCGAAGCGAAAATGGGTGCCGAAGCCATCCAGGAGCTGATGAACGACATCGACCTGCCTCAGGAAATCCAGCGCCTGCGCGAAGAGATTCCGGCAACCAACTCTGAAACCAAGATCAAGAAGCTGTCCAAGCGCCTCAAGCTGCTGGAAGCCTTCTACAAGTCCGGTAACAAGCCGGAGTGGATGATCATGCAGGCTCTCCCGGTTCTGCCGCCGGATCTGCGCCCGCTGGTACCGCTGGACGGTGGCCGCTTCGCGACCTCTGACCTGAACGACCTGTACCGTCGCGTGATCAACCGTAACAACCGTCTGAAGCGTCTGCTCGAGCTGAACGCGCCGGACATCATCGTGCGCAACGAAAAGCGTATGCTGCAGGAGTCTGTGGACGCACTGCTGGATAACGGCCGTCGCGGCCGCGCCATTACTGGCTCCAACAAGCGCCCGCTGAAGTCTCTGGCAGACATGATTAAAGGTAAGCAGGGTCGTTTCCGTCAGAACCTGCTCGGTAAGCGTGTGGATTACTCCGGTCGTTCCGTGATCGTGGTAGGTCCGACCCTGCGTCTGCACCAGTGTGGTCTGCCGAAGAAGATGGCCCTCGAGCTGTTCAAGCCGTTTATTTTCGGCAAGCTGGAAGCGCGCGGCTTGGCAACCACCATCAAAGCGGCCAAGAAAATGGTCGAGCGCGAAGAAGCGGTGGTATGGGACATTCTCGACGAAGTGATTCGCGAGCACCCGGTACTGCTGAACCGTGCACCGACTCTGCACCGTCTGGGTATCCAGGCATTTGAGCCGGTACTGATTGAAGGTAAGGCGATTCAGCTGCACCCGTTGGTGTGTGCGGCGTACAACGCCGACTTCGACGGTGACCAGATGGCGGTACACGTACCGCTGACCATTGAAGCGCAGCTGGAATCCCGCGCGCTGATGATGTCTACCAACAACATCCTGTCACCGGCAAACGGTGAGCCGATCATCGTACCGTCTCAGGACGTGGTACTGGGTCTGTACTGGATGACCCGTGAGCGTGTAAACGATAAAGGCGAAGGCATGTCCTTCTCCGATATCAAGGAAGTCAGCCGCGCCTTCTACGCCAAGCAGGTTGGCCTGCAGGCGAAGATCAAGGTTCGTATCGACGAGACCGTGATCGGCGAAGACGGCGAGAAGCACGTAACCCGTACCGTATACGACACCACTGTAGGCCGCGCGCTGCTGTGGAACATCGTACCGGAAGGCCTGCCCTTCGAGCTGGTAAACCAGCCGATGAAGAAGAAGGCGATCTCCCGCGTACTGAACGAGTGTTACCGTAAGGTTGGTCTGAAGGCGACCGTTATCTTCGCTGACCAGCTGATGTACACCGGTTTCGACTTCTCCACCAAGTCCGGTTCCTCCATTGGTGTGAACGACTTCGAGATCCCGGCAGCCAAGGCTGACCTGATTGCGACTGCAGAAGCAGAAGTAAAAGAGATCGAGAGCCAGTTTGCCTCCGGTCTTGTGACCGCGGGTGAGAAATACAACAAGGTAATCGACGTTTGGTCCCGTACCAACGACAAGGTTACCCAGGCGATGATGGCCGGCATCAAGAAAGAGCCGGTTGTGGATCGCGAGGGTAACGACACCGAGCAGGACTCCTTCAACTCCGTATACATGTACGCCGACTCCGGCGCACGGGGTTCTGAAGCGCAGATTCGTCAGCTGGCCGGTATGCGTGGCCTGATGGCGCGTCCAGATGGCTCGATTATTGAAAACGCCATCACCGCGAACTTCCGTGAAGGTCTGAGCGTACTGCAGTACTTCATCTCGACCCACGGTGCTCGTAAAGGTCTGGCGGATACCGCACTGAAAACCGCGAACTCCGGTTACCTGACCCGTCGTCTGGTAGACGTGGCGCAGGACGTGGTAATCACCGAAATCGATTGTGGTACCGACGAAGGTCTGACCATGACGCCGGTGATTGAGGGTGGTGACGTTATTGAATCCCTGGGTGACCGTATCCTGGGTCGAGTGGTTGCGCGCGACGTAGCCAAGCCTGGCAGCGAAGAAATCGCTGTTCCGGCCGGCACCATGATCGACGAAGCCTGGGTAGAGCGTATCGAAGGCATGGGCATCGATGAGGTTATGGTGCGTTCCGCCATTACCTGTGAGACGGCACACGGTATCTGTGCACAGTGTTACGGCCGTGACCTGGCGCGCGGTCACCGCGCGAACCCGGGTGAGTCTGTGGGCGTTGTTGCCGCGCAGTCCATTGGTGAGCCGGGTACCCAGCTGACCATGCGTACCTTCCACATCGGTGGTGCGGCTAGCCGTGCTTCTGCGGCGGACAGTATCCAGGTGAAACAGGGCGGTACCGTGCGCCTGCATAACCTGAAAACCGTGAAAACCGAAGCGGGCAACCTGGTTGCGGTATCTCGTTCCGGTGAGCTGGCGGTTGCCGACCCTGCCGGTCGTGAGCGTGAGCGCTACAAGCTGCCTTACGGTGCGATCATCAGCGTTGACGAAGGTTCAAGTATCGACGGTGGCCAGATCGTGGCCAAGTGGGATCCGCATACCCACCCGATCATCACCGAGGTTGCCGGTTGGGTGAAGCTGTCCGGCATGGAAGAAGGTCTGTCTATTCGCAAGCAGACTGACGAAATCACCGGTCTGTCCTCCATCGAAGTGATCGATCCGGCAGAGCGCCCGGCGGCAGGTAAAGACCTGCGTCCGGCTGTGACCCTGGTAGACGAGAACGGCGAAGAGCTGACTCTGGCGAACTCCAATGCACCGGCGCACTACGCACTGCCGCCGCGCGCGATCCTGAGCCTGAAAGACAGCGACAAGGTAAACGTTGGTGATGTAATCGCACGTATTCCGCAGGAATCCGGCGGTACCAAGGACATCACCGGTGGTCTGCCGCGTGTTGCCGACCTGTTTGAAGCGCGTAAGCCGAAAGAGCCGTCCATCCTGGCGGAAATCTCCGGTACCGTTTCCTTCGGTAAAGAGACCAAGGGCAAGGTTCGTCTGCAGATTGCTCCGCTGGACGGCAAGCCGCTGGCCAACGGCAAGGATCACTACGAAGTACTGATTCCGAAGCACCGTCAGCTGACCGTGTTCGAAGGCGAAACCGTAGCGAAGGGTGAGGTTATCTCCGATGGCCCGTCCAACCCGCACGATATTCTGCGTCTGAAGGGCGTGGAAGAGCTGGCGCGCTACATCACCAATGAGATCCAGGAGGTTTACCGCCTCCAGGGTGTAGGCATTAACGACAAGCACATTGAAACCATTGTGCGTCAGATGCTGCGTAAGGTTGAAATCCTCGAGATGGGTGATTCCGAGTTCATCAAGGGCGACCAGGTGGAATACCAGCGCGTGGTGGAAGAGAACGAGCGTCTGCGTGCCGAAGGCAAGCAACCGGCTCAGTTCGAGCGCCTGCTGCTGGGTATCACCAAAGCGTCTCTGGCGACCGAGTCCTTCCTGTCCGCGGCCTCCTTCCAGGAGACCACCCGCGTACTGACCGAAGCGGCGGTAACCGGTAAGGGCGATAACCTGCGCGGCCTGAAAGAAAACGTGGTAGTGGGTCGTCTGATCCCGGCCGGTACCGGTCTCGCCTACCACGCCGAGCGCAAGCGCAAGCGCACCCAGCAGCAGACCCAAGGCTTCGCCGAAGGTCCTTCTGCAGAAGAGGTGGAAGCGGCGCTGACCGAAGCCCTGAAATCTTCCGGGGAATAAGGTCAACGAAACGGAGTAGTCTGACTGGAAGGTTCTGTCTATACGGCGTTTTCCAGTCAGTTCCGGATCGCAATTACCAAGCGATGTAAGTGTTTACTTCGCTTGGTGGTTGACTCGGGGATGCGGCGTTTATAGAATGCGGCCCCCGCTAATGGGGTGCGATTGCCTGACGAACTTCAGGTTCGCCGGAATATCGCGCACTGACGATAGGCCCTCACTGCTGTAATTGGTGGGGGCGTTTTATTTTGGAGTGATTTTTAATGGCAACGATCAACCAGTTGGTTCGTAAGCCGAGAAAACGCAAAGTTGAAAAAAGCGATGTGCCTGCATTGCAAGCTTGCCCGCAGCGTCGTGGAGTTTGTACTCGTGTGTATACCACTACACCGAAGAAGCCGAACTCCGCACTGCGTAAAGTTTGTCGTGTGCGCCTGACCAACGGTTTCGAAGTAACTTCGTACATCGGCGGTGAAGGCCACAACCTGCAGGAGCACAGCGTGGTACTGATTCGCGGCGGTCGTGTAAAAGACTTGCCGGGTGTGCGCTACCACACTGTACGCGGTGCACTTGACTGTGCCGGCGTAAACGATCGCAAGCAGGGCCGTTCTAAGTACGGTGCCAAGCGTCCTAAGGGATAATTCCCCAAGGTCAATTTGCGTTTCGGTTTAACGAATAACCGGAGTAAGGCTGAGCTCGCCGATTTGTAGAAGCTATTTATTAGCGAATGCGGCGGCATCTCAGAGTAACCCTGAAGAGAGGCAATCCCATGCCAAGAAGACGAGTAGTCGCCAAGCGCGAAGTACTGCCCGATCCCAAGTTTGGGAACGTGACTCTGGCCAAGTTCATGAACCATGTCATGATCTCTGGTAAGAAGTCTGTGGCAGAGAGCATCGTATACGGTGCTCTGGATCTGGTTTCAGAAAAGCTGAACAAAGATCCGATTGAAATTTTTGAAGAGTCCCTGGAAAACATCGCCCCGATGGTGGAAGTAAAATCCCGTCGTGTTGGTGGTGCTACCTACCAGGTACCGGTAGAAGTGCGTCCTGCACGTCGTACCGCGCTGGCAATGCGCTGGCTGGTAGATTTCTCCCGTAAGCGCGGTGAGAAGTCTATGGCCCAGCGTCTGGCCAATGAAATGATCGACGCAGCCCAGAACAAGGGCGGCGCGGTTAAGAAGCGTGAAGACGTGCACCGTATGGCGGAAGCCAACAAGGCGTTCTCTCACTATCGTTTCTAAGATAGTGGCGCTTCTAAGTCTGATGAATATTTACATCGGCAATTAAAACCGAAAGGCAGCACGGCCAGTTTTTAAACACCCGGCCTGGCTGCCTTTTGCCGTTATATCGAGGATACAACTGTGGCACGTAAAACGCCTATCGAACGCTATCGTAATATCGGTATCTGCGCCCACGTAGACGCCGGTAAAACCACGACTACCGAGCGCGTACTGTTCTACACCGGTCTGTCCCACAAAATTGGTGAGGTGCACGAAGGCGCCGCAACCATGGACTGGATGGAGCAGGAGCAAGAGCGCGGTATCACCATTACCTCTGCAGCAACCACCTGTTTCTGGGCTGGTATGCAGCAGCAGTTTCCGCAGCATCGCGTAAACATCATCGACACCCCTGGACACGTTGACTTCACCATTGAAGTAGAGCGTTCCCTGCGTGTTCTCGATGGCGCGGTCGTTGTACTGTGCGGTTCTTCAGGCGTTCAGCCTCAGACCGAAACCGTATGGCGCCAGGCAAACAAGTACGAAGTACCGCGCATGGTATTCGTAAACAAGATGGACCGTGCCGGTGCGGACTTCCGCAAGGTTGTGGGCCAGCTGAAAGATCGCCTGAATGCGAACGCTGTACCTCTGCAAATGACCATTGGCTCCGAAGACGAGTTCAAGGGCGTTGTAGACTTGATCAAAATGAAAGCCATCCTGTGGAACGAAGATGACATGGGCATGACTTTCGAATACGGCGACATCCCGGCCGATATGCAGGACGAGTGCGAAGAAATGCGCGAGTTCCTGGTTGAAGCGGCTGCGGAAGCGACCGAAGAGCTGATGGAAAAGTACCTGGAAGAAGGTGAGCTGACCGAAGAAGAGATCAAGTCAGCGATCCGTCAGCGTACCCTGGCTAACGAAATCGTACCGGTTCTGGGCGGCTCTGCGTTCAAGAACAAGGGCGTACAGGCCATGCTGGACGCGGTTATCGAGTTCCTGCCGGCCCCGAACCAGGTTAAGGCGATCGAAGGTACTCTGCTCGACGCGGAAGAAACCGTTGAAACCCGTGAAGCTGACGACAATGCACCGTTTGCTGCACTGGCGTTCAAAATCGCTACCGACCCCTTCGTTGGTACTCTGACCTTCTTCCGTGTGTACTCCGGTAAGCTGGAAAGCGGCACCGCGGTATACAACTCCGTGAAGCAGAAGAAAGAGCGTGTCGGCCGTATGGTACAGATGCACTCCAACGACCGCCAGGAAATCAAAGAAGTACTGGCAGGTGACATTGCTGCGGCCATCGGCCTGAAAGATGTGACCACTGGTGACACCCTGTGTTCTGAAGACGCCAAGATCGTCCTCGAGCGTATGGAGTTCCCGGAGCCGGTAATCTCCGTAGCGGTAGAGCCGAAGTCCAAGCCGGACCAGGAAAAAATGGGCATCGCACTGGGCAAACTGGCTCAGGAAGACCCGTCTTTCCGCGTTAAGACCGACGAAGAGACTGGCCAGACCATCATCTCCGGTATGGGTGAGCTGCACCTGGACATCATCGTTGACCGCATGCGTCGTGAGTTCAACGTTGAAGCCAACATCGGTAAGCCTCAGGTTGCCTACCGTGAAACCATCCGCAACACCTCTGAGATCGAAGGCAAGTTCGTTCGTCAGTCCGGTGGTCGCGGTCAGTACGGTCACGTTTGGGTGAAATTCGAGCCGGCAGAGGACGAGTCCGCTGAAGGTCTGGAATTCGTCAACGAGATCGTTGGTGGTGTGGTACCGAAGGAATACATCCCCGCAGTAAACAAGGGTATTGAAGAGCAGATGCAGAACGGTGTTCTTGCTGGCTACCCGCTGCTGGGCCTGAAGGCTACCCTGTATGACGGCTCTTTCCACGATGTGGACTCCAACGAAATGGCGTTCAAGATCGCGGGCTCCATGGCTACCAAGAAGCTGGCAGACGTGGGCGGTGCTGTACTGCTCGAGCCGGTGATGAAGGTAGAAGTGGTTACCCCGGAAGAGAACATGGGTGACGTAGTAGGCGACCTGAACCGTCGTCGTGGTCTGATCCAGGGCATGGACGAAAATGCGTCCGGTAAAGTTGTAAACGCGGAAGTGCCGCTGGCCGAAATGTTCGGTTACGCCACCGACCTGCGTTCAGCTACCCAGGGCCGTGCTACTTACACCATGGAATTCCTGAAGTACGCGGAAGCGCCGAAAAACGTCGCTGACGAAATCATTGCAAAGAACAAAGCTTAAGCTTTAGTCCCTTTAAAACTTTTTAGTTAGAGGATCCTGAAAATGGGAAAAGAAAAGTTTGAACGTTCCAAGCCCCACGTAAACGTGGGCACCATCGGTCACGTTGACCACGGTAAAACCACTCTGACTGCTGCACTGACTCGCGTATGTGCAGAAGTATGGGGCGGCGACGCTGTTGCTTTCGACGGTATCGACAACGCTCCGGAAGAGCGTGAGCGTGGTATCACCATCGCAACCTCTCACGTTGAATACGAGTCCCCGACCCGTCACTACGCACACGTGGATTGCCCGGGACACGCCGACTACGTTAAGAACATGATCACCGGTGCTGCTCAGATGGACGGCGCTATCCTGGTATGTTCCGCAGCTGACGGCCCCATGCCGCAGACTCGTGAGCACATCCTGCTGTCCCGTCAGGTAGGTGTACCTTACATCGTGGTATTCCTGAACAAAGCCGACATGGTTGACGACGAAGAGCTGCTGGAACTGGTTGAGATGGAAGTTCGTGAACTTCTGGACCAGTACGAGTTCCCGGGTGACGACACCCCGATCATCGTTGGTTCCGCTCTGATGGCGCTGAACGGCGAAGACGACAACGAAATGGGTACCACCGCTGTTAAGAAGCTGGTTGAAACCCTGGACGAGTACATTCCGGAGCCGGAGCGTGCGGTAGACCAGCCGTTCCTGATGCCGATCGAAGACGTATTCTCCATCTCCGGTCGTGGTACCGTAGTTACCGGTCGTGTTGAGCGTGGTGTTATCAACACTGGTGACGAGATCGAGATCGTTGGTATCAAGGAAACCACCACTACTACCTGTACTGGTGTAGAGATGTTCCGCAAGCTGCTGGACGAAGGCCGCGCTGGTGAGAACATTGGTGCGCTGCTGCGTGGTACCAAGCGTGACGAAGTTGAGCGTGGTCAGGTTCTGGCTAAGCCGGGCTCCATCACCCCGCACACCAAGTTCGAAGCAGAAGTGTACGTACTGTCCAAGGACGAAGGTGGCCGTCACACCCCGTTCTTCAAAGGCTACCGTCCTCAGTTCTACTTCCGTACCACCGACGTAACTGGTGCGTGTGAACTGCCAGAAGGTACCGAGATGGTAATGCCAGGCGATAACGTTCAGATGACCGTTACCCTGATTGCGCCGATCGCAATGGAAGATGGTCTGCGCTTCGCGATCCGCGAAGGTGGCCGTACCGTTGGTGCTGGCGTTGTAGCTAAGATCATCGAGTAATCTTTACTCTCGATCGAAAGCAAAAAAGCCGCGGCAGAAATGCCGCGGCTTTTTTTTGCCTCTCATTTTTGTGTAACCGGGTTTACCACCAGTCCCGGCTCAGGTTGCAGTGCCGACTGGTCGCCATAAGACGGTCGAAATCTCCTCCATCCAGTGCCACCAGTGATTCATGATCGCCCGATTCCAGATAGATTGTGTCGCGCCTGTCCAGTCCAGTATCAACCAATGTCGTCAGTCCATATGCCTGACCCAGTGGTGGCAGGGCGCCGAGTTCACAATCGCTGAAGATGTTGCTGAATTCTGACTCGCTCACCATTTCCAGCTGGTTGCGTCCCGTTTCATCGCGCACCGCTCGCATATCCAAGCCGCTGCTTGCGGGTATGACCACCATAACCATGCCCTGGTCGTCCTTTAGCAGGATCGCCTTTGCCACCCGGTCTTCACGAACATCCGCTTTGTGCGCGCTTTCACGGCTGGTCGCGCTGTGTTCATGGGGAATCACCCGGTAGTGGACGGAATGGTTATCAAGGTATCGACTGACAGTGGGTGCCATGGTCATGACTTGTCCCTCCTGTGTAACGCTTTACTGCTTGCTATAACAGTTTAGTTTCCCGCCCTTGCTCTGAAAGGCCGGCGTGCATCCTTCTGCACTTCCATCCACAGCACGACCGGCGTATGCGAACTGGCGCCAGATATCGAGATTGTGATAGCCGAGAAGAATAGAATCAGGCTGGCTTGGTGAGCTCTTTCAAAAGCTGTCGGTGGCGCCCGATGATGGGTGCATCCAGCGGGAAAATACTTTCGTAAGTTTCTATCAGCCGTTTACAGATCTCTATCGCACGCGATGTATCGCCTTGGGCAAGCGCGATACGCATTTCTGTTTCATCGTTTTGCAATACGATGGGGTGGTCGTGGCTAAAGGTTTTCAAATTAATATTTTGCGACAGTTGGTTCAGTTCCCGCGCTTCTTGCAGCTTGCCCCGATGTAGCGCAATACGCGCAAGACGCAGGTTCCAGCTTGCCACCCCATAGTCATCGGCACCGTATTGCACGATGTTTTCCTGCTTCACCTGGTTGATCAGTTCAATACCGGCGGAGACATCGCCCGTTATCGCCATCGCCTCGCCGAGATTGGCCCGGGGCAAAAAGGTGGAATCGGAATTGTGTGGATAAATTTTGCCAAGTATTTCCACGGCGCGTTCCAGATCGGCTCGCGCCAGCGCAAGGTGCCCCAGGTGGAAATTGAAGTAGCCGCGATGATGGTAGAGTTCGGCTGTGGTCTCCAGCTCGCGCACCTCACCGGCAAGGAATGGATTCAATACATCGGCGGCCGCCTGAAAGTCACCCAGGCGACCCAACAGGCGTGCGTAAGTGATTGCACTGTGGCGAAAAATCTTGTTTTCGGCACTAAAAATTTTCCCACTCACCTGATAGGCCCGCTGCGCGAGCTCACGGGCTTCCTGCCAGCGGCCCACGCGCATATAGCTGCGCGCGACAAAACGATAACTGTTGAGCGTGTCGGGGTGGGATTCGCCCAGTAATTTTATGCGCTCAGCGAGTACTGCGGATTCGGTTTCCGCGGCCATCGGGAAGTCGGGTTTATTGAAATAGGCGTTGGACAGGCTGTGGTTGTTGGCTAAACCCAGTGCGCCGCCCTGGTCCGGCATTTGCTGCCAAATATCTTTCGCCGCGTTAAGTATCTCAATGGCGTCATCTGGTGATCCGACCCGCGAGATAAGCTGGCCCTGGCGGTGCAACGCCTGTGCCTGCAGGTGCTTGTCCGGATGCTGCTCCAGCAGGGTAAATGCCTCTGCAAGTGCCGTAGCGGCGCTATTAACCGCACCGGATTCGCGCTGGTAGCGGCCGAGCCCGATCAACAGTTCGGCGCGCATATGGGCAGCTTCCATCGCGCTGAATTCTGTCGGCAGTAGTGCGGCGCTATCGAGTTGCTGTAGGGCTTCCTGCTGAAGTGTCGCGGCCTCGTGGTATTTGCCCACGTTGTAATTCAGCTGTGCAAGCGATTTAAGCAGTTGCGATTTAACGGCGGGATCATTGTCCAGCGTCTCGCGAATCTTGCGTGCGCCGTCCTGCAAGATTTGATCGACGTTGACTGTAGGGCCCTGGGCTCTTGCAGGTGAGGCCGCTTCAAACATACCGGTCAGCAATGCCGTCGTGCGTTCCGCGGTATACATCTGCCGCTTGATTTCGCGTTGTGCGTCCAGAAGGCTGTCGCGCTCGGTGCGCAGCTGGTCCGCGAGGTACAAAGATGCCGCAAGTCCGAGATTAATCGCCATGACCACAGAGGCGGCGAGGGCGCTGGCGGCGGGGTGGCGGGCAATCACACGGCCCGCACGGTAAAACAAGCTCGAAGGGGTCGCCAGTACCGGCTCACGGTTCAGGTAGCGCTCAATATCCCGCTGCAGGTCGCGGGCGCTGTCATAGCGTCTTTCCGGCTCTTTGCGCAGTGCCTTGCTGACAATATTATCCAGGTCACCGCGCAGTGAGCGTCGATCCTGGATTCCCCCTGTGTCCCCTGGTACCCGGCTGGGTGGGGCTGTCTCGGTGTGGCAAATGGCTTCCACCGCTTGCTCTGCGCTGTTGTTGCCCAGCCCGTGGGGAGAGCGGCCGGTAAGCAGGCAGTACAGCAGCGCGCCCAGTCCATACACGTCGGTGGCCATGGTGGTCCGTTCACCACGAATTTGTTCCGGGCTCGCATAGGCCAGGGTCATGCCCTGCAGTGCGGTTGCGTTGGTGCGGTCAGCCTCTCCTTGCAGGGCTTTGCCGATACCAAAATCCAGTAGCTTTACCTGGCCCTGTTCTGTGACCAGCACATTTTCTGGCTTGATATCGCGATGAATAATCAGCTGATTGTGGGCATAACTAACCGCCTTACAGACTTCAACAAACAGTTGCAGTCGCGCCCTTAGATTCAATTTTTGGGTAAGGCAATGCTCGTGAATCGCCTTGCCCGATACGTATTCCATGACCAGATAGGGGCGGCTATCGTCGGTCGCACCGCCGTCGAGCAGGGTTGCAATGTTCGGGTGTTGTAGCTTGGCGAGGATCTGCCGTTCCTGATGGAAGTGCTTTAACTCTTCTGCGCTCGCAAAGCTCGGCGCTATCTTGATTGCCACCTGCTGGTCATAGCTGCCATCAGCCCTGCGCGCACGAAACACGATACCCATGCCGCCCTGACCAATTTCTTCTTCGATTGCAAAAGCACCAAGCTTTTGCCCTGAAGGAATGCTCTGGCTGAGTGTGCGGAGCTGCTGGCCAATAATATGTGTCTGCTGCGCGTTGATATCGGCCGTATCGTGGAATGTCAGTAACCGCTCGACTTCGCGCTGCTCTTCAGGGCTGGCTTCCGAGGAGGCGAGGAGCTCGTCACGTTCGCTCACAGGAGCATCGGCGCAGCGGTCGAAAAGATCTTTAACCACCTTCAGGCGGGTTGTGCGGTTGGACATAACGGGATCAGGCTGGGGTGGGGTGGTGGAGCTCTTGCAGGCGATCGGTCAGGAATGCGCGGGCAAATTTCAGTTCGCGCTCCACGGTAGCCACACTGATGTTCAAAATTTCAGCAACTCTGGCTTGGGTGAAGCCTGCGAGGTAATGCAGTTCGGCAATGCTTTCGAGGCGCTCGCCGATTTGTGACATTTCGGTCAATGTCTGATCGATAGTCAACAGGCCGAGGTTTACGTCGATATCACCCAGGAGGTTGTCCATCCACACGGTGCGCATGTGCACGCCGTTGCGCTTCTGCGCAGATTTTGCTCGCGCGTGGTCGACCAGTAAGTGTCGCATAGCCTTGGCCGCGCAGCGGTACAGGTGGGTCCTGCTTTCAAACTGCGCCGGGGATTCAATCAGGCGTAGACACGCTTCATGTACCACATCCGTGGTCTGCAGGGTTAATCCTGCGGACTGATTTGCGAGGATGCGCCGTGCACAGCGCCGGAGCTCTTCATAGAGCTGCCCGGTCAGTTCTGGTAATTGTTCGTGCTGGGGCATGTGCTGCTGTTCTTGCTGTGCTTCCGCTAGTACGCCCGTTTTAGATCTTGTGGCAAATATGATCAACAAGAATTTTCAAAAAAATTGATTTGTATTGAGGGAATGCGCCTCGCATTTACGTAACTCATTCCAAGGATCTTTTTTTACGCGGGTTTGGTACGGGCCGCCGGCTTACTAATTTGCGGGACTCACTGCATGTCAAAACAGTATTTCGTGGCGGGGTTGCTGGGTATCTCGGTTTTTTTACTGGTGATTCTTAGTGCTCGATCAGAAATAGCCGATCGTCCAAGAATGTCTGCTGAGCCCGTAGAACCTGTGGCGGTGGGGAGAGACCGCTGAGCGGGATATTGGCCCCTGCTGGGGGCGAACTGGCTACCTTCATCAATGGCGTAAAAATGCTGTAAGTGAGAGTGCAAATCTGCGCCACCCCTAACCTGACTTAACTGACATAGTGTTAATAATGTTGAAAATAATGCTAACCCCGTCACACCAAATTCGTTAAATTGCGCATGTTGATCGCCCCCTCGCTGGTCGCCGGTGGGTAGGAATTAAGAACAGGGTATCCGGTGAGATATCCACAAAGGTTTCGAGATATAACTGATGAGCGAACTGCTTTTTTACCGTAAGCCGGTGGCCCTTAACCGGGAGAATCACCGCAATCTCAAGTTTACCCCGGCTAACAAGTTCCTGTTCTCTCGTGAGATCAACTCGGTCCCGCTTACCGGCATAGAGTTCTTTGAAGCCAGTCGGGATCTGCCGATTTTCTTCAGCCACAATGAGTCCGGCCAGTACTTCCCTCTGGCCCTGTTGTCACTGCGCAACAATCAGCACGCATTGGTTGATGACGATGGCAGCTGGCAAGGCAGCTACGTACCTGCGTTTATCCGCCGCTACCCCTTTGCGATGACCGACAACCAGACGGTCTGTTTCGATGAGGGATGCGAGCAATTTTCTGAAGAGGCCGGAGAGCCGCTGTTCGACGAGCAAGGCGAGAACAGCGAGACCTTGAATAACGTCCTCCAGTTCCTGACCAATTTCGACAAATCCTATAAGGCGACCCAAGAGTTCACGGCGGCCCTTGCCGAGCACAAGCTGTTCAAGGCCTTTGATATGCAGGTTATGGCTGGGGATGGAAAGCCCGTGCGCCTGGAAGGCTTGCACGTAGTGGACGAGGCCAAACTGCTGGAAGTGGAGCCTGAGCAGGTACAGAGCTGGTTCAAGAGTGGCCAGTTGGCCTGGATCTACGCGCACCTGCACTCCCTCGGTGCGCTGCGTCAGCTGTCCAAGCAGCAGGCGCAAGCCAACGCAGTTGCCGAAGCGAAAGAGAAAGCCGAGGCCGGCGCATTGAACTAATCGGACTCGCTGGATATTTCAGCAAAGAAACACCTGGTCAGTATGTTGGGTCAGGTTCAAAGCAGTCGTAAGCCGAATTGTCGGCGCGGCTGCTTTGCTGTTTTAGCAAGATCATAAAAAGGCCGTTTATTTGACGGTCGTACACAAAATTAGAACGACGAAGAAAACCCCTACCGTTTTCAAGGACCAAAGCATGAAACCCTTCCGCCACCATATGCTTGCTCGTGCAATTCGCCATGCCGTTCGCGGCAACGGAGCCGAATTGAATCGCAGTAAACGTACGCATAGGGGCAAGCAGCTCACCCTGGGGGCGCTGCTTTCCGGTGGCGCGGTCAACCTGCTGGCGGCGACACACAATGTTGACGCGGTGGATGCGTTTACCGATGTGGAAGATCTCGGCGGTAACGTCGAAAAAGTCACCAGCAAGTACAAGAAGGGCTCGGTTGGCGTCAACGTTTTCAATGATTTCGTGGTAGGCGATCTCAACACGGTCAATCTTGAGCTGGACAGCGATGTTGATCAGCTCGTGAATATCG
This sequence comes from Microbulbifer agarilyticus, assembly GCF_019800665.1. Classification (GTDB taxonomy): domain Bacteria; phylum Pseudomonadota; class Gammaproteobacteria; order Pseudomonadales; family Cellvibrionaceae; genus Microbulbifer; species Microbulbifer agarilyticus_C. The sequence goes on from NZ_JAHVKO010000006.1 coordinate 115,027, forward strand.
TGCGTAACAGCCGCCCGGAAGTACACGGTGTGCTGAACAGCTACCAGGACGGAACACTGGGCGGCAACGTTGTATTTGCAAGCTCCTACGGTTTTCTTGTGGGGGCGTCAGGGGTCATCAATGTCGGTCAGCTTTCCGTAAGAACGCCCTCGCAAACTGAGATCGAGAGTTGGCTGGATGTGGGTACTCCGGACTTTTCCGATGAGGGCATTACCGCCCTTGCCAACGACGACTACAGCGTGTCCGCCAGTGGTCTGGTAACCATTTCGGGCAAAGTTAATACCGCTGACGGTATCGATATCCTCGCAAACGAAGTTGTTGTGGATGCCGGCGCGGTGATGACCGCGGGCAATGCCATTCAGGCGATTTACGTTGACGCGGCCATGGTGAATGTGGGTGATTTCACTGCACCTACGGCGCTGCAGGTAGAAGGCGGTACCATCACCATTGTCGCCGAGGGCGATGCTACCGTTGGTGGCGACCTGATGGCCGATGGCGGTATCACCATCAGTGCGGCGGATATTGTTGTTGAGAGTGGTGCGACCATCGATGCGCGGGATGACTCGGTTGCGTCCGAAGCTGCGACGACGGCGATGTTCGTCGGCGACAACGTGTCGCTGGCAGGTGATGTGCTGGCAAGTGATATCAGCATTATTGCGGATCAAACGGTTACCGTAACCAGCAATCTGACTGCTCTGGGCAGTATCGGTACCGAGGACGATGAGAATGAATACGTCACCGGTATCGTTGATGTGGATGCTCCGCAATTCAATCTCGACGCAGGCAGCGATGCCCTGATTCTGGCCGCCACTATTGACGAAAGTGCGGTGACTTCCGCCGGTGCCAGTGACATGGTCATCGTCGGGCAGTTGGATGCCTACGATACATTGGATGCGAGCGCAGGCTCAATCGAGATCACCGCGGATAACGTCGTGTCTGGTTCCGATGTGGCGCTGCACGCGAGTGATATCCAGGTTAGTGGCGGCCTGACTGCTGACGCTACGGCCGCGGACAGCCTCGGGCAGGTATTGCTGGACGGCGACGCCAACTACGATGACCTGGGCAATATCTCCGCGAGCCGTGTCAAAGTCGTCACCACCAACGATTTTTACCTCACCAGCGATGCCAGCTCGGTATCCAACAGCAGCGGCGATCTCGTGTGGGAGGAATCCTCCGGCTCGATCGATCTGGATTTTGCGCTGGAGCTTGAAGCGCAGAACCTGCAAACCACATCCGGCCTCACAATTTCCGCCGAGGCAATTGTACTGACCGCGGGCAATGCCCTTTCGGTAGGCGATCAGCTGGCCGCCACTGGCGAAATCCGTCTGAGCGGTAACACGCTCGATTTCGATTTTTCCCAAATCAGCGCCGATATACTGTCGCTGGTGACCAGCAATAACATGGTATTTGCGGCCGCGGCCACCGACAGCGAATACGTGGCAGCAGGGACCGATGACTTCAAGCTGGTGGGGGCAGTCGACTTCGATGGCGAGCTGAAGCTTTCCGCCGGTGCGATCTCCGTAACCAGCGGCAATTCGATTACCGCAGACAATATTTCCTTCGATTCCGCCGATACGCAAATCAACGGCAGCGCCATTGCCGATGCCGGCGATAGCGACAGCGCGACTTTTGGCACCATCACTCTGGAGCAAAGCGCGCGCTATGCGGACGTGGGTAACCTCAGCTATTCCGAGCTGGCGCTGGTCACCGACGCGGCCATTGTACTTTCCGATAATGCCTCTGACAGTGCGGTTACCGGCGCTGCAGCGAGCGATATTGTCTGGGTGGACAGTGGTGATTTCGATTTCAGCGGTTCCGACATCAGCTTTACCGCCGGCACCCTGACGCTGACCGCAGATACTTCCGTTTCTGCCGATAACATTAGTCTGGAAGTCGATACCTTCGACACCAGCGGCACGCTCAACGCCACCGGCGATATCATCCTGCGCTCGTCGATCGACGACAGCCTCGACCTGAGCGGTCTGAATGCGGCAAAGCTTACCCTGGATTCCGATGACCTGACCTGGACCAAGTCGTTGGTATACGGCGGTGATCTGGAATTGATTGCGGATACCATCACGGTTTCTTCGGCTACCGATATTGCCGCAGCGAATATTACGCTGGACGGTGACACCATCAATGTAGCGGGCAGCTTGTCCACCGGCGGCGGCGACATCACCATCGACGGTCGCAAAATAACCCTGGAAGATGGCAGCCACCTGGATGCTACGGGTGTTGCGTCCGATGGTGATGTCACCATCACCGCCAGCGACAAGAGCGAAGTTGGTTATGGCACCGCGAGTGCCACCACCAGCATTACCCTATCCGGTGAAATCGACGCGGCGAACATTACCGCCAAGGCCGAAAGCATCGCCATCAGCTCCATGTATGCGGAGCTGGGTACGACCCTTGGCGTTAAGTCGGTAGCCCAGCTGCTGGGTGTTGAATTTAACTATATGGAAGCGCTGGCGGATGCCACTGTAACCGTGACCGGCACTGCCGACCTCAACGCGACCGATGACATCACCCTGGCTTCTGAATCTCATGCCATGAGTGAATCGCTGGCGGCCGTGCTAGGTGGCGCGCCTGCGGGCGTGGCCTTGGCTGGTATTTACAGTCATTCCGATGCGAGCAGTACCACCGAGATTCAATCCGGTGCAGTTGTGCATGCGGGGCAGGACCTCAGCGTCATCGCGCACAATGAGGCCTACGTGGCAGCCTCCGCCTTTGTTATCCAGGCGCAAAACTCGAACAAGGCCGTGGTTGCCGCGTCCGTGGGCGAGGGCGATGTAAATGCGACTGCACGCATTGAAAACGGCGCGGATCTGGATGCGGCCAACCTGGTGCTCTCGGCAGAGAACCTGAACCGTTTCTACTCCTCATCCAGTGTTTATGGTCTCACCGGCACCCGCTACGGCATCGCAGTGGCCGTGGGTGATTTTGATACCAACGCGACCGCAGAAATGGGCGCGGATATTGGTAGTGCCGGCGACAAGGTCGGTAATGTAACCGTGACCGCGCTGGACCGCACCGTAGAGCAGCGCGTGCATTCCGGTGTGAAGATTGGTGCAGGCAAACTCCTGCGGATGTTTGGTTCCCGACTGATCAAGGGCGCCAGCAAAGTGCAGTCCGGTGCCTCCGGACTGCTTACCAAGTACCTGCCGGAAAGTACTGAATCTCCGGAAGATAATGGCAAGCCCGGTGAGGTTGAGTGGAAGGGGGGCCTTGCGCTGTCTCTCAACCTGTCTGATCACGAAGCCTACGCGTATCTCGGCAACAATGTTTCCGGCGCGGATGAAGCACCTACCATCAATGCCAGTGGTGATGTCCTGGTAGCAGCGGGTACCGATCTCGGTACCGACAATGATGCCATCGGTGGCGGTGATGGCCGCGGTGCGGTGGGTGGTGACCAGGGTGGTTATCGCACCACGGCGCAATCCAGTATTTCCTCGCCGAAAAAGCGCGGCAATGTTGTCGCCAATGCGGAAAAAAGTGCGGCGCTCGCGTTTAACTTCGCAATCAATGAGGGTGAGGCCGTTGCCGAAGTCGGTGACTACGTTACCGTCAATGCGCAAAATCTCGGTGTGGTGGCCGAGCAGAAAATGCCGATCGTTTCCACTTACGATCGGTGGGACACCATGTCCGACATCAAGAATAAGTTCACCAGTACCGGCGGGCTGGAAAGTAATATCCTGACCACCTTTGCCAACTCCGGTGCGAGTGCCGATAAGGAAGCCTACGGCGGCACCGTGAATGTGGTGTGGAACGATATCGACACCAAAGCCTGGATCGGCGATAACGCCACCGTTATTACCACCGGCACCGGCAGCTGGAGTGCTGAACGCAAGGTAGAGAGCAATAGCGGCACGCCGGGTATTCTCGATGATTTCGAACCGTTCAAGACGGTGACCTATACCTTTGACTTTGATGAGTCAGTCTCGGTACGCGCATTCAACCTCATCGAAAGTGCCAACGTGGCGGGTAACATTGGCAGTCTCGGCCTGATCCCTAACGCCAACGGTACCAACGAGGAAGGTAAATCCGTTGGTGGCTCTATCGTCTTTGTTCAGCAAAACGCGGACGCGGTCGCTGGTATCGGTGAGTCGACGATTACTGCGGCCGGCGATATATCGATTACCGCCGAAACCGACGAACGGCACTTTGTGGTTACCCCGTCGTCCGGTTGGGGTGCGGGTACCGGCTTTAACGGCGCTATTGCCGTATTGAATTCCGAAGCGCTGACGCACGCCTCACTGAGTAACCGTGCATTCGTTACCGCCGAAGATTTGGTTATTGTTGCCGACCATCAAATGGGTAACTGGGCCGCGGGCGGCGCGGTTAACTGGACCACCGGTGAGAGTGCCGTGGGTGTGGCTATCGCGGTCAACATCACCCAGGGCGACACCAAGGCGTTCATTGGCGACAACTCTGAAGAAGAAGAAAAGGTTTCGTTCAAAAACGATTCCCAGCCTGCACCTGACGCACCGTCGGCCCCAGCGCCCATCGAGCGCGCTATTGTTGCGCGCAATGTAGAGGTGCGCAGTAAATCTTCCGGTACCAATGGCAGTTTAGCGGCGGCGGGTGCGCTGCTGCAGGAGCACACCGACGAGCCGGGTATGTCCACCAAGCTGAAGGGCTGGTTGGATGGCAAGACCGGTGGTCTGGCCAGCAAAATTTCCAGCAAGCTATCTGGAAAACACAGCGACGCCAGCAGCAGCGACAGTAGCAGCAAGAGCTCGGTCAATCAGGCCTCCAGTGATGGCTCAAACGGTAGCTCTTCCGATAGCAGCAATAGTGTGGCCGAGGTTGACGCGGATGCGACCAGCTTTGCCGGTGCGGGCAGTGTAACGGTTTCTGTTTCCAATCTGGACGCCAAGTCCATCGTTGACGGTGCGAATATTCGCGCACACAGCGGCGCTGGCGATGAAGTGAATCTCGATATTCAGGCGCTGCAGAAAATTGTATCGGCCTCTGCCTCCGGTTCGGCGGCGGTCAACCTGTCCCAGTCCCCGTCTACACCCAACAGTAAGGCAATGGCCGGTGCCATTGCTTACCAGATTACCTTCAATGATGCGCTGGCGTGGTTGGTGGATTCCGACGTGGTGGATGCTGGCGATGTCGCCGTGCAGGCGCTGCACGGTGGCGACCTGACCTCCATTGGCCTGGCGCTGGCGGTGGACAAACCATCGCAGGGTGGCAAGTCCACTTCTGCGGGACTTTCCATTTCCGGTGCCATGGTGCGCGATGGTACATCCGCGCGCGTCGAAGGTTCCTCAATCAGTTCCAGTGAAGGTGGTGATGAAAATCTGGAGGTGACCGCCTATAACAACACCGATGTCGGTGTGGGTGGCGGTACGCTGTATGCCGGCGGTCAGCAAGGTTTTGGCCTGGCGATTACCTATGCGGATATTGATGATCCCGCCGACCTGATTGGCGACAGCAACCCGGATGGCAACAATATCTGGAGCAGTGCATACAACGAAGACGTGTACAGCGGCAAAGCAGTGGAAGCCGTGGTTACCGACTACTCCGGTACCAGAAGCGAAATTAATGATTTCCAGAATGTCGATATCAGTGCGCGCGGTTTACAGCGTATTGGTATCGGCGCCGCGGGTGTTGGCTATAACGATAATGCCGAAAATGCTTTTGGCTTCATGGGTAGCTTTGCCATCGGTTCTATCCGCAGCGATAGCAAAGCGCTGCTGGAAAATGTGGATATCACCAGCGCGGATACCGTTTCCGTTAACGTTGCCGGCAGTAAGAACGGCAGCCTGGACACTATTCTGGATGGGTTGGGTTCCAGCAGTGTAAATGACGATTACGACTTCTCCGGTGCAAGTGCTTTCGATAACACCGAAGTGCACACCAGTGATGACGGCACCGGCTCCGCCTACAACTATGGCACCGAGGGTGAGCGCATTATCGCGGTTGCCGGTGTGGTACAGGTTGGTAAAAGCAACCTCGGGATTTCTTACGCCCACGCGGATGTCAGCACGGAAAAAACCGCACAGATTCGCAACGCCAATATCAATGAGTCCGATACTGCGGCGAGCAGTGTCGATGTAAGTGCCCGTGATGAGGCCCTGTTGTACACCGTTTCCATCGGTGTTGGTGTGGCCACCGGTAAGTACGCAGGTATTGGTTCGGTTGCGGTGAACAGCCTCAATAACACCGTTAAAGCCGAAATCGGTGACTGGAACGGCAGTAAAGAAGGCCTTATTCACGCTGAAGATGTGGCCGTTACCGCGCAAAACGATATGGACGCAGTTAACGTTGCGGGCGCGGTGGGTGTTTCCACCGGTAGTGGTGCGGCTGGCGGTCTGGCGGTGGCCCTGAATCTGGTGGGCGACAGCGGGCACGAAACCCGTGCACGCATCGGTAATGTTGATCTGGAAGTTTCCGACGATATTACCGTGAAAGCGTCTAGTGGTTCCGACGGTGATGAAAACCTGCTGGTAGGTAACGCCATCGGTATTGGTGCTTCTACCGGCGGTTCTGGCCTCGCGTTCGCGGGTGCCATCGGTGTTACCGACGTCGACCAAACGGTACAGGCGGGGATTAAAAATGTCGGAGAAAACTCCGACGGCTCCGCGACCAATAGCGGCGGCACCATTCGCGTGCAGTCCACCGATTATACCGACAGCGTGTCCACCGCCTGGATGGGCGCAGGTTCTTCCAGCGGTTCTGCAGGCGGCATCGCTCTGGCGGTAAACCGTGTGGATTCCGATGTTACTGCGGAAATTCTTGGCGATGACAGCAGCGATACGAGCACGGTACTCGCCGCAAAACATGTTTACGTCGATGCGCTGCGCGATAACTGGCTGCTTACCATCGACGCTGGTGTTGCCGCATCGAATCAGATATCGGTAGCTCCGTCCATTGGTACCGGTGTTGTCGACGGCAATGTGACGGCGCGTATCGCAGACAAAGCGAATATCGATGCCTACGGCAACGTTGGGGTCGAAGCACAAGCGCATACCGAAAACCTGGTCGGCAGTGGTGCGGTTGGCGTTGGCCTGAATGGCGGCGCGGGTGCGATCGCAATTTCCACTGCGGCTGAATACGGCAAGACCCAGGCCTATATCGAAGACGCAACCGTTAAGGCGCTGGGCCTTGGTGGTACCTTCAATATCCTTGATGGTGAACTTACCGGCATGACGGCGTTGCCGGATCTTTCTGCCACCGAAGAAGACTCTGATGGCAACTCCAATGCGGTCGGCAACTCCGACGTGTCCATGGATGACCTTACCACCGCATTTGGCTCGCAGAATTTGAGCGAAGGCAATGAAGCGGTTACCGGTGTCGCGGTTAACGCCACCAGTTTTGTTAAGCAGCAGGCGATCACCGTCGGTGGTTCCGGCAGCAAGAATATAGCGATTACCGCGAACGTCGCCACCAATGTATTCGAGTCCAGCACGGACGCTTACATTAAGAATTCCACCATCAATAATGGTGTATCTGGCACGGATACCGCGGACGTTGTTGTGCGTGGTTCCAGCCATGACTACGGGCTGGGCGTTTCTGCGGGTGTCGCAATTTCTGGCGGTGGCGCTGGCATTGGTGGCTTCTCTACCAACCATATGGGTAAAGAAGCAAACGCAGAGATCGATAACAGCACCATCGATGCGGATGAGTTGGTACTGGAGGCGAATTCCACCCAGCTTGCGCAGGCTGTTTCCGCCGGTATTGCCGCGGGTGTGGGCGCCGAGAGTGGTCTCGGCGGTGCGGCCTCGGTGACCATTAATAAAATGATGGGCGGCACCAAGGCGTGGCTGCACGATAGCACCATCACCGCCACTGATGTGGTGGTCAATGCCGAGCGCCGTCAGGATGTGAATTCCGCGGCCGGTTCTGCGGGTATCGGTACCACCGTGGGTATCGGTTTTGGTCTTGCGATTAACCTGGTGGGCGGCGACAGCACTGCGCTGATCGGCAACGACCTGGATGACTCCGGTGATGACGACACCACCCTGATCAAGGCGGATAACGTGACTGTCGACGCCGACCGCCTGGAGAGTGTAAACAGCTACTCCCTGGGTGCCGGCCTCAGTACCGGCTTTGGTGTGGCGGCGATGATCAACGTCACCGAATTCAAAGGTGAAACCCGCGCAGGTGTGCATGGCCTGCTGCATGACAATGGCACCAGCTCCAATACCGCCGACGATTACTTCACTACCCAGATTGTTGGCCAGGACGGCACCTCCGATGCCACCAGTGTCACAGTCAATGCCCAGGACATTCTCGATGTCGACCAGGAAACCCTGGGTATCGGTGCCGGCAGCAGTGTCGGCGTAGGTGCTGTGGCCAACGTGGTACTCGGTCGTAGCCAGGTGTACTCCGAAGTTGTCGGCTCCGATATCGACGCCGGTACGCTCGATATTGATGCCACGGCGCAGCGCGAGGCGTGGATGATTTCCATGGCCGGCGGTGCCTCCACCAATGTGGGTGCCGCGGTCAGCATTGGTGTTGCGCTGTTCGGTCAGGGTGATACCACCACCGAAGACGGTACCAATGCGGAAGACGAATTCGATCCATCGCGCCAGACCGCGAATAATGTGCTGGCGGAAGATACCGCTGGCTACAACCCGCATCTTTCGAGCGATGATATTGCCGCGATTGAAGAAGAGAGCGGCTCCACCATCGAAGCATCCACTGCGCCGAGCACCAGCACCACGACCGAATCCGGTAATTCGCTGAAGATCGGTGGCGAGAGTGTGGTTGCCGCGCGTATCTCCGGCGGTGACATCGATGTGGATACTCTGGATGTAGATGCGCAGACCCTGCTGTTTACCTATCAGGGCCTGGGTGCCGTTTCCCTGGGTAGCGGCGCTATCTCCGGTGCCGTGGGTGTTACCCGTCTGTATGACATGACCATCGCTACCGTGGATACCGATCTCACCGCCAACGACGTGACCGTTGATGCGCAGGTGATGGATGTATCCGGCGATGATGCCGCGGGCGAAATGAAGTCCTGGGTGATCAGCGGCGGTGGTACCGGTATTACCGTGAACTACAACGATGTGCGCAGTGAACTGCGCACCGTTGCCGGTGTGTCTTCTGCGACCGGTGACAGCACTGGTGATATTTCCGTATCCGCACGTGATACCACAGAGCTACGCGTGGGCGACCTGGATGCCGGCAAGCCGTCCGATCCTACCGAAGGCTCCCTGAGTGTCACTATCGGTGCCGGCGCGATTGGTGCGTCCATTGGCTTTGCCGAAAAGAACAGTGATGTGGATGCCTGGCTGGGTGAAACCGGCAAGGCCATCAGTGGTTACAGCACGGTTGAGCTGGATGCCTATTCCGCTGGCCTGGTAAAAACCAGTGCCTTTGCTCTGGCCGGTGGTTTGCTCGCCGGTGTTCAGGGTGTGGTGACCGACGCCCGCGACGAATCCAATGTAAATGCCACCGTGTACGGCACCATTGATGCCGATGCCGCGGTCAATATCGATGCCCAGGCGACTCCGGAAGTCTTCTCCCGCGCTTACGGTGTCACCGTTGCTGCCGGTGGTGCCATGGGTGGTTCCTTCTCCTATGCCATCGCGGATGCCAAGGCGGTGGCTGAAGTTGGCGATGGTACCTACTTCACCGGTAACGCGGATGTAAATGTTCGCGCCGAAACCGGTGATGGTTCTAACGATGATTATGTCAGCGCCGATGCCAATGCGTTTGCCGCATCCGGTGGCTTGCTGGCCGGCGTGGCCGGGTCCGAAGCGCTCGCAGAAAACAGCTCGCAAGCGGTTGCCAAAGTGGGCGATGGCGTGCGTATCCCAGATAACGACTTCGGCGTTTATGCGCGTAATACCGCGGTGCAGTACGCGGATGCGGATGGTTACTTCGTTGGCCTGTTTGCCGGTGGGTTTAACTGGTCTACCGCAGAGTCCAGTACATCCGCACGCGTAGAGTACGGCAGCAACCCGATTTCCAACGCGGTGTTGCGCACCGGCGACTTTATCCTCGACGCCTATAACTACGACGAAAACCAGAGCTTCACCACCGCCGGTGGTGGCGGTTACTACGCGGGCTCCGCGGCGGTTTCCAACGCGAACAGCTACAACAATTCGAATTCCAATAAATCCGCGAGTGTTGAGATCGCAGACTGGGCTTCCGGTTACACCGCGGTGCCGGTTCTGGGTGGCGAGGTGCGTTTGTCTGCTGCGCACGAAAGCCAGTTCTTCTCCGGTGTCGACTCCACCACGGTTTCGGTGGTGGGTGGCTCCGGTGCGGAAGCCAACTCTGATATCGACAACGATGTTGAAGTAACCCTGGGCAACAACGTCAGCTTCGAAGCGCTGCAAATCGAAATCGAAGCCGACAACAGTGCACTGCAAATTCAGGACCCAGCGGAGTCCGGCTTCTCCACCAGCATTAATGCTGGTGCCGGTGGTGCTGCCAATGGTTCCGCAGGTCTGTCGTACCAGGATCTTACTGGCGTCGAAGCGGCGGTGACCATTGGCAACAATGCCGTACTGGCAATCAGTGATCTGGCCTGGCTCGACAGTACTTATGACCACGGTATCGCAATCGACGCGCACACGCGTTTCTATGTGTACGACGCGGCGGTATTGAAAGTGGGCGGTGCCCTGCAGGGCGCCGGTTCGGAATCCGACGTGGATGCCACCACCAAAAACACCGTCACCATTGGTGATGATGTGGTGCTGTACAACCCGATTGGTGAAATCGGTATCGGTACCTACACCATTGGTTCTGCCACCGCACAGGCGGAAACCAGCGTGTGGGCGGTTGCCGGTGTGGCCGGCGGCGTATCCGATGTGAATGTCAACGTTACCAACACGGTGGATATCGGTCAGGACGTCATCATCAACGCCCTCGACAATATCGGTATCTATGCGGGCCGTGGTTCCAGCTACCTGTACGAAAACCAGCTGGTGGCCGATGCGCGCACCAATGTGTACAACTGGACTGCGGTCCCGATTCCGGCGGGCAACGATGCCGACGCCGATATTAATGTCACCAACACCGTAATCTTCGGCGATGACATTGATTTGGGTAGTGATAGCCACGTTACAGTGGAAGCCAATGAGGGCTCTCTCTATGCCAATGCCGATGGTGTTGAGCGCAACCCCTATTTGGAACTCTTCTCCACAGAAACCACTTTCGGTTCCAATGACACCAGCAGCGATAACTCGCTGGTGTTTGAAGGTTCTGGCTCTGTGGTTGCGGGTCAGAATGCTTACCAGTGGGTGGATGTGGATGACTCGGGCAATATCACATCTGACCTGGCGGGTTACGGTAGTGCAGGTCAGTTAAGCGGAAAGTATTCCTCGCGTGCCAGCTTGCAGGCCTATATCGATGAACTGCAGGCGTTGGTAGACGAATATGAGGCGTGGACCGAAGACGGTACCAGTAATGAGGGCGGTAAGACCGACGGCAATGAAGACACCGGTGATACCGGCAGCGGCGGTGGCAGTACTGCTACTAACACTGGTAGCACCGGTGAAAACCCCTATACCGATGAAATTGTCCAGCTGAAAACCGAAATTGCCGCGCTTTCCGTGGTTCTGGATACCTTGTCCGAACAGGAAAACAACGTAATCGCAGTGACCGATATCAGCGCATCTGCGGGTAACGTTAGCCTGCTGGCGGATACGATTGATTTGCAGGGCGCGAGCAATAACCGTCCTGAATTTATCGCTCGCGGTGATGCTTACATCGATATCAACAACCGCGATGACCAGCACCTGCTGGTGGGTAACCTGTACATTGCCAACCAGACCGGCGGTAACGTGTATGTTACTGGCGGGGCCTCTCTGGATGAGGCTTACATCACCGAGGAAGACAGCAGCACGACGGGTGTTAGCTCCGGTATCCATATTGTCCACAACCCGGGTGGCACCAACTACCTCAATTCTGATGTCATTGTGGATGGGGCTATTACCAACCTGCTGTCCACTGTGGATATCACTTTGGAAGAGGGCGACCTGCTGCAGCAGGCCACCATCGCCGCCAACACCATCAACCTCACCGTGGAAAACGGTAGCCTGGTTGTGGATGCCGGCAACAGCGACGTCTACTACGGTCGCGCACCGTCAGCACTGGTGAACTTTGTCGACAAGTGGAAGCCAGACGACGCCGACGATTTTGTCCAGTACTGGATCAATCACCGCTACGAAGACGATATCGATGCGGTAGGGATCGATGAGTTTAATAACTGGTTCTATGCCTGTGCCACTGCGAACGAATGTACCGTCGACGGTACTAGCTATAACAACGAGCACAGTTATTTCGATAACCCTTCCGATGACAACTCGGATTACGACACTGTTCATGTGTTCTTCAATTGGGGTTTCAGTGACAGTCAGGAGTACACCGCCGACGACCGTGTAAACCTGAAATTTAAGACCGACAGTGATAGCCGTGGTGGCCGCAATTGGAAGTTCCAGCCGGTAGAAAACAAGCAGAGTAATCTGATTCGTACTGCCAGCTATAACTCGGTGAAGAGCGATATTGGCTCGCCGGGTACCACCATTGTCGGTGAAAAAGTTGTTATCAACGCTCGCCGTGTAGATATCAACGGTACCATCGAGGTGGGAACCGATAACAACTGGTCGGTGAGCGTCGGCAGCGGTTTCGATTCGGCAATTGCTCAGTACATCAGTCTTGCCGGTCTTTCCAGTGGTGATCAGATCGAGCTGCAGCCCGGACAAACTCTACGCCTGGATAACCCGGATTACATCAACGACTTTATGACGCCATTTGAAGATCGCTATATTTATATCGATCCTCAAATTTCCAAAGTTAATGGTGCCGAAAGTATTACGTTGACTTACGATGTGGCCAGCGGTCAGTTGCTGGTGGACGACGTACCGGTTTCCGGTGGTGGCTATCTGTCGATCAATGCCAAAATTTCTTCCACCGGTGCGGATGGAAAAATTCTGGTACGCGATGGCCTTGGTCAGATCGATATCGACAATAACTCAAACACTGAACTGGTGATCAATAGCCTGGATGCGGGTGACGATGCTGTGGGTATCGTGCGTATCACCGACTACAACTTCACCAAAAACATGAACGACGGCGGCAGTAGCAATGACTACTTCAGTCATTGGTATGTGCACAGCCCTGGCGGCCAGATTCAGGAATACGAAACCACTTCCTATGCGACAAGCTACGAAGATGGTGCGTTTATTCGCTCTTCCGGCGGTACCGGCACCACTTCCAGTACCACCTACGATCCGCTTGCAGGACAGCTGTATTACATCCGCGAAGATGCCTCGGTCAGCCGCTCTTATACTGATTTCCCGGATGGCTACCTGGCCAAATACCCAAATACCGTGGGTGAGTGGCAGGGAACTGGAGCCAACGGTGACCTGGAGTGGACGGTGGAAGAAAGCCGTTACACCACCTGTGCGGCCAATCCGGATGTCTGTACCAACGGTACTGCGACCAGCTACATCCGTCAGGAATACGATGCGGATAGTATTAGCCGCTACTGGTGGGCAATCGGTTACAGCTACGACAAGTACTACGGTTCCAATTGGACCAACACCGACCCGAGCGTGTATATCCCGTATTACCTCAATATGGAAACCCACACCTATGTGAAAGCGGATCACAGTATCGGCATTTCCTTTACCGGTGTGGGTACCGGCAGCATTGATATTGATTCGGCAGCAAATGTCAGCATCAACGGCAATATCTATAACCCTCTCGGCACTACCGACATCAATACCGGTGGTGCCCTGAATGTCAGTGCTGGCGCGGCTTTCGATGCGGAAACCCTGCGTCTTTACTCGGCAGAAGGGGATCTCGGCAGCCTGAGCGACCCGCTGAATATCGCCACCAATACCGTCTCTCTGGATGCAAATAGCGGCTCTGTGTATTTCGATATCACCGGCAAGTCCGGCGCTGTGCAGCTGGAAAAATTCCGTGCGCTGTACGATATCGCCGGTACTGTGGATAAGGGCCTGGAAGGTGTCGGTACTGGTACCCATATCCAGGGCGATACCCTCGACCTGGTGAGTTACTCCGGTAGCATCGGTTCGGCGGGTACCATCGGCACCGCGTCCACCTACGATTACATCAATATAGCCGTGAATGAAGTCACCCTGGAAGCGGCCGACGATATCGTCATCTACCAGGCATCGGGCGATCTGGCGGTGAACACCATTACCGCCAGTGAGGATGTGGTGGTGACTCTCGGGAATGGCAGCCTTGTCAATGGTATCGGCCAAAATGAAAAAACCGATGAAGAGCTGGCTTATCTGCAAACCGTGTGGGATCGTCTTGGCCTGCAGGATGCGGACGCCGGTGAAATTGCGGTTACCGGCTATGAAAACCAGTTCACGAGCAAATACCACACTTACTGGCTGATCAAGCAGCGCCTGAGCGATTCGTCTGAAGCCGGCTTCACCATTGACGGCGCCTTCGAAGACACCTTTATGTCCCGCTACGGCGTGTCGACAGTTGCCGAGGCAACCCAGCTGGCGAAAGACGAATACTTCGCGCTGGAAGACTGGTTCGCAGATCAGGTCGCGGCCCCGGACGTTTACGCGAATGAAGAAGATGCAATTGGCGTAGAGCAGAAAGGTACCCTGGAGGGTTACGACTACGGCGACCTGTTGACCAGCAGTTATGACGCGGACTACGCGCTGGTGATCGATGAGGCCAGCTCCTGGTATGCAGACCTGATCGAGGGTGCGCAATGGAGCCAGAGCCAGCTGGATATCAGTATTAACGCGGCGGCCCTGAATGCGGATGCGCAGGCAACACTGACCAATCGTGAAGCCAACATCGTTGCGCCGAACCTCGACATTAATGTCAGTGGTGGCAGCGTGGGTGAAGACCTCGCGGATCTGGTATTCGTTATCGATCGCGATAACCCAACCATTACCGATGCACAAAAAATTGCGCTGTTGGAAGCGGGCCCCGGTGATATCGAAACTAGTGAGAATGGTTCGCTGATTACCTTTAATGTTTCGCAAGTGGACCCGATCAAGATCGATACCACCGGCGTACTGAACATTGCCGCTACCGACGAGATTTACGCGGAGTCTGCCAGCGGCCTGACCTTGGGTAGTATTGTTTCTACCGACGGTAATGTACGCCTGGCGGTGAACGGCGCCATCGACGCGATCAGCGGTACCAATATTTCCGCAAACGATTTGTACCTGGCGAATACCCAGGGCGATATCGGTAGTGTAAGCAACCGCGTCCAGGTAGACCTGGATGGCGTACTACGCCAGGCAGGCGCAGCCAACAATTTGTACCTTACGCAAGTTGGTGGAGATTTGATTGTCGACGCGGTGAGCGCGGGCGGCATTGCAAGCCTGATCAGTAATGCAGATATCCTGGGCCTAGATAGCGAAAGCGTTGTTTCCGGCAGCGCGATTCAACTGGTGGCTGGAGATGATCTGGGTAGTAATATTCAGGCGCTGAACCTGCGTATGTCCGGTGGTGGCGACCTGGATATTACTGCGGACAACGCCTGGCTGAATATCGCGGGTACTTCTGAGGCGCGTCTGGGCGCCAGTCTGAATGGTGTTCTCAGCATCGATGCCAGCGGTAATCTGGTCATTGACGGTGGTATCAGTGCTTCTGCTCTGGATCTCTACGCCGTGGGGGACATCCTCGACAGCGGTGCGGTAACCGTAACCGTCACCAATCTGGCAAAACTTTCCGCAGACAATATCGATGTCGATGCAGTGACCTTCGATATCGGCAGTGGCGACTTTGACGCGACCGCTGGCGCCATGACTCTGGGAGATATCACCTCTGAGGGTGATCTCGACCTGCTGGCAACCGGCGCAATGCAGTTAAATGGCAATCTCGATATTGCCTATACCACCGCTTCTTCCGGTGGCGATGCGCGACTGCTGGCGGATGCCCAGAGCATTACTATGGCCGCTGGTAAATTCATTCGCAGTGAAGACGATATCCAGCTCACTGCTGTTGATAGCCTCGACCTGCAATCCTTGATTGCGAATGGCGATATCAATCTCATCGCATTGAACCTGCTGGATACAACACTGGGTGATATCGATGCGCTATATCTGCAGGCCGACAACGTCTACGTTGATGCGCGCGACGCGCTGAATCTGGTTGATGTTGCGGCCTCAGGGACTGTCAATCTTGATAGTGAAACGTTGCTAGTTACCGGCGACCTGCTTACCGACGGTAATGTCGTGGTTACCGCAGCCAACGGCCTGGAAATTCAGGGTGATATCGGCAGCGCGGGTAGCAAAGTTGCATCGATTAATTTGCAGTCGGGTGTCGGAAGCGTAACGCTGGGGGGGAGTGCCTTTACCACTGGTCAGTTCCTCGCGAACGCAGGTAACGATTTCGCCCTTGCTGCAACTAGCTTGCTGGATGCCGATTCTATTGATGTGACGGCGCGTGCGGTCGTTGCGAATGCGGCCAGCCAGATGACCTCAAGTAGCTCTGCGCTGTTTACCCTGCGTGGTGGCGACAGCACTTTTGGTGAAGTAGCTACCAGTACCAACCTGACTCTGGATAGCGACAGCGACATCACGTTTGCCAATGACGTGACTACTGGCAATAACCTGCGCCTGGAAACCCTCGGCGATGTATTTGTTAATGATGGCGTAACACTGGATGTAGGTCGCAACCTGCGTGGTATTGCAACCTCCGCATTACTGGCCCAGAGCTGGCAGATGACGGGTTCCAGTCAGTTGCTCGTTGCCAACAATGCGGTAGTTGACACCGATGGTGTACAAATTTTCGAAACCCTATCAGTGACGGGTAACCTGACGCAGCGCGCCGGTGATGACGTTACTTTCGATGCGATTACCAATATCGGTGGTCGCCTGCATCTGACCGGTGACGCCGACCTGTTCCTCGTCGGTGATTTGGACGTAGGCACCGGATCTATTTCTGACATGACGCTGCTGCTGGGCGGCTCGGTTGTTCAGTCCGTCGGTCAAACTAGCAGTGCCAGTGGTGCGGTCAGTGCTGAAGCGCTTGCCTGGGCCGCCGCCGCGAACAGTGCACTGCAAAGTGGTGTTGGTTCTTCGTTTGAATTTACCTCAGCAAGTTCTGCCAGCACCTTCGGATTGCTTACCAGTGGGGGTGACCTTTCTATCGATAGCGCTGGTGATATCGACTTCCTGAACGACGTTACCGTCGGTTCGAATGTTTCCGGTGCAAACCTGCTGTTAAATGTTGATGGCGATGTTTCCCTCGCCGACGCGGCAACCTGGCTGACTTATGGCGACTGGCAGGGAATTGCCGAAGCCTCCGCGCGTGTTGGTAGCTTCACTGCCGGCAGCGGCAGCCTGGTTGATACCCGCGGTGCGATGAACGTGATTGCCCAGCAAAGCATCGACTTTGCTCTGCTGGATGTAGCTAATAGTGCGCAGTTGAGTGCAGGCGGCGATATCCAGTTTAGTGAAGCGGCCGACTTCGGAAGTGCCCTGACTATCGCCGACGGCAATCACTTGAATCTTGTCGGTAATGTCACCGTTGGCTCCGCGGGTACCGCAAATGCGAATCTCACTTTGCGTGGTGACGTTACTCAATCTGCTGCTGAGACCTTCGCCATCAGCGGTGATCTGACCGCTTCCGCCAACAGCTGGAGCATGGGCACCACCGCCCTACTACTGAGCGGTGGTGCCATGCAGATCGATACCGTTGCCGGTATGGACCTCGCACAGCTGGATAGCGGCAGCACCCTGGCTCTCACCAGCGGTGCCGAGATCGCCCTGCGTGAATCCATGAGCGCAGTCGACAGCATCACCCTGCAGGCAGCCGATGCCATCACCCTGAGCGATGCCGCGCAGCTGGTGAGTGGCAACAACCTGTCCATAGACAGCGACAGCTTCACCATGGGGGCCGGCGCCAATCTGCAGGTGGCGAGTGACTTCGACGCGACCACCATTAACGAGCAGCACTTCGCACTGGTAGACGTGGATGGCAATGCAGTTCTGACTGCCGGTGGCGACATCGCCTTCAGCGAGACAGCCAACATCGGTGCTGACTTCACCATCGCGGATGGCGATAACCTGGCCATGACCGACCACGTTGCGGTTACCGGCAATGCAAACCTGACCCTGCGCGGCGACGTTACCCAGTCCGCCGGCCAGCAGTTCACCATCGGCAATGACCTGACGGCTTCCGCTAACAGCTGGAGCATGGGCGATGCTGCTCTGCTGCAGAGCGGCGGTGCCATGCAGATTGATACCGTTGCCGGTATGGATCTGGCACAAGTCGTTAGTGGCAGCACCCTGGCCCTGAGCAGCGGCGCCGAGATTGCGCTGCGTGAATCCATGAACGCGGTCGACAGCATCACCCTGCAGGCAGCCGATGCGATCACCCTGAGCGATGCCGCACAGTTGGTAAGTGGTAACAACCTGTCCGTAGACAGTGACAGCTTCACCATGGGTGCCGGCGCCAACCTGCAAGTGGCCACAGACTTCGATGCGACCACCACCAATGGCCAGCACTACGCGTTGGTAGACGTGGATGGCAATGCAGTTCTGACCGCCGGTGGCGACATCGCCTTCAGCGAAGCTGCCAACATTGGTAGTGATCTCACCATCATCGATGGCGACAACCTGACCATGACCGACCACGTTGCGGTTATCGGCAATACAAACCTGGCCCTGCGCGGTGACGTTACCCAGGCTGCCGGCCAGCAGTTCACCATCGGCAATGACCTGACCGCTTCCGCCAACAGCTGGAGCATGGGCGATGCTGCTCAGCTGCAGAGCGGCGGTGCCATGCAGATCGATACCGTTGCCGGTATGGACCTGGCGCAAGTGGCTAGCGGCAGCACCCTGGCCCTGACCAGCGGTGCCGAAATCACCCTGCGTGAATCCATGAACGCAGTCGACAGCATTACTCTGCAAGCAACTGATGCCATTGCCCTGAGTGATGCCGCACAGTTGGTGAGTGGTAACAACCTGTCCGTAGATAGTGACAGCTTCACCATGGGTGCCGGCGCCAACCTGCAAGTGGCCACAGACTTCGACGCGACCACCACCAATGGCCAGCACTACGCGTTGGTAGACGTGGATGGCAATGCAGTTCTGACTGCCGGTAGCGACATCGCCTTCAGCGAAGCTGCCAACATTGGTAGTGATCTCACCATCATCGATGGCGACAACCTGACCATGACCGACCACGTTGCGGTTATCGGCAATACAAACCTGGCCCTGCGCGGTGACGTTACCCAGGCTGCCGGCCAGCAGTTCACCATCGGCAATGACCTGACCGCTTCCGCCAACAGCTGGAGCATGGGCGATGCTGCTCAGCTGCAGAGCGGCGGTGCCATGCAGATCGATACCGTTGCCGGTATGGACCTGGCGCAAGTGGCTAGCGGCAGCACCCTGGCCCTGACCAGCGATGCCGAGATCGCCCTGCGTGAAACCATGAACGCCGTCGACAGCATCACCCTGCAGGCAGCTGATGCGATCACCCTGAGCGATGCCGCACAGTTGGTAAGTGGTAACAACCTGTCCGTAGACAGTGACAGCTTCACCATGGGTGCCGGCGCCAATCTGCAGGTGGCGAGTGACTTCGACGCGACCACCACTAACGAGCAGCACTTCGCACTGGTAGACGTGGATGGCAATGCAGTTCTGACTGCCGGTGGCGACATCGCCTTCAGCGAAGCTGCCAACATCGGTGCCGACCTCACCATCGTCGATGGCGATAACTTGGCCATGACTGACCACGTTGCGGTTACCGGCAATACGAACCTGAGTCTGCGCGGTGACGTTACCCAGTCTGCCGGCCAGCAGTTCACCATCGACAACGACCTGACCGCTTCCGCCAACAGCTGGACCATGGGCGACAACGCCTTGCTGCAGGTGGGTGGTGCAATCGATATTGCCACTGTGGCAGGCATGAGCCTGGCGAGGGTGGATAGTGGCAGTGCACTGTCCCTGAGCAGTTCTATGTCTGACATCCAGCTGCGTGATCACCTGACTGCCGGAGGGGCGGTACTCTTGTCTGCAGCGGGTGCTGTCAGCGTGGATCCAACTTTGGATGTGGTGAGTGGCGATGCATTTACCCTGAGCGCCAACAGTTTTGTGATGGGGCAGGGCAGTCTGTTGCAAGTAGCTGGGGATACTCAGCTCGATAGTGTGGGCGATGTTGTATTGGCCGAATTTATTGGCCAAGGCAATACCGAAATTACCGCCGGTGGAACGCTTCAGCTCAATGAGCGTGCCGAAACCTTCGGTAGCATGAAGTTGGATATCGCCGCTGAAATGGCGCAGGCCGAAGGTCAGCACCTGGTTGTGCATGGTGACCTGTCCGCATCGGCAGCAAGCTGGCAGATGGATAGCGATGCGCGCCTGCAGGTTGTAGGTGGCGGCGATGTCGCGCTGGTTGGCGATGCGGATCTGCAGTTGCTGAATGTTGGTGGCGGTTTCACGCTCACCAATGGCGGTGACGTAGCGCTGCGCCGCGACGTGCATACCGGTGGCGCACTCACCTTGCACGCTACTGGCGACATTGCCCAGTCTGCGGACACCCTGGTGAGAGCGGGTGGCGCTGTGGCGATCGATACCAACCGTTGGACCATGGGTAGTGCTAGCCGCCTGGAGTCACAAGGTGGTGTTCGCGTGCACAGCTCCGAAAGCATGTTGCTGTCGGAACTGAGCAGTAGCTGGAGTGGCGATTACGCATTTGACCTGCTGAGCAGCAACGGCCGTATTGATGGGCGCAGCGATGCCGATCTGCACCTACAGGGTGTGGCCGGTGGTCGCAGCTACCTGAGCGCGGCAACGGGCATCGGCGATCCTCTGATCATGGATGTGCCGTGGTTCTCTGCTGTCACCGACGAAGGTGACATCAACCTGATCCTGCTGAACGACGCGCATGCGGAACTGCTGTCTGCGCAGAATGGCGAGATTCATATGCGCGCCTTCGGCGATGTAGAAATTGCCGAGCTGATTGGTACCCCGCACCTGTGGATCGACGGATTCCTGCTGGCGAACCAGATGACCATTCCAGAAGGTAGCTTCATTGCCGAAGAAGGTATCCAGATTGATCAGGTGCTGATGACTGCTTCTGGTGAACTGGAATTGCGTGCACCAACCATCGACATGAACGTGGATAGTCAGGGCAACCCGGAGTTGTTCCTGACGTTGACCAACATCGATGGCGCAGCCGCTCAGTGGGTAGGCGTCAATGTGGAAAACAATGAACGTTTAACCATCGACCGCCTGATGACTGATTACGGCGCAATCTCGACCAGTGGTGACCTGCGTATCGAAAGTGCGGAAGTGACCTCTGAGCTGGATATGCAGAGTGGCGTGTTGAGTTTGACTCTGGATAACGTCGACCTGTCACCACAGGATCTGAATGGCCAGCTAGTTACGCCTTATGGAGAGTTCTGGTTGGATGTGCAGGGCAACTTGCTGCTCACCAACGCGCAGGTCACTCGCTATCGCGATCCTCTGGTTCTGACCTATCAGGGTAAAGACGGTGAGTATGTGATCGGCGACCCCGGTTTCAGCCGTCTTTCCATCGAGCACCAGCTGGAAAACTCCATCGACGGCGAACGTGCCGAAGGTCGCGACTTGTGGCGCTTGTGGTTCAGTCGCCCGCTGGATTATCTGAATGCGGAAGAGTACTTCTGGAACCCGGTCGACTGGCTGGACCCGGATGAGTACAGCGAGATGGACCCGGAAAGTGACGAACCCGGTTATGCGGAAATCTCTGTGGACGACACGCTGGCCATGCGCTAATTCTCTCCCCCCTCTTTTGAGGGGGTAAGCGCGAACGACGTTTATATAAAAGATGTAACACGGCCGTCCCGGCACAAGCCGCCGGGAATTGGCAATAAACCTGAATGGTGATGAAAGTGGCAAGGTTGGAATTTGGAAAACTCGCGCAGGCACTGGCGCTCGCAGTGGCGGTGCCCTGTGCCTGGGCGCAGACGGAAGTCGATCTGCCCGACCACATTCCCGGCGCCGATGCGGGGGAGCAGGCGGCGGAGATTCGCCGTCGCGAGCAGTTGCTGATGGACCGCCCTGCGGTGCCCGCTTTGCGGCTGATCGATGAGGTTGAAGTGACCGGTGATCCGCGAGAGCTGGAGGGGCCGGTATTCGAGCTGCGCAGCGTGCGCTTCAGTCCATCGGAACTGCTTACCGAACAGCAGCTGCGGGACATCGTTCTACCTTATCTGGGGCAGCAGGTCGCCCACAGCCAATTGATGGAGATCGTAGAGTCGATCAACCGCACCTACCGCGAGTCTGGGGTCTACACCGCCGTAGCGGTGCTGCCGCAGCAGGAAGTAAAAGAGGGTGTGGTATCGATTCGCCTGATCGAGGGCAAGCTGGGCGAGATTCGCTTTGAAGGCAACGAATACACGCCGGACGCCTTCTTCTCCGAGTGGATGGTCGAGCACCAGGGCCTGGAAACTGTGGATATGCCGCGGCTGCAGGCGGATATCCTCGAGTTCAACCGCTTGCACGACGAGCGCATTCGCGCGGAACTGCGTCGCGGTGAATCTTTTGGTTTGACAGACATTGTGGTCACCGTGCAGGAGCCCGAGCGCGGCTTTTTCCAGACCTTCGCCGACAACTACGGTTACGAGAGCTCTGGGCGCGAGTCAATTGGCTTTATGTACCGCCGCCAGCACCTGCTTTCCGGAGGCGACCGTGCCATTGCTTACCTGTCGGGTAGTGAGGGTGCACAGTCCCTCAGTCTGAGCTACAACCGGCCTCTCCCCGGTACCCTTTGGCGTGTCGGTGGCAGTGCGTCACTGACTCGCACAGACCTGACCGAGGGGGATTTTGCCACTTCCGAAGTACAGGGCGATTCGCACCGCCTCGGGCTCGAGTCCTCCTGGTTGGCCTGGTCTGGTGAGCGCGGCTGGCTGAATGTGCTTGGCGCTGCGGGCTACACCCGCTCTACTACCGAAATTGCTGGGGTCGTGTTTAGTGACGACGCTATCCTGCAGGGTCAGGTTGGCGTCAGCGTCAACTGGGTAGGGCGCAACTGGCAGGTGACTGGCCGTCAAATGCTGGCCTACACTGATTTTGACGACAAGTCCGACGTGGGCTCTGCCCGCCAGGCTACCCAGGAAACCCTGTATAACGGTGCGCTGACCGGGTACGTGCGCGCGGGCACCACAGGTTTCTACGGTATTCTGCTTTCCTCCTGGCAGCACAGTAATGACGCGCAGCTGCCGGGTTCGCTGTCATTCTCGCTCGGTGGCCCTACCAGTATCCGGGGCTATTTGCCCAGCGCTGTCAGTGGTGACCGGGGATGGTATGGGCAGGCTGAGCTGCATTACGATGGCTGGCAGCCGTGGGGCGTGACCGTTGAGCCATATCTCTTCTTTGACTACGGCGAAGCCAAATCCCTAGACCGTGGTGCGGACGGAACGGAAAAAATTAACGTTGAGACCCCGCTTGGTGCGGGTGGCGTTGGATTGGCACTTTCGGGCACCTTCTGGTCACTCTCAATGAACTACGCAGAACCCACTAAGGAAGCGACTCCCGAGCAGGATTCAGCCGTGTTCTATGCCCGCATGAGCGTTCGCTATTAGCGGTTGACAGCTCAAAACTTCGCCCGTAGAATTCGCGCTCCTTTTCGCCCGCCCTCGGGGCTGCGTAAAAGGACGTTCTTTAGCTTTTATTATTGGAGTTTGATTCCATGCAGGGTCAACGCATCCGAATTCGCCTGAAGGCGTTCGATCACAAGCTGATCGACGCGTCTACCCAGGAGATTGTTGAGACGGCCAAGCGCACTGGCGCACAAGTACGCGGTCCTATCCCGCTGCCGACTCGTAAAGAGAAGTACACCGTACTGATTTCTCCGCACGTCAACAAAGACGCGCGCGACCAGTACGAAATTCGTACTCACAAGCGTTTGCTGGACATTGTAGAGCCTACCGAGAAAACCGTTGACGCGCTGATGAAGCTCGATCTGGCGGCCGGTGTTGAGGTTCAGATTAGTCTCGGCTAACACGTTAAATTAACTACCGAATCCCAGGCGAAAACGGTCTGGGTAGTGTAACGCTCTGAAATTGGGCGGCCGCAGTGGGTTAAAGCCCCGTGCACTGAGAGGTTGAAAAGATGACTATAGGTATTGTCGGCCGCAAGAGCGGCATGACTCGCATCTTCACCGAAGATGGCGCTTCTATCCCGGTAACTGTTATCGAGGTAGCTCCGAACCGCGTCACTCAGGTGAAAACTGTGGAAACTGACGGCTACTCCGCGGTTCAAGTAACTGTGGGTTCCCGTAAGGCTTTCCGTGTCTCCAAGCCCCAAGCGGGCCACTTCGCCAAAGCCAACACTGAGGCTGGCTCTGCACTTTTCGAACTGCGTACTGATGGTTCTGAAGAGTCCTTCGAAATCGGTTCTGAAATCACTGTATCTGGCTTTGAAGCTGGTCAGAAGATCGACGTAACCGGCACTTCCAAAGGTAAAGGTTTCCAGGGTGGCGTTAAGCGCTGGAATTTCCGTACCCAGGACGCTACTCACGGTAACTCCCTGTCTCACCGCGCTCCCGGTTCTATCGGTCAGTGCCAGACTCCTGGTCGTGTGTGGAAAGGCAAGAAAATGGCCGGTCACATGGGTGCTGAGCGTGTAACCACGCAAAACCTGGAAGTGGTTCGTGTTGATGCCGAACGTAACTTGCTGCTGGTTAAAGGTGCCGTACCTGGCGCTCCCGGTGGTGACGTAATCGTTCGTCCGGCAGTTAAAGCCTAAGTCTGAGGGGAAATAGATATGGAACTGAATATCGCTACTCCCGAAGGCGCTAAAGGCACTGTTGCAGTCTCTGAAGTGGCTTTCGGTCGTGAATTCAATCAGGACCTGGTACACCAGGCAGTTGTCGCCTACATGGCTGGCGCTCGCCAAGGTACCAAGGCTCAGAAAAACCGCTCTGCGGTTTCCGGCGGCGGCAAGAAGCCGTGGCGCCAAAAAGGTACTGGCCGTGCTCGTGCCGGTACTATCCGTAGCCCGCTGTGGCGTTCTGGTGGCGTAACCTTCGCTGCTGAGCCGCGTGATCACAGTGTAAAGCTGAACAAGAAAATGTACCGCGCTGCACTGCGCTGCATTCTCTCTGAGCTGGCTCGTCAGGAGCGTCTGGTTGTAGTTGAGTCTTTCGACGTTGAAGCGCCGAAGACCAAGCAGCTGGTAACCAAACTGGCACAGTACGATCTGTCCGACGCGTTGATCGTGACCGAAGAGGTTAACGAAAACCTCTACCTGGCCGCGCGCAACCTGCACAAGATCGATGTTCGCGATGTACAGGGTATCGATCCGGTAAGCCTGATTCGCTTTGACAAGGTCGTGGTTACCGTTTCTGCACTGAAGAAAATTGATGAGGTGCTGGGATGAACCAAGAGCGAATCTACAAAGTACTGCTGGGCCCGGTAATTTCCGAGAAGGCTGCTGTGCTGGCGGACGCCGCCAACCAGGTAGTTTTCAAGGTAACCACCGACGCGTCCAAAGCCGAAATCAAGGCCGCGGTAGAGAAGTTGTTCAACGTTTCTGTTGAGCAGGTTCGCACCGTGAACGTTAAGGGTAAAACCAAGCGTACTCGCACTGGCATGGGTCAGCGCAACGACTGGAAAAAAGCCTACGTTCGTCTGGCCGAAGGCAGCGACATCAACTTCGAAGCCGCTGAGTAAAGGGGAAAGTTGCAATGGCTATTGTAAAAGCAAAACCGACCTCTGCTGGCCGTCGTCACCTGGTAAAGGTTGTTAACACCGACCTGCACAAAGGTGCGCCTTACGCTCCGCTGGTTGAGAAGAAGTCCAAGACCGGTGGCCGTAACAACAACGGTCGCATTACCACCCGTCATATCGGTGGTGGTCACAAGCATCACTATCGCGTAGTGGATTTCAAGCGTAACAAAGATGGCATTCCAGCCACCGTTGAGCGCCTGGAATACGATCCGAACCGCAGCGCGCACATCGCCCTGGTGTGCTATGCCGACGGTGAGCGTCGTTACATCATTGCGCCTAAAGGCCTCAAGGCCGGTGCCAAGATCCAATCTGGCGACGCTGCGCCTATCGCTGTAGGTAACACCCTGCCGCTGCGCAACATCCCTGTTGGTTCTGTAATTCACGCCATCGAGCTGAAGCCTGGTAAAGGTGCTCAGCTGGCCCGCTCTGCCGGTGCCTCTGTACAGCTGGTTGCCCGTGAAGGTCAGTACGCGACTATCCGTCTGCGTTCTGGCGAAATGCGTAAAGTTCTGTCTGAGTGCCGCGCCACCCTGGGTGAAGTGAGCAACTCTGAACACAGCCTGCGCAAGCTGGGTAAAGCTGGTGCCAAACGCTGGCGCGGTGTTCGTCCTACCGTTCGCGGTGTGGCGATGAACCCGGTAGATCACCCGCATGGTGGTGGTGAAGGTCGTACCTCCGGTGGTCGTCACCCTGTGACACCTTGGGGCGTTCCGACCAAGGGTAAGAAAACGCGTAAGAACAAGCGCACCGACAACATGATTGTACGTCGTCGCGGCAAATAAGCCGCGCGATGTCTGAGCTGCTAGAGAGGAATCGACAGTGCCACGCTCATTAAAGAAAGGTCCCTTTATTGATCTGCATTTGATCAAAAAGGTGGAGGCAGCGATCGAGAAAAATGATCGCCGGCCGATTAAAACCTGGTCCCGCCGTTCCATGGTTATGCCGGAAATGGTGGGCCTGACGATTGCTGTACACAACGGTCGTCAACACGTGCCCGTTCTGGTCAACGAAGAAATGGTTGGCCACAAGCTGGGCGAATTCGCCGCTACCCGCACTTACCGTGGCCACGCCGCGGATAAGAAAGCGAAGAAGCGCTAAGCCGAGGTTATAGAGATGGAAGTGCAAGCAAAACTACGCGGTGCTCGTCTTTCGGCACAGAAAGCGCGTCTGGTAGCTGATCAGATTCGCGGCAAAGGTGTCGAGGAAGCCCTGGATATCCTGGCTTTCAGCCACAAGAAGGGTGCTGCGATCGTCAAGAAGATTCTGGAATCTGCCATCGCCAACGCCGAGCACAATGAAGGTGCCGACGTCGACGAACTGAAGGTTTCCACCATCTTCGTGGATGAGGGTATGACCATGAAGCGCATTAAGCCGCGTGCAAAAGGTCGTGCCGATCGTATTCTGAAGCGTACTTGTCACATCACTGTGAAAGTAGCCGAGAAATAAGAGAGCAGGCGAGAAAACCATGGGACAAAAAGTACATCCTACCGGCATTCGTCTGGGTATCGTTAAAAAGCATACTTCTGTTTGGTATGCCGGCAGCGACGAGTACGCAGACAAGCTGTACACGGATCTGAAAGTTCGCGAATTCATTCGCAAAAAACTGGCCCACGCTTCTGTGAGCCGCATCGAGATCGAACGTCCGGCCAACACCGCTCGTGTGACTATTCACACTGCGCGTCCGGGCATCGTAATCGGTAAGAAAGGTGAAGACGTAGAGCGTCTGCGCAACGAAGTTAGCGCTCAGATGGGTGTGCCCGTGCACATCGACATCGAAGAAGTGCGCAAACCTGATCTGGACGCCACTCTGGTTGGCCAGAACGTTGCTCAGCAGCTGGAGCGTCGCGTTATGTTCCGTCGCGCTATGAAGCGTGCCGTACAAAACGCTATGCGCCAGGGCGCACAAGGTATCAAGATCCAGGTTAGCGGCCGTCTGGGCGGCGCTGAGATCGCACGTACCGAATGGTACCGCGAAGGTCGTGTACCTCTGCACACCCTGCGTGCCAACATCGACTACGGCACCGCTGAAGCCAGCACGACTTACGGCATCATTGGTGTGAAAGTTTGGATCTTCAAAGGTGAAGTCATCGGTGACGAAGTTGCCGAAGAGAAGCCAGCGAAGCCTCGCAAGAAAGCTGCTAAGTAAGGGGTGCGCAGATGCTACAACCAAAGCGTACAAAATTCCGCAAGGTACAGAAGGGTCGCAACCGCGGTCTTTCTCAGCGCGGCTCTAAAGTGAGCTTTGGCGAGTTCGGCCTCAAGGCCATCGGTCGTGGACGCATTACTGCGCGTCAGATCGAAGCGGCTCGTCGCGCAATGACTCGTCACGTTAAACGTGGCGGTAAAATCTGGATTCGTGTGTTTCCAGACAAGCCCATCACCAACAAGCCTCTCGAGGTTCGGATGGGTAAAGGTAAGGGTAGCGTTGAATACTGGGTTGCCCAGATTCAGCCAGGTAAGGTCCTCTACGAGATGGAGGGTGTTTCCGAAGAATTGGCTCGCGAAGCATTTGAGCTCGCCGCAGCCAAGCTGCCTGTAAAGACAACTTTCGTTAAGCGTTCGGTGATGTAATGAAGACTGCAGATCTACGCTCAAAGTCAGTTGAAGAACTGAACCAGGAACTGAT
Source organism: Microbulbifer agarilyticus (assembly GCF_019800665.1). Taxonomy (GTDB): domain Bacteria; phylum Pseudomonadota; class Gammaproteobacteria; order Pseudomonadales; family Cellvibrionaceae; genus Microbulbifer; species Microbulbifer agarilyticus_C. The sequence continues at coordinate 143,286 of NZ_JAHVKO010000006.1, forward strand.
TACCCAGCTTGAAGCACAGTTCAAGCTGCGTATGCAGAAGTCCACCGGTCAGCTGACTCAGACCCATCTGCTGAAGCAGACTCGTCGCGACATTGCTCGCATTAAGACTGTGTTGACCGAGAAGGCAGGTAATTAATCATGGCTGAAGCAAAACTGAAGCGTACTCTGACCGGTAAGGTTGTGAGTGACAAGATGGATAAAACCATCACCGTTTTGATCGAGCGCCGTGTTAAGCACCCGATCTACGGCAAAATTTTGAGCAAGTCCACCAAGCTCAAGGCACACGATGAGAACAATGACTGCAACATCGGTGATGTTGTGACCATTGAAGAGTCTCGTCCGCTGTCCAAGAGTAAGTCCTGGTCCTTGCAAACTATTGTAGAGCGTGCGGCGAAGGTTTAAACCTGGGCCCATTGACTGTGAAAACCTAAACCGGTTTTCGGAGAGGAACAATGATTCAAACAGAATCCTACTTAGAAGTAGCCGATAACAGTGGGGCTCGCCGTGTCATGTGCATCAAGGTGCTGGGCGGCTCCCACCGTCGCTACGCTGGTGTTGGCGACATTATCAAAGTAACCGTTAAGGAAGCGATTCCTCGCGGTAAAGTGAAAAAGGGTCAGGTAATGACCGCTGTTGTGGTTCGCACCAAAAAAGGTGTGCGTCGCCCAGACGGCTCCCTGATCAAATTTGACGATAACGCAGCGGTGCTGCTGAACCAGAACCAAGCTCCGGTCGGCACCCGTATTTTTGGCCCGGTAACTCGTGAGTTGCGTGGTGAGAAGTTCATGAAGATCATCTCACTGGCTCCCGAAGTTATCTAAGCCACGAGCGGAGAAGAGTAATGCGCAAGATCAAGCGTGACGATGAAGTGATCGTTATCGCCGGTCGCGACAAGGGCAAGCGTGGCACCGTAACCAAGGTGCTGAACGATGGCCGTTTGATCGTATCCGGTGTTCAGATGATCAAAAAACACCAGAAGCCGAACCCACAGTTGGGTGTTGCCGGTGGGATCGTTGAGAAAGAGGCCGCTATTCAGGCTTCCAACGTAGCCATCTTCAACCCGAATACGCAAAAAGCTGACCGGGTAGGCTTCAAAGTACTGGAAGATGGCACTAAGATCCGCGTCTTCAAATCCAGCGGCGAAGCCGTTGACGCATAAGTCAGGTGGAAAACATGGCAAGGCTTAAAGAGCTCTACACCAAAGAACTCGCGTCCAAGCTTAAAGAAGAGCTGGGACTTGAGAACGTAATGTCCGTGCCGCGCATCACCAAAATCACCGTCAACATGGGTGTCGGTGAAGCCATTGGTGATAAGAAGGTACTGGAACATGCAGTCAATGACATGACTGCAATCACTGGTCAAAAACCTATTGTGACCAAAGCGCGCAAGTCTATCGCGGGTTTCAAAATCCGTGAAGAATGGCCGATCGGTTGTAAGGTAACTCTGCGCGGTGAGCGCATGTATGAGTTCCTGGAGCGACTGATTGGTATCGCTATCCCACGTATCCGCGACTTCCGTGGCATTAGCCCGAAGCAGTTCGACGGTCGTGGTAACTTCTCAATGGGTGTAACAGAACAAATTATCTTCCCGGAAATTGACTACGACAAAGTAGACAAAATTCGTGGCCTGGATATTTGTGTCACTACTACAGCAGCTACCGACGAACAAGGTCGTGCACTGCTGAAAGCATTCAACTTCCCTTTCAAGGGTTAAGAGGATTCCATGGCGAAGAAATCCATGATTGCGCGCGAGAACAAGCGCGCTCGAACCGCAGCTAAGTACGCTGAAAAGCGTCAAGAGCTGAAGGCGATCATCGCCAGTGCCAGCGCTTCCGATGAGGAACGCTGGGAGGCTCAACTCAAGCTGCAACAAATGCCGCGCGATGCAAGCCCGGTACGTCAGCAACGTCGCTGTCGTATCACTGGTCGCCCCCACGCTGTCTACCGCAAGTTCGGCCTGTGCCGTAACAAACTGCGTGAAGCCGCTATGCGTGGTGATGTCCCCGGTCTGGTTAAGTCCAGCTGGTAATACGGCACACTTGAGGAGTCTTAAGTAATGAGTATGCAAGATCCGTTGGCAGATATGCTGACCCGTGTCCGCAACGCCTTGGCGCGCGGCAAGGGCAGTGTTTCTATGCCTTCTTCCAAACTGAAAGTAGCCGTAGCAAACGTTCTGAAGAGCGAAGGTTACGTTACTGATGTAGCTGTTAGCGAAGGTGCCAAGCCTGAGCTGACCATCGAACTGAAATACTTCCAGGGCAAGCCGGTAATTGCTGAGCTGGACCGGGTTTCCCGTCCAGGCCTGCGTAACTACGCAGGTAAAAAAGCGTTGCCGTCCGTTCGCGGTGGCCTGGGTATCGCTATCGTCTCCACCTCTCAGGGTGTGATGACCGATCGTGCTGCCCGTCAGGCTGGCGTCGGCGGCGAAGTGCTCTGCACCGTATTCTAAGCGGGGGTTAATATGTCTCGAGTAGCTAATAGTCCCGTAAGTATCCCCGCTGGCGTTTCCGTTGACCTGAAAGGTCAGGAAATCGCTGTGAAAGGTGGTAATGGCAACCTGAACTTCTCCGCGCATAGCGACGTTGAAGTTAAACAGGAAGAGAATCAGCTGACCTTTGCTGCACGCAACGGTTCCAAGCAGGCACGTGCCCTCGCCGGCACTACCCGCGCGCTGGTTAACAACATGGTGGTCGGTGTCAGTCAGGGTTTCGAAAAGAAACTTCAGCTGAACGGTGTAGGTTACCGTGCGAAAGCATCTGGTAAGACCGTTAACCTGACTCTCGGTTTCTCTCACCCGGTAGATTACGCACTGCCGGAAGGTGTTACTGCAGAAACCCCGAGCCAGACTGAAATCGTACTGAAGAGCAGCGATAAGCAGCTGTTAGGTCAAGTGGCCGCAGAGATCCGCGCATTCCGTCCGCCGGAGCCCTACAAAGGTAAGGGTGTCCGCTACGCCGATGAGCGCGTGTATCGCAAAGAGGCCAAGAAGAAGTAAGGCATAGATATGAACGTTAAGAAGCAAACTCGCTTGCGTCGTGCACGTCGTGCCCGCGCCAAGTTCCGTGAGCTGGGCGCCGTTCGCCTGACAGTGAACCGCACTCCCCGCCACATTTACGCACAGATCCTGACTGCCGATGGCGACAAGGTATTGGCCACCGCCTCTACTCTGGATAAGGACCTGCGTGAAAGCAAAACTGGTAACGTCGATGCTGCTAAAGCCGTTGGCACCCTGATCGCTGAGCGCGCGAAAGCCGCTGGCGTTGAAACGGTAGCCTTCGATCGTAGCGGTTTCAAATACCACGGCCGTGTTAAGGCCCTGGCTGACGCTGCCCGTGAAGCCGGTCTGAAATTCTAAGGGTTGAGTTATGGCTAGAGAAAAAGTCGAGAAGAGCAACGACGAAGGCCTCCAGGAGAAACTGGTTCAGGTCAATCGTGTTGCCAAAACCGTTAAGGGTGGTCGTATCTTTGCGTTCACCGCTCTGACCGTAGTTGGCGATGGCAATGGCCGCGTTGGCTTTGGTCGTGGTAAAGCCCGCGAAGTGCCAGTTGCCATCCAGAAGGCTATGGAAGCTGCGCGTCGCAACATGATCCAGGTAGACCTGAATGGTGACACCATCCAGTACGCTACCAACGGTCGCCACGGCGGTTCCAAGGTATACATGCAGCCCGCTTCCCAGGGTACCGGTGTAATTGCCGGCGGTGCCATGCGCTCCGTACTGGAAATGGCTGGTGTCCACAACGTACTGGCCAAGTGCTACGGCTCTACCAATCCGGTAAACGTCGTACGCGCCACCTTCAGTGCGCTGGGCAAAATGAGTAGCCCAGAAGACGTTGCTGCCAAGCGCGGCAAGTCTGTGGAAGAAATCCTGAACTGATTCGGCTCGGGCTGTAGTGATTCGCTGCAGCCCGGTCTGAACTTGCTTTGAGTGAATGAGTCATGGCTAAGAAGACCATCAAAGTAACCCAGGTTAAAAGCATCAACGGTCGTCTGAAGAATCATCAGGCGTGTGTTGCTGGTCTGGGTCTGCGCCGCATTGGTCACACTGTGGAAGTGGAAGACACTCCCTCTGTGCGCGGCATGATCAACAAAGTGAACTACCTCATTAAAGTGGAGGAGGCGTAACATGCGTTTGAATGAACTGTCTCCCGCTGAGGGTCACAAGAGCAGCGCCAAGCGCGTTGGTCGTGGTATTGGTAGCGGCCTGGGTAAAACCGGCGGTCGCGGCCATAAAGGTCAAAAATCCCGCTCCGGCGGTAGTGTTCGTCCGGGCTTCGAAGGCGGTCAGATGCCTTTGCAGAAGCGTCTGCCGAAGTACGGTTTCACCTCTCGCGTTGGCCGCTTTGTAGCGGAAGTGCGTCTGGCGGAGCTGGCGAAGGTAGAAGGCGACACTATTGATTTGGCAGCGCTGAAGAATGCCGATATTATCGGCAACCACATTAAGCGCGCCAAAGTGTTCCTTTCTGGTGAACTGACCAAAGCGGTTACCGTTAAAGGTCTGGGTGTCACCAAGGGTGCTAAAGCAGCCATCGAAGCTGCTGGCGGAAAAGTAGAAGACTAAATCGAGGCCCCAATGGCACGACCAGGAACTGGTGTTAACTCCCTGGGCAACGGCAAGGGATTAGGCGAGCTTTGGGCTCGCCTTCGTTTTCTGTTTCTCGCGATTCTTGTTTATCGCATAGGGACCCACATTCCGGTGCCCGGTATTGATCCGGAGAAACTGGCGAATCTGTTCAATCAGAATCAGGGAACGATCCTGGGTCTGTTTAACATGTTTTCCGGTGGTGCACTGGAGCGGATGAGTATTCTCGCGCTCGGCATCATGCCTTACATCTCTGCGTCCATCATCATGCAGTTGATGACCGCGGTAACGCCTTCTTTGGAAGCGTTAAAGAAGGAAGGTGATGCAGGCCGTCGTAAAATCAACCAGTACACTCGTTATCTAACGGTGTTTCTGGCTCTGATCCAGGGTATCGGTATGACCTTTGGTCTCGCCGGACAAAACCTGGCTTATTCCGCAGAGCCCGCATTCGGTTTTTACTTTGTGGCCGTTGTGTCACTGGTAACCGGTGCAGTGTTCATGATGTGGCTGGGTGAGCAGATCACCGAGCGCGGTGTTGGTAACGGCATTTCGATGCTGATCTTTGCCGGTATCGTCGCTGGTCTCCCCAGTGCCATCGGTCAGGCTTTCGAGCAGGCGCGTCAGGGTGAATTGCACATCCTGATGCTGCTGGCCATCGGCTTCGTTGCGTTGGCGGTAGTCTACTTCGTAGTGGTGATGGAACGCGGTCAACGCCGTATTACTATCAACCACGCACGTCGTCAGGCAGGTCGTTACTCGCAGGCGCCTGCGGCACAGTCCAGCCACTTGCCGCTGAAGGTCAACATGGCCGGTGTGATCCCGGTGATCTTTGCCAGCAGTATCCTGCTGTTCCCTGCGACACTTGCGCAGTGGTTCGGCCAGGGTGGTGAAGGCATTGGTGCACAGATTCTGCAGTGGATGGCACTGCAGCTGGGCCCGGGTCAGCCTCTGAACATTATTCTGTTCGCTCTGCTGATCGGCTTCTTCTGCTTCTTCTATACGGCGTTGATGTTTAACCCGAATGAAGTGGCAGACAACCTGAAAAAATCCGGTGCCTACGTACCGGGCATTCGCCCAGGTGAACAGACCGCTCGTTACATCGACAGCGTTCTGACTCGCTTGACCCTGGTGGGTGCTTGCTACATCGCGTTGGTATCCCTGCTGCCGCAGTTCCTGGTAGTTGGGCTGAACATTCCGTTCTATCTGGGCGGTACATCACTGCTGATCGTTGTGGTCGTTGTGATGGACTTCATGGCGCAAGTGCAGTCGCACCTGTTGTCCCACCAGTATGATGGGTTAATGAAAAAGGCAAATCTGCAAAGCTATGGTCGCCGTTAATCGGTGACCCAGGCAGCAGGATTGAATTGAGGTAAGGTCATGAAAGTACGCGCTTCTGTTAAAAAGATCTGCCGTAACTGCAAAATCGTACGTCGCAAAGGCGTTCTGCGGGTTATCTGCAGCGCTGAGCCTCGTCACAAGCAGCGGCAGGGCTAATCGGCACAGCTTGTCGATTAGTGGCTCGCCAGGGAAGGCGAGTTTCGGCGCAACTGCGCCGAGTTGGTTAGGAAACCAATCGTTCTTGAAAGAATTTGCCTCTTGGCACAGCCCCGTGTTAAAAGGCACACCGCAGATGTATTGATCTGCGGTAAGACCTAAGAGTCAGCAAGTGCTGTCTCGATGGTCTAAAAAGGGGGCGTTGACTGTCGTCCGTTTCACCCTGAGTTTCGGCTCTGGGAAGGCGGGCTATTGCAATTTGGTGTATGAAAAGCTATTCTTGCGCGCCTTTTTGGTGGTGTTGGTGGCTTTTTATTCGCTGTCAGCGCCGAATTAAGAATTGAATCGCGCCACAACCAAAGTTGTGCGGTTCACAATACGTGGAGTACGCCTCTATGGCACGTATTGCTGGTGTAAACGTACCAGACCACAAGCACGCCGTGATCTCCCTGACCCATATCTATGGTGTCGGACGCACTACGGCCAAGTCTATTCTGGCAGCGGTAGGTATCGCTGAATCCACCAAACTTCGTGATCTGTCCGAAGACCAGATCGAAACCATCCGCGGTGAAGTTGCAAAACTGACCGTTGAAGGTGATCTGCGTCGTGAAGTATCCATGAACATCAAACGTCTGATGGACCTGGGTTGCTTCCGCGGTCTGCGTCACCGTCGCAGCCTGCCGCTTCGCGGTCAGCGCACCAAGACTAACGCTCGTACCCGTAAAGGTCCGCGCAAGCCGATCCGTAAGTAATTACTTACGTCGCGCAAGTCTTCACAAGTACAGGATTTAGGATATAGGTATGGCTAAGCCAAAAACTACTGCTCGCAAAAAGGTCAAAAAGACCGTTGTCGACGGTGTTGCCCACATCCACGCATCGTTCAACAACACGATCGTGACGATCACTGACCGTCAGGGCAATACTCTGAGCTGGGCTACCGCTGGTGGTTCCGGTTTCCGCGGTTCTCGTAAGAGCACCCCATTCGCAGCCCAGGTTGCTGCTGAGCGCGCAGGCACTGCTGCTCAGGAGTATGGCCTGAAAAACCTTGATGTCGAAGTTAAGGGCCCTGGCCCCGGTCGCGAATCTGCTGTTCGCGCACTGAACAACTGCGGCTACAAGATCACCAACATCACCGACGTGACGCCAATCCCGCATAATGGTTGTCGTCCGCCCAAGAAACGTCGCGTGTAAGAGGGGGTTGACGAAATGGCACGTTATATTGGACCAAAATGTAAACTTTCCCGTCGGGAAGGTACCGATCTTCAGCTGAAAAGTGGCGTTCGCCCGCACGACTCCAAGTGTCGTGCAGAAACCAAGCCGGGTGTTCACGGCGCTGGTCGCGGCCGTCTCTCCGACTACGGTATTCAGCTGCGTGAAAAACAAAAAGTACGCCGTATCTACGGTGTGCTGGAAAAGCAGTTCCGCAACTACTATAAGGAAGCGGCGCGTCTGAAAGGTGCAACCGGTGAAAACCTGCTGCAACTTCTGGAAAAACGCCTGGACAACGTGGTTTACCGCATGGGCTTCGGCTCTACTCGTGCTGAAGCACGTCAGCTGGTATCTCACAAGGCGATCCTGGTGAATGGCGCTACCGTAAACATCCCTTCTTACTCTGTTAAAGAAGGCGACGTTATCTCCATTCGCGAGAAGTCCAAGAAGCAGATGCGTATCCAGAACTCCGTTTCCCTCGCTGCACAGCGCGGTGACGTTGAGTGGATAGACGTGAACGCGAGCAAGCTCGAAGGTACCTTCAAGCGTGTTCCGGATCGTGTAGATCTGCCGGCAGAGATCAATGAAAACCTTATCGTGGAACTCTACTCCAAGTAAGGCTCTGTTCCATTTAAGGAATAAAACTGTAATACAGGTATGGCTATGCAGACTGCTGTCAACGAGTTTTTGACACCTCGTCGTATTGACGTCACCGAGTACAACCAGAACCACGCTAAAGTGGTTCTGGAACCGCTGGAGCGTGGTTTCGGCCACACTCTCGGCAACGCGCTGCGCCGCATCCTGCTGTCCTCCATGCCGGGCTGCGCCGTCACTGAAGTTGAGATCGACGGTGTTGAGCACGAGTACAGCGCAATTGAAGGTGTGCAGGAAGATGTAATCGAAATCCTGCTCAACCTGAAGGAAATTGCGGTGGTGATGCACGGCAAGGACCAGGCAGTGCTGAGCCTGAGCAAGAAAGGCCCAGGTGCGGTTACCGCAGGCGACATTCAGGTGGACCACGACATTGAAATCGTGAACCCCGAACATGTGATCGCTAACATCACTGGCGATGTTGAACTCAACATTCGTCTGACCGTTGCGCGCGGTCGTGGCTACCAGCCCGCCGACGCACGTCGCGAAGACGAAGAAGAGACCCGCGCCATTGGCCGTCTGCAACTGGACGCATCTTTCGGCCCGGTTCGTCGCGTGTCCTACAGCGTGGAATCCGCGCGTGTAGAACAGCGTACTGACCTGGACAAGCTGGTTCTGGATCTGGAGACCAACGGTACTCTGGACCCGGAAGAAGCAATCCGTCGCGCCGCCACTATTCTGCAGCAGCAGCTCGCAGTATTTGTGGACCTTGAAGGCGAGAAGGATGCCCAGCCAGAAGCGAAGGAAGAGGAAGTTGATCCGGTGCTGTTGCGCCCGGTTGATGACCTGGAGCTGACCGTTCGTTCGGCTAACTGTCTGAAGGCAGAAAACATCTACTACATCGGCGACCTGATTCAGCGTACCGAAGTAGAGCTGCTGAAGACTCCGAACCTGGGTAAGAAGTCTCTGACCGAGATCAAAGACGTTCTGGCCTCTCGCGGTCTCTCGCTGGGTATGCGTCTTGAGAACTGGCCGCCGGCCAGCCTCAAAGGCGATAGCAAGCTGAGCCCCCTGTAAAGCGTTTGTGGTGCGGGTGTTGAGCCCGGCCCTGTAAGAAACCCGAGTGGTGTGTGCCCATAGCAAATACCACTCACAAACGACTTGCTGAGAAAGCAATTCTAGTCGTGAGGAATTGAGTTATGCGTCATCGTTATAGTGGCCGTAAATTCAGTCGTACTAGCTCTCACCGCAAGGCCATGTTCAAGAACATGACCGCTTCTCTGGTAGAGCACGAGCTGATCAAAACCACACTGCCTAAAGCCAAAGAACTGCGTCGCGTTGCCGAGCCGCTGATCACCCTGGCCAAGAAAGACAGTGTTGCTAACCGCCGTCTGGCTTTCGCCCGTATCCGTGATAAGGATGCAGTGCGCAAGCTGTTCGACGAACTGGGTCCTCGTTATGAAGCCCGTCCTGGTGGATACATCCGCATTCTGAAATGTGGTTTCCGCGCAGGCGACAAGGCGCCGATGGCCTACGTCGAGCTGGTGGATCGTCCGGTTGCGGACGAGACTGCAGAAGCTGCAGAAGCTTAAGACCACGTGTCTTGAGTCGTCGGTAAACTGTCGGTCGCAAGGCCGATAGTGTCCGAGCAAAGGAAAGCCGGTCTTTGACCGGCTTTTTTTTGGTGTGTCTGTTTTGTTGAATACGAAGGTGATTCGAAGATGTTCCAATCGCTCGATGAACTATTGAAGATACTCAATCCTCAGATAGTCGGTAGCCTGAAGCGCGCAATAGAGTTGGGCAAATGGCCGAATGGTGTTGCGATTACCGCAGAGCAGAAGATGCTTTGCGCGGAAGCGGTGGCGCATTGGGAACAGCAGCATACCGACCCGAAGAGTCGTGTGGGTGTGGTTCCACCTAAGTCTACTCCGTGTGCCGATAAGCATGGAGACGATGAGTCTTCTATAACCTGGGTTGACTCTTAACCTCCAGATTGCTGCCCACGTTTTACGTGGCAACCCCCGCCGTAAAACCGCACTGTACATCGCATTGATAAACAGTGCGGCCTTGCCCGTGGCGGCTACAGGATCGCGCTAGTTGTCGTAGTCGATATTCACGTCAAAGAAATGGTCAACGCAACGCACATAGTCGCCCTCAATAAATGCCGAGAAGCGCGTCTGGTAGCCAACGAGTTTACACGCGTAGCTCTCACCATTCGGATAGCTGGGGTCCCAGTTCCAATCCTGCTCCCAATAGATTTCCATCGCGCCCGCACCGCCCACTGCGAACCTGTCCATTGAGGCACATCCTAATATTTCATCTGCGTGAATCGGTACAGACAGGTACTCTGCGAAGTTTTGGTAGTAATCGATACGATTTTGCGATTGCGCATGTTCCGCACTGCCGCCACATTCGATCCCGCCGTTTATGATCATCGTTGTTACACCGAAGCCGGGTACCAGGCCACTGGTGAGATCTTGACCATTCGGCTGCCAGGTTCCGTCGATGACGTGCAGCATGCTGGGTTTCGGAGGTTGCGGATAGACGAAAAAGAACACGGCGCTGGCGAGGTTAAGCCAGGTGTCAGCCACTAACTCGGGTGATTCGAGCAGGACATTTACATCGCCAAACATCGCTGCAGAAAATGGCCCGTAGTTGTAGTTATAACTTAATTGTTTAGCGCCGCGACCAAAGTAGCTTTTGTAGCTACCGTCGGCAAAGGTCGCGCACGGCCATTGTTGTGCCTGCCAGGTTGATGGATCGCAAATTCCATAGCCGTTCGCGGCACTTTCGGTCCATCCCTGCTCGCGCAAAAAGTACAACCCCTGGCGCCACTCGGGTTCGACCCAGTGACTTGTGTGTCCACCGGTCTCTTGGGTGAAGTGCGCGAACATGGTTGCGAGAGATTTTTGGCAGATGGCGTCCGCATCGCGCCCGTCCGTGTAATCACCACAGAAGGCCGGGAATTTTGCGATTGCGCGGAGAAAATTGGTGTAAGAGTATTCCGGTGCCCGAACTGGGAACAGAAAATCCCACTTCTGATTACTAACGATTGCTTCCGCACGGCGCACGTTAGCTGGGTTTGAACTGAGCCTCGGTGCCACCTGTTCAACTGCTGTGTTGGTGCGTGTTGTGATCGTTTCCTTTACCGCTCGGAACAGGTCGCTAGAAGTCAGTTCGGCTTCTTTCTGTTGCAGAGCACTCAGGGAAATTGGATAACCACTCCCCCCGCATTGTTGGGAGATAGTGGTCGCATCACTGTGTTGTAGTGCACCATCACTCACCGTTAGCTCAAACGAAAAATTTCCGGCCGAACTTGGCAGAGTGACCTGAGTGGTTGGATCGTTGGGCGAGCTGATTTGGGCTGTGGCACCTGCGGTCTGGCGCCACTGGAAGGAAAGGGTATCAAGATCGCTATCGGAAGAGTTACTCCCGTCGAGTAATACCATTGCGGGGCAGCTCACCTGGGACTGATCCACTTCGGCGCGCGCCACTGGGGCGGTGTTGCCCTGGGGTGTATCAGCACGTTGGAGCAAGCTGATGGAATCCGTTGCGGTCAAACTTCCATCACTGACGGTCACTCGGAAACGGTAGGTGGTGTCAGTGGCAACGGCGGCAAGTTGAACTTCAGTAGCCGCGCTCTGCGGGCTTGTGATGCTCGCGAGTGGCGCGGCGGGCGAAATTTGGCTCCACGCAAAGCTCAGGGTGTCGCCGTCAGCGTCGTATGAGCCGGCAGCGTCCAGGACCGCGCTCCCCGCACCGGTTATCTCGGAAAGTGATACAGAAGCTACAGCAACCGGAGTGGCGTTCGGGTTGATGTCTGTGCAGCCTCCCTCAGTCTCTAGCAGCCAGGGACTGTCCCAGCTGTTTGTCGCCGTGTATACCGCCTCGGGTGATTGTCCGGGCCCGGCCCACCATTGGGCACGAAACAGGTCAGACTGATAGCAGACCTCGCTGCCACCGGCGTAACTTTGTGTTGAATCGTATGTGGGCGCGGATGCCGCGGTTGCCTGTGTCACGCAGGAAAGCGTTCCGGCAAGGAATAGCGCACAACAGGGAATCCAACGAGAAGTGTCGAAAGTACTCATATTGTCTCCATTTATTGTTATTTCGGACCGATCACCGGGTCGGCCAGGCTTTCAGCGACGCAAGAGACAACGCTTTGACAGCGTTGTCATTTCTTGTGAAAAGCGCATGCACCTTAGATGCTGTCTGGGGGCTAGGGAAGGGGAGCAGGCGCCAAGACGACCGCGTTGAGAGGGTGCGCACGTTTTCTTGCCGTTAGCTTTCAGTATCAAGGACTGAAGTGGTATACCCGCGCATAGAGGCTGAAGGACTTAAGGCGTTAGGGTGTACTTACATTGCAATGAGAGTAATCGCTTACTTGAGGCGGGCGGGAAGTTGCGCCAATAGTGCGTGTTTTTCCCTGAGGAGTCGGTGGGCAATGTCCAGTGTTACCGGAGTGAAGTTAACGCGGTCCCGCGGCTTAAGTTGGCCAAGCAGGTGCTGGTCGGCTTCGATGATGTGGCCAATGCGCGGGTAGCCCCCGATGGTTTGTGCTTCTACAAACGACACAATGGGTTGGCCACTCGGGGGCACCTGAATGGTACCTGGGCACAGGCCTGAGGAAGTCATTTGCGGCAATCCCGAGGTGTCTAAGGGCGTGCTCTGCAAACGAATCCCCATCCGGTTACTCTGGGCTGATACCGCATAGGTTGTCGAGGTAAAGCGCTCCCGGTCTTGGGAAGTGAAATACTGGGCCTCGGCACCATCGATTACCCGCAGCTGGGGGCGCCCGGTGTAGTTCAGGCGGAATTCGACCGGCAATTGACGTGTGGCGGGCACGCGCACGTTGCACAGTGGGATGCTGTCTCCAGTTTTCACTGCGCGGTTGTGAAAGCCGCCGAGCCCCACCTGTATCTGGGTTGCAAGGCTTCCGAATACCTTGGGAACCTGTATGTCGGCAGATACTGCAAGATAGGCACGAGCACCACTACGTAGAGCGCCAAAACTGAGGATATCTCCCGGGCGAACATGGATGCTCGTGTCGTTCTCGATCCGCATATCGTTTAATGTCAGATCAAACCGTGCGCCACACACGGCCAAGCATAACTCTCCCCCGAACTGAATTTTCGGGCCGACCATGGTGACTTCGAGGCAAGCGGCTGCAGGCTGATTACCCAAAAGTTGATTGGCCATTGCCATGGCAACGGGATCCGCAGCGCCACCTGGGGCAACGCCATACCGCATCCAGCCTCTACGGCCGCCGTCTTGAATGCTCGTTTGTAGCCCACCAGAGAGGATGTTCAGCATGACGGTGTTTTCCCTGCCGATCCGTGTCTCTGCTCTTGCGCCATCTCGAGAGCCTTAAATTCTGCCGCCGAAATAGGGACAAACTGAATTCGGTCGAGGGGCCGCGCTATAAATGGGTAGTCTCGCGCCGGGTCGAACAGCTGGATCGGTGTGCGGCCGATTATTTGCCAGCCGCCGGGTGTCTCCTGTGGATAAACCCCGGTCTGGCTACCACCAATACCGACCGAGCCTGCCGCGAGATTCAATGCGGGTTTGGTTTTGCGCGGGCAGGCAAGTCGAGGGTCAAGACCGCCTAGATAGAGGAAGCCGGGTGTGAAACCGAGCATATGCACCAGATAGCAAGGGGCGCTGTGTCGGCGAATGACCTCATCGCGCGTCAGGCCGACGCTTTCGCATAGCTCGTTCATATCCGGCGCATAATCGCCTTCGTAGCATACCGGGATTTCAACTGTTGTGGCTCTTGAAGGTGGTGTTGGCGCACGGACTTTATCGTTTGCGTCAACGATTTCACCTACCAGCCGTTCCAGACGCTCATTCAGTGGCTGCTGATCTTCAGGGGGGGATTGTAGCGGGTTATAGCGCACGGTCAGACAGCGGTACGCTGGAATTAGCTCGATAACTTCGGGCCACTGACCGCCCGCCATCTGATGCTCAAGATGGCTCTCGATACCAATAATCAGCGTGCTCAATGCCTCCGAGACTTCACCGTCAAAACAGATATCCCAGGCGGTATCCCCATTACTCTGAATAACGAAGTCGGGTGCATGCATGGTACCAGTCATGCGCCAACGCAAATGTTTTCGCGCTGTAGGGCATCCACGAGTTTTTCCGCTATTTGCACGGCATTGGGGTTGTCACCGTGCAGGCAGATGCTGTCTGCGGTAAAGGTAAGCTCGTTATCGTCGATGGAAGGGAAACCGTCGCCGCGGATGAGTCCGAGGGTTTGTTGGATACAGTGGTCGAAGTCCTCGATGACAGCGCCGGGCATTGACCTGGGGGAAAGCTGCCGCTTGTTGAGGTAGCGGCGATCCATAAAACCCTCGCGAATAAATGGGTGAGCGACCGACTTGGCAGCGGCTTCCATCGCGCCGTTAGCCAGTCCAAGAATGTGCAGGTCGGGGAAATCGCGATGGATCAGTTCGGTCAGAAGCGCTGCCAGCTCGGGATTGGCTTCCGCATCGTTGTACAGAGCTCCATGCAGTTTCACGTGGCCGAGAACGGCTCCCTGTTGGTTGGCAAGATCAGCCAGAGCCTGGATCTGTGCTGCTACCGATGCAACGAGTTCTTGCTCCGAAATCTGCAAGCTCTTACGGCCAAAATTTTCAGGGTCCGGATACCCAGGGTGCGCACCAAGGCTGAGTTGGTGCTTTGCCGCGTTTTTAAGTGAAATAGCCATGGTTTCCTGATTGCCTGCGTGGCCACCACAGGCAATATTGCAGCGCGAAATGTATGGCATTAGTAGTGCATCACGCGCACAGTCTTCAGCCGTGCTTCCCTCGCCGAGGTCGCAATTGATATCGATATTCACGCGCGGATGCCTCCCCAAATGACATTCCTAAAGTTCTGGATTGTGCATCCAGCTTACAGGAATAAGTAAGCCTGAAGTTGGGAGCTGCCGTGCGCAATAGGCCAGTCACTCCCTTGTTTGATTTGATTCTTGTGCATGTACGTGGTGCGTGGGGCGGGGCTTGAATCCCAAACGGAACTTCTCTATCAGAAGCTGCCACGCAAATACGCTATTGGTAACCAAGTAGCGGCGCCACATGCGGCGCGGTTCTTGTAGTAGCCGGAACAACCATTCCAAGCCGGCTCGTTGCATCCATATGGGCGCGCGCTGCACCTTGCCCGCCACCACATCAAAGGTGCCACCAACGCCCATGACGAAGTCGACGTTAAGCTGGTCACGCCAGCGGTGGATGAAATTTTCCTTGTGCGGGGATGTGATGGCAACGAACAATAATCTCGCCCCGGAGCGGCGGATGTCATCCACCACCGATTGCTCGTCCTCCCAGAAGTAACCATGGTGCCACCCGGCTACATTGAGCTTGGGAAAACGAGATTTTATCCTCAAAACCGCTTTTGATACTACTGGTGCGCGAGCACCAAGAAAATATACCGGAAAGCCCTTTTTACTACTCATTTCCAACAGGCTGTAAAACAGGTCGATGCCAGCAACCCTTTCGGGTACATCGTGACCGAGAAAGCGCGCGCCCCATACCACACCGGCGCCATCAATATTTATGATGTCACACGATTCCACCGATTCGGCAAGCGTGGAGTCACTCTGCATATGAATCAGTTTTGCCACATTGACGACGACATGCTGCGTAAATGTGTGCGATTGGATCCGATCGCCAATCAGCGCCACGGTATCTTTCTGGGATGCGACGTCCATCGGGGCGCCGAGTAGTTCAATTCTATGCATGGAATGAAATCCTTTTCCTGGGCGTGTAACGTCAACTCCCACAAGACACTTCCATGTGCTTGTGAAGGATGTAGTTGGAATCCAACTATTCGTGGACGACCTTGGATGGCGCCTGAGTCGTGTTAGCTGGTAAGGGGGCTGGACGGCGATAGCCCGACAGATAAAGACCTTTGTCGTAGAGCTCATGCACCCATCTATGCAGCTGCTCGAGGCTGTAGGGCGTGAGTGATTTCGGATGCCCCATCGCGATGAAGCATTCGAGCTGCTTGCGCCTGGCATTATTGAACCCGTGCCGTAACAGGCTTGCCTTAAACCCATCCACAGAGACAGCCATGTGCGAGTAATGTGTGAGCAGGTGCAGCAAGTCGGCGCGGCTATTAGCCACGGCGTAGCCATCTCCGAACGGTCGGTGGCGCTGACCACGAGCGAACAATCGGTTCAGGGCAAAGCGCCAGTAGAAGAGCGGTGATACCCGAAGAGAAGAGATCGCCACTTCAGTAAACGGGCCTCTGTCCACGGCTTGGCATGGATCGCGATCAAAGTTCCAGCACGCAGCGGAGGGAGCGGAGCGGAAATCGAAATCGTGTGCTTGTGAGCTGGCGCCGCCGCCGTGATAGACCGAGCTGTCTATGCTGATACCGTTGTCGATCAGCGGTTGCGCGAGAGGAGCAAACGGCTGTATGCACCAGCCACCGGCGCGAAATGCAAATACCTTTTGTTTGAGATGCTGATTCAGCTCCCGCGTGCATCGAGCAACAATTGTGACGATATCCTGGTCTGACCACTGCGAGAGTCTGTAGCGGTCGATCACCGTATGCCACTGGTGGCCGTCATGCCATGAGTCAAACCAGTGTGGATGTATATGCAGCTGGATTTGATGGCCGTGCGCTTCAAGCTCGCGGATATGCGAAACCAAGGAAAGGTATTCTTGCTCGAGGTGTGGGAATTTCTCCGCGAACTCGCGCAATCGGACTAGATAGCTGGCGTCGACGAAGAATACCGCCGGAGCTGAAAATGCATCGAGAATTCTTATGAGTGCGTCGCAGGGCTTAAACAAGCAGGCGTCGGGGGTCCCCGTCTGCCTGCCAAAGAACAGCTCATAATCCAGAGTTAATGCGATATGCATACGTGGCAATCCGCCGTGGCTAGTCGGCTATCGTTGTGTAGTTATCCACAGACGCTGCCTGTTTCTTTAGCCGCGGAAGCAACCCACGGGTATCGATCACCGTTTTCCCTGCGAGCTGATTACTGTCTATGGCGAGAAATGACGAGTGATCAACGAGTACTACAACGATATCCGCGCAGGGGAGCGCCTCATCAAGGGACGATAGGCTGACTCCCTTCAATTCAAGTTCCGCTGGTAACTTGGTAATGTTTGGTTCGACGGTAAGGAGCTGACTGCCAGCGTGTTCTGAAAGTTCTTTTACCACTTCCATAGCCGGGCTTTCCCGCAAGTCATCGATGTCTGGTTTGAATGCAAGCCCGAGGCAGGCGATGACTGGATCTGTGTAATTCTGTGCAGCTAGTAAAACCTGTTCCGCCACATAGGCCGGGCGTGCATCATTGACCTTCCTGGCCTGAGTAATGAGCTTTGCCTGTTGCGGAGCTCCGCTGACAATAAACCAGGGATCCACGGCTATGCAGTGACCGCCAACCCCTGGACCCGGGTTAAGAATACTTACTCGCGGGTGGCGGTTGGCCAGACGAATCAGCTCCCATACGTCGACACCGAGTTCATCGCAGATAAACGCCATCTCATTGGCGAATGCGATGTTTACGTCACGGTAGGCGTTCTCCGTTAGTTTGGATAGCTCCGCCGTGCGTGCGTCGGTCACGATACAGTCACCCTCGACAAACAGGTGATAAAGGATGAGTGCAGCTTGGCTGCAGGCGTCACTGACCCCGCCGATGATTCGATCGTTAGAGATCAGTTCTTCAAGCGCTTTGCCTGGCAGAATACGTTCAGGACAGTAAGCAATATGGACATCCGCCGTACCGGGTTGATCCTGGACTGGAAAGGCTAGATCGGTGCGCGCGTCGCGTAGCCAGCGCGACAGTTTTTCTGTGGTTCCCACTGGCGACGTGGACTCCAGAATAACCAAGTCACCGTGCTTAAGGACGGGTGCGATCGATTCTGCCGCGGCCTGGATATAACTCAGATCCGGGGCGGGCACATCGGATGACGTGCCTTCGACGAATGGCGTGGGAACGGCGATAACAAAGGCGTCTGCTGGCTCGGGACATGTGACAGCGCGCAATCTGCCAGCATTGACGACGTGGTTTACCAGCCGTTCCAAGCCTGGCTCAGTAATATGCACTTTACCCGCGTTGACGGCGTCAACCGCGGGAGCGGCTACATCGACCCCAATTACGTCAATGCCTCTGGATGCTATAACTGTCGCGGTAGGCAGGCCAATATATCCGAGACCAATGACGGAAATCCGATTAAACGGCGACTTCCTGCGTTGCATGTAAAATTCCTTTCAAGATTTTCTCGCAGGCGAATCCGTCGCCGTACGGATTTACCGCCGCGCTCATTGCCTCATAGGCAAACTCATCGTTCAGCAGCGTATTAACTCCAGCAACAATTTTTGCGCTATCTGTGCCCACTAACTTGACCGTACCTGCCCTTACACCCTCGGGCCGTTCGGTGATGTCCCGCATCACCAGTACGGGTTTCCCTAGTGATGGTGCTTCTTCCTGAATACCGCCAGAATCCGTCAAGATCAGGTGCGCACGGTGCATCAGGTAGACAAACGGAAGGTAGGTAAGTGGACTTATCAAATGCACATTGTCGAGTTCTGACAGCATTTGATTGACAGGACCCTGTACTCGGGGGTTGAGATGCACTGGGAAGACAAACTGAACGTCATCCCGGGCAGCGAGTTCACGAATGGCGTGGCAAATATTCTCTAGTCCGGTCCCAAAGTTTTCCCTTCTATGGCCGGTAATCAATACAATCTTTTTGTCCGGATGCAGGAAGGGGAATTGTGATTCGAGTTCTGCACTGAGCTTGTCATCGGTTTCGATGCGACGTACGACATCAATGAGTGCATCGATGATCGTGTTGCCAGTGACTGTGATATTTTCTTCCGCAACGGATTCGTTGAGTAGATTCTGACGGGACAAAGTGGTGGGCGCAAAATGGTATTGTGCGATAGCTCCAGTCAGCTTCCGATTCATTTCCTCTGGCCATGGGCTGTAGATGTCATCCGTGCGCAGGCCAGCTTCGACGTGGGCTACGGGTATTTTGCAGTAGTAGGCTGAAAGGGATGCAGCAAGTGTGGTGGTGGTGTCGCCGTGTACGAATACACGGTCAGGCTTACAGTCGTTAAGTACCTCCCGCATGCCGAGTAAAATACGGGAGGTTACCTGAAAGAGATCCTGGTTTGGTTCCATTATGTCCAGATCATAATCCGGCTCAATCTCGAATAGAGATAGCACCTGATCCAGCATTTCGCGATGCTGCCCGGTGACACAAACCTTGGTATCGAATCGCGAGTCTCCCCGCAATAGGTTTACCAGCGGGGCCATTTTTATCGCTTCTGGTCGTGTTCCAAAAACAAGTAATACTCGCATAACTCGTCGATTCCAGCTTTGGGGGACTTATTAACAATACCCCTTTCTTTATAGCTGTGAGACGAGCGCTTGGCCTATCCAATTTGGAAACAACCGAGGGAATTTATGCCCATATTTTTCAGAATTTTTTTTCGATTAATGGACGTAAATTGGTGGGTATGCGTAATTGATGAGCGATATTGAGGGTACAATCCAGAACGGTGCTGGGGAATAGAAAAAATAACTTATAGGGAATAAATGCCTATAACCACAATCTTTTGTGGCTATAGGCTGGTATATCTAGCGCGTATATTTGATACCGATTTTACCTAAGCACGATGGTTCGATATACGCTACTTCGCGGCTCTGCGTTTGGCGCGGGCACGCTTCTTCCGTTGCTTCTTTTTGGCTCTTGATCTTTGACTTCGTGGTGAGCGAGACTTTTTCTTTGATTTTTCATCAGTGACGGAAGTCGGTACGTCTTCGATGTCGTTTTCTGAAGTGGGATCCTCTTCTGCTAACTCTTCCGATTCAAGCTGCGGGAGTTCTACAGGATTCATATCGGTGAGCAATTCTCGATCGATAGATACTTCCGCCGTGTAATCTTCCTGGGAAGTAGGCGCGCTAAAAGGGGCAGCCTCTGTGCCGGTTTCCACAACACTATCAAGACCACTTTCGGTTGACCTCTCCTGGTATTCATCCTGGGAGACTTCCGAGGTGCCTTCCTGGATTCTTTCCGGGACAGTTTCTAGGCCAGGTTCTTGGATGCTTGCTGGTGCGAAATCGGTATCGATGCTGACTTCGGGGGCAACGGCCACATCGGCATCATTGATAATATCGTCCGGTACGTGATCTTCGGCACGTACGAATACAATTTCTTCGGGAGCGATCTCAACGTCTGTTGTGCGTTGTTCCTCCGCTTCGATCGCGGCTTCCTTCGTTACTAACTCATTCTCGACTCCTGTCGTCACCGCTGGCTCGGCCACCACTTGATGCTGCGGTTCGGCGACAACTGCCACATCGTCTTCGACAAGCTCATGGGCTAATGTCGCTTTACTATTGGCGAAATGTGCTGATGTCTGATCAACGTGGATGCTTGAGCGTGCAACAGTATGCGTGTCGCTTATGGGTTGCGCGGCGATTCGAGTAGACACTGCATTGGTGTGATCTCTGGAGGAAGAAACCGATCCTACCGGCTGAGAGCTCGCGGTGGTTTCTGCAACGAGCTTACGATCGCGCCGGCTGTTGCCGTAGTCGTAGTCATAATACTCATCGGCGTATATAGCGTCCTTGCTCGTGTCAACATGTGTGAGAACGATACCGTCAATCTTGCTGTTGATCTTGGTGAGCCGTTCGATTCCGCGGGAAACGGTCCGTTTGTTGGTGCAGTCGTACTTAATGACGTACAGCAAAGCATCTGTTAGGTGTGAAATGATCAGAGCGTCGCTTACAGCCTGGACCGGAGGGCTGTCGATCACAATCCGATCGTAGTCCTGCGCCAAGCTGCTGATGGTTTCTGAAAAGCGTGGAGAAACCAGTAGCTGTTGCGGGTCCGAAAGGTGGCTTCCAGAGGGCATTACATGCAAGTTACTGCCAATATCCTTGTAGACACATTCTTCCAATAGCTTGTTGCCCTGTATTAGGTCAGTAATTCCAGGGTGATTGGAGGCTATGCGGAAATCCGCTGCAACAGTGGGCTTGCGTAAATCAAGATCAACCAGGAGAACGCGTTCTACCTGGCTGAGCGCGAATGCGAGATTCTCTGCGACCGTTGTCTTGCCTTCGGCGGGAACGGAGGACGTGATCAATATGGTGCGCATCGACTTGCCGAGACCGGTCAGTACCACACCAGTGCGCAGCGTGCGGACAGCCTCGCTAAATGTGTAATGATTCGGATCGAAGAAAGTGCGCAGGCCCAATTTTGAATCTTTGGGTGTGCTTACTTGTGGCAGCAGGCCGATCAGGTTCTGTCCGAGATGTACCTCTACATCTTCCGGGCTACGTACACCCATGCGGAAAACTTCGAGTAACAGGGCGATCGCAGTAGCAAACACAGCGCTGAAGACGATTGCCAGTATTGCCAGGAGCTTTTTGTTGGGCTTCGTCGCCGTATTTGGGATTACCGCTGAATCAAGAAAGCGCGCAGGGGCGATTTCGAAACCCGAAGCCTCGCGCGTTTCGTTCGCTCGCGTAAAGAAGGTATCGTAGAGCTGGCGATTTGCTTCTACTTCTCTCACCAGCTCCTGATAGCGAAATTCTTTCTGCGAAACGTTCTGGTAGGCAGCTTTCGCCCGCTGCACTTCCTGTTCTTGCGCTGCAACTCTCGCTCGGGCAGTGTTGTATTGGCTTTCAATAGATTCAGCAAGGATGCGGACTTCACTGGCAAGCTGAGCACGGATCATATCCAGTTCATTACTGGCCGCTATCATCGTTGGATGCTTTGGCTTGTAGCGTCTGGCCAGCTCTGAGACATTGCGCTCGGCCGCTGCTTCATTGCGCTTTATTTCTTGAATCAATGGATTGCTGATGACTTCCGGCAAATTGGCCAGCGCGAGCTCATTACCTTTCAGGCGCTCAAACTGATTGAAGACGCTGGCAATTTGCTTGAATTCACGCCGCGTTTCCTGGAGTTGGGTGGTGGCAGCATTCAAGTCCTGTTCGGAAAGGCCGCGCACGCCACTGAGATCAACGAGATCTTCTGTTTCGCGAAAATTTTGTAAGTTCTGTTCTGACGCTTCAAGCTTGGAGCGCAGAGTTTCCTGTCGCTCATTCAGCCAGGAAGTAGCCCGGTTAGTGAACTGTTCTTTCGCTTCGGACTGGAAGAAGATGAACTCCTCTACCAGCGCATTGGCAACATCGGCAGAGAGCTTTGCCGATTTCGCTTCAAACTGAACTTTCACAAGATTTGTATTGCGCGCGGGCGAGATGGTCAAACGCTTGAGAAATGCTGAGGTGACGTTGTCGAGTGTTGCAGTTTGTGCTTTGGCCGACACTGAGCTGTTTGACGCGTTGCCCTTTGAAAATAGACCGAACAGCCCGGACTTGCCTTGCGCGGCGAATTCAGGGTGATTCACCAAGTTTAGGCGCTCTATGACCCGCTCAGCCAGTTGGCGCGACTTTAACATCTCCGTTTGCGTGAGAATGTAGTCACGGCGCTGCGCGCCAAGGTCATAGATTTCCTCGACCGAAACCGGATTGGCTTGATCCACTTCAAAAACCAGCGACGCGGTGGCTTGGTAGCGCGATGGCATTTTGTAGATAAATGCAATCGCGGCAGCGGACATAGCCACGCTGAGGCCGAAGATCAGCCAGCGCTTAGCGAACAGAATTTTCCAATAGCGAAGTAAATCCAGGCTTTGTTCCTGAGGTGGTTCGTCGCCACCATTGCCCTGTGCATAGTTCATATGGTTTCTCTACTAAAAAAAGCTCTGCTTTACGGTAATAATGTCACCGGGATATAGCTTGGTATCCAGGTCCGCTTCGATCGTGACTTGCTCGTTACCCTGACCGCGCTTGATCAGAATTTTGTTTTGAGACGCTCGCGGCGTAAAACCGCTGGCCATAGCGACAGCTTTGTTTATCGTGAGGCCAGGTAAATAGGCGTAGCTACCTGGTGTGTTGACCTCACCATCAACAAAGAATGACCTGTACTGGGTGATCGTTACTTCGACGCTGGGGTTAACCAGATACCCATCAAGTAGACCGGAAGCAATCTTTTTCTCTACAAGTGACGCGCTGAGCCCAGCGACCTTGACCTCGCCCAGAAATGGATAGTTGATAACTCCGCTATCACTGAGGCGTACTTCAAGCGAAAGCTCCTCTTCGCCAAATACACGGATATTGATGACGTCGCCAGCGCCGAGTTGATACTGGTCATCAAGTAATTTTGACGATACCTCAGCGTTCGCTTGGGTGATGATTACAGCTATAAACCATGGAGCTAGAAAGCTCATGGCCCAGCGGATTCTATGTTTGCGCATAAACTCTCCTCACATCTTCAGTAGGACGCGTCAAATCCGATGAATACTTGATTGCGTTGGTAGGAAAATAGTTGGCTGGTTGCCCCTTGATTCAGGGTGGAAATGCCGGTTCGAAGGTCCATCCAGGGGCGGAATCGATAACGCACAGTTGTGCCCCAACGACGGATGTTCTCGGTCAACTGTGTTCCGGTAAAATCTGCTTTTGTGTAACGAAAGAACAGATCGCTTTCGACTTTTTCGTTCCACGAGTGTTGCCATGCGACAGAACCGGAAGTTGCATCAACGAAGTTGGCAATGCCAGCTGCCGAATCGATTGGGCGCCGCTCCGCAGTGAGTAGCAATTCACTTGTTTCCACAGGACTCCAATTCAGCGATGCTTGCCAGCGAGGCCGGCGATAGTCTGCGATTGCTGAATCTGTGTAGCTCTTTTTGACCATGCCACCGAGCAGCGTGGCAGTGATTTTCTCGGTTTCGCGCTCGATACCCACCATCAGTGTGGCTTCGTCATTGTCGCGATCCAGTAAGTCGCCAGCCGGAGTGTCATAGCGGATGCGTCTTCCTTCCAGATTGGCGAGAAGAGCCGTATTACCGCCGATGTTTACGGAGAATGTACCGCTGATAAAAGGCGAGCGCCGATCACGTGCGACGATTTCTTCCCGGTAGTCGCGGTTGGTTGTGCCCAGGGTGACGCCGAGAAAACCACGCGCACCCTCCGCGCCGAAACCATAGGAAACGAACAGGTCGGACTGGCGATAACGATCTCGCTCGAAAATGAGGCTTTCGAGGTCATCTATAACCTGATCGTTGAATTCGTCATTGATACTGAGATAGGCAGCACCGAAGGTTAGATTGTGCCGCCTACCCAAGTCCCAATCGGCGGTGCCACTCAGTGCGTGGTCGGTAAATGAACTGCGGCCGCTGTTCAGGTAGTTGCCGTGCGAAAGAGCATACTCCATCGAGTAGACAATCGCTCCGCGATCGTACTCTAGTCCCACTCGGGGGGTGGTGAGTAATAGAAAGCTATCGATCCCATTCTGGGGCGCATTGTTGATGTTGTCGTCGTATCGTAAATCCATGCCGACGGCAGGCGTAAGCAGCAAGCCAGATCCAAGTTTTATTGGATCGGCGGAAGTGACAACACAATATACCGAGAGCACAATGGCAAGAATACAAGTTGCCAAGGAGCGGGTATTGGAGAGCATATACGTCCTTCCTGCATGCGATATCGCGTTGAGGCGGGGACTGCTACTAACCCGTCTATAACAATTGCGGTGCTTCTTTTCTACTGAAATCTGAGTTTAGAAGCACCTGCGAAGTGTGCACATGAACTGCACCAAAACAGCCAATAATCGGCGCGGTGTTAATTCAGTATGCATTTTTTCCCACAAAACCACGTGAAACTGTGAGGCATAGAATTCGGAGGTCGAGGAATATTGACCAGTTGCGAATGTAGTCGAGGTCGTGTTCGACACGCTTGTGCATTTTTTCCAGTGTATCTGTCTCGCCGCGCCACCCATTGATTTGTGCCCAGCCGGTAATACCTGGCTTCACTTTGTGGCGCAGCATGTAGCCGCTCACGATGGAACGGAATTGTTCGTTGTGGGCTACCGCGTGCGGGCGTGGCCCCACAATAGACATAGTGCCGCCGAGCACGTTGAATAGTTGTGGCAATTCATCCAGTGAAGTGCATCGTATGAAGCGACCGAGGGGTGTTACACGCGCATCATTTTTTTGCACCTGTTGGATACTTGGGCCATCTTCCGTGCACGTCATTGAGCGAAATTTCCATACGTCGATTGTGTGGCCGTTGAGACCATAGCGACGCTGTTTAAACAGTACTGGACCTGGGCTGGTAAGTTTTACGCCCAGTGCGATGAATAACATTAGTGGGCTCAAAAGGGCTAAAGCCAGTGTCGAGACCAGCAGGTCTTCGAGCCGCTTTAACCAACTGTTGATTCCTTGAATTGGGCTGTCGTAAATGCTCAGGACTGTGCTGCCACCAATGCGTTGCCAGCGCGTGCGCAATAAGTTACTCCCGAAGATATCCGGAAGAAGATAGACGGTGGCGGTGGTGTCTCCCAACGCTGCCAGTAGCTCACCGATATGACGGGCCTCTCCCATTGGCAAGGCGATATATATCAAGTCGAGATCGCCGGCCTTGGCAGCAGATAACGCTTGTTCCAAATCGCCTGCGAGGAGGTTGGAGTTTTCGGTTGCTACCGTGTCTCCGTCGTGCCCGGGCAGCCGGTAGATACCCTGTAGCCGAATACCTAATTGGGGGTTGCGCTGTAATTCCTCCGCCAGGTTGACTGCCGCTTGATTGAATCCAAGGATTGCCGCGGAACGGGTATTGTGATCATTGACCCGCAGGTAGTGGAGCAACTGTCGCAAAGCTAAACGCCACAACCCTAGCCCAATCAACGTTAAACAGAACCAACTGCCTACCACGATGCGGGAATACATGTCTGCGTGTGCGGAGAAGTAGCCGATGAGTAGCAGTAGGAGGCAGACCACTGCCCAGGCGAGAGCGGTCGTTAGAAGCATATTGCGGAAGCTTTCTGTGCGCCATGACCGGTAGAGTTCTAGAGACTCGCCAATAAACGCAAATAGGATTACCGCGGTAAGACCGGCTATGAGCCAGTCCTTGTCGAGCGATATGCCACCGACAAGAGTGCAGGCTAACAAGGCGCCGAGTATCAGCGCACCATCAAGTAGACGATAAACAGCGGCCAAATCACTTTGATGTGTGCGGATCCATCCCTGCTGCACTGCGATACCTCCGGGATCACTTCTACAACTTACTGCCGGTGTTTTGAACGGTTTGTGTGTGTTTTAAACCAGTTGAACACCTTTTGATCATAATATTGGACGAGTATCCGAAGCACGCAAGGTCGCTGGGAAAGTATTGTCACCAATGATTGCGTGTGCGGGGAACCCGCCAACTTTTCCTTTTGCACCAACGACGCAGGCGTCGCCGAACTTCCCTTGCGAGCCACCACCCGATGGGGATTCCAGCAATGCCCGCAAAGAAGTCCGCACTGGAAGCTGCGCGGCGTGATAGCAGTGCGCCCTGTGCCACCTCAATGGCAACTGCTGCGAAAAAAAGCGCAGCCATGACACAGTGGCGCAGCGGTGGCCGGAATGCGAACACCACAACGTACGCAACGCCCGCGCATGCGGAGAAGTGCAGAGCCAGATCGAAATGACGAAACAGTTGAGGAATCGGGTTGGGTCGTAAACCGGCATATAAACAGACGATTAGCATCGAAAAGAGAAGTAGCCGCCACTTTCCCTGGTGACGTTCGGAAGTGTCTTTGAGGTCGAGTTTCACGATTAAAATTTACCGCTGAGAGCAAGAGAATAGAGATAGATGCCGGTAACATTTAGTGTATGTGTCAATATGTGAAAAGAGGGCAGATATACATATTCCAGCCGCCACTTTATCGATTGTTTTCAGGCAACAATTGAATTCGCCATCGTAGGATGGGTAACAGGACTATCCTGATTACGCCGTTATCTGGATGTAGTAATTATTGAGTATGAGAGGTGCCGAGCGTGAAGGTTCAGGTGGCCAATCTGTGCATGTTCTTGTTGATAACATTCAGCGTGAATCTATGGGCGGACTATCACGTTGACGGAAAAAACGGTGACGATAACAACCGCGGCACGGCGGATTCTCCCTGGGCAACACTGGAAAAAGCGCGCCGCACTGTAAAGGGGCCTGCAAGAGTGGTCGTTCACGACGGTCACTACAGGGCGTTTGTCGAGCACCAGGCACCTGGTGCCACAGCATTTCTTGAATATGTGGCCGCACCAGGTGCGCGTCCGCGGCTCGAAGGAATCGACATCCATTACCCGGAGCCCTCCGACAGTTATGTTTCCTTCGATGGCTTTGACATCTACAGTACGCGCCGCTTGCGACTGGTGCAGGTCGTTAACGCACGACACCTTATTATACGCAACGGTGAGTTGCACTCCGATCATTGGTCGCGGGGTCCAGATGACGGTGTCTATGCGATCAACCTGCGGCGTACAGAAAGCGTGCTCATTGAGAGAAACCGATTTTATGAGGTGTTTCGCGGCGTTTTGATTCGAAAATCAAATCACGTCACCGTGCGAGGAAACTTTATTACGGTCACCGGCTCGTCAGGCATCATTTACATGAGCCAGAGTCGCAATGGACTTATTGAGAATAACCACATAACCGGAAGGGACTATGTGCGCTACCCGGAGGATCCGTTGGCGTACCATAAACCTCACCAGAGCATCATAGCGATTAGTGCCAATGATCTGGTGGTACGAGGAAACCTTTTACATGGTATTGGCAACTCTTCTGGCATGATGCTCTACCAAAATGACATGCCAACCGATGTTACCGCCTATCGAAATATACTTATTGAGAGTAATGCACTTTACGACACCTCGAATAACAGCGCTCTCCGTATCTACAACCTCGGCGACAACGTGATATTGCGTAACAACTTCTTTTTCTCTAAGAAACGACCGGGTAAATGTGATGGCGTAACGAATGATGGCCACTATCGCTACAACGTCGCTTTGAACGTACATTCGATTGCTGACGGGTTCGACGGATCCGGACTAAAGCTTTACAACAATATCTTTCTGGGCGCTGCCATGATCCCACCTACGGCGGAGGAGCGGAGCAATGTATTCTGGTCGTTGAAACGTGGAAAAAAATGGCAGGCTCAGCCTGTCGACAAGGCGTCACGCCTGATTGTTGCCCGTGATCGAGGCTGCGGGGAGCATCCGATGTTGATGGAGAATGGCGAGTTTTTTCGTGTTCGCAACGATTTAACCTTTCCGGAAAAGTCGATACTCGATTTGACCCCGTCTGCGGTATATGAGGAGTGGCAAAATGTGGCTGCGGACCAACTACCCGATTACTTTCTCGCCCCGTTACAGAAAAACGGGTTTCTCGGAGCGCCCGTGGTGCGTAAGCAGGTTCTTCGGCCGGTGCCAGGCCCGGTTCAATTTACTGAATCTGCAAAAGCGGAAATGCCGAATACAAAGGTGACTGGCGCCAGCCCATAGCACCGGGTGTCAGAAAAATGCACTAGACCTGAGCCCTCTGCCGGGAACGCACCTTGCGAGCGTGCAACGCCGCGCGAATGCGCTTTATTTGATCTTTAAATTCTACAGGCAACATCCGGCGTATTTCTTCGGAAAGAAAAAGCAGTTTGGCAAATCCGCTGGCACGGTTGAATGGTGTGTCCAGCAGCTCCGGCCAGAGATGCCTGTAGACCGCTGGGATCAAATCTCCACGGGCACGTGTTTTTTCTGGGATGGCCAAGATCGCTCGATAGTAGCGGGCGCTGTTGAATGGACTGATGGATGGGAAGGGTACGTCATGACCAAACATACTGGGGCCAGCCCAGCACCCTAAACGCAGTTCGACATAGGCGAAATCCAATAGATTGCCGGCGCTAATATTCTCCGGGAATTCGCCTATCCACGCGTCTGCCAGCTTCCTAGTGATGTCATTTTCGGGGAACTCAAAGCGGCGCAGTAACCCTTGAGTCGTTAGCGTGGATAAGTCTTCGTCGCTCGGGTACCAATATGGGCTCTTTAATGCTTCGCCACAGGTGCCGGTCATTTCATGGCAATGGTTGTTATGAATGCGCGCAGTCGTACACAGCTGGGTAACCGCATCTTCCACGCAGTAGCCGGTACGCTGACGCCATGCTTGGATGTCTGCGTCGGTTGGCTGTTCAAATGGTAGGGTGCTGTAATTGAGCCCAAATTTTCTAGCAATTCTCCCTGCAATATGATTATCCAGGCGTGTACCGGCATCATCCGCGCTCACTGTCTGGAAGCGCATTTGCTCGCTAAGCTCCCTGGATGCCGCCAGTATCATTCTTGAGTCCACGCCACCGGTCAGATGCGCCACATTATGGCCCGCATTTACCAGTGCCTTGACGTTTTGCTTTACCCAGCCGGCAAGCAGTCCTGTTACGTTTTCTACATCGAAGCCGTCGCTTGAAGGTGTGTGGCTTAAGGAGGACTCTATGTGCTTACCATCGACGTTGGCCAGGTGCGGGTATGTCCGCTCAATATTCCAATCGCTTAGGGTAAGCCGGTGGTTGGGGAGCAATCGTTTTACCCCGTGATAGGGGGTGACGCCAAAAGGGAGCCATTTTTTTGGGCGTCCCGCCGTCAGTGCGTCAAAGGTCACCTGATCAAAGTGCAGTTCCTGGATCATTTGCAGCGCCGCGGGGGTAGACGCGGCAGCCTCGAGATCGGTGCTGAATACCAGTGACATCATGCCACCGGCATCCGTAATTGCCGCTAGCTGCCTTTGAAGAGGGTATAGGTACACAAAGCGTCCACAAAACGCTTCGTACTCTACAGCGATACCGTCAGCCTGGTTTGTGGATTGGATGGTGTCCCCGTCCTGCAGGAGTTTTCCCTGCCATATCACCCAGCCGATAATTCGTCCGATGAGCTCACCTTCGAGGTTCTCGACCGAGATAAGCGGCACTTCTTTGGAGAGGGATAAGCACCAACCCAGGTACTCAACATTACGCCAGCCAGAAAGCTCGGAAATGGGTTGTCTCGCTATCAGGTATTGTTTGGGAAGGTGCATGGCGCTTGATTCAAATGTCATTGTTTATCAGTGATTGATCTGCAGATTTTGTGTCACCTGTGCGGTGCCAGAGGTGACGACATTCCTTACGCAAATGAGGATCTGTCAGCGCCAGGAGGCTGGCCAGTACCAGAGCGATACCGCCACCGTACAGCAATTGCAGGAAAAGGCCGGATATTCCACTGGCCGCTGTGCCTGTGGGAGTCAGTCCAATTGTGACCGCCGCAATCGCGGTACCACATCCAGCTAGCATGATAAGGCGGCGCACGAATATGGATTTCCCATGCTTAATGGGCGCCAGATAGACGGAAATGGCGAGTGCAACGGCTTCCCCGCCAATGCCGCAGGCCGCAACCGCCTGAACGGAGTGCCCCGTGGCGGCGAGATAGACTGCGACTGGCAGCGCCAGGCTGCGAAAAATATTCGCAATCATTGCATTCTCAGTACGTCCCTGGCTGTTAGCGATAATGGATGGTGCAATACGCAGTACCCGTAGCGCTTGCATAATGCTCAATATGACGATGACACTCGCAGCCTCAATATATTGATCACCAAAGCTCAACTGGATCAATGCGGAACCGGCCAGCGAAAACCCCAGTACCATCAATAAACCGAAGGCGGCGCAGGCGGTGAGGCTCATGGTGCAACAAGGGACGAATATTCCACTGTTGCCGCGATTGCGCGAAAGGATCGGCATTAGAATTGACGCGCTGAGTTTTGCGAAGATGATTGTCGGTAGCATACAGAGTGAAAACGCGACGCTGTACCAGCCGAGCGTATGCATATCGAATTGCGAACCGATGATTACCCGGTCGCCTTGAAAGATACCGAACATCAGAAAGCCATTAATCAACAGTGGCCAGCCGAAGCGAAGTTTGCGCTTTGCCAGAGGCCAGTTCAATGTCCAGCGATATGGGCGGCGCGCGAGTATGTGCGAAGCAACGACACAAAGTATTGCTTGCAGCAGAATAACAGTAAGCATTACCCGATAGTCATCGAAAATGTAGGTTGCGAGCACTGCAACCAACAGGGTGAGCAGTTCAGGTAAGGTGTCGAACAAGGCGGTGGGGAAGAAGTCGAGCTCGCGCTGCCGTACAACGAAATCGAAATGCATCAGCCCGTGTAAAGCAGGGATCAGTGCCACCAGTTGAAACGCATGAATCAAGTGGGGCAGACCAAATAGATGTGCCACCGGACCGGCGATTGCCACCAGAACCAAAGCGATCAGGATGCCCTTGATGAACTGTATCAAGTGTGCGGAGCCCAGCATGGCGTCGCTATCGCCCTCATCATCCTGCACCAGTACGCGATCCAGTGCCAAATTACTCGTCATTTCCACCAGTGAGATGGTCAACGCAAAGGTCGTGGCAATACCAAAATTCTCACTATCTATGTGACGGGCGACAATAATGTTGCGCAACATCGAGCTGATTGCGACGATTCCCTGACTGGCGCTGAGTATCGATGCGCCTTTAAGAATGCTTGAGCGAACGGACAAACCAGACTCCCGCGGACAGGGTTTTTATAGCTAGCGTAATTTCGGCACAGCAGCCAATAGTGCGCTTGTGGGCAATGCATACTTGTGCCGGTGAAGACCCTCGCTAGTTTAGGTCTAATAGAGAGTGTGGAGAGTTAACCTGCGCCAACTATCCAGACGGAAATACCACACCAACGCTTGAATCCCGCCCAGATCGATTCTTCGCAATATCAATTGTTTCTGCATGAACTAGTCTTCTGCGAGTACAAATAATTGTTGCCGATGCTAAATACCGCGGGATGTGAGTCCTGTACCTGGTGTCGGAAAGTATCCAAAAAGGCTAACGATCCATGACCAGTATCTCCTTACTGGGCGCCGCACCAGATACCGGAAATCTTGGTGTAAGTGCGCTCTCCAACTCCGTCGTGCACGCCATTCATGAGCGAATTCCTAGTGCTGACCTGTGTGTGTTTGATAACGGAAAAGGCATACGGCGTAGAAATCTCCGTATCGGTGATAGTGAGTGGTCCCTTCGCGGTTGTGGACTGGTCAATAGCCGGCGTATTTACAGAAGGGAGAGCCTCGCGCACATGCGGCTGAGTCAGGTGTTTCCTAAATTGATGAACCCGGGCATACAAACTATTCGCCAGTCCCATGTGGTACTTGATATCAGCGGTGGTGACAGTTTTACGGACCTCTACGGCAGCCGCCGATTCGAATTGATTAGCCGCCCCAAAGAGATTGCGTTAGCCGCGCACAAGCCGTTGATTTTGCTACCGCAAACCTACGGCCCATTTCGCAGTAAAAAGGCGCATGCGCGCGCGGCGGATATTGTGAGGCACAGTCATGCAACCTGGGCTCGAGACGCGCGTAGCTTCGAGATAATGGTGGATTTGTTAGGTTCGGAGTTTGACAGCGAGCGACACAAGTGCGGCGTCGACGTCGCTTTCTTGTTGCCGACAGTACGCCCACAACGGCTGGAAGACTCCGTTGCACAGTGGCTGGACGAATCGTACGGCGCTAATCCCGACGTCATCGGCTTGAACATCAGCGGATTGATTTATAACGGTGGTGACTCTGCCGCACGCCAGTATGGTATTTCCGCAAACTATGCCCTGGCGGTGCAGAATTTGGTTGAGCGGCTATTAAGGGAAACGGATGTCAATGTGTTGCTGGTTCCACATGTGAACGTGCCGCAGGCTGAGATAGAGTCCGACTTGAGAGCCTGTCGACAACTGGCGGATAAACTAGGGTCGCTTGCCAATGGCCGGGTGCGCGTGCTTACCGGTCAATACAGTGAGATGGAGATTAAATGGGTTATTGCACGGTTGCAGTGGTTTTGCGGTACTCGCATGCATTCTACGATTGCCTCTCTTTCTTCCGGAGTGCCCAGTGCTGCAATTGCCTATAGCGATAAAACACTAGGCGTTTTCGCAACTTGTGGTCAGCAGGATCAGGTATTTGATCCTCGAGTTACACAGACTCAGGACCTGGTCGATTCTGTATTCGAATCCTTTGCGCAGCGGGAACAGATAGCTCCGTTACTGCGAAAGAAGCTTCCCCGTGTGCTTTCCATTGCCAGATCACAGATGGATACCATCGCAGAATGCTGCGAGAACCTGTGAGTGTGGGAATCTGCGCGGTTGTGGGCGGCTACTACCTAGTAATATGCGCCGTTTTTGAGTCTGCGAACGGTGGACTACAGGTGTTGGGCTAATATTTTCATGGCTTAAACGCACTAGAAGAAGTCTGCGACGTCGACGCAGACATATTTTCTGACTGATGCAGTTACGAAGACGTCTTTCGGATATAGAAGTTCATGCAGAAAATCAACACGATTGAAGATGTACGGAATTATCAACTATGCACCGGTTGTGGTGTGTGCGCGGAACTCGAGAGCAAGCGATATTCCATGGCGGATATTCCCGGCGAGGGAATTCGTCCATATGTGAAAAATGCCGATGTAGAGAGTAATGGCAAGGCATTCGAGGCTTGTCCAGGGGCGCAACTGAAGCACGATTCCAGTTTCAAAGATCAACCGGTTCGTGAGGAACTGCGTTCCGGATGGGGCCCTGTGTATGACGTGCTGGAAGGTTATGCCGTAGATGAAGAAGTTCGGCGAGGCTCATCCAGTGGTGGGGCGATCACTGCAATTGCGTTGTATTGCCTCGAGCAGCAGAACATGCGTGGTGCGCTCCATACCGCGGCCGATCCGGAGCAACCTTACCGCAACCGTACCGTGTTTAGTCAGGATCGCGCATCGCTGCTTGCCGCAGGCGGTTCCCGGTATGCTCCCTCCAGCCCCTGCGCGGAGTTACGAAAGATCACTGAATCCGACGGTCCATGCGTATTCATTGGTAAACCCTGTGATGTGGCTGCGGTAAATGCCGCGCGAAAGGTCTCGCCAGCGCTGAAAGAAAAGCTTGGTGTGAGCATCGCGTTATTCTGCGCCGGTGTTCCGTCTACTAATGCGTCGCTGAAGCTCGCTGAGATGCAGGGAGCGAAAACGCCCGAGTCGATCCGTTCGTTACGTTACCGTGGTAACGGCTGGCCCGGTGTGTGGTCACTGGAGTTTATGGATAGTGAAGACGAGCTTCAGCGGCGTGAGATGAGTTATGCCGAATCCTGGGATTATTTGCAGCGCCACCGGCAATGGCGCTGTTACATCTGTCCGGATCATACCGGTGAGTTTGCCGATATTGCGGTTGGTGACCCCTGGTATCGTGAGATAGCGCCGGGGGAACCGGGCAGTTCCCTGATCGTGATTCGCAGTCAACGGGGCAAAGAAATTGTTGAGGCTGCCATCGCCGCCGGCTACCTGAAAATCACTGCGCGGGATGCGTCCTTGCTCCCTCGCTCGCAGCCAAACCTGCTGGCAGCGCGCGGTAACCTGTGGGCGCGCTTATATACGCTACGGCTGTTTGGTGCGGCCGTGCCTAACTATACGGGCTTTGCCTTGTTTCCATTCTGGCTGCGTGAATTAAAGCTTGCAGACAAGGTGCGGTCATTCGTCGGAACCATAAGGCGAATCTACCGCAAACGGCTTCGTGAGCCGGTTGCTGAATCGCGCTAGCGCACTTCCAGTTTAGTGCGGTCAATTTGGAGCACGGCAACCGGGAAATGTTTCTGGAGTAATCGTGGATGACTGAACGTGTAATGCCGGAGCATTTTGGTGGCGCTCTATGGGCGGACCAGACGATGGTGCATCCCATCGGGCTGGCCGCGCTGGTTGCTGCGCTGCTTGCACTACTGGTATTACCGCGGCGTTTTCAACTAATACCCTTGCTGTTGATTGCCGTTGCATTGCCTGGCGCCCAGCGCATCGTTGTACTTTCTCTCGATTTCACCTTCGTGCGCATCATGATTATGGCCACGCTAGCTGTGGCGATATTGAGTGGGCAATTGCGCACAATACGTTGGGGCATGGCGGATTCCCTAATTCTTACTGCGACGTTATGGAATATGCTCGCCTCGGGGATATTGATCGGCGGTATCGATGGTGTGATTACCAGTGCCGGTGGTGCCTTTGATACCTTCGGAGCCTACCTGGTCGGGAGGGCCTACCTGCATTCATTCGCAGATATGCGGCGAATGTTGCTGTGTTTTGCGTTGTTATCACTGCCGATGCTTGCTTTTTTCATTCTGGAACAGCTCAGTGGACGCAATGTGTTTTCCGTATTCGGTGGCGTACCGGCGGAGACGCTCGCCCGCTATGGCCGGCTGCGCGCACAGGGCCCATTCATGCATCCGATTATGGCGGGTATTTGTTGGGCAACCATTCTTCCCTGCCTCGTCGCACTGTGGCAGGGAAGGGTTGGCAACCGCCTACTAATTGCGGCCGGTATCGCCAGTATGCCGTTGATTGTGCTGGCCACCGCGTCCAGCACCCCTGTGGTGGCGCTTATGTGCGGTTTCGCTGGACTCGCCTTCTATACCTTCCGCCATTACATGCGCACCATGGCGATGGCCATGGTCGCGGTACTTACTGTACTGCATTTTTCAATGGATACCCCGGTTTGGCACCTGCTATCACGGATTGACATTACCGGCGGGTCTACCGGCTGGCATCGCTACAATCTGATTCAGCAATCCATCAACCATGTGGGTGAATGGTGGGCCTTCGGCACCACTGCCACCGCGCACTGGGGCTGGGGCATGCAAGACATCACGAATCAGTATGTGCTCGAAGGGGTCGATGGCGGGATTGTCCAGTTATTGCTGTTTTCGTTTTTTCTGCTGGTGCTGTTTGTGCGACTTGGTCGCGCGCAAAAATTTACCCGCTCCCACGCCCAGAGCCGCCTGCTTTGGGGCATGGCGGTGGCACTGTTTGTTCACTGTGTCAGTTTTCTCGCCGTATCGTATTTCGGCCAGATGGTGTGTCTGTTCTATCTCTTCTGTGGCGCCGTGGTTGCGGTTACGGAACTGCGTCGGCCAGTGCCCGCTAGGGTGCCAGCGACGCAGGGAACGCTCGCTCCGGCGACGCAAAACTAACTCTTCATCGAATAACTTCGGGAGGTGAGCGTGTCCAGTAAGACTCGGCTCAATATCGTTATTGTCTGTTACAACTGCGGTGCAGATATTGCCAGATTACTCGCGGATATCGATGATGGTGACCTGCCGTTACCGGCGATAGAGTTTTTTGTGGTGGACAATGCTTCCATGGATGATTCCTTGTCGATCCTGAGGCCATTGTCTCCGAAAATTCACCTGATAGAGTCTGACGAAAACATTGGCTTCGCGGCGGGATGCAACCTGGGTGCCGCGGCGATCGACAACTCGGCGCCGATCCTGTTTCTGAATCCCGATGTGCGCTTACAGCATGACAGCCTCAGTAATTTACTGGCATTCGCGGCTGCCACACCCGGTGCAGGAATTTGGGGCGGTGTGACCTGTGATGAGCAGGGGGAGTACGACGGAAAGTCCGCGTGGCGGGAACCTTCCTTAATTGATCTATTGAGCTGGAGCCTGGGTGGAGACTTCCTGCTGCGCAGGACGTTCGGGCGCACCAGTGGCGGCTACTCTCCTCGTGCGTTATGCAAAGGTACGAGCGTTGATGCGGTATCTGGCTGTTTCCTGCTGATCGATCAGGCACTTTTTCGGCTGCTGAATGGCTTTGATGAGGGCTTCTTCCTGTATTCGGAAGAAATTGATTTATGCCGCCGGGCGCGTGCCCTCGGGGCGCAGCCCCGGGTTACCGGTAATGCGGTAGTTTTACATGCCGGTAGTAAGACGCTTTCTGGTATCAATAAGCTCAATCATCTGTATCGATCGAAACTACAGTACTTTGCCAAGCATGGGTCATCTGTCACTGTTGTTGTGGCACGAGTACTGATTGCATTGGGTTCCGCGATACGCTTTGCTGCGTTCTCTGCTTTGGTGCAGATAGGTAAAGGAAGTAGGGAGCAACAATCGGTCTGGAAGCAGTTTCTGGATGACCAGTGGCAATGGCACAAGGCGCGCAGTAATGCTTGATCCGCACAAGCCCGCGATCATTATTCCCGCGTATAACGAAGAGCACTCGATCGCCACCTTGTTGGATGTTGTGTACCCAGGCGTGCTTCTTGGTCACTATTCTGTGGTGGTTGCCTGTAACGGCTGCACGGATGCTACCGCGGAGATTGTACGCAATAAGTTCCCGCAGGTTTGCTGCCTGGAAATCCAGCGCGCAGGCAAAACACATGCAATTAATGAGGCGGAGAAGCTGGGCCCCGGGTTTCCTCGTATTTATGTAGATGCGGATGTCAGTATTGACGATATATCACTGCTAAAGCTGCTCGATCAGTGCCGGGAACGCGAAAATGGTGCGGAGCCGACTGTAGTCGCGCCCGAAGGTGTAATGGATATGGCACATAGTAGTTACCTGGTCCGGTGTTACTATGCCGCCTGGCAAAAAACGCGATTCTGTAGTGAGTTTGGCTACGGAGCCGGGGTCTATGGACTGAACCGCGCTGCGCGTGAGCGGTTCTCTCTATTCCCGGAGATTATTTCGGACGATGGCTATGTGCGTGCGGTTTTCGGTTACGAAAACATTGTGGTGAATAGAGAAAGTCAGAGCCGAGTTGTTGCGCCGAAAGGCGTCTGGGACCTGCTGAAGATCAAAACTCGTAGCAAACTGGGCAAGTTACAGCTATTGCAGCTGCCGGAATGTCACACACCGATAACGCATCGCAGTGCGGTCTTTACACAGCGTCCCAGTATGCTGGAGTTTCTGGTGTATTACGGGGTTAATGCTCTCAGCTACCTCACAGCGTGGCGCTACCGGCATGGCAATGCGCGGTATCAATGGCAGCGGGATGAATCCAGTCGCGAACCTGTGTAAACGTCGACCGCTAAGTCTCCGCGGCCAAGAGTTACAGGGCTATTTGTTGCGTTGCTCGAGACGGCGTCGCCACTGACGTTTCGTCCAGGTCATCAGACCGCTCTTGACCAGAAGAGTGCGTATCCATTGCTTTCCAATCCGGGTCGCTCCGTCCGCTATTCGTGTTACCTGCGCGGCCACAGATTTTCCGTAAAAATGCAGGGTCACCTCCTTGTTGTTCTTGTTACCGTAGAGCGCCTTGTAGCTCGCATCGCCAAAGCCGAAGTCAAACCAGCGGACCCCTGCGGCTTGCAGCTTTTCCTGAATGCGACGTAACAGATAGCCGCCGGGTGCAATGTCTCGATGTGCCGGCAGAAAGGAGGCGGCCATATAGCAGAAGCAGCCGTTGCACAAACCGCCTACCGCATACGCAATGTCGTTTCCATCCGCCTGCAGTAAGAAGCCACGCAACTGGCCATTGTTTGCGAGGATACCCAAAATGTTCTGCCAGTGCTGATTGTCGCGGACGCCGACACCAAGCCCCCCCTGATAGCTCTGGTCGCCGATCTTGGAGGCCGCGGCGATGAGAGGCTTTACCTGATGCGGTTCTGTAAACTCAACGACCTGGATCTTGTTGTCAAAGTGCCGCTCCAGTTTACGGTCTTTACGTCGAAAGGAACCGCGCGTTTTCGAGGAGTTGGTGATCACCGGCTCGCCATCGGCATCCGTCAGCTCGGTGTACCAATGCTCCGTGTATACCGGATTTCCTTCTCCTGCCTGGTTTAGACCGTGTGACAGGGCTTTGCCAAGCTCACTGTCACTGTGTAGATGGTGGACGGCGATACAATCGATTTCCTTGCTGGCAAGCTGATCGCGAAGGTACAGCAGCTGTTGCTGTGCAACCTCCGCACTATCGGCAACAAACCCGCCGTTTACTATTTCCAAGGTCTTGAGCAGCGGCATTGGGATCGAAATCGGTCCCAGTGAGCACCTGGTTCTACTCAACGCGATACGGGCGATTAATATTCCCCGAGGGGCATCGGCAGACTCCCATAGAACCACTCGTGGACTACGGTAAATATCATTTGATGCAAGGAAAGGAAGGTAGAAACTAGAGTGCGCATGAAGTGAGCCGGGTATATCGCTACGCGACTGGGAAAATGCCTCCCAGTGCGATAGCAGAAGACGTGCCTCCTCATTTGTGTGTCCAGTCCGAAGTGTGGCACTTTTATCAATGGATTCACTGTAGGTGTCAGCTGTGACAGAGACAAATTGTGCTTGTTCCAGTTCGACACTCGCCTCTGGCTGCAAAGCCGTTTCAACTTCCGAGGGCATTCTCAGGTCCTTTTGATCTAGTACCGGTATTTCAATTTACAGTCGCATGCACAGGATTATCGGATTCGTTCTCCCTCCAATGGTTTCAAAAACTCCCTTCTGCTGTGATGGAGTTGTTTGCCCGACATGGTCCACCACTGAATTTCCAATAGCTTCGGAATGGTTTCCTGTGAAAAGCGATAGCGGACGACCCGTGCTGGGTATCCAGCAACAACGGCATAGGGTGGAACATCTTCGATAACGACCGCGCCTGCGGCGATGACGGCACCATCACCAATTTTTTGTGTGGGGTAGAGTATTTTTGCTCCATCGCCAATCCATACATCGTTACCTACCTCGATAGTGGTCCGATCGAGTTCATAGCCCGAACTGAACCCGAGCCGTGAGTGGTAAAAAATACCATGGGTGGACAGTGTATTACGGGGGTGATCCGCGGTTTGGAATTGCACCGTGGGGTAAATTGTTGAGTATTTACCAACCCGGGTGTAGCGCTTCAACTTAGAAGGTTCAAATCTGACACTGGTGAAGTCGCCGACCTCAATATCGTAATACTTGCGATACAGATCGCGCATGGTAAGGCTGAATGTGGAGCCCCCTTCCAGTTTAAGGATGAGCTTCTCCAGTGCGATGCGTACCAGCCCCCGCTTAATCGCGAACATCGGTGCCAGCAGCATGCTTGCGATTTTAGAGCGTTGCATCTTCATGCCGTGCGGGAAGCTCGGTAGATCACTTGCCTGCTGGTTGTCACGTAGCCTGTCGAGGATGCTGTTGACCTGAAGCTCCGTTTTTTCGTCGACGCTCGCTGTTGCGAGCACCTGGGCTTCAGATTTCCCGTCTTGGAATTGAGAAATGGCCTGTGCCAGTGCACTGACACTGGGGAAATCGAAAAGCAGTGTCGGCGGCAACTCAAGTGCAAATAGCTTGTTAAGTCGTGCAATAACGTTAAGAGCCGATAAGGAGTGGCCACCAAGGTCGAAGAAACTGGTCTCCAAGTTGGTTACCGATGTTTTTAGCTGGCTTTCGAAAACACTTTGGATGGTTTTATGGATGTCTGCTGGCGTTGCGATGGTTTTGGTGGTTTCGTCGATGGCTTTGGTTTGCAGGTCAATTGCAGTGCCCGAAGTATCGTGGACTTCTGTGGATGGTATGGTTGCACTTGCGCTCGGTGGCGAAAACGCCTTTCTGTCTACTTTACCATTGGGCGTGAGTGGGAATGACGCTACCGGGACAAAGACGGATGGCACCATATACTCCGGGAGGGTGAGGCGAAGCTGCTGGCGCAGGGTCTCGCTATCGGGTAACTCACTGATCGCTTGCCCCGAGGTTTCTGCCTGTTGGCGCAGAAGATAGGCGACCAGATATTTTCCGCCGGACTCGTCATCGTGTGCGATCACCACACACTGCCGCACAGCTGGGTTCTCGGCGATGCGCGCTTCGATCTCGCCCACTTCGACACGAAAACCACGGATCTTAACCTGATGGTCCATGCGCCCCAGGTACTCAATGCGTCCGTCGCGATGGCGTACCACCAGGTCTCCGGTGCGGTATAGCCGCTCGCCATTGAGTGTCTGGCATGAGAAAAATCTTTCGCGCGTGAGCTCTTCGCGATTGTAGTAGCCGAGTGCAACACCTTCGCCACCGATACACAGTTCGCCGGGCACACCGGCGGGCAGTGGTTGGGCCGCAGTATCCAGCACGTAGAGAGTGGTGTTCGCGATGGGCATCCCGATAAATGCCGAATCTGCGGGCGATTCCACGGCACTGACGGATGACCAGATTGTAGTTTCGGTTGGGCCATAAAGGTTCCACACCTGCAGGCCACAATCCAAAAGCCGTCCGGCCAGGTCTTTACCCATGGCCTCGCCGCCACACAGCACGCGCACCCCTGGGTTACCTTGCCAGCCATGATCGAGCAGCATTCGCCAAGTGGACGGTGTCGCTTGCATTACGCTGATGCTCTCGCGGCACAGGGTTGCCTGTATCGCCTTGGGATCCCGCGATTGCTTCCAGTCCTGAATCACCAGACGACCACCACTCAGAAGAGGGAGGAACAGTTCCAGTAACGCAATGTCGAAGCAGACGGTAGTGAGCGCGAGTAACGTATCGTCGGCGGAGAAACCGGGTTTTTCCTGCATGGAGCAGAGAAAATTCACCAGGCTGCGCTGGGATATCTGCACGCCCTTGGGACGGCCGGTAGAGCCGGAAGTATAAATAACATAGGCCGGCGCATTTGGCTGAGCCTGCTGCGAAGAGGCAGTCTGTTGAGGATGCTTTTCACTGGTTTCGAATTCGGCGCTCTCGTCCAACAAGATCGTTTCGCCGGTGAACGCGGGTAGCTTGTCGCGGCTGGCGCTGTCAGTAACCAGCAATTTGGTCCCGCTATCGTCCAGGATGTGACCGAGCCGCTCGGGGGGGAACATCGGGTCCAGTGGAACAAAGGCGCCACCCGCCTTCCATACCGCAAGCAGCGCTACCATCAGGTTGGTCGAGCGTTGCATACATATGGCGACCAGGGTGCCGGGCTTAACACCGCGGACGCGTAGCTCCTGTGCGAAGCCGTCGGCGCGCAGGTTCAGCTGTTGATAACTGAGCTGCTCATCGGAGCCGGTTACAGCAGTCTTTGTTGCATGGATGTGCACCTGCTGATCGAACAGCTGTGGAACGGTCGGTTCCACCGGCAGCTCGGTCCGGGTTTGATTCCACTGCCGGCATACCAGGCGGTGTTCCTCAGGAGCCAGTAATGGCAGTTCTGCGAGCGGCTTGTCGGGCATAGCCACGATGCTGCTCAACAGTTGTTCGAGGTTGAGCGTAAGATTTTTTGCGGTTTCCCGGTCGAACAGCGCGGTGCGATATTCCAGTGTCCCGGACAGGGTTGAATCGCTCTCCAGCATCGAAAGCGTGAGATCAAATTTTGCACCGCCGGCATGAGTGGTTAATGGCGTTAGCCGGAGTCCTGGCAGTTTCCATTGCCCGGCGCTTTGTTTGCGGTGGATGAACAGGTGTCGGAAAAAGGGCGGCTCTCCAGAAGCGCGCGGCGGATTCAGTTCGGCAACCAGATCTTCAAACGGAACCTGATCGTTGCTAAAGGCGTCAATGGTGGTTGTACGTACCCGCTGCAGCAAGTCCCGGAAACTTTTTGCCTGAGAAAAATCGGTACGCATTACCAGGGTGTTGATAAACAGGCCGATCATTGACTCGGTCTGCGTATGCGGGCGGCGCCCACTGGGAGTCCCAACAATGATGTCGCTCTGTTGGGTATAACGATGCAGCAAGAGCTGCCACGCTGCGAGCAGCAACATAAAGCCAGTCGCGGACTCTTGTCGGGCCAGAAGATGTAGTTCTGCAGTCAAGGTTGCGGGTAACTTGAAGGTCACCATGCCGCCGCTGAAATCTGGTGCTTCAGGGCGCACTCTATCCGCGGGAACATCCAGTGGAGACGGCAGTGCGCTAAGCTGGTCGCGCCAGTAGTTCAATTGCTGGTGATAGGTGGGCACTGTCTCACGCTGCTGTTCCCAGTAGGCATAGTCTGAAAACTGCAATGGTTGCGATGGCAGTGAAATCACTTTACCGCTGTTCAGTGCGCCATACAGTTTGCCCAATTCCGCAAAGAAAATACCACTGGACCAGATATTGTCGTAAATGATGTGGTGGAAGCTCAGGGCGAGAATCGCCGTTTCGTTATCAATACGGATCAGATGAGCGTGAAATAACGGCCCCTGTTCCAGTGAGTCTGGTTCCCGCAGGATTTTTTGGCAGTAGGCGAGCGCACGGGTGGCGCGCCCTTTTTGTGGCTCCCTACGCAGGTCGATGGTGTTGAGACTGAACGAGGTGTGCGGCAGCACCTGTTGATAGGGCCCCTCTGCGTCTTCCGGGAAT
Organism: Microbulbifer agarilyticus; assembly: GCF_019800665.1. GTDB lineage: Bacteria > Pseudomonadota > Gammaproteobacteria > Pseudomonadales > Cellvibrionaceae > Microbulbifer > Microbulbifer agarilyticus_C. The sequence continues at coordinate 186,025 of NZ_JAHVKO010000006.1, forward strand.
ACCGTTCTCAACACATCGTGGCGCTCGAGCAGGGCGGCAATAGCCTGCTCCAGAGCGGCGATATTCAGCGCCCCTCTTAATAACACCGAGTTGGAGATTTTATAGGCTTGGCTATTTCCCCACAGTTTTTCTGCCAGCCACATCCGTTTCTGCGCCGAACTCAGTGGAATGCGGGTATTGGCGGGCGCGCGGGTAATCCCTTTTTCTGCGACGTGCTCTTCAGCACCGGTATCGATGCCGTTACTTGTACGCGTATTTATAACAGTATCGATGCGGGTGGCGAGCGCACGAAGATCTTTTTCCTCGAAGATGCTGCGCATATCCAGGTTCACATCAAACTGTTCGTTTATACGCGCCAGTAACTGGGTTGCGTTCAGTGAGTGGCCACCGAGCGCAAAGAAGTTATCGGTGATACTGACGGTCTCTTTGCCGAGGAGCTCCTGACAGAACGCTACCAAACGGGCTTCGGTCGGTCCCTGTGCGGCGATGTAGGGTGTGCCGGGCAGCATTTGGCTTGCCGCTGCCGATGGGAGTGCGTTGCGGTCGACTTTGTTGTTGGGGGTTTTCGGCAGTTGCTCGAGCTGCACGTATATGGTCGGGATCATGTAGTAGTTGAGCGCCTCGCTCATATGGTCGCGCAGCTGCTGGACGTTCGGCGCAGCGCCCTCTACCGGTACCAGGTAGGCCACCAGTTGCGTTTCCCGCTCATGTTCGCGCGCGACGACCACGGCTTCGGCGATGTCGGGGTGCGCCAACAGCCGCGCCTCGACTTCACTCACCTCCACGCGAAAGCCGCGAATTTTCACCTGAAAATCCCTGCGCCCACGGTGGTGCAGCAGGCCATCGGCATCCATCTGGCCGAGGTCACCGGTGCGATAAATGGTGATTCTGGGGTCTTGGCGATCGCGGCTAAATGCCTTGGCGCTGGCCTCCAGGTTTTTCCAGTAACCAAGTGCCAGGTAGCGGCTGCGCGCGGTAATTTCACCGACTTCTCCCGGCGCGACTTCTGCACCGTTTTCATCGAGCAGCAATATGTCCACACCCTCTACCGGGTAGCCAATGGGCACCACGTCGCCATCGAGCTCGGTGTCTGGACCTATGTGGAAGTAGCGTATGGTGCCGGTCTCGGTGGAACCCAGGCCGGTATAGAACTCGATTTTCGGGGAAAAGACTTTTCTCGCCAGCTCGATGTCGCTGGTCAGCACTCTCTCGCCGCCGAAGGTCACAAGCCGAATAGGGAAGTCATCGTCTTCTTCCGGCCGGTACTGGGCGGCGAACTCCCGGAACAGTGAGGCGACCGAGTGATAAATCGTGATGCGTCGTGACTTCAACCAGTCTGCCAGTTTCTCCACACCCTCCCGATGAAAATCATAGGGAAATAACGCGGCACCATTGAGTAGGGCGCCAAAAATACAGTAAACAGAAGCGATGACGCTGCAGGAATACAACAGCGTCATGCGGTCTTCGGGGGTGACATTCTGCAGGTTGCTGCGCCGCATACAGCCGTGTAACAGGTTGCGGTTGTTCTGCACCACGCCTTTCGGGGTACCGGTGGAACCAGAGGTGTAAATAATGTACGCCAGTGTGTCCGGCGAAACGGGAATATCCGGGTTGTTGCTGTCGTTATGCTCGGAGACGCTGTCGAGATTGAGTATCGCGGTGTCGTCGCCCGCCAATTCCCGGGCGGCTTTCAGGCTTGCCCCATTGCCGATGATCAGGGCTGCCTGGGATTCTTGATAGATGTATCGGTTGCGTGCCTGAGGAAAGGCGGGGTCGATGGGGACATAGGTGTGGCCGCACTTTAAAATCGCCAGAATGGCCGCAATTTGCGGAATCCCTTTTTCCAGATACAGGGCCACTCGCGCCGGTTTCTCGGCTGGGACCCGGGCGATAATCTGGTGGGCGAAGCGGTTTGCCAGCTGGTTGAGTGCGCTGTAGGTAACCGACCCACTGGCGTCGGTTATGGCGAGACGATCCCCGTAACGTTCTACCAGTTTCTCAAAGCGCTGGGCAACAGATTGCTCGGTATCTGCAAGGGTAAATTCGGTGGCGTTCTGTGCGGTTGCTTCGACAGTAGTCATACGGTGGCCTTCCGATAAATAGTGCAGTGTTCGCGAATCCATTCGCGGGAGCGGCGGCTGAAGGGTTTTCTGCCCCAGTAGGCACCAGCCCACCCGTCACCACGGTCGCGGCGCGCATCGTTATGAATTTCTTCGATCAGATAGTCTTCCGGCTGCAGCTGAAATTTTTTGGTGAGCTGCACGCGCATGTCCATGTCCATACCATTGACAAACAGCGCGCCACCTGGCGCTACAAGCTTCTCCAGATGGGCAAACGCCTTGCGCGCATTGGCGGCCGGCAGGTGGAACAGGACATTCTGGGCAAACACCAGGTCGGCATGTCCTAGCTCGGCAATAAAGTCCGTGTCCAGCATGTCGCCGACATGGAACTGGATGCTGTCCAGTATTTCTGGTTTAACCCGGTAGTTGTCGCCCTCTATATCGAAGGTTCTGCCGACAAAATCTTCGGTCACGAATGGACCCTGGTAGACCTCTTCACGGGAGTAAATTGGGTTTTGCGCGCGCTCAATGACTTCCGGCACTATGTCGAACGCTTCGATACGGAAATCGAGATCTGGAAAGTGGCGGCGCAAGGTAGTAGCCAGGGAGATTGGCTCGGCGCCACTGCAACAGCCGAATATAAGGATGCGCATTTGCGCTGCCGGATCGCTGATTATCTGCGGTAACACCCGCTCCACCAGAGCGCGATACTGGTGTGGAAATCGGTGGAACTGGGTATACACGCGATTGGTGCGTGGCGTGGTTTTCACGACATACCAGTGTTTCAAATGCCGCAGCAAATTTTTGATAGGCGATGGGTTTTCCATGTAGGAGAACATCCTTTGTCGACTTGTTCAGGGCGATAAGTTTCCGTGCCGGCAATTACTGTTATTCGGCGGGAAGGATCGTCAGAGCTTCGTTGCTTTTTGGGTTGCGGAGATCGTTTGTATGGTGTGGAAGAAACACGTTTGTCTGTGCTTCCCGCTCCGGTTTACCGCGAAAATTATAGATATTGGTTGAGGTATCACCGGCGCAGTAGATGAATGACCGGACAATTAATTGTTGGCGGAGTTGACCGGTCAGACAGGTTCGCTGCTTTACCTGTCACGCAATGGGCCTGAAACTGACGGTTTATTTGCAATAAGAAAATAACAATGCGCTTGCTCACATCACTATTGGCCGCCTCTGGTTGCGTTGCGACGGTCTGGTACGCTGCCGAACAGAATTTGCCGGCCCCTATCGACGCTACCTTACGTACTCAAATGGAAACTGCCGCGGACCACTACAGCGCGGAGATCCTGCGTGATGAATGGGGCATTCCGCATGTTTTTGGTGTCACCGATGCGGATGCGTCCTTCGGGCTCGCATACGCCCATGCCGAGGATGATTTCGCCACCATTCAGGATGTGATCCTGGCGACACGCGGTCGCCTTGCAACACACAAGGGCTGGTCCGCGATCAAAACGGACTACCTGGTGCAGTGGATGGGGGTATGGGATGCGGTGAATAGCAGCTACCAGCAGCGCCTGTCACCAGAAGGGCGGGCCATGGCCGAAGCCTACGCGGCGGGTATTAATCTGTATGCGGTGCAGCATCCGGATGCTGTTGCGCGCGCGCTGTTGCCGGTCACGGGGAAAGATCTCGTTGCCGGCTTCACCTTTAAGACACCAATGTTTTATGGCTTCGACAAAGCGCTCGGCGAGCTGCTGAATAGTGAGCAGCCCCTTGAGCTTGCGGTGGCCGGTGACGACGCGCTGAGCTGGCAGCCCCTCAGCAACCTGCCAATTGGTAGCCAGGGCATCGCCGTGGCACCCCATCGTTCGTCGGATGGTGCGACCCGATTACTGGTGAACTCGCACCAGCCACTGACCGGGCCGGTGGCTTGGTATGAGGCGAGTATTCACTCCGATGAGGGGCTGGATATGGCGGGGAGTACTTTCCCCGGGTCGCCGGTGATTATTCACGGCCACAACCGCGATGTTGCCTGGGCCAATACGGTGAATAAGCCGGACCTTGTGGATATCTACCGGCTGAGCATTAACCCGGAAAATGCCAACGAATATCGGTTGGATGGCGAATGGGTAGAGTTTGAGCGCGAGCCTGCCTCGATGACGGTGAAGCTCTTCGGGCCACTGCACTGGACCTTTGGCAAGGACGTGCTGCGCTCACAACACGGGCCAGTGATGGAAACCGAACACGGTGTTTATGCGCTGCGCTGGGCGGGTATGCAGGAGTCGCGCACGCTGGACTTTATGCTGGCGCTTAACAAGGCGCGAAACCTGAATGACTTCGAGGCCGCGTTACGCCTGCAGGCGATGCCCAGCATCAACTATGTGTACGCCGATCGTGCGGGCAACATTGCCCACTACTACAACGCGCAGTTCCCGCAGCGGATTGAAGGTTGGGACTGGTCCAAGGTCTTGCCCGGTGATCGTTCCGAATTGATCTGGCAGGGATACCGCCCGTTTGCACAGATGCCGAAAACCGTTAACCCCGTTTCCGGGTTGGTATACAACGCGAACAATCCGCCGTTCCAGGCTACCGATGGCGATGACGACCCGCGTTCCGAGCAGTTCCCCGTATCAATGGGTATCGAGTCGGTAATCACCAACCGCGCGTTGCAGATCGAAGCCCTGTATGGCGACAGCGTGCAAATCTCTCCCGAGCAATTTGAAACCTTCAAGTACGATGCCGACTACCACCCGGACTCCTATCAGTTAACCGGGTTGAATGCGTGGTTAGGTGACGCCCACGAACGTTTCGTTGATACGGACTATGCCGCCGCGCTGGAGGATTTGCGGGGCTGGTCGGGCAGCTTTGCGCAGACCGATAAATTGGCGGCGCTGGCGGCATTGACCCTTGCCCCGTTCCAAGCCGCGAACTCTGCGCAGGTTGCCGACACGCTGGTGGACGAAGCCTTCCGTACCGCGGTGGATGATCTGGTTGACGCACACGGGCAGCATCGGGTGCCTTTCGGCGAGGTTAACCGGCATGTGCGCGGGGATCTCAGCCTGCCATTGAGCGGTGCTGCGGATACGCTGCGTGCGGTTTACGGGGGCGAGTTAAACGACGAGGGCTTCTGGGCGAATCGCGCCGGCGACAGCTACGTGATGTTCGTCAGCTGGCCCGAGGGCGGTGAGGTGCAATCGCGCGCTGTGCATAACTTTGGCAGCGCCACGCTGGATACTGCATCACCGCACTACGCGGATCAGGCGACCCTGTTTGCCAGTGAGCAATTGCGTGCGGTGTATTTTGATCGCGCACAGATTGAGCGACAGGCGGTACGTCGCTATCGCCCGCAGCAGTCGGATTCTGCTGCGGGCGATTAAGCCAAGTTCTTAAATCGAGGTCTTAACCGAGCATCGGCCCGAGGAAGCGGCCGGTGTGGGAACCCTCTACCTCGGCGACGTCTTCCGGCGTGCCGGTGGCAATGATCTGGCCGCCACCGGAGCCGCCCTCCGGGCCGAGGTCGACAATCCAGTCTGCGGTCTTCACGACATCCAGGTTGTGCTCGATCACCACGATGGTGTTGCCGTGATCGCGCAGTCGGTGCAGTACATCCAGCAGCAGTTGGATATCGGCAAAGTGCAGGCCGGTGGTGGGCTCGTCGAGGATATACAGGGTTTGCCCGGTATCCCGTTTGGAAAGCTCGCGGGAGAGTTTTACCCGCTGCGCTTCACCGCCGGAAAGTGTGGTGGCCGCCTGGCCGAGCTTGATATAGGACAGGCCCACATCCATCAGTGTCTGCAGTTTTTTCGCGATCGACGGAACCGGGTCGAAGAATTCCCGTGCGTCTTCCACGGTCATTTCCAGGACTTCGTGGATGTTCTTGCCCTTGTACTGCACTTCCAGTGTTTCCCGGTTGTAGCGTTTGCCTTTACAGGTATCGCAGGGCACGTAGATATCCGGCAGGAAGTGCATTTCCACCTTGATCACTCCGTCACCCTGACACGCTTCGCAGCGGCCGCCTTTGACGTTGAAGCTGAAGCGCCCGGGTTTGTATCCCCGTGAGCGGGCTTCCTGAGTGCCAGCAAACAATTCGCGGATGGGGGTGAAAATACCGGTATAGGTGGCGGGGTTGGAACGCGGTGTACGGCCGATGGGGCTCTGGTCGATATCCACACATTTGTCGAAGTGCTCGAGCCCTTCAATTTTTTTGTGTGGCGACGCTTTGAGGGTGGTGGCCTTGTTCAGCGCGGTAGCAGCCAGCGGATACAGGGTGGTATTGATCAGCGTGGACTTACCGGAGCCAGAGACTCCGGTGATACAGGTGAACAGGCCCACCGGGATTTCCAGGTTGACCGACTGCAGGTTGTTGCCGGTGGCACCTTCAATGCGCAGTACGTAATCCGGGTCAAACACATAGCGCTCTTCCGGAATCGCGATCTTCTTCTCACCGGACAGGTATTGCCCGGTAAGCGAGCGATCACACTCGGCGATTTCCTCCGAGGTGCCCGCAACCACCACTTCGCCGCCGTGTACCCCGGCGCCGGGGCCGATATCCACAATAAAGTCCGCACTGCGGATGGCGTCTTCATCGTGCTCGACCACGATCACGGTATTACCCAGGTCGCGCAGATGGGTGAGGGTGTTGAGCAGACGTTCGTTGTCGCGCTGGTGCAGGCCGATGGAGGGCTCGTCGAGGATGTACATCACACCGACGAGGCCGGCGCCGATCTGGCTGGCCAGGCGAATTCGCTGGGCCTCACCACCGGACAGGGTTTCGGCACTGCGGTTCAGGGTCAGGTAGTTCAGCCCCACATCCACCAGGAAGCGGAAGCGATCGCGCAACTCCTTGAGGATCTTATCGGCAATCTCTTTTTGCGCGCCCTTGAATTTCAGTTGGTCGGCAAAGTATTCGAAGGCGTCGCCCACGGGCAGCTCGGTGATCTGCGCCAGGGTGCGGTTATCCACAAATACATGCCGGGCTTCACGGCGCAAACGGGTGCCGTGACACTCGGGGCACTTCTGGGTGCTTAGGTACTTGGCCAGTTCCTCGCGCACCGACTGGGATTCGGTGTCCCGGTAGCGGCGCTGGAAGTTGGGGATAATGCCCTCGAAGGTGTGGCGGCGCACGGTGATATCACCGCGGTCGTTGACGTAGCTGAAGTCGATGTCAGTGTCGCCACTGCCATTCAGAATCACCGCGCGGTACTTCTTCGTCAGTTTTTTCCACGGCTTGTCCAGGTCGAAGCCGTAGTGCTGCGAGAGGGAATCGAGCATGTGATAGTAGTAGATATTGCGTCGATCCCAACCGCGAATGGCCCCTTCGGAGATGCTGCTCTCCGGATCGAGGATCACCTTGTCTTCGTCAAAGAACTGTTTCACGCCGAGGCCGTCACAGCTGGGGCAGGCGCCGGCGGGGTTGTTAAAGGAAAACAGTCGCGGTTCCAGTTCTTCCAGTGAGTAGTCACAGATGGGGCAGGCGTGGCGGGCGGAGAACAGGTAGTCGTCGCGGTCGCCATCCATAAAGCTGATCGAGGCGATGCCGTCGGTGAGATTCAGCGCGGTCTCGAAGGACTCGGCCAGGCGCAGCTGCAGGTCCTCGCGCACCTTGAAACGGTCCACAACTACTTCAATGGTGTGCTTCTTGCGCTTGTCCAGCTTGGGGGTGTCATCCAGGTCGCACACGGTGCCGTCGATACGCGCGCGCACAAAACCGTCGCGGCGCAACTGCTCAAACACATGCAGATGCTCACCCTTGCGGTCACGCACCACCGGCGCCAGCAGCATGATCTTGGTACCCTCCGGCAGGGCCAGCACGTGATCCACCATCTGGCTGATTGTCTGGGCCTGCAGCGGCACATCGTGGTCCGGGCAGCGGGGCTCGCCGACACGGGCGAACAGCAGGCGCAGGTAGTCGTATATCTCGGTGATGGTGCCGACGGTGGAGCGCGGGTTGTGGGACGTGGACTTCTGCTCAATGGAGATCGCCGGCGATAGCCCCTCCACGGTGTCCACATCCGGCTTTTCCATCATTGACAGGAACTGGCGCGCGTAAGTGGACAGGGATTCCACGTAGCGGCGCTGCCCCTCGGCATACAGGGTGTCGAAGGCGAGTGAGGACTTACCCGAACCGGACAAGCCGGTAATCACAATAAGTTTGTCGCGGGGAATATCCAGGTCGATATTCTTCAGGTTGTGGGTGCGTGCACCCCTGACATAAATCGTGTCCACTCGTCTTCCTGTTGCAAAAAGTGTGTGACTCGCGCGTCGGGCCATGTGTGGCCCGGCGGAAACAAACGGTCAAGTATAATCCCAGGCGCCGACGTGCCAAAATCCGCGTAACGCGATACGCCGAGGGGGATCAATTCCTGCGGCCCGCACTGGTACAATGCGCCCCGATTTTTCCTGTGTCCGGATTTTTTGCATGAACTCCACCGAACGCCGCGCGCTCGCCGGCCTCGCCTCCCTGTATGTGTTCCGCATGCTCGGCCTGTTTATGGTGCTGCCCGTGCTGTCTCTATACGGCAGTGACTATACCGGCAGCACCCCGGCCCTGCTGGGGCTGGCTTTGGGAGCCTATGGGTTGAGTCAGGCGATCCTGCAGATCCCCCTGGGTGTGCTGAGCGATCGCTGGGGGCGCAAGCCGGTGATATTTCTGGGTTTGGCGGTGTTCGCGATAGGCAGCGTGGTCGCGGCCACGAGCGAGTCGGTGTACGGCCTGATTGGCGGGCGTATTCTACAGGGCGCCGGTGCCATTGCCGCGGCAACCATGGCGCTGGCAGCCGACCTGACCCGGGATGAGAACCGCGGTAAAGCGATGGCAATCATCGGCGCTTCCATTGGTGTGGCCTTCGTGCTGGCAGTCGTGCTCGGCCCGCTGCTGGCAAACCTGGGTGGCTTGTCCGCAATTTTCTGGCTGACCGCGCTCCTTGCGCTGCTGGGGATACTGTTGGTGTGGCGCCTGGTACCCAACCCGCAAGTTCAGGTGCGACGCGGCCCGGTATCGGGCGATTTCGCGCGTGTGCTCAGTAATGCCTCGGTGTGGCGCCTGGTGTGTGGGGTCTTCTTCCTGCACCTGTTACTGACCGCACTGTTTATCCCCCTGCCGCTATTGCTGGTGGAGCAGCTTCAGTTGCCCAGTGCGGACCACTGGAAGCTCTATGCACCGCTGTTGCTGGGTACCTTCGTGGTGATGGTGCCGCTGATGCGCTTGGCGGAAAAGCGCCAGCAGGTACCCGCAGCAATGAGACTGGCCCTGTTGGGACTGGTTTTTGGCGGTGTTGCGTTGATGCCGTCGACCCAGGGGGGCTGGATTGTCGCCTGTCTGGCGCTGTTCTTCCTGGCATTCAACCTGCTCGAGGCACTGCTACCTGCACAGCTGACCCGGGAAGCGCCGGCCGAGTGCCGTGGTGCAGCTTCCGGCCTTTATGCCACCTGCCAGTTTTTGGGGGCGTTTGCCGGCGGTAGCTTGGGCGGGCTCCTATATGGCCATGGGGGCGCAGGCAGCGTCGCGACCTTCGTATTGGGGGTGCTGGTGCTCTGGTCGATCAGCTGGTGGCAGCTGCGAAGAATCCGCCTGCCGGTTGCCAGTAGCTAATTGACACCGCTTAGTCTGAGGCTGGCTCTGTCCCAGTCTCGTACCGGCGGTGACGGCCCTTGCCGAGTATTGTATGCTGCTGGATATAAATACACCGTTGGCTGCGCCGGGGCTTGCTCTGCCGCAGCTCCGTTGGTTTTCCGACACTATTTTTTATTTTTCTAGAACATGAGAGTCCCGGTCGTCCCGGGGCGCAGAGAGGAGAGGCGCATGGCTTCCAGAGGCGTGAACAAAGTAATCCTGGTGGGTAACCTGGGCGGTGACCCTGAGACCCGTTACATGCCGAGCGGTGGTGCCGTAACCAACGTGACCGTGGCCACTTCCGAGACCTGGAAGGACAAGCAGAGCGGTCAGCAGCAGGAGCGTACCGAATGGCACCGTGTGGTGTTTTTCAATCGCCTCGCTGAAATTGCCGGTGAATACCTGCGCAAGGGCAGCAAGGTTTACCTGGAAGGTTCCCTGCGTACCCGCAAGTGGCAGGACAAGAACTCCGGCCAGGACCGCTACACTACCGAAATCGTTGCCAGCGAAATGCAGATGCTGGACAGCCGTGGCGAAGGTGGCTACCAGCAGCAGGGCCAGGGTGGTGGCTTCCAGCAGCAAAACCAGGGCGGTGGTTTCCAGCAGGATCAGGGTGGTTATCAGGACGAATACGCGCAGGGTCGCTCTGCGCCTTCACCGATGGCACCGTCCAACCAGCAGCAGGGTGGCGGTCAGCCGCAGAATCGCCCCGCAGGTAATCAGCCTCCCGCCGGTGGCTTTGATAACAGCTTCGACGACGACATTCCGTTCTAAGTTGGCCTGAACCGCCATGCACCACACTGGCTACAAGCCCGATACCGTCGTCGTGATCGGTGCGGGCAACGCAATGGATAGCGCCTTGCAAAAGGGCCTGCAAAAGGTCGGGTTCCGGGTGCAATTGCTGAGTGCCGAGCAGTTTATCGAAGGCGGACTCCCGGAGGGCGTGCGCCCGATTATCGTCAATGCCGCCAGCTGTGCCGGCGGTATTCGCATGCCCGAGGCCAAGGCAGCGTGTCACGCTCTGCTGAATCAATCGTGCCACGCCATACTGCACCTTTCCTCCTACGGGGTCTTCGGCCATGTAGGCAGCCGAAAAATTGATGAGGAAGCCGAGCCCGACCCGCTATCCGAGCGCGGACGTGACTGGTTTGCGTGCGAGCAAACGCTCACCTCGCTGGATAACGTCAGTATCTTGCGCCTGGGTTGGCAGGTAGACCGCAGCGAGCAGGCGCTACTGGGCCGGGTCATTCGCAGCCTGCTGGACGGGCGCGCGGTGTCGCTGGACGACGCCAGCTTAGGCAACCCGGTGACCGTGTCCGACCTTGTGCGTGTTGTGGTGGCGATCACCCAGCAGCTTGCCAGCGGCGCACCGACATCCGGCCTGTATCACTACGGTTCCGCCGATACCTGCACCGCCATGGATTTTGGGCGCGAGGTGGTCGATCGGATGCGCTCGCTAAACGGGGATGACTTCACCGCGGAGTTGACCGTGCTGGAGCCAGCGGAAAAGGATCGCTCCTATGTGCTGGCCTGTGGTCGCCTGCGGGATGTGTTCGGTATCCAGCAGCGCAGCTGGCGCCAGGGGCTCACTCGCCAGGTGGAGTTGTGGTTGGAACGATTGCAGAAGCCTGTTTCCTGAGTCTGACTTCTAGAAGCATGCAGAACAAAAAAGGGCGAACCGCATAGCGGTTCGCCCTTTTTTGTTGCGTTGAGGGCCGCGAACGGCCCACGCACAGCGATCAGATCTTGTCGAACACCAGGCTGGCGTTGGTACCGCCAAAGCCGAAGGAGTTGGACAGCGCGCGGTTGACCTTAGCCTCGCGCAGTTCCGTGACCAGATCCAGCCCTTCCGCTGCTTCATCTACTGTCTCTACGTTGGCGGAGGCCGCGATAAAGTCGTTCTGCATCATCAGCAGGGAGTAGATGGCTTCCTGTACGCCGGCAGCACCCAAGGAGTGACCGGTGAGGGACTTGGTAGAGGCAAACGCCGGCACGTCATTGCCAAATACTTCCTTCATGGCACGCAGCTCCGCGACATCGCCCACCGGTGTAGAAGTGCCGTGGGTGTTGATGTAGTCCACTTTGCCTTCCAGTCCCTTGCCGTCCATGCCAGCCAGTGCCTGCTGCATGCAGCGTGCCGCACCTTCGCCGCTCGGGGCTACCATATCGTAACCGTCAGAGGTGGCGCCGTAGCCCACCAGTTCCGCGATGATGTTGGCGCCGCGGGCCTTGGCGTGTTCGTACTCTTCCAGCACCAGACAGCCGCCACCGCCGGCAATTACAAAGCCGTCGCGGTCCGCGTCGTAGGGGCGGGATGCGGTGGTAGGGGCATCGTTGTACTTGGAAGACAGGGCGCCCATGGCGTCAAACAGGTGCGTCAGGCTCCAGGCCAGCTCTTCGCCGCCGCCCGCGAATACCACGTCCTGCTTGCCCATCTGAATCAGTTCTGCGCCGTTGCCGATACAGTGTGCGGAGGTGGCACAGGCGGAGGAAATGGAGTAGTTCACTCCCTTGATCTTGAATGGCGTGGCCAGACACGCGGATACGGTGCTGCCCATCACCTGGGGAACCCGGTAAGCGCCCACACGGCGTACACCCTTGGTTTTCAGGATGTTGGCTGCTTCGATGATGGCTGCAGTAGAGGTGCCGCCTGAGCCCATCACCAACCCGGTGCGCGGGTTGGAGACCTCGGATTCTTCCAGGCCTGCCATGGCGATCGCTTCCGCCATGGAGATATAGGCGTAGGCCGCGGAGTCACCCATGAAGCGCAGGTGCTTGCGGTCAATGTGCTCTTTAAAGTCGATATCGACCACGCCGGCGATCTGGCTACGCAGGCCCAGCTCTGCGTACTCTTCCATCGCGCGGATACCGCTGCGACCAGCTTTCAGGGAGGCCAGCACTTCTTGTGTGTTGTTACCGATACAAGAAGTGATACCCATTCCGGTAATGACTACGCGGCGCATAGTGATCTCCAATAAAACTTGTAGAGTGAATTGTTATATTTCTATGTGACAGTCACCGGTGTGACTGTCTGCCGTATCAGAAGTCGTCGGTACGGGTAAACAGGCCTACACGCAGGTCTTTTGCGGTGTAGATTTCACGGCCGTCCACGGACACAGAGCCATTGCCAATACCCATCACCAGCTTGCGCTCTACCAGGCGGCTCATCTGGATGTGGTAGGTGACCTTCTTGTTGGTCGGCAGAATCTGGCCGGTGAACTTCACTTCGCCACAACCGAGAGCACGGCCGCGGCCGGGGTTGCCTTTCCATGCCAGGAAGTAACCCAGCAGCTGCCACATGGCGTCGAGGCCAAGACAACCGGGCATTACCGGGTCGCCAGGGAAGTGACAGTCAAAAAACCACAGGTCTGGAGTGATATCCAATTCGGCGATCAACTCTCCCTTGCCGAATTCACCGCCGTCTTTGGCGATGTGGGTGATGCGGTCTAGCATCAGCATGTTGGGAGTCGGCAGCTGCGCGTTGCCCGGCCCGAACATTTCACCGCGGCCACAGGCCAGAAGTTCCTCACGGGTGTAGCTGCTTTTTTGAACGAAATTACTCATTGGGTCCCCATTCTGGGTATTTCTTACACGAGCCGGCATTCTAAGCGCTAAGGATATCTTGTCCAGTCAGTCATAACGCTTTTTGTGACTGGAACTGTCCCAATTAGCCCTTGACCGTCGTTGTTTGGCTCGAAACTCCGGACATCTTGCCAGATTGCCCGCAGAGACCGCTAGTCCTGTGTTGCTGTGACGAGGTGTGCCTGAAGACTGTCATCCATTTGTGATAAGTTGCGCGGTCGACGGATGTCCGTGGTTTTGCCATGTTGCTCTTGAAAGTCAGCGTTTCGGCACAAGTTACACGGAATCGATTTAATAATGAGGGGCGAGCAATGCTCAAAAAGTGTCTTTTCCCGGTCGCGGGCTACGGTACGCGGTTCCTGCCGGCCACCAAGGCCATGCCCAAGGAGATGTTGCCGCTGGTCAACAAGCCGCTGGTGCAATATGGCGTAGAGGAAGCCATTGAGGCGGGGCTGACCGAGATCGGTTTTGTCACCGGCCGCGGCAAGCGTGCGATCGAAGACCATTTCGATACGAATTTTGAGCTGGAACACCAGATTGCCGGCACCGGCAAGGAGCGTTACCTCGATAGCGTGCGCAAGGTGATCGACACTGCGAGTTTTTCCTACACCCGCCAGGGGGAAATGCGCGGCCTGGGGGATGCGATCCTGCAGGGGCAGCGCCTGGTCGGTGATGAACCCTTTGCTGTGGTACTGGCGGATGACCTGTGCCTGAACGACGATCTGGGCGTGCTGGGGCAGATGGTGCAACTGTACAAGCAGTTCCGCTGCAGCATCGTTGCCGTCGAGGAAGTGCCGAAGGAGCAGATCCACAAGTTTGGGGTGATTGCCGGCAATGAAATCAAGCCGGGCCTGTACCAGGTCACCGACATGGTGGAAAAGCCCAAGGCGGAAGAGGCCCCCAGCAATATGGCTATTATCGGCCGCTATGTGCTGACGCCGGATATTTTCGACCTGATTCGCGAGACCCCGCCGGGTAAAAACGGCGAGGTCCAGATTACCGATGCCCTGCTGACCCAAGCCAAACGTGGCTGTGTTCTTGCATATCGATTCAAGGGGCGCCGCTTCGACTGCGGTTCTGTCGACGGCTTTATCGAAGCCACCAACCATGTTTACCAAAATGTCTATTTGCCAGGGGAGAGTGGCTGAGATGTCTGAATTAACCTGTTTTAAAGCCTATGATCTGCGCGGCCGGGTGCCGGACGAGCTGAACACGGATGTCGCTTATCGCGTAGGTCGGGCTTTCGCCCAATTTCTCGACGCCCGTCGCGTCGTGGTGGGCCACGATATTCGCCTGACTAGTGGCGAGCTGACCGATGCGCTGGCCAATGGCCTGCGCGATGCCGGTGCAGATGTCTACCACATTGGTGAGTGCGGTACCGAGGAGATCTACTTCTCGACGTTTCACGGGGATTTTGACGGTGGCATTTGCGTGACCGCAAGCCACAACCCCATGGATTACAACGGTATGAAATTTGTCCGCTCGGGTTCGCGCCCGATCAGCGGCGATACTGGCTTGCTGGATATCAAGAAGCTGGCCGAAGACAATGATTTCGCTGCGGTCGAGACGCGTGGCGAACTGCACACCTTTGCCCACCGCGACGACTTCGTAAATCACCTGCTCGGCTACGTAGATACTTCTGCGCTGAAACCGTTAAAGCTGGTGGTCAATGCGGGTAATGGCGGTGCCGGAGCCGTGGTGGATGCGCTGGCTCCAAGCCTGCCGTTTGAGTTTGTGCGTGTACATCACGAACCCAATGGCAACTTTCCCAACGGTATTCCCAACCCGATTTTGCCGGAGAACCGCGAATCGACCGCTGCTGCGGTGCGTGAAAGCGGTGCCGATTTCGGTATTGCCTGGGATGGCGACTTTGATCGCTGCTTCTTCTTTGATGAAAGTGGCGAGTTTATTGAAGGTTACTATGTCGTTGGCCTGCTGGCCGAGGCGTTCCTGGCTAAACATCCGGGCGCGAAGGTCGTGCATGATCCGCGACTGACCTGGAACACCGAAGATATCGTGCAGACTGCTGGCGGTACTCCGGTGCAGAGTAAAACCGGCCATGCGTTTATCAAGGAGCGTATGCGCAAGGAAGACGCCATCTATGGTGGTGAGATGAGTGCTCACCACTATTTCCGCGATTTTGCCTACTGCGACAGCGGCATGATTCCGTGGCTGCTGGTGGCCGAACTGGTGAGTAGCACCGGAAAGTCTCTGTCCCAGTTGGTGGGTGAGCGCATGGCTGCCTTCCCCTGTAGCGGCGAGATCAACTCCAAGGTCGAAGATCCCAAGGCGCTGCTGCAAGCGGCGGAAGAAAAATACGCTGTGAACGCGAAAAGTGTGGAGCACGTAGACGGCCTGAGTGTCGCCTTTGACGACTGGCGCTTTAACCTGCGTATGTCCAATACCGAGCCAGTTGTGCGACTGAACGTTGAGTCCCGTGGTGATGCGGCGTTGATGAAGGCCAAGACCGAAGAGTTGTTAACCCTGATTCGCGGTTAACAGCCTTTTAGTCTTAACGGCTGCAAAATAAAAAGCCCCGGAACAATCCGGGGCTTTTTTGTTTGGTGCTCGGTGTGCGTATTACTTGGTGCGCGCTACCGAAAATTCCGCGAGCTGGCGCAGCGCCGCCTTGTGCTCCCCGTTGGGCAGGAACTCCAGTTTCTCCAGCGCAAGTTCTACTTCCTTGTTGGCGCGTTCAAAGGTGTAGTCCAGCGCGCCGCAGCTCTCGATGGCCGCAACAATCTCCGTCAGTTTTTCGGAGTTCTTCTGTTCAATGGCTTCTTTCACCAGCGCCGCCTGCTCCTCCGTGCCGTTTGCCATTGCGTAGATAAGCGGCAGGGTGGGTTTGCCCTCGGCCAGGTCATCGCCCACATTTTTGCCCAGCTCTTCCGGGTTGCCGCGGTAATCCAGCGCGTCATCTACCAGCTGGAATGCCGAGCCCAGATGGCGGCCATAGAGCTTCAGGGATTCACGCTCGTCGGCGCTGCATCCCGCCAGCACCGCGGCGGTTTCGCAGGCTGCTTCGAACAGGGCGCCGGTTTTTTTATGGATCACGCTGAGGTAGTTCGCTTCACTCACCGCGGGGTCGCCGGCGTTCACCAGTTGTTGTACCTCGCCCTCGGCGATGGTGTTGGTGGTGTCCGAGAGGATCGACATGATATCCATGTCCTTCAGTGCCACCATCATCTGGAAAGCGCGCGAGTAGAGGAAATCACCGACCAGCACCGCCGGTGCGTTGCCCCACTGGGCGTTGGCGGTCAGGCGGCCGCGGCGCATGTCGGAAGTGTCCACAACGTCGTCGTGGAGCAGGGTGGCGGTGTGGATAAATTCGATAATCGCCGCCAGGGTGATGTGGGCATTCCCCGCATACCCCGCGGCGCGGCTGCACAGCAGTACCAGTAATGGGCGCAAGCGTTTGCCGCCGGCCTCGACCAGATAGTATCCGATATTCTCCACCAGAGGGACGTCGGAATGCAGTTGGTCGATGATTTGCTGGTTGACGGCCGCGAAGTCGTCGGCGGCTACCTGGTGGAAGGGCAACATGCGGGGGTCCTTACAAGGTTCCTTATTACTGCGCTTGATTTCCGCGCTTATCTCTCTCACGGCGGCAAGACTAGCGGTTTTGTCTTCACTGGGAAAGGCGCGAGGCTAGAAAGAGCCTGCCAAGCCCCGGTTGGCGGGCAGTCAGGGGCTGATCTGTCCGAAAAACGCACTATTGTATCCAGCGGGCGAATTGATTAGAATCTGCGCCCCGCTCAAACCGCGTCCGTGTTTTGTGGATGTAGTGTGGGTAGGGAAGAAGTTTTTAACATCAACGGCGCAAGCTCCCAAAATGCTGGTTAGTTGGTCACTTATCTTGTTGTGACTCTGCCGCTGCTTCGTGTCGTCCATTTTGGAGCATAGAGATATGTACGCTGTTATCGAGAGCGGTGGCAAACAACACCGTGTAGAAGAAGGCGAAGTACTGCGCCTGGAAAAAATTGAAGTCTCTACTGGCGAATCTGTCGATTTCGACAAGGTTCTGATGGTAGTGGACGGTGACACCATCAACATCGGTGCGCCGGTAGTGGAAGGTGCCAAGGTGACTGCAGAAGTGCTGAGCCACGGCCGCGGCGAAAAAGTACGGATCATCAAGTTCCGTCGTCGTAAGCACTCCATGAAGCGTCAGGGCCACCGTCAGTGGTACACCGAAGTTAAAATCACTGGCATCAAAGGCTAATCCCCGGGTAATAGAAGAGGAGTAACTACTCATGGCACATAAGAAAGCTGGCGGTAGTACGCGAAACGGTCGCGATTCCGAAAGTAAACGCCTGGGCGTTAAGCGCTTTGGCGGCCAAGCGGTTTCCGCAGGCAGCATCATCGTTCGTCAACGCGGCACCAAGTTCCACGCTGGCGTAAACGTTGGTATGGGCAAAGATCACACCCTGTTCGCTACCGCTGATGGCGTAGTGAAGTTCGAGGTGAAAGGCGCTAACAACCGTAAGTTTGTTTCCATCGAAACAGCCTAAGCGGTCACAACGCCCGATCGAAAAGCCCCGCATTCGCGGGGCTTTTTTGTATTGATGGACCGCAAATTACACTGAAGACCGGATAACCCGGTAAGTAGACACATGAAATTTGTAGATGAGGCGCCGATTTCGGTGCAGGCCGGCAACGGCGGTAAAGGGTGCTTGAGCTTTCGTCGCGAGAAGTTTGTCGCCAAGGGCGGCCCCGACGGTGGCGACGGCGGTGACGGCGGCTCCGTGTATCTGGTGGCCGATGAGTCACTGAACACCCTGGTGGATTACCGCTATCAGCCCCGCTACCAGGCCCAGAACGGCGAAGCTGGGCGCGGGCGCAACTGTACCGGCGCCAAGGGTGAAGACCTGGTGCTGAAGGTGCCTGTGGGGACCACCGCCATCGACGTGGAAACCGGGGAGACCCTCGGCGACCTGCTGGAGCCGGGTGAGAAGCTGCTGGTGGCACAGGGCGGCTGGCACGGCCTCGGGAATACCCGCTTCAAGTCCAGTACCAACCGCGCGCCGCGCCAGACCACCCCGGGCAGCGAGGGTGACCGCCGCAACCTCAAGTTGGAGCTGAAGGTGCTCGCCGATGTGGGCATGCTGGGTTTGCCGAATGCGGGCAAGTCGACGTTTATCCGTGCGGTGTCCGCGGCCAAGCCCAAGGTGGCCAATTACCCGTTTACCACTCTGGTGCCAAACCTTGGTGTGGTGAAGGTGCAGAAGTACCGCAGCTTTGTCATTGCCGACATCCCCGGATTGATCGAGGGTGCCGCCGAGGGCGCGGGACTTGGTATCCGCTTCCTCAAGCACCTGACCCGTTGCCGTGTGCTGCTACACCTGGTGGACCTGGCGCCGTTCGACGGCTCCGACCCCGCGCAGAATGCGCTGGCCATCGAGCGCGAACTGGAATCCTTCAGCCCGACACTGGCCGGGCGCGAGCGCTGGCTGGTGCTGAACAAGACCGACCTGGTGCCGGCGGAGGAGCTGGAAGAGCGTTGCCAGGCCGTGGTAAACGCACTGGGGTGGCAGGGGCCGGTATTCCGCGTGGCGGCCATTCGTGGCGATGGCACCGATGTGCTGTCCGGCCAGCTGATGGACTACCTCGAAGAGCGCAAGGAGCAGGAAGAGCTGGACGGCGATCTATTCGAGGCGGAGCAGGAAGCGCAGCGCCAGATGCAGCGCGAGGCCCGCGAGCGCATCGACCATTTGCGTGAGGCACAGCGTGCCAAGCGCAAATCGGCGCAAGAATCTGGGGAAGATGATGAAGAATGGGACGACGACGACTACGACGTCGATATAGAATATCGTCCCTGATTTATCGGTCCTCGCAGCGTAAAAATCTGGATAAGGGTTTTTCTGCGGGGGCATACCCCATATGAGGAAGAAATGGATTCCATCTCGCCACGCCGGCAGCTTGCGGCGAGCAAGCGCTGGGTCGTAAAAATTGGCAGTGCCCTGTTAACCGACAATGGTCGCGGGGTTAATCGCGCGGCCATCCAGAACTGGGCCGGCCAGATCAGCGCTTTGCGCCGCCAGGGCATTGAGGTGTTGCTGGTCTCCTCCGGCGCCGTCGCCGCGGGCATGGATCGCCTGGGCTGGCGCAAGCGCCCGGACTCCATTCATCAGTTGCAGGCGGCGGCCGCTATTGGGCAGAGCCACCTGGTGCAGGTCTACGAGCACGCGTTTGGGCAGTACGACTGCCGCACTGCGCAGATCCTGCTCGACCATGACGACTTCTCCAACCGCACCCGCTATCTCAATGCGCGCAGCACCATCAAGACCCTGCTGTCCCTGGGCGCCGTGCCCATTATCAATGAAAACGATACGGTGGTGACCGACGAGATTCGCTTCGGTGATAACGATACCCTGGGGGCGCTGGTGGCGAACCTGGTGGAGGCGGATGCCCTGCTGATTCTCACCGATGCGGATGGCCTGTTTACCGAGGATCCCCGGGATAATCCCGATGCAGAGCTGGTGCGTGAAGCGGCTGCGACCGACCCGCGGCTCGCGGCAATGGCGGGGGATTCCCGCAGTGGCCTCGGGCGTGGCGGTATGGCGACCAAGGTGCGCGCGGCGCAGCTGGCGGCGCGCTCAGGGGCGCGCACGGTGATTGTTGGTGGCAGTATCGACGGGGTAATCGAGCGCGTGGCTGCGGGCGAAGACGTGGGCACCTTGCTGCTGCCGGAAGCGGATCCATTGACCGCACGCAAGCGCTGGCTGGCGGGGCAGTTGCAGGTTCGTGGCAAGTTGGTGCTGGACGCCGGCGCCGAGCGCGCGCTGTGTAACCAGGGCAAAAGCCTGTTGCCGGTGGGCGTTGTGGGCGTGGAGGGGCGTTTTCACCGCGGTGAGCTGGTGAGCTGCGTGAGCAGTTCTGGTGTGGAGGTTGCTCGCGGACTGGTCAACTATGACAGTGCAGAGGCTGCCAAGGTGTGTGGCCAGTCGTCCGATCGCATTGTTGAGCTGCTTGGTTATCGCGACGACGATGAGCTAATCCATCGCGACAATCTTATTTTGTTGTAAATAAAAAACCCCGCATAAGCGGGGTTTTTTTTGTGCTCAGGAAGCGGTGGCTTAGGCAGCCAGCTTCTTGATCTGGGCATTCAGGCGGCTCTTATGGCGAGCAGCCTTATTCTTGTGAATGATGCCCTTGTCAGCCATGCGGTCGATAACCGGCACAGCTTCCGCGTAAGCGGTCTTGGCTTTTTCTGCGTCACCTGCATCAATGGCCGCAACTACCTTTTTGATGTAGGTGCGCACCATGGAGCGCAGGCTGGCGTTGTGATTGCGGCGCTTTTCGTTTTGGCGCGCGCGTTTCTTCGCTTGGGGTGAGTTGGCCACCGGTTGCTCCTGTCTGGAATCTATAAAATCTCGAACAATCGGGCCGGGGGCCCGTTTGGGACGCGACATTATCCCCAGCGTTGGTTGTTTGTCAACCGCCTTGGCGGCTTGTTTGTGACCGCTGGGGATAGCTTCGCCAAGGTGGCGTGCGCAGCGCCGTTCAGCGTGGCAGGCTCAGGGTAAAAACTACCCCACTGTTATCGTCGCGATTGGCCGCCTGCAGCTCCCCGTGATGGAAGTCGGCGATCAAGCGTGCGATATGCAGCCCCAGCCCCAGATGGCCGGCCTTGCCGCCGTCATCCCTCACCGATACCAGCGAGTCAAACAGCTTCTGTTCAAAGCCTTCTGGCAAGAGTGGCCCCGTATTGCCGACGCGCACTCGGTAGGCTTCATCATCGGCCTCCAGTGTTAGCTGAATTGCGGTACCCTCCGGGGCAAAGCTGGCGGCGTTATCCACAAGCTTGTCCAGTAGCTGGGCGAGTAACTCCGGCGCTCCGTGGTAATCCAGAGGCCCATCGGGGCTGTCCAGAGCAAGCTGGTGCTTGGGATGGGCGTCGGCATAGCTTTGGGTGAGTAGCTGCAGCAGGTCGCAGAGGTCGAATTCCTCGCGCTCCGCCTGACTGATACTGGCCTCCAGTTGGTTGGCGGCTGAAAGCGCGTTGAGAATGGACGACAGGCGCGCTCCGCCTTCGGCAGCGCGCTCGGCATAGCGCCGGCTGTCCGTATCCAGTTCTCCCGCCGCCAGGTTGTCCAGGGAAGAGCGCACTACGGCAAGGGGGGTACGGAGCTCGTGGGACAGTTTGCTGGCGAGGCTGCGCAAATACTGATGGTAGTGATCCAGTTCCGCCAGCAGGCTGGCGAAGGCGCGGTTCAGCGCTCCCAGCTCGTCGTTGAGATAGGGTCGGGGGAATTCACCGCGCAGGCGGCCGCTGCTGTCCACCGCGGTTTGCGCGGCTCGATGCAGTTTGCGAATGCGCCAGGACAGCCAGCTGGCGTAACCCAGTAGCAGTAGCAGTACCAGTCCCGCCGCGGCGGCGGTGGTCAGCCAGAGCCGTTGTGCCGCAGACTCGGTAAGCGACTGTAGGGCGTTGGAAGACTGGGCGGTAATGACTCGGCCGAGTAGCGGTCGCTCGATGATATTGTCGGCACGGGTGACCACCGGCACGCTCACTGCAGCGATGCGCTCTTCGGCAGCACCGTTTGCGCGTGCCGCCGGCAAATTGAACCACTGGCTCGCGGTTTCCCGGTTTTGTGTGAGGGTCTCTGGTAATGCGTCTTCCGGGAGAGGCGGCAGCTTATCGGTGGCGAGTACCTGGCGGTTGAGCCAGTCCTGCAGCCAGTTACTCTCTGCACCGCTAGAGTATTGCCCAGTGTCCTGATGCCAGTCGCGGCCGGTGCGGGCCAGCACGAAGCCTTCCTGGTCGACAATCGTGAGTTGCAGCTCCGGGCGGGCGAAGTGCTCCAGCTCCCTTTGCAGCGCGGGCAGCGGTTCTACCAATATGCCGGGGCGGCCATCGGCGGGCAGGGTGCTGGCCTGGCGCGCGGGTTTGCCGCCGTCGCTGCGCTGGCGGTCGAGCACGCGCAGTGCAAGCTCGCCGCCAGTCAGTGCAAATGGCAGCGCCAGTTCAAGTTGGTAGCCTTGCGGGGATGCGGTCCAACGTCCGCGGATGCGCAGCTCGCGTTCATACTCGCCTCGTCGCGGGTTGTACCACATGGCTTGCACCGGCCCCTGGCTGGCCACGGGTAAGGTGTACTGTTGGTGGGCGGTGTGAATTTCTACGGTATCGCCGTTGGATATACCCGGGACGCGTGGGTCCTTGTAGCTGGGGCTGGCATCCCTGGCAGTCAGTATCAGGTAAACCTGGCTGCCGCGTTTGCCCAGGGTGACCTGGGCGAGAGGTTCGTCCTCTGAGTCGGTCAGTACCCTCGGTTGCAAGCCGCGCCCACTCCATTCCGCTCCGTAGCCGTCCAGTTGTGGCGTCGTCTCCAGAGGGTGCAGGTATAGCTGGGCCCCCGGTGGACGCCCGGTGCGTCTGGGGTCTGGTGCCACCAGTTCCGGAGCACTGGCGAGGCGCGCAGCGATGGCGTTACCGGTCGCCTCCAGCGTTTGCATTTGCCCCTGGCTCAGGGCCTGGTCGACCTGGCGCAAATACTGGCAGCCCGACCAGGGCAGGGCGAGCGCGCAAAGGCTTAGTAGGACCAGTTGGCGGCGCAAGTTCATGAAAGTGGCTTCATTAGGTCTGCCAGCGATAGCCCATGCCGTAGGCGGTGCCTATGGCATCGAACTGGGCGTCAATCGCCTGGAATTTGCGCCGAATGCGCTTTACGTGGGAGGTGATGGTGTTGTCGTCCAGTACCACGCGCGCCGCCTCCATTAACTGGCTGCGGGATTTGACATGGCCCGGGCGCTTGGCCAGTGCGTGCACAATCCAGAACTCGGTCACCGTAAGGTCCACCGGTTCGCCTTGCCAGTGGCAGTGCAGGCGGGATACGTCCAGCTTCAAGTCACCCTGGGTGATGGTGTCGTCATCGCCAGTATTCGACTGCATGACGCTGACCCGCCGCAGCAGGGCGCTGATACGCGCTTGCATATGGGGCAGTGAAATATCTTTGGTCAGGTAGTCGTCGGCGCCCAGTCGCAGGCCCGAGATGATATCCAACTCGGAATCTCGCGCGGTGAGGAACAGAATGGGCAGAGTTGGTGCCATGGCGCGCAGCTCGCGACACAGTTCGAAGCCTCCTTCAATTTCAGCCCCCAGTCCTACATCGATCACCGCCAGATCCGGCAGTCTTTGCTGGAAGGCCGCCAGCGCGTCCGGTCGGGTGTGATAGAGATTCACCTGGTAGCCGCTGCGGCGCAGGGCGTCGCGGTAGTTTTCGGCAATGGCGATTTCATCTTCGACGATGGCAATGGTGGGACTGCTCATAGGTTTCCGGCGCTGTGACGAATTATTAGATTTGTTTCAGCGGAAAATCATGCCCGATTAGCGGTGCCCGAGGCAAAGATATCTGCAGGTTGGATCTGCTTGGGCGGCAACTCAGGTGGCAAAAAGGCGCGCAGCTACAGGCGTGCTGCGCGCAAAGTACCACATACAGGGTTGAGCTTGAGGGAGTCTGAGCTGCTGCCCCAGAAGGGGAATCGTGCTCGGGGAAGCCGGCCGCTACTTTTGTAGAGCGGCGGCCGGTCTGTTTAGTGCGTTACGTTAGCTTGCTCGCTCAGAAGGAGCCCGCAACCGCTTCCGGCATACCGAAGTGAATGTCTACACGGCGCTCCAGCGCGTAGGCGTCGTGGTCGCCTTTGCTGGCTTTGGACTGGCTGGCGCCGAGGGCGCGGCGTTCGATGCGTTCCGGAGCGACGCCGTAGGCTTCCAGGGCGCGCTGTACGCTCAGTGCGCGCTGGTCTGACAGCACATTGTTGTAACCGTCGCTGCCGCGTGGATCGGAGTGTCCTTCAAGGTACACCTGCAGCTGCGGGTGGCGGTTGAGGAAGTCGGCCATGGCTGCAGCCTGACGTTCCTGAGCTTCCTGGAGTTCGTCGTCGCCGGTGGTAAACAGCATCTGGAATTCGAGGCTCTCCAGTGCCAGCTCGCGGGCGTCGTTAGCGGACAGTCGCGCCGCATCCAGTTGTTGTGCGAGGTTGCCCAGTTCGGTGCGGCTTTCGGTGAGTTGCGTTGCGAGCATGTCTGCCTCTTCTGCTTGCTTAATCTGATCGCCCAGCCAGGCCCCGCCGATTGCCCCGGCGATAAAGCCGATGGGGCCTCCTACGGCGGCTCCCGCAACTGCGGCGCCGGTGAATACGCTGGCCTGTGCGGCCGGGGTCAGGACGGAGCCCTGTGAATCAATTTCGGTGTCAGTAGCGGCTTCAGCGGAAGCGATAGCATTCAGGGTCAGAGTGCTCAGGGTTACTGCCATCAACAACTTTTTCATGATCGTGTTCCTTGCGATTGGATTGAAATAACTTCTCTTGGTTCCGATCGGGTGTTTCCCGCTTCGGTTGAGAGTTATTTAAATCCCGCAAGGAGGCACTGGCGTGGCGCCCATCGGGCGAATTCCGCAACAATTATGGCGAAATATGGCGTCGCCCCTTGTGACTGAGTTCCGCCTCTTGGTATGAGGGGTGTCTCAGTCTTGAGGTCGCCTGTAACGCCGGTCTCTCGGTTGCTCGATGCGCACACGCACACGCCGCGGGCGCGGGCCCATGGCTACGGCGATATACAGCAGAACCGCCAGTATCAGTGCAATAATCAATGCGTTGATGGTCATTCCGTTACTCCTCTGTTGCCACTACTCCCTGTAGCGCGCCAACTGCATAACCTGAGTATAGTTCCCTCTTGCGCCAAGCGTAGGGCGTGGCGCGGATGAAATGCGGGAATAGTTCCCCAGACCAGATGGCCGAGTAGGTAGATTGCGGTAGACTTGCCGGCCATTATGTTGTGATCGTGAACCAGGAATCAGGGAAGTGGCAGGATCTTCGCCAAAACAGACCTCCAATCCGAACCCGGACTCTCCCGAGCAGGCCCCGCAGGCACCAAAAGATAGTCCGCAACGGGGACTGTTGCGCGGAAGTTCGGTGGTGGGGAGCGCCACTTTATTGTCGCGGGTGCTGGGCCTGGCCCGGGATATCGTCTTTGCACGCCTGACTGGTGCGAGCGATGCCGCCGATGCTTTCTTTGTGGCGTTCAAAATCCCCAACTTCTTCCGCCGGCTGTTTTCCGAGGGGGCTTTCTCCCAGGCCTTTGTGCCGGTTTTGGCAGAGTACCGCCAGAACGGCGGTATTGCGGCAGTCAGGGAGCTGAACGATCGCGTTGCGGGTGCGCTGGGCGGCACCCTGTTGCTGGTGACCTTGTTCGGAGTTCTGTGTGCGCCACTGGTGGCAGGAATATTTGCCTTTGGCTGGTGGTGGGGCGGCAACGAGCTTGAAAAGTTCGCCATGACCACGGAAATGCTGCGTATCACCTTTCCGTATCTGATGCTGATCTCGCTGACCGGTTTTGCCGGCGCCATGTTGAACAGCTTCGACCGTTTCTTGATCCCCGCGCTCACCCCCGTATTACTGAATCTGGTGCTGATCGGTGCGGCCACCATTGCCGCCGGCTGGTTTGAACCGCCGGTGATGGCGCTTGCCTGGGGGGTGCTGGCGGCGGGCGTGGTGCAGTTGCTGTTCCAGATCCCCTTTTTGATGCAGCAGGGGCTGATGCCGCGACCAAAATGGGACTGGCAGTACCCCGGGGTGCGCAAGATTCTGCGCTTGATGGCGCCGGCGATCTTTGGTGTGTCGGTTACCCAGATCAGTCTGGTGCTGGACACGGTGCTGGCATCTTTCCTGCCAACCGGCTCGGTGACCTGGCTGTACTTTTCTGATCGCCTGACGGAACTGCCGCTGGGAGTATTTGGGGTGGCCGTGGCGACGGTTATTCTGCCGAACCTTTCCCGCCAGCACGCCGGCGGCGACCCGCGCAAGTTCCGTCATACCATCGATTGGGCGCTGCGCAGCGTCACTCTGATCGCGCTGCCGGCAGCGGTGGCCCTGTTTGTGCTGGCCGAGCCCCTGCTCACCGTTTTGTTCCAGTACGGCAATATGACCCCGCGGGACATGGAGATGGCTGCGTGGTCACTGCGCGCCTATACCTTCGGCCTGCTGTCTTTCATGTTGATCAAGGTGCTGGCTCCGGGGTACTTCGCGCGCCAGGACACCGCCACACCGGTGAAGTTTGGCCTGATCGCCATCGCCTCAAAGATGCTGTTGAGCCTGTTGTTCGTCATCCCACTGCATATCTACTTTAAGCTTGGTCATATGGGGCTGGCGATGGCCACCGCCGGGCAGGCGGCGATCAACGCCTGGCTGCTGTACCGCGGCCTGCGCCAGGGCGGCGTCTATGCGCCGGAGGCCGGCTGGCGGATGTATCTTGTGCGCCTGCTGTTGGCCAATCTGGCCATGGCAGCAATACTGCTGACAATCCTGCATTTCTGGGGCGAGTGGAATCAGTGGCTGTGGTGGGAACGAGCTTGGCGTATGGGCGCCCTTGTTGCCGCCGGTGGCGCCACCTATGGCTTTGTCCTGCTGGCCAGCGGTCTGCGGCCGCGGCATTTCCGGGCGACTTCCTGAATTTTCGGGGGTTGCACCACGGTTGACGGTGCCCAGAAGCCGGTTAAATCCGGTATACTGCGCCGCTTGATTTTGCTAGGGCGGAAAAGGGTGGTTGGAGCACTGTGACCGAGCAACGGGAGCTGATACGCGGGCTGCACAATTTGCGCCCGCACCACCGCGGATGCGTGGCCACCATTGGGTCGTTTGACGGCGTGCACCTGGGGCACCAGGCCATTATCACGCAGCTGCGCGCGCGGGCCGCTGAGCACCAGCTGCCCTCGGTGGCAATTATTTTCGAACCCCAGCCCCACGAGTACTTCTCCGGCGAAAAAGCCCCGGCGCGCCTGATGCGCTTCAAGGAAAAGGTGCTGGCCCTGTTCGATGCGGGTGTGGACCGGGTGTTGTGCCTGCAGTTCAACGAGCGCCTGCGCAGCTTGAGCGCCGACGCCTTTATCCAGCAGGTGTTGGTAGATGGCCTGGGGGTGCGCCACCTTGTAGTGGGCGATGACTTCCGTTTTGGCTGCGATCGCAGTGGTGATTACGCCTTGCTACAGCAGGCCGGCGCCAAATCCGGCTTTAGTGTCGAGGATACCGCCACCTTGCAGATTGGTGGTGAGCGAGTGAGCAGTACGCGTATCCGCAAGGCCCTGCAGGATGCGGATTTCGCCCTGGCTGAGCAATTGCTGGGCAAGCCATACCGGATTACCGGGCTTGTTGCCCGCGGTCGTGCGCTCGGCCGGCAGCTCGGCGCGCCGACTGCCAATGTGCGGTTGCACCGCTACCGCTCGCCCTTAGTGGGCGTATACACGGTGACGGCAAAGCGGACTAGCGGCGCACCTATGGGTGGCAGCTGCATGGAAGTGGCTGGCGTTGCCAATGTGGGTTTCCGCCCCACGGTAGAAGGCGAGGGGGCCAAGCCGCTGCTGGAAGTGCATCTGTTCGATTTCAACGGCGACCTTTACGGCCGTGAAATTGCGGTGACTTTCTGCCACAAGCTGCGCGATGAAGAAAAGTTTGAGTCGCTGGATATCCTCAAACAAAAAATCGCCGACGACATTGAAAATGCAAAAGCCTGGTTTGCTAACCGCAAGCCAGCTTGAGCATCACGAATTACCCCGTCGCATCCAACGAAGTATTTTGTGAGATGCGAAGGTAGGGGGCTGGGGGTGAGTTTTCAGGAGCGTCGCAAACAGGAAGTTTGCGCCGCAGCGCCCAGGGATGGGTTTACAGCGGTCCTGAAAACTCGCCCCCAGTGCCCTGCCGCCACTGAACGAGATTAAAGAACCCCGGAGCTCTTTCTTTTCTCCGGTGGCGCTGGAGCACTGGGGATCAGGTTTCAAAATCGCTGCGAGTACATCCATGTACGCTCCGGCGGTGACGTCCTGTCACCGACGGTTTTGAAACCTGATCCCCAGCACTCCAGCTTAGGTTTTTAGCCTTGCACTTCGTAAGAAAGTTTCCCTAACGAAGTGTGTAAAGGCACAAAGAATGAATTATTTCTGAGCTACAACCGAAGTAGATAGCCAATGACCGACTACAAAGCGACCCTGAATCTTCCTCAAACCGATTTCCCGATGCGTGGCAACTTGCCTAACCGGGAGCCGGAGATTCTGAAAAAATGGCAAGAAGGCAAGCTCTACGAAAAGATTCGTGAAGCCCGCGCCGGTCGTGAGCAATTTATCCTGCACGACGGTCCTCCCTATGCCAACGGCGATATTCACATTGGCCACTCGGTTAACAAAATCCTCAAGGACATCATCGTAAAGTCGAAAACCCTGAGCGGCTTCGACGCCCCCTACGTGCCCGGTTGGGACTGCCACGGCCTGCCCATCGAACACAAAGTGGAGCAGAAGGTTGGCAAGGCCGGCGTTAAGGTGGATCACAAGACTTTCCGTCAGAAATGTCGTGAGTACGCAGCCAAGCAGGTCGAAGGCCAGAAGAAAGACTTTATCCGTCTCGGTGTATTCGGTGAGTGGGACAATCCATACCGCACCATGGACTTCCAGTTCGAAGCTGACATCATTCGCTCCCTGGCGGGTGTGGTGAAAAACGGTCACCTTTCCCGTGGCTTCAAGCCGGTCTACTGGAGTGTGGTGGGTGGATCCGCCCTGGCCGAAGCGGAAGTCGAGTACCAGGATAAAACCTCATTCTCTATCGACGTTTGCTACCCGGTAACCGACGAAACTGCGTTGGCCATTGCCGATGCAGCCGGTGGTCACGCCGGTGATGGTCAGCTTTCTGTAGTGATCTGGACCACCACCCCCTGGACCCTGCCTTCTTCCCAAGCCGTATCCGTAAACGGCGACCTGGAGTACGTGGTTGTACAGGTGGGCGACAAGCGCCTCCTGCTTGCCGAGGCACTCAAAGATGACGTCTTGGCGCGTGCAGGCCTGGAAGGCGAAGTGGTTGGCCGTATTCGCGGTGCCGCGCTGGAACACCTCAAGATCAAGCATCCCTTCTACGACAAAGAGCTGCCGGTCATCCTCGGTGATCACGTCACCACCGATGCAGGTACCGGCTGTGTGCATACCGCACCGGACCACGGCCCGGACGATTTCAATGTGGGCAAGCGTTACGGTATCGAGACCCTGAATTATGTCGACGACAATGGAGTATTCCGCGATGCGGTGCCCGTGTTTGCCGGTGAGCACGTCTACAAAGTTGACGGCAAAATTGTCGAGCTGCTGAAAGAAAAAGGCGTGCTGCTGTTTGAGGACAAACTGCTGCACAGCTACCCGCACTGCTGGCGCACCAAGACGCCGCTGATTTATCGCGCTACCCCGCAGTGGTTTGTCAGCATGCAACAGAACGATTTGCTGGAACACGCGCAGAAAGCGGCGGACGAAGTACAGTGGATCCCGGGCTGGGGTAAAGCGCGTATCGACTCCATGCTGGATGCCAGCCCCGATTGGTGTATCTCCCGCCAGCGTACCTGGGGTGTACCTATC
This sequence comes from Microbulbifer agarilyticus, assembly GCF_019800665.1. Lineage (GTDB taxonomy): Bacteria > Pseudomonadota > Gammaproteobacteria > Pseudomonadales > Cellvibrionaceae > Microbulbifer > Microbulbifer agarilyticus_C. Next base: position 215,607 of record NZ_JAHVKO010000006.1, read on the forward strand.
GCGCTGTTCGTGAACAAGGAAACCCAGGAGATTCATCCGGACACCCCGGCACTGATGGAAAAAGTGGCGCAGAAGGTTGAAGAAGGCGGTATGGACGTCTGGTTCGACCTGGATGCCAAAGAGCTGTTGGGTGATGAAGCGGATAATTACCAGAAGGTCACCGATACCCTGGACGTATGGTTCGACTCCGGCGTAACCCACCACGCAGTGCTTGAGCGCCGTGAAGGCCTGCGCTTCCCGGCGGATCTGTATCTGGAAGGTTCAGACCAGCACCGCGGTTGGTTCCAGTCTTCCCTGAAAACCTCTATCGCCATCAACGATTGCGCCCCCTACAAGCAAGTGCTGACCCATGGATTCACCGTGGATGCGCAGGGCCGCAAGATGTCGAAGTCCGTTGGCAACGTGGTGGCTCCTCAGGATGTGATCAATAAACTGGGCGCGGACGTATTACGTCTGTGGGTTGCGGCCACCGACTTTAGTGGCGAGATGGGGGTTTCTGACGAAATCCTGAAGCGCACCGCGGATTCTTACCGCCGCCTGCGTAACACTGCGCGCTTCTTCCTGTCTAACCTGGCGGGCTTTGACCCGGCGAAAGATCTGTTGCCGGTGGAAGACTTACTGGCGCTGGATCGCTGGGCGCTGGAGCAGGCCGCGAAGCTGCAGGAAGAGATTATCGCTTCCTACGATCGCTATCAGTTCCACCAGATCTATCAGAAGTTGCATAACTTCTGTGTAGTGGAAATGGGTGGTTTCTACCTGGATATCATCAAGGATCGCCAGTACACCACTCAGGCAGACAGTGTTGCGCGCCGCTCCGCACAAACTGCGCTGTACCACATCATGCAGGCGTTTGTGCGCTGGGTTGCGCCGATCCTGAGCTTCACCGCGGAGGAGCTGTGGAAGTTCATCCCGGGCAATACCGAAGACAGCGTCATGCTGGCGGAATGGCATGAATTCCCCGAGTTGCCGCAAGGCATCGAAATGGGAGATGACTTCTGGGCTGCCATTGCCGATGTGAAAACTGCGGTGAACAAGGTGCTCGAAGAGCAGCGTGCGGCGGGCAATATCGGTGGCTCCCTGCAGGCCGCGGTGACTTTGTTTGCCGACCCAGCACTGCAAGCCAAGCTGGATGCACTGAAAGATGAACTGCGCTTTGTGCTGATTTGTTCCTCCACCTCCGTGCAGCCGATTGCGGACGCAGCCGGTGCCGAGGAAACAGAACTCGCCGGCTTGCGCGTATCCGTGCATAAAGTTGATGCGCCGAAATGTGGTCGCTGCTGGCACTATCGTGAAGATGTGGGCAGCAATAGTGAGCACCCGGAATTGTGTGGGCGCTGTGTAGAAAACGTAAGTGGCAATGGTGAAGAGCGTCACTTTGCGTAATAAGCGCTACTTTGTATGAGCAATGCGACCTTGCATGAACAACGCGATTTTGCATGAGGAACACTATGCCTAACGCTCTCAAGCCCAAGTCTTCGTTTGGCCTGTTCGCGGCACCCTGGAGATGGTACCTGCTGTCGCTGGTGGTGATTGTGATTGATATCGCCACTAAAGTTTGGGCGGTGGAGCGCTTTATGTATGGGCCGCCACTGCAGATTATTCCCGGCTTTTTGCAGTTCACCTATGCCGAAAATTACGGTGCCGCGTTCAGCTTTCTGGCGGATGCCGGTGGCTGGCAACGTTGGTTTTTCGGCGCGGTGGCAGTGATATTCAGTGCCGTGGTGGTTGTCTGGATCAAGAAATTGCCGGCGGACAAACGCTGGGAGCCCATGGCGTTGGCGCTTATTCTTGGCGGTGCACTGGGTAACCTGTGGGATCGCATGCTGCTCGGTTATGTACGTGACTTTATCTCCGTGTACTACGGAGACTGGCATTTTCCGGTATTCAACGTTGCCGATATGGCGATTTCCGTGGGCGCAGCAATGTTGTTGATCGAGCTGCTGTTTTTTAAAGAAAAAGACGAAGAATCGAACAAGAGTGGCGCGGAAGCCTAATCGCTGAACGGACGTATCTGTTAGAGAAGTAGTATGAGTAATAACGTAATTGGCGAACACAGCCGGGTCACCTTGCACTTTGCATTGAAGCTGGATGACGGTTCGGAAATTGACTCCAATTTTGAAGGTGAGCCAGCCACGTTTATCGTTGGTGACGGTAATCTGCTGCCTGGTTTTGAAAGCGCCTTGCTCGGTCTGAAGGCCGGTGACGAGGCGGAGATCGAAGTTCCCCCGGAAGCGGGCTTCGGCCAGCGCAACCCATCCAATATTCAGAAGGTGAAAAAAGGCCATTTCTCACCGGATATGGAGTTGGAAGAGGGGCTGGTGGTTTCGTTTGATAACGGTGATGGAGAATTGCCGGGTGTGATTCGCGCAATTGGCGAGGATGATGTGGAGGTGGATTTCAATCACCCTCTCGCCGGTCAAACCGTATTCTTCCACGTAAAAATTCTCGAAGTGGCCTCGGTCAATTAATTAGACGGCTTAAATAGGTCAAGGACACAGTAAGATGCAAATTCGTCTCGCCAATCCTCGCGGCTTCTGCGCCGGTGTTGACCGCGCTATTGATATCGTGAACCGCGCGTTGGATGTGTTTGGAGCACCCATCTATGTGCGTCATGAAGTGGTACACAACAAATTTGTTGTAGATGCCCTGCGTGAGCGCGGTGCGGTGTTTGTGGACGAGCTGGATGAAGTGCCGGACGACGTGATCGTGATCTTCAGCGCGCACGGTGTATCCAAAGCCGTGCAGCAGGAAGCGGCCGATCGCGGTTTGAAAGTGTTTGATGCAACCTGTCCGCTGGTCACCAAGGTGCATATTGAAGTCAGCAAATTCAGCAGCGATGGCAGTGAATGTATTCTGATCGGTCACGAAGGGCACCCCGAAGTGGAAGGCACCATGGGGCAGTACGACACCAGTATTGGCGGCGCCATCTATTTGGTGGAAGATGAGCAGGACGTGGCGCAGCTGGAAGTAAAAGATCCCTCCAATTTGACCTTTGTTACCCAGACTACTCTATCCGTCGACGATACCTCCCGGGTGATCGATGCTCTGCGGGCCAAGTTCCCCAGTATTCGCGGCCCGCGCAAGGATGATATCTGCTATGCCACCCAAAACCGTCAGGATGCGGTGAAGCAGCTGGCGCTGGAGTGTGACCTGGTGCTGGTAGTGGGAAGCCCGAACAGCTCCAACTCCAATCGCCTGCGTGAGCTCGCCGAGCGCTGCGGTGCCGAGGCCTACCTGATTGACGGCCCGGATTGCATTGATGCTTCCTGGCTGAAGGAAAAAAAACGCATTGGTATCACTGCTGGCGCATCGGCACCGGAAGTACTGGTGGAGCGAGTGATCAAGAAACTGCGAGATCTGGGCGCGGACGCCCCGGATGAAGTGGCCGGTATCCCGGAAAACATCAGCTTCAGCCTACCCAAAGAGTTGCGGGCCTGACCCGCACAGCATTCTACTCGCAATCTGCAGCAGTGACCCTGTCCACCCGGACACGGCCGCTGCGCGCGAGAATTAGTTGGTAACCTTCTCCCGGGGTTGTCGGACAAATAGTGAAGGTCCCTGCCTGAAAGCCGCCACCGTTTGCGGTACCCGCATAACGGCTTTCCCCCGAGCCAATAAACGAAACGTAATTGGTCAGTGGCCCATTGCCGTCAATCGTTACCCCAATGAGAGCTGTGCCTGTGGTGATTTGCTGTTCATCGGCATCACGCTCCCCATCGAAATCCCGGTCATAAAAGACTTCCCAGCCTGCATGCCAGGTGTCGAGCCTGCGCAAGGTTGCCCGGCGGTTTGTACTGACGGCTTTACTGCGAGTGAGGTGGATGGCTTGTAGAAGTGCGTCGGCAGCGGCCCTTGTGCGGCTGGTTTCCAGCTGTTGCTGAAAGCTGGGTATACCAATCGCGAGCAAGATGCCGAGAATGCTGCATGTGATCAGCAGCTCAATTAATGTGAGACCACGTTGGTTCACAGTTCCTCCCTGACTTGTATATATTTTCAGCGGTTGCCGTCCTGGCCGCCGCTTGCTCCCTTCAACTCGCCGCTTGTCGGTCACTACTGCTGTACGCGCAGCAAGCGTGATAGGGTGCGCAAAAGCTAACATCGCGCTATTTAGGCATCCAGTGCGGGCACATTGGAAATGCCTCTTAAGATAGAATCGGCGCCAGTATTAGCAGTTCAACCGTACCATCTTTGGCAATAGGCTGAGCTGCTAAGAAGTGGATGAAATACGAGCGGTAATCCAGAAGTAATAAAAAGCAGAATATCCGGGGGCTTACACATTATGGGATTTAAACAGCAGGGGCTGACCTTGATTGAACTGTTGGTCACTATGACGGTTTTTGCCGTCGTGGTTGGTATCGCCATCCCGAGCTTCAATTCCATGGTCCAGAACACTCGCTCTGCCACCCTGGGGGAGGAGATATTAGGTGCGCTTCAGTACGCACGTAGTGAGGCGATCAAGAGGGGCGAGCGGGTTACCTTGTGTGGCAGCAGTGACGGAACGGATTGTGATGGGGGCTGGGCCGATAACTGGATTGTGGTAGTGGACACTGCGGCAACGGACGACGCAGCCTCTCCAATAGTTGCTAATAGTGCGGCGGTGCTGCGCTTCTGGGAGGCTCCCGGTAATGGTGCCACAGTAACCGCGACGCAGGGTGGATCCTCTCCTAGCTTTGTTCGTTTCACACGCCAGGGAACACTTGGTCTGTCAGGTACCGGTGAAGTGACCCTGAATACCAGTTTTAACGGCTGCAGCAGTAACAGTGCACGGCAGATTACTGTGGGTGCCGCAGGAATGTTGAGCACCAAGCGCAGCACCTCTGGTTGCTCTTAACAGCTGGCTGCTCCTAAAAAAGGAATTCCAATGAAGAAACAACAGGGCGCTGGCCTGATAGAAGTCTTGGTAACCGTGCTGATTCTCGGTACCTCTCTGCTTGCGCTTGCCGCGCTGCAAAGTCAATCGCTGCAATACAACCATAGTGCCTATCTGCGCTCCCAAGCCAATATTCTCGCTTACGACATTCTTGATCGTGCGCGTATTAACCGCGCCAATGCTGCGAGTTATTCCCTTGGGGTTGATGATGCCAAGCCTACCGGAGGCACTCTGGCGCAACAGGATATGGGCGAATGGCTTACCAATGTGGAAGATACGCTGCCGGCTGCCGATGGTGGTATTGAGTGTGTCGCGGCCACCAATTTCTGCACCGTCACCATCCAGTGGGGTGAGCAAAATAGTTCCGGCGATGCCAATGAAGGCGAAAGTGAGTTCGTCTACACCACTCGACTATGAGGGTTAATAAGTAATGTTGAGAAAAATGCATACCCAAAGAACTATGTACAGCCAAAAGGGTATTTCATTGGTTGAGTTGATGATCTCTCTCACCATCGGACTGATTTTGATGACCGGTGTGGTGCAGCTGTTCCTGTCGAGCCGTACCACTTTTTCTACCCAGCAGGCACTGGCACGGGTGCAGGAAAGTGGCCGCCTGGCGATGGAGTTTCTTGCCGAAGATATTCGTATGGCCGGCTACATGGGATGTATGAGCCGCAACCTAAATTTTACCAATACGCTGAATGACTCCGGCGGCCTCGATTACAACTTCGAGATCGGTATTGAGGGACTGGATAATGTTGGTGCCACTCCCCCTGCTGACTACCCAACAGATATTGTCGAGGGCACCGATGTATTGGTAGTACGTGGGGCCAATGGTAATGGTGTGGATGTTACCCGTAACAACGACAGTGCCCAGTTGTTCGCGGAAGATACCGGGGTGACGGCCAGTTGTGGTGCGGGTTTGGATAGTTACAGCGGCCTGTGTGAAAACGATATTCTGGTGGTGTCCGACTGCTCCAAGGCACGGGTTTTCCAAGTTACCAACTTGCAAGCAGCAGGCGGTGGCGCTCTGGAGGTCAATGTTGTTCACTCTGGCGCAAACGCTACGCCTGGCAACGCCATCTCCTCTTGGGGGGGCAATAGCAATCCCGAGGAGACCTTTGGCGATGATTCCGAAATTATCAAGATGAATACGTCGCTGTATTACATCGGAGATAGCAACGGCCAGCCAAGTCTTTGGCAGAAGACCAACGGTGGTACCGCGTTGGAACTGCTGGAGGGAGTCGAGAATATGCAGCTTACCTATGGCCGCGACACCTCTGGCGATGGTATTCCTGATGTCTATGTTAATGCCTCTGCCCTCACCACGACTGCTGATTGGGAGGATATTTCCAGTGTGCGTGTTCAGCTCTTGATTCAGAGTACGGAAGACAATTTACTGCAGGAAGAGCAGCCGTATACGTTCAATGGTGTCACCAACGCAACGCCCGGTGATCGTCGTTTGCGCCAAGTGTTTATCAATACCGTAGGCATCCGCAGTCGCTTGCCCTGATCGAAGCGTCAATCACGAGAAGATTATGAAAAAAGTAACAAGCTTCAATGCAATCCGAGGTCAGCGCGGGATGACGTTGATTGTCGGTCTCATTATGGTGCTGCTGATGACTTTAGTGGGCATGGCGGCTATTCGCGGCAGCGGTATGCAGGAACTAATGGCCGGTAATATGCGCGACCGCAACCTCGCGTTTCAGTCCGCCGAGGCGGGCCTGCGTGCGGGTGAGGAGGTGCTTACCGGCGCGACCATTCCCGTTTTTGATGGCACCACTGCCGGTTTGGTACAGGCGATGGATGGCTCCAGTAGTACCGGTTATTGGGATAGCTATGGATGGGATGCGGGTTCGATTCGCAGTTCGGCGGGTGTTCAGTTGGTCGCTAGCCAGCCCCAGTATGTGATCGAAGAAGTTACCTCAACGATCACCACTAATGCATCCGACGGTGGTGCGGTGGATTTCGCCAGTACCCTGAAGACGGAAGACACGGTGTATTACCGCGTCACCAGCCGTGCTGAAGGTGGTACCCCGGATGCGGTGGTTATTCTCCAGTCTACCTATAAGCGCTAAGTTCGGCTCAAGGAAAGCTTCATGTATAAAAAATTGAATGTGAAAAAATTCTATGCCGGACTGGCTGCCGCGGTAATGAGCCTGAGTGTTAGCCACAGTGCGATGTCGGTGGATATGGCGCAGAGCCCGCTGTTTCTCAGTGCGGGTTCTCCCCCGAATGTGATGTTTATTCTCGACGACTCGGGGTCCATGCAGTTTGAAATAACGCCAGAAGATTACCGTAGAAACACAGCGTTTATTTTCCCGCGCGCGGATAATGTTTATGGATCCGCGAATTTCAATCAGTCTAAGGACGCAAATTATCAGGTCGTCACCGCGGATGGCACCAATCCATACGGTGTTATGATGCGTTCCCCGCAAATCAATAAAAGTTACTACGACCCCTCTATTACCTACGAGCCGTGGTTAAAACATGATGGGACTTTGTACTCGAATGCTAAGCCTGCCTGTGCCCTGCATAACCCCGATCATACGGGCGATTGTCCCACCGGAACCACAACAGTCAATGCAATAGCTCGGAACCTTACCGTAGAAAATACTAACTACAACAATAATGGCTGGGTTAGTTGTAGCAAAGGCACCGATGGAAATGTCGCCTGCACCTCGACTGATGCAGCGCAGAAATACATGCCGGCAACTTATTACTGGTATAGCGGTACCGATGAGTGGGTTATTGGCAATTACACCAAGCAGGAGATTAAGCCTGGCGTTTCTACGTACACAGGACACGGTCGTGATGAACGCACCGACTGTATTGCTGGTAGCTGCACCTACGAACAGGAAATACAGAACTTTGCCAATTGGTATACCTATTATCGCTCGCGTACGCTGGCTGCTCGTGCGGGTATCGGCCGCGCGTTCCAGGCGCAAGGGGAGGATTTGCGCGTTGGCTATGGAACAATCAATCAAGCAAATACAGCCGTCGATGGTGTGAACACTCGTACCATCAAGGCGGGTGTGCGAGCTTTCTCTGGTACTAATCGCTCAACCTTTTTCGACAATTTATACCAGGGAGACGTCACCACTTCCGGCACGCCATTGCGACGTGCACTGGATGATGCGGGTCAATATTTTTCTCGTACGGATAACAAGGGGCCGTGGGGCCAGGACCCGGGAGTTGAGGATGACACGGCACACTTGGCCTGCCGCGCCAGCTATACCATCTTGATGACCGATGGTTACTGGAATTCAAGTCAAGCTGGTACGGCAGATGCTCGTAACAATGTGGATGGCACTGACGGTACGGAGATCACCGGACCCGACGGACAATCCTATACCTACAGTGCGGTATCTCCGTTTACCGACTCACACAGTAATACGGTTGCCGATGTGGCGATGTATTATTGGAAGAACGACCTGCGTACAGATCTTGACAATCAGGTGCCGGTGAAAGACGACACCATCGATCCTGCCTTTTGGCAGCATATGGTTACCTTCGGTGTGGCTTTTGGCGTTGAGGGATCGGTCAATAAAGATACCGCGTTTGCAGCAATTCAATCTGGTGCGACCGTAACTTGGCCTAATCCGAACAGTAACTCGGCAAAAGTAGATGACTTGCTGCACGCTTCCGTTAATGGCCGCGGTGGATTCTTTAGTGCCGCAGACCCTCAGTCTTTTGCTGAAGACCTGTCTGAAGTGCTGGAAAACATCGTTGGGCGTACAGATGGTTCTGCCTCCTCGGTAGCCACCAACTCCACCCGTCTCGGTACCGATACCGTGATTTATCAGGCTCGCTTTAACAGCACTGACTGGAGCGGCGAAATCCGAGCATTGAACCTGAATAGTGACGGTAGTGTCGGGACTACGAAATGGCAGACTGAAAACGACGATTTTGCGAGTCCGGCCTTGCGGGATATCGTAACCCATAACGGTACGGCAGGTGTTGATTTTACCTGGGCAAACTTGACTGCCGCGCAACAAACTGCTTTGAAGGATGGCGGTACTGATGCCCAGGGGCAGGAGCGCTTGAACTGGATTCGTGGTGCGGACGTTACCGGCTTGCGTGAACGCAGTTCGTTGCTGGGAGATATTGTGAACTCCAGTCCGGTATTTGCCGGTGATCAGAAGTACAACTTCAGTAACCTTTCCGAAGCGCTGGGTGGCCTCGCTTACGATAATTACTATTCCAGTCAGAAGGAAAATCGTCGCCAGGTTATTTACGTCGGTGCCAATGACGGCATGCTGCACGCATTCGATGCCTCTACCGGTGAGGAGCTATTTGCCTATATACCTTCGGGTGTCTATGAACAGCTGGCCAACATAGCTGAAACTGATTACGGTAGCACGACTAACCCGCACGCTTATAGTATGGACGGCAAGCTGTTTGTGGGTGATGCCTTTGTAAATGGTGCTTGGAAGAACATCTTGGTTGGCTCTTTGGGGGCCGGCGGTCGCGGTATCTTTGCTTTGGATGTCACCAATCCTGACGGTTTCGATGCGTCAGACGTATTGTTCGAATTAACCGAGGCGGATTTCCCCGGTATTGGCAATATCACCGGCGAGCCCCTGATCGCACCGACCAATGATGGCTGGAAACTGATTTTTGGCAATGGCTACAACTCTGAAAATGACCGAGCGCGCCTGTTTGCCGTGGACTTAGAAAATCCGCTGACCGAAACTCAGGTGATCGAAGTAAATGATACCGGTAACAATGGTCTCGCAGGGCCTGCGTTGATTGCCAATGCCGATGGTGAAGTGATCACCGCCTACGCGGGCGACCTGCTCGGCAATATGTGGAAATTCGATCTCAGTGCAAACAATGCGAGTAACTGGGACGTGGCCTTATCCCAGGGGCAAACCAATTTACCGCTGTTTACTGCGGTAGACTCGAGCGGCAACCCACAGCCGATTACCTCTACGCCGACGCTTGGCCTCAATGGTGAAATGGACAACGCAATCATGGTCTACTTCGGTACCGGCCAGTATATGGCGAGTACCGATAACGCTGTGGGCACTGTAATCAATAGCTTCTACGCGATTGCCGATGAGGATGCTCAGGTCACTGGTCGTGATCAATTGTTCCAAAAAACCATTTCCACAGAGGCCGATGGCGTGCGCGAGGTGGCAGGAAACACGGATACCAGCTTTTGGGAAACCAAAAAAGGCTGGTACCTTGACCTGTCATACTCTGGTGGTGTTACGGGCGAACGCGTGATCAGTAAGCCGCTGTTGGTTTACGATCGCCTTCTGTTCCCAACCACCATTACCTCAACGGACCCCTGTTCCTTTGGTGGTAGCGGCTGGCTAATGGAACTGGTGGCGGTAGGTGACCGTTACGAGGGGCACAGTATCTTCGGCGAAGACGGTGTGGAAGTGGATTATGCGGTAATTAGTTATTCGGAAATCATCCGCAGCGGTGAAAAGGCCTATCTGCCCACAAGTAATATTCGCGGCGATGTGGCCGTGCCGGAAGGTGGTTTCCCAACCGAGGCGGTTGGCCGTATGTCCTGGCGTCAGTTGCGATAAGCTTTACAAAGGTTGAGATTCAAAAAATGCAAAAACAAACCGGTTTTACCTTAATTGAACTGTTGATAGTTATCGCAATTATGGGAGTTATTTCTGCAATTGCTTACCCTTCCTATATGGATTCCGTGCGCAAAAGTAATCGCGCGGATGCCAAGGCCGCATTAAACGATGTGGCGCATCGCTTACAGCGTTGCTTCACCACTTATAGCAGTTATGACAGCGTAAATTGCTCGGTGGCGACCACATTAAAAGATGGTGGTGGAATTGCTTCCGGTGAGGGTATGTACAATGTGACTGCCAATTATGATGCGACTAGCTATACGCTTACAGCGACGCCTGTCGCCGGTACTACACAGGCTTTGGATAGTAAGTGTGGGAGTCTGACGCTGACCAACGCAGGGGTGCGCAATGCGAGCGGCCCGCATGGCACTGATTGTTGGTAATCTGGGCCGAGTGTTTACGAATAACCCGGCTTTTGCCGGGTTATTCGCTTTCCAATCCTAATTTTTTTAGTCGGTATCGCAGTGAGCGAAAACTGATCCCAAGTTTTGCGGCAGCAGCTGTTTTGTTCCAGCGGGTCTGGCTGAGCGCCAATTCAATGGCATCGCGCTCAATGGTCTCCAGGAAGTCGTCCAGCGTTTCGTGATCGGCTGCGCTAAATTGACCGGGGTAGGTGGCTTGCTCGCTAATGGCGTGAGCGCTATTACCCCGCTCGTCGTATTCGCTGTTCGATGAGGGTGGGGGAGAGGTCGCCGGGAGTATCTGGGGTCCACCGCCCAGATCCAGATCTTGCGGGCGAATGGTGCTGGACTCACACAGTGTCAGCGCCCGCTCAAGAATATTTTCGAGCTCGCGCAAGTTACCGGGGAAGGAGTAGCAAAGCAGTGAATTCAGCGCTTCCTGGCTGACGCGAGGAGTGCCCCCCCTCTGATTTTCGTTTAACCTGCGCAACAGAAAGCGTGTTAGTAATGGTACGTCTTCAGCCCTGTCTCGCAGTGGTGGTACCACGAGGTCAATTACATTTAGTCGGAAGTACAGGTCACTGCGGAAGTGGCCGCTGCGGGTGAGCGTAGAAAGCAATTTTCGTGTGCTGCTGATAACGCGCACGTCGAGAGGGGTTGGACTGTTATGCGCGCTCGCAGGTAGGCGCTTCTCTTCAATGACCTGTACCAGCTTTCCCTGTATCTCTTTCGGCAGCTCGGCGATTTCGTCGAAAAAAACCGTACCGCCATTGGCCGCAGCCAGAAGTCCTTCGTTGTCACCGTTACTATCCTTGCTGCCAAACAATACGCGCTCAAACTGCTCCCCAGGAATACTTGAGCAGTGCACCGTGACAAATGCTTTATCGGATCTGGGGCCCAGTTGGTGAATACAGCGCGCTGTGAGCTCCTTACCGGCACCGGCCTCTCCGAAAAGGTGGACGGGTGCATTGCTTCGCGCAACTTTTTCGATTTTAGTGCGCAGTGCCTGTATGGCGACTGATTGCCCTTGCAGCAGCGCTGGAAATTCCTGCTTTTTCAGGAACCGATCCTCACCCAGGCGCAGAGCCATTTGTACCAGTGTGCGCAGGCGCGCGAGGTTAACGGGCTTGCTGACAAAATCGAATGCGCCGAGCTTAAGTGCGGCAATAGCCGTATCCATATTGCCGTGGGCGGTGATCACTGCAGCGGGGAGGGTGCGATCCGCGGGGAGGTTTTGGATTGTTTCTACCAGTTCCAGCCCGTCACCGTCAGGCAGGCGCATATCCGTCAGGCAGAAATCGTACTGTTTTTCCTGCAGTCGTCGACGCGCCTCCGCAACTGACATTGCAATATCTGCGCGCACATGCATGCGCTGCAGCGTCATGGAGATCAGGTCACAAATATCTGGTTCGTCATCGACAACCAGGGCAATGGGTTGACGGTCGGTCATCATGTTCAGCGTTATTATTGATCGACAATCAGAAACGTCGTTAGAAAATCTGCTCGGTGCTGGCGAAATCTATTCGGAAGCAGCTGCGATTTTTGGGGTCTCTGCAGTAGTACAGGTTTGCCCGATTAGATTCGCATAATTCCCGCGCAATATATAGTCCCAGGCCGGCACCGGTTGCTGCAGTTGTGAAAAAAGGCTCAAAAATTTTGTCTTTGTGCTCTTCTGTTACACCGTCCCCCAAGTCGATAAAATCCAGTTGCGCGCACTCACGGCTCGGGTTAAACCGGATAGCGATTTCTGCAACGGAGCGTCCCAGCGCTTGGTGGGAGTGTCGCACAGCGTTGTTACATAAATTGGTCGCAACCTGCGCCATTTGATTGGGGTCAAACCGTGCGTGTACCGGTGTGTCAGGACTAGTGAGCGTTACTTGGTACTGGTGATTGGTTTCTCGCTGGTACTCTTCCAAAAATGTGGTGGCCCATTGGCGAAGATCATGCATGGCTGTTTTTGGGGCCTGGCGGCGCGACAGCTGCATAACATTTTCGATGATCTGATTAACCCGTTGGCTGTGACGTCCGATAATCTCCGTCAGTTGGCGATCTTCACCGCTGATAGACTCGGACTCCGAGAGTAGCTCGGCCGCGTGATTGATTGCGCTGAGGGGATTGCGTACTTCGTGGGCAATGGAGCCGGTGAGCCGGCCAAGGGAGGCCAGTTTGAGTTGTTGTGCTTGCTGGGTCAGTTTGCGGTTGTCCTCCAGGAATACCAGCGAGCTGTCGGAAGTGTCGCCACTTAACGCGGTGACACTGGCCCGGATTTCGCTGCCAGGGTCTCCCTGAACGATACCACTGGTTGTACCGGGTTGATGACGCAGTTCGGCCAAATGCATAAGCAGGTCGCCCTCGAGGCCGCTGTCCTGTAGTTGTTTTGGGCCCAGTAGCTGGCGCGCGGCACGGTTGATCAGCTCGGGTTCTCCCGACGCATTCAGCACCATCACACCGGTGCGCATTTGCGCCACAATTTGCTGGGTCAGGCGCTGCAGCCGCGCGGCCTGCCTACGCTGTTGCTCCGCTTTTTCGTTTGCCAGCTGGATATGGGTGGAAAGGTATTGCAGTGCGGTCACACTGGTGAAAAGCAGAATACCGAGACTGCCTGCCGACACGATATCCTGAGTATCGGCCCGTTCATTAAAGGTGTTTAGTACATGCTGGCCAATGACCGCCATACTGGCGATTGCCGCCAGGAAGGCGCTCATGCGCCGGTCTAGTAGCAGTGAGCCTACCGCACAGGTTGTTAACAGCAGGTAGCCAATGCCGGAATCGAGCCCACCGCTTGCCTGGATCAATAATAAAAAGGCGAGGATATCGCAGCCGAGAATGCTGCCGATACGCCGGGGCGATGTGCGGAATCGACTGGGGTAGAGGAAGATAATCCAGGCGATATTCAGGATCGAATAGCTGATGGCGGTGTTCAAATAGAGTGCCGGGAACAGGGTGCCGACGGAACCGCGGCTAATGCCGGAGATGAAAAGCCCGAGCAGGACGAGGCTCATGGCAACCCGGTACCAGGCGTAGATCTTCAGCAGGTCCCGCTGGCGCAGGCGTAATTGCCTGGGGGTTGGGCTCCCATTGCTCTTATTGTCTGCGGTGGTTTCTGTAGCCGTAGCGGATGGCATGGAAAAACCCGAAGCACTCGCGAGCTGGTTGGCCGCTGGGGATTGGTCGCTCACTTTTTATTCTCTTGGTGTGAGTAGGTTCTTGCCCCAGCAGATATTGTGCGCTTTCGCTGCGTGGCTACAATAGCGGCCTCAACGCAATGGGGTTACAAGATGTCTACTTTGCAGCTAGTGCTGGCGCAAATCAATCTAATGGTGGGGGATATCCCGGGCAATACCGACCAAGTGGTCGAGATCGCTCGCCGGGCGCGCCGCGAACACGGTGCCGATCTGGTTCTGTTTCCGGAGCTAACCCTGTGTGGTTACCCGCCCGAAGACCTGCTGCTGCGCCCCAGTATGCAAAAGCGTATCGACGATGCCCTGAACCAGTTGCAGGAAGCGGCGCTTCCCTGCGCGGTACTGGTGGGGTACCCCCGTGTGGTAGGCGGCACCGTGCTCAACATGGCGGGGCTGATTCAGGATGGCAAGCTGGTTGCCGAGTACGCCAAGCAGAAGCTCCCCAATTACCAGGTCTTTGACGAGCTGCGCTACTTTGCCCACGGTGACCAGCCGTGTGTGGTGGACATCAAAGGCATTCCCACTGCGATTACCATTTGTGAGGACATTTGGCACCCGGAGCCCGTGGCGCAGGCCAAGCATTCCGGTGCCAAGCTGATGCTGAATATCAATGCCTCTCCCTTCCATCGTGGCAAGGCCGCCGAGCGCCTGGCGCTGCTGGGGCGCCAGGCACAGGCCGGTGACATGCCGATTGTCTACGTCAATTCCGTTGGCGGTCAAGACGAGCTGGTATTTGATGGTGGCTCCTTTGCCGTGGATAAAGACGGCAGTCTGCGCGGGCGGGCTCCCGAGTTTATCGAGAGCCTGCTGCCGGTCACGGTAGAGGCCGACGGCGACGAAGTGAGCATCGCCCAGGGCAACGACGCGGAGCCTCTGGAAGACCTCGCCTCGGTGTATCAGGCGCTGGTATTGGGGGTGCGTGACTATGTGAATAAGAATGGCTTCAGGGGTGTGGTCCTGGGGCTGTCTGGCGGTATCGATTCCGCGTTGACCCTGGCGATCGCGGTGGACGCGCTCGGCCCGGATCGCGTGGAGGCGGTGATGATGCCGTTCCGCTACACCTCCGATCTGTCGAAAAATGATGCGGCGGATCAGGCGCACCGCCTGGGTATTCATTACCGGGTGATCGGCATTGAGGGGATCTTCGATGCGGCCATGGCGGCGCTGGCCAAAGAGTTTGAAGGCAGCGAACGGGATACCACCGAGGAAAACCTGCAGGCCCGCGCCCGCGGTATGTTGTTGATGGCCATCTCCAACAAAAAGGGTTACATGGTGCTGACCACCGGCAACAAGAGCGAGATGGCCGTGGGCTATGCCACGCTCTATGGGGACATGGTGGGCGGCTACAACGCCCTGAAAGACGTGCCGAAAATCCTGGTGTATGCCCTGTCTCGCTACCGCAATTCGGTGTCCGAGGTAATCCCGGAAACCGTGATAACCCGCGAGCCGAGCGCTGAGCTGGCGCCAGATCAGGTGGATTCCGACAGCCTGCCGCCCTACGAGATTCTGGATGAAATTTTGCGCCTCTACGTGGATCACGACTACAGCGCCGAGACGATCATCGGCAAAGGGTTTGATCGGGACGTCGTTATGCGTGTGGTGCGCCTGGTGGATCGCAATGAATACAAGCGCCGCCAGGCGGCGGTAGGGGTGCGCATCTCCGAGCGCGGCTTCGGCCGCGACCGGCGCTACCCGATCACCAATGGCTGGCAGGCCGGCGAGTAACCAATAGGTTCTTGCCAATAGGCCGCTGACCGCCGCCCAATAAAAAGCCCCCGTTACTTGCGTAGCGGGGGCTTTTTTGTGTTTGCGGATTACTGCAGTTCCGGCGGCAGGGGCGCCTGCTCGCGCTGGAACTCGGCATTGTAGAGTTCGCGGCTGTCGAAGCCTCTGGGGTCGGACTTCTCGAACAGGCCCAGAGTGATACGGTGCAGAAAGCTGCGACCGCTGGCGCCGGCGTAGTACTTGTAGTTAAAGCTGCCATCGCTGCGGAAGGCCGGGTGATCCGGGTAGTTATCCTGCAGTACTGCCAGAGAGGTGGACTCCAGCTGGGGCATCTCCAACAGGTGGTAGGCCTGAACCATCACCGCCAGCGCATCCGGTACCGACGGAGTCTGCTGGAAGTTCTCCACCACAAAGCGGCCGCGATTTGCCGAGGCCAGATAGGCACCGCGTTTGAAGTAGTAGTTGGCCACATGGATCTCGTAGCGCGCCAGCAGGTTACGCAGGTGGATCATGCGTTTCTGCGCATCCGGGGCATAGCGGCTCTCCGGGTAGCGCGCCATCAACTGGGCGAAATACGCGAAAGATTCCCGTGCCGAGCCGGGGTCGCGGCGGGTCATATCTGTGGGCAGGAAGCGCTCGAACAGGCCACTGCCTTCGGTAAACGAGGCCAGGCCTTTCATGTAGTAGGCGTAATCTACATTGCGATGCTGGGGGTGCAGGCGGATAAAGCGGTCCGCCGCAGAAATAGCCGCATCGTTCTGGTAGTCGCGGTAGTAGGCGTAGATCAGCTCCAACTGGGCCTGCTCGGCGTAGTTACCAAACGGGAAGTTATCTTCCAGCGCCCGCAGATTCTTGATGGCCATTTCCCACTGGCTGGAGCGGAGCTGCCGCTGGGCCGCTTCATAGAAGGCTTGCTCGGTACGGTTTCCGCTGGGCAGGCCCTCTTCTTCTTCGTCCGTACTGGCGCACGAAGCCACCAATACGGCAAGAAGTGCCATAAATAGGGTTTTCCAGGCCTGATTATTCCAAGACCACATGGCCCCTCGCTCTATCATTATTCGTCTCAACCTTATTAAACTAGCCGCCCAAAAATTCACTGGGGGCCGAAGGGCAGCTATTTAACCACAGCGCCTCGCCAGCCCAAAGTATTAGACCCTCTCGGATGAGCAATCAAATACATCTTGAAATTGAAGTGCCCGCAGAATGTGCCGGGCAGAGGTTTGACCAGGCTGCGGCGGATTTGATCCCTGATTATTCCCGCGCACGCCTGCAAACCTGGATAAAAGGCGGCCAACTCACTATTGACGGGCGTTCCGGCAAGCCGAAAGACAAGCTTTTCGGTGGCGAACGGCTGGTGCTGCACGCGGAATTGGAGCCACAAGGGGAGTGGCTACCGCAAGAAATGGACCTGGACGTCGTTTACGAGGATGACGCCATCCTGGTCATCAACAAACCTGCGGGCCTGGTGGTCCACCCGGCAGCCGGCAATCCGGACAATACCTTGCTGAATGGGCTGCTGGCGCACAATGCGGGGCAGCAGAACATTCCTCGCGCCGGTATCGTGCACCGCCTGGATAAGGACACCAGCGGCCTGATGGTGGTGGCCAAGACCCTGCAGGCGCAGACGGATCTGGTGGACCAGCTCAAGGAGCGTAGCGTAAGCCGCTTGTATGACGCCATCGTACAGGGGACCTTAAGTGGCGGCGGTACCGTGGATGCACCGATGGGCCGCCATCGCACGCACCGGCTGAAAATGGCCGTATTACCCAACGCGGGGATGGGGGGCGCCAAGGAAGCGATCACTCACTATCGCCTGCAGGAGCGCTTCCGCAGCCATATGCTGGTGCGCTGCCAGCTGGAAACCGGGCGCACCCACCAGATCCGGGTGCACATGGCGCATATCCGCCATCCGTTGGTGGGCGATCCGCTGTACGGCGGGCGCGGAAAATTACCGCAGGGTGCTAGTAGAGAATTGGTGGAGGCTTTGCAACAGTTCCCCCGGCAGGCACTGCATGCGGCGGAGTTGGCGCTGATTCACCCGGAATCCGGTGAGCCAATGCACTGGCAGGCGCCAATGCCGAAGGATATGCTGCAGCTGCTTGAATTGCTGCGTGCCGATCGCAAGGATGCTGGTCCGGATTAGGTTTGACTACACGGACCTCTTGAACCGGCTCTTTATACAGCTTTTCGCAAAACGACTTATTGCTACACAGGATCACCCATGTCTGCGGATCACTACCTCAAACCCGACTGGCCGGCGCCGGTAAATGTGCGCGCTTTCGTTACCTTGCGCGAGGGCGGTCACAGTGAGGGATGTTATACCGCATTCAATCAGGCTGATCACGTGGGCGATACCGCAGAGGCGGTAGCCGCGAATCGGCAGCAGTTGCAGCAGGAGCTGAACCTGCCCAATGCACCCCAGTGGCTGGAGCAGATTCACAGCGATAAGGTGGTGGTCGCGGGCACAGATGGCAAGGTACTTACTGCCGACGCCAGTATTACCGGCGAGGCCGACACAGTATGTGCGGTACTTACCGCGGATTGCCTGCCGCTGCTGGTGACGAACCGCGACGGTACCGAAGTTGCCGCCATTCACGCCGGCTGGCGGGGACTCACCGGCGGAGTGATTCGTGAAACCCTGTCCGCGATGCAAAGCGATCCGCAGGATTTACTGGTGTGGCTGGGGCCCGCTATTGGCCCGCAGGCCTTCGAGTGTGGTGTGGACGTGCTGGAGGCGGCGTTCGAGTCGTCCATGAGTGAAGCCCACGCCGAAGCGATTGCCCAATGCTTTGTGCCGCATGCGCAAAAACCTCTGCACTTTCTTGCGGATATTTACACGCTCGGTCGCGCGGAGTTAACCGACCTCGGTGTTACTCAAATTTTTGGTGGAGATCGCTGCACGGTCACCGAGGAATCGGCCTTCTTTTCCTACCGCAGGGACCGTGATACTGGCCGTATGGCATCCCTTATCTGGTTTGAGTAGCGCGAGTCTTTACTCCGTCAACTTGAAAATCCGCAGTAAGCCCGCAAATTACTGATCAGCACTAGACTGTATTCGTCATTGTGTTTCCGCGCGTCGCACTTTTCTTTTTCGACGCGCCAATGATCAGGAGAGGGGAGTACGCATGCGCATCGACCGGATGACCAACCCGCTGCAGGCGGCGATTGCCGACGCTCAATCGATTGCCGTCGGCCGCGACCACAATCAAATTTATCCCGAACATCTTTTGCAGGCGCTGCTGGATCAGTCCAGCGGCAGTGTCTCCGCATTTTTGAATCAGGCCGGATTTAATATCAACGGCCTGCGCAACGACCTCGCCAAGCGTCTCGACAACTTGCCCACCGTCGCTACCCCGACCGGCGATGTGGGAATGTCGCAAGAGTTAATGCGCCTGTTTAATCTGGCAGATAAGCAAGCCCAGAAAAATGGCGACAGTTTTATCGCCAGTGAAACGGTATTACTGGCGGCCTTCGACCCCGCCGCCGGTGAAGTTTCCAAGATTCTTAACGCCAATGGTGACCTGAAACACCTGCAAGACGCGATTCGTAAAGTGCGCGGCGACGAGAAGGTGGATGACCCGCAGGCGGAAGAGGCCCGCCAGGCTCTGGACAAGTACACCCTGGATATGACCGCGCGTGCCGAGGCCGGCAAGCTCGACCCGGTGATTGGTCGCGACGATGAAATTCGCCGCACCATTCAGGTATTGCAGCGCCGTACCAAAAACAATCCGGTACTGATCGGCGAGCCCGGCGTGGGCAAGACCGCCATCGTTGAAGGTCTCGCCCAGCGCATCGTCAACGGTGAGGTGCCTGAGGGACTGAAAGACAAGCGCCTGCTGTCGCTGGACCTTGGCGCCTTGCTCGCCGGGGCAAAATTCCGCGGCGAATTTGAAGAGCGCTTAAAAGCCGTGCTCAACGAACTCTCCAAGCAGGAAGGGCGCATCATCCTGTTTATCGATGAGCTGCACACCATGGTGGGTGCCGGTAAGGCGGAGGGTGCCATGGACGCGGGCAATATGCTCAAGCCCGCCCTCGCCCGCGGTGAATTGCACTGCGTTGGCGCCACCACTCTCGACGAATATCGCCAGTACATTGAGAAGGATGCGGCGCTGGAACGGCGCTTCCAGAAGGTCCTTGTGGATGAGCCCTCGGAAGAGGATACCATCGCGATTTTGCGCGGCCTGAAAGAGCGCTACGAAGTGCACCACGGTGTGGACATTACCGACTCCGCAATTATCGCCGCCACCAAACTGTCCCAGCGTTACATCACCGATCGCCAGCTACCGGACAAGGCCATCGATTTGATCGACGAAGCCGCCAGCCGCATTCGTATGGAAATCGATTCCAAGCCGGAAGAGATGGACAAGCTCGAGCGCCGCTTGATTCAGCTGAAGATCGAGCGCGAAGCGGTAAAGAAAGACAAGGACGATGAGGCCGCCAAAAAACGCCTGGAGAAACTCGAAGAAGATATCGACCAGATCGAAAAAGAATACGCCGACCTGGAAGAAATCTGGAAGGCGGAGAAGGCTAAGCTCGCCGGCAGTGCCGACGTTAAAAACAAGCTGGAACAAGCCAAGCTGGATATGGATGCCGCCCGTCGTGCCGGCGACCTGACCCGCATGTCCGAAATTCAGTACGGGGTAATCCCGCAGCTGGAGGAGCAACTGAAGCTCGCCTCGGATAGCAGTGATACCAGTGAAAACCAGTTACTGCGCAATCGTGTAACTGACGAGGAAGTCGCCGAGGTAGTATCCCGCTGGACCGGCATTCCGGTATCGAAAATGCTCGAAGGTGAGCGTGAAAAACTTCTCCGCATGGAGGATGTGCTGCACGACCGGGTGATTGGTCAGGACGAAGCCGTCGAAGCGGTATCCAATGCCGTGCGTCGCTCCCGCGCAGGCCTTGCCGATCCCAATCGGCCCAACGGCTCATTTCTGTTCCTTGGCCCCACCGGCGTGGGTAAAACGGAGCTGTGCAAGGCGCTGGCGCAATTCCTGTTCGATACCGAAGACGCCATGGTGCGGGTGGATATGTCGGAGTTTATGGAGAAACACTCTGTTGCCCGTCTGATCGGCGCACCTCCCGGATATGTAGGGTACGAGGAGGGTGGCTACCTCACCGAGGCGGTGCGTCGTAAACCCTACTCGGTACTTCTGCTGGATGAAGTGGAGAAGGCACACCCGGATGTGTTCAATATCCTGCTGCAGGTTCTCGAAGACGGCCGCCTGACCGATGGCCAGGGGCGCACCGTGGACTTCCGCAACACCGTTGTGGTGATGACCTCCAACCTCGGCTCGGATCTGATTCAGAAATACGCCAGCGGCCGCGACGACGATGAAGTCGATTCGGAAATCCAGTATCGGCAGATGAAGGCTGCGGTGATGGCGGTAGTGGGTGAACACTTCCGGCCGGAATTTATCAACCGCATCGATGAGGTCGTGGTGTTCCACCCGCTGGGCCGTGAGGAGGTGCGCGCGATCGCCGAAATTCAGTTACAGAACCTGCGCAAGCGCCTGCTGGATCGGGATCTGAATCTGGAAATCTCCGACGAACTCCTGGGCAAGCTGGCCGATGTGGGCTTCGACCCTGTATACGGTGCGCGCCCACTCAAGCGCGCGATTCAGATGTGGATTGAAAACCCGCTGGCTCAGGATGTGCTGTCCGGCAAGTTTGCACCGGGTGACACCATTCACGCGACCCTCGAAGGAGACAAGGCCGTTTTCAACAAGTGATATTCAGGTGACGCTTAATTGATGCTGGAGTAGGCCCAGGGAAGGGGCACCCGTAATAGGCCGCTGGTGTTAAGGTGGTGGTATTAGGTCGGTGGTAATGGAATGGATGTATGACACTGGCAAGGCAG
This sequence comes from Microbulbifer agarilyticus, assembly GCF_019800665.1. Taxonomy (GTDB): domain Bacteria; phylum Pseudomonadota; class Gammaproteobacteria; order Pseudomonadales; family Cellvibrionaceae; genus Microbulbifer; species Microbulbifer agarilyticus_C. The sequence goes on from NZ_JAHVKO010000006.1 coordinate 237,248, forward strand.
TTATTTAACTGGCGCATGTTTTGGATGCTGCTGGCCTGCCTTGTGGTGTTCGGCGGTATCTTCGGTTTCAAGTTTTTTGGCCTGTATATGATGAACCAGGCCATGGACAACATGTCGCTGCCCCCTGCCACCGTGACCTCGACCCGTGTACAGCAGCAGCGCTGGCAGGCTCGCCTGAATGCCGTTGGCAGCCTGCGCGCGGTCAATGGTGTCGATGTCACCACGCAGGCGCAGGGCAAGGTAAAGGCAATCTATTTTGAATCCGGCCAACCCGTCGACAAGGGAGCGGTGCTGGTTGAGCTGATTGCGGAGCCGGAAACCGCGCAGATCGAAGTACTGGAAGCGGAGCGCCGCTTGGCAGAGCGGGAATTCAAGCGGATATCCGAGCTGTATAAGAAAGGCGTTGCCACCCTGCGCGAACTGGATGAAGCCCAGTCCAATATCGACCAGATCCTCGCGAGCCTGCTGGTACAACGGGCCACCATCGAAGAGCGCACGATTACCGCCCCATTTTCCGGGCGCCTGGGTATTCGCCGGGTTGACCTGGGGCAAAACGTGGCCCCCGGTGATGCCGTCGTATCCCTGCAGCAGTTGCATCCCATCTTTGTGGATTTCTCTCTCTCGGAACAGGATTTTTCCCGCGTGAAGGAAGGGCAGGGTATTGAACTCAATGCCCCGGCGGTACCCACACAGACCTTTCAGGGGCGTATTACTGCCATCGACCCGGCCATCGACCCGCGCAATCGCACTTTTTTGCTTCAGGCCACGCTGGAAAACCCCGAGGGGCGCTTGCGCCCCGGCATGTTTGCCGATGTTGCGGTAAAGGTGGAAAAATTTCGCAATGTGCTCGTAGTGCCGCGTACCGCAATCAGCTATGCGCCCTACGGGAACTCGGTATTCATCATTCGCAAGCAGCAGGGCAAGCCGCAGCCAAAAGCTCCCCAAAAGCCAATACTCGGGCGGGCCCCGCCACCACAGACGGATCTGGTCGCAATAAAACGGTTTGTCAAAACCGGTGAGGTACGTGGTGACATGATCGAAATTACCGAAGGCATCCAGGCCGGTGAGCAAGTGGCAACCAGCGGTCTGTTGAAATTACGTAATGAGGGTGGGGTGATCATCAACAACGACAACCCGCCGCCGGAGCAATTGGCTCCAAAGCCGGGTAATAGTTAACGCGCAAACGCCGCTGGCAGGGACGCCGAGTGCAGTTTACCGACATCTTTATACGTAAACCGGTTCTGGCCTGCGTGGTCAGCCTGTTTATTTTTCTGCTCGGCCTGCGCTCCACTGCTGAACTCAATGTGCGTCAGTACCCCGAGTTGGAAAATGCGGTTATCACCATCAGCACCGTGTATGTCGGCGCGGATGCAGATCTGGTGCAGGGGTTTATCACCACACCACTGGAGCAGGAGATTGCCACCGCTGATGGGCTGGATTACATCGTCTCTACCAGCATTCAGGGTATCTCGGTAATCCAGGCTTACGTGCGGTTGGATTACGACCCCAATCAGGTCCTCACCCAGGTGGTGGCCAAGGTCAACAAGCTACGCAATGAACTGCCGCTGGAGTCGGAAGATCCCACGGTAGACTTGGCGGTGGGTGAAACCATTGCCGCCATGTACCTGTCCTTTTCCTCTGAAATCCTCGATAACAACCAGATTACCGATTACATCACGCGTGCGGTGCAACCCAAGCTTTCCACCATTGCCGGCGTACAGCGGGCGCAACTGCTGGGCAATCGCACCTTTGCCATGCGGGTCTGGCTTAGGCCGGCGGAAATGGCGGCGCAGGGAGTCACCCCTGGCGACGTCAGCAGTGCCCTGCGCCAGAACAACATCCTGGCCTCCATTGGCAGTACCAAGGGCACACGCGTGGCAATGGATATCCGCGCGGATACGGATATTGCGACGGAACAGGCGTTTCGCCAGCTGGTGGTGCGCGCCGATGGCGATCAGCTGGTACGCCTTGAAGATGTCGCCGATGTGGAGCTGGGATCCGAATCCTATGAAACCTCGGTGACCTTCAATGGGCGTTCAGCCACCTTCGTCGCGGTTGAGGTGGCGCCGGATGCGAATGCGCTGGATGTGATTGCCGATGTGCGTGACGAACTGTACGACGAAGTTTTCCCGCAGCTGCCCGAGGGCATGCTGGGGGAAATCCCCTATGACAGCACCGAGTATATTCAGGATTCAATCAACGAAGTGGTGAAAACCATCGCCGAGGCGGTGCTGATTGTGATCGTGGTGATCTACCTGTTTCTGGGGTCGATTCGCAGTGTGATTATTCCGGCAATCGCGGTGCCGCTGTCGATGGTCGGCGCGCTGTTCTTGATGCTGCTGATGGGATTTTCCATCAATCTGCTGACGTTACTCGCCATGGTGCTCGCCATCGGTATCGTTGTGGATGACGCAATCATCGTACTGGAGAACGTGCACCGGCATATCGAAGAAGGTATGACACCGCTGGATGCGGCCATCAAGGGCGCGCGCGAGCTGGCCTGGCCCATCGTGGCCATGACTACGACGCTGATCGCGGTGTACCTACCCATCGGTTTTCTCGGTGGTCTTACCGGCACCCTGTTTGTGGAGTTCGCGTTTACCCTTGCCGCGGCGGTACTGCTGTCGGGCGTGGTGGCCTTAACCCTGTCACCGATGATGGCGGCGAAGGTACTGCGCGCGGAAGACGGCAAGCGTGGCAATCGCTTCGAGGCCTGGATAGAGCGGCGTCTGGCAGGGTTGGAGTCTGGATACCGCCGCCGTTTGCACCGGGCGCTCGACGAGCGACTGGTCATTCTGGTGTTTGGCGGTGTGGTTCTGTGTAGCTGCTATTTCTTGTTTATCACTTCCCCCAGCGAACTCGAACCGAAGGAGGATCGCGGCTTTATCCTGGGCATCGCCAGCGGCGATGCGTTCGCCACCCTGGATTATATGGAGCAGTTCACGCAGGAAATTAACGGCGTGCGCGACCGGCATCCGGAAGTGGAGAACCTGTTTCTGCTAAATGGTGTGGGTGGCGCGGGAAATAGCCCCAATAGTGCGATTGCTGGTTTCGTGCTGTCATCGTGGAACAAGCGCGACAAGGATACCCAGGAAATGCGCGAGGTTATCCGCGGCGAGGTTTCGCAAATTGCGGGTTTGAAGATTGCCACATTTGTGCCGCCGAGTTTGCCCACTGCAGGTGGGCGCTTGCCGGTGGAGTTTGTGGTGGGTACCACCGAGCCGATATCGACACTGGCCAGTTTTGCCGATGACATCATGCAGCGCGCGCGGGCCAGTCGCCGCTTTATTTTCCTCGACGCGGATTTGAAGATCGACAAGCCGCGCATAGAAGTGGTCATCGACCGCGACAAGGCAGCCTCCATCGGCGTGACCATGGCGGATATTGCACGTGAACTTGGTTCCATGATGTCCGGCGCCTATACCAACCGGTTTGCACTGGAAAACCGCAGCTACAAAGTAATTCCGCAGGTGGTGCGTGTCGAGCGCCTCTCCGCGGATCAGCTTAAGCAGTATTACATTCGCGCCGGTGACGGCAACCTAGTCCCTCTGTCCACGCTGGTGCGGCTGGAAGAAACCGTCGAGCCCCAACAGCTGAAACGTTTCCAGCAGTTAAATGCCGTGACCATATCTGGCGTGCCCCGGCCCGGGGTGCCGCTGGGCGAGGCGTTGGGCGTGCTTGAGAGTGCTGCGCAGGAGGTGTTGCCGCGTGAATACTCCGTGGACTACTCCGGGCAGTCGCGCCAGTACAAGAAAGAGGGCTCCGATCTGGTAGTGACATTCTTCTTTGCCATGATCGTGATTTACCTGGTGCTCGCCGCACAATTTGAATCCTGGCGCGACCCATTGATCATGCTGGTTACCGTTCCCATGAGTGTATGCGGGGCGATGATTTTCGTGAGCCTCGGCCTGACCACCCTGAATATCTATACCCAGGTCGGGCTGGTTACCCTGATCGGGGTGATTTCCAAGCACGGTATCTTGATCGTCGAGTTTGCCAATCAACTGCAGCTGCAGGGAAGAAGTAAACGGCAGGCCATTGAGGAGGCGTCGAGCATCCGGCTGCGCCCGATCCTGATGACCACCGCCTCCCTGGTGCTGGCGATGGTGCCACTGTTACTCGCCGCGGGTCCCGGTGGTGGTGCGCGTTTTGCCATGGGGTTGGTGGTCGCATCCGGCATGACCATCGGCACTCTGTTTACCTTGTTTGTGGTGCCGGCAATGTATTTATTGTTGGGGACGGATTTTGCGCGCGAGCGCCAGAGTGACGATTCGGGGAGTGATGGTGAGCTGGCGGAGAGCGAGGGCCCCGCACATTGAGTGAGCAGGGCCGGGGGATGGAGGTGCTGGTGTTTCGGGTTAGCAGTTGTTGAGCAGAATTTCCCGGGTCTGCTGGATGCGCTGTTGGCGCTCGTCTTCCCCAAGTACGCGGTAATTGCCACTGGCATCCACTTCGCGCACACGCGAGCGGGCCTCTAGCTCTTGCAGGCGTCGCTGCGCACTCTGGCAGCGCTGGGTGCGAGCGGCCATTTCGGCTTGGTCGAGTTGTTCCTGCTGGTCCTGGTCAGCTTGGGCGGTTTCTGCTGGGGCGGTTGCCGGGGTTTCTTCGGGCTTTGCCTCGGTTGTCAGTTGACTGTTGGTCTGCAGAGTCTGCTGTTCATTTTGCCACTGGCGGTAGCGCTCGGATTTGGGTGCTTTGACAACTTCCACCTGGCCCTTCTGCGGCGGCTGTGAGCCAAAGTGCACCACTCCATTTTCGTCTACCCATTTATAGATGCCGTCCGCATGGGCGGCCGCCATCAGGCCCAGAGACAGGGAAAGGGATACAAGCAGAGTGCGCATGAGAAGCCGCCTTGTCGTGTGTTGCTGTGGTTGCAAATCGGTATTGTTATCTGGCCATTGTACCGGGCGAGGGCGGGTATCTCGCAACCCAGTTAACACTTTACCGGTGGCAGCCAGCCTGCAGAGGCCCAATCACGGGCAAATTGGCCGGCGATTGCCCCCTATTTGCCGCTATTTGTCCCACGAGGCCCCGGGCTGGTTGACACTGGCGGTTCAAACTGGACAATTTGCGCCTCGCTCGGCGAAGTAGATGTCCCCGCAACACCCCGCGGTCCGCACTCTCCCCCAGTGGGTTAAGCACCCACTACCTCCTGCCGAGGAGGTCCTCCCCACCTGGAGGCCTTGGAACACGCAATCCGGTTCGATGACCGGTCGGGTTCCGCGCAAAAATAGCGCTGCCGTGAAGCTATCCTAAAAAACGGGCTATTTCTGCGTTTAAGGCTGATATTTATCACGCTTTTCCTTTAGAATCGCCGTCTGGCTTTCGCACGCCTGGCGTTTCTTTCGCTCGTGGATGATGCGGATCCTAAAATTTAGCTTTTTTTGAGGTGGCTCACGTGGAATTACTCTCCGGCGGCGATATGTTGGTTCGCGCGCTGCAGGATGAAGGGGTAGACCTGATTTTCGGTTACCCCGGCGGTTCAGCGCTGCATATATACGATGCAATCTTCCGGCAGAAGAGCATCAAGCATGTGCTAGTGCGTCATGAGCAGGGTGCCACGCACGCTGCAGACGGCTACGCCCGTGCTACCGGTAACACCGGTGTGGTGCTGGTGACGTCTGGTCCCGGTGCTACCAATGCCATTACCGGCATTGCCACCGCCTATATGGATTCCATTCCTATGGTGGTAATTTCTGGTCAGGTGCCTTCCGAAAAGATCGGTGAGGATGCTTTCCAGGAAACCGATATGGTGGGCTGCTCCCGCCCGATCGTGAAGCACAGCTTCCTGGTGAAAAAAGCCGAAGATATTCCCGAGGTGGTCAAGAAGGCGTTCTATATCGCTGCGACCGGCCGTCCCGGTCCCGTAGTCATCGATATTCCAAAGGATGTCACCAACCCGGTAGACCGCTATCCGTACCAGTATCCGGAAAAGCTGCGTATGCGTTCCTATACCCCGGCGGGTAAAGGCCACGCTGGCCAGATTCGCAAGGCTGTAGCGCTGCTGCTGTCTGCCAAGCGTCCGGTAATTTACGCCGGTGGCGGCGTGATTCAGGGCGATGGCTCTGAGCTGTTGACCGAATTGGCGCAGCGCCTGAATTTTCCGGTAACCAATACCCTGATGGGCCTTGGTGCTTACCCCGGTACCGATAAACGCTTCCTGGGCATGCTGGGTATGCACGGTACCTTTGAGGCGAATACGGCCATGCACCATGCCGATGTGATTTTGGCAGTGGGTGCACGCTTTGATGACCGGGTAACCAACACTCCTAACAAATTCTGCCCCGGGGCGAAGGTAATCCACATCGATGTAGACCCCGCGTCTATTTCCAAAACCATAACCGCAGATGTGCCGATCGTTGGCACAGTGCAGTCGGTGCTGGGTGAAATGCTGGAAATGCTGAAGTCCTCGAAAGAGATGCCCGATCAGTCTGCAATTGTTGACTGGTGGCGTCAGATCGATGACTGGCGCGAGCGTCACGGCCTGTACACCGCGCCGCGCTACCGCACCGATGGCGACATGATCATGCCGCAAGAGGTAATCAGTGCGGTGCATAAGATTACCGGTGGTGATGCATTCGTGACATCTGATGTGGGTCAACACCAGATGTTCGCCGCGCAGTACTATCTGTTTGATAAGCCGCGCCGCTGGATCAACTCCGGTGGCCTCGGCACCATGGGCTTTGGCCTGCCGGCGGCACTGGGGGTGAAAATGGCTCACCCGGATTCAGAAGTTGTCTGTGTGACCGGTGAAGGCAGTATCCAGATGTGTATTCAGGAACTGTCCACGGCCACCCAGTACAACTTGCCGGTAAAAATTCTGTGTCTGAATAACCAGGCCCTGGGCATGGTGAAGCAGTGGCAGGAAATGCAGTACGAGGGGCGCCTTTCCAACAGTGTTTATGAAGAGTCCCTGCCGGACTTTATCGCACTGGCGGAAGCCTACGGGCACCTTGGAATGAAGATCGAGCATCGCGACGAGCTGCACGGCAAGCTGGCCGAAGCCTTCGCGATCAAAGATCGCACCGTGTTTATCGATGTTTATGTCGATCCGACTGAACACGTATACCCAATGCAGGTGATGCCGAGTGGCTCCATGCGGGATATGTGGCTGAGCAAGACGGAACGGACATAAAGGGAGATAAACAGGATGCGCAGAATCATTTCAGTTCTGATGGAGAACGAGCCCGGGGCATTGTCGCGGGTGGTTGGCCTGTTTTCCCAACGTGGCTACAACATTGAAAGTCTTACGGTAGCGCCAACCGAAGATGCGACGCTGTCGCGTCTGACGCTGACGACGATCGGGGACGATCATAAGATCGAACAGATCACCAAGAATCTGAACAAGCTGATCGATGTCGTGAAGCTGGTGGACCTCACCGAGGGTTCGCACATTGAGCGCGAACTACTGCTGGTGAAGGTGCGCGCGACCGGTGCACAGCGCGATGAAGTTAAGCGCAGTGTGGATATTTTCCGCGGTCAGATTGTCGACGTCACCAGCAACATGTACACGGTGCAGGTGTCAGGCACCAGTGAAAAGCTCGACGCTTTCTTACAGGCCCTGGGCGAGCACACCATTATGGAAACGGTACGTTCCGGGGTGAGCGGTATTGCCCGCGGTGAGAAAATTCTCAGTATTTGAGTGTCAAACAACCAAACAGGAATTTCTGGGCTTTGAGTCCAGAGTGAACTTCAAAGCACATTAAGCAGGAAGTAAGTTATGCACGTTTATTACGATAAAGATTGTGACCTCTCTTTGATCAAGTCTAAGACTGTAGCCATCATCGGCTACGGCTCCCAGGGTCACGCCCACGCCAACAACCTGAAAGATTCCGGCGTTAGCAATGTTGTTGTTGGTCTGCGCAAAGGCTCCGCTTCCTGGGCCAAAGCAGAAAAAGCCGGCCTGCGTGTAGCGGAAGTAGCTGACGCGGTGAAAGATGCCGACGTGGTAATGATTCTGACTCCGGACGAGTACCAGGCTGCGGTATACCGCGAGCAGGTAGCGCCGAACCTGAAGGCTGGTGCTGCACTGGCTTTTGCACACGGCTTCAACGTGCACTTCGAGCTGATCGAGCCGCCGAAGGATGTTGACGTAATCATGATCGCACCGAAAGGCCCGGGCCACACCGTGCGCTCTACTTACCTGGAAGGTGGCGGTGTACCGACTCTGATCGCGGTTTACCAGAACGCTTCCGGTGGCGCGAAAGAGCTGGCGCTGTCTTACGCGTCTGCAAACGGCGGCGGTCGTTCCGGTATCATCGAGACTAACTTCCGCGAAGAAACTGAAACCGACCTGTTCGGTGAGCAGGCGGTGCTGTGTGGTGGTGTTTCCGCACTGGTACAGGCTGGTTTCGAAACCCTGACCGAAGCGGGTTACGCGCCGGAAATGGCGTACTTCGAGTGTCTGCACGAACTGAAGCTGATTGTTGACCTGATGTATCAGGGCGGCATCGCGGATATGCGCTACTCTATCTCCAACACCGCAGAGTACGGCGACTACGTAACCGGTCCGCGCATCGTAACTGAAGAGACCAAGGCTGAGATGAAGCGCGTGCTGAGCGACATCCAGACGGGTAAATTCGCCAAAGACTTCATGCTGGAATCTCTCGCTGGCCAGCCTCGCCTGAAAGCGGAGCGCCGTATCGGTGGCGAGCACCAGATCGAAGAGGTTGGTGCCAAGCTGCGTGCGATGATGCCTTGGATCAAGGCAAACAAGATCATCGACAAGACCGAAGGCAATAGCTAATTCCGTTGAATTAGCAGCGTTCGATCACAAAGCGGTGGGGCTCGATGGCCTCACCGCTTTTTTTTTGCCGCTGCGCCACTGTACACTGCGAGGGTAATTAGTCAGTCGTGCTTTTAAGGAAGCCTGTATGAGCGATAACAAGGACGCCCGGCCGCAGGGCCCGGGATCCGATGAAGAAATCCGCTTGCCTGTGGATGAGCATGTGGAAGAAGAGGTTTGGGAGAATGGTAAAAAGGTCCGCGCGAAAGGCGTGTACCTGCTGCCGAACCTGATCACCACCGGTGCACTGTTTAGTGGCTTCTATGCCATCGTTGCCGGTATGGGCGGCAAGTTCGAAGCGGCCGCCATCGCCATTTTTGCGGCGATGATCCTCGACGGTCTCGATGGGCGGGTTGCACGTCTCACCGACACTCAGAGTGCGTTTGGAGTGCAGTACGATTCCCTGTCGGACATGGTTTCCTTCGGCCTTGCACCGGCGCTGGTAGTCTTCAGCTGGGGGCTTGCACCGCTGGGTAAGCTCGGGTGGGCTGCTGCATTTCTGTATGCGGCTTGTGCTGCGTTGCGGCTTGCCCGCTTCAATACCCAGGTCGATACCGTTGATAAAGGTGTGTTTATTGGCCTCGCCAGTCCTACGGCGGCCGCCATCGTTGCCAGTATGGTGTGGGCGGGGCACGAGACGGATGTGGGCACCGGCTTGGCCATTGTCGCTGCGCTGGTCACTGCGGCCGCTGGCTTGTTGATGGTTTCGAACTTTCACTACACCAGCTTTAAAAAGCTCGATTTCAAGGGGCGTGTACCCTTTGTGATGATGCTGGCAATCATTCTGGTCTTCAGCCTGGTCACCATTGATCCACCGCGTGTGCTGTTGGTGATCGCGATTATCTATACCTTCTCTGGTCCCGCCATATGGGGTTGGAAGTTTGTTGCCGAGCGCCGCAGCGCACATGCCGCGGCTGCGCAAATGCTGGATGATGAAGGTGGTGCGGCTGAGGGGGATAGCAAGCCCAAGGCTGATGGTGGGCATGACCCAGAGTCCAAGCCTTAGTCGGTTTTCTCGCAAATGAGGCGCGACCAACCTGTGGTCGCCGCCTCTTTCGCGCCGCTCCCGCCGCTGTCTGGCCACCGTGGAATGGCCGCAAAATCCCCCTTCGCCATTTGGCATTACCCCCACCTCACACTAAGCTCAAAAGATACCTTGCACGAAAGTGCACAAAAGTGGCGGGCTACGGTGGTAGGTCGCGATTTCTGTCAGCTCTAATTCCTGAGATTTTGTGACTGACCCATGGGTTTTGGCGCGTGAAAACTTTTTTCACAAAAGTGCTTGCGTGCCAATGTGTGCAGCCGTATAGTTCGCGCCCTCGCTGCCAGGGCGGCAACGCAAGCGGCGGCGAGAAGGTAAGTTAACCTTTTGATTTTCAACGAGTTTTTCTCGCAAAAATGAATTTCAAAAAGCGCTTGCCAAGGTCGAAACGGTCGCTATAATGCGCGCCACTTCAGCGGAGTCGCCACGGTTTAACCGGTGCTTTTGTTGAGGGTTCGACGGGGCTCCAGGCAGTCCCCCAGCACTGAAAATCAGGTCATTTATTTGCCGGTTTCCAGTGCTGAAAAAAGCTCTAAAAAAGAGCTTGCCAAACGAGATTGGCGCCATATAATGCGCGTCCTTCTCGGGGTCACCGAGAGGTTGATCGAAGCACTGGAAAGCGTTGATTTATAACGGTTTCGGGGCTTCAAAAAAGTCTGCGAAAAGCCTTGCTTCAGCGGATCGGATGTGTAGAATACGCGTCCCACAGTGATGGCCCAGCGCTGCACTGAGTTGTTTAAAAATTCGATCAAGCAATATGTGTGGGTGCTTGCGGAGCGACGGATCGATACAGATGGTTTCGGCCATCAAAAGATTTATCGGAAGCAAGTAACTCATGTCAATGAATTACGTTCAGCCAATTTGATTGGTTGAGTCAGCATTCCGAGCAAGACTTAAGTCTGTTGGGAACCAAATTCCGGTTCCGTG
>NZ_JAHVKO010000007.1 GCF_019800665.1 Microbulbifer agarilyticus
GACAGAGCTTGTTCATCAGAGGATGTTCGAAAACGAAATCGATGCGGTAGCTCATATCATCGAATACATTGAGTTCTACAACCGAGAACGGCTTCACTCCAGTCTCGGCTATCAATCGCCTTCAGAGTATGAAAAACTGGCGGCATAAAGTGTCCACGAAAGTGGTAGCAGATCAAGCCGGTTATTGAGGCGTTAACTGCAATGGCCATGAAGGAACTATCGATAGTATTAATGTTTACATTGTGGCCTTTATTATTTTTTCTGGGCTACGGCAGTCTCTTTCCTGCAATCCTAGATTCCGAGGAGGGGAGAGCGAGATTTCCAAAAATTAGGGAGATTCTCGATGGATTTGATTACAACACATACAAAATTGTATGGATCATTATGGCCATAGCGATCCCAATAATTTATCTGGGTTTTACCGTAGGCTATTTTCAAAGCTGTATGAAAGAGAAGAATGTTCGGGTCTTTGGCTATGTAATTGGTATTCTAAATCTGGCACTTTTATGGGCGCTCGGTTACTACCTTCTACACCGCAGTTAACAAAGCTAGGCAGGATGCTCCGGGCCTTCGGTCCTCCGCGGGACAGCTTACCTTGTGCACACTTTGCGCAGGTCGCTGCGCTCCCATTTTCGCGCAAAAGGCGCACAAGGTAAGCTGCCCCTGCTGGCGGCGTTATTGGTGCCGATCGGTATTTTTTTGTTTTTCGTGGTTGCTGAAATTTCAGTGCCACTAAATAGCTTCCAATATTGAGCCGTTTTGGCCGGTTGCTATTCAATCAGTTCCGTTCCTAGAGTGTTCGGTCTGTTTCAGTAGAAGAGGGCAGTCCGGAGTTATCTTTCGGAGTGCCAGTAAGATGGAAAATAGTTGGGGAAAGTGCGGTATTCTTTCCTCGTAAATTTAGGCAGTGGCCAGCCAAGCCGTGGCTGGCATAGTGCTAGTAGCTGGTTCAGAGTGCGGCCGCAATAACCAGGCTAGGCAAGATCGCCCAAGGCCCCTGCGGGGCCCCGGGCTGGACAGCCTACGCTGCGCTCCGGCTGCCCGTGCTAGCGGCGTTATGGCTTACGGCAATTCGGTTAAAAAGGATCGGTTATGAAGGAGTCGTTCAAGAATTGTTGGTCTACGGCTGAGCTACATGAGAAAAAAGGCTTAATCATGTTGGGGATTATTTCTCTCGGTATCTTCATCTTCGTGCTAGGGATTTCAGTAGGTAGAGCTATAGGGGCGTTTGTATAAATACGCCGCACGATGTTCTGATAGTTCGGTGTATGTCGTATCAAATACGCACTGAATTTGGCGTGCGCTACATCAGTCACAATCAGGTCAGACAATCTACTCCAGGTCTTCGATCCTCCACCACGGGACAGCCTACCTTGTGCACATTCCGGCGACGTTACCATCCTTCGGAGTTGATTCAATAATGAAATATGATGAAGAATTTGTTTTGGATGTCTACGTTATAAATCATTTTAATTACCTACTGTCTGATAAAGACCACGATCTTCTTCAGAGATCACTTTCTGTAGCCAAGTCTCCATTCCACGGTCGCGAGAGGCCGGATTCGATATCTGAGCAGGAACTGGTTCGGAGTGAAAAGCGGGCGGAGTTCTTTGCTGTGAGGCACTCGCTGCGTGTAAAACTGCTTAAGGAAAAAGAGGAAGAGATTCATATAAACCGGTGCTCGCGTTGTCAGAAGGTGGTGAGAACGCCAGTGGCTAGGATGTGCGTTTGGTGCGGAAATGATTGGTTTCAGTCAGTTGATAATAAGTGAATTGAGGGTGGGGCCTAAATTTATCATTAACTTTTTAGTTGCTTGCTCGACTTGATTTTCAATAAATTAGAGTTCTAGGTAAATCTACATATAGGGAAGTATCGAGTGAGCGAAGATAAAAATAAAAAGGAAAAAATTCTTGCCCTTTGTTTGGGTGTTGGTGTCGCTTTAGGTTCTGGTTCAGGTATTAGTTTGGGGGCAGCATTTGGTAAGGTGTCCGGAGATGTGGGGCTTGGGGTTAGCCTTGGTATGTCGATTGGTGCGGGTGTTGGAGTATCTCTGGGTATTGTTGTTAATCTTATTCTAAGTTCAGGTAGAGACGACGATTCAGAAAATTGACGATGCCTTAGGTTTGATATCGCACTTGGGGAGGGCACCAGGCGGTCTCAGATGAGACTGCCTGGTAAGAGATCATTGTGCTGATACTGGTCCGGTACTCTCCCTATAGGGAAGCTTTTTCCCTTCGAACCAGCTACCCCTTGTTCTTACTATGCTCAATCTCGTACAGCATACCGCGGCGAGATGAGTAGAAGTGCCAGGTCAGGAACAGGCAGAGTACGTAAAAAATCAAGAATGCCCAGAGTGCGGCCATCGGCCCTCCGGTCATATTGATTGAAGTACCGTAGGCTTTCGGTATAAAGAAGGCGCCGTAGGCGGCGATGGCGCTGGTAAAGGCAATAATCGCCGCACTCTCGCGATCTACCTGTTTGTTCAGGTCTTCTCCCTTCAACTGTGGCATTAGCCGCGGAATCTCTTTACCCATGATCACCGGAATCATCTGGAAAGTGGAGGCATTGCCGATACCGGTGAGGAAGAACAGGGCAAGGAAGCAGCCGAAGAAGCCCCAGAAGGCGCCGGACATTTCATTGTTGGTGAGGAAGTAGATCACCCCAAGGGTAGCCACGATCATCAGCGCGAAGGTCCAGAAGGTTACCCGGGCACCACCATACTTATCCGCGAGCCAGCCGCTGCCAGCACGACTCAGTGCACCAATAAATGGTCCGAGGAATACCAGATGTAGTGTATTCACATCCGGGAATTCCAGCTTGGCCAGTAACGGGAAGCCGGCAGAATAACCGATAAAGCTACCGAAAGTGCCGGTGTACAGAATACACATCAGCCAGTTGTGCTTGCGTTTGAAGATGATGGCCTGGTCGCTGAAGCTGGAGCGGGCATCGGCAATATCATTCATGCCCACCCAGGCGGCGATGGTCGACAGGATAATCATCGGCACCCAGATAAACCCGGCATTCTGCATCCATACCTTGGTGCCTTCACTGGTGGACTGCGGCTCGCCGCCGAGCACGCCAAACACGCTGATGGTAATCACAATCGGCACCAGGAACTGCATCAACGATACACCGAGGTTACCAAGCCCCGCATTCAGTGCCAGCGCGTTACCTTTCTCCTTGTCTGGGAAGAAGAAGGCGATGTTCGCCATGGATGAAGCAAAGTTACCGCCACCGAAGCCACAAAGCAGCGCCAGGATCAGGAAGATAAGGAAGGGGGTGTCGGGGTTCTGTACCGCATAGCCCATACCAATGGCGGGGAGTAACAGCGATGCTGTGGATAATGTTGTCCACAATCGCCCGCCAAAGATCGGCACCATAAAGCTGTAAAATATACGCAGCGTGGCGCCGGAAAGCCCCGGCAGCGCGGCCAGCCAGAATAGTTGCGAAGACGTGAAGTTAAACCCGATCGCGGGGAGTTTGGCGACGACTACAGACCAAACCATCCACACCGCGAATGCCAGCAGCAGGGCGGGGATGGATATCCACAGATTGCGCCGGGCGATGGCGCGCCCCTTGGTTTCCCAGAACTCTTCGTCGTCTGGGTGCCATTCCTTGAGCACCGTTTCCTTCATGGTACTTTCCCCTTTGTTGAGCAGTTCCTGTGCCTTCTGCTCGGTTACTGCGGTGGATACTCGTTCACTATCGGTTTCTGTCCGGAATTCTGTTTCGTGTGCGCTGTGGTGATCCTCGGCCTGAATCGCGAGGTGCATCCAGATCAGCGAGAACACGACGATGGCAAACAGAATCGCAAAGCAGCTGGTATAGATGCCCGTAAGATCCAATGCCATACCAAAAATTATAGGGAGGATAAATCCACCCAGCCCGCCAATCATGCCAACCAGCCCGCCAACGGAGCCCACATGGTGGGGGTAATACACGGGGATATGCTTGAAAACGGCGGCCTTACCCAGGCTCATAAAGAAGCCGAGAATGAATAGGGTGACCACAAACGGCCACAATCCCATTTCTGTGGAGAAGGTGAGTGGGCCATTTTTGGTCTGGATGATGTACTGGGTTGGCGGGTACGACAGCATAAACAGCAGAAACAGCGAAAACCCGAAGGTCCAGTACATAACCGAGCGTGCGCCATAGCGATCAGACAGGTGCCCGCCATAGGCGCGAAACAGCGATGCGGATAGGGAAAAGGCCGCGGCACACATGCCAGCGGTTTTCAGGTCCACCTTGTAAACGTCGATCAGGTAGTGCGGCATCCACAGTGCCAGCGCAACAAAGCCGCCAAATACAAAGAAGTAATACAGCGAGAAGCGCCACACCCGAATATCTTCGAGCGGCTCAAATTGCTCTGAAAGCGAGATTGGTTTGGTACCCGCAGCTCTTCGCGCCACCAGCTGTGGCTCATCTTTGGCGAAAAGATAAAAAATCACCGCCATCAGGGCGAGTGCGCCGGCCCAAACATACGCTACAGCATGCCAGCCAAAGGCAACCAGAATGAAAGGCGCTAGAAATTTTGTGACCGCCGCACCCACATTACCCGCACCGAAGATGCCCAGTGCCGTGCCCTGGCGTTCTGCCTCAAACCAGCTCGAAACATAGGTAACGCCAATAATAAAGGAGCCACCTGCCAAGCCGATAAACAGAGCTGCGAGCAGGTACATCGGGTATGTAGAGGCCACGGCAAGCAGGCAGGTGGCGATGGCGGTGAGCAGCATTTGTATGGAAAACACCAAACGGCCGCCATAACGCTCGGTCCATACACCGAGAATTAACCGAGTCAGCGAGCCGGTGAGAATGGGTGTGGCGATGAGGATGCCTAACTGGGATTCGCTGAGTTGCAACTCTTCCTGGATGGCAATACCGATGATCGAGAAGATTGTCCACACCGCAAAACATACGGTGAAGGCGATCGTACTCAGCGCGAGCGCACGATTCTGATCAGACTTTGAGACGGCAGACGGGGCATCCATGGTAAGTTTTCCCTGCGTTAACCAGCCAGTTCAATAGGCTTACACGATATTGCTGTCTAAGACTGTTATGCGATAAAGATAAAGAGCGAAATCAATACGCAAATTATTGCGACCACAATCCATACCACGGGCCACTCGCGACCTTCCTTACCCGTGGAGGATATGGTCTCCATGGGATCTCGTCCCTGTTGGTCTGGCCCGTAGGTCTCATCGGTTTTCGCTCTCAGGTCCGGATTGAGATCGGAGTCTTTTGGTGGTTTGCGATCACTCATGTTCTGTACTCACATTGGCAACAGCGTCCGCTGCAGAATCAATTTCCACACCTTCGATATCGGCCCTTTGGGCCAGTTCGGCAATGTAGTGGGAGGCGGAATTCACCCAGGCACGGGCTTCCAGCATGTCGAGAATCTTTTCCCGCGCCATATCGAAAGGTAAGGTCCGCCCATCTATCTTTCGATGCAGGCGGAGTAGGTGCCAGCCGAAGCGGCTGCGCACGGGTTTACGGTTTAGTGTTCCCTCTGCCAGTGTTTCCAGCACATCGTGCAGTGCCGGCTCCAGTTCGCCACGGCGAATTTGTCCAAGCGAGCCGCCCTGGTGGGCGGTGGGGCAACCGGAATATTGTTCGGCAGCTTCGGAAAATGCCTGCGCATCATCACCTAGCTGCTCAATGAGGCTGCGTGCTGACTGTTCGGCCTCCTGCCAGGCTGATTCGCTTTGCTCATTCGGTTCAATCAGGATATGTGCCGCTTCAAACAGGTCAGGGGTGCGGAAGCGATGGGTTTGCGTATCGTAATAGCGGCGACACTCTTCTTCGCGTACTTTTTCCGGTGTTAGTACCTGCGCCAGCAGTGTGCGCACCCGGGTGTCATCATCGGTTTCGCTGTGATCATCCGCTTCTTGCGCGGTATCGCTTTCGGCTTGCGCGGCTATATTGCGATCGTTGGCTTCTTGCAACAGTAGTGTTTTGATCACCAGTGCGCGGGCAGCCGCTTGCCAGGCCGCTTCGGCGCTCTCGGCGCGGTGATGCTGCATTTCCCGTGAGATGACATCCTCGCCGATCGACACCCCATTTACCTTAACCTCGCCGAATGAGAATGTGGGCAAGGGCTCACTGGCACCGGTGGCGCAACCGCAACCACCGGTTTCGCAGGCCGATGGCATTTGTGGTTCTGGATGTGCATCGGTGACATCCACTGCCGGGATCTCCACCGCCGGAATCTCCATATACTGTACGGCGCTGTCTTTGTTGTCGCTGCTCATAGATTGCTACTTGCTCAGGATTCTCTGGAGGGGACGGAGGATGGTGCCGAGCTCGGCGGCGGGGTGTTGGTCCTGCGGGCGAGTCGCCGCGAGCGCACGATCTGGTAGCCCGGGCGCAATACGTAGGCGAAAGGTGCACTGAACACATGCACTAGCCGCGTGAATGGCGTGATGGCCAGTAGGGTCAGCCCGAGGATGATGTGCAGCTTGTATACCAGGTGTGCATCGATAATCAGGTTGGCGGCCTCTGGATTGAAGGTAACTACCCCTTGCGCCCAGCCCATAAACAGCACCATGGCGCTGCCATCCATATGGTCAATGGTCCAGAAGATGGTGGCGATCCCCAGCAGTAGCTGTAACCACAGGAACAGCAGTACGAGAATGTCGCCCTTGGATGAGCTCTTGCGAATGCGCGGATAGTACAGGCGGCGATGCAGAAGCAGGGTGCAACCGATAAAGCCCAGGATGCCAGCGATACCACCGACGCTGAGTGCCATCCACTGTTTGAAGCTGTGGCTGATACCCAGCGCGTCGAAGACACCGATTGGGGTGAGCAGCCCAACAAAATGACCGAACAGCAACACGAGGATGCCAAGGTGGAAGAGGTTGGAACCCCACATCATTTGTTTGCGACGCAGAAACTGGGAGGACTGAGATCGCCAACCATACTGCCCCTTATCGAAGCGGATGATACTGCCGAGTATCATGATCGTCAGGGCGACGTAGGGATACCAGCCGAATAACAGGTAATTGATAAAGTCGTGCATGACTATGCCTCGTCTGCCTTTTTCAGGTGTCGCTGGAAGACATGATTAATTTACCGGCCGCCTTCAGGCGTTCGACAACCTTGTTCACCGGTTTGTGCGGTTGAGAAGCCATAAACGTCACCTGTTCTTCCTCCCAAACCTCATCAATTGAAGTCTTCTCTGAAGCCTTGGCACGCTCTACCAGTTCGCGTACCGCTTCCGGGTCGGGTTTTTCCTGAGCTAGTGTGAGCAACGCGTCGAAGATTCCGGCGTATTCCGAATCCCTTTCTTCAAGCCGCTCTTTCAGCGCCGCGAATACATGGGATGGCTGGGATAGCCAGTCGCGCGCCTCGTCGATCGTTAGGCAGGAGGTAAACTCGAGAAACATGGGGATAAAGTCTGGAAGTTCATCCCGCTCGATATAGAAGCCACGTTCTACATACTCCTCACCCAGGTCGAGCATGGCCTGGCCACGATCACGGCTTTCACCGTGAATGTGCTCAAAGAAATGCAGCGAAAGGGCACGGGAGTTATCGAATAACTCGGAGTAGTTCATCTGCAGTTCAAGCAGTGGCAGTACTTCAAAGTTATCCATCAACTGCTGCAGCTTGGCCAAGATTTCTGGCTTCAGAAAACCCTCGGTTTCCAGCGCTTCGCGTACTTCGGCAAAGTGCGTCTTGAGCGATTCGCTGGGGTAGTCCAGCAGTAGCGCCAGAGCGCGTAGTGTGCGTGTCATCAGGGAGAATCCGTAAAAGGTTTACGCGGCATTTTCTTGGGTCCACCAAATACATCCTTGTTTTTGGTGCGCCCGTTGTGTGGCTCGGTAAAGCCGAAACCGATATTGCCGCGAAGGTGATAGGTGTTTTCGTTTTTCTCCCGATGATTGGTCGGGATTACATAGCGATCTTCATAGGCGGCCAGTGCCATGTAGCGATACATTTCCTCGATGGTTTGTGCATCGAGGCCCACGCTCTCGGGGATTGAGTTGTCGGTAACGCCGTCGACGCTCTTGGCTCGCATATAGGCCCGCATGGCGAGCATGCGTTCGAGCGCGGTCGCTACTGGCGCCTCGTCACCGGCGGTGAGCATGTTGGCTAAATAACGCATGGGAATCCGCAGGGACTTCACATCCGGCATGCCATTGTTGGTGGAGATCTTGCCGGCCTCTGCAGCGGACTGGATGGGCGACAGCGGCGGGATATACCAGACCATGGGCAGGGTGCGATATTCCGGGTGCAGCGGGAAGGCGACATCCCACTCCATGGCCATCTTGTAGACGGGCGAATTCTTTGCCGCCTCCAGCCAGGCTTCCGGCACTTCGTCCCTGCGCGCCTGGGCGCGTACTTCCGGATCGTTGGGATCGAGGAAGATCGAGCGCTGCGCTTCATACAGGTCTTTTTCATTCTCGACCGCTGCGGCTTCCTCGATGCGGTCAGCGTCGTACAGCATGACGCCCAGATAGCGGATGCGCCCAACACAGGTTTCGGAGCAGACGGTGGGCATACCCGCTTCAATACGCGGGTAGCAGAAGATGCACTTCTCCGATTTACCGGAGGACCAGTTGTAATAAATCTTTTTGTAGGGGCAGCCGGAAACGCACATACGCCAACCACGGCATTTGTCCTGGTCGATCAGCACAATGCCGTCTTCTTCGCGTTTGTAGATGGCACCGGAAGGGCAGGAGGCCACACAGGATGGGTTCAGGCAGTGCTCACACAGGCGCGGCAGGTACATGAGAAAGGTCTGTTCGAACTGACCGTAGATTTCTTTCTCGATACCGGAGAAGTTGTAATCCACTGAGCGCTTGCTGAACTCACCACTCAGATCGTCTTCCCAGTTGCCACTCCATTCGATCTTGGTGAGTGCCTGGCCGGTAACCATGGAGCGCGGTTTGGCCGAGGGCTGGGCCTGCAGCTCCGGTGCCTTCTGCAGCCACTCGTACTCGAAGGTATAGGGCTCGTAGAAGTCGTCAATTTCCGGCAGGTCGGGGTTGGCGAAGATGTTCGCAAGAATGCGCCATTTGGAGCCGGCCTTGGGCTGTAGCTTACCGTTTTTCTTGCGGATCCAGCCGCCTTTCCAGCGTTCCTGGTTTTCCCAGTCCTTGGGGTAGCCAATGCCGGGTTTGGATTCAACGTTATTGAACCAGGCGTACTCAACGCCCTCGCGGCTGGTCCATACATTTTTACAGGTAATGGAACAGGTGTGACACCCAATGCATTTGTCGAGGTTCAACACCATCCCGATCTGCGCGCGGACTTTCATCACAATTCCCTGTGCTGCTTCGGCGTTAATCCGAAAAAATTACTGCCTGTATGCACCAGCGTCTTATTGGTGCGAATACTGCGATTTCCTGACGGTCATTTGTCAGGTGTGTACTTCTTTGTCGAACCAGTTCACTTCGTTCATCTTGCGAACGACGACGAACTGATCGCGGTTGGCGCCGACGGTGCCGTAGTAATTGAACCCATAAGCGAGCTGGCTGTAGCCGCCGATCATATGGGTGGGCTTCACGTTGATACGTGTCACCGAGTTGTGGATACCACCGCGCTGGTTGGTGATTTCCGAGCCCACGGTATTCACGATCTTTTCCTGGGCGTGGTACATGATGGCGGTGCCCGCCATTACCCGTTGCGAGACCACTGCGCGCGCGGTGAGAGCGCCGTTGATATTGAAGGCTTCGATCCAGTCGTTGTCTTCAATACCCGCCTGCTTCGCATCCACTTCACTGATCCATACCACCGGCCCACCGCGGTTCAAGCTCAGCAGGATCAGGTTTTCCGTGTAGGTGGAATGGATACCCCACTTCTGGTGCGGGGTGAGAATATTCAGCTGGATCTCCGGGTTGCCATTGGGGATCTTGCCGAGTACCTGTTTCACCGAGCGGGTATCGATGGGCGGGCGCCAGGTTACGAAGCCCTCGCCGAACGCGCGCATCCATAGGTGATCTTGATACAGGTGCTGGCGGCCGGTGATGGTGCGCCACGGGATCAACTCGTGCACGTTGGTCCAGTTCGAGGTGTAGGACACATGCTCGCTCTCGATCCCGGACCATGTGGGTGAGGAGATAATTTTGCGCGGCTGCGAGACCACATCGCGGAAACGAATTTTCTCTTCTTCCTTGCCTTCCGCTAGGTGCCCGTGATCGCGGCCGGTGGCTTTACCCAGTGCTTCCCAGGCTTTTACTGCGACCTCACCGTTGGTTTCCGGCGCCAGCATCAGGATGGCTTCACAGGCCTGAATATCGGTTTCGATTTTTGGCCGCCCGGCACAGTCACCGTCTTGATGGGTACCGTTCAGGCTGGCGAGGTTTTTGACTTCGGTTTCGGTGTTCCAGTTAAGTCCCTTGCCGCCGTTGCCTTTTTCCTCAAGCGCCGGGCCGAGTGAAATAAAGCGCTGGTAGGTTGCCGGGTAATCCCGCTCCACCACTGCAACCGACGCCATGGTTTTTCCGGGTACCGGCTCACACTCGCCGCGCTTCCAGTCTTTTGGTTCATAGGGCTGGGCGATTTCACCGGGAGCGTCGTGCTGAATCGGGGTCAGCACAAGGTCTTTCTCAACGCCAAGTACTTCCGGGCACACTTCGGAGAATTTTTTTGCGATGGTTTTGAAAATTTCCCAGTCGCTGCGACATTCCCAAACCGGATCGACTGCCGCGGTTAATGGGTGGATGAAGGGGTGCATGTCCGAGGTATTCAGGTCATGCTTTTCATACCAGGTGGCGGTGGGCAACACGATGTCGCAGTAGAGACTGGTGGTCGACATGCGGAAGTCGATGTTGACCATCAAATCCAGTTTGCCCTGGGGCGCCTCATCGTGCCAGACGACTTCAGAGGGGCGCTTGATCGGGTTGCTGTCTTCCGTGCCCACTACGCCGTGCTGTGAACCGACAAAGTGCTTGAGGAAATACTCATGGCCCTTGCCGCTGGCGCCCAGCACATTCGAGCGCCAGAAAAACATGTTGCGCGGCCAGTTATCCGGGTTATCTGGGTCTTCACAGGCAAACTTCAGCGCGCCGGACTTCAGCATTTCCGGCACAGCAGTGTCCGGGTTTGTGTCGGACTCGAAGATCGTCTTTGCAACCTGCAACGGGTTCTGTTGCAACTGGGGTGCGGATGGCAACCAACCCATGCGCTCCGCGCGCACGTTGTAGTCGATCATCGCGTGATCCCAGTCCCCCTCCGGAGCGGTGGGGGAGAGGATGTCCGACACGGTCATGGAGTCGTAACGCCATTGATCGGTGTGGGCGTAGAAGAACGAGGTACCGTTCATATGCCGCGGCGGGCGGGTCCAGTCGAGACCGAAGGCCACCGGCAGCCAGCCGGTCTGCGGGCGCAGCTTTTCCTGCCCCACGTAGTGGGCCCAACCACCACCAGACTTACCGCAGCAACCGCACATCACCAGCAGCGCGATGATGCTGCGGTAATTCATGTCCATGTGGTACCAGTGATTCAGTCCGGCACCGACGATCACCATGGAGCGACCTTCGGTTTGCTCGGCGTTACCGGCAAACTCGCGGGCAACCTGAATGATGGCATTGCGTTTTACACCACACACGGTCTCCGCCCAGGCGGGCGTGAAGGGCACATCGTCATCAAAACTGGTGGCGACGTTGTCGCCGCCGTAGCCGCGGTCGACACCGTAGTTGGCCATAAACAGGTCGAAGGTGGAGGCTACACGGCAGGTACCGTCCTTCAGTTGTAGGGTGGCCACCGGCACATTGCGTTCGAGTACGGAATCGTGATTGGTGGCGACAAAGGTTTCGGGGGCGTCGCTGCCAAAGTAGGGGAAGGAGACTGCCTCGCGACTTTCCGCGATGTCTTCAAGGCTGAGGCGTAGTTTGGTATCACGCCCCTGGCCGTCTTTTTCTTCCAGGTTCCACTTGCCCTGTTCGCCCCAGCGGAAGCCGACGGAGCCGGCGGGGCACACAATGTCGCCACTGTTTTCGTCGTAGGCGACGGGCTTCCAGTCCGGGTTGTTGGATTCACCGAGGGCGTCGGTGAAGTCTGCTGCGCGCAATAAACGATCCGGCACCAGTTTCCCATCGCGCTCAACCAGTTTTACCAGGAAGGGCAGGTCGGAGTAGCGCCGTGCGTAATCGATAAAATAGGGTACCTGACGTTTAACGTAGAATTCGGTGAGCACCACGTGCCCGAGTGCCAGCGCGAGAGCCGCGTCGGTGCCCTGCTTGGGGTGCAGCCACAGGTCGGCAAACTTACAGGCTTCGCTGTAGTCCGGCGAGACCACGACGCTCTTGGTGCCCTTGTAGCGCACCTCGCTGTAGAAGTGTGCGTCGGGTGAGCGCGTCTGTGGAATATTGGATCCCCACACCAGCAGATAGTTGGAGTTATACCAGTCGGCACTCTCCGGGACGTCGGTCTGTTCGCCCCAGGTCTGGGGGGAGGAGGGCGGAAGGTCGCAATACCAGTCGTAAAAGCTGAGCAGGGTGCCGCCAATCAGCGAAAGGTAGCGGCCGCCAGCGGCGTAAGACACCATGGACATGGCGGGAATGGGGGAGAATCCCACAACCCGGTCGGGGCCGTGCTTATGTACGGTATAGGCATTTGCCGCGGCGACAATCTCCGCTACTTCATCCCAGCCAATACGTACGAATCCGCCGCGGCCACGGCGGGATACCCAGCTTTCCCGCGTGGGAGCGTCTTCGACAATAGAGCGCCAGGCTTCTACCGGCGACTTACTGACCCGGGCCGCGCGCCAGGCTTCTACCAACCTGCCGCGAACCAGTGGATAGCGCACGCGGGTACCGGAATAAAGGTACCAGCTGTAACTGGCACCGCGCGGGCAACCGCGCGGCTCATGGTTGGGAAGGTCGGGACGGGTGCGCGGGTAGTCGGTCTGCTGGGTTTCCCAGGTAACGATGCCGCCCTTTACGTAGATTTTCCAGGAACAGGAACCGGTGCAGTTCACGCCATGGGTGGAACGCACGATCTTGTCGGCGGCCCAGCGCTTGCGATAGGCATCTTCCCAGTCCCTCGGATCTTCGGTGGTGATGCCGTGGCCGGCGGAGAATTTTTCTGTTTTTTTACGAAAGAACGTGAGACGGTCGAGAAATTGACTCATCGGCGGCGCCCATCCATGGCTTTTACATCGGGTGATACGCTTCAAATTAGGCGCGACTTATAGCCCCGTCAAACCGGTTTGCCCGGTAAATTGGACTTAAATTCGCCATTTCCTTCTATCGGTAGAAATTGATGCGTTTTGCATTTATTTGGATGTTTTTGGGGAATTCCTCGTAAGCTGAGTGTGATTATTTACAATGGCATTCCGTCAGTGCAGCGCGTTGTATATCCTGCATAAAAAGCACAATATGCGCCGTGTGGCGCAAAATCATCCGAATAGAGATATTCTGCGTAACAAGACATTAAAGAAGCGCTTTAAGTGGAGATAACGGTGGGAGATGTCATTCAATTCAAGCGGAAGACGGCTTGGGAAAAGCATAAGGGTAGTAGCTTATGTCGTGACGGCTTTCACAAATGGAAGGTGGTGGCCGAGCGGAAATTTGACGTGAAGAAAGGGAAGCTGGTCACGGAATCACGCTGTCAACGATGCGGAAAAGTAAAGACCGAGTTGCTGTAATTTTTCAGAGTTTCATCGGATTTGAATGTAAACCGGCTATATGGCCGGTTTTTTATTGGCTGTCCGGAATAACTGTTTTCTGTCCCGCTTTACCTCATCAGCGCGTTTACTTACTTCATTCAGTGACATATTGAGCCCCGTTTATCCGAGCGACAAGTTGTTGAACCGTTGTCCGGATAACGTGTTTTAGCCGTTAAATCACAAATAACAATAGTAATGAAACGGAGCGATTATCTGATGAAGAATGAAAGCGGGTATTCATATCCTGCAGGCAAAGTGCGTAAAACCATGCTTTTGGCCGCACTGGCGCTGATGTCCAGTAGTGCACTTGCGGTTGAACCACTGTCTGTCAATGGTAACCAGGTATTGGTTGGTGGCCAGCCAGGCAGTGTGGCAGGCAACAGTTTCTTCTGGAGCAATAATGGCTGGGGGGGCGAGAAGTTTTATAACTCAAGTATCGTCAGCTGGTTGAAGTCCGATTGGAAGTCCGGCGTGGTACGTGCTGCCATGGGCGTGGAAGATCCCGGTGGCTACTTTGATGATCCTGCAGGGAACGAAGCCAAAGTCCGGGCCATTGTAGATGCAGCCATTGCCAACGATATGTATGTGATTATCGATTGGCACTCACATTACGCGAATGAACATGACTGGAGCCGGGCCGTCAATTTCTTCTCGCGCATGGCCGCCGATTATGGTCATACCAACAATGTTATTTACGAGATTTTTAACGAGCCGAAGCAGGTCTCCTGGTCCAGTGGCGTTAAGCCATACGCAGAATCCGTTATCTCATCAATCCGTTCGATTGACCCGGACAACCTGATTATTGTCGGCACTCCGAATTGGTCTCAGGACGTGGATGACGCTTCCTTTGACCCCATCCAGGGCCACGCCAACATTGCCTACGGCCTGCACTTCTACTCCGGTTCCCACGGCCAATGGCTACGTGACAAGGCGCAGACCGCGTTGAATAACGGTATCGCGTTGTTTGTGACCGAGTGGGGCACCGTAAATGCTGATGGTAACGGCGGCGTTAACTACGGTGAGACCGATGCGTGGATGGAGTTTCTTAAGAACAACAATATCAGTCATGCCAACTGGTCGATCAACGATAAGCCCGAAGGTGCCTCTGCGCTGGTACCGGGTGCAAGTGCCACTGGTAATTGGGCGCCCGCCCAGTTAACGGCATCGGGCAACAAAGTCCGCGACATTATTCTCAACTGGGGTGGCCCGGCAGGAGGCGATGACTGCGATTCTGCAACTGCGGTGAATGTACCCGGGCGCATCGAAGCCGAAGCGTTTTGTGGTGCCGATGGGGTGCAAACCGAAACCACCAGCGATACCGGCGGCGGCGAAAACGTTGGTTATATCGATATCGACGATTGGATGGCCTATCGCATCAATGTACCGGCGGCCGGTAACTACGAGATTTCTTATCGTGTAGCAGCAAATGGTGCCGGCGGTGTCTTGCAGTTCGAAGGCAAGGGCGGCTCCCCAGTTTATGGCCAGCTGGACGTGCCGAATACCGGGGATTGGCAGTCCTGGACCACCATTTCTCATACCGTGAGCCTGCCGGCCGGTGATCAACAGGTAGCGGTCGCTGCGGTGGGACCCGGCTGGAATATTAACTGGTTGGATATTCAATCTACTGATTCGGGCAATGAGACCATCAAGGTTGAAGCCGAAAATTACACCTTCATGGAGGGCGTTCAGGTTGAAGCTACCTCTGATGTAGGCGGCGGTCAGAATGTGGGTTACCTCGATGACGGCGACTGGATGGCATATCACGGTGTAAACGTGCCGAGTGCCGGTAATTATCGCGCGGAATTCCGTGTGGCCTCTCAAGGCGGTGGTCAGCTGAGCTTCGAACGAGCGGGCGGTAGTCCGCTATACGGTACCCTGAACGTGCCCGCCACTGGCGACTGGCAGAACTGGACCACGATCAGCATGGATGTTTATCTGGACGCAGGTTCTCAGGATTTTGGTATCGGCGTTCCGATTGGTGGCTGGAACCTGAACTGGTTTAGTTTGACCAAGCTCGATTGATTCTTGATTTTCTAGGCGGCTTAACGATTGCCGCTATAGGGGATCACGGATATCCATACCATATGAAAAGCCCGCGCTAGCGCGGGCTTTTTGTACTTATACACCTGCCTGCACGTTATCGTTTTTGACCCTGTGCTTTCCTAAACTCAGTGGATAAGTCCAAATCTGCGCGTTCGGCTGGCGTCGGGTCATGCGAACCCGTACGAAATTAAGAAAACTCTCTTATTGATACGACGCTCCCCAAGAATCTCCGTATTTTTCACTCCCTCAATAATGAAAAAATTCGATGGTGAGAATAATGAAGAAGAACGGAAGAGCATCGCTGACGGTGCTGACCCTGTCCGCGCTGGCATTTGCCAGCTTGTCACTGGCGGAGGAGGTTAGTGTCCTCACTACCCAAGGCGACGGAGGCAAACTGCTACATGAACAGGTTCTTGACCTCCCGTTTACCCAGCCCGCCGCCACAAACGGGTTTGCGATTGAAATTGACCCTTCGCAAACGTTTCAATCCGTAACTGGCCTCGGCTATGCACTCACGCAAGCCAGTGCAGCGGCCATCCTTTCGCTACCAGAAGCCGAACAGAATGCGTTTCTAAACGAGATGTTCCATCCGCAGGTGGGAAACAACGTCTCCATGGTACGAATCAGCATCGGCGCATCCGATCTCTCTACGTCACTGTACACCTACAGTGACGAAATTCGCAGCCAGGAAAACTTTGTTCCGGATCCGGATAAGACCTACTACATCGACATGCCCGCCCACGATGTGCGCCTGGGTGCCAGTGGCTTTGACGAAGATCCTTACACAGCGCCTGACTCACCGCACGGGCCGGACTTCGAGTGGAAATTTTTCCCTGCGGGCGATGGATTGTTCTTTATTGATCGCGCTGCCGGTGGCAGCGTGCCTCGGTTACGCACCGACGATACCAATATGGCGGACATGCAGGAAACTTCCTCTGACGGCTGGTGGGAAAAATGGGAGCTGACACCCGGCGAAGGGCATGGCGCCTACTTCCTATCACTGCCGCTAAAAGGGTTCGGCAATCACGACCGGCTGCATATTGATGACAATCTCCTGGTTCGCATGGTAGATAACGACCAATCTGCCGGCACCTGGGAATCTTTTACCTTTACTGAGGTAGGCAGCGACCGCAGCTTCTCCCTGCAGGGGCCTGACACGCAGACCTTGCTCCCTGTGCTAAAGAAAATCCTCACCATCAACCCAGAGATCAAAGTCCTCGCCACGCCGTGGACTGCACCATTGTGGATGAAAACCAACAATGACTGGGTCGGCGGAGCGCTCAAATTCGAGCACTACGGCGATTTGGCTAACTATTTTGTGCAATATATTCAGGCCATGGCTGCTGAAGGTATTACGATCTGGGGGATGACGCCGCAAAACGAGCCAGAAAACCCCTGGAATGAACCCAGTATGCTGATGAATGCCGAGCAGCAGTACGACCTGATAGAAAACTATGTCGGCCCGGCCTTGCAGCAAGCCGGTCTTGGCCATGTCAAATTACTCGGCTTTGATCACAATCTGGATCACCCGGAGTTTCCCATCCGCGTAGCCCAGAGCCAGTACATTGATGGTTCCGCGTTCCACCTGTACGCCGGTGCAATAAGTACCATGAGTGATGTTTATCACGCGAGTGGTAAAGACGTTTACTTTACCGAGCAATGGACAGGTAGACCGGAAGACGATACGCCCGCGGGATGGGCTGCGGCGTTTGATGGCGACCTCGCCTGGCACATGGAAACGGTGGTAATGGGTTCCCTCAGGAACCATGCGCGCACAGTACTCGAATGGAACCTCGTAACCTCACCGCCTACCACCCCAACCGGTTGTACTGCGTGCCTGGGCGCGATCACCGTAGAAGAGGGGGGGCAGGGGCTTACGCGTCATGTGTCTTATTACATTATTTCGCAACTCTCCCGCTTTATGCAGCCTGGTGCGCGCCGAGTTGCGTCCACAGACTTCTCTGAAAGCATCGTAAACGTTGCGCTGAAAAATCCAGATGGCACTTTGGTGGCTCTGGTGTACAACAAGTCGAATAGTGATCAGATGGTTTCGGTTGCATGGGAGGACTCGGCGTTCGAGCATACTATCGCTCCGCGTACCGCGGTAACCTTTCGCTGGCAGCCAGATGTGCCGGTGGCGGATGAGGACGGGGACACCGTGCCGGACCAGCTCGACCAGTGCCCGGGCACGCCCGCAGGTGTAGAAGTAGATAGCCTAGGCTGTCCCGTTCCCGGCGATGATGACGAAGATGGCGTGAGTAACGAAGTCGATTTGTGTCCGCAAACACCGCTCGCTGCACCGGTGGATAGTGACGGTTGTTCGCTGTTGGATGATGACAACGACGGGGTGCGCAACCCCTTCGACGTCTGTCCGCAGACCGTCGGCTCTGCAACCAACAGTGGCTGCCCAATTGAAAGTGATTCCGTGCGTATTCAGGCAGAACACTGGCGCGAGGCTGGGGAGGTTCAAGTTGAGCCAACGTCCGATATCGATGGTGGAGACAATGTAGGCTGGATTGACGCCGGCGATTGGATGACTTACAGCATCCACTTGCCCGCCAGCAGTAGCGGTCGCTATGAGGTGAGCTACCGAGTAGCGTCCGCGAGTATCGGCGGAAGTTTAACGCTGGAGCAACCCGGAGGCTCCGTGGAATACGGAACCCTCAATTTCGGCGCTACGGGAGGCTGGCAGAATTGGGCCACTGTATCCCACACAGTTTCCCTACCTGCAAATACCTCAGAACTTGCGATTGCTGCCTTAAGTGGCGGTTGGAATATTAACTGGTTTGAAATTAAACCGGTTACAGATTCCAGTTGCAATAACGATCCAAGTTGTCTGGACGACGACAATGATGGTGTTGTTAATTCAGCAGATCAGTGCCCTGCAACGGCACCCGGTGTCACCGTCGACAGCAAAGGATGTAGCGTGACTACCAACCAGTGTGATGGCATTGCCGCTTATCCCAACTGGCTCCACGCCGACTATGCGGGCGGTCCCAACACCCACCTTCTTGGCGGAGATCAAATGACCTATCAGGGGAATTTGTATCAGGCAAACTGGTACACCAATAGCGAGCCTGGAAGTGATAACTCCTGGACGTTGATTGGTAGCTGCCAGTAATTTAAGTGGGGCCGCATAGCGGCCCTTCGTAATACAGTGCAGAAACCGGCACGTA
This sequence comes from Microbulbifer agarilyticus, assembly GCF_019800665.1. Taxonomy (GTDB): domain Bacteria; phylum Pseudomonadota; class Gammaproteobacteria; order Pseudomonadales; family Cellvibrionaceae; genus Microbulbifer; species Microbulbifer agarilyticus_C. Next base: position 18,829 of record NZ_JAHVKO010000007.1, read on the forward strand.
AGGGCGTGGTGTCTGACCTCGGTGATTATTATCGGTCGAATTGTAGTTGCAGTGGGATGGACTGGATTAATGGAATAGTATCCAGAGAATCGAATCTACGCGGAACTCAGGGTTGCAAAGCAGTTACTTTTAGTAAAATACCGGGATGGTCTGATGGGGCGGCGTCAATACTTTTTCCGCTGCCTTTAACGTCTCGTGCAAAGCCGCAGTCAATACCATCTCCATAAAGAAGCGACAGGTCTGTACCGGAGGCGAGTGCCTGGGTTGTCGCACTATCACAGGCTGTATTGAAATCGCCCACCACCAGTAGCGGGATTCCACGTAAGTGCGGGGAGGTTGCAGCGGCGTTGGTTTCTCGACTATTGGCGTGACGCACCCGTTCGCTTTCGTGATCCCAGTGTACGTCAATCAGGCCGAAACGATCGGCACCACGTCGAACGACAACCAATTCACCTGTGCGTACTGCATTTGGTCCATCAGTCATATCAAAGCGTTCATTGTGCTCGAATTCCAGCCCCCTACAGCGGTTGGCAAAAACTTGATAGCGGCGCACCCAACAGTTGCCTAAAGCACTGGCCAGAGCCTCTGCACGGCGGTAATCGGTGGGCAGGCCTTGAATCTGCCAATCGTCGACACCCTCCTGCACTGCGAGCAGATCTACATTGTGGTCGGTAACGAGCTGCGCATACCTGGTCGCGGCCGCCGGCATAGTGGCATGACCGTAAACATTCAGGGATAGAACCGTGAGGGGCTGGGTATCATTGCGTGATGTCTCAGGGTTTTGGTTATCGGGTTCCTCTTCGGGTAACTCTTCAGGTAGTTCGAATAATGAATTTTCCTCAAAGTATGGGGTGTGCCAGTAGTCGCTTTTTGTATCTATCGAACCTCCCAGTTGGTCTTTAACTACTCGATCTACGATACTCACGCCCACTCGCGCCATGTCAGAAAAGGTATCTTTACCGCTATTGGCAAACCCGCCACGGGTACGATGAATGTCGAATTCATCAGATAGTGGGCCAAACCACTTAGTGAGCTTTTCATGTCCGTAGATAAAACCCAGTAATCCGCCCCAGGTGGCGGCCGGGTTGTCGGAATCCCAACCCATTAACACCGCCAACTTTACGGTTTTTCGGTAGTCTCCTTCACCGTAGAACAGGCTGATTAAGCTTGCGCCGAAATTGATGCCGGCGGCGAAGCAGCCGTTGCAATAGAGGTTACGTGTACTGAGGTCGTATCCAGCTTCGCCGTTGATTTGATACTTTTTATGCAGCCTATCGCGCACTTTTTCCCAGGGTACCTTCTGTTGGTACTGCTCTTGTACAAAGTCGTACATGTCCGCACTGTAGCTTCCTAGCGGGAGCTGTTGGCGCGCGCGTTCGGCGATGGCGAAGAGTTGTGGCTTGACGGGGAGCGTGGAATCAATGCCCGAAGCGAGAGCGTGCATCACAACATAGAATTCGGCCGCCCAGGCGGCGTTTTCACGTGCGGTGGTGCGGATGGGAAGGTGGGCCATGGCGAGGGCAATGTCCGGCCTTCCGGGCGCAAACAGGCCGAATATCTCCGTGGTCAGTTGCGCATCGATCATGTCGAAGTGGGGGTTGTGGTTGGGTTCGCTGGTCTCCGGTGGCAGTAGAGATTGCTCACGCATTAAGTCGTGTGCCCGTTGGTTGGATACCCAGAGAAAGTTTTCCGCTTTTCCATCGGCAGTGGTGAAAGGGGTGTTTTCGTCCGAATAGATATGCGTGAGCCAGCCGTCGCGAATTTGCTCGGGGGTGAGCACTGTAGTCTGGTGTTGATCCAGTAGGTGCTGATATATGTATTCGATATCGGTGTCGTCATCCGCTCCCCACACTTCCCCTGGCCGGCGCAGGACCCAGTCGATGGTTGCGGACAAGTCACTGGGCACACCTTGCCCCCAAATACTGGGCTGATCTGGTTCCCCCCAGTCGTCCCGGGTGTAGAAGACACCGTGCGGGCCCGGGCCACCGATTTTGTCCATTTCAGTGACCAGCCCCGTCCAATTGGCAAGACTTTGTCCCAACCAGAAGCCGCGTAGCTTGTTCTGGTACTGCGTACGGGTGAGCGGAAGAGTGCCGTACGTGGTGACACTTATTGCCGGACTGGCGGCGAAAGACGATGGTCCACTAATACTGCTGACCAAAACTAGAATTCCGGTCGTATAGGCTGTCGCTGCGCGGATTTTTTGGAAAAGTGGGTTTTGTGCCATTGCCAAACTCCATGAGGCTTTAGATCTTTGAATGCCTTTTAATTCCCGGGCGTGGATTCCCGGGAAAAGAGTTTTTTGATTCAATCGGCCTTCGTGTAAACGCGCTCGCCTTCAACCCAGGTTTCGGCAACTTCCACCTGCCAAATATCTTCCGGGGCAATCGCAAATATATTTTTCTCCAGTAGGATAAAGTCCGCGAACTTCCCGGGTTCCAGGTTGCCGATCAGGTTTTCCTGGTGGCTTGCATAGGCTGCATCCAGGGTGAATGCCCGTAACGCCTCAGTGAGTGTCATGGCTTGCTCTGACCGCCAACCGCCTTGCGGCTTATCGGCACGATCTTGCCGGGTAACCGCGGCATGTAGTCCAAACAACGGGTTGGCGGGCTCTACCGGGAAGTCGGACCCACCCGCGATCTTGGTGCCTTGGTCGAGAAAGGTGCGCCATGCGTAGGCGCCTTCGAGGCGTTCTTCTCCCAGTCGGTCACCAGCCATGTTTTTATCGCTGGTGGCGTGGGTGGGCTGCATTGATGCGATCAGGCCAAGTGATGGGAATCGTGGTATATCGCTTTTCAGCATGACTTGCGCATGCTCAACCCTGTGGCGGTACGGTTTCTGGTCGTTGTCTTTGTGCAGGGTGTACAAATGGTTAAGTACGATGTGATTAGCACGATCGCCAATGGCATGTACGTTGACCTGGAAGTCGTGCTCGGTTGCAAGCCGTAGTAGCGAGAGGATTTCATCTTCCGGGTGGAGCAGGAGGCCGCGTTCATCGGGCTTGTCCTGATACGGGGCGAGTAGCGCTGCGCCACGGCTGCCAAGTGCTCCGTCGGCCGAGAGTTTGATACTGCGCACGTAGAGTCGCTGGTCGGGCGCGCCGATGGGGCCGGCTTTGAGGAGTGTTGTTAGGTTTTCATCCTCGATGGCAATCATCGGGTAAATGCGCAGTGGAATGGCGCCCTCGGCGGCGAGTTCACGGTAGGCCTGTAGGGTATTACTGTCCACCCCGGCGTCGTGAATACCGGTCAGGCCCAGTGACAGGGCGCTTTTGAATGCGGCCTTTAACGAGGCTTTATCCTGCTGCAGCCCCGCCTGAGGAATGGCGCGCTCCAGTAGCAGCATGGCGTTGTCTATCAGGATCCCGCTCGGCTCACCCAATCGGTCTTTGATGATCTCACCACCCTCCGGATTTTCCGTTTCTCGGTCGATGCCGGCGAGCCGCAAGGCAGCAGAGTTGGCCCAACCTGCATGGCCATCAACCCGGCGTAGCCAGACGGGATTGGGGATGTCGAGCTTGTCGAGTGCTGTTTTTGTGGGGAATTGCTTGCCCGACCAGAGTACCTGGTTCCAGCCGCGTCCCAAAACCCATTCATTCGCAGCTTTATCTTTGGCGAATGTTTTTGTGGCGCCGAGGGTTTGTTCCAAAGAAAGGTCCCTTACATCTAATTCCTGCCTTAGGCGTCCTAGTGCGAGGACGTGACCATGTGCGTCTATCAGCCCAGGTAATAGCGTCCTGCCTCCAGCATCCCGTACGTTTGCTTCGGGGAATTTCTCCCTCAAATCTGCCAGCTTGCCGGTTGCCAAGACCTTGCCATCGTCAAAGACCAGCGCCTCAAATGACTCATGGCCATCAGATGTCGTGTGATAGCCAGCAATATTGTGGATAAGCGTAGCGGCCTGGATGTTGCTACAAGCCAGAGTAAGAATGGCTATGAGGAGCGTGCGGGTGAAGTGCATCGGGAGTCCACCTATATGATTATTATGAATTTTCTACCTTTATACGTCTTTTTGCACCCTTGTGGAATGCCATTGTAGTGCGATGACATCTAACACATGCTTCTGAGGATCGGGGTGGTTGACTGTAGCCAAGCAGCGTTTTGGGCGAAGAGCGAATGCCTGAAATTTCTTCTTCTCTTTTGCCACTGGAGAGTTTTTTCCCTCAAAATTTTATCTATGTATTAATCCGCTTCATCGTTTTTGCTTATTTCTTTTCTTTGTGTCGTGTATAGAGACAAAAAATATTTTTTCGTACTGATTCCCTTTCCATATGGTTCTCGCGTGCCAGTTGTCGTCCCAAGTTCGTTTAATACTGGTATTGGTACGACTTTTGGTTTCTTCGTCTCTAGATTTTGCCGTCCCAACAATAACTCTTAGATGGTGAGAATAATGATTCAAAAAAGTAGACGTAGGTCCATTCTCGGTCGGGCCGGAAAAAAAGTCGCCGCAGTGTGTTCGGCGTTCGGCCTTATGGTCGCAGCAGGTAGTGCGGCGGCAGTAGAGCCATTGCGTGTGGAAGGCAATAAGGTACTGGTGGGTGGTCAGGTAAAGAGCCTCGAAGGTATTTCTCTGTTTTGGAGTAATAACAACTGGGGCGGAGAGAAGTACTACACCGCCGCTGAAGTAGCCCGCATCAAAAATGAATTTGGTGCAAATATCGTTCGTGCGGCTATCGGTCACGGTGAGCCCGGTGGCGTGCAGGATGATTGGGCTTCGAATATGCAGCGCCTGGATACAGTCGTACAGGCGGCAATCGATAACGATATGTATGTGATCATTGATTATCATAGCCATATTGCCCACCAGAACTGGGAGGCCGCAGATGATTTCTTCAAAGAGGTCGCGCAGAAGTGGGGCCAGTACGACAATGTGATCTACGAGATCTACAACGAGCCGATGTTCTGGAACGGGCACGATGGCCCCTACACGGATTGGCATGCAGACCTGAAGCCCTATGCAGAGCATGTGGGCCAGACCATTCGCAACATCGACCCGGATAACCTGATTATTATGGGTACCCCGAAGTGGTCACAAGACGTAGACGTTGCGTCCACTAACCCGGCCAATGTATCCAACCTGGCTTACACCATTCACTTCTATGCGAATTCCCATGGTGGCTGGCTGCGCGACAAGGCGCAGACCGCCATGAATAATGGCATTGCTCTGTTCGCTACCGAGTGGGGCATGGTGAACGCTAACGGTGCCGGTCCAGTAAATTACGATGAAACCTGGGCGTGGATCGATTTTATGCGCAATAACGGCATCAGCCATGCAGGCTGGGCCTACAATGACAAAGATTTCAACCATTTGGGGGAGGTGGAAACCAGCTCCTACTTCTGGTCTGACGGTACTCTTAAAGAGTCCGGTAATTTCATCAAGGAAATTCTTGGTGGCCGTGAGCCAACCGAAACCATCATTGATGGTCCTTGTGATGCGGGTGGCAACGGTACCCAGATTGAAGCAGAGAGCTTCTGTCAGGCAAAAGGTGTTGAGTTCGAAACCACCATTGATTTTGGTGGCGGCGAAAATGCCGGTTGGATTGACGATGGCGATTGGCTGACCTTTGACGTGAATTTGCCGCAGGCAGGCACCGCAACCGTGACCTACCGCGTTGCTTCCGGCGTGGACGGTGGCCGCATTAAGCTGGAGCAGGGTGGTGGTGAGAACACCTACGGTGTTGTCGATGTACCAAATACCGGTGACTGGCAGGGCTGGATGGATATTTCCCATCAGGTACAGCTTCCGGCTGGTCAGCAGATCCTTGGTGTTGCCGCTGAAGTTGGCGGCTGGAACCTGAACTGGTTGCGAGTTGATGTCGAACCGTGCACTACAGACTGCAATCCTGGTGGAGAAGTTGTGCGTGTTGAAGCGGAAAACTGGCGTGATGCAGGCGACGTCCAAGTAGAGGCAACTACCGACGTCGGTGGTGGCCAAAATGTGGGCTGGATCGATGCCGGTGACTGGATGACTTACAACGTTACCCTGCCTGCAAGCAGCACCGGTAACTACGAGGTGAGCTATCGCGTGGCATCCGAAAGCGGCGGCAGCCTGAAGCTGGAGCAGCCGGGTGGTTCTGTGGAGTACGGCAGCGTAAGCTTTGGAGGCACCGGAGGTTGGCAGAGCTGGACCACCGTTTCTCACACCGTTAGTCTGCCTGCTGGCACCACCGAACTCGCTATCGCTGCGGTCACTGGTGGTTGGAATATCAACTGGATTGAGATCAAGGCGGTCGGAGACTCCGGGTGCAACAATGATCCCAGCTGTCTGGATGACGACAACGACGGTGTAGTGAATTCTGCGGACCAGTGTCCGGCCACTCAACCCGGTGTGACGGTCGACAGCAGTGGCTGTGCTGTCACCACGGGTCAGTGTAGCGGTGTGACTGAGTACCCGAACTGGCTGCATGCGGACTATGACGGTGGTCCTAATACCCATTTGCTGGGCGGCGACCAAATGACCTATCAAGGCAATCTGTATCAGGCCAACTGGTACACCAATAGCGTGCCGGGTAGCGACAATACCTGGACTCTGATTGGTAGCTGTCAGTAATGACTGCAAGGGGCCGCATTACGGCCCCTTTTTGTTTCCCCTCCCAAACTTTCCCTGTTGTCTCCAATTCTTACCACCTTGTCGAAAACCCCAAAACCATTGTTTGGGGCGTGTTACAACCTCTTATGTGTGGATCAATCGGCTTATGGGCACCTTTGTGCCCGTCGCATTAATAACATTTTGGGGTACTTAAATGGCAGCTATCGGACCAGATATAGGGCAGGCTAGCATTAGTCGTGTCGATGAAGGTGCATCAAACCAGCAGTTTGCGTTGATTGCTTTGACGTCACTATTTTTTATGTGGGGTTTCATTACTTGTCTGAATGACATTCTGATTCCGCACTTGAAAGGGGTCTTTGACCTTAGCTATACCCAAGCGATGCTGGTTCAGTTTTGTTTCTTTGGGGCTTATTTCCTTGTGTCTTTACCCGCAGGTAAGCTGGTAGAGCGAGTCGGCTATCAAAATGGCATCGTCATTGGGTTGGGGATCGCGGTTATTGGTTGTGCCCTGTTTATCCCAGCTGCGCGCATTCAGGTGTACAGTCTGTTTTTGTTCGCGTTGTTTGTATTGGCGGCGGGTATTACCGTATTGCAGGTATCCGCTAACCCGTATGTTACGGCTCTTGGTGCAGAAGAAACTGCTGCAAGCCGACTAACGCTCACCCAGGCTTTCAACTCACTCGGTACCACTGTGGCACCGTTCTTCGGCACCGCGTTAATCCTTTCGGTTGCCGGTGTTGCAGCTTCGGATATTTCAGGTGTCGAGGGCGCATCGGCAGTAGAGCTACCCTATATGATCTTGGCTGCGAGCCTGGCCGTGTTGGCGTTTACCTTTCGCTTTTTGAAACTCCCTAAAATTGAGAGCCATATGGGCGCAGATCAGGCCGCCGAGAAGGTTGGTCGCTGGGAGGCGTTAAAGCATCGCCATCTTGCGCTGGGTGTTGTGGCGATCTTTTTGTATGTGGGTGCCGAAGTGTCTATTGGCAGCTTCCTGGTTAACTTCCTGTCCGAGAGTAATATTGCCGGTATCACCGAACATGAGGCCGGCTTCTACGTATCTCTCTTCTGGGGTGGTGCGATGGTTGGGCGCTTTATCGGGGCCGCGGTGATGCAATATGTCTCCGCGGGTAAAGTACTTGCTGTATGTTCTGTCGGGGCGGTGATTCTGTTGCTGCTGACGATTTTCGGTTCGGGTCAGCTGGCAATGTGGAGCGTACTCTCTATTGGCCTGTGTAACTCGGTAATGTTCCCGGCTATCTTCAGCCTTGCGTTGGCGCGTTTGGGGCCGTTGACCAGTCAGGGTTCCGGCTTCCTGTGCCTGGCGATTGTCGGTGGCGCGCTGGTACCGCTCGCACAGGGTGCACTGGCCGACAGCATTGGCATCCAGATGGCGTTTGCGCTACCCATCGCCTGTTATGTCTATATCATGTACTACGGATTAAAAGGACACTTTGTTCGCGAAGCATGATTTGTGAGCTTAGATGAAGCTAAAAAATGCCCGGATAATCCCGGGCATTTTTTTTAGCTCAAACAGCGGTTTTCGTTTGGTTCTGCTCCAAGTATTCCTTTATCGACTGTCGATAATTACGGCTGACCTTGATCTTTTCAGAGCTAGCCAGAGTGAGTAAGTACTCTCCCTTGGTTAGCACCTGAATTTCCTGGATGTAGTTCAGATTTACGAGAGTCGAGCGATGTACGCGCTTGAATGTATTGGGGCACAACTGTTGTTGTAACTCTTTAAGTGTACTGCGCATGATGTGCGTCTCGCCATTTGTGTGGACGCACATATAGTCTCCGGCGGCGTCGATCCACTGGATATCAGACTGATTCGCCAGAATGATTCGGCCTCCGTCCTTGATCGCAAGCTTCCCTGGTGTATCGACAGGGCTATTCACTGCCTGCGTCTGTGACGAAGTTGAGGTAAGCGAGGAAAGTAATCGGCCCTTTTCGTCGGCTTGGCTGTGATCTTGTTGCTGCCCTTGTTGGCGCAGCCGTGCTCGAGCACGGTCAACAGCCAGCGCCAGCCGCTCGGGCTCCATGGGCTTAAGCACGTAGTCCACTGCGTTTACATCGAAAGCTTCAACAGCATAGTGATCGTAGGCGGTGGCGAAGATTACCTGTGGAATGATGTCACCTTGTAGCCGGCCGATTACATCAAATCCATTCATGCCGGGCATCTGTATATCCAGAAACAGCAAGTCGGGTAGATGTGTCGCGACCGCATTAAGCGCTTCACGCCCATTGCGGCAGGTCGTAATCACCTCTATATCTGGGATGTCTTCCAGGAGCGATTGGAGTAACTGCAGTGCCAGGGGTTCGTCATCGACTAACACCGTTTTCAATGGGACCATGAGACCACCTCCGGTTGTGTTTCCTCGGCGGTCTCGTTAGGTAGGTTAAGCGTAACGATGAGTCCACCTGAGGGCTTCTGGGACTGGGTAAAATAGAAATCATTGCCATAGAGGGTTGTCAGACGATCCTGAACGTTCGATAGGCCCACGCCGGTGGACTCAATATCACACTCTTCATCTGAGACATCTCCGCTACTTGTGCCCGTGTCGCACACTTCGATGTGTAAGCGGTTTTGGTCGACTTTTGCACGTATTGCAATGGTTCCGCCAGACACACTCTGTGCTATGGCGTACTTGATGGCATTCTCCGCGATGGGCTGTAGAAGCATACTGGGCACCAGGCTTTCCGATGCATTCATTTCGATGTCCACCTCTACGCGGAGCCGGTCGGCGAACCGAGTACGTTCGATATCCAGGTACAACTGGACCGCTTTAATTTCTTGGCTAAGGGAAACTTTCTTCAGCGGCGCTTCAGTCAGAGAAAGGCGCAGAAACTGGCTTAAGCGAAGCACCATATCTTGCGCCTGCTTCTCATGTTTGATACGAATCAGCGCGTTGATGGAGTTGAGGGTGTTGAACAAAAAGTGAGGGTTTAACTGGTAACGCAGCATCTTCAACTGCGCTTCCTTGGCAATAGACTCCGCATGTACGCGCTTTAGCTGCTCTTGTTCGTGAATCGCGGCGACCTTTAGTACAAGTTTGTGCTCTTCCTGCAGTAGGAGAAAATATTTTACCCCACAATACAGCGCACTCCAGAACAAAAACGTAAATAAGGAAGCGTAATACCAGCCACCAAATTCTGGCCAGAGCGAGCTTCCACCCAAAAAGTACTGGTTGGTTTCCATGCGTACCACAGTCCATATTCCCGCAATAACCGCGATCGCGAGCAGGTAGAAAAAGGTGCGCAGTGCTATTGGTGTATACCAAGCGACATCAAATATAGGCTTTAAGAACAGAGAAAGCAGCACGCCTATACCGCATTGAAACAGGGTGTTGAGGGGCTCGGCCGCAGCGCCGCTATCGGCGGAGCTCCATGCGCTCACAGATAAAAAGGTAATGACAAGGATGCCAGACCAGCTCACAAGCTGAAGCTTGATAAACCAGTGTTGGGACTGAATTGCCGAAGGCTCAGCCTGTTTCTGCGGAGGGGCGAGAGAGCTCATGTTATTGTCAATTATTGCACCATCGGTAGGCACCGTCCGCACAGCGTCGGCACCTAGAAAAGAATACACATTTATAGAGGGGCGGGCTATTCTCTAGGCGAGCGAACCGTCCGCTTTGCCTTGCTTTTGGGCCGCCTTACCTGAAATCGAATATATAGGAAGCCTCCGGGGTCCACTTGGTCTTGATTTCAGTCCGCTCAGTCGTGGGAATGCTTGACGGAAACCTATTTAATATCAGTTTGTGGTAGCTTCATTGTTAACCGATATCGTGCCTCGCAGGGTGAGTATTTTGGTGAAGTGGATGTAAGTCAGGAAAGGATACTGTGTTTGGCCTGTTTGCCAGAATGGCGGAAAGTACATGAATGAATTAGTGCCTGAGCGTGCCCGAGTTTCCAGTGGCGCCGCGCCTGATGTAGGCACATACACCGTCGGTAAGCGTGCGGGACTGTTTGTGCTGACAGTCCTGTTTTTTGTGTGGGGCTTTATTACCAGTCTGAATGATATCTTGGTTCCACATCTGAAAAGCGCGTTCGATCTGAGTTATACCAAGGCGATCCTTGTTCAATTCAGTTTCTTTGCGGCCTATTTTCTTGTGTCCCTGCCTGCAGGAATGTTGATTCGTCGGGTCGGATATCAATTGGGCATCGTGCTCGGCTTACTTATTGCCTGTGCGGGGTGTTTGCTGTTCATTCCCGCCGCACGCATGCATGTATACATGATGTTTCTTCTGGGATTGTTTGTGCTAGCGAGCGGCATCGCAATTTTGCAGGTTTCAGCGAATCCCTATGTGATTGCGCTTGGCCGTCCAGAAAGTGCCCCGAGCAGGCTGAATTTAACCCAGGCTTTTAACTCTCTTGGAACATCCCTTGCGCCTATTTTTGGTGCGCTTGTTATTTTCTCAGCAGGCGCAGGTGTTGTAAGTTTTCCCGCAGTGCAACCTGAAATCAGTTACTCTGCCAGTGAAGCGGCCTCTGTCGAAATTCCCTATTTCTGGCTTGCTGTCGTGTTGCTCGTGCTCGTGGCGTTCTTTTCCTGGGTTAGCCTCCCATCGATAAAGGAGGAAGAAGATACTCAGAAAGAGCCAAAAGCCCGGGCGCTCGGTATCTTCGAGTTTTTCCGGTTTCCGCGATTGGCGTTGGGCGCCGTGGCCATTTTCTTTTATGTGGGCGCCGAAGTTGCCATTGGTAGTTTTTTGGTCAGCTATGTCAGCGAGAAATCGGTTGGCAACATGGGGGTCGGCGAGGCTGCGCGTTATGTGTCGCTCTACTGGGCCGGTGCGATGATTGGGCGCTTTATCGGAGCGGGAGTATTGAAGTTTGTGCGCCCCGGAGCCTTGCTCGCCATCTGTGGTTTTTCCGCAGTGGTGTTGATTTCGCTCTCGATTACATCAGAGGGCCAGCTGGCTGTTTGGACTATTGTGGCGGTCGGCCTGTGTAACTCGATCATGTTTCCCACTATTTTCAGTCTTGCTCTCGGCGGCTTGCGTCAATTTACCAGTCAGGGATCTGGGGTGTTATGTATGGCTATTGTAGGCGGTGCAATAGTGCCTCTTTTTCAGGGGATTACTGCGGATAGCGCAGGTATCCGGCTTTCATTTGTTGTGCCCCTGATTTGCTATTGCTACATCGTCTACTACGGTGCATTTTCCCCGTTTTTACGTAACCGGAAGTAGTACTCTCCTTTTTCCCAGTGTATTGCGTAATTACAATGAACCCCTAGTTGCAATAAGGCGGCGCATTGAATTCCTCTTGTTTATACGCTTGTCCGAATCGTCTCATCCAAAGACCTCCTTGTCGTGAACGCCTTCCAGACAAAGTTTCACATGCTACATTAAGCGCTGAACCTCGCGCATGGTGGTTCATCTGTAAAGCATCTCTCTTGGTCATGACGACCGTTGTGCTTTCGATGTTTTTTCTCGTCGAAATTGTGGCCGGTTGCATCTGCTCCGGCTTTTTTTATGTCTGGGTTACTTGTCACTTTCTCGACGGTGATTAAGAAAGCATATCGACGGGAGAGACGCGCAAAATAATGGAGAAAGAATATGAAGTGGATATCTTGCCTGGGGGCACTGTCGATACTGCTGTTGAGCGGAGCCAGTTTTGCTGCACAGGACGTTGATGAACGGGTTGAGGCGCTCCTGGAGCGAATGTCGTTGGCTGAAAAAATTGGGCAAATGACCCAGGCCGAGCGATCTCATGCGAGTCCGGAGGATGTAAAAACCTATTTTATTGGGTCCATTCTCAACGGTGGTGGCTCTGTACCCGGTGAAAACAAGAGAAGCGACTGGGTCGGCATGATTAGCGACTACCAGGGCGCCGCGCAGTCAACCCGACTTGGTATTCCCATTTTATATGGCACTGACGCAGTTCATGGCCACAGCAATGTAAAGAATGCGACGATTTTTCCTCATAACGTTGGTCTGGGTGCGACGCGTAATCCAGAACTGGCGTATTCCATCGGTCTTGCTACCGCAAAAGAAGTCGCTGCCACGGGAATCCACTGGACCTTCGCTCCGACCCTGTGTGTCGCCCGCGATGATCGTTGGGGGCGCGCCTATGAGTGCTTTGGTGAGGATCCGGCCCTAGTCGCAGAGTTTGCGGAGCCCTTCGTAAAAGGTTTGCAGGGGGACACATTGAATGGCAATACCATTGGCGAAAACCGCGTAATTGCGACGGCGAAGCACTGGGTAGCTGATGGCGGCACCACCTATGGAACCGGTGATGAGGGTTATGCGATCGACCGTGGCGACACGCAGCTGACGGATGAAGAATTGGAGCGACTGCATATTTCTCCCTACCTGCCAGCTTTGTCGTCGGATGTAGGCTCGGTAATGGTTTCCTACAGTAGTGTGAATGGGAAAAAGATGCATGAACACAAGGGATTGGTGAACGATCTCCTCAAAGACGAGCTGGGATTTGTTGGCTTTACAATTTCCGATTGGTCTGCATTGGGCGAAATTCCAGCAGAAACAAATCGTGAGCGTGTGGTCCGCTCCATTAACGCCGGCCTTGATATGATCATGGAGCCAGAGAAATGGCAGGAATTCATTACCGACCTGACTGCGGCAGTCAAGGCTGGTGAAGTACCGATGGAGCGCATTGACGAGGCAGTGAGACGTATTCTTCTGGTTAAGGCGCGTTCAGGGCTGCTCGAAAATCCGGTATCACCTTTGGCGCTCAGTGCACAGGGCGATAGTGTCCTCGGTAATGATGAGCACCGTGCGCTCGCGCGTCAGGCGGTACGCGAGTCGATGGTGTTACTGAAGAATGAAAAGTCGCTGTTACCAATTGATAAAAAGTCCAAAATATTTGTTGCCGGCGTACATGCCAACGATATTGGATTCCAGTCAGGTGGGTGGACGCTTGAATGGCAGGGTAAATCAGGAATTGAAACGCAGGGCACGACGATTCTTGAAGGTATCCAGGCAGCGGCATCCACGGTTACCTACGGTGAAGACGGCAAAGGCGTCGAAGGCCATGATGTGGCGATTGTCGTGGTCGGCGAAGACCCATACGCGGAAGGTTGGGGGGACTATCGTCCAGCGCCATGTGAAAAATGTAAGCCAATGAGTCTATCGGCCGAACAGCGTCAGTTGCTGGATCGTGTGACCGATAGTGGCGTACCGACGGTAGTTGTGATTATTTCCGGTCGTCCATTAATGGTTTCCGACCAGATATCCGATTGGCAATCTGTTGTTGCCGCATGGCTCCCTGGTACCGAGGGCGCTGGTGTGGCCGATGTATTGTTTGGCGAATATGCGCCAACAGGAAAGTTGCCCGTGACCTGGCCTCGCAATCTGGCTCAGATCCCTATCAACCTCGGTGATGAGGATTATGATCCGCTGTTTCCTTATGGATTCGGTCTGAGTTATTAATGATGTGAAATAAAAAGCGGGGCTTGAACCCCGCTTTTTATTGTATGCTACCGGTGATTATTTAACCTTGCAGTAGCGGTCGAGATACTCTCCGTGGGGCGGCATGGCACCTACAACATATTGAATCCCGTCGCGAACCTCTTGCAGTCTATCCTTGACAAATGACGTGTCCATTTTGCTCGTTAATGGGTGACAAGACTCCGTGCGAATTCCTTGTCCATGCATCACAGCAAGCCAGCTGGGTACACTGAACAGTTCGTCATCTTCACGAAATATATTGCCCGTTTGCTGGTAGCTTGTCAGCTTGCGAGCAAGGTGAGGAGGTGCCTCCATTGCGGCGAGTGCGCGCCAGAAGGGCTCTGGTCGGCGGTTGGCTCGGTAGTGCAAGATAAGAAAATCACGGATTCGCTGATATTCCAGGCTAGTACGCTCATTAAAAATACGGCGTTTATCTTCTTCAAAGTTTTGGCTGGGATAGAGCGCTATTAGTTTTTGAATCGCACTTTGAATTAGGTGAATACTGGTGCTCTCGAGAGGCTCCAGGAATCCGGCAGAAAGCCCAATCGCGATACAGTTTTTTTCCCAGAAGGACTCTAGATGTCCGGTGGTAAATTTTAGCTGGCGCGGATTTCCCTCTGCGGCGCCATCCAGATTTTCGAGCAATGTAGCGGTCGCCTCATCATCACTGATGTAATCGCTACAGTAGACATAACCGTTGCCATTTCGGTGCTGCAGTGGGATTCGCCATTGCCAGCCTGCTGAGCGGGCAGTGGAGCGCGTGAACGGCTCCGGTGCACCGCTACGTTCGCAGGCGACTGCTACTGCTCGGTTGCATGGAAGCCAGTTGCTCCAGTCGACAAATTTTGTCCCAAGGGCTTGTCGCATTAACAGGGAGCGAAAACCTGAGCAGTCGATGAATAGATCGCCGTGAATTCGCTCACCCGACGTCAGCCGGACACTTTCGATGTAGCCTGATTCTGGGCTTTCCTGACTGTCCTCTATCACTCCTTCAATACGCTCGACGTCAAGGTCTTCTGAGAATTTACGCAAGAACTGTGCATAGAGACCTGCGTCGAACTGAAACGCATATGCCAGGGCATCAAACGGCGCGTCGGGCATGGGCTGCATTCTGGTGAACTTGCCGGCGAATGCAGATTGGGCAGCCAATGAGTACTCTTCAAGATCGGGCGAGTTGCCCTGGTTGTAGCGCTGTAGCCACCAGTGTTGGAAATCTATGCTGTCGATACCTCGGCCATAAGTACCGAACGGATGGAAGTACCGCTCACCTTCAGCACCCCAGCCCACAAAATCGATCCCTAGCTTGAAGGTACCCTTGGTCTCGGCCATAAACTGGTTTTCGTCTATACCCAGCATTTTGTTGAAGGTGATGAGGCTTGGGATACTTGCTTCGCCCACTCCTACGGTTCCAATAGACTCAGACTCGATCAATTGAATCTTGCTGTCGGTCCCTTGGGTAACTTTTGCGAGGGCGGCGGCGGTCATCCAGCCGGCAGTACCACCACCGACAATAACGACGCGTTTTACGGGGGAAGGGTTAGTCACAAGCGCGCTCCTCTTTTAATGGTATTCGGCAGCGTTGCAAGGTAGTCAGTATACGCAGGGGCTCTTTGCGCGGCCTGTTGATAGTGCGGCCGCAAGGCGTTGAGCCAGTTTGCATAATCTTTATCGTTTCCGGGCTCGGGAATACTGCCTTTGCGTGGCCAGACACCCGCCAAAGTGGGCAGTATTTGCCAGAGAGATTTGTCCACAACTTCGTGATCAGTTTGCGGAGTTTGACCGCAGGCGCGTAGTAGTGCCAAACGGTGCCTATTCGTGCGGGTAAGGAAACCTGTCTGTCCTGCGAGCCACTTGCATAGATTCTGCAGGTCGTTCACTTCATCGCGATAAAGAGCAGATTCAATGTTGAACTGTTTCTGTTGGGGTTGCCAGCCTTGGGTCTCGTTAAGAAGTGGTAGGAGCTGTTGGAGCTGGAACTGGGTCACGGCTAACGGATTCGTACTGTAACCGGGATCCGCCCAGGCTGGGCCCATGGCAAGTATATTTTGTACCCATGCATTCTGAAATTGTGGCAGTAGCTCTGCCTGGATCTGGTACTCGAACCGCTGACCACGTACTTTGAGTTGCCAGGATGTCCGTTCAAGATGTAATTGTGCAAAGGTTTTACGACCGGCTTCTTTCGCTCCAGGGATCTGTGATGCATTGATCTGGCGATACATGGGAATACCGGGGCAGGGCTGGTAGTGCTGATCCCCATGCCGATGGTCGTCGGCCAACTGGTGCATCAATTGGCCGTCGCAGTCGACTATCAGGTCGCATTTTAGAATACGACCGTCTTCCAGTTGCAGAGAGTTGGTGCGTGTGTTGTCAGCTTCCTGAAAGAGCTGAACATTTTGTTCGATGACGTTGAGCCGGCGGACGCTGGCTATTCGGGATAGGAATTCGCAATACTCTTTACTGGTGCACTGCAGGCCAGCTTGGGTAGTTTGATAGACATCTGCGCTGTTGTGGTCTGCGAGCAGGTAACGATCTTTCTGCGCCATGAGGCAGGCAATATTGAACTGGCTAGCCTCCACCTTCATTCCGAGCCTCTGTGATCGTTGCCACCACAGGAAAAAAGCTTGCCTGTGGTGTTCGAATCCGTAGCCGCCACTTGCCAGCCACAATGGCTCATGCATATGGGAGCTTCCCGGTGGTGTTACCGCACATGCCAGTAATATGTCTGCCATATCCGCAGCGATGAACTCGACGGGGTCAATCCCGATGTTGCCGTGCGCCAGAGCCGCATCCTCGGTGAGAAGAAGGGGGGTATTGCTTGAATTGGGAGGCGCTACCAGGGTGACTTTACATGCCTGCGTGGGTAGTTGCTGTGTCAGGAATAGGAGTGTGTACCAGGCGCTCGGATTGTTGCCCACTACGGCTATGTTCAGCGGATTACTCTTCATTTACCCACACTCCGGTAGAGACTCATGGAAGTGGAAGGTACTCGCGTAGGGCGAGGGCCACATTGTCGGTCGACAACATCGCTGTGTAGGGGCATATCCGATGTGGCGCGGCGTACCAGTTCCGTGTAGTTTTTCAGTAGTGCTGCGAGTTCATCACTCTTGATTGCGTCTGCTCGGGGGGAGTACTGCCTCGGCGTGATACGTTGCCCCTGGTAAACCGCCAGCCAACTCGGTTCCAAAAAGAGCCCATTCTTATAGTCCGCTATATGGCCGCTTTCCCGATACAGCGCCATTTTGTTCTGTAGGGATTCAGGCAGCTCCATCTCCCGGCAATAACGCCAGAAGGGGCTGTCATCGCGCTCTGTGGCGCAATAATGGAGAATAAGAAAATCCCGAATACGTTCGTATTCCAGGGCCATCTGCCGGTTGAATTCGTTGCGTTGCGGACGTTGGCTGGCAACGTGATTAGCGGGCAGCAGGCCAATAAATTTGGTGATGGCGATTTGAATCAGGTAGATACTGGTACTTTCCAGTGGTTCGAGGAAGCCGCTAGAAAGCCCAACAGCGAGGCAGTTTTTTCGCCAGGACTCCTGCCTGCGCCCGGCCTGGAACCTCAGCTGGCGCGGCTCGTTCGTCGTAGCACCCGGGAGGCCCTGCATTAATAGGTTTTGCGCCTCGTCATCTTGCATATAGCGCTGTGCATAGACGATGCCGTTGCCCATTCGGTGCTGCAACGGAATTTGCCAGCGCCAGCCTGCGGTATGGGCCTCGGCGCGGGTATAAGGTCTCAGCTCGCCTGCGGGGGCTTCAGAAGGCACGGCGATAGCGCTGTCACAGGGGAGCCAGTGGCTCCAGTCGATAAACGGCGAATCCAGTTGCTCGCCGATTAGTAGAGAGCGGAAACCGCTACAGTCGACAAAGAAGTCTCCTGCAAGGCTCTGACCATTTTCCAGGTGTAACGCTGCAATATCGCCATCTGCATGATGCTCCACGCGATCGACCTTACCTTCTATTCGCTTGACTCCGAGCTCACAGGCAAACTTTCGTAAGTAACGTGCATACAGGCCAGCATCAATATGAAATGCATAGGAATAAGTGGCGAGGATGGACCTCAGGTCTTCGCTGGGGAATTCAAAGCGATTCTTAAGTGCAGCGATTACGGGCAGTGAGTAGTTCTCCAGCGCTTCTGCGTTGTTGTCAGCGCGAGCTTTTAACCACAAGTGATGGAATGGAATACCGTTAAGGTCCCGGCCGTATTCGCCGAAGGGGTGAATGTAGGAATCACCCTGTCTTGCCCAGTTGGCGAACTCAATACCTAATTTGTAAGTGGCCTGGGTTTCACGCACGAATACGTTTTCGTCGATACCCAGTAATTCATTAAAGGAGCGCAGGTGAGGGAGCGTTGCTTCGCCTACTCCGACAGTGCCGATTTGATCTGACTCTACGAGGGTGACTTCGATACCCCTGGGGAGTACGAAACGCGCCATGGCCGCTGCGGCCATCCAGCCGGCAGTGCCACCACCGAGTATTATTATTTTTTTCATTCGGTTCTTTTGATAACAGCTTAAACTTTCTCTGAAAAAACCGGAGGAGGGTATTTCCTCCTCCGGGGATCAGAGTGATTAGAAGTTTATACGCACAACAGCGGCGATTCTCCGGTCATTAATAAACCAGGAACGGTCCAACTTCTGGCCTTCTTCGTTCACCTGCATGCTTGTTTTGGTGATCTGGTCGAGAATGTTAGTCGCTTCCAGTCCAACTTTCATGTTGTCGTTCACGTTGTAGAAGATAGAGCCGTCCAGCTGCCCGCCCTCTCCGTTGTAAATCGGCAACTTGGTGATTACATCGCGGGTTGTCAGCAGGTACTCCGAACGCCAGTTCCAGGCCAGTCGAGCGGAAATATCTTCGTATTCGTACAGGCCTACCAGGTTGTACGTGTGCTCGGACATGCCCGCCAGTGGCAGGCTGTCAAATGCAACCTCGACGTTACCACCTTCTTGCGAGTCGAGGTTTTGGTTAGGAATACTCTTATTGTCTACGTAAGTGTAGTTGGCCTGAAGGCCCAGACCGCTCCACGCACCGGGCAGAGTATCGAAGAATTGCTGGTAAGCGAGTTCCAAGCCGGTGACTTTGCCATCGCCGAAGTTAACCGGTCCCTCTACCTGAACAGTGCGGGTAACCCCGTTGTTAGTGATTTCCCGAGGGAAGGTTCCGCTGGTAAAGAAGTCGGAAATATCCTTGTGGAACAGGGTTCCGGAAACGGCGCCCACATCACTGAAGTACCATTCCAATGCAAGATCGAAGTTATTGGCCTGCATGGGCTTGAGTCGTGAGTTGCCGGTGCCCGCACGGTAGTCGGTTACTACTCCGGTGTCCTCTACTTCGTCGCCATCGGTATCAACCCCTTCAATAATGGCATATACGCCGAGGTAGCTGCGCAGCATCCCCATATCCGGGAACGCAATGGCTTGCGAGGCACCGAAGCGAACCAGTAAATCTTCCTGAAGCTCGTACTTCAGGTTAAAGCTAGGGAGGAAATGTTGATCACTTACGTTATCGACAAAAGATGTGGTTTCTCCATTAAAGAACGCAAGATCATCGGCGGGCAGTGGCAGGCGATCATCAAGGTAGGCAAACGAGGACCCACCCGTTGTTTCATAGCTCAGGTCGACGTAGCGCAAACCAAAGTTACCGGTCAAGGTGTCGTCAGCATTGGCGAATTCGGCCATTACATAGCCCGCGAAACGGTCTTCGGTAATGGGGTTTATTTCGTCGGGCACAAACGGACCGTTGGTTACACCATCGCGATCGGCAATGGAGGTAAAGAAGTCCGGAGAAATTTCGCCGAGCTGCTCGCGGTAGCGGGAGAAGCTTTGTACCAGATCTGGGCTTGGTACGAGCAAGGTTCCACCAGTGATACCCGTGGTTTTGCCTCGGAAGAAATCGTTAAAGTTGGCGGTGCCGTATTCTGGAGCCGGGTATGTCGCGGTACCAGGGAGACCATCCCAGGGGTCAACATCGTGCACGCCGTTGAAGAATTTTTGACCGCCTGCCCAGTCTGCGGAAACCACACCCCACTGATAGGTAGACCAGCGGGTAGTCTGTTCTCGCTGGGAAGCGCGCAGGCCACTTTTCACACTACGAAACCAGCCTTTATCCAACTGATATTCAACGTCCAGAGTGTAGGCCGCTTCCTTACCATCGTTGTCTTCAATATGGTCCATTTCCGCCAGATAGAAGTAATTCGCCGGGTCGGTGAAATACTCTTCGCTCGTTTGCGACGATGAGGACGGGGCAAGGAAGGCTACATCAGGTGTACCGCCACCAAAGTTCGCATAGACATCTGCTGCAGTGTGGCCGAACACCGAGAGGTCGACGACTTTGGTGCTGGCATCGACATACTGCGCATCGAGAGTCACTTGCAGACGGTCGGTCGGGTTCAGCTCAAGATTCAACGAGAAGTCTTCCACCAGAGTGTTTGAGTGGGACTGGCGGGTATAGCTGTTATAACCGGTGGCACCTTCCAGAGTACCACTTATAAAGCGAAGGTCGTTGTATGTGCTGTCTGCGGATGGTTCGCCAACGGTATTGTCGGATTGGAAAGCATGCTCCAGCCAGGATTGGTCTGCATCCGAGCGTACGTACTCCGCGGTAAACAGCTTGGTGCCATCATTGTCGGCCCACTGAAATACCATGCTGCCACCGGTCCGCTCGCGGTCCTGATCCACCAGGCGTGCGCCGACATTGATCGGTACCCAGCGCTCACCTACGCCTGAGATGTTTTTCAGTTCAGGTACGCCCTGCTGGATGGAGTTATTGCTGACCTCTAGATTGGAATTGGCGGCGCTGATTAGAAAACCGAATTCACCTGCTTCGGTTGACCAGGTGTTGCTATACAGGCCGGAAAAATCCGGCGTCGCGGCTTCGCGCATATCGGTGTAGTTCACCGCAGTGTTGAACGCGATTGTTTGCCCGTCACTATCGAAGGGTTTGCGGGTTTCCAGGTTGATGGTGCCGGCAATACCGCCTTCGATCATGTCGGCGGTCTGGTTTTTGTACACAATCACCGCGCCCATCAGCTCTGGCGGTACATCCTGGAAATTCAGGCCACTGCCGTTGTTTGCGGAAAAGCTATCGCGACCGTTGAATTCACTGCGGCTTTGCACCATGCCGCGCAGGGTCGCGCCACTACCCTCGATGGAGAAGTGATCCGGGTCCTCTGCAGCGGCAAAGCGCTCGATGGATACGCCCGGAACTCGCTGTAGGGCTTCCAGAACGCTTTTGTCGGGGAGTGCGTTGATATCAGAGGCTGAAATCGCATCGGCAACTGTTGATGCATCACGCTTCATGTCTTGTGCGTTCATCAGGGAGCCGCGTACCCCCTGTACGACGACTTCTTCCAGTGCCTCATGGCTGGGTATTTCTTCTTCAGCAAATGCAGCATTACTGGCGGCTGCGACGCAGATTGCGAGCAAACTGCGTTTGAAAACGGTGTTGGATGTGGTTGTATCCGGATTGGACCCTGTCATACTCATCACTTGCCTCATTTTTGTCGATATTTATTAGGCGCGCGCGTTTGCTTTCTGTTAATGGTAAATCGTGAGCGCAAAACGACCAATCAGTACCCGTATTTTTGAGGCGGCGCACAATCTAATTGGCACATTATTTCTAACACGCCGTGAGAACCGGCTTTTCCGGTTGCGATAAGAAGGGTCGATTTAGCGTTGGTGCGGCCGTTAAACGGGTGTATCAGGTCGTAAAACAAAGATAATGTTTTTTGTGACCGGGATCTTGGGCGGAGTAAGCGATGAAATTAGTTCTGTTTAACGCACATGACATTGTGCTTTTTTTGACAGTCTATCTATGTCTATTATTTGCCCTGATTGCCACGATCGGCCGCCGCAGCTACGGTTGGGGAAATGTGTGGTTGGGAGCATTCCTGCTCTCTCAAGCCTTGGTTGCCTTGCATGTACTGGCCCTATGGGGAGAGGCGTTCCACGTTTGGGTGGTAGCACATACCCCTTGGGTATTCGCGGTTTCCGAGGCGTCCCTCTGGATCGAAGGTCCGCTTTTACTGCTTTATACGAGGAGTGTGCTTTTTAGTCAGTCCAGTTTCCGGCGTAAAGATTTGGTCCTGCTATTCCCACTGTGCTTGTATGCAGTCTTTTATATTGGCGCGCTTCTTTATTATGGCGCGAGCCAGGGCTCCCCGGTACTTCAGTTTTTGCGCTCGGATTCTGTTCAATTCTATGAGCACTGCCGAAATCTGACCCGGGCTGGATTTGGTGTTTGGGCTTTTTGGACGATCAAAAGCTATGAGCCAAGGATGTCCAATGTCTATTCCAATGTGGATCACCTGAGCTACCGGTGGTTAAAAGTTCTGGTGATCGGGTTTATAGCGCTGAGGCTGTGGAATATTCTGTACCTCAGCATATATACGAGTTTCAATTTTGTGCTGGGAGAAGGTGCTATCCAGAAAAGCGATCTGGATGGTGTTGGGATTGCGTCCAATTATGGCCAGTTACTGCTGATATCGGGATTACTGTACTACGGATTTGGCGTTGCCAACGGTGTACAAAAAGTCACCCAGGAAGTATTGGATGAGGTTGCTGAGCATCCGGTAAGTGACGGGGATAAGGACGAGCGAACACCTTATACACGGGAGCAAGTTCAGCGCGTCACTCGGCATATGAAGTCTGCACGACCGTACCTGAATAGCAATCTCAAACTTGAGGATCTGGCGAGTCAGGTATCGCTCTCGCCCAAGCTGCTGTCTAACCTGATAAACCGAGAATTCGAGTGCAATTTCTTTGAGTTTATCAATCGCTACAGGATTACCGAGGTTAAGCAGTTTCTATCCGATCCCTCGTTACAAGATCGGTCCGTAATGGATCTTGCGATGCGTGCAGGTTACAACAGTAAAACGACCTTTAACCGGCTGTTCAAAATAGATACAGGGATGACGCCAACGCAATATCGAAAAGAGGAGCCCTCGCCCCAAGTTGCGTCCTGACCCATTTTTCAATACGAATTTTAAATGTAAGGACTCACTGCCGCGCTGGGTGATTTTTGCGCGGCAGTCCCTAGAAAGAGGTCCCAACTTCCGATTTACCTAGTCTTGGTACGCACTTTCTCCGCTTTCTCATTAGATTGTCCCGACTATTCGAAGAAAAATAACCGTCGAGGCGATAAGGATGATGAAAGGTATTCGCGGGCGTTGGCTCGAAACTCAGTCGCGCCCGGTTCGAGTTGCGGTGGATGTCGCTGCTGTACTGTGTACCATGGCGGTCTTATTAGGTGCGGTAACTGCGGAAGCGGCAACAAGTGCGCCACTCTTTGAGCCCGCGGTGCCGGGTATAAGTCACCCCTAGTTTGGCGAAATTCTGATCGCCAGGATTCGGGTGTATGTGACCTGCCAGTATGCGTGAGTCATTCATTGAGGGCTGTTGCGAGCAAATCTCTCGGTGCATGTGTCTGTGGCCGAGCTTATGTGCCCAATCTCCTTTATCGCAATATTGTCCCGCCTTAGCGTAATCTTCTCCCTCCCAGCTATTCGTCAATCGGCGCACCCATTACAGTCCTGTTCAATATTGGTGTCGCGCAACTTGGAACGAGCCAAAACCGCCTTCTTCAGGTGGATAAAGTTTGACCATAAATAGTGTTGCTTCGCGTTTCCAGCTTTTGAATGTGTAATGAATCGATGAACAAAAATACAGCACGCAGCTTATTTATTGGAGCTGTGGTAATTGCCCTTGTTAGCGTTGTAAGCGTCGTAGTGTCCGCAAAAGACAGCGATGGAGACGGCCGAAAGGATCCCCGTGACAACTGCCCATATGAAGCCAACGCCAGTCAGGAGGACATGGATGGTGATGGGCAGGGGGATATATGTGATATCGACATCGATGGCGATGGCTTTATCAATGAGCATGAGATTATCGCCGAGACAGACCCTAAGGATGCTAGTTCGAAACCGGATCCCAGTGCGGATGACGACCGCGACGGTATCCCAAACAAAGATGACCGTTGCCCAGCGTCGCCCATTGGGCGGAGTGTCGATGTCCAGGGCTGTGCAGTTGTCGGTGTCACCGAGATGTTGGATGACTATAGCGATGAAATTGCTCTAAACGCGCCGCATACCGAGCCAATGATTCCCAAGTGGGGGTTTGGTTATATGCAGTCAGGATGGGGCGAAGAGGATTTTGGTTATGACAGCCAGGAAGGATTTCTTGACCATGCTCGCGCATTGAGGGGGATCGAAAATCGCTACGGGAGTCACCGCTACCCCGCAGATGTCATGGTGCTGGACATGTATTGGACCGGCAAGGAATGGAGCTGGCCCGGAAATATGACGTGGGACTTAAACAAGTTTCCCGATCCTGAGGGCCTGATTGACTCGCTTCACGAAATGAATTTTAAGCTCATGATGAACTATCACGAGGGCGGATTCGGGGAAGAGTGGTTGGCGCAGCTCCAGCGTGATCTTGACTATGGTGTGGATATTGTCTGGCTGGATTTTTGGCGAGCCGATTCTCAGTATGAAAAGCGCGTGTGGGAGTTATTGCGCAATCATCACGGAGAAGACAAGCGCATCATGTTTATGGCCCGCCACTACGCGCGGCCGAATCACCACAATCAGGAATCGATTCTAGGTGGCGACTATATGCGTACACCTAATGAGGAATCCCTGGAAAAAGCCATGCCCATCCACTGGACCGGCGACGTGCTGGGGGACTGGAAAGGCTTTGCTGAAACGATTGAGGCCATTGTTCATAGCGATGATGGTGCGCCGGGCGGCTGGTCTTATTTGCATGCAGATACACCGGGGCATACCAAGGGAGAAGACCCCGAACTCGCGTTGCGTTGGATGCAGTTTTCCGACTTCACTACGTCTACACGCAATCATGGTACTACCGCGCGAGATGTATGGTCTTGGGGCGATCAGGTAGAAAAACTGAGTTATCAGTCGCGCATGCTGCGTTACCGCTTGTTGCCCTACATTTACACCTACAGCTGGCATATATGGCAAGACGCCATGCCATTGACACGGCCACTGCGCCTGGCTTACCCCGGGGAAGCCGACGAAAACCGCTATGTGTATCTTTTTGGCGAGGAGATCCTGGTGGCGCCGGTGTACAAGTCCGCTGTTTCTTTTCCTGGGGAGAAAATGGATGTTTATCTTCCGAAGGGCAATGGATCACAGTGGGTGGATTACTGGACCCATCAAGTGTACGAAGGCGGGCAAACGATTCAGGTTGATGCCAGTATGGATATTCACCCGAATATCCCATTATTTGTAAAGCGCGGGGCTATTATTCCGATGGGGCCGGAAATTTTCCATATTGATCCAGCGGTGCATGCGGATCCGATTACGTTGGACATTTACCCCAAAGAACGGGGGGAATCTTCATTTACTCTGTACGATGATGACGGTGAAACCCTGGGGTATCAAAGGGGCGAGCAAAGCTTTTCACGGATTTCAGTAGTCTCCAGTGATAAACAGTTGGAAATCGTGGTCGGGGCGCATAAGGGGGGATACGCCGGCAAGCCAAAAAAACATAACTATAGGGTGAAACTTAATCTGATAGAGCGTGACTTCCAGCCGCCAGAGTTGAATGGAGATTCGTTGCCTGCGCTGGTTGATATTGACTCAGAAAATCCGCGGGGTTGGCTCTACGATAAAGAAAACAAGATTATGTGGGTAAAATTTTCAAGCGCTGCTGATCAAGAAAATCGTATTGTGCTCCAAAATATTTAGTAACCACATAGTAGAGTCATAAAAAAGCCGGCGATAAACGCCGGCTTTTTTGTGCTTGGAAGTTGGGTATAGGAAGTTACTGTTGAGCTTCCTTAACCCCCATTTCCTCAAGCAGGTTATGGGCGTTGTCGACCTTGTCCATCACCCACAGCATGTATTCCACGTCGACGTGGATTGCGCGGGTATTGTCGTTGAAGTCCCAGTCGGCGTTGATGCTGTCGTAGGTTCCGTCAAATACCAGGCCGATGAATTCGCCTTTGCCGTTCATGGTGGCAGAACCGGAGTTGCCGCCGGTGATGTCCACGGTGGTGAGGAAGTTCACCGGCACGGAATCGAGGTTTTCATCGTGGTAGTCACCGTAGTCCTTGTTTTTGATGGCATCCAGCAGTGCCTGCGGAGAATCAAACGGATCTTCGCCGGTGTACTTGGCTTCGATACCGCGCAGGGTGGTGAAGGGCACAAAGCCGTCTTTGCCATCGTTGCCATCGGCCGCGCCTTTCACGGTTCCGGCGGGCGGCGTGTAGCCTTTCACCAGACCGTAGGTCAGGCGCAGTGAGCTATTCGCATCCGGGTATACCGGCTTGCCCTGTTCCTGATAGTAGGAAATCAGCAGGTCCATAAACTGCGGGCGAATCTTGGCAAAGGCGCCGGTCAGTGCTTTGTTCTTTTTCTCTAGCGCCATGCGGTCATCGAAGGTAGCGACGGCCAGCTGAATAAACGGATCGTCACTTGCGCGGAACTCTTCCGGCGATTTATCCATCCAGGCCAGACGGGTATCGGTGTCGGTGAGGCCGGTTTTTTCATACATGGCAGACAGTTTGTTCTGCAACGCTTCGCCGCTCAGCTCACCACCGAAGAAGGTATCAAAGCTCTCGATACGCTGATCTTGCGGCAGCGCGTTGTAGCGCTCGAGGAAGTAGGTCCATACGGCTTGGTCTACCGACGGCTCGAAGTTGCGCTCGATACGCTTCATGCTCTCGCCAAAGCGGGTCATGTCACGTTCCTGGTAGCCCGGTTCACGATCTGCGTCCGCTTTTTGCTTTTCCTGGCTCAGGCGGTAAAGGCGCTGCGCACTGCTCAGCATTGCGGAGCGGTTCATGTAGTTGAGCAGCAGGTCGCGCTCTTGGGTGGACTGCTTTTCGGTGATCAGGTTGTTCAGATCGTTGATTACCGAAGCGTACTGCTTGCGCTCTTCGGGCTTTTCACCGATCCAGTTCTGCAGGTCCTTCTCCAGCTTTTGCTTGCGCGTCAGCAGGTCGCTGCGGTTGTAGCCTTCCATCATGCCGGTGAAGTTCTTGGAGTAGTTGTTCAGGCCGGCAACCAGGCTTGCGTATTTCAACGCAGCGTCTTTGTTGTTTTCGGTCGCGTTACCGATCACTTCAGACCACTCTGCCAGTACCTTCTGCATGGTGGGGTAGTACCAGGTGAAGTTATTGCTCACTTCTTCGGCGGTGCGGTAGCGGTTGGTGCGGCCGGGGTAGCCGGCAACCATCACGAAATCGCCTTCCTGAGGCCCTTCGGTCGCCACGGTCAGGTGGTGCTTGGGCTTAAACGGCACATTGTCTTTGGAGAAGTCCGCTGGCTTGCCATCGGGGCCGACGTAAGCGCGCAGGAATGCGTAATCGCCGGTGTGGCGCGGCCACATCCAGTTATCGATATCACCGCCGAATTTACCGATGGAAGAGGCTGGGGCGTGTACCAGGCGTACATCGCGGATGGCCAGCTGCTTGATCAGGTAGTAGCTGGCACCGCCGTAGTAGCTGTAAACCTCACAGCGGTGGCCGGGGTCGGATTCGCACGCGGCAACCAGTGCTTTTTCCGCATCTTCAATGGCTTTGAAGCGGGTGGCGCCGTCCATGGTGTCGTCGAGCTTGCTCTTGATCTTGTCGGTAACGTCGTCCATTTCCACGGTAACGTAGATGCGCGAACCCGGTGCCGCAGGGACTTCTTCTTCCAGGCTCTTGGCCAGGAAGCCGTTGGCCAGAAGATCATTGTCTTCGGTGGAGTTGTAGGAAATGGAGCCGTAGGCGCAGTGATGGTTGGTTGCTACCAGCCCTTGGGGGGACACGAACGAGGCGGAGCAGCCGCCGAGGCTGACCACAGCATTCATCGGGAACTTGGTCAGGTCGGTCATGGTGCTAGGGTCCAGCTCCAGTCCCAGTTCTTCCAGCTTGTTGCCCAGTTCAGGCAACTGGCGGGGCATCCACATGCCCTCGGTTGAAACCGCTGCGGTGCTGCTGGCCGGCTGCGCCTCAGTAGTGGCGGCAGGCTTTTTGACGGCAGCTTGGGTGCTGGCTTCCGTGTTGGTGTCATCTGCGGGTTTGCCGCAGGCGGTAAGCAGGGCGATGGTAAGCGCCAGTCCAAATTTTTGTGTGGACGCGTTTATTTTCACTGTTATTCCTTCAAAAAATTTTTAAGGGCTGCTGCAAACGTGTACCGGGGATCTTCCTGGATGCACGCGCATTGGCCGAATAGTCGGCCGCGCCTTGATGTTGTCACATAACTGCGGCGGCAAAAAGCTTCCTGCGATCAAAGGAGGTTCCACCGGGGCAGGTCTCAGACAGTGTAGAATCCACGGGAAAAGAAGTTGTGTGAAATAGGGGACGTGATGCTTGAGAAGCAGGATCTGATCGATATTGCCCGTACCGAGATGCCGTTCGGGAAATATGCGGGAAGGTTGTTAATTGATCTACCTGAGGAATATTTGCTCTGGTTCGCGAAGAAAGAGTTTCCCAATGGACGTCTCGGACAGCTGATGGCGTTGACGCTGGAAATAAAAATTGAAGGGCTGGAAGGTCTGGTGAAACCCCTGAAAAGACAATGAGTTCCAGCAGGTATACCCGCGGGAACTCATTATTTGGATTCGCTTAGTATTGCATGCGGTTAGCGATAAACCCGACGACCGTAGCGGTCATAGTAATAGCGTCTTTTTTTCTGGCGGTCGTACAACCAACCACCGGCACCGCCGATCGCAGCGCCCACCGCTGCACCACCGGCATCACCCGTGATGAGGGCACCGGTTACTGCGCCAACCCCAATACCGGTGCCCACGCGGCGATCGGTATCACTCATGCTGGCGCAGCCAGCGGTCGTCAAAGTCAGTGCCAGGGCGGAAGCCACGCCGGCACGTCTTAACATCTGTAACTGCATAAATACTCCGCTTGCAATTGCTCGGACATCGCTCGGGGAGTGTATGGTCCGCACTAGCCGCTCCCAATGACGCCGCAAGGGAAAATTACACGTCGGGATAAAAATGAGAAAAAAGTGTGGGGGCTCTTTTGGCGATCCTAAACTGGTATCAGTCCCGGGAAGACTCCCCCATCGCGAGACGAGGTGGAGTGCCAAGAAAAAGCGGTCCGTAACGAAGACTGGACATGACCGGAAATACGCCCACAGCGGGTGACCACTGGTTTGAAACATTGATTTCAGCGAGAGTAAGAGCGGGAAGTTTCAGTCAGCTTGATTGGGAAAATGGGGCAAGGCGGTCGACAGAGTTCGGCCGCTTTTCCGTTGTGGCGGTAGCCAAATACTGTCGAAGTACGGCGAGGTAGCGCGGGCTTCTCCTTCTCTACATTTTAGTGGCACACCTTTCTTTTTTAGAAATAAATTCTTCTGTTAGCCATTTCAAAGGTCGATTTTTACGCCATTAGCGGTGGCGAAGTTGTGACATATCTCCCACTGGTGACTTAACGCGCTGGCCACATGCGCCAAAAACGGGGTATGGTAAAAAAGTAATGACATCGCTGTCATTTTTTCTGGATAAAATGACAGCGATGTCATTGTGTGGGCTGCAGACCGCACACATACGAGGTACCTGTTCAAGAAGTTATTGAATAACGAACAAGTTAGAAGTACCGGCATTGCTGTTGAATGCCGTTCCACCAAGGGCAGCGATGCCCGTTGCGGTTTAACGGAAACAGCCTTTCGCTGCCCTGGTTGATAGATCCTTACCCATAAAATAACGACAAGGTGAATATCGATGAAAGGGCTAACCCCAAGCCACTGGCGCCGTGCAATGCTTGCATTTGGTCTCGCCAGCTCTTCTGCAATCGCCGCGCCCGGCGCTCCCACCATTGACTGGATGGAAACCAGCTTCGCCATTATTGAAGTGGATGAAGCCGCGACCGCCTATGAGCAACTGGTAACCATCAACGACTACGCCGAAGTACCGGTAGCCTGGTCCAAGTGGTCGGGTGATCCCGCGACCACCGCGCAGTACCTGCTCAATGGACAGGTTGTTCTGGAGCAAAGCGTCAGTGGTGGCGACACCCAGACCGGCACTGCAACTCTGCAAGTGGCCGAAGGTGGTCAATACTCTCTGCAAGTCGCGCTGTGTAACGACGATGGCTGTGCAACTTCCGCAGCGACCGACATTGTGGTTGCCGATACAGACGGTAGCCACCTCGACCCGATTACCGTTACGGCGGGTGAGAACAACCAGCCTTACACCAACTCCACTAACTCCGTTGTGGGAACTTACTTTGTGGAGTGGGGCGTTTACGGACGCAAGTTCTCCGTAGACATGATGCCTTCCTACAACCTGACCCATCTCATTTACGGTTTTATCCCCATTTGTGGTGGCGACGGCATCAACGACAGCCTGAAAGAAATTGAAGGTTCGTTCCAAGCGTTGCAGCGTTCTTGCTCCGGCCGTGAAGACTTCAAGGTTTCCCTGCACGATCCTTTTGCCGCGCTGCAAAAATCTCAGGCGGACCAGACTTTCTCCGATCCGTACAAAGGCAACTTCGGCCAGCTGATGGCGCTGAAGCAGGCTTACCCGGATCTGAAAATCTTGCCGTCCATTGGTGGCTGGACCCTGTCTGACCCCTTCTATTTCTTCAATGATGCCGCCAAGCGTAAAACCTTTGTGGATTCCGTTGAGGAATTTATCCGCACCTGGAAATTCTTCGATGGTGTGGATATCGACTGGGAATACCCAGGTGGCCAGGGCGCGAACCCGACTCTGGGTGACCCCGCCATCGATGGTGAAACCTATCGCCTGCTGATGCGTGACCTGCGTGCCATGCTCGATAACCTTGAGCAGGAAACTGGTCGTACCTACGAGCTGACCTCTGCAATTGGTGCGGGTTACGACAAAGTTGAAGATGTGGATTATCTCGCTGTACAGCAGTACATGGATTACTTCTTCGTGATGACTTACGACTTCTACGGTGGTTGGAGCAACGAAGTACTGGGTCACCAGACTGCACTGTATGCGCCAACCTGGCGCTCCGACGACGCTTACAACACCCACAACGGTATCCAGAACCTGCTGGGCCTGGGTGTTGACCCCGGTAAGCTGGTTGTTGGTGCGGCGATGTATGGCCGTGGCTGGACCGGTGTTTCTGGCTGGAACGGTAACGACCATATGACCGGCACCGCCACTGGTATGGTGAATGGTACTTGGGAAGACGGCGTTGTGGATTACCGCGATATCGTTTCTCGCATCGCCACCGGTGAGTGGGAGGAGTACTACGATACCACCGCTGAAGCGCCTTATATCTTCAAGCCGAGTACCGGTGACCTGATTACCTACGATAACCATCGCTCGGTAATGGCGAAAGGTGCCTACGTTCAGTCCAATAACCTGGCTGGTCTGTTCTCCTGGGAAATCGATGCGGACAATGGCGACATCATGAACGCCATGCACGAGAGCTTGGGCCACGGTGATGGCTTCGGTAATCGCGCTCCGGTTGCGCGTGCCGGCGTCGACCAGAGTGTGGACAGTGGTGCAAGCGTAACCCTGGATGGCAGCACTTCCAGTGACCTGGATAACGACTCGCTAACGTATAGCTGGGTACAGGTTTCCGGTACCAGCGTAACCCTGCAAAATGCCAGCAGCGCTTCTGCGAGCTTTACCGCTCCTGCGGTAAGTTCCGACGAAGAGCTGGTGTTCTCGTTGACCGTTTCCGATGGTGAGGCTTCTGATTCCGATCAGGTTTCGGTGACCGTTGTTGCGGACCAACCGAATCAGGCACCCAGTGCCGATGCAGGCGCGGACCAGATGGTAACCACTCCGGCTACCGTTACTCTGAACGGCAGCGCCTCCAGCGACCCGGATGGTGATGCACTGACCTACAGCTGGGTACAGGTTGCCGGTAGCAGCGTAACCCTGAGCGACGCTTCCAGCGCAACACCGACCTTCTCCGCGGCAGAAGTCAGCGCGGAACAGGAGCTGGTGTTTGAGCTGAATGTGAACGACGGCAGCCTCAGTGACGCAACCCCGGATCAGGTGAGCATCTTCTTGTTGCCAGCCGATGCCAACACGCCGCCGCAAGTTTCTGCCCCGGCGCAGGTGACCATTCAGGAAGGCGCCAGTGATTCCATCACCGCAACCGGCAGCGACGCCGACGGCGATGCACTGACCTACACCTGGAGCGGTATGGCCAGCGGTTCCGGTGACACCATCACCGTTACTGCTCCGCAGGTAGAAGCGGATACCAACTTCACCCTGACCGTTACCGTGAGTGATGGTATTGCCTCTGCGAGTGCGGACGTCACCGTGACCGTTACCAATGTGATTGTGGATGGTGGCTGTAGCTCTACCGATCCGAACGCGGGTAACGTTCCTGCCTGGCAATCTGGCAGCACTTATTTGGGTGGCGATCAGGTGAGTCACGAGCAGCTGGTATGGCAGGCCAAGTACTGGACTCAGCAGGAGCCCGGTTTCAGCTCCGCCGACTGGCAGCTGGTCAGTGACATTGAAGTACCCTGGAACGCCAGCACGGCCTATAACGGCGGTGACGAAGTAAACCACGAAGGCAAGCGTTACCGTGCCAAGTGGTGGACGCAGGGCCAGGATCCGAGCACTTCTTCCGACTGGGAAGAGATCGGCGATGCGAGCTGCAATTGATCAAGAGGTTTCGCGTTAATGCGAAATGATTGAGCAGTAAAGGAAAAGCCCCGGTATTTACCGGGGCTTTTTTATTGGGTGTAGGCCATAGCTCTGTGAGCTACGTGCGATGAGGGCGTTACAGCGGGAAGCGGATCACCACGCCGCCCATGGTTTCACCCAGCTCGAAATCGGTACGCGGGCTATCCACATGTTCGTTGTGGCAGCTGACACATGCGGGAGATACTGCGACGTCCGGGTATACCGCGGTAAAGTATTCGGTATCACCCAGGGTTTCGGTACCGTAGAAGTTTTGCCCGGGGTTGTCGTTGATAAATTGCAGACCTTCTTTTTCGAGATCGGTGCGGGGCTTGTTTTGTTTGTTTATGGCCCACTGGGAGAGCAGGGCATAGTTAAAGCCGGAGTCCATTTCGGCAACGCGCTCGGCACCCATACGCATCATTTGCGCGGGTAGGGGCAGGGCCTTGCTGTCTTTCCAGTGTTCGTCAGCTTTGATCACCTGTTCTTCGTTGGCCAGCCGGTTGACCACGAAATTGGTGTAGCTGGCTCTGTCCGCCTCAATGACTGCGAAGATGGCATCCGCCATGCGCTCGGGTGCTACACCACTTTTCTCGCCGCATCCTGCTAGAACAGCGCCGGCCATCATTACGGAAACTAATTTACGCATCTTCCCCTCCTGTTGGGATTATCGAGTGGTCTGGATTCGGGCAATTCGCTCGCGGATCAATTCAAAGGTCTTGTGATCCGTATTTGGAGCGCGGTTAAAGTTATTCTCGACGAGTGCTTCGTCGGCCAGTGCCGCCACGGCAAATTCAACACCGTGACAATTGAGGCATACCGGCAGCATTTTTTCGTTCGGGCGCAGGTTGTGATTCTGGTTGTGATTTACCAGTATCTGCCCCTTGTGCTCTTCCCGTGGCAGGTGACAGTTGGCGCAGCTAACACCTGCGGGTTGTTGCTGGTCCCATAGACGGAAGTGATCGGAATCTTGGTAGGCGAGGCTGTGGTTGTCGTTATGACAGCTCAGGCATGCATCCACTTCTGCTACACGGGTATCCAGGTCGTGTGGGTTGTGGCAGCTGGCACAGTTGAGTTCCTTGGCCATCTCAATGACCCCTGCCTTCATGGGAATTTGTGCATCCCCCGCAGACATCGGTTGCTGGACGGAGAGACTCGCTGACAGGCGCATACCGTGTTTGCCCTGACTGAACTGTTTCAGTTGACGGCTGTGGCAGTCGCCACAAACGCTGACCACTTCTGCGCTGGTTAGCTCCGCTTCACCATTGATATGGCAGGCATTGCAGTTGGTACCCGTTGCGGCGTGGGTAGAGTGTGCCCAGGCTTCGGCTGCAGACTGCATCGATGAATTGTCGTGAATGTTGGCTTTGCTAAAGTCCGCGTCGGCTAGCTTGAGCGCTTTTGTTTCCGGGTTTTCCTGTTGCCACTTGGCGAGGAGGGAGCGCATGGGCAATTGCGCCTCCGCGACGAGTGCGGGGTGATCGATCCGCTCGGCCAGGAACTCTTCATACAGGTAGCGGTTGTCGTGGTAGTTGTGACAACCAGCACTGGCACAGGTCTCAAAACCGAAGTCCTCGTGATTGGGGCGGTTTTCTGCAATGTCGCTGTGGCAGTGAAAGCAAAAGTCTCCGGCGAGAGTAACGCCCATTTCGTGCGTGATTTCCGGCTTGTGCTCCGTGTGACAGCTAATGCACTGGCGTGCATCCAAATGGGCAAGCAGCCCAGCGTTGCGAGGGTCTAAAAACTTGCTGCGGGGGTGGCTGTCATTCGCCATTTCCAGCTCTTCACTATGACAATTGACACAGGCACCCTGGATAAACGTTTGCCCGGCAAACCCATCTCCATGGCAGGTGGAGCAGGACATTTCAATCTGGTGGTGGCCATGGGTCGCATCGCCACTCAGGAAATAGGATTTGTCCGAGGCCTGCAGGTTGTAGGTAATAAACGCCGCGCCCAACAGCGTTACGATCAGGCCGTAATGCCAGAATTTGAATTTATAGTTTTTCATTTAGAAGTAGTACACGGCAAGAATATGGTAGAAGAGCAGCACCGGGAGTGCCCATAGCAGGGCGTAGTGCACGCGCGACCACCACTTGCGGTGCTCACGGAGTTTTATGTCGGTCCAATGGTGGTTGCGGGCCATAAATACCCCAACCAGTGACCCGGTACAGGTTGCCGCAAGAAACACCAGCATAAGTGCAAGGTTCAGGTTTTCTCCCAGGCGGAAGCCCGTGTGCACAACGAGCACCAGCAGGGCGGCAAAGCCAATCAGGCTGTGGATGTATCGCCAGTGGTCCAGGTGCCCAGCTTTTATCTTTTGCCAGCGCTTGCGCAGGGAAAGACTGGCGGTCATGACGCAGAGTGCCAGCAAGGTGTAGCCGCTGACCTGCTTCCAGAAATTGTCGTACCACAGTTTTTTCAGATACCAGCTCACTTGTACACTGTCGGAAAGCGGTGGGGGTGGCGAGAAGGCTGCGATGGCAATAAGCACCAGCGACAGGATGGAAATCACCAGAATCCCCCGGGCGTGGCGCATCACCAGATTGGGAGCAGGAATGTCCAGCAGCTCTGCCATCAGCGGTCGGCAGCTGCCGCAGGCAGAGCCAGCGTTGGTCTTTATCTCGAGGTCCTGCAAATTGCGCTTGCCGCCGGCGATCGCTGTA
Source organism: Microbulbifer agarilyticus (assembly GCF_019800665.1). GTDB lineage: Bacteria > Pseudomonadota > Gammaproteobacteria > Pseudomonadales > Cellvibrionaceae > Microbulbifer > Microbulbifer agarilyticus_C. The sequence continues at coordinate 54,018 of NZ_JAHVKO010000007.1, forward strand.
CAGAGTTCACCCTTGCTGACGCCATTACACTGGCATACCAGATAACTGTCCGGTTGCTGTTTGAGGGTCTGTTCGCGGGTCTCCTGCCAGAGGTTGCCCTGCTCACAAAAGCTTTCCAGTTGCAGCTCTGACACGTCTTCGCCATCTGCAATGGCTTGTTTCAGGGAATGGGATTCCTCCCATGCACCCACAACGACCGCACCGATGAGTTTGCCTTTGCGGACATACAGCTCCCGGCACAGGCCCCTGAAGCGGTTCTCAAAGGTGAGTACGCGCAAATTCGGATCGTTGGAACTGTTAGTGCTACCAATAAGGAAGCATGGAATGTGGGAAATCTTGAGCTGGATGTCATTACTGCTGCCCTGATAGGGCGGCAGTGCTCGCGCCTGGTCCGTGGTTGCGCACACATGGCGGCTACAGATTTCCGCCTGTTCGAAACCCGGGCGTACCAGCTGATATAGCTGTTCGTTGTACTCGGCGCATTCGCCGACCGCATAGATGTCGGGGTCACTGGTCAGTAGGTAAGGGGAAACCAAAACACCGCGTTTGGTATCGAGCCCGCACTTTTCAGCAAGGGTGGTTTCAGGTTTTATACCCGTACACAGGACGACACCGTCCGCATCAATGGTTTCTCCACTTGACAGCACAATGCGCTCTACCGCGTCCTTGCCGGAACATTCCTCCAGCTGGGCGCCTGCGAGTACTTCTACTTGCAGGGCTGACAGCGCGGCACTGAGATAGCTCTCTGCGGTATCAGAGAGGCGGTTGCCGAGCAAACCGCCCCGCGCAAGCAGTACGACGCGATTGTTGCTTGTTTTTAGCGCTGCGGCGGTCTCCAACCCCAGGGCGCCAGCGCCTACCACTACGATGGTGTTGGCGGTCTGCCGTAGTTCGATCAGGGTTTGTGCATCTTCCAAACTGCGAAAGCTGATGATGTTGTCGAGGTGCACACCGGGTATTTCTGGGCGTGCAGCGACAGACCCGGTGGCGAGAATCAGTTTGGTGTAGGGGAGTTGCTGGCCTTGGTCATCGATGATCCGCTTGTTTTGGCGGTCAATGTCGATGATTTTGCGGTTGTGGAATTCCGCCAGACGAGGGTGCGGGGCGTGGGTAACCGGGTTGTTGAGTTCGGATTGTTCCAGGTTGTCGGCAAGATACTGAGAAAGGCGGACCCGGTTGTACGGTTCGCCTTCTTCATCACCCACTAGTACTACCTGCGCATCAGAACTGTAATCCAGTAATCGCTGTGCGCAGCGAACGCCAACAGGGCCCGCGCCGACCACAACAAAAGTCGGGTAGCTCAGATCGCTGGTGTGTGCACCAGTCGTATTTTCTTGGTTCTGGCTTTCACAAAGCCCGGAAACCGCTTCGGTCACAATTGCCTCCCGAGTACTACCGCACTACCGCATCACAGGTTGTGTATGGGTTGCTCTCGAGCCATTTGGGCGCTCGATTATTATTTTTCTATATCGTTATGCTTATATTTATCGTTCTCATTTGACGCACGTTCAACTAATGTTGGTCGCGAGGAGCCGGCTCTGGCTACGGGGGGTTAGCTGGGGTTGTAGAGCGTATAGAGCTCTTTTTCTTCCAGTGACACGCGTCGGGTGAGGGCCTCGCCGATTTGCTCGTAGTCGCTTTTGAAGCGAATGAGCTCTTCTCGTGACAGCGTGCCGCGGGAGTAGCGTTTACAGAACTGGATTACCGCATTGGCAATGTCGTTCATGTCGGTGCGGAAATCTTTGACGATCTGGAGCGTGTGTCTGTCGTTGACGAGAGACTGTTCCAGATACACATAGAAACTGACGTTTTCCTTGATCAGGTGTGCCTGAAAAGTGGATTTGAAAACGTTCAATAACTCGGAAAGCTGGCGAAAATTCTGTTTTTCAAAACCTTCGGACCAGATGCGCTGGAAAATATTTACCAGCTCATGGTGGTCATTTTTTAAAGACAGGATGAGCGAAGGATCGTACTTGATCGTGCGACGGCCACTTGTACCACTCGCATCTTTCTCGGTGTCTTTATTATCGCGGGACTTGCTGGAAAAAAGTCCGAACATGGGAAGGCCTTTCTAATTGTCTAATTGGTACGCTTGTAGCAATTAAATTCTCCATACATCTATATAAGGAGTAATTTATTCTCAAGGCGCAATATTAAACTTATTTCTTAGAATAATGTTTCCTTATCCTGCTCAATATGTGAGGTGCGTCACACTTATTGTGCGGTCCGAAAATCCATGTTTTGGTTGGGTTGCGAAGAGGGCACCTGCTTGGTACGCGGGTACAAAAAAACCCGGCATTTGCCGGGTTTTTTTGTGCGAGATTCCGTTCGGAATTAACGCTTGTCGAGATCCACGTAGTCGCGTGCGGTGTAGCCAGTGTACAGCTGACGCGGACGACCGATCTTGTAAGGGTTGGAAATCATTTCGTTCCAGTGCGCGATCCAGCCAGCGGTACGGCCGGTAGCGAAAATCACGGTGAACATATCGGTAGGGATACCGATCGCCTTCATGATAATACCGGAGTAGAAGTCTACGTTCGGGTACAGCTTCTTCTCTACGAAGTACTCGTCTTCCAGTGCGATCTTTTCCAGCTTCTTGGCGATACGCAGCAGTGGATCGTTCTCAGCACCCATCGCACCCAGAACTTCGTCACAGATGCCCTGCATTACGCGGGAGCGTGGGTCGAAGTTCTTGTATACGCGGTGGCCGAAGCCCATCAGGCGGAACGGATCGTTCTTGTCTTTGGCCTTGGCAACGTACTCGTCGATACGGCTCTCGTCGCCGATCTCCTGCAGCATGTTCAGTACGGCTTCGTTGGCGCCGCCGTGTGCCGGGCCCCACAGGGTGGCAATACCAGAAGAGATACACGCGAACGGGTTGGCACCGGAGGAGCCAGCCAGGCGTACAGTAGAGGTAGAAGCGTTCTGTTCATGGTCTGCGTGCAGCAGGAAGATCACGTCCATGGCTTTTGCCACGATCGGATCGATCTTGCTCGGCTCACAAGGGTTGCCGAACATCATGTGCAGGAAGTTCTCGGAGTAGCTCAGGCTGTTGTCCGGGTACATGAACGGCTGGCCTTTGCTGTGCTTGTAGCACATCGCGGCCAGGGTTGGCATCTTGGCGATCAGGCGATCCGCAGAGATTTTGCGGTGCTCCGGATCGGTGATGTCCAGGGAATCGTGGTAGAAGGAGGCCAGAGCGCCGACAACACCACACATCATTGCCATCGGGTGCGCGTCGTAGCGGAAGCCTTTAAAGAAGTTAACCAGAGACTCGTGAACCATGGTGTGGTTCATGATGCTGTCAACGTACTCTTTCTTCTGCTCTGCATTTGGCAGTTCGCCATTCATCAGCAGGTAGCAGGTTTCCAGGTAATCGGATTTGTCCGCCAGTTGCTCGATGGGGTAGCCGCGGTGCAGCAGAACGCCCTTGGCGCCATCGATGTAGGTGATTTTGGATTCGCAGGAGGCGGTGGACATGAAGCCCGGGTCGTAGGTAAACAGGCCTTTGCTGGCCAGGCTGCTGACGTCAACAACGTCGGGACCGGCAGTGCCAGAGTAGACTGGCAGGTCGAATGGGGCGTCGATACCGTCGACCGCGAGTTGAGCTTTCTTGTCAGACATTGTGGACTCCTAAAAACTATTCTTTCGCCAGCTTTCTTATTTCCACACAAATTGCTGAAGTGGATTCAGTAATTCACGGCCCTGAGATGGGCGAAATCCGCGCTTTTCCGTGATCACATTTTATAAAGCGTTGTGTATCGCGGACGTTTCTGCTGCGCAGGCATAACCCGGAAAGTGCCGGATTCTGCGGGCTCGGACGGCCTTCGTTGGCTACATCCAGACGCGGATATGGGGCTAGCGGGCTTTTGAGCGCGGCCAAACTTAAGTGTCGCGCCTCAAATTGTCAAACCAAATTGCGGTGGCCAGTCGGTTCCGCGGCCGCAGGATCTTCCGTGGTAGATCGGAGTGGCAGGGAAATTGCCTGTCTGAAAGGGCGATATGGCATGTAAATTTCGGTATCACCCCGGCCGGTTGAATCGCGCGCTTCATACTTTGGTCGGCTGGGTGGCGCTGAAAGCAACTGGTACAAAGCCGTCCGTGCCGACTTTCGGTTCGTTGTGTTTTGATATGCGAATGCCTATAATCCGCGCGGCTTGCGCCTTGGTAAGGCCACTTTGTACAAGACCTCTACAGGTTGACTGGAAAGTGATCAGCAAGCTCGCCCGGTATGTAGAGAATTAGCGGGCGCCCCGTCTTTCAGGGTAACAAGGTGTTTTTCCTGTGAACAAGAACAGACCTGTCAATTTAGACATTTCTACTATTAAGCTCCCTGTACCAGCGTTGGTATCCATTCTGCACCGTATTTCCGGTGTGGTGCTTTTCGCTGTGGTTGCACTTTTGTTGTGCATGCTGGACTCCAGTCTGGAATCTGAGCAGGGTTTCCAAAAAGTAGCAGACTTTTTTACCAGTGTTCCAGCCAAGCTTTTGCTGTGGGCATCACTGGCTGCACTTATTTACCACCTGATCGCAGGTGTGCGTCACCTGATTATGGATCTGGGTGTGGGTGAAAGCCTCGAAGGCGGTCGCCGCGGTGCCACCCTGGTGCTGGTGCTTTCTGTTGTGCTCATTCTGCTGGCGGGGGTTCTGATATGGTAAAGGCAGTTACTGGTTTTGGTCGTAGCGGCCTCTACGACTGGTTTGTTCAACGCGTTACCGCCGTGGTGCTGGTTGCGTACACCCTCTTTATAGTGGGTTTCATTTTTCTTTCCAAAGATTTTGGCTACGAAAGCTGGTCTGCGCTGTTCGAACAGCGTTGGGTTCGCGTATTCAGCCTGGTTGCTCTCATCTCCACAATTGCTCACGCCTGGATCGGTCTCTGGTCTGTGGTAACTGACTACATCACCAACCGTATGATGGGTGGCAAAGCGACCGTCCTGCGGATTTTGGTTGAAGTGTTGTTGGGTGCTGTTGCCGTGTTCTACGCGGTGTGGGGCATCGAAATTCTGTGGGGTGTATAAGTTATGTCGAATATGCGAACAATAACCTTTGACGGCATCGTAATTGGTGGCGGCGGCGCGGGCATGCGCGCTGCGCTGCAGATGGCTCAGTCTGGTTTCAAGACTGCGGTTATTACTAAAGTATTTCCTACCCGTTCTCACACGGTTTCCGCTCAGGGTGGTATTACCTGTGCTATTGCCAGCGACGACCCCAATGACGATTGGCGCTGGCACATGTTCGATACCGTCAAGGGCTCCGACTACATCGGTGACCAGGACGCGATCGAATATATGTGTTCCGTAGGCCCCGAAGCGGTGTTCGAACTTGAGCACATGGGCCTGCCGTTCTCCCGTACTAAAGAAGGCCGTATCTATCAGCGTCCTTTCGGTGGTCAGTCCAAAGACTTCGGTCGCGGTGGCCAGGCTGCACGTACCTGTGCGGCGGCGGACCGTACTGGCCACGCTCTGCTGCACACCCTGTATCAGGGCAACATCAAGAACAACACCGTATTCCTCAACGAGTGGTTCGCGGTAGACCTGGTGAAGAACCAGGACGGCGCTGTTGTCGGCGTAATCGCGATGAACATCGAAGATGGTGAGATCGTTTACGTTAAGTCCAAGGCGACCGTTCTCGCGACCGGTGGTGCTGGCCGTATCTTTGCCTCTACTACTAATGCACACATCAATACTGGTGACGGCATCGGTATGGCGCTGCGTGCAGACATTCCTGTCCAGGACATGGAATTCTGGCAGTTCCACCCGACCGGTATCCACGGTGCCGGTGTACTGGTGACCGAAGGTTGTCGTGGTGAAGGTGGTTACCTCGTCAATAAAGACGGCGAGCGCTTTATGGAGCGTTACGCTCCGAACGCGAAAGACCTGGCAGGCCGCGACGTTGTTGCACGCTCCATGGTTCTGGAAATCCTCGACGGCCGCGGCTGTGGCCCGGATGGCGACCATGTATTCCTGAAGCTGGATCACCTGGGTGAGAAAACCCTGAACGCCAAGCTGCCGGGCATCCTCGAGCTGTCCCGTACCTTCGCGCACGCTGATCCGGTTCAGGTGCCGATTCCGGTTGTTCCGACCTGTCACTACATGATGGGTGGTCTGGCGACCAACATTCACGGTCAGGTGCTGACCCAGGATGCTTCCGGTAACGATCACGTGATCGACGGTATCTATGGTTGTGGTGAAGTTGCCTGTGTATCCGTGCACGGCGCCAACCGTCTGGGCGGCAACTCGCTGCTGGACCTGGTGGTATTCGGCCGCGCCTCTGGCCTGTTCATCGAAAAAGCCCTGCGTGAAGGTATCGAGCACCGCGAAGCGAGCGACTCTGACCTGGAAGCAGCGATGGGCCGCCTGAACCGCCTGGAAACCAAGAACGACGGCGAAAAAGCAGCCGACCTGCGTAAAGAACTGCAGAACGTAATGCAGAACCACTTCGGTGTATTCCGTCGCGGCGACTTCATGGCCGAAGGTGTGAAGAAGCTGGAAGATCTGCGCGCACGTATCGAAAATGTTCGCCTGGACGACAAGAGCCGTGCGTTCAACACCGCACGTATCGAAGCGCTGGAACTGCAAAACCTGCTGGAAGTGGCCGAGGCGACTGCGATTGCCGCAGAGACTCGTACCGAAAGCCGCGGTGCCCACGCACGCGAAGACTTCCAAGAGCGCGACGACGAGAACTGGCTGTGCCACTCCATGTTCTTCCCTGCGGAGAAGCGTGTTGGCAAGCGTGCCGTTAACTTTGCGCCCAACACCGTAGAAGCTTTCGAACCGAAAGCGCGTACCTACTAATTCGGGAGCGGAAAGACCATGTTGAAAGTAAGCATCTACCGTTACAACCCGGAAACCGATTCTGCACCGTACATGCAGGATTACGAAGTAGACACCCAGGGCAAAGACCTGATGGTGCTGGACGTACTTGAGCTGTTGAAGGCTCAGGACGCGACCCTGGCATTCCGTCGCTCTTGCCGTGAAGGTGTGTGCGGTTCCGACGGCATGAACATCTCGGGCAAGAACGGTCTTGCTTGTATCATGCCGCTGTCTGAAGCTGCGCCGAAAGGCAAGCTGGTACTGCGCCCGCTGCCGGGTCTGCCGGTTATCCGCGACCTGGTTGTGGATATGGAGCAGTTCTACACCCAGTACAAGAAAATCGAACCTTACCTGCAGAATGACACTCCGGCTCCGGCCATTGAGCGTCTGCAGTCTCCGGAAGATCGTGCAAAACTGGATGGCCTCTACGAGTGTATTCTCTGTGCCTGTTGTTCCACGTCTTGTCCTTCTTTCTGGTGGAACCCGGACAAGTTCATCGGCCCGGCGGGCCTGTTGCAGGCGTACCGCTTCCTGGCGGATAGCCGCGACACCGCGACCGACGAGCGCCTGGGTAAACTGGACGATCCGTTCAGCGTTTTCCGCTGCCACGGTATCCAAAACTGTGTCAATGTTTGTCCTAAGGGCCTGAATCCAACTCGGGCAATCGGACATATCCGCAATATGTTGATAACCCGCGCCGTATAACGGTTGCCCCGGTAACGGGGAGTGGGTTTCCCACCAAAAATATAAGCACAATTAGGCCGACAGCAGCGCAGGTGTCAGGTCTATACGAAAGAGGGGAGGTGTCTATTTCAGCACCTCCCCTTTTGTGAGTGAAAAGACAGGAAAGAGCGGCGCGAAAATCAAGGGTGCGCGCCGTCAATTGAGGTAGGCATTAATGCACGAAAGCTCTATGGAGGCGCTCTGGCGGACTTCACATATCTCTGGTGGCAACGCCGGGTATGTCGAAGATCTGTACGAGACCTATCTGCACGACCCCAGTGGTGTACCGGAAGAATGGCGCAGCTACTTTGACAGCCTGCCGCGTGTAAGCGGTGGCGATGTCTCCCATGCTGCTATTCGCCAGCATTTCGAACTTCTGGCGAAAAACCGTACCCGTCCTCTCGCCGCTCCCGGCGCCGGCTCTGTCAATGTTGAACACGAGCGCAAGCAGATCAAAGTTCTGCAACTGATCAATTCCTACCGTCACCGCGGCCACAAGAAGGCCACCCTTGATCCGCTGGGCATCATGGCCCGCGAACAGGTGCCGGATCTGCAATTGAACTTCCACGGCCTCACCGAGGGCGACTTCGACACCACCTTCCAGACGGGTGACCTGTTCTTCGGTAACGGCGAGTCCACTCTGCGTGACATCGTACAGGGCCTGGAAAATACCTACTGCGGAAATCTGGGCGCGGAAATCATGCATCTGTCGAATCTCGACGAGCAGCAGTGGTTTCAGCAGCGTCTCGAGCGCAGCCAGTGCAAGCCTACTTTCGGTGAAGATATTCGCGTCGAAATTCTGCAGCGCCTGTCTGCTGCGGAAGGCCTCGAGCGTCACCTGGATTCCAAATACCCGGGCACCAAGCGCTTCGGTGTGGAAGGGGGCGAGAGCCTGATCCCGCTGATGGACGCGCTGATTCGTCGCTCCGGTACCTACGCGGTAAAAGAGATTGTGATCGGCATGGCCCACCGTGGCCGCCTGAACACCCTGGTTAACATTCTCGGTAAAAACCCCGCGGACCTGTTTGAAGAATTCGAAGGCAAGAAGACCCTCGATACCTCCGGTGACGTTAAGTACCACCAGGGCTTCTCTTCCAACGTTATGACCCCGGGTGGCGAGGTGCATTTGGCACTGGCCTTTAACCCGTCGCACCTGGAAATCTGTGCGCCGGTGGTAGAAGGTTCCGTACGCGCCCGTCAGGATCGCCGTGGCGACAGCACCGGTGAAAAAGTTCTGCCGATCAACATCCATGGTGATGCGGCGTTCGCCGGTCAGGGCGTGGTGCAGGAAACCCTGCAGATGTCCCAGACCCGCGGCTACTACACTGGCGGTACCATCCATCTGGTGCTGAACAACCAGGTAGGTTTCACCACCAGCAAGCGCGAAGACGCGCGCTCCACCGAATACTGTACCGATGTTGCGAAGATGATTGACGCTCCGGTACTGCACGTAAACGGTGACGACCCGGAAGCGGTTGTATTGGCGGGCCTGCTCGCAATCGATTACCGCTACGAGTTCAAGAAAGACATCGTGATCGATCTGGTTTGTTACCGCCGTCGCGGTCACAACGAAACCGACGATCCCTCCGGCACCCAGCCGCTGATGTACCAGACCATTCGCAAGCACAAGACGACCCGTACCCTGTACGCGGAGAAGCTGATTGGCGAAGGTGTGCTGGACAAGGCTGCCGCCGACAAGCTGGCCAACGACTACCGCGACAAACTGGATCGTGGTGAAGACGTGGCTACCGGCCTGGTGAATGAGCCGGACGAGTCCATGTTTGTGGACTGGCGCCCGTACCTGAACCACGAGTGGACCGTCGAAGGCGATACCAGCTTTGAGCTGACCAAGTTGAAAGACGTGGCGACCCGCATGACCACCGTTCCCGACGGTATCGTGATGCAGCGTCAGGTTTCCAAGATCTACGACGACCGCCGTAAAATGGCCGGTGGTGCGCTGCCTCTGAACTGGGGCATGGCGGAAACCCTGGCGTACGGCACTTTGCTGGAAGAGGGCTACATGGTCCGCTTCACCGGTGAAGACGTTGGCCGCGGTACCTTCTCTCACCGTCACGCGGTTATCCACAGCCAGAAAGATGGCCAGAGCTACGTGCCGCTGCAGCACATGTTTGAAGGTCAGCCGCGTTTCGATATGTACGACTCACTGCTGTCGGAAGAAGCGGTGCTGGCGTTCGAATACGGCTATGCCACTACTACTCCGAAATCCCTGGTGGTTTGGGAAGCGCAGTTTGGTGACTTCGCCAACGGTGCCCAGGTGGTAATCGACCAGTTCATTACCTCCGGTGAGCACAAGTGGGGCCGTATGTGTGGCCTGGTAATGCTGCTGCCGCACGGTTATGAAGGTCAGGGCCCAGAGCACTCCTCTGCGCGTCTCGAGCGTTTCATGCAGTTGTGTGCCGAGCACAACATCCAGGTATGTAATGCCACCACCCCGGCACAGATCTTCCACCTGCTGCGTCGTCAGGCCGTGCGCCCGATGCGTCGCCCGCTGGTGATCATGAGTCCGAAGTGGATTCTGCGTCACAAGCTCGCGACTTCCAGCCTGGACGAACTGGCTACCGGTCAGTTCCAGAACGTCATCCAGGATGGCGGTGTGGATCCCGCCAAAGTGAAGCGACTGATCATCTGCTCCGGTAAGGTTTACTACCACCTGCTGGAAGCGCGCATGGAACGCGAACAGGAAGACGTTGCACTGGTCCGTTTGGAGCAGTTGTACCCATTCCCAGACGACGAGTTCTTGAGTGCGGTATCCGCGTTCAAGAACATCAAGAGCGTTGCCTGGTGTCAGGAAGAGCCCATGAACCAGGGCGCCTGGTACTCCAGCCAGCACCACTTGCGTCGCCTGCTGAAAGAAGCACATCCCAAGCTGGAACTGGAATATGTCGGCCGCGCGGCTTCCGCTGCACCTGCGGCGGGTTACATGTCCACCCACTTGGAAGAACAGAATAAGTTCATCAACGAGGCGCTGACTGTCAAATAAGGCAGCAGTACAACGAAAGAGCAGGATGTTGTGAAGGGCGAGCGCCTTTCCGCATCCCCGAAAATCTCAGGAAACAGGAACAATGACCATCGAGATTAAAGCGCCAACATTCCCGGAATCTGTTCAGGACGGCACCGTCGCCACCTGGCACAAACAACCGGGTGAAGCTGTGTCCCGCGATGAACTGATCGTGGATATCGAAACCGACAAAGTTGTGCTGGAAGTAGTTGCACCGGCTGACGGCGCCATTAGTGAAATTATCAAAGGCGAGGGCGACACCGTTCTCTCCAATGAAGTAATTGCCAAGTTCGAAGAAGGCGCTGGCGCCTCTGCCGAAGCTGTACCTGCGGCAGCTGAAGCTCCGGCCGCTGCGGCACCTGCTGCTGCCGGCGAAAAAATTGCCATGCCGTCTGCCAAGAAAATGGCTGCGGAAAAAGGCGTTGACCTGGCTGGCGTTGAAGGCACCGGCAAAGGCGGTCGCGTACTGAAAGAAGACGTGATGAAAGCGGGCACTGCACCGGCTGCTGCCGCACCGGCTGCCGCTGCGCAAGTGGAAGTTGCTGCGGGTGAGCGCGTTGAGAAGCGTGTTCCGATGACCCGTATGCGCAAGCGCATCGCCGAGCGTCTGCTCGACGCTTCCCAGTCTACTGCCATGCTCACTACCTTCAACGAAGTGAACATGAAGCCAATCATGGATCTGCGTAAAAACTACAAAGACCTGTTCGAGAAGACCCACAACGGCACCCGCCTGGGCTTCATGGGCTTCTTTGTAAAAGCGGCAGTAGAAGCGCTGAAGCGTTACTCCGCGGTGAACGCGTCCATCGACGGTAACGACATCGTATACCACGGTTACCAGGACATCGGTGTTGCGGTTTCCTCCCCGAAAGGCCTGGTAGTACCGATTCTGCGTAATGCAGAAAACATGGGTCTGGCGGATATGGAAAACAATATCCGTGACCTGGGTGTCCGTGCCCGTGACGGCAAGCTGTCAATTGACGAGATGACCGGTGGCACCTTCACCATCACCAACGGTGGTGTGTTCGGTTCCCTGCTGTCTACCCCGATCCTGAACCCGCCGCAAACCGCGATCCTCGGTATGCACAAAATTCAGGAGCGCCCGATGGCGGTCAACGGCAAGGTGGAAATCCTGCCAATGATGTACCTGGCGCTGTCTTACGATCACCGCCTGATCGACGGCAAGGAAGCGGTTGGCTTCCTGGTTGCGATCAAAGAAATGATCGAAGATCCGGCGCGTATCCTGCTGGAAGTGTAAGCAGGTTAGATTTGGAGAAAGGGCGGCCCTTTAGAGGTCGCCCGCACAATGAGCCAGCCGTTCGAGCTGGCATCAACGGCAACAAGACCGTCTCAGGGAAATCCGGGAAGAAGCCCGGGCATGCGGTGACAAATCCGCATTCGTTGAATCCACTCAAATTTGGAACAGACCATGTCAGAAAAATTTGACGTAATCGTAATCGGCTCTGGCCCCGGTGGTTATGTTGCTGCTATTCGCGCAGCGCAGCTGGGTCTGAAAACTGCCTGTGTTGAAAAATGGGTAAACAAAGATGGCAAGACCGTTAATGGCGGTACCTGCCTGAACGTTGGTTGTATTCCTTCCAAGGCGCTGCTGGACAGCTCCTGGAAGTACCACGAAGCCAAAGACGATTTCGAAGTCCACGGTATCGATGCCAAGGTCAAGATTGACGTTAAGAAAATGATCGGCCGTAAGGACGACATCGTTAAGAAGCTTACCGGTGGTGTTGCCGGCCTGTTTATGGCCAACAAGGTGACCTCTATTGAAGGTACCGGCAAGCTGCTCGCGGGCAAGAAAGTTGAAGTAACCGACCACAACGGCAAAAGCACTACCTACGAAGCAGAAAACATCATTCTGGCTTCCGGTTCTGTTCCGGTGAACATCCCGCCGGCGCCTGTGGACAACAAGATCATCGTTGATTCCACCGGTGCACTGGAATTCACCGAAGTACCCAAGCGTCTGGGTGTGATCGGTGCTGGTGTAATCGGCCTGGAGCTGGGCTCTGTATGGAACCGTCTGGGTTCCGACGTTGTGGTTCTGGAAGCCCTGGATAGCTTCCTCGCCATTATGGATCAGCAGATTGCCAAAGAATCCCAGAAGATCTTCAAGAAGCAAGGTCTCGACATCCGTCTGTCTTGCCGTGTAACCGGCAGCGAAGTGAAAGGTAAAGAAGTTGTTGTTACCTATCAGGACAAAGACGGCAAAGAGCACCAGGAAACCTTCGACAAGCTGATCGTATGTGTGGGCCGTCGTCCGTACACCGAAGGTCTGCTGTCTGAAGACGCTGGCGTAAAACTGGACGAGCGTGGCTTCATCTACGTTAACGACCTGTGCATGACTTCTGCACCGGGCGTATGGGCCATCGGTGACGTGGTACGCGGCCCGATGCTGGCGCACAAAGCGTCTGAAGAAGGCGTGGTGGTTGCCGAGCGCATCGCCGGCCAGAAGCCGATGATGAACTACGACGTGATCCCGAATGTTATTTACACCCACCCGGAAATCGCTGCGGTTGGCCGCACCGAAGAACAGGTGAAAGCCGATGGCGAGCCCTACAATGTGGGCGTATTCCCGTTTGCTGCTTCCGGCCGTGCCATGGCAGCCAACGATACCCACGGTATGGTGAAAATCATCGCGCACGCGGAAACCGACCGCGTACTGGGTGCACACATCGTTGGCCCGTCTGCTGCTGACCTGGTTCAGCAAGTAGCGATCGCCATGGAATTCGGCTCCAGCGCAGAAGACATCGGTATGACCGTATTCGGCCACCCGACCCTGTCTGAAGCGGTGAAAGAAGCTGCGCTTGCTGCGAACGGCCACGCGATCCACATCGCCAACCGTAAAAAGCGCAAGTAAGTGACCCGATAAACCGGGGCGGAAGTGTTTTCCGCCCCGGATTCATTTCAGGGTTCTGGCTTTGCAATACAACAGCGCCGGAACCTTGTTTAAACGCGCAGAGAAATCTGCAATTGGTAAACACATTTCAAATGTGAATTGGTATTGACTATGAACTTGCATGAGTATCAGGGCAAACAACTGTTTGCAGCATACGGATTGCCGGTTTCCAAAGGCATTGCAGCGGAAACCCCGGCAGCGGCAGCAGCGGCAGCAGATGAAATCGGCGGCGACAAGTGGGTTGTTAAAGCCCAGGTACACGCTGGCGGCCGCGGTAAAGCGGGCGGTGTGAAGCTGGTAGACTCCAAAGCGGAAATTGAAGAATTCGCCAAAAAGTGGCTGGGTAACAACCTGGTAACTTATCAGACAGACGAAAACGGCCAGCCGGTTTCCCGCATCCTCGTGGAAAGCTGCACCGATATCGACCAGGAACTGTACCTGGGTGCGGTGTTAGACCGTGCTACCCGTCGCATCGTTTTCATGGCCTCCACCGAAGGTGGTGTTGAGATCGAGAAAGTTGCGGAAGAGACTCCGGAAAAAATCCTGAAAGCCATCATCGACCCGCTGGTAGGCGCACAGCCTTACCAGGGCCGTGAGCTGGCGTTCAAACTGGGCCTCGAAGGCGACCAGATCAAACAGTTCACCAAGATCTTCCTGGGTCTGGCGAAAATGTTTGAAGAGAAAGATCTGGCCCTGCTGGAAATCAACCCGCTGGTAATCACTCCAGAGAAGAACCTGCACTGCCTGGACGCCAAGATCGTTATCGATAGTAACGCTCTGTACCGTCACCCGGACCTGCGTGAAATGCACGACCCTTCTCAGGAAGACGAGCGCGAAGCACACGCAGCCAAGTGGGACCTGAACTACGTAGCATTGGATGGCAACATCGGCTGCATGGTGAACGGTGCTGGTCTGGCCATGGGTACCATGGACATCGTAAACCTGCACGGCGGTAGCCCGGCCAACTTCCTGGATGTTGGTGGCGGCGCGACCAAAGAGCGCGTTGTTGAAGCGTTCAAAATTATTCTGTCCGACGACAACGTAAAAGCCGTTCTGATCAACATCTTTGGCGGTATCGTACGCTGTGACATGATCGCCGAAGGCGTGATCGGTGCAGTTAAAGAAGTGGGCGTTGAAGTACCCGTAGTTGTTCGCCTGGAAGGTAACAACGCTGAGCTGGGTGCCAAGGTCCTGAGCGACAGCGGCCTGAACATCATCGCTGCAACCAGCCTGACCGATGCTGCACAGCAAGTGGTTAAAGCTGCGGAGGGTAAATAATCATGTCAGTACTGATTAACAAAGACACTAAAGTAATCTGTCAGGGCTTCACTGGCTCCCAGGGTACTTTCCACTCCGAGCAAGCGATCGAGTACGGTACAAAAATGGTCGGCGGTGTAACCCCGGGCAAAGGCGGCCAGACTCACCTGGGCCTGCCGGTATTCAATACCGTAAAAGAAGCCGTAGAAGCAACCGGTGCGGAAGCATCTGTAATCTATGTACCTGCGCCTTTCTGTAAGGATTCCATCCTTGAAGCGGCGAACGGCGGCATCAAGCTGATCGTTTGCATCACTGAAGGCATTCCTACCATGGACATGCTGCAGGCCAAGGTTAAGTGTGACGAGCTGGGCGTGCGCCTGATCGGCCCGAACTGCCCGGGTGTTATCACTCCGGGTGAATGCAAGATCGGCATCATGCCTGGTCACATTCACAAGCCAGGCAAAGTGGGCATCGTATCCCGCTCCGGTACCCTGACTTATGAAGCCGTAAAGCAGACTACTGACCACGGTTTCGGCCAGTCTACCTGTGTAGGTATTGGTGGCGACCCCATCCCAGGCTCCAACTTCATCGACATCCTGGAAATGTTCCAGAACGACCCGCAGACCGAAGCCATCGTAATGATCGGTGAAATCGGCGGTTCCGCTGAAGAAGAAGCGGCAGCTTACATCAAGGAAAACGTCACCAAGCCGGTCGTTTCCTACATCGCTGGTGTAACCGCTCCTCCCGGAAAGCGCATGGGCCACGCTGGTGCGATCATTTCCGGTGGTAAAGGTACCGCGGACGAGAAATTTGCTGCTCTGGAAGACGCTGGTGTTAAAACCGTACGCTCCCTGGCGCAAATCGGTGACGCACTGAAGGAAGCAACCGGCTGGTAATCAGCAAGGTTCTTTCTGCTAAAAAAGCCACCTTCGGGTGGCTTTTTTTATGCCTGTAGAAAACACTAACCTCGTATATTTCGTGTACAAGTTTCCCAAAATCCACAGTGTTCAGCAGCCTATGGCTTGTGTTCCCGGATTGGAGTAGGCTGACTTATTGATTTATATGGTTATGTATAACAACAAACGAGCTATTTAAAATCTAGGAACAATAGCCATTTGCAACGAATGGCCTGAGCCAATGAATAAAACTGTTAGAGCAGAAGTATGAAAAAAATATTATATATTTCATTAAATATAGCGGTCCTTATAGGAATATTCGCCTTTGTGGATAGCTGGTATGCGCAGAAGATCGAAATTCTTGGGGAAATATGCCAGCAGGAGAGTAAGAATATGCTGGATGAGGTTGTGGATACTGGTATAGATCCTGCTTTTAAGGCTATTAACAATTTGGAGTTACTCAAAGGAAGCGGTGTGGATAAGCTTGTGCATTCTTATGACCTCCGCATAGATTTTGCCGTATCCCAAGTAGAAACATTGAGAAATCTGGAAATTTCTGACTCAAAAATAAAAAGCCTAGATACGCTTTTGTATCGAGCAAAAAAGTTGCGCATGAAATATCCGAGCACCGCGATTGATTCAAAGTATTATCAAAAAGCTAATGAAATTTTAGATAATGTAGTGTTGGAGCAGGTTAAGCCAGAAAGCGAGGGCAGTATAAAAGAGCGTCTAGAGCAGTTGCGAGAAATGGCTAAGGAGCGTAGAGCTCAAGAGCTCTAACAAGGCCGGGCAATTTGCTCCTGGCCTTCGGCCCTCCGCGGGACAGCTTACCTTATGCACCTTTTGGGCAGGTCGCTGTGCTCCCATTTTCGCGCAAAATGCGTATAAGGTAAGCTGCCCCTGCCGGCGGCGTTATAAATCACTATGAAAAAAAGTATCTTTGTCTTATTGGCCATTATTCTTTCAGGGTGTGATTTTGCGAGCGATGTTAAGGAGCTGTTTAGTGAGCATGGTGACCTGGAGAAAACTATACAGAAACAGTATGGCTCTGGTTCATCTGTTTCGTTCGATCACACAAATGGGCATTTTATACTGTGGGTTTCGATACCTATAGAGTCAGTTGAAACGAGAATCGTACGTAACATCTATGAGGACGTGTATTCTCAAGCAATAGGTGCATTCACAGATACCCCGAATGAAATTTATATAAGTGTTGGCGGTCCAGTTAAAAAATTATAACAAGCGTATTCAGGTTCAGCCGCAAGCGGCGTGGACCTCCACTGCGTTGTTTGTTTTGTGCTTTTCGCGTACGCTAGCACAAAACAACCAACTACGTTTCGGTCCCTGATGCGGGCGCTAACGCAAAAAATGAACGAGCTGCTTAATACGTTCGATAGCATCACAACTATCCAACTCGGTATATTCGCTGTTGTATTGCTCTTTCTAGAGTTGTTGGTACGCCCGGGAAGTGCAAAAAGTCTAAAGTGGGCGGCGTTTAAGATCAGTATCTTTGAGCTTTTCGGCCTGGCCCTTCCGATTATTTGGTTGCTACGTCAAGGCGATGGGTCGGGACGTATCGGCTCTAGTTCGATCATCTTGGTTGTAGTGATGTCTATATACTTTGGTCTTTTTAGGGCTGCTGTTTGGAGGAAGCAAGCGTAGAAAGCGGAAGCATTCCGTGCCTACTCAAAGCGTTAACAGTCACAGGCAATATGCGTCGGGCCTTTGCGAGACAGTTTGCCTCGTGCACCTATGATGCAGGTTGCTACGCTCCCATTTTCGCGTAAAAAATGCGCAAGTTGGGCTGCCCTTGCCGGTGGTGCTAATTACTGAGGCGATATGAAATTTTCAGTAGTTGATGGTCAAGAAGTACCATTCTCCCTATTGCTGGAAGCAGATCCCTCGCCTGAGTCCATAAGCACTTATTTGCCTGATTCATGGTCTTTCGTCGCGAAAGAAGGTGGGGAAGTTGTTGCTGCTTGTATAGTAAAGAAGATTGGGAATCATATTGCCGAGATCTTTAATATTTCGACCTCTCCAAAGTATCAACGCAAGGGTGTCGGTTCTAAGCTTCTTGGGTTTGTATTGAATAAGTTGGCAGATAGAAGTATTTCGAAGGTTGAACTGGGTACGGGAACATTCGGATACCAGCTTACCTTTTATCAACGGTTTGGCTTCAGAGTATACGCGGTAGAGAAGGATTACTTTCTTAAACATTATTCTCAACCAATAGTAGAAGATGGTATTCAGCACAAATATAGGCTGCGGTTATATTTGGATATATAGACGCGTATATGTCATAGCGATGAATAACGTTTTAGAGAGTTGTTAACAGGGTTTAAGGAGCAATCGGAGAATCTATATGGAAGTATCTAGTCAGTTAATCCAGCCACTCGTAGCCTTGGTTATTTGGTCAATGGTGATGTGGCTGTGGATGTATGCGACCAGGCTGCCGGCGATCATCTCCATGAGGTTGGAGATGGACCCGATGGCGCCAAGTGGTGAGCAGATGGCAAAGCTCCCTGCGCGGGTGCGTTGGAAGGCGGACAATTACAATCACCTGATGGAGCAGCCGACGCTGTTCTATGCGCTGGTGCTCGCGCTCTCGATTATGGGCGTATCAAGCGAACTGGCTATTTATGCTGCCTGGGCTTTTGTGGTACTGCGAATTATTCACAGTCTTGTGCATGTGCTGGGCAACAAAATTGAATTGCGGTTTGCCATCTTTGTCGCGTCCAATATTCCTCTATTATTCTTGGTATTCATTGCTGCTCGGTCCGCATTCAACTCGTAAGTTTGTTCTGCAGGTGTTGTAGATGCTAATTCACAGCTGATGTTTAGCACTTGCTCACCGAGCTCTGGTGTGGATTGTGTAGCTTCGGCGGTGTTGCATTACCTCCGTGTTCCTTGAGCCAGTCACAGGCGTGGATGATATCCTCAGCGAGGAATTTGATTACGTTGTGGTTCAAGTGCGGCCGCACCACGATGCGCAAGGAGTTTACGCTCTCGGCTTTTGGCGGCATCGAGTAGGCCGACAACACCCATCCTTTTTCCCGCACTTTGAAGGATACGTCGAACTCATTGAAGTTAGTGAACTCTTCTTTCAATGTGAGTGCCACCACCGGTATGCGCTGGGTGGCGTTCAGGACATCGAAGTAGCCACTATCTAGCAGGCGCTGCCGCAGATAGTGAGAGTTGTCCAGGGTACATTGCATGATTTTGCGGAACCCCTCGAACCCCAGTCGCAGGAATACATAGTACTGGTAAGCCACAGGCGCCGCGTTGCGACTGAAGTTCAGTGTGGCCGTTGGCATTTCTCCACCAAGGTAGTTGACGTAGAACATCAGGTCCTCGTCGAACACTTTGCGGTCCTTAAACACGAGCCACCCCAGTCCCGGTGGTACCAGCCCGAACTTGTGCCCAGAGGCGTTGATCGACTGTACACGTGACAGGCGGAAGTCCCACTGGTAGTCCGGATAGAGAAACGGATTGACGAATCCACCGGACGCGCCATCGATATGCATCGGGATGTTGTGCCCGGTGCGTTGCTCGTAGTCATCCAGCCAATCGTGGATTGCGCGGAAGTCATCGTCTTCACCGGTAAAGGTCTGGCCGGCGATGGCGACGACTGCGGTCGTGTTTTCATCAACGAGCTGCTCCAGGTGCTCGGTAGTGAGCCGGTACTGGTTTGGGGCGAGTTCGGCGATGCGCGGTTCCACATCAAAGTAGCGCATGAACTTTTTCCACACGATCTGGACGTTGCCGCCGGTGACGATGTTGGGTCGGCTCGCATCTAATCCGGCCGCTTGCCGCGCCTTACGCCAATTCCATTTGTGTGCCAGCCCAGCGAGCATGCAGGCTTCCGAGGAACCAATGGTGGCAGTGCCGAACGGCTCCGCGTCTTTCGGGCCATTCCACAAGTCATGTAGCCAGCGCACCATGCGTCCCTCCATCTCGAACAGCTGGGGGTACATGTCGTGGTCGATGTAGTTCTTCAGGTAGTGTTTTTTCAGGACCTCGAAAGCTTCAGGCTCGGTAAACGTGGTGACAAATGACGACAGGTTCATCACCGGTTTGGCGTCCGCCCAGGCTTCACTGTTTACCGTGGCTTCTGCGGCAAAGGCCGACATGGTGGTGCGCGGGAAGGTGTGATCGGGGATGTCTTCATTCAGTTGATCAAAGAATTCGTCGAATGGGGATTGTGTCTTCATCGTCGTTACCTTGATCTATTGCTGCTCGACAGTCGGCTGTTGTTGTTTCCAGCTTGGCTTGCGGAACTGGTAAATCAGCAGGGGGATTGCGGTAAACACCACTGCACCTGCAGCTACCAGAATCACATAAGTACTCGGGCTGCCAACGGGTAACTGGTCTGGAGGGAAGAAGGAGACCACGAAGGCAAAGGCCACCGCGAGAAAACCGATACCGGCGACAAGCAACATGCCGGTCATACCGCCGGGAATTTCAAAACTGCGTGGCAGGTCTGGACGGGTATGCCGCAGACGAATCGCAGCGGCATACATCATCATGTACATGATGATGTAGAGGGTGATGGTCATTGCCGAGATAAGGAAGAAAGCCGTAGCTACGTCTTTAAACAGGAAGTAGATGCAGGAGATCAGCGTGGCGATAATGCCCTGAACCAGCAGGATACTTTTCTGCATGCCCTGCTTGTTGGTCTTCTGCAGCCAGGGGGGCAGGGTGCCATCGCGCGCGGTGGCCAACAGGCCACGGCTGGGGCCGGCAAGCCAGGCCAGTGCGCCGCCGAGAGCGCCGTAACATACCAGCAGCGCGAGTATCTGTACCGGCCACTTTATTCCCAGCAATTTGTCGAAAGCCTGCTCGAAGGTGGTGAATACGCCAGTCTGCAGGCTGATGTTGTCGTAGGGGAGAATCGCGGCAACGGCCAGCGCGCCCACGGTGAAGATGGCAAAAGACACCGCGGCGGCGATAAATATCGCTATGGGGTAGTCCCGCTTGGCGTTGCGCATCTCGGTGGCGTGGGTGGCTTGCGCTTCTACGCCTGCGAAGTTCAATAGAATGCCGCCCAGAAAGGCCAGAGAGCCCAGCCCGGCCACATGGGGAAACCAGCGCGGATGGTGGTGTCCATTCTCCTCGACAGTCACAGCGGGGTTGGTGGCGGTCTCCCAGCCAATGTCATGGCCCGCGGCAGCCCAGGCGATGGCCAGTGCCATCAGGATCAGACCGGGTAATACAGTGCCGAGCAGGAATCCGAGTTTGGTGACTTTGGCGAGCAGGTCTGTACCGGTGAGCGCCACTGCTGTCGCCGCCCAGTAGGAGAGAATGCAGAACAGGCCGACAAAGATATTGCTTTCAGCAAGATTGGGTAGGCCAATACCATAGGCGATACCGGCCGCGGCAAAGCTGAGGCCGGTGGGGTACCAGACGACATTTTGAATCCACTGTAGCCAGATGGCGGTAAACCCCAGGCGAGGGCTAAACGCTTCGCCAATCCACGTGTAGACACCGCCAGACCGGTCGCCGAAAGCACCTCCCAGCTCGGCGGCGACGAGTCCGGCGGGAATAAGAAACAGCAGGGTGGCGAAGCCGATGTAAATAAACATCGTCAGCTCTTCCTGTGCCATCATTGGCAGGCCACGCAGGCTGGTAACCACGGTGGCGGCCGTAAGCAGGCCAAGGGTGGTGGCTGTCAGGGTCTTCTTGGTCGTGGACTTTGCGGGCTTGTCGGTGGAACTCACCTGGCTTCACTCCGGGCGCCATTACGGAAAATAGGAGTTTAGTCAGTAACTTCAGGTTGTAGCGGCCATGGTGGCATCTACTATCAGAATGAATTGGCAGAAGTCTGATTTATGAAATTTTTATTATTTACGCCAACGGCTACCGACGAAGTCGTCGCGCTCTTTACTCGTGTTTTTTCTGCATCGGAAGACGAAGATGAAGGTCGCAGTATCGGACATTTGGTTTCCAGCCTGATCGCAACCACGCCAGCGGATGCACTTATTGGCTGTGTTGCGAAAGAAGGAGAGCGTATTGTCGGCGCAATATTTTTCAGCCGCCTGAGGGTACCAAATGGCCAGCAGGCGTTTCTTCTATCCCCCGTTGCCGTTGCCAGCGAGGTGCAGGGCACAGGGGTAGGGCAGGGGCTAATTCGTTTCGGGCTCGATCAACTGCGCGGGCGGGAAACTGATCTGGTGTTCACCTACGGTGATCCGGCGTTTTACTCCAAGGTGGGTTTTGTGCCAGTTAGTGAAGAACTGGTGCAGGCGCCTTACCCACTGAGCCAACCAATTGGCTGGTTGGGGCAATCCTTGGAAGGAAATTCGATTCCAGTAATGCAGGGGCGAACCGAGTGCGTGCCCGCATTTGCCAACTCGGACTACTGGTAGATAAGCGGGGCTCTCTGGTGCTTAGCGGATAAAGCGTATCCAGCGCCACAGCCGCAGCACATCCAGCAGAGCACCCGCCACATAGGTGAGCGCACAGGCCTTCAGAACGCTGTGTGCTGAGCCTAACAGGTGTTCCGGCAGGTAACCCTCTCTGAGTATCGGCAGGGCCTTATTGAAGCTCGCGTCGTACTCTTCCGGCAGTATTGCCACGTACATGAGCGCGGACGCGAGCATGGTGATCACCGCCACAATCCCGATCCACAGGAAGATCACCGGTGACTTGATCAGCAGGGTGAGAATCGGCGCGGCAACCAGAATGTAGCCGCCGATTTTCTGGATCTGGCCGGCCTTACCTAGATATTTGTCACGCAGCCTGGAGACTGGCTCCTCCCGACAAAACTGGATCGCATGGCCAACTTCATGGGCCGCGACAGCCACCGCGGTGACCGATTTGCCGTGGTAAACCTCTGGACTCAGCGCGACGATTTTTTCCGAAGGCGAGTAATAGTTCTGATCTTTACCGGCCTTGATAACCTTTACCCCATCGAGTTCGTAACGTTCAACAAGGTGCTCGGCCAGTTCAGCCCCGGACCCCGGCATATCGCCAATCTCGGTCGAGTGGCGCCACAGCACGTAGCGTACCCACAGTTGTGGGCCGACGATAAGGGCGACTATGGCCAGGGTAATCAGTACGTAAGGCATATAAGTTTGGCACTGGTGGGCATGGATGGGGCACTCATCACTGAGTCGTCAAGTTACCCGTCATGGTGTTTGGCAATTTCTTGGGGACTGAGATTTAAGAACCTTGCGGCATTGTGATACAGAATGTCGCGCTTTTGCTGCTGGCTAAGGAAGTCTGCCTTTTCGATTACAGTGACGCTTCCACCAATACTCCCCAAATAGTCGGACCCAAATACGATGCGATCCCCGTGGCCCGCTTCGATATATGCCCGGAGTGCGGCATATACCCATTCGGAAGGTACTCGGGTCATTGGCGAGGTCTCTACTACGACATTGGGGTAGGTATCCATCAGCGCGATAGCGGCTTCGACAAACTCGGGACGAAATGCGTGGTAGAGAACCAGACGGAGTTTGGGATGCTTCTCCATGATGGGGCTCCAGAGCGCTGGATTGCCGTGATCCCCATTGAAATCCGGGCAGCAACCCGCAGCACGAACAGGGCTTTGGGGGGGAGGTCCCCGGTCTGCGTGTACCGCAACGATCAGGTCATTATCGGCGGCGAGCTGAAGGTAGGGGAGCATCTTCGAATCGAGAGGGGAGATACCTGTATACACATTGTATAGCTCGCCAATGGCGCCTATTTGGCCCTGGTCGATTGCGGATTGCAGTTTGTCGATGTCCGGCCAATTTGCGTCATTTTCATAGCAAGCGAAAAAGTTCGGACTGCGGCCTTCGATGCAGGGAAGAATCACACCGGCAATCAGCGGTACATGGGATGCTTGGCGAAAGTGCTCTATATGAGATTCTGGTCCGCCGATGACTCCGTAAACAACATTGCTGTCTTTCATATCTTGAAGGAGCGTACGCATGCGAGCTTCATCGGGTGTCTCGCCTTCACTCGCCTTGTAGTAGCGGGATGACTCGCTCCCGGGCCCGGCGTGCAGATGCATGTCGATCACTGGCTGCCGTTCCTCAGCAAGCGCGTTTATGGCGAGGAAAGCGAGAATCAAACTGAAGATCCTGAAGATCCTGAAGATTTGGGCATTTTTCAGTATTTTCATGTTGTCTCCAGTTGTGGTGTTTTTATGCGCGGATACAACTGCGGTGATCACAATCAACGGGTAGTTGAGCTGATACCAAAACTCTACTTGGACGCCACTAATTATTCCAGTGTAAAGGTGCTCTGCCACTGTGGCTCCCAGTGCAGATCGCATGCAGAACACTCAGGGGCTGCTGTTGCGCTCTAGTTCCAGCCTGCGTGCGCGCCAATAGCGGCTTTTCCAGTAGTGATCGGTCAGGTGAGAGATGGTGACGCCCCTGGAGACAGACGCGTGCAGAAACTTGCCATCTTCGAGATAGATTCCCACGTGCCGGCCGCGGCGGCCGGTCTTAAAGAAGACCAGATCTCCCGGGCGCAGTTGCGCGCGCTTGATGGACTCTCCGACCAACGCCTGATATTGGGTGGTGCGGGGTAGCTCAATCCCCATGTGATCGCGGTAGATGAGGTAGACCAGCGCCGAGCAGTCGATACCGCGCTTGCTCATGCCTCCCAGTCGATACGGGATACCTTTCCATTCTTGGTGCTGTTCGTACAGGCTTTCTTTGATGAGCTCGGTAGGTGAAGGGGATGGCTTTACTGCCTGAGGATGTTCTTTGGCGGGGTTGTTGGAGGGATCGGCGGTGTCTGCCGGCGAATACTGATACGGGGCCATACTGCAACCGGCCGTTGTCAGGATCGCGAGGGAACAGGGCAGCAGCAGTCGTCTTTTCATTAGGGTACATCGGTGCCAGCACAGCAAGCCGCGCCCGCGGGCGGCGGCTGAGTTTGGTTTTAGGGTGACACCATCGTACCGGCCCTAGCTGAATCTGGGCTGAACCACATGATCTTCCGGGAATCTGCGCTCGCGCATTTTTACCTAAGCGCGAGCACTTGCTGCACGATCCTTGATCTTTTCGACCAGACCATCGGGAAATAACGATTTTGACAAGTAGTGCTGACCACTGGACTTGGTGATTAGAATCAAGCCTAACTCGGTATCAACGACTTGTTCGATATCTGACCACAACAGTGTTGTGTGTGCGTGGTCACTTTGCGTGGTTATTCGCTCGTCATCGATCGTCAGTGTCACCTCGCTATTGGCGCTTTTGCCCAACATCTGCCGAGCTAGCCACCAGGCTCGTCGAAATCGAATATGGAGTAGTTCCAGAAGTGCGAAAGCAACCAGTATGTAGCCCAATACTTTGGGTTGCTCGGTATAAAGCAATGTCCCGGTACCAGCGGCTAGCATCAAGATGGGAAACAGATAATTCGGCTTGACGCTTTTTCCATAGAGTGAAGACTGGTCATAGCACTCGGCAAGATACTCTCTCGATAACGTAAATTGGGTAGTAAACGGTTGCATGGGAGCCATTGGTTTTTCTTGGTGGGTTTCAGGTCTGAAGTTATAGCTACTTGATTTTACGGAGATCGTATCTAGGTCGGTCGGCCCCCGGAATGAGTATCAAGTCGACGCAATTAGTTGCTCGAACCATTCTTGCCAAAATGCTTTCGCTTGTGGTGGCATTCTATCAATAGCCGCTTCGAGTGCTTGCCTTTGTTTTGGGTAGGGGGCAAAAAGGCTGAGGTTATGGTATTTCTCCGACCAAGTCGACACCGCTTTTTTCAGAAGACTATCTTTGTCCACGGTCGAGCCTTGGAAATTCGATGTATCGTCTCCGATCTGAAGGAAAAAGAATTCCAGAGCTTCCCATTTATCCATAATGGGCGTTAGCTCAATACAGGTTTGAAGGGTTTCAGATGAATATGATTGCTTGAGGATTTTGTCAAGCTCGGCAGAACGAGGTCTAATCGAAAGCCTTTTGGCCAATGCTATCGCGGTGCGAGTTATTCCCGGAGAATCATCAAAAAATGCGGCGATAATATGTGAGTGGGCTTTGTCTTCGTCTAGTTTTGCCAAGCACTCCAGCGCTTCGCGGCGTACGCTGATAAATTGAGAATCCAGCTTCGTAGTTACGATGTCCACGGCTTGCTCGTGGTGGGTTTTGGTGACGCCCCAGAGTGCGATCACCTGTTGGCGGGCGTTGGGTGCTTGCAATAATTCCTTATACTCTTGGTAGATTGGAAACTCGTATTCTTTTAGATGCCTAATGGCGATTTCACGAATACTGGTATTGCGGTCGAATAGGAAGGGCACAACCTCAACAACGGATGGGGAGCACTCCAGTAGTACCCTCAGTGCGATCCTGCGTATGGGCGGAAATTTGTCGCGCAGAGCAATGGAGAGCGCTGGTCGTATCTCCGACTCTGATAGCAAATTCAGATACTCAAGGCTGCCTCTCCGTATATGCCAATCAGAACTTGCGAGTCCGATCCGTAGAAGTTCCTGAAGAGGGAGAACCCGCTTGGACAGCAATAGATCGTAACAAGCGCGAGCAACTTGAATGTTGGAGTTGTTGAGTCCGGCGATGAGACCTGCACTGCACTCAGGCCTGATCAGGTGGTTTTCGACAGCGCAAATAACCGGCTGGTGATTAATTCGATTACGCTCAGCAAGTCGATAAATATCTGGAAGGGCCTTTACCAGTTCCATACAGTCTGCGGATTCTAGCCGGCGGAAAAACGCCGCCTTGGCTACTTGTCGTACTTCAGGAACCCAGTCATTCAGACGTTCAATCAGAGCGGATAGTATTCCGGGGCCATCCAGTGAATCGAGCCGGCGAATGGCCTCTTCGCGTCGGTAGCCGTTCCAATCTTTTGTATAGGCCAATAACCCGTCTACGGAGGTGTTATCAGGAATATTGCGGGACAATGGAGGTATATGACGATCAACGGGGGTGGATTTTTGTTTTCGCCTTTCAATAGATGTATTTTTGGAGGTGTCACCGGAAAATTTGGAGAACGGTGACGGTATATCCTGATCAGAGGTTTTTGATTTGTATTTGCGTCTGAATATAAGTGTATATAGGGTGGCCAGAATCCCGCCGATAACGGCTATACAGAACATCAATATTAGAATGAATTGGAGATTTGCAAAGATGCTGTTCATCAACTCTTTTTGCTTTTTCTAGCATCTCTAACCAGATAGGACTTGCCCTGGCCCCTTTTTAGTTCGAACAGATCGATGGCCCGGAACAAGCTGCTCAGGTTCTTGAATCCGTAGTTGCGGCAATCGAATGAAGCCCTGTTGGAGATGTTGGAACCGACGGGGCCGAGTTCGGCCCACCCATCATCGTCCTCTGTGGCCTCAATGGCTTGTCGTAACAGGGTGATCAGCTTTGTATCCGACTTGATGTTCTTGCGCTTTTCACCGTTCTTTTCCTTGACCGCTTCTTGTTGGTCGAGGAAGAGAAACTTGGAACAGGCATTCACGAAGGGGGGCGGTGTCTTGCGCTCGCCAAACCCGAGGACCACCTTGCCCTCGGCCAGTGCCCGCGTCACCATCGGGGTAAAGTCGCAATCCGACGAGATGAAGCACATCACGTCGATGTCTTTGGTGTACATCACATCCATTGCATCGATCACCAAGGCGATATCGGAGGCATTCTTGCCCTTGGTGAGGTCATACTGCTGCACCGGCTGGATGGCGTGTTCGTGCAGCAGCTCTTCCCAGCCCCTGAGCGTGGGTGATTTCCAGTTACCGTAGGCCTTGCGAATGGTGACCACACCGTATTTGGCGACTTCGCTCAGGACATCCTCGAACTTGGCTGCCGGAGCATTGTCCGCATCAATGAAAAGGGCAATCTTCTGCTTGATTTCGTCCATCATAGATCCATAATTCTTATGGTGTTGGGTCGATATATGTGTCAAAACTTTGCGCTGACCCCATTTATTTCCCAAGTTGTCAGCCTTTCTGTCTTCTATTCCAAAATTCCCTCATGCTTTTTATGTATCCTTCTGAGGTGGAAGTAATATTTTTTCTTTCGACTCCTCCTTTTCTTAATTTTTTTCTTATTGTTTTCCGAAGGATCTTTTCCCATTTTAACTCAAAGCCAGTGGGTCCAACCTCAATTAGTATTTTCCCTTGGTTCCATAGTGTGCTGACTTTGTCACCAACCTTTCCTGCTTGAAGATGAAATCCATTTGCACAAAGTATTCCATCAACTAAAGAATAATGTTTTTCTGCATTAAATGAGATGGCGAATTCAATATTCGCAGGTCTTTGGCTTTTAAGGATGAGTGTTACTATTTTTTTTGACGTTAAAGCTGTGCCCCATTGAATATTTACATCGCCGGGTGGCTGATTTTCATGCGCATCTATATATTCGGCAATGTCCGGCCTTTCAGAAGAATCAATTATTATTGCTGGAATAGGCCGCCCATTGCCAAACTCAGGAGATATAATTACTCCATCGTCAACTATGGGGGTGGTCGATACGTTAACCATTCGATCAAGCAATGCGATACTCCCTTATCAAGTAGGAATCAATTTCATTAACTTCACCTGCGGTATCTGTTATGCGCAAGGTGTATTTGTCGATGCGACCAAGTCTTCGGGCTGTGTCGTGGTGCGAAAATAGACACCAGTTCGTACATGCATATTTGGCGGGGACTTCCACTACTTGTGCGAATGGAGTAACTTTGTGCCCATGTATTGATTGGCTGAGCGACGAATCATGTTGAAGAATTATGTTGCCAGCCGAGTTGTTATGTCGGATATATGTAATTATTAATTCTATCCGCTGCGCTGAGTTTGAAACTGATGCTCGATTTATAATGGATAGATTGAAGGCAAAGACGTAATTGTTTTCTTCGTTTACGTAGTTTATGCCTTCAATCAAATATGCGCTCAGCCCCTCTTTTTTTGATTGGTTTTCCTCTTCTGCAATTGATAATGCTCTCTTTGCTATATGGTTGCCCCTCATTGCATATATGGCCGATAAAATGGCTGTGAATGCTGAGAGAAGTGATATTAACTGATCGTTGGGCACCAATAATTTCCTTTGCTCTATTTTTTTACTCTGGCTGAAGTGCTGGCTGGCCTGAGATTGCATGTTGTCGTAGTAACTTCATATAAGAGATGTCGGTGTCTCTGTTTTTCCATGCGGCGAAAAAATGTTTTGCCATTTCGGGTATGTCGGCTTCAACTGTTGATGGCCAGAGGCAGGGGCTGTAGTCATAAACTCTTAACATGTTGTCGACATCAAATATTCTGCCCGTGCCTTGCGATCTAATTAAAGCAACTGGCCTGTCTTCGGCCATTCGCATTCCAAGCTCAAACAAAACATTTGGGTTGTGTTCAGTTAAATCAGCTATAACTAAATCCGCTTGGAGTAGCTCATTTACGATGGTTGATTGAATGACGTCGCTACCGCCACCTCTATTTGCGGTGCTGACTGAAAATCCATTTTTCTCGGCTGCTGGAATGATTAGGCTGTTTAGCACTTCTTGGAAATAGCCGGCTGGATGGATGGAGTCCCGCTCAACGAATGGCATTATTACAAAACAAGATACTTTTTCTTTGTTGGTGGGGATTCTGGTCGTGGTGGCATTGGAAATAACCTCTATGGATTTTCCACTTTCCTCACCCTTTAAAAGAGGTGTCCCTGGGGTATAGTTTTTACCTATTCCTATATATCTGCAATTTTCGTCAAAAAGGGTCACGAAATCTTGGTGATGCTCATGGGAAACGGAAAACTGTGTTTGCAATACATTACTAAGGTATTCCATTTCGGGAAGGTTGTTCCCTTTGTAATATTGCAAAACGTCAGCGAAGACTTGAACGTTAAGAAACGCTTCTCTTTTCGACTCTGAGGCTGCTTCAGGGCTACGTGGGTAAACGCAGGCGCGACCCAGTGGGGTCAGGGCGATGGATTTACCTCGGGCTGCCCCCTCTATGAGGCCATATTCTCTAGCAGAATTAACCAAGTATAGAAAGTTTGTTGATTTTTGTCCGATCCCTACGGCCTTGGAAACTGATGCTGGATCCCACGGATTACCTGCATTTTTCTCTTTCAGTGCAAGTGCTATATCTAAAGATTTTTCCAGTGAGAATTTCGGGAAGTTTTTTTGGGGGGCTCTTTTTTTTCTAATCGGAGCCGTGGCAACTTCTAGGTTTTCGATTATAGTTTCGTCTTGATTGTCCATGATCGCTTTTCTTGTTCCTATATTTTGTATATGGGTGATCAATGAATTACGGGTATTTTTTAGCAGTTTTTTTTGGGGGTGCGTAAATATTTATTTCAGCAGTCCTCCCCACAACAGTTTAAGGCCATCCACTAGCGGACAATGTAATGCATAAAAAAAGCGGGCTTTCGCCCGCTTCAATACCTCTCGTCCTGTGAGCGATCTTTTTTGTAGTAAATCCTTTTCTACAGTAGATGCATTTAGTGGTCTACCACTGCAGCGCACCGCCAGTCTGGTATTCGATAACCCGCGTTTCGAAGAAGTTCTTCTCTTTGCGCAGGTCCATGATTTCAGACATCCACGGGAACGGGTTCTGCGCGCCCGGGAATTGTTCTTTCAGGCCAAGCTGGCTCAGGCGGCGGTTGGCGATAAAGTGCAGGTACTCTTCCATCATGGCGGCATTCATGCCGAGTACGCCGCGGGGCATGGTGTCGCGGGCGTATGCCACTTCCAGTTCCATACCTTCCAGAATCATCTGGGTTACTTCCTGCTGGAACGACTCGGTCCACAGGTGCGGGTTTTCCAGTTTGATCTGGTTGATCACGTCGATGCCGAAGTTCAGGTGCATGGACTCGTCGCGCAGGATGTACTGGAACTGCTCAGCAACACCGGTCATCTTGTTGCGGCGGCCCATGGACAGGATCTGGGTGAAGCCACAGTAGAAGAAGATACCTTCGGTTACCGCGTAGAACGCGATCAGGTTGCGCAGCAGTTCCTGGTCCGCTTCCGGGGTGCCGGTTTTGAAGTTGGGGTCGCCGATGGACTGGGTGTGGGACAGGCTCCACGCCGCTTTCTTGGCTACGCTCGGTACTTCGCGGTACATGTTGAAGACTTCGCCTTCGTCCATGCCCAGAGACTCTACACAGTACTGGTAGGCGTGGGTGTGGATGGCTTCTTCAAAGGACTGACGCAGGATGTACTGGCGGCACTCCGGGTTGGTGATGTGGCGGTAGATGGCCAGTACCAGGTTGTTGGCTACCAGGGAGTCTGCGGTGGAGAAGTAACCCAGGGAGTACTCTACGATGCGACGCTCGTCCTCGGTCAGACCGTTGGGGTCTTTCCACATGGACACGTCTTTGTTCATGTTTACTTCTTGCGGCATCCAGTGGTTGGCACAGCCGTCGAGGTATTTTTGCCAGGCCCAGTCGTATTTGAACGGCACCAGCTGGTTGAGGTCGGCGCGGCAGTTGATGATGCGCTTTTCGTCTACCTGGATACGGGCTGCGCCCATTTCCAGTTCTTCGAGGCCTGGGGCCGGGTCCAGATCGTTTACGGCGGCACGGGCGGCTGCCACGGCGGAGGAGGCCGGGGCGCTGCTCGCGGTTGCGCCTTCTTCCTGGGCCGCGGTCGATGCCGGGGCACTGCTTGCGCTCTCTACCTGGTAGTTAGCGCTGGGTTCGGTGACTGCCTGCTGCTCGGATTGCAGTGCGCCCGGCACCGGTTGCGGTTCTTTCGCTTTCTGTTCGGGTTTGGAATCGATATCGTCCCAGCTCAGCATGACTTCTTCCCCTTCTGTGGGTGACGAGCTGTTGAATAACAGCTCGTGCAAGTGTGTGGTGTGCGGCCGGCGCCCGGCCCGAACCTCTTGTTGGATCCGGTACCGGGGCGGCGCTTATGGTCTTGGTTGCAGGCGCTTCGTTTTAAAACGAGTGCCTGCGGTCGCTCTCCCCCGAGAGTCTTTTAATTTAGGGCCGGCCAATTACTGGCAGGCTTCACAGTCCGGATCGTCCAGAGAACAGGCCTGCGGCACGGCAGCCGGTGCGCCCATTTCCTGAGTGCTGGACTCTGCTGCCGGAGCGGCGCTGGCTGCGGGTGCACCGCCGGCACTTACTGCGTTCAGGGAGCCGGTGTTCACGGTGGATTTCTCCGTGGTGGTGGCAGCCAGTGCACGCAAGTAGTAGGTGGTCTTCAGACCGCGGTACCAGGCCATGCGGTAGGTCAGGTCCAGCTTCTTACCGTTGGCGCCGGCGATGTACAGGTTCAGGGACTGCGCCTGGTCGATCCACTTCTGACGGCGGCTGGCGGCGTCTACGATCCAGCGCGGTTCTACTTCAAACGCGGTAGCGTACTTGGCTTTCAGGTCCGCCGGGATACGGTCGATCTTCTGCACGGAACCTTCGTAGTACTTGAGGTCGTTGACCATCACCTTGTCCCACAGGCCGCGGGCTTTCAGGTCGTGTACCAGGTACGGGTTCACCACGGTGAATTCGCCGGACAGGTTCGATTTTACGTACAGGTTCTGGTACGTCGGCTCGATGGACTGAGAAACACCGGTGATGTTGGCGATGGTCGCGGTCGGTGCGATGGCCATGACGTTGGAGTTACGCATGCCCTGGCTGGCAACCTTCTTGCGCACCACATCCCACTCGAGGGTGCTGCTGGTGTCCTGATCAATGAACTGCTCGCCGCGGTTCTTGGCCAGAATTTCGATGGAGTCGATCGGCAGAATGCCCTGGCTCCACAGAGAGCCTTCGTAGCTGGTGTAGCTGCCGCGTTCTGCCGCCAGATCACTGGAGGTGGAGATGGCGTAGTAGCTGATCGCTTCCATGGTGGTGTCGGCGAACTTGACGGCTTCATCGCTGGAGTAGGAGATGCCGGCTTTGTACAGCGCGTCCTGGAAGCCCATCAGACCCAGGCCCACCGGACGGTGGCGCATGTTGGACTGACGCGCGGTTTCCACGGAGTAGTAGTTAATGTCGATCACGTTATCGAGCATGCGCACGGCGGTTTTGACGGTGCCTTCCAGCTTGCCCATGTCGAGCTTGCCGTCTTCGCCAATGTGCTGGGACAGGTTTACCGAGCCCAGGTTACATACCGCGATCTCGTCGTTCGCTTTGGTGTTCAGGGTGATCTCGGTGCACAGGTTGGAGCTGTGTACCACACCGGCGTGCTGCTGCGGGCTGCGCAGGTTACAGGCGTCCTTGAAGGTGATCCACGGGTGGCCAGTTTCAAACAGCATACCCAGCATCTTGCGCCACAGGTCGAGTGCGCGCACTTTCTTGTGCAGCTTCAGCTTGCCGTCGGCGGCCAGTTGCTCGTAGTGGTTGTAGCGCTCTTCAAACTTGTCACCGAACAGGTCGTGCAGGTCCGGGGTGTCTGCCGGAGAGAACAGGGTCCACTCTTTGTCTTCAAACACACGCTTCATGAACAGGTCCGGCACCCAGTTGGCGGTGTTCATGTCGTGGGTACGGCGACGGTCGTCACCGGTGTTCTTGCGCAGCTCGAGGAATTCTTCGATGTCCAGGTGCCAGGTTTCCAGGTACGCACAAACTGCGCCCTTACGCTTGCCACCCTGGTTTACCGCAACGGCGGTGTCGTTCGCTACCTTCAGGAACGGTACAACGCCCTGAGATTTGCCGTTGGTACCTTTAATGTAGGAACCGAGGGAGCGCACTGGGGTCCAGTCGTTACCCAGGCCGCCGGCCCACTTGGACAGCATGGCGTTGTCCTGGATAGCACCGTAGATGCCGTGCAGGTCGTCCGGCACGGTAGTCAGGTAGCAGGAGGACAGCTGCGGGCGCAGGGTACCGGCGTTAAACAGTGTCGGCGTGGAGCTCATGTAGTCGAAGGAGCTCAGCAGGTTGTAGAACTCGATCGCGCGGGCGTTCGGGTCTTCTTCATTAATGGCGAGGCCCATGGCAACACGCATGAAGAAAATCTGCGGCAGTTCGAAGCGGATTTCATCGCTGTGGATGAAGTAGCGGTCGTACAGGGTCTGCAGGCCGAGGTAGGTGAACTGGTGATCGCACTCGGGCTTGATCGCTTCACCCAGCTTTTCCAGGTCGAAGCTGGCCAGTGCCGGGTCCAGCAGTTCCAGTTCAATACCTTTTTCCACGTACGCCGCCAGTGCCGGCTTGTACAGGGTTTCCATTTCCTGCTGGGTTGCGGACTCGGCAACGCCCAGGAAGCGCAGGGCTTCGGAGCGCAGTTTGTCCAGCAGCAGGAAGGCGGTTGCGTAGGTGTAGTTGGGCTCTTGCTCAACCAGGGTACGCGCGGTGATTACCAGTGCGGTATTGATGTCGGTTTCGGAAACACCGTCGTACAGGTTCTTCAGTGCTTCGCCGAGGATCAGGTCGCCGTCGACGTCGGTCAGGCCTTCGCAGGCTTCGCGAACGATGGTGCGCAGGCGCTCCATATCCAGCGGTACCAGCTTGCCTTCTTTACTGCCGTCTTCAACTTTTACGCGAATGCTCGGGTGCATGTCGGCAGCCGCTTCCGGTGCCGCTGCTTTCTCTTTTTCTTTCTCAGCACGCAGACGCGCGTGCTCTTCACGGTACAGCACGTAGTCGCGCGCGATTTTGTGTTCGCCGGCACGCATCAGTTCCAGCTCAACCTGGTCCTGAATTTCTTCAATATGAATGGTGCCACCGGAAGGCATACGGCGCTTGAAGGTTGCGCTGATATGGGAAACCAGATCGGCCACGCGCTCGTGGATACGGCTGGAGGCCGCGGCAGTGCCACCTTCCACGGCGAGGAACGCCTTGGTGACGGCTACAGAGATTTTGCTGTCGGCGTACGGCACCACAGTACCGTTGCGCTTGATAACACGGATCTGACCGGGGGCAGTGGCAGCCAGTGAGGTATTGCTGCTGGCCTGGTCTGTTACCGATTCCTTGGTGGTGCCGTTTGGCTCAGACTGGGGGCGCCCTGTCTCTGTGTGCATGAAATTCTCCGTAAATTGTGCGTGCGTGTCGTGGTCGACTGCTTTTGGTTTTTGCTTTGATTTATACAAGTTCGGCTTGTGGCCTTAACTCTTTACGCAACCGTTAGTAGCTCTTGGTTAAGTGCCATTTGTTAAGTGCCATTGCATCGGTCACTTAACTGGCGCTTATTTATTGCCCAGCACAGTCTCTTGAGGAACCAAAACGATTCCACAGGCACAAGTAGTTGCGGCGAAGTACAGGCTTCGCTCGGGTAACTCTTGTGGGGTACATCTTTGAAACTGCGATTGGCCTGAGCGCATTGCCCGGGTGTCGCGTTTTTGCCCAGAAGAGGGCGCCTAAAACGGACAACCTGCTGTGCCAACTAGTTGGTGCGAAAGAGGTCGAACACAAGATATTGTGGTTGTGGAAAGTGCCTGGCGACGTTTTCCCAAGGGTAATTTGGGGTTCGCTTGCCACCTAAACCCAATATGTTGGGGTTCGACCTCGAATGAGCAACAAGATAATGCGGTTGGGGGGGTAATTCAAGGCGGATAACTCTGGAGTTACTTGTGGATAATTTGTGGGTAGCCGGCACGGCGGTGGATTTTTCCTGTCGCTAGCGCCCGTCATTACTGGCCGGGTATAAAAAGTGAGCAGTGGATTGCGCGGGGCGGGGGTTTTAAGAATATTTTTTAATAGTAATCGGGTCTCAAATTAAGCCCGGCAATAACCGCGCGAGGTTGCACATTGTGTGATCAAACCGACACTGTTAGGTCGATTTTTGCGCCAGTCGTGGCTTTTGGCCCTTTCGAGTAATTTGCTGCCAGTGGCGTAATCTGTGGATAAAAATTGCGCATTCATGTGGGTCGTGTGTGGGGCCTGCGGGTACAAAAAATGTTCACTTGATGAGCCGCTACAAAAAAGGGCGCCAGAATGTTCTGGCGCCCTTCGGCGTTCAGGATGCAAAGGATCCGAACGCGATCAGCCGTTGCTGTTTTCCTGTAGGAATTCCATCAGCGCTTTCTGTGCGTGCAGGCGGTTTTCCGCCTCGTCCCACACCACCGAGATCTTTTCATCTTCCAGCAGATCGCCGCTCACTTCTTCACCGCGGTGTGCGGGCAAGCAGTGCATGAAGATCGCATCGCTGTTGGCGTGGCTCATCAGCTCGTGATCCACCAGGTAACCTTCGAAGGCTTTCAGGCGGATCTGTTGTTCGGTCTCCTGACCCATGGAAGCCCACACGTCGGTGGCTACCCAATCGGCGCCGCTCACCGCTTCTTGCGGCGTGCGCACGATTTTTACCCGGTCTTTGGCGCGGGCGACAATGGATTCGTCCGGGTCATAACCTTCGGGGCAGGCAATGCGCAGTTCAAAGTCGTACATCAATGCGGCATTGATGTAGGAGTGGCACATGTTGTTGCCGTCACCAACCCAGGCCACGGCCTTGCCTTCCGGGCTGCCGCGGTGTTCCACATAGGTTTGTAGGTCCGCGAGCAGCTGGCAGGGGTGGTAGCTGTCGGACAGGGCGTTGATCACCGGTACCTTGCTGTACTCGGCGAAGCGCTCAAGCACGTTGTGGCCGAAGGTGCGGATCATCACCATGTCCACCATGCGCGAAATTACGCGGGCGCTGTCTTCAATGGGTTCGCCGCGGCCCAGTTGGGTGTCGCGCGGGGACAGGAACAGTGCACTACCGCCCATCTGTGCCATGCCCGCTTCAAAAGACACGCGGGTACGGGTTGAGGACTTTTCAAAAATCATCCCCAGCACTTTGTCGCGAAACGGTTCGCTGCTGACACCCTGGTTGCGCAGGGCTTTCAGTTCGATGGCGCGCTCGATAACCGCGCGCAGTTCTTCCTGGCTCAGGTCGAGGAGGGTGAGAAAATGTCTGACTGCCATGTTTGGTTTCCTCCGAATTCAGGCGGCCTGTTGGGCGAATTCCCGCACCAGTGCGGCGACGGTGGTGGCGATCTGGCTGCATTCTTCATCACTCAGGGTGAGTGGTGGCAGCAGGCGCAATACATTGCCAGCGGTAACGTTGATCAACAACCCCTGTGCGCGGGCCAGATCGACCAGTTCTGCACAGGGGCGATCCAGTTCAATGCCGATCAGCAGGCCCAGGCCGCGGATATCCACAACGTGGGCGCAGCCGGCCAGTTTCGCTTTCAGTTGATCCAGCATCTGGGTGCCAAGGCTGGCGGCTCTCTCCATAAGCCATTCGCTTTCCAATGTTTCCAGTACGGCGAGGCCGGCGCGGCAGGCCAATGGGTTGCCGCCGAAGGTGGAGCCATGGGTGCCCGCACTAAAGAGTGCGGCGGCTTCGCCGCGGGCTAGGCAGGCACCGATGGGGACGCCGTTACCGAGCCCCTTGGCGGTGGTGACCACGTCAGGCAGCAGACCGTCGATATGCTGGTAGGCGAACAACTTGCCGCTGCGGCCATTGGCGGTCTGGATTTCATCGAGCATCAGCAGCCAGTTCTGGTTATCGCAGAGTGCGCGCAGGCGCGCCAGATAATCCGCATCCGGGATGCGAATACCGCCCTCGCCCTGCACGGGCTCTGCCAGAATCGCAACGATATCCTCGTATTCTGCGGCCAGTTTCTCGATGGCGGCGACGTCATTATAAGGAACACGCAAGAAACCCTCAGGCAGTGGGGCAAAGCCCTCCTGTACCTTGGGGTTGCCGGTGGCGGTCAGGGTTGCAAGGGTACGGCCGTGGAAAGCGCCCTCGGTAACCACGATTTTCGGGCAGGCGAGACCGCGCTGGTTGCCCAGCTTGCGCGCCAGTTTGATGGCGGCCTCGTTGGCCTCGGCACCAGAGTTGGAAAAGAATACGTTGTCCATGCCCGACTGGGTCACCAGCTTTTCCGCCAGCTGTTCTTGTGGGGGAATGTTGTACAGGTTGGAAACGTGCAACAGGGTGCTGGCCTGCTCCTGAATGGCCTGGGTGACCGCCGGATGGCAGTGGCCAAGACCGCATACGGCAATTCCGGAGAGGGCGTCGAGATATCGTCGGCCGTTGTCATCCCACACGTAGTTACCTTCGCCTCTGACCAGAGTCAGGGTTCTGTTACCGTAGTTTTGCATCAGTGCGGGAGTGGCCACCGTATATCTCCTCTGTGGGTGGGTCTCAAAGCGTGGGCCGGTATCCGCCGGCCCCGAACAAAGGGAAAACCGCAGAAAATGCGCCTTTTGCGTTTTCTGACCGCAATTTTCCCGGGAAACCGGCAATACTAGCACAGCGGGAGCCCGGTAACAGAGGCCGATGGCTTCCCGCAGGCCGCGGATGGGAATCGAATCGGAATGGGGTACAATGCGCGCTTTCGTTGACGGATCGACACCGCAGGAGCCGCGGTCACTCGCAGTCACTTGTATTTCCAACCGACTTTTCAGCCGAGGTTAGCTTCCACTATGGATACTCTGGAAAATATCAAAAAGCAGATCGCCGATAACGACATCCTGCTTTATATGAAGGGCAGCCCCAATGCGCCACAGTGCGGCTTCTCTATGCGTGCTTCCCAGGCGATCATGGCGTGTGGCCAGCGTTTTGCCTATGTGGATATTTTGGCGAACCCGGATATCCGTCAGGAACTGCCGAAGTACGCCAACTGGCCGACTTTCCCGCAGCTGTGGGTTAAGCAGGAGCTGGTGGGCGGCTGCGACATCATCATGGAAATGCATGAAAGCGGCGAGCTCAAGACGTTGATTGAAGAGGCCGCAGGCAGCGCCGAACAGGGCGAGTGATTGCACTTTTCGGTCCATACGGCCCATAAAAAAAACCGCGGCATTGACCGCGGTTTTTTTATGTCCGTAAACATCGGAATGGCGCGGTGCTCTTTAGTAGCCACTAACTAGTAGGCAGCAACCGCGCAGCGACGCTTATTCGTCGGAAGCTTTTTCCATCTGAGTCTGCAGGTAGTTTTGCAGGCCGACCTTGTCGATCAGGCTCAGCTGCGTTTCCAGCCAGTCCACGTGCTCCTCCTCAGAGTCGAGGATGCGTTGCAGCAATTCGCGGCTGCCGTAGTCGCGAATGGACTCGCAGTAGGCGATACCGTCACGCAAATCTGGGATCGCTTTTTTCTCCAGCTGCAGGTCACACTTCAGCATCTCTTCGGTGTTTTCACCGATGAGCAGTTTACCCAGATGTTGCAGGTTGGGAATGCCTTCAAGGAAGAGAATCCGCTCGATCAGCCAGTCGGCGTGTTTCATCTCGTCGATGGATTCGTGATATTCCTTATCCGCCAGCTCTTTCAGACCCCAGTCTTTGAACATGCGGGAATGCAGGAAATACTGATTGATCGCAATCAGCTCGTTGCCGAGAGCTTTGTTCAGGTGTTCGATGACTTTTGGATCGCCTTTCATTGCGTTAGCTCCATGTTGTTTCCTGCGGCTTCCTGCTCAAGCGATAACTCGTTTACTTGGGGCAGGGGAGCCCTCACTTAATTTTATTGTCCCGATTTCCACTCGAGGTGCTGGATTGATAAAAATCATTGAACCCCGAGTGAATTGCGGTCGAGTTTGATGGGCAGAATGCGGCAAGTCAAGGCTGAGTGCGAAATTACGCTGGGACTATATATAAAGGCTTAAAAGCAAATTTAGCCGTAAAGGTAAACGAAAACGATTCCTACTTAATATCAGCGGCTTCTGCCTACTGCGAGTCCGTGCGAGGGTATCGACTACACTACAGTGATTTTATTTTCCCCCGCCACGAACCAACTTTCAGCTATGCATATTGACGTCTAAGTGCACATAAAAAGACATGTCTGCCGAAGGGCAATAGAGTCAATGAGCGCGAAATGAACCCGAACATCATTGGCTGGCTGGCTGGCTGGCTGGCTGGCTGGCTGGCTGGCTGGCTTACGCGGGGGGCGGTAATGACAGAGTTGGGAACCGATGCTGGTCTAGTTTAATCGCACAAAGGGGCTTTGAGGGTAGCGACGTTATGGCGCAATACTTCCATACCTTTCTCGCGGGAGCTGTCTTTGTCATAGAAGCTACGGCTTCATTGATCATGGTGTGGGGCTTTTTAGTCGCGGTTTATGAGGTCTTGCGCGCATCCAGAACCGGATCGCACGCGGAACGTATGTTTGCGTTGCAGATGGCGCGCTGTGACCTTGGTATCAAGCTGGTGTTTGCGCTGGAACTGCTGATTATTTCTGACTTGCTGCACACGGTGGTCAGTCATACGCTGGATGATCTGTGGTTTCTCGGTGCACTAGTTGCGATCCGCACCATCGTCGGTTTTTTCCTGAATCGGGAAATCGAACAGGTGAAGGGGGAAGTCGGCAAGCTTTGACGTGAGAAAAGAGACCGCGCAGAAAAGACAACAGAGAAAAGCGAACTGGGCACGCTTACCGTACGAAATATTGACGGGGGCGAGTTACTCCAGCAATTTTTGCATTTTTGATAGTTGCTTCTGTATCGCGGCGATATCGAATCTGTCCTCGAGACTGATGGCACAATCCTCTTTTAATCGCAGCATTAGGTCGTAAAGTGCCTGGCGATCCTCCCGTC
Source organism: Microbulbifer agarilyticus (assembly GCF_019800665.1). Lineage (GTDB taxonomy): Bacteria > Pseudomonadota > Gammaproteobacteria > Pseudomonadales > Cellvibrionaceae > Microbulbifer > Microbulbifer agarilyticus_C. The sequence continues at coordinate 93,959 of NZ_JAHVKO010000007.1, forward strand.
GGCAGCAAATTTCGGAAAGTTCAATTAGCCCACCGCACAGGTGTCGCATCACCACGCCACTGGTACGTCCGTATTCCAGTATTTCGTCGAGTGCGGCGGCAAGCACGTGAGATAAATCGAGCTCGCTGACGATGAGCCGCAGCTGACCGTCCTGATCGTAAAAGCAGTTGGGGAGTGGGGGCCGCTGGAGAATCAAGCCGATGCCATCCATTAAGCGGTCGATACACGTGTATGCCGTAAACGGATCATTAATACCCGGGGATAAGGCCCTTACTGCGACCTGCGACATCTGACGAATAGAAAAAATTATGTCTTGCCCCGCGGTGGGCTGTGCCCCGAGGGTGAATGCCCCTTGTATTGCTCTGGCGATCTCCTGACTATCCAAATGCCGCGGCGGATCAGAAACCTGTGCCATGACTCCCCAATGGTAAAGAAAGGTGCCGGGGTGGCTCTGCAACTGAACGCAGCAATTGTTCTCGCGTGCCCAGTCGATCAAGGCCTGCCGGTCAATAAGCTGAACATAGCCTTCCTTGTCCGTGCGAACACAGGTGCTGTCTTTGTTCTGCGGCAGGTCTCTCAGGTCTTCGCGACTGGCGTCCGAGGCTCGGCACTCTTCCGCCGGGTAGATGGTGTCCAGTGCCGAGCGAAATTCCCGGTTGATGTGAAAGGTAATGTTGTCGATTTGGATCGACTGCGCCACGTTGTGAATGAAATAGATCAGATAGGCAATACACCCCAGTGCAAGGAACAGTGCGAAACTGACCGAGAGGGTGGGCTGGGTTCGCTCGGTCTCAGCACCAAGTACCCGGATAACCATCAGTGCGTAAACGAAGGTCGAGAGGAAGATACCCAGAGAGACCTGTGTGCCGCGGTCGCGCATGAAATTGCGCACCAGGCGCGGGCCAAATTGGTTGGAGGCGAGGGTCAGGGCGACCATGGTGATTGAGAACACGGTACCCGCGACGCTAATGGTAGAGGTGGCGATAACGGTGAGCAATGCGCGGGCACTGCTGGGGTCATGCAGACGAAGCCAGCTGAGCCCGGGCAAATGGCCTGCCTCATTGGTATTGTCGATTGCGGTAAACAACAGGGCGAGGAAAATTGCCGCCGTCATCATCAAGGTGGGGATGAGCCAAAAGCTGGTTCGAAGTCTGCTAGCGATATATAGCAGCCGCTGTTTCATGATGTTGCGGTTTCCCCAAGCCTGAAATCTCGTCTTTTAAGGGTAGGCGAGTAAGGGTAGGCGGGTGGGGTGGCGTGGAGTAGGGATGCAATGCAGGGGAGAGGAACAAAGAAGCCGGCGTGCGCGCGTTACCTTTGACTTGTAACTTGCGCGCAGGCAAATGACGGCGCAGCTGATTAGCCGGCGGAGTAGAACAGTGCGCCGTTCGCGTCGGCGGGCATACCCGCAGACATGGTTTCGTCGATGATTTCCTTGGTCAGTTCCGCACAGCGTCCACATTGGGAGGAAACACCCAGCTGACGGCGCAGGGCCTTGATGGAGGTGGAACCATCGTGGACCGCGTCTTTAATCTGACTGTCGGTGATGCCTTTACAAATACAAATGTACATCGGGAAACCTGGTGCAAATTCGATCTACTGTTTATCGATAAAGAGATCTTATTGTTAATGAGAATAAGTGTCAATAAGATTTTGCTATCGATCAATCATTATTCTAGCTGCTCGTTATATGAACTGGATGGTCAGTTGGTGGCTTCTCAGTCAACTTGTGAGTGCGGGTGTTTTTACTGGTGACGGATAGATGGCGTCTGCTATTGCCGCCATATAAAAAATTAATGGGACTGCCATAAGCCCCTGTGTATCATAGCGGCCCCCTATCGATCTTTTGTCACTTTATAGTCACTGGTTATAAAGTGACCGTTTCTACAATCCATTATTTATCTCATTGAGGAGATTCTCATGGCTGTATTAGTAGGCAAGCCCGCTCCGGATTTCACCGCGGCTGCAGTACTGGGCAACGGCGAAATCGTTGACGAGTTCAACCTGGCAGAAACCATCAAGGGTAAGAAAGCGGTTATCTTCTTTTACCCGCTGGACTTCACCTTCGTATGCCCGTCCGAGCTGATCGCCTTTGACCACCGCTTTGAAGAGTTCAAAAAGCGCGGTGTTGAGGTAATCGGTGTTTCCATCGATTCCCAGTTCTCTCACAACGCATGGCGTAACACCGATATCAACGACGGTGGTATCGGTCAGGTTAAATACGCGCTGGTTGCTGACGTTAAGCACGAAATCTGCCAGGCATACGACGTTGAAGCTGACGCTGGCGTTGCTTTCCGTGGTTCTTTCCTGATCGACGAAGAAGGTGTTGTTCGTCACCAGGTAGTAAACGACCTGCCGCTGGGCCGTAACGTAGACGAAATGCTGCGTATGGTTGACGCTCTGGCGTTCCACCAGGAGCACGGCGAAGTATGTCCTGCTGGCTGGCAGGAAGGCGATAAAGGTATGGACGCGTCTCCGTCTGGCGTTGCTGCCTACCTGAGCGAGAACTCTGACAAGCTGTAAGTCATTGTTCGCGCGGGGAGGGACATGTACCCCTCCCGGTAAAAAAACCGCCGTCAGGCGGTTTTTTTATGCCCGTTGTTCCCGTGAAGCCCATAAAGGTGGAAAAAACGCTAACATGTGCGCTTGTTCCACTTTGATTAACGGTACCCGGCTTCTGCGGAATGAGCGGTCAATCGGGTCATTCTTGGTGTGAAGAATCTTTGACTGAATGTTTCTGGTTAAAGAATTTTTTAGCGGGCTGCTAGTCTTAGTACGAGTACCCCCACAAATTTTGGGGCCAATCACTTGCTAGGTCGATATGGCCGGGTAGCGAGCAATCGCTGCGGATTGCAGTACGGCACATGGTGTAATTCAGGTGTATCAGGGCATTTTTCACAGAATCTTGAGCGGCGCGCGGGGCCTGTGGCTTTCGCTGGTTGCCGTATTGATGCTGGCGACGCCTGCCGGGTATGCGCTTGCCGAGCCCGGGCGGGTGGCAAAGTCCGCTGCCGCCTCGTCGAAAAGTGTTGAGGCCAGTGCGCGGGAGTTCGATCGCTATTTCCGCCAATTGATGAAGAAGAGCGGGATCCCCGGTGGCGCCTACGTGATTGTGGATCACGACAAGATTGTGGCAATGGATACCTATGGGGTTCGAGTCAAAGGTAAGAACCAGCAGGTCACTTTGAACACGGTTTTCCGGCTCGCCTCGGTGTCCAAGACCTTCGCCGGCAGTATGGCCGCGCTTCTCGAGCATGAGAACAAGTTCAATTGGGGCGATAAGGTGGTGCGCTATGTGCCGGAGCTCCGTTTCAAAACCCCGGCGCTATCCATGCAGTTGCAGGTGCAGCACCTGCTGAGTCATTCCTCGGGCTTGACCCCAAACGCCTACGACAACTATCTGGAGGACAACCGTCCTCTGTCGAAAATTCTGCCTATGTTTTCCACCATCGATCCGCACTGTGCCCCGGGCAAGTGCTACGGCTACCAGAATGTGCTGTTCAGCCTGATCGAGGATGTAATTCACAAGGCGACCGGTGTGCCCTACGGCCGGCAGCTGAAGCAGCGGTTCTTTGTCCCCCTGAAGATGGAAGATGCCTCCCTGGGCTGGGAAAGCTTTATGGCGGCCAGTAATCGTGCCGCCCCCCATGTCCAGACCGGCAAAGGGTGGCGCCCGGTGAAGGTGGAAAAGGAGTATTACCTGGCGGCGCCCGCAGCGGGGGTAAATGCCAGCATCAGCGATATGGGGCAGTGGCTTAAGGCGCAGTTGGGCGCTTACCCGGATGTCTTGCCGCCCGAGGTCATCGCCGATCTCACTACCGAGCGGGTAGAGACCCGTCGCCACCTGCGCCACCGCATCTGGCGTGACTATATTGATCACGCGGGTTACGGATTGGGCTGGCGCCTATATACCGTGGGCGACGATCGAATCGTATTCCATGGTGGCTGGGTCGCCGGTTTCCGCGCCGCCATTGCCTATTCGGAACAGCGCAAGGTTGGCATCGTCATCCTGATGAACGCGGAATCCCGGGTAATCTCGGATCTCACCGCCAATTTCATTGCCGATATCACCGGCCACGGCAAGCTGATGCAGGCGGCTGCAGCAGCGTCGAAAAATTAATCAGTTGGCGCCTGGCTAACGTTTCTCGCTGCGGGTGTTCAGGTAACGCTTGAATTGCCCGCATCCGTCCCAATATTGCTCCCCTTGACGACGATTTGTCTGTAGTTGAATTGAACAAGGGGAGAACCGTTCCATGACTGTTGCGGCGCATAAAGAGAGCCACGGTTTCCAGACAGAAGCCAAGCAGTTACTGCACCTGATGATCCACTCGCTGTACTCCAACAAGGAGATCTTCCTGCGCGAGCTGGTTTCCAATGCCTCCGATGCCGCGGACAAGCTGCGTTTTGAGGCCCTCTCCACCCCTTCATTGCTGGCGGAAGACCCGGACCTGCGTATCCGTATCGAGTTCGATAAAGACGCCGGCACCCTGACCATCTCCGATAACGGCATTGGCATGAGCCGCGATGAGGTGATTGAGAACCTGGGTACCATCGCGCGCTCCGGTACTGCCAACTTTATGCAGAACCTGACCGGTGACCAGAAGAAGGATGCACACCTGATCGGTCAGTTCGGTGTGGGCTTCTATTCCGCGTTTATCGTGGCCGACAAGGTGGATGTCTTCACCCGCCGCGCCGGCGCCGATGCCAGCCAGGGCGTGCACTGGGAGTGTAGCGGCGAGGCCGAGTACTCGGTGGAGAACGTCGAGTGGCCGGATCGCGGTACCCGCGTGGTACTGCACCTGAAAGACGATGCCAAAGAATTTGCCGATGGCTGGCGTCTGCGCTCCATCATCAAGAAATACTCCGATCACATCGCTATTCCGGTAGAGATGCTGAAGGAAGAGGCACCTGCCGCAGAGGGTGAAGAGCAGGAAGACAAGGCGCCGGAATTTGAAGCGGTGAACGCCGCCCAGGCCCTGTGGACCCGTCCGCGCTCCGAGGTGAAGTCCGAGGAGTACAAGGAATTCTACAAGCATATTTCCCACGACTTCGACGACCCGCTCACCTGGAGCCACAACCGTGTGGAAGGCAAGCTGGATTACACTAGCCTGCTGTATATCCCTGCGCGCGCGCCCTTCGACCTGTACCAGCGCGATGCCGCTCGCGGCCTGAAGCTGTACGTACAACGCACCTTCATCATGGATGACGCCGAGCAGTTCCTGCCTTTGTACCTGCGTTTCGTAAAAGGTGTGCTGGACTCCAACGACCTGCCGCTGAACGTATCCCGTGAGATCCTGCAGAAGGACCAGAACACCGATGCGATCAAGAGCGCGCTGACCAAGCGCGTACTCGACATGCTGGACAAACTGTCGAAAAAAGACGCCGACGAGTACCAGAAGTTCTGGGATCTGTTTGGTTCGGTGATGAAGGAAGGGCCGGCGGAAGACTTCTCCAATAAAGAGAAGATCGCCAAACTGCTGCGCTTCTCCACTACCCACACCGATGACCCCAAACAGGATCAGTCGCTGGAAGACTATGTGGGTCGCATGCAGGATGGTCAGAAGAATATCTACTACGTATGTGCGGATAATTTCGCCACTGCCAAGTCTTCCCCTTATCTGGAAGTCTTCCGCAAGAAGGGCATCGAGGTACTGCTGCTGACCGACCAGGTGGATGAGTGGTTCGTTGGCCATATGCAGGAGTTTGATGGCAAGCCGTTCCAGGATGTGGCCAAAGGCGCGCTGGATCTGGGCGAAGCCGAGAATGAAGACGACAAGGCCGAGCGCGAGAAGGCCGAGAAAGACGCCGGTGCGCTGGTTGAACGCGTCAAGGATGTGCTGAAAGAGCGCGTGGAAGATGTGCGCGCGACTACGCGCCTAGTGGATTCTCCGGCATGTCTGGTGGCCAGTGACAATGATATGGGCCTGCAGATGCGCCGTATCCTCGAGCAGGCCGGCCAGGCGTTGCCAGATGCCAAGCCGGTATTTGAGGTGAATCCGAACCATCCGCTGGTGCAGCGCCTGGACCAGGAGCAGGATGAGGATCGCTTTGCGGACCTCACCAATATCCTGATGGATCAGGCTAATCTGGCCGCGGGTAACCAGCTGGCGGACCCGGCTGATTATGTGCGTCGCCTGAACACGCTGCTGCTGGAGCTCAACCGCTAACAGGCGCTTGATCGTTCTTGCCAAAAGGCCGACGGGGTGCTCCCCGCCGGCCTTTTTTGTGCGTGTCTTGTCCCTGCCGTCGCCAAGTTCCATGCCTCGCTCTAGCCGGATGATCGATCCTGTGCCGCCGGCCTGGGCTATATTTTTTGTGTTGGTTTTTTGCACGATTTGGCGGCGAATGGGCGGCATCTGTCGGCGAACTTGGCAAAACTGCTTAAAACCCCAAATGGCCATTGGGTGCTGGCACCCGGCTCCGTATAATCCCCCGCTATATAGCAAAAACTACAGAGCGTTATGACCCAGACAGACGTATCCTCGAACGCCCCGGAATCCCGTTTGCCAATCGCTATTCTCGGTGGTGGCAGCTTTGGCACGGCGGTGGCCAATATTGTGGCCGGTAATGGCCATGACACCCGACAGTGGATGCGTGACCCGGAGCGCGCCGCCGCCTGCACGGCCGAGCGCGAAAACCAAAGGTATCTGCCGGGCGTGGCACTGCACCCGGACCTGCAGATCACTGCCGACCTGGAACAGGCGGTGCGCGGCTGCCAGATCGTGTTTGTCGCCATCCCCAGTAAATCCTTCCGCGAAGTCGTACACCGTGCAGCACCGATGCTCGACTCGGGCACCATGCTGATTTCCCTGACCAAAGGGGTGGAGCACGACAGCTTCCACCTGATGAGCGATATCCTGAAAGAGGAAGCCGAGGGTATGCGCGTGGGGGTGCTGAGTGGCCCCAACTTCGCCAAGGAGATTGTCGCCGGCCATTACACCGCCACGGTGATTGCCAGCGAAGATGAGACGCTGTGCGCGACCATCCAAAAAGTACTGCACTCGGAAACCTTCCGCGTCTATTCCAGTAATGACGTGTTTGGTGTGGAACTGGCCGGGGCACTGAAGAATATCTATGCCATTGTCACCGGTATGGCCGTGGCCCTGGGGCGTGGACAAAATACCACCAGCTTGCTGATCACCCGCGCACTGGCAGAAATGATGCGCTTCGCCGAGGCGGTTGGCGCCGACCCGATGACCTTTATTGGGCTCGCCGGAGTGGGCGACCTGATTCTCACCTGCTCCTCGGACCTGAGCCGCAACTACCGTGTGGGATACCTGGTGGGCAAAGGTAAAAAGCTGGATGAGGCGGTTACCGAGATCGGCCAGGTGGCAGAAGGGGTCAACACCGTTCGTCTCATTAAGGCCAAAGCCGACGAATTAGGGGTATACATGCCCTTGGTTTCTGCAATTCACGCCATATTATTTGAAGGTACCCCGATTCCTACGGTGATCCGTGAGCTGATGTCCGGGGCGCAAACCTTTGATGTGGCCTATTCGGCCAAATCCTGATTTACCTATTTTGAATTGGGGGCGGTGAATGAATAACGAACAACTGAAGCAGAATTTGACTTCTGCGGACCACTGGACGCGCCTGTTGTTTATGGTGCTGTTTGTGATACTGCTGGAAATTGCCGGTGTGGTGATGCTGGCGACCATCGTATTGCAGTTCCTGTTTGCCATTGTTTCCGGCGGCCCGAACGAAAATCTGCGTCGTATGGGTGAGCAGATTGCCTCGTATATCTACCAGACGCTGCAATTCCTGATTTACAACACGGAAGAAAAGCCGTTTCCGTTTTCCGAGTGGCCGCAGTCCTGATCTGCGGCCCAGATAGAAATCCGGGCTATATTGAGGGTTCTCGAACCGCTGAGCCCGGAAAAAGCGGAACCTCAACCGCTGAATCTTGTGCCGGCCGTGGCCGGCTTATCCCATTTCTGGTGCCCAACAAAGGACTGGTGATCGCCAAATGAGTAATGAAGAACTGAAACAAAACCTCACCTCCACCAATCAGTGGTTGCGCCTGATCTATATGGTGCTGTTCGCGGTACTGTTGGAAATAGCCGGCTTTGTCATGCTGGCCGTGGTGATCGCCCAATTCCTGTTTGCCATTGTCAGCGGCAAAGCCAATGACAACCTGCGTCGCCTCGGTGACCAGATTTCTTCCTATATCTACCAGACCCTGCAATTCCTGATCTACAACACGGAAGAGAAACCGTTTCCCTTCTCGGAGTGGCCGGAGTCCGAGGAAGAAGATCTCTCTACCTATGAAAGTGCCGAAGAAATCGATGGCGAGGTAATTTCGGTGGCAGACGCGGACACAGAGAGTGAAGAGACCTCTGCTGACGCTGACGAGAAAACCGCCACCGCCACTGCGGCAAAACCGAAGAAACCGAAAGCACGCGCTAAAGCCGCAGCATCGTCACAAGACGACGTGGCAGAGGCCGACGAGCCGGTGATCCAGCTGGGGGCTGACAGCGATTCAGCAGCCGACACCGCTGCCAAAGACGCCGAGAGCGCGCATCGCAAGGAAGACAGCGCCGACGAAAAGTAGGACTCCGTATACGGTGTACTCACCGGAAATAATTGGGAGAAGGTAGTGCTGTTGTTTGTTATGCGCCACGGTCGCGCTGAACCCTTTAGTAAAAGTGACGAAACCCGCGCCCTCACCGAGGACGGTCGCGAACAGGTCGCGGCGGTGTGCAAGGAGCGCGCCTCGGAACTCGCGCAGGTAAAGACCATTTGGGCGAGTCCCTTCGTGCGTACCCGCCAGACTGCGAAGATTGTTGCGGACACCTTTGATTTGCCGGTGGAGATCAACGAGGTGTTGACCGGTGATACCCCGGCTCAGGCGGTGCTGGATGCGCTGGCAGAAGTGGATGAGAAAGACTATCCGGTGTTGCTGGTCAGCCACCAACCGCTGGTGGGCACCCTGGTTAACCGGCTCTGCGGTAGTGCGGAAGAACTCCCCATGGGCACTTCGAGTCTCGCCTGTCTGTCAGCGGATGTCTGGGCCTGGGACTGTGCGGAACTTGAGTGGTTGCAGCACAAACCCTGATGCCGGTTTCTTCATCCAAGCCCCTAATCCAGCCCCTTAATACAAGCAATCGGTCATAACTCGTGAACCCTGCTGCCATTGTGATGGTGGCGGCGGGCTGTCAGCATGGCGCATTCGATAGCTGGTTTTGGTTTTTTATGAGCGCCTTATCCTCCCAAATTACCCCCGACTTTACCCCGCCCAAAGAAATTGTCCTGGACGTGCAGGGCAATGCCATTGCCGCCCGGCAGTGGGGGAACCCGGCGGGTGTACCTGTGTTGGCGTTGCACGGCTGGCTGGATAACTGCGCCAGCTTTGACGCCATGGCGCCTTTTCTACACAGCCTCAATCTTGTCGCCATTGATCTCGCTGGGCACGGTCAGAGTTACCACCGTCACCAAGATGCGAACTACACCATCTGGACCGAAATTGAGGACGTAATGGCGACTGCCGATGCGTTGGGCTGGGAGAAGTTCTCCATGCTGGCCCATTCCCGCGGAGCGGTAATCGGTACCATTGCGGCGGCCACTTTTCCCGAGCGGGTACGGCGCCTGGCGCTGATTGACGGCCTGGTGCCGCCGCCGACAACGGATGAGGAAGCCCCGGACACCCTGCGCAAAGGCATCGAGCAGCGCGCGCGTTATCGTGACCGAAAGAGTCGGGTATTTGAGTCCATTGATGTTGCGGTACATGCGCGCAAGAACGGCCTGTTCAAGTTGAGCGACGAAGCGGCGCGTGCGCTGGTGGAGCGCGGTATCCGCCCGTGCGAGGGCGGCTATACCTGGAGTAATGACCCGCAGTTAATGGCTGCTTCGGTAGCCAAGCTCAACGAGCCGCAAGTACGCGCCTTTCTTGCGCGCGCCACCATGCCAATCCGACTGGCGCTGGGGAAAGAGGGGATTCAGGGAATGCTTGAGCGTATTCGGCCACTGGCAGAACAGGTGCCGAGCATTGAGCTGCGCGAGTTTGCCGGTGGCCACCACCTGCATATGGAGGGCAGTGGGGAAGAGATCGCCCACTGGTTCGAGCCATTTCTTCGCGGCGAAGACCCGCGCAGAGCGTAGTCGGTAGGGTGACTGCCTTGGCTCGATCGACTGGTTGAGCTAGGTTGGACTAGAAAGGCACGCGCTTGGAGTAGCTCGCCTTTTGCATGTCCCGCACTTCCACGGAAATTTCCGGAACCTCGGGTGCCGCTTCGCATAGATAGTTGAAGATGGCGGCGCTCAGGGCTTCTTTCTGTTCGCTGGTACGCCCCTCAAGGATGCGCACTTCCGCGTGAATAAACAGGTTGCTGGAGCCTTCGTGGCTTTTCCCCAGGACAAATTCACGGTAGGGGATGGCGCGGGTTTTGATTGCGCCGGCGTTGAAGAGCCCGGTGTCATTCATGGCCTGCTGACCGTTGCTGACCAGTGCGGGAATGGAAATGCTGTCTTCCAGTTTTTGCGAATATTCAATCACTAGATGCGGCATTGCCGGGCTCTCCTCTTTATCTGAACCGTCATATCTGAACCGTCTAATTCGTCTGCGAATCGACGGCTCTGAAAATTAACGAATCAACGACAGAAATTCGTTGCGGGTGGCCTGCTCACTGCGGAAAGAGCCGAGCATGGCGGAAGTTTTCATCACCGAATTCTGTTTTTCCACACCGCGCATCATCATGCACATGTGCTTGGCTTCAACGATAACGCCAACGCCTGCAGCGCCGGTTACCTGGCGCACGGTTTCCGCAATTTGCACGGTCAGCTGTTCCTGAATCTGCAAACGGCGGGCAAACATGTCTACAATGCGCGCCACTTTAGACAGGCCGAGCACCTTGCCATCTGGAATGTACGCTACGTGCGCTTTGCCGATAAACGGCAGTAAGTGGTGTTCGCACAGAGAGTAGAGCTCAATGTCTTTCACCAGCACCATTTCGCTGCAGTCTGAAGGGAAGAGCGCGTCGTTGACGATCTCCTCTACGGTCTGCTGATAGCCCTGAGTAAGATATTGCATGGCTTTGGCAGCGCGTTTGGGGGTGTCGAGCAGCCCCGGGCGCTGCAGATCTTCGCCAATGGCTTCAATGATGTGTGCGTAATGTTCTTTCATCAATATGCTTCCAACGTCTCGCCCGAATCGCCTTGATACGCAAAAAGTCGGGCGTTCGATCACCGGTTTGCCGGTGGGGTAGTCTCTCCGAAGGCTGACTCCGGAGGCTGACTCTGGAGACCTTGGGGTGCGCTACCCTAAGCCTTTGTCACACGGTAGTAAAGCGCGAAACATAGAGGAATATCGCTAATGATAGAGAAACGGGAGTCCGATTTGCATGAATTGCAGACGGTGCTGGACTTTATCCGCTGGGGCGCCAGTCGCTTCAATGAGTCAGAGCTGTGGTTTGGCCACGGAACTGACAATGCCTGGGATGAAGCTGTCCTGTTGGTCACGCACGCCCTGCACCTGCCGGTGGATAGCAAGCCGGAAATCCTGTCTGCGCGCCTGACCATGAAAGAGCGGCAGCAGGTGATGGCGGTACTGGAGAAGCGCGCCAATGCCCGCGTGCCCGCGCCCTACCTGACCAATGAGGCCTGGTTCTGTGATCTGCCGTTTTACGTGGACGAGCGCGTTCTGGTGCCCCGCTCGCCGATTGGCGAGCTGATTCGCCAACGCTTCGAACCCTGGTTGCAGCAGGAACCGCTGGCGATACTCGATTTGTGTTGTGGCAGTGGCTGCATCGGGATCGCCTGCGCGGATACCTTTCCCGGCGCACGAGTGGATCTGAGTGATATTTCGCAGGACGCCATCGATGTGGCGCAGATCAATATCAACCGCCACCAGCTGAATGATGAAGTGCGCGCGGTGCAGTCGGACCTGTTTGCCGGGTTGAAGGGCTGCAGTTATGACCTGATCGTAAGCAACCCGCCGTATGTGGATGCGCGGGACCTGGCAGAAATGCCGGCGGAGTACCACGCTGAACCCGGTCTGGCGCTGGGCTCCGGCGACGATGGCCTGGATTTTACCCGGCGCCTGCTACTAGAGGCCCCGGACTACCTGCAACCAGAGGGCATTCTGGTGTGTGAAGTAGGCAACAGCTGGGAGGCGCTGGAAGCGGCGTATCCGCGCGTGCCATTCTTCTGGCCGGAACTGGAAGACGGTGGCCATGGGGTATTTGTGCTGACGCGGGAAGATCTGCTGGCGTGCCGGGAGATGTTCGAAGAGGGCGCGGCGGAGTAAGGCTGCTAGCAGCCTAATTGCAGTACTGGAAAGCGCCGCGTCACAGATTCCTCTATAATGCGCGGCTTCCATCGAATAAATCACTGGGGTAGGGAATTCCGGGTATGTCGGGCAATACATTTGGCAAGCTGTTCTGTGTCACCACTTTTGGCGAGAGTCACGGCCCCGCGCTGGGCTGCATAGTGGATGGCTGCCCTCCGGGACTGGAGATCAGTGCGGAAGAAATTCAGCTGGAGCTGGACCGCCGCAAGCCTGGCACTTCCCGTTACACCACCCAGCGCCGCGAAGCGGACCAGGTGAAAATCCTCTCCGGCGTGTTTGAGGGCAAGACCACCGGTACGCCGATTGGGCTGCTGATCGAAAATACCGACCAGCGCTCCAAGGACTACGCCAATATTTCCGAGCAAATTCGCCCGGCCCATGCCGATTACACCTACTGGGCCAAGTTTGGTCTGCGCGACTACCGCGGTGGTGGTCGCTCTTCCGCGCGCGAAACCGCCATGCGAGTGGCCGCGGGCGCAATCGCCAAAAAGTGGCTGAAGCAGCAGTTCGGCATTGAGGTGCGCGGTTACCTGTCGCAGCTTGGGCCGATCAAGGTGGACAAGCTCGATTGGTCACAGGTGAACGAAAACCCGTTCTTCTGCCCAGATGCCGACAAGGTGCCGGAGATGGAAGAGTACATGCAGGCGTTGATCAAGGAGGGCAACTCCATTGGTGCGCGCATCTCTGTACATGCCAGCGGCGTACCCGCGGGCCTTGGTGAGCCGATTTTTGATCGCCTGGATGCGGATCTGGCCCATGCGCTGATGAGTATCAATGCCGTCAAAGGCGTCGAGATTGGAGCCGGTTTTGCATCGGTGGAGCAAAAGGGTACCGAGCACCGGGACGAAATTACCGAGGACGGTTTCCAATCCAATCATGCCGGCGGTGTGTTGGGGGGAATCTCCAGTGGTCAGGAGTTGATCGCGCACATTGCGTTGAAGCCGACTTCCAGCCTGCGCATCCCGGGCAAGAGCCTGGACATCAACGGCAATCCCATCGAGGTGGTCACCAAAGGTCGTCACGATCCCTGTGTTGGTATTCGCGCAACGCCCATTGCGGAAGCGATGATGGCGCTGGTACTGGTGGATCATGTACTGCGTCAGCGCGCTCAGAATGGCGATGTGAAGTTTGATCTAACGATTCCGGCAGGTGAGTCTGCCTGATCAAACCCGGATCGAATAAATAAAAAAGGCGGAGCGCCGAAAGCGCTCCGCCTTTTTTGTGCCTGCCTGTTAATGCCGGTTTGTCAGGAATTACAGGTGCAGGTTCAGGCCGATGTAAGGGCCTTTGATTTCCAGGTCGCTCTGGAAAGCGTCCAGTTCCTGCACATCCAGGCTCATCACACGGTAGCCGGCTTCGATGGCGAAATCGATGGCGGGAACGAAGTCCCAGCGCACCTTGGCGGTGATGTCGCTGTGGCTGTCGCCTTTGTAACTGGTGCCGTTACCCTGGGCGATGATGGACCAGCCGGTAAACGGCAGGTCGAAACGGGCAACACCGTAAACCATCGGCAGCACGCCAGACAGTTCGATGTTTTCAGACAGCCCGTCGGTGGCTACGGTCAGCTCGCCGCTGTACTGGCGCGCGGTCAGACCCAGGTCCAGGTTTACCCAGTTGTCGAGGATCTCGTAGTACAGGGTGGCATCGGTGTGGGTCAGGTTGATGTCGGAGGTGACGTCAGAGCCAATGGTAAAGGTTTCGTCGGCGAAGGTGACATCTTCGCTCAGCATGGCCATGCCGCTGGTTTCGATCTTGCTGTGCGCGAGCAGAACATTCGGAATCACCGGGATTGGGTGTTCCAGCGCAACCTGCAGGAAGGTGGCGTTGTCTTCCGCCAGGGAAAACTCATCCACGTTGTAGCTGTCCACACCAACTGCGCCGGTGTAAGAGGGTTTCCAGGCACCGGCGGTGGCATCAAAACCGAGGATGGTGTCGGCGCTGGCGCCGGCAGAAGCCAGTGCGGCGCACAGGGCCAGGGTGATTTTTTTCATTTTTTAGTCGCTCCCGTTGAATTCTGCGGCAGATTCTACAGGGTTTTTATGAAATTTCCCTGAAAGCGACGCTGCGCGCGTGCAGTTTGCCGCGGTTTTGCGGGCTACTTGGCGTTCTTGGTCGGCGCTTATGGGGCCAGAGGTGCCGATTTAGGTCGATCAGAGCCCGCGGGCCTCCTTTACCAGCAGCTGCTGCAATGCATTGGCGGCGTTGCTCAGGGTGCGGTTGCGGTGGTAGATGATGCCCAAATTGCGCTGGATAGTGAGCTGCGGCATGGGCAGTTCTGCCAGGCTACTGTCCACCAGAGTTTTGGGCAGCACGCTCCAGCCGAGACCGACACCGGCCATCATCTTGATCGTCTCGAGAAAATTGGTGGCCAGTTTGGCGGTGAGCTTGAGTCCGTGCGCGTCGAACTCTCTTTTGATCAGGCGTCCGGTGTAGGTGTTCATATCCGGGAGGATCGCCGGGTACTGGGCCAGCGCCGGCAGGTTCAGCTCGGACATCTGTGCCAGCGGGTGATCGGGGGCTGCCACCACCACGCAGGGGTCGGGCCAGATAATTTGCGCGTTGAGGCTCGGGTAGTCCTTGAGCGCCAGGGTCACCACCGCCAATTCATACTCGCCCGCCATCAGGGCCTCATAGGCTTGCTCCGAATCGACAAAATCAATATCCAGGGCGACGTCCGGGTAGCGGTTGCTGAAGTCGCGCAGTACCGGCGGCAGGTGGTGCAGGCCGACATGGTGGCTGGTGGCGATACGCAGGCTGCCACCGATGGTTTCCCCCAGGCTGCGCAGCTCGCGCTCGGCATCACTTACCTCGTTGAGAATATGGCGCGCGCGTGGCAGCAGGGCACGGCCGGCATTGGTGAGTTGCAATTTGCGGCCGATGCGGTCGAACAGCGGCGCACCCAGCTGTTGTTCCAGCGAGGCTAGTCGTTTGCTCACGGCGGGCTGGGTCAGGTGCAGATGCTCTGCCGCTTCCGACACGGAGCCCTGTTCAGAGATGGCGAGAAAGGCTCTAAGCCACTGAATTTCCATAGGATCGGCACCATATTCCAAAAGCGAATGCGCCATATAATAAATATAAATTGATGTTATTCAATGCCCCTCGTAGACTCGAGCATGTTATCCATAGAGGAGATGGGGCTATGGGCCACCCACAGAATAAAAAACAGACGTTGTACGACAAGCTCTGGGAAGACCATTTGGTCAAGAGCCGCGACGACGGCACCGCACTGATTTATATCGACCGTCACCTGATTCACGAGGTGACTTCACCACAGGCGTTTGAAGGCCTGCGTCTTGCCGGCCGCAAGCCCTGGCGCACCGACTCCGTGGTTGCGACCCCGGATCACAACGTGCCGTCACACGTGGAAGAACGCGCTGGCGGTATCGAAGGCATTGTCGATGAAGTTTCCCGTATTCAGGTAAAGACCCTGAATGAGAACTGCGAAGACTTCGGCATTGTTGAATTCGGCATCAATGATCCCGGTCAGGGCATTGTGCATGTGATTGGTCCCGAGACTGGCGCGACCCTGCCGGGCATGACCGTGGTGTGTGGCGATTCCCACACCTCTACCCACGGCGCACTTGGTGCGCTGGCACACGGTATCGGTACCTCTGAGGTGGAGCACGTAATGGCCACCCAGTGTTTGATCCAGAAAAAAATGAAGAACATGCTGGTGCGTGTGGACGGTGAACTCGGTCCGGGTGTCACCGCCAAAGACGTGGTCCTGGCCATTATCGGCAAGATCGGTACCGCTGGTGGCACCGGCTACGCGATTGAATTCGGCGGCTCCGCAATTCGTTCCCTGTCCATGGAGGGTCGCATGACCGTGTGCAATATGGCGATCGAAGCCGGTGCCCGCGCGGGCATGGTTGCGGTGGACGACATCACCCTAGAGTACGTAAAAGACAAACCATACGCGCCCAAAGGCGAGATGTGGGAGTTGGCGGTGGCCAACTGGAGCCGTTTGCATTCCGATGACGGCGCGCACTTTGATGCGGTTGTCGAGCTGAAGGCCGAAGAGATCGAGCCGCAGGTCAGCTGGGGTACTTCCCCGGAAATGGTGGTGCCGGTCAGTGCCTTGGTGCCGAGCCCAGCAGACGAAAACGATGCGACCAAAAAAGCGGGCATCGAACGCGCGCTGGAATATATGGGGCTGGAAGCCGGCCAGAAAATTACCGATATCGAGTTGGATCGTGTGTTTATTGGTTCCTGCACCAATTCCCGTATTGAAGACCTGCGCGCCGCCGCCGCGGTGGCCAAGGGGCGCAAAAAAGCCGACAACGTAAAGCAGGTACTGGTAGTTCCTGGTTCTCAGGCGGTAAAAGCGCAGGCGGAAAAAGAGGGGCTGGATAAGGTCTTTATCGAAGCCGGCTTCGAGTGGCGCGAGCCTTCCTGCTCCATGTGTCTGGCCATGAATGCGGACAAGCTGGGTGCGGGCGAACACTGTGCTTCCACTTCTAACCGCAACTTCGAAGGCCGCCAGGGCTACGGTGGCCGCACCCATCTGGTCAGCCCGAGCATGGCCGCGGCTGCGGCAATTGCCGGCCATTTTGTCGATGTACGTGAAATGCAGGAGGCCGCGTAATGAGAGCATTTACCAAGCACAAAGGCGTAGCCGCTCCGATGGACCGCGCCAATGTGGATACGGATTTGATTATTCCGAAGCAGTTCCTGAAGTCGATCAAGCGTTCCGGTTTCGGCCCGAACCTGTTCGATGAACTGCGTTACCTGGATGAAGGCCAGCCGGGTCAGGACCACAGCAAGCGCCCGATTAATCCGGATTTTCCGTTGAACCACCCGCGCTATCAGGGTGCTTCGGTGTTGCTGGCGCGCAAGAATTTCGGTTGTGGCTCGAGCCGTGAACACGCGCCCTGGGCACTGGATGGCCATGGTTTCCGCGCGATCATCGCGCCGAGCTTCGCCGACATTTTCTTCAACAACTGCTTCAAGAACGGTCTCTTGCCGATCGTACTGGAAGAGGAAATTGTCGATCAGCTGTTTACAGAGATGTACGCAGAAGAGGGCTATGAGCTGGTCGTGGACCTGGAAGAGCAGGTCGTGATCAAACCCAGTGGGGAAACCCTCGCGTTTGAAGTGGATGCCTTCCGCAAACATTGCCTGTTGAATGGTCTCGATGACATCGGCCTGACGCTCGAAGATGCGGACGATATTCGCGCATACGAAGCCAAACGCCGTGAACAGGCTCCGTGGCTGTTCGACGCCGTGAAGTAAACGGACGAAGTGGAATTTTAGGAAGATAAATGAGCAAGAAAGTCATGATTCTTCCGGGCGATGGTATTGGCCCGGAAATTATCGAGCAGGCAGTTGCGGTACTGAAAACCGCAGACGAAAAATTCTCACTCAACCTCGAGTTCAGCGAGGGTTTGATTGGTGGTGCCTCGATCGATGCCCACGGCGAACCTCTGACCGACGCTGAGCTGGCCAAAGCGGGCGAGTGCGACGCGGTGCTGCTGGGTGCGGTAGGTGGTCCCAAATGGGACACACTGGAGCGCAGCATTCGCCCGGAGCGCGGCCTGCTGAAAATTCGCAGCGGTCTGGGCCTCTACGCGAACTTGCGTCCGGCCATTCTGTACCCGCAATTGGCCGAGGCATCTTCCCTGAAGCCGGAAGTGGTTTCTGGTCTCGATATTCTGATCGTACGCGAACTCACCGGTGGTATTTATTTCGGTGAGCCGCGCGGTATCCAGACTCTGGAAAATGGTGAAAAGCAGGGCTTTAACACCTACGTCTATAAAGAGTCTGAAATCGAGCGCATTGCGCGTACGGCATTTGAAGCGGCGAAAAAACGCGGTGGCAAGCTGTGCTCCGTGGACAAGGCCAACGTACTGGAAGTCACCGTGCTGTGGCGCGAAGTGCTGGATCGCCTCGCGCCAGAATATCCAGAAGTTGAGCTGTCCCACATGTATGTGGACAACGCAGCGATGCAGCTGGTGCGTGCGCCCAAGCAGTTTGATGTGATGGTTACCGGCAATATGTTTGGCGATATTTTATCGGATGCCGCTGCCATGCTGACCGGATCCATTGGCATGCTGCCTTCTGCTTCCATGAACGAAACCGGGTTTGGTCTGTACGAACCCTGTCATGGCAGCGCACCGGATATCGCCGGACAAGGCATTGCCAATCCGCTGGCGACCATCCTGTCTGCGGCCATGATGCTGCGCTACTCCCTGAACATGGGCGAAGCCGCCGATGCCATCGAAGCAGCGGTAAGTAAGGTGCTGGATCAGGGTCTGCGCACAGGGGATATCTACACCGAAGGCACGAAGAAAGTCTCTACCGCAGAAATGGGTGCGGCAGTAGTGGCGGCGCTGTAACGCGTCGCTTGAACGGACATGATTCCGCTGCGCTTATTGCCAGATAAGCCTGGCTCAAGTGCAGCGGGATCAGGAAATACATAGATTCTCAGGGTTTAACAATGAACAAGGTAGGTTTCGTAGGCTGGCGCGGTATGGTCGGCTCGGTTTTGATGGGACGCATGCTGGAAGAAAACGACTTCGCACATATTGCTGAGCCGGTATTTTTCTCCACATCCAATGCCGGTGGTAAAGCACCGGAAATTGGCAAGGAAGTCGCTCCCCTCAAAAACGCCTACGATCTGGATGCACTGGCCGAGCTGGACGCGATTGTCAGCTGTCAGGGTGGTGACTACACCAAGGAAGTGTTTGGAAAATTACGTGAACAGGGTTGGCAGGGTTACTGGATCGATGCCGCCTCCAGCCTGCGTATGGACGATGATGCGATCATCGTGCTGGACCCGGTTAACCGCGATGTGATTGACCAGGGCATTGCGTCCGGCGTGAAGAATTTTATTGGCGGCAACTGCACCGTGAGCCTGATGCTGATGGCGCTGGGCGGTCTGTTCCGCGAGGGGTTGGTGGAGTGGATTACCGCCCAGACCTACCAGGCCGCGAGCGGCGCCGGCGCCAAGAACATGCGTGAACTGATTTCCCAGATGGGCAGTATCCGCGATGGCGTCGCCAGCGAGTTGGCCGATCCGTCCAGTGCAATTCTCGAGATTGATCGCAAGGTTGCGGAAAACATGCGCAGTGCGGAATTCCCCACCAGCGAATTTGGCGCACCGCTCGCCGGTAGTCTGCTGCCGTGGATCGATACCCCGATGGAGTCCGGCCAGAGCCGCGAAGAGTGGAAAGCGCAGGTAGAGGCCAACAAAATCCTCGGCACCAGCGCGGATGTACCGGTGGATGGCACCTGTGTGCGTATTGGCGCTATGCGCTGCCACAGCCAGGCGTTTACCGTGAAGCTGAAGAAAGACCTGCCGCTGGCGGAAATTGAACAGTTGATTGGCACTGCCAACGATTGGGTCAAGGTCGTTCCCAACGAGCGCGAAGTTACTGTGCAGGAGCTGACCCCGACAGCGGTCACTGGCAAGCTGGATATCCCGGTAGGCCGTCTGCGTAAGCTGAGCATGGGTGGTGAATACCTGAATGCATTCACCGTGGGCGACCAGCTGTTGTGGGGCGCTGCCGAGCCACTGCGCCGCGTGCTGCTCATTCTGATGGGCAAACTGTAACGCGTCTCTGGTTGTTTTTTGTTCTAATCGCCGCCCCTATCCCGGGGCGGCTTCCCCCCTGACTCTCCGTGAGTATAATCCCCCGCAATTTCAGGCTGCTGCTTTAGTGGTCGACCTGCCTGAAAAGCAGCCGTTGCTTTTCACAGATTCAAAATTCGTAAAACCGAAATAGGTCCAAATATGACAGAGTCCACCCGGGAGCTGGTGATCGTTGGTGTTGGCAGTGCGCCGTTTGATGCGCTGCTGGAGATCCTGGAGGAGCGCAAAACCGTCACTCCAGACCAGCTAAAACTGGTGATCGACGATGAGTCGGAAGTGGACCCGCAGGTGTTTGCCAACCGCAGCGTACCGGTAACACCGCTGAAAGACTTCGCATTTTCTGCGCAGCAGGTGGTGTTGCTGCTGACCGGCGGTGACACGGCAACCGCAGCGCTGGCAAAAGCCGAGCAGGCGGGCGCCTGGGTGGTGGATGCGGCGGGCCTTACCCGCGGTGATGAAAGCGTCGCGCTTATTCACCCGTTGCTCAATAGTGCAGAACTTAACCAGCGCGATGAACACGATCGCAAGGTGATTGCGGTGCCGGGCGCTGGTGCAGCGATGCTGGCAGAAGCGCTGTTTCCGCTGAAGTCCCAGCTGCAATCAGTTGAGGTGGTTCTGAATCAGCCCGTGTCCGCCCTCGGCAAGGCGAGTGTGGATGCCGCAGCTGCCCAGACCGCGCGCTTATTCAATGGGCAGGAGCCGGAGGCGGATGAGGCCAGCGGTCAGCGCCTTGCTTTCAACATGCTGAGTTCCGCCGAAGCGCAATTGGAAAGTGGCCACGGTTTCAGTGAGTTGGCACTGGTGCTGGAATTGCGCCGTTTGCTGGGTGATGAAGTAGCGCTGGATGCGTCGATTAATACCGCGTCGGTGTTTCATGGCCAACTGGCGAACATCAGCGTGCAGCTGAAAGAGCAGCAGGAACTGGCAACGGTGCGTGGCTTGCTTGCCAACGGCGCGCGCCTGGAGATGCGAGAGCGTCCGTCGGCACAGGATGCGGTAGGCAGTGAGAGCACCTTATTGGGGCGCTTGCGCACCGGTTTGATCAATCCGCGACAGGTTGTATTTTGTGCGGCATCCGACAATTTGCGTAAAGACGTCGCAATTAACTGTGTACAAATTGTCCACTTGTTGCTAAAAACCCATTGATATTTAATACTTAGCGGCCTTTCTGAAGGTTTCTTCTTAACTTTGTGCCATTCAGGAATCCACAACACTTGGGGGTGTTGTGGGGAAGGTTAAGTGGGAATCCGGAAGGGTTAAGTCTTTTTCGGGGGGCGCATCGTCGCCAAAGCGTGGAGTCTGGTGTCTGATCATCGACTCTTGTTGAATAAATTTTGTGCAAAAATTAGCACAAGCTGGGCCTGACCAAGTCCGTGAGCATGCTTATTGTGAAGTCGTGTTTGTGGATAAAAAATAATCAGGTGCCGGTGTGATTCTAAAAATAAAGGGAATCGGATATGCGTGTGCAAAAGCTGGCACTTGCGGTGGGTCTGGTCAGCGCACTGGGTGGCAATGGGGCTCTGGCACTTGGTCTCGGTGAGATCAAGGTAAACTCCACTCTGAATCAGCCGCTCGATGCAGAAATTAAGCTGCTGCAAACCCGCGGCCTGGGTGAGAATGAAATCAAGGTCCGCCTGGCGAGCCTGGAAGATTTTGAGCGCGCAGGAGTCGAGCGGGGGTATTCCCTTGATGGCATCCGCTTTGACGTCGACTATTCCAGCGGCCAGCCGATGGTGCGCATCACCAGCCGCTCTCCGATTCGCGAACCTTTCCTGAATTTCCTGGTAGAAACCCGCTGGCCAAGTGGCCGCCTGCTGCGGGAGTACACCTTGCTGATGGATCTGCCGGCGTTCTCCACCAACACCGCATCCCAGCCAGTGCGTGCTGCAGAGCGCGAGCGCCAGCAGGTGCAGCGCAATACCACCCCGGTTCAACGCCCCATCCAGCCCACAGTTGAGCGCGCACCAGAGCCTGTAGCGGCTCCGGCGGAGCAGGCCGCTCCGGTATCGACGGTTGAAGAAACCGTGGAAGAGCAGGTGCAGCAGCCGATCTTTGAAGAGCCGGCAGAAGAATTTATTGACCCGCAGACCTCTACCGAGAGTGGCAGCCGCGTCTACGGTCCAGTGGAAGCCAACAAGACCCTGTGGGAAATCGCTCGCGATAGCCGTGAGTCTCGCGACCTGTCTGTTCAACAGACCATGCTGGCGATCCAGCGCCTGAACCCTGAAGCGTTTATCAACAACAACATCAACCTGCTGAAGAAAGGTGCAGTCCTGCGTCTGCCCACCGCAGACGAAGTGCGCGGTTTGACGCGCTCCGAAGCGGTTTCTCAGGTTGCTACCCAGAACGATGCCTGGCGTGAACGAGTGGCCGATACCGACGTTACCGGCGCCCCGCTGGACGCACGTGCCACCGTTGAAGAAACCTACGAGAGCGATGCCCTGGAAGGTCGTGTGTCTCTGGGCGCGCCGGGTGACAACGAGTCCGTCTTGTCCGGTTCTGGCAGCGGTAGCAGCGAGAGCGATGCGCTGGAAGGCGAGCTCGCGGTTACCGAAGAAGAGTTGGACAAGTCCCGTCTCGAGGGCGCCGAACTGGAAGAGCGTATCGGTGAGCTGAGCGAGCAGATCGATACCATGGAGCGCCTGGTTGAAGTCTCCAACGATGAGTTGCAGGCGGTGCAGGCTGCGGCCACTGAGACCAATGACGCGCTGGAAGCAGAAGCGGAAACCTTTGAGTCCGCTGAAATCGACGGTGAGGCACTGGATCTCGCCGGCGAAGAAAACTCAGCGTTTGCTGATAGCGAAGTTGAAGGTACTGAGGTAGAAGGTACCGAGGTAGAAGCTGGCGAGTTTGACACTACCAGCGAGGAAGCGGCGGAAGTCGAAGCTGCTCCAGAAGTTGCACCTGCCGCAGAGGCGGACGCTAACCGCAATCGCGTAGTGGTGCAGACCCGTTCTGAACCGAGCCTGGTCGACACCCTGATGGAGAACATCCAGTGGATCGGCATTGGCGCTGGCGCCTTGCTGGCCGCACTGTTTGGCTTCTTCACTTGGCGTCGTCGCAAGGAAGAGGAAGAGGCCATCCGCCAGGTTGAGCTGGAGATGGCTGCCGAGCGCGCGCTGGCGGAAGCACCCAGCGAATCCTTCGAAGATGACTCTCTGGTGGCGGTTGAAGAGCTGGAAGCAAACAGCAATCTCGACCTGGACCAACTGGGTGAAGTCGAAACCGACGACCCGGTGGCGGAAGCGGAAATTCACCTGTCTCTCGGGCAGTATCAGGAAGCAGAAGCGAAGCTTCTGACAGGCCTCAAGGGTGCGCCCGAGAATGTTGATGCACGCCTGATGTTGCTGGAGGTGTACGCGCACCAGCAAGACGGCAACCAGTTTGACGATCATTACCGTCAGCTGCTGGGCTACAGCGATGGCCCGGTAGCGGATCGTGCGGCGCGCCTGCGCGAAACCATTGCCGGTATTGGTCCTTTTGAAGCGCCGGAAACGAATTTCTCCAGCGAGTCCCTGGAGGCTGCGCAGCTGGATGATCTGGGTTCTGACCTCGACAACTTTGAGGCGAGCTTTGATGATCTGGACGAGTTCTCCAACAGTGACTCGGCAGCGAGCACCGCAGCCCCGGCTGCGGAGAGTGACGACATTGGCGCCCTCGACGACCTGTCCCTGGATCTGGGTGGCGCAGATGCTGAACCCATCACTGCAGATGACGACTTTTCGCTCGACCTGGACCTGGGTGATGAATTTACCGCAACAGATGCTGAGCAGCCTGCTGCGGAACTGGGTGGCCTGGAGCTGGACGCTGGGCCAGAAGCGCAGTCCTCGGAGCAGGAATTCGATCTCGACCTCGGTTCCCTGGATTTGGGTGGCGACGATCTGGAATCCGGATCTGGCGCTGACCTGACGCTTGAAGCGAGCGAGCCTGCCGCCGCCGAAGATTTCGCTCTGGATGAGCTGATGAATGACGGTGAGCTGGATCTGGATAGTCTGGATCTGGATTCCTCTATGGAAACCAGTGAACCTGCCGCAGAAGAAGCGGCCGCGGTTCCTGCCGCCGAATCCGATGATGCTGGCCTGGACTTTGACTTGGATCTGACCCCGATGGAGGGTGGTGACCAGTCGTCAAATGAATCTGCCACTGATGACCTGGGTGTCAGCCTTGAAGATGATCTGGGAAGTCTGGATCTGGACAGCATCGATCTGGGCGATATTGATCTGGGGGATGCGGGCCTGGCCGAAACGCCGGCCGTTGAATCTCCGGCGGCAGCTCAGGATCTCGATCTGGCGGTTATGGATGCGCCCGCGAGCGCCCAGCCGGCTGCGGATACTACAGAGGATCTGGCAGACCTGAGTTTTGACCTGGAGGGTGACCTGGATTCCGAGCTGAACCTGCTCGAAGGCAGCGACGAAGTGAGCACCAAGCTCGAGTTGGCCCAGGCTTATCTGGATATGGGTGACAAAGAAGGTGCCCGCGAAATCCTTGGCGAAGTGGTTGATGAGAGTGCGGGTGAGCACCAGCAGCGCGCCAAAGAAATGCTGGAGCGCATGGGTTAATCGCGCGCTCTGCACCAACGAATTCAAGCTGTCTACAGCAACAACACTTTGACCCCGCTTTTGCGGGGTCTTCTTTTTTCTGGGGCCGTGTAAAATTCGCCCTATGAAGAACAAGATTTACCAATACAAGCCGAACGGTGAGGTGCCCCCGGGGGAATCTTTGCCGGAAGGGTTGCGTCGTATTGCCCTGGGTGTGGAGTACTGTGGTACCCGCCTGCGGGGCTTTCAAAAGCAAAAGCACGATCCGCTCACGGTGCAGGAAACCCTGGAAAAGGCCCTGTCCAAGGTCGCAGCAGAGCCCGTGACACTGGTGTGTGCCGGGCGTACCGATGCCGGTGTGCACGCATCCAGCCAGGTGGTGCATTTTGATACCACCGCGCAGCGCCCGCTTAAGGCCTGGGTGCAGGGCGTGAACACGCAGATGCCGTTCGATGTGCGAGTGCACTGGGCCCAGGAAGTGCCCGCGCAGTTCCACGCCCGCTTTTCTGCCCGCAGTCGCAGCTATCGTTACCTGATCCACAGTGCGCCTACGCGCTCGGCGCAGGCTGCCAGCGAAGTGACCTGGACCGAGCGCACCCTCGATCTGGAGGCCATGCGCGAGGGTGCTCGCTACCTGATTGGCGAGCACGACTTCAGTAGCTTCCGCGCTGCGCAGTGTCAGGCGCGTTCGCCAGTGCGGCGGCTTACCCGCCTGGATATTGGCCGGGTAGGGCAGCTGATTGTGCTGGAAGTGAGTGCCACCGCGTTTCTGCATCACATGGTGCGCAACATCGCCGGGGTCCTGATGGCGGTGGGGCGCGGCGACCGTTCACCGGAGTGGGTGCAGCAAGTACTGGAAGCGCGCGATCGTACCGCCGCCAGCGTTACCGCACCGCCGCATGGTCTCTATCTGGTGGACGTTCAGTATCCGCCGGAGTTCACCCTGCCGGAAGTGGCGCCGGGGCCGTTGTTAGTACCCCTGCCATTTGGCAGTATCGGTACCGAGTAGCCGCATTTGCGGGGGCGCTGGGTGAGAGCGCATTTCGCCACGCCCGGTGATCTGCTAGTATCGCCTGCTCTCCGAATTCTTCTACTGCCAGCGCCCGGGATGTATGGCGATCGTCGTATGATGATTTCTGATTTGGGCGCAGTGGCGTCCGACAGAGCGCCAGTCTGGCAGGTATAGCGATGTAAGGATTATGCGCGTAAAGATCTGCGGTATTACCAGTGTCGAAGACGCTCGGCTGGCTGTCGATGCCGGCGCCGATGCGCTCGGTCTGGTGTTTTATCCGCCCAGCCCCCGCCACGTATCCCTGGAGCAGGCAGCGGAAATTGCCCGTGCAGTGACGCCCTTTGTTGTGTTGACCGGGCTGTTTGTGGATGCCCATCCACAGGAGGTCGGGCGGGTGCTCGCGAAAGTCCCGCTGAACCTGCTGCAATTCCATGGCAATGAAACCGCTGCCTATTGTCGGCAGTTTCATCGTCCGTATATCAAAGCCCTGCGTATGAAACCAGAGCTGAACCCCAGTGAGGCCATGTCGGCCTACCCGGACGCCCGCGGTTACCTGCTGGATGCCTACCGCAAAGGCGTTCCCGGTGGCACCGGTGACACCTTTGACTGGCAGCGCGTGCCCCAGGGGCGCGAGCGCAATGAGCGCCAGGTGATTCTCGCCGGAGGTTTGAACCCGGAAAACGTGGCGCAGGCGGTTTCCGCCGCGGCCCCCGACGCGGTCGACGTGAGCGGTGGTGTGGAAGCCGCACCGGGCCGTAAAGATCCAGACAAGGTGCGCGAATTTGTTCGCGCAGCCCGCGCTGCCGCTGCGAGCGGCGCGTCCAGTAATGCATTGATTCAAGGAGTTTGAGCCGTGAGTAAACCCAGTTCACCCATCGATTTTGGGGCCTACCCGGATGCCCGCGGGCACTTCGGTGAGTTCGGTGGGCGTTTCGTCTCCGAGACCCTGATCAGCGCTCTCGATGAATTGCGGGAAATGTATGAGCGACTGAAAAACGATCCGGAATTCCAGGCCGCGTTTGATTACGACCTGGCCCATTACGTTGGCCGTCCTTCGCCCCTGTATCTGGCGGAGCGTCTTACCGAAGCCGCCGGCGGTGCCCGTATCTGGCTGAAGCGCGAAGATCTCAACCATACCGGCGCGCACAAGGTGAACAACACCGTTGGTCAGGCGCTGCTGGCCAAGCACAGCGGCAAGAGCCGGGTGATTGCAGAAACCGGTGCCGGTCAGCACGGTGTGGCAACCGCCACGGTTGCGGCGCGTCTGGGGCTCAAGTGTGCGGTGTACATGGGCGCGGAAGACGTTAAGCGTCAGTCGCCGAATGTGTACCGCATGAAGTTGCTTGGGGCAGAAGTTATTCCCGTGGAGTCCGGCTCCAAAACCCTGAAAGACGCCATGAACGAGGCGATGCGCGACTGGGTCACCAATGTGGACGATACCTTCTACATCATTGGTACCGTGGCTGGGCCACACCCTTACCCGCAGTTGGTGCGCGATTTTAATTCCATTATCGGTCGCGAAGCGCGTCGTCAGAGTCTGGAACAATTTGGACAGCTGCCGGATGCGCTGGTGGCTTGTGTGGGCGGTGGTTCTAATGCCATTGGCCTGTTCCATCCGTTCCTGGCTGACGAATCCGTAAAAATGTACGGCGTAGAGGCCGGTGGTGACGGCGTCGAAACCGGTCGTCATGCCGCGCCGCTGAATGATGGTGTGCCCGGTGTACTGCACGGTAACCGCACTTACCTGATGGAAGATGACGATGGTCAGATCATCGAGACCCACTCGGTATCTGCCGGCCTGGATTACCCGGGGGTAGGTCCCGAGCACGCCTGGCTGCGCGATATTGGCCGTGTCGAGTATGTGGCTGCGAATGACGATGAAGCCCTGGCGGCGTTCCGTCAGCTGACGCGCACCGAGGGTATTTTGCCGGCGCTGGAATCCAGCCATGCGGTAGCTTATGCACTGAAACTGGCTGCCACCATGCGCCCGGATCAGAACATTGTTGTGAACCTTTCCGGCCGCGGTGATAAGGATATTTTCACCGTTGCCGCTATCGACGGCATTGAAGTTTAAGGAACCCGGTCGTGACTACATTAAATAATCGAATCGATCGTCGCTTTTCCAAACTGCGCAGCGAAGGCCGCAAGGCGCTGGTTACCTATATCGTCGCCGGCGATGGCGGCCTGGAAAATACCGTTGATCTGATGCATCAGCTGGTTGCCAGTGGCTCCGACCTGATTGAGCTGGGGGTTCCGTTTTCAGATCCGATGGCCGAGGGGCCGGTGATCCAGAAGGGGCACGAGCGCGCGCTCGAGCACAAGGCCTCACTGCGTAAGTGTCTGGCACTGATTGAAGAGTTCCGCACCAAGGATGCCGAGACCCCGGTGATCTTGATGGGCTACGCCAACCCCATTGAAAAAATGGGTGCGGAAGTGTTTGCGGATGCGCTCCAGGCCGCTGGCGGTGACGGCGCGCTGACCGTGGACCTGCCGGCGGAAGAGGCGGTGCCGCTGAACGAATTGTTGAGAGCCCGCGATCTGCGCAATATCTTTTTGCTGACGCCTACGACCAGCGACGAGCGGATTGCCGAGATTACCGAGCTGGCCAGTGGCTTTGTCTACTATGTATCGCTCAAGGGTGTGACCGGTGCCGGTCACCTGGACCTCGATTCCGTGCATGAGAACCTGACCCGTATCCGCCGCTTCACCGATTTGCCCCTGTGTGTGGGCTTCGGTATCAAGGATGGCGCCTCCGCAAAAGCGGTGAGTGCCGACGGAGACGGCGCGGTGGTCGGCAGTGTGCTGGTGTCCGCAGTGGGCGAATCTGCCGACGCTGCCGCCGCCAAAGACCGTGTGGGCGCCATTGTGGGCGAAATGCGCTCCGCGCTGGATAGTTGAATTAGGTAGTCGAGTTAGATAGTTGAGTTAACAGGCGACCGCCCCTTGCTCCGCAAGGGGTTCTGCAGTGAGGTGATTGCGGCGCCAGCAGAGGTTGGCCAGAAAGCCCGAATAGGCGGCTTATCTGGCCAAGAGCAATCTTTCTGAAAGTGGTTTAATTCGCGGTTTTAGAATTGCCGGTCATATAGTCTGACCTCTACTTCGCAAGGGGTCGAAGCCCGGCGACTCAATCCTGCAAGCATTGGATTTGGAAACAGAATGAGCTGGTTAGAAAAAATTGTTCCCTCCGTCATTCGCGCTGAACGTCGTCCCGGTGCCAGCAAGGTACCCGAAGGCGTTTGGAAAAAGTGCGTAAAGTGCGATTCCACCCTGTATCTCCCGGAGCTGGAGCGCAATCTGGATGTGTGTCCGAAGTGCGATCACCATTTCCGTATCGGCGCTCGCCGTCGTCTGGACATGTTCCTGGATACTGAACACCGGGAAGAGCTGGCGACAGATGTCGAGCCGGTGGATCGTCTGAAGTTCAAGGACGTCAAAAAATACAAAGACCGCCTGACCCAGGCGCAGAAGGCGACCGGCGAG
Organism: Microbulbifer agarilyticus; assembly: GCF_019800665.1. Taxonomy (GTDB): domain Bacteria; phylum Pseudomonadota; class Gammaproteobacteria; order Pseudomonadales; family Cellvibrionaceae; genus Microbulbifer; species Microbulbifer agarilyticus_C. The sequence goes on from NZ_JAHVKO010000007.1 coordinate 122,863, forward strand.
AAAGATGCGCTGGTAGCCATGCAAGGGTTGCTGGAAGGCAAGCCAGTGGTTGCGGTCGCGTTTGAGTTTGCCTTTCACGGCGGTTCCATGGGCTATGTCGTGGGTGAGAAATTCACCCGCGCAGCCCAGCGCGCGCTGGAAGAAAACATTCCCCTGGTGTGCTTTTCCGCGACCGGCGGTGCCCGCATGCAGGAGGCACTGATCTCGCTGATGCAGATGGCGAAGACTTCTGCGGTACTCGAGAAAATGCGTATGGCCGGTGTGCCGTACATCTCGATCATGACCGACCCGGTTTACGGTGGCGTTTCTGCCTCTCTGGCACTGTTGGGTGATATCAATGCCGCGGAGCCGGGCGCTCGCGCCGGTTTTGCTGGGCCGAATATCATCGAGCAGACTATTCGTCAGAAGCTGCCGAAAGGCTTCCAGCGTGCTGAATTCCTGCTGGAGCATGGTGCCATCGATATGATTATTCCGCGTAAAGATATGCGCAATACCGTTGGCCGTTTGTTAAGTAAGCTGACCAACAATTAAAGCCTTTTGCGGTCCCGCTCTCGTTCTTGGGCGGGGCCGTCGCTCCCTTTCTACACTTTTCTTCTCGACCCGGTTTTCCCCCGTCGTCCTTTTACTATTTTCAATCGCCCCCCAATTCGGCTCGTTATTGCCTGTTCTCTCTGGGCTTTCCTGAATAGAATTCTCGTTCTGACGAACGTTTGGTGCATTCATGAGTGACCTTCAATCCTGGCTTGCTCGCCTGGAAAAGCTACACCCCACAGAAATCGAACTTGGTCTTGAGCGGGTTTCCGCCGTGGCGCGTACACTCGATGTACAGACGCCGGCACGGCGTGTGATCACCGTCGGTGGTACCAATGGCAAGGGCAGTTGTGTGCGCACCATGGAAGCGCTGTTGCGCGCAGGGGATCACTCGGTGGGCGCCTACAGTTCACCACATCTGTTGCGTTTCAACGAACGCATTCGGGTGAATGGTGAAGAGGTCAGCGATGCGCAGCTCATTGAGGCCTTTGAGGCGGTAGACGCGGCGCGCGGCGATATCAGCCTGACCTATTTTGAATTCACCACATTGGCTGGCCTTTGGTTGTTCAAGCGCGCGGATGTGGAGTTCGCACTGCTGGAAGTAGGTCTCGGCGGCCGACTGGACGCGGTGAACCTGGTGGACCCCGATATATCCATCATCACCAGTGTGGCGGTGGATCACGAAGCCTGGCTCGGCAATGACCGCGAGGTGATTGGTCGTGAGAAGGCGGGGATCTTGCGCGCGGGCAAGACGTTTGTGTGTGCGGATCCGCAGCCACCGGCGTCGGTGGTGGATGCATCCCGGGAGTTGGGATGCGACGGCTATTTTATCGACCATCAGTTTTCTCTGATCGAAGGTGAGTACCTGCTAAAAGCGGAACCGGAACTGCGCATTGGGTTGCCAGAACTGCGCTTGCCTCCCTCCAGTGTGGCTGCAGCAATAACCGCTCTGGTGCTGGCCGGCGAGTTGCCGGGCGTAGAGCAGGTGTGCGATGTCCTCGCCGCACTGCAAATGCCCGGGCGCTGTCAGGCGGTCCGCTATAAGGAGCGCGACTTGTTACTGGATGTGGGGCATAACCCTGCGGCGGCGGAATACCTGGCGCGGTGGTTGGCTGGTCACCCGGTTGCCGGCCGCACCGTTGCACTGGTGGCGGTGATGGCGGATAAGGATCTGGATGGGCTTGTTGCTCCGCTAAGGGGGTTGGTGGACCACTGGTATCCGGCGGTTTTGCCGGATAATCCCCGGGCCGCGGATGCCGAGCAGGTCCGCGCCGGGCTTGCCGCTGCGGGTGTTAAAGCGGGGCAAGTGGAAGAAGTGGGTAAACCTGTGGCGGAGCAGCTTGAGCTGGCCGCTGCTGCCCTGGGCTGCGAAGACAGGTTGCTTGTATTCGGTTCTTTCTTTACCGTTGCAGAGGTTTTGTCAGCAATTCAGCCGCTCAAGTGAGCAAAGTAGCCTAGAGCAGCGACAAGAGAGCAACGAAATGGCCGGCCGGAACAGCGAATCCGATTCTTTTAATCAATGCCCAGAAGGTGCACCACGTCGTCTGAACGACGGGGTAAAGCAGCGTATTGTCGGTGCACTGGTACTGGCGGCGTTGGCGGTCATCTTTCTGCCCAGTCTGTTTGACCGGGAAGGGGCGCGTTACATTGATGTCACCAGCCAGATTCCGGCACCTCCGGATATTACCCCTATCACCATTGCTGAGCCGCAGCCGGTAGAAAACGTCGAGCCAGCGCCGCCGGTAAACGAAGTCTTCCAGCCGGAGTATGTCGAGCAATCGGGGCCCGCCCCGGAGTCGGTGTCCTCCTCCAATGACGACGCAGCGAGTTCAAAACCCGACAAGCCCGCCGCCGCGGTGGCGAAAGTCGAGCCGGCCAAGCCAGAACCCAAGTCTGAGCCCGCCCCCGAACTGCAGATGCCAGCAGAAGAAACCCAGCTGGATGACAACGGGTTGCCCGAAGGCTGGGTGGTGCAGGTTGGTGCCTATAAGGAAGTGGCGAGCGCTGACCGGATGCGCAACCAGCTGATGGATGCCGGTTTCAGAGCCTACACCCGTGCGGTCGATACCCCCAAGGGGCGCCTGGTGCGGGTGTTTGTGGGACCCAAGCTAAGTCGGGTGGATGCGCAGTCAGACAAGCAGAAGCTGGATAAATTGCTGAAAACCCAGACTCTCATCCTGCGCTATCGCGCCTGATACCGGGGCCTGTGGCGGGACCTTAAGATCTCCGTTTGTGAAGTGGTTCAGTGAATGGCTTCCTTGGCCCGGGTCGGTAAGTTAGAATGCGCGCTCTTCGCGGCAGCCGCCGCGTAGCAGGTAGGGTTGAATGAACTGGGCTGACTGGACCATTCTGGCAATCATTGCCATCTCGACGCTTATCGGCTTGAGCCGAGGCTTTGTGCGCGAAGTCCTGTCGCTACTTACATGGGTGGCGGCCTTTGTCGTGGCCATGATGTTTCGTGACCAGCTGGCCCCGTTGCTTTCCAACCTCGTCGATACGCCTTCACTGCAGGTCATCGCGGCCTTTTCCATACTCTTTATTGTCACCTTGTTAGCAGGCGCGGGCCTGAATATGTTTTTGTCTGCGTTTGTGGAAGCCACCGGGCTTTCGGGGACAGACCGGGTGCTGGGGATGGTATTTGGCTTGTTCCGCGGTTGCATCGTGGTGATGGCGCTGTTGATCTTTGCTCCGGCACTGGCACCGGTGGATCAGGACAGCTGGTGGCAGCAGTCGGCGTTAATACCGAATTTTCTTGAATTTGAAGATCGCGCACGCGAAGCGGCCGGCGCGATAAAGGACTTCTTCGCAGCGCAATTTGACTGATCGATGGGCTGCAGGAGGCGGCGCTGGATCACCGAGACCATTTCAAAATGACTGGGGTTATCTGAAGTATGTGTGGCATCGTTGGAATCGTCGGTAAGAGTGACGTCAATCTGCAGTTGTATGACGCCCTTACCCTGTTGCAGCACCGGGGCCAAGACGCCGCCGGCATCGTCACCTGTGACGGTGACCGTCTGAACCAGCAAAAGGCGAACGGCCTGGTGCGCGATGTGTTCCGCGCGCGCCACATGCAGCGCCTTACCGGTAACTTCGGTATCGGCCATGTTCGCTATCCCACCGCGGGTAGCTCCGGTCCTGCGCTGGCTCAGCCGTTCTACGTGAACTCCCCTTACGGTATTGCCATGGCGCACAATGGCAACCTCACCAATGTAAAAGAGGTGAAGGAGCAGATCTTTCAGCAGGACCTGCGCCATATTAATACCGATTCAGACTCTGAAGTGCTGCTCAACGTGTTCGCCCACGAACTGCACAAGCAGCACAAGCTGCAGCCAAAAGCGGAAGATATCTTTACCGCAATGCGCGCCGTGCATAAGCGTGTGAGCGGTGGCTACGCCTGTGTGGCGATGATTGTGGGCTATGGCATTGTTGCCTTCCGCGATCCAAACGGTATTCGCCCGCTGGTATACGGCAAGCGCGAGACCGAGCAGGGTACCGAATATATGGTGGCCTCCGAGTCGGTTGCGCTGGACGTACTCGGCTACTCCCTGGTGCGCGATGTGGCGCCGGGCGAATGTATCTACATCGAGCTGGACGGCACCGTGCACTCCGAGCAGTGTGCGGAAAACCCGCAGCTGCGTCCGTGCATTTTCGAACACGTTTATTTTGCCCGCCCGGACTCCATCATGGATGGTGTTTCCGTGCACAAGGCGCGTCTGCGTCAGGGCGAGCACCTGGCAGAAAAAATCCTGCGCGAGCGCCCGGACCACGACATCGATGTGGTTATTCCGATTCCGGACTCCTCCCGTTCCGCAGGCCAGATGGTTGCCCACCGTCTGGGCGTGAAGTTCCGTGAAGGTATGGTGAAGAACCGCTATATCGGCCGAACCTTTATCATGCCGGGACAGAAGCAACGCAAGAAGTCTGTGCGCCAGAAACTGAACCCGATTGCGCTGGAGTTCCGTGGCAAGAATGTATTGCTGGTAGACGACTCGATCGTGCGTGGTACTACCTGTAAGCAGATTATCCAGATGGCCCGCGAGGCCGGAGCGGCAAAAGTGTACTTTGCATCCGCAGCGCCGGCGGTTAAGTACCCGAACGTGTACGGTATTGATATGCCGTCTGCCACCGAACTGGTTGCGCACAACCGCACCACCGAAGAAGTGTGTGAAGAGATCGGGGCAGACTGGCTGATTTATCAGGACCTGGATGAGCTGATCGTTTCCTCTGCCGATGGCAACAGCGAAATCAAAGAGTTTGATTGCGCGGTGTTTGATGGCAAGTACATCACCGGTGATGTAACCGAGGAGTACCTGGACAGCCTGCACGCAGCGCGCAACGATACCGCCAAAGGTAACGAAAGCGCGTTATAAGCTGCCCAAGCTATTTTTCGCACAGAGAAGGCCCACCAATTGGTGGGCCTTTTTGTTTTTACACAACGCGCAGGCAGTGCTCCACGCAGGCTCGTTTCTTGGGGTAAGATTACCGGTTCAGATGATTTTTAAATCCGGGACGGATACCCCATGTTTGAAGATGACGGCTATGCACTGGAAACACTGGCAGTAAGAGCGGGCCAGAGCCGGTCGGCGGAAGGCGAACACGCCGAGCCTATCTACACCACTTCCAGTTACGTCTTTCCCTCCGCGGCAGAAGCCGCCGCGCGTTTTTCCGGGGATTCTCCCGGCAATGTGTACTCGCGCTACACCAACCCCACCGTGCGCATGTTCGAAGAGCGCATTGCTGCACTGGAAGGCGGGGAGGCGGCCGTCGCTACCTCCAGCGGTATGGCCGCGATCCTGAGCCTGTGCATGGCGACGCTAAAAAGTGGCGACAAGGTGATCTGTTCACGCAGTGTGTTCGGTACAACGACTGCGCTATTTACCCGTTACATGGTGAAGTTTGGGGTCAAGGTCAGTTTTGTGGAGCTGACCGACTTCCAGGCCTGGCAGGATGCGTTAGACGGCGATACCAAGTTGCTGTTTATGGAGACGCCGTCAAACCCACTGTGTGAGGTTGCGGATATCCGTGCCATGGCAGACCTGGCCCACAGTGCTGGCGCGCAGCTGGTGGTAGATAACTGCTTCTGCACCCCGGCGCTGCAGCGCCCGCTGGATCTGGGTGCGGACATTGTGGTGCATTCCGCCACCAAGTTCCTGGACGGGCAGGGCCGCTGTCTCGGTGGCGTGGTTGTGGGCAAGCAGGAGCTGATGGATGAAGTGGTGATCTTCCTGCGCACCTGCGGTCCCAGCCTGAGCCCGTTTAACGCCTGGGTATTCCTCAAAGGCCTGGAGACCCTCAGCCTGCGCATGCGCGCGCATTGCACCAGTGCTTTGGATATCGCCTGGTGGCTGAATGAGCATGCGCAAGTAGAGAAGGTCAATTATGTGGGTCTGCCGAGCCATCCGAATCACCAGCTGGCCGCGGCACAGCAGTCCGGTTTTGGTGCGGTGTTCAGCTTTACCGTGCCCGGGGGACGGGAGGCTGCCTGGAAAGTGATCGATGCCTGCAAGATTTTCTCGGTGACCGCGAATCTCGGCGATGCCAAAAGCACCATTGTGCACCCGGCCACCACCACGCATGGTCGCCTGAGTGACGAGGACAAGGAAAAGGCTGGTATTAGCGAAAACCTGATCCGCATCTCTGTGGGTCTGGAGAATGTCGAGGACCTTAAAGCCGATCTGGCGCGGGGTTTGTCGGCACTAGTCTAGCGGGCTTAAAAGAGCCACAATGGCGTGAAATGAGACATTGTGAAGGGCCCCGCCGGGTGCGGGGCCTATCATTAATGGCTAAGAGATAAACCGAGCAGTAATGGATTTGCCGTGCAAAAAATCATCTCCGCCATCGTCGAGGATATCGGTAAGGTTCTTCTGGGTAAGGAGCACCAGGTAAAGCTGGCGCTGGCTTGCCTGTTGGCGCGCGGTCACCTGTTGATCGAAGATTTGCCCGGTATGGGCAAGACCACCCTGGCGCACGCCCTGGGGAGGGTGCTTGGGCTCTCTCACAAGCGGGTCCAATTCACCAGCGACATGCTGCCGGCGGATATTATTGGTATCAGCATTTTCGAGCGTGAGACCGGGCAATTCCGTTTCCATGAGGGGCCGGTGTTCAGTCAGCTGCTGCTCGCGGATGAGATCAACCGCAGCTCTCCCAAGACCCAGAGCGCATTACTGGAGGCCATGGAGGAGCGTCAGGTCAGTGTGGATGGCGAGACCCGCCCACTACCGGAACCCTTCTTTGTTATCGCCACCCAGAACCCGCTGCAACAGTCCGGCACCTTTGTGCTGCCGGAATCCCAGTTGGACCGCTTTCTGATGCGTATTAGCCTGGGGTACCCCACCCGCGAGGCCGAGCGCGCGCTGTTCAATGGCGTCGACCCGCGTGCGCAGCTGGCGCAGATCACGCCGCGCATCAACAGCGAAGGGCTGCGCAAGCTACAGGGACTGGTGCACCAGGTGAAAGCCTCCGACTCGCTGCTCGATTACCTGGAGCGCCTGGTGCAGCACACGCGTCAGAGCGCCGAATGCGGTGTAGGCCTGTCTCCCCGCGGTGCCCTGGCACTGCTGCATGCGGCCCGCGCCTGGGCGCTGATCCACAACCGCGGTCATATCCTGCCGGAAGATTTACAGGCGGTTCTTCCCGCCGTCGCCGGTCACCGCCTGCAAACGGATGGTGGCGATGGCGCGCAACTGGTCGAGCGCATGATGCACCAAGTGGACATCATCGCTGCCTGAGGCGAGTGAGGGGCCGGCCAGTGCTCGAAAAAATTTCCTTTAAAGCGGTAAGCGATAACAGTGAAGCCGGCGGGCTGCTGCAGCAGCGGTGGTTGCGCTGGCTGAATCGTCGCTTGCCGCCTGCGTCGACGGTTACCCTCAATCACCGCAAATTGTTCGTACTGCCCACCGCCGCCGGTATGGGGTTCCTGCTGCTGATCGTTCTGCTTTGGCTGCTGGGCACCAACTACGAAAATAACCTGGTGCTCGCGCTGGTATTCATGCTGGTGGGAGTGTTCGTGATATTGCCGGTGCACACCTTTGCCAACCTGTCGGGGCTCAAACTGCGCCTGCAAGAAGTAGAGCCCGCATTTGCCGGTGATTTCGGCCGCGCCAAAATCGTACTGGAGAAAACCGGCAAGCGCTCTCATGAACGGGTGCGGCTGTGCTGGCCACCGGAAGAGGGGGCGCTGGTAGATATTATCGATAGTGAGCCGACGGAAGTGACCCTCGAGCTTCCTCTGATACGTCGAGGAAAAGTGCGCGCGCCGCGGATTCGCGTGGAAAGTCGCTTTCCCGCAGGGTTGTTCAAGTGCTGGAGTTGGGTGGACCTGGATGTCGAGTTTCTGGTGTATCCGCAACCCAGGTCTGCCGGACCGTTGCCCTGGGGCGCGAGCGTTGGTGAAGGCGATCAGGAGAAAACCCACTCCGCAGGCGGTGACGATTTCGCCGGGCTGAAAAGTTATCAGGCCGGTGACTCGCTGCGCCACGTGGCGTGGAAGCAATTTGCCGGTGGGCGCGACCTTTACAGTAAAGAGTATGCCTCCGGCAGTGATGCCCGCCTGTGGCTGGATTGGGATTTACTGGCCGGCCGTGAGTTGGAGACCCGCCTGAGTAATCTGTGTGCCTGGGTGCTTGAGGCGGAACGCGCGCAAGTGGCTTACGGCCTGCGCATTCCGGGGCAGGCCTTGGCGCCTGCGATCGGCGCTGCACACCGACAAAAAGCGCTGACCTTGCTGGCATTGTTCCCGGTACAGGGGGTGTCATCGTGAGCGAGGTTTCCGGCCAGTTCCGTACCTTGCTGCCGCGCGAGAGCCTGCTGTGGGTATTTGCCGCGCAGTTCGTCGTCCTGCTGCCGCACTTTGCGCACCTGCCGAGCTGGCTTATTTTTGCCTGGTTTCTGGCAGTTTTATGGCGGATAGAGGTGTTTCGAGGGCGCCGGGCGGTACCCGGGCGCGCGATCAAACTGCTGGCGGTCTCTCTGGCCGTCGCCGGGTTAGCGCTGACTTACCGGCGCTGGTTCGCGTTAGAGCCGATGGTCGCTTTGCTGGCGGTTTCCTTTACCCTGAAGAATATCGAGTTGCTGAGCCGCCGGGATGCGGTGCTCAGTTTGATGTTGGCCTACTTCCTTGCCGCCACGCTGTTTGTGTTTGAGCAGACCATTCCGTACGCGTTGTATGGGGTGTTGTGTCTGGTGGTGATTACTGCCGCACTGGTGGCCCAGCAGGGCAGTGGCAGTGCCCGGATTGGGCGGGCACTTGGATTGTCGGTGAAAATACTGGCGCAAGCCGTGCCGGTGATGTTGATTCTATTTGTGGTGATGCCGCGCCTGGGGCCCTTGTGGGCGGTACCGAATAATACCTCCGCCGCTTCCACGGGAATCAGCGACTCCATGAGCCCCGGGGACTTCAGTCGGTTGTCAAAATCCGACAAGCCCGCATTGCGTATTTCCTTCGACGGTTCTGTGCCCCCTCCAGAGCAGCGCTACTGGCGCGGGTTAGTGTATACCCACTTTGACGGCCGACGCTGGAGTGAGCCCGGGGTTACCGGTAACCGCTGGTTTGGCCGACGCTTTCGCAATACGCAGAGCGGTCAGGAAAACGACGGCAGGTTGCCTGCGGTGGGCCCGCGCTATCGCTATCAGGTGATTCAGGAGGCCAGCCATAACCCATGGCTATTCGCGCTGGCGATTTCCGACTCCGATACAAGAGGGGTGCGCTCGACCGGCGACGATACGCTGGTTTACCACATGCCAGTGGGCAGCAGGCTTGCTTACGACGTTCGCTCCTGGCCAAGGGAGAGTGTCACTGCAGGACCAGGCTTGAGTCCGGCGGAAGAGCGTCGTCATTTGCAATTGCCCGAGGAAGGTAACCCACAGGCCCGCGCCTGGGCAGAGGCCCGGCGGCGGGAAGGCATGGATTCACAGGCCATCTCGCAGTCTCTGTTAGCGTTATACAACCGCAGTTTTACTTACACGCTGAAACCGCCCGCCCTGGGTGCGGATACGGTGGATGAATTCATGTTCGATACGCAGCAGGGGTTCTGCGAGCATTTCGCCAACAGCTACGTGTTTACCATGCGCGCCGCGGGAGTGCCTGCGCGGGTCGTCGCCGGGTATCAGGGGGGCGAATGGGTGGAACAGGAGGAGTATCTGCTGGTGCGCCAGTACGATGCCCATGCCTGGGCAGAAATCTGGTTGCCCGAACGCGGCTGGGTGCGGGTAGACCCCACTGCGGCGGTGGCACCGGAGCGTATTCGCGATGGCCTGCAAAGTGCGGTTACCGAAGAATTTATGCAGGATGCGTTGCTGCCCTTGCATAAGTTCAATATTTTGAATCGCCTGCGGCTGCAGTGGGACATGATTAATTACCGCTGGTATCAGACGGTAGTGAGTTTTGACGCGGACCGTCAGCAGGGACTGTTGAAGCGCTGGCTCGGAGAGATCTCACCGCTGCGTATGGCGATGCTTCTCGGTGTACCGGTTGCCGTGGGTCTGCTGGGACTGCTGGTCTGGCTCAACCTGTCTGCGCGCGGTCCGGCATTGCCCCCGGCCAGTCGCGCTTATCTGAGATTCTGTCAGCGCATGGCCCGTGCCGGCTTGCCGCGTCGCTCCGGTGAGGCACCGGGAGATTTTGCACGACGTATCGAACGGGAGTTGCCGGCGCTCGGTCCGATGGCCGCACGTATTACCGTAGCCTATGAAAGGGCGGCCTATACCGACAGCAAAGGTGCGCTAAAACAGCTGCGCCGTTTGGTGCGAGGATTCTGGCCGCTGCGACAGCTGGCCAAGTTGGGCGCTGCCCCCGCACCGCATCAATCTGTGGGACAATAGGCCGCTCTTTAATCGCGACCCTGTCGTATCTCAGGCGTTTGTATCTCAGGCTTCTGTGTCTGTTGCCGAATCGTTGCAGCGGAAAAACGCGGCTAGCGAGTGACTGTTTTCCGGATTCTGAAATGACTTTTCCCGCACTGGCGGCTCGACTGCGAACCTTTCTGCTTGGCTTCAGTGGCACCTCGCTTGCCACCGGTCTGCAGGTGGTTTTGCTGCCGTGGATTGCGGTATCGCTGGTCGAGTTACCCGCTCTGCAGCTGAGCTGGGTGCAGGCCTCGGTATTACTTCCCAACCTGATATTTTTACTGTTCGGCGGTGCGCTGGCGGATCGTATCGACGCTGCGCGGGTCGCGGCGCTTTCCTGTATCGGTTTGGCCCTGTGTCACGCAGTGCTCGCCTATTATCTGATGCACTCTATTCCCAGTCTGGCGCTATTGCTGATGTATGGCGTGAGCCTGGGGGTGTGCACGGCGTTTTTACAGCCGGCCCGGGAAACGCTGGTGCAACGCGGGCAACAACCGCCAGCGGGGGGTAAGCTGCAGGAGAATCAGGTACAGCATCTGGTGACCTGGATGATGCTGGCGCAGTACGGCGGGCAGGCGGTAGGTATGCTGCTGGCCAGCCAGTTTGATAGCTGGGGCGCGGAAACCTTGCTGCTGATTCAGGTAGTGGTATTGCTGTTCGCTGCAGGCTTTTTTATTTCCCTGCGTCGTGACGGCGCCCCATCAGCAAAGCCTGCCAAGAAATTACCGCGGGCCTTGCTGGAAGGCTTTGCCGAGGTGCGCAAGAGCCGCGCAATTTTCGAGCTGGTGCTACTGGTCGGCTTTAACGGCTTGGTGCATATCGGTGTGTTCCTGGTGGTACTGCCGTTGCTTGCGGAAAGCTACGAGCGGGGCGCCAGCTACTACGCCTGGCTGCAAATTGCATTTGTTGTGGGCACGGTGACGGCAACCGTAGTGATGTTGCGGCGCGGGCAGGGGGACCATCCCGGCCGGGGCGTCCTGATGTGTCTGCTCTACAGCGCCGCGCTGTTGATCGCGATTAGTTTTGGGCCCACCGCCTTTGGTCTCGCGCTACTTTGCGCCTGTTGGGGCGCGGTGGCCGCGGCCTCGGCAGCGCTGGGTAAATCCATTGTCCAGGTATTGGCTCCGGAGCAGGTGCGCAGCCGCATTATTTCGATTTACCAGTTTTCCCTGTTCGGCTCTGCGGCGATCGGGGCACTGCTCGCCGGCGTGATCAGTGAATTTACCGCACCACTCACCACGTTATTATGGGCGGGTATCTTCAGCCTGCTGGCGTTTGTGCTGGTGTGGATCAGTGGCGCCCTGCGTCAGCTGGATATCCGGCAGCCGCAGGGCACAGAAGATTAACGCGGTAAACCTGATTACCAGCGGTTGCTGATCCAGAGCGTCTGGTAGGGATCGAGGGTAATACTCGCAAGCATGTCATCGAAGGTGGCATCGCTCACCAGGTCTTTCCACTTGTCTGTGCCAATCAGGTTGATCGCGTTCAGCGACACCGTTTGTGGCTGATCGGAGATGTTATTCAGGCAGAAAATACTTTGCCTGCGGTCCAGACTCTGACGCCAGAAAGCAAATACGTGGTCTCCCAGATGCAAGGTGAACTGCGTGGCATTGGGGTGAAAGGCCGGCTGCTCGCGGCGCAGTTTGATTAACCGGCGCAGTTTGTGGAACACCTTGTGATGGTGGCTCTCCGGGTCCGCCAGCCGTTCGTTGAGTTCCTGTTCCTGCCATTGGCGGCGGTTGATGGCGCGGTTATGACCGTGCTCTTTCATCCGTTCGTAGTCGTTGGTAGTACCCACCAGGCTGTGTAGGTAGAACGCCGGTATTCCCTCCAGTGCCAGCATAATGGCCTGGGCGCACACAAAGCGCTCAAGCTGCCAGTCGTCTTCCCCAGCGGTAGTCCCTTTCAAGGCGTCAAACAGAGAGATATTGATTTCGTAAGGCTTGTTACTGCCATCATCCAGCGCACGCCAGGATATCTGCCCGCCGAAGTTTTCCATCGTCTGAATCAGCGCTTCCTGCTCACTGTCGTCCAGTAGTCCTTCTACCGGCCGCAGGCCAATCCCGTCGTGCGACGCAATAAAGTTGAAATAGGTCGTGCCGTTCTGCGCGGGTGGCATGCTCATTAGCCAGTTTTTCAGATAGCGACAGTTACCAGTGACCAGTGAATTCACCAGTAACGGCGGCAGCGAGAAGTTGTAGATACAGTGCGCTTCGTTGGCATTACCGAAGTAGGACAGGTTTTCCCGATTGGGAATATTGGTTTCGGTAATGATGACCGCGTTGGGGTCGGCGTGCTCAATTAGCGTGCGCAGCAAGCGCACGATCTCGTGGGTTTCTTCCAGATTCAGGCAATTAGTGCCGAGAATTTTCCAGATAAAGGCAACCGCATCCAGACGGAAGATACGCACACCCATGTCCAGATACAGCCGGATAATATCGACTATTTTCGCCAGTACTTTGGGGTTGGCGAAATTCAGGTCGATCTGGTCGTGGCCGAATGTACACCATACATGCTGCGTGCCTCGCGGTGTACTGGTTGCGCGAAGCAGCGGCGTAACCCGGGGGCGCACCACTTTGCTGAGGTCCTCTTTCGGGTCTACCTCCACAAAAAAATCACGGCCCGGATTTTTTCCCTTCTGGTAGTTGGTAAACCACTCGTGCTGGGCGGAGCAGTGGTTGATAACAAGATCCGCCATCAAGTGAAAATCGGCGCTGATGCGCAGGATATCGCTCCAGTCACCCAGTGGTGGGTCTACCTGTTTGTAGGCGGACACCGCAAAGCCATCGTCACTGGAATAGGGGAAGAATGGCAGAATGTGCACCGTATTGATCAGCATTGGAAAATGCGCTTGTAAAAAGTGGTGCAGCGTTTTCAGCGGTGGCTGGTTGTCGCTCAGAATGCTGTTGCCGTAGGTGATTACCGCAATGTCGGTCTGATCCCAAAGGTTTTTATGCGCAAGCGGGCTTTGGCAGTCCTCGTCCAAGCGCATCGTCCGAATCAGGTTTTGCGCAATGGGTTCAACGTCAAGTTCCGGGTAGATAAACGTGAGGTGATCCATCACCTTCTGGTGCAATACTTCTTTGATTGGCAGGTGTGCAGTCGATTGGTTCACGGTCTCCCCCGGATATCTACAAATCTGAAAATAGTGCGACGGTCAAACGTTGTACTCTTCGTAGTCGGCTTCCACCGCCTGCTTGAGCTGGTCGAGGAATCCGGGTTCCGCGCTGGTGATTCGGTTCCAGCTGGGGATAAACGGTGTTTCCATCGGGTTTTCCAGAAACGCCTGTCCCGCTTTTACCAGGTTGCTCGCGAATAGCTCAACGGTCTGTTCTTCCTTGTGTATATCAAAATTCAGACCATTAATTATGGCGTCGTTGCGATAGGTTTCCACGAAGTCCAGTGCGATACGGAAGTAGGTGGCTTTAATACTGCGGAAGGTTTCCGAGGAGAACACCGTGCCCTGGGTGGCCAGTTTGCGGAAGAAGGATTTCGCGATATCGATGGACATCTTGGAAAGTCCGCAGTCTTCATCGTCGAACGACACATCCTGATGCTTGTGGTCGTAGGCGTGGGCAATGTCTACCTGACACAGGCGGTTGGTGGAGTAGTTGCGATACATCTCTGACAGCACACCAATTTCCAGCCCCCAGTCACTGGGAATACGCAGATCGTTGATCACGTCGCGGCGGAAGGAAAACTCGCCAGCGAGGGAGTAGCGGAAGCTATCCATGTACTCCAGATACTTGGTGTGGCCATAAATTTTCTTAAGGGTACGAATCAACGGTGTCACCAGCAGGCGGCATACGCGGCCGTTGATTTTTCCGTTGGCTACACGGGAGTAGTAGCCTTTGCAGAACTCGTAGTTGAACTGCGGATTGGCCACCGGGTAAAACAGGCGAGCCAGCATCTCGCGATCGTAGGTGACGATATCGCAATCGTGCAGGGCTACCGCTTCACCGCGGCCGGAAGCGAGAATATATCCCAGGCAGTACCACACATTGCGTCCCTTGCCGGCATCTTGCGGGGCGAGGCCGTCGCGCTGTAACTGCGCATCCAGCTGGCGCAGGCGCGGGCCATCGTTCCACAGTACCCGTACGTGTTGCGGCAGGATACTGAACTGCTTCAGTGCATCGCGGTACTGGGATTCATCGGCGCGGTCCAGGCCAATAACAATCTCGGAAAGGTAGGGAACTTCAGCCAGGATTTTGAGAATTTTCGGGAGTGCCTCGCCTTCCAGTTCAGAATAGAGCGACGGCAGTAACAGCGACATGGGGCGGTGCTTGGCAAAGCGAATAAGGTCTGCCTCCATATCTTCCAGGCTGCGATTGGAAAGATTGTGCAGGGTTGTGATATCGCCATTTTGAAAAAAATCGGTCACAGTATTTTCCTGTTATTGTGCAGTTTTAAATTCGGTTGCCAGTAGCTTCTGGATCGCATCTGCCCAGCCTTGCGGGCCGGTATTCTGTGTGACGGCCAGAAAAGGGTGGTCGTCGAGCGTGGGCGGGGCATGGGTTGGCGAGCGCACGATGATGGCGATGTCGGCAACCTTCAGCATGTCCAGGTCGTTGGGTCCGTCGCCACTGCCGACCAATTTACAAGGGCGGTTGCTGTGCTGCTGGTAGATCTGTTGCAGCAACTGCGTTGCATGCCCCTTGTCGGTCTGGCCGAGCACATGCAGAAAGCGTCCGCCCTGTAGCGTGGCGAAGCCGGCGGCCTCGGCGCGGCCTGTAAAAGCCGTTTTTTCCTGCTCTGTACCCTGCCAGAGCAGTGGTTCGGAATAATGGCGGGAATTAGCCTGTTCGGCCTGCGCGTGACTCAACCCGGTTGCCGCAACGATTTCATCGATACTGGCGGCGGCAAAATTCAAATAAGGTGCACCGTGTTCTTTCCGGTCCTGTGCCAGGAAGTCGAGGATGGACTGGCGACGAGCTCCCGGCTCCAGAACCCAGTAACCGGATTCTTCTTGTGCGTGTTCTGGCTTCTGCGGGAAATAACCCGAGGGTATAAAAATCGCGGAACCGTTTTCCACAATAAACGGATGGCGGTTTTGCAGTGCGTCCCGTAGCGTCAGCATCTCGTCGCGGGTTTTACTGCTGTTCAGAATCACCGGGATTTCGGCCGTTTCCAGATCCATCAGGGTCGCATCGGCCGGTTGGTGCGAGTAGGTAAAGTGATCGAGCAGGGTACCGTCCAGATCACTGACGATCATCCAATGGTGCGGCAGTCGGGTATTTTTATTCATTCCGTTCCAGATGCGGGTCTTCCTGATGCAGGTCTTGAGAGCGTCACCTAAAAGGGCGCGCTCAGATCTACTAATCCAAAAATAGTGCCAGTCTACGGAAAGTGAGCCACGGCGGTGCTTTGCTCACGACAATTGGCGTGGAAATTCTCTTGTTGATTCCAGTCCATCGCACCGCATGCCTCATCTTGGGTAATCGAGTCGAGGCCAGAGCAGGGGGTGCACCAATTGGGTGCGGCGCTTATTGCGGCGAAAATGTGGGAGATGGGAGGCGAGCTGACGGTAAGGTTAAGGCTGGGGCTGGGGCTGGGCAGGTTGAAAGGCCCTTGAGGGCAAAAAGAAAGGGCATTCCCGGAGAGGGAATGCCCTTGTCTAGCCGTTAACTAGAGCTGCGAAGTCAGGAGACAGCGCCTGAATCAAATAGAGCGGACCCAGGTACCGTCCGGCTGACGGCAGGCGGTGCCGCGAGTGCTGTCGGATGCGTCGTTCGAAAAGAACTCGGCGGTGTAGGAGCGGCAATACTGATCGCCACGCATTTCGACGCTACCGGGGATTACCGCGTAGTTCTCATTGCCCTGGGTGTTTTGCCAGGTGATGCGCTCGCCTTCGGGGGCAAACTCCAGTGCTTGCGCCACGCACGCCTGGTTGCGCTGATCCATACGCCGGCCCACTTCGCCGCCGATCAATACCCCGGCAATGGCTCCGCCAATGGTGGCCGCTGTGTTGCCACGGCCATCGCCGATTTGGTGGCCAATGACGCCGCCAATCAGTCCACCCAGAACACTGCCCACTTGATCGCTGTTACAGCGCGATACTGAGGTGCGGGTGGTTGGGCGCCATTCCGGACGGTATTCGGGCTCAGGTGCGCGCTGGTCGAACCAAGGGGGCAGAATGATCACACGTGCAGCATCGCGATGGCCGTGGTGGTGCGCATAGCGGCGGGGAGTCTTGCAGGTGCGCTCTTCTTTATAGTCGCCGTTGCGGCTCCACTTCCGCTCAATCTTGCAGTTACCTTCCCAGTACTCTTCCTTGTAACTGTGCTTTTTGTGCTTGTGGTGTTTCTTCCAGCCTTTTCCTTCGGGGGGCTCGGCGTGCAGTGCCGCCGACAGGCTGCCGCAGAGCAGTGCGACGAGAACGGAGGAGAGTAGTTTCATGACTTGGTATCCGCATTTCGAAATTTGCCAAATATGGCGCGAATACTATCAACCAGCAGGTCGACAGGAAGTGACATGGCCGACGTTCTGGAAAATTGCCTTGAGAGCTTTAACGCTCGTGGCTCCGTTAGAGGGGCGGGGAGTGGGAGCGGGAGAGGGAACCATGGTGGCGATGAAGACCACCATGGCCTTTTCAGAGGAGATTTTAGAGTCCTCTTAGGGGGCGACACACCCCATACAGCGGAGGTACAGCGCACGCGGATCTTTGAACGACTTCAGTTCAGCGAACGGTTGCAATGCGGGCTGCAGGCTACTGAACCAGGCACCCAGCGGCAGGTTACGCTCGATACTCGCTGAAACCTGGGCATCGACATTTTCTGCCAGTGCACGCATCAGCTTTTCGCTGGGGCTCAACTCGCGCTGGATCTCCATCACATCGTACTTATCGATCTCGGCCAGTTGCGCGGCGTCCGCAATGGCATCCTTGAGATTGCCGAGGTCATCCACCAGCCCGAGCTCCAGAGCCGCGCGGCCGGTCCACACCTGACCCTGGGCGATCTTGTGAATTTCCTCGGGAGTGCTGTTGCGGGCTTCGGCTACCAGCTGCAGGAATTGCGCATAGGTATGCTCGACGCCCTGCTGCAGGATATCGGCGGCGGCCTCAGGCAGCGGCCGGTCGAGACGCATGGTGCCCGCCAGCGCGGTCGTGCCAACACCGTCGTTGTAGATGCCCAAGTGTTCCAGCGAGTCTTCGAAGGTTGGGAAGGCGCCAAACACACCGATGGAGCCGGTGATGGTCGACGGCGATGCCCAGATGCGATCGCCACCGGCCGCAATCCAGTAACCGCCGGAGGCCGCAACACTGCCCATGGAAATCACCACCGGGATGCCCGCTTCGCGGGTGGCGAGCAGTTCCTGACGAATCGCTTCCGATGCGAATGCCGATCCGCCCGGACTGTCGATACGCAGAACCAGCGCCTTGACGTTCTTGTCGCGGGCCTTGGCAATCAGCTTGCCGAGGCTGGCACTGCCGATTTGTCCGGCCGGTGCATCGCCATCAACGATCGCGCCGGCGGCACTGATCAGGGCGATTTTATCTTTGGGCTGGCGCGGGTCCGGCAGGTTGGTCATTTTCATGTGGCGCAGGTAATCCTGCGCATGAATGCCGCGGTACTGGGATTTATCTTCCTTGGCTTCCCCAACGACCTCCTGCAGCTCGGCGACGGCCGCGCGGCGAGTGAGAAGCTTGTCGACGAATTGATTCGCCAAAGCAGCCTTGGCCCAGCTACCGCCTTCGGCACGCAGGTTCTGCGGCAGTTCGGCAATATAGTTATCGACGGCGCTGGGGGGCAGGTTGCGCAGGCCGGTAACCTGTTCGGTGTATTCGTTCCACAAACGATTGAGCCAGCGCGCCTTGTTCTCGCGCGAGGCGGGCGACATATCATCGCGGATATAGGGCTCGATGGCGTCTTTGTAATCGCCCACGCGGAATACGTGGAAGTTGATCTTTAGCTTGTCGAGCGCGCTTTTCACGTAGCTGCGGTAGCTGCCGAAACCGGTGATGAGCAGTGAGCCCATCGGGTTCATGTAAACCTTGTCCGCATGGCTGGCGAGGAAGTACTGGCCCTGGGTGAAGTTGTCACCGATGGCATAAACCGGCTTGTCGCTGGCCTTGAAGCGTTGCACCGCTTCACCCACTTCTTCGAGCTTGCTCAAGCTGGCGCCGGCGAGGCTGTCGAGTTCCAGAACCAATGCAGAGATTCGGCTGTCGCCGGCCGCGTGATCAATGGCATCGACCAGATCTTTTACCCGCGTCTCTTGCGGTGCGGAGGGACCACCGAAAAAGCCCGGCAGCCCACCTGGCTGGCTGAGTTCATCCACCAGGAAACCACTGGGTGCCACCTTTAACGCGCCACCCTGAGGTACGGTAATGCGCTCTTCACCACCAAAGATGGCGGCGCCGATAAACAGAAGTAGCAGCAGGAAGATTAGGTTGGTAACCACCCGGCGCAGCCAGGTGATGGCTCCGCCAATGGCGCCAAAGAAGCGGCGGATAAACCCGCGGCTGCGTGTTGAGTCGGTCAAACCTGAAACTCCTTGTTGATCGGTCTGTTGTGTTTCTTCTGTGGTTTACAAACTGACGTGGGTGCGCGCGTTATGCAACTGCACCTGCCAGCGACTGGTCATCATTGAAGATACAAATAGGATAAGGCTGAGGGCGGTCAACGCGCCATGCTGCCAGCCGCGTGTAGGCATCATTACGTCGACGATTCCGGCGGTAATATAGAGCAGCAGGATAAAACACAGCCATAAATAGCTGCGCTGACGCTGCTTGAGCAGGCCGGGTAATACCAGCAGCAGGGGTACTGTCTGCAGTAACCACCACTTAAACGAACCACCCAGGAACAGGTTCCACACCACGAACAACAGCAAAAGTCCGCCGTAACACACCCAGTTCAGTTTGCGTGCGAACGCCAATTTGCGGGCTACCAGTGCCTCGTCGATGGGCTTGCCTGGTTTCTTCTCTTTAGCCACGGTGTTCTCCCAGTCGGCTCGCCAGATCAGCAATGCGTTTCCCAAGTGCCCGGCACAGGGTTATTTCATCGGCACTCAGGCCGTCCTCGGCGCTGCCCGCCCAGTGGGAGGCACCGTACGGTGTTCCGCCGGTGGAGGTGTGCATCAAGGCACCTTCAGAATAGGGGATACCAGCGATGACCATGCCGTGGTGCATCAGCGGCAACATCATCGACAGCAGGGTGGTTTCCTGGCCGCCGTGAAGGCTGCCGGTGGAAGTAAACACTGCGGCGGGTTTGCCGCTCAGGCTGCCGTCGAGCCACATGTCGCTGGTCTGGTCCAGAAAGTAGCGCAATGGCGATGCCATGTTGCCGAAACGCGTGGGACTGCCCAGCAGCAGGCCGGCGCAGTGGCGCAGGTCGTCGGCGGTACAGTAGGGCGCACCGCTGTCCGGTACCGGAGGTTGGGAAGCCTCGGTATCTGGCGAAACCGAAGGTACCGTGCGCAATCGCGCTTCCAGTCCGAGCTCTTCGACGCCGCGGGCAAGTTCCGCGGCCATTTTGGCCGTGGCGCCACTGCGGCTGTAATAAAGAACAAGGATGTAAGGCGCTTGATTTGCCGCAGCCACTAGATCAGCTCCAGTACATTTTCAGGCGGACGGCCGAGTACGGCCTTGTCACCTTTGACCACGATAGGGCGCTCGATCAGTTTGGGGTGACTCACCATGGCGTCGATCAGATCGTCGTCGCTGTGGCTGGTGTCTTTCAGGTTCAGTTCTTTATAGGCATCTTCGCCCTTGCGCAGCAAATCGCGCGGAGCAATACCGAGCTTGCCAAGAATCGTTTTCAGGGCAGCGGCATCTGGCGGCGTCTCCAGATAGAGTACGATTTCCGGTTCGATATTGTTTTCCTGCAGCAACTGCAGGGTTTGGCGAGATTTTGAACAGCGAGGGTTATGGTAGATCGTCCACATCGAAAGCGTATCCTGTTAAGGTTTGGCGTATTCTAACAGCCTGCGGTTGGTCGTCTACGCTGAGGTATGGCGTACTTTTTAGACAAATTGCATGGATTTATACGCTCCATTCACGAGAAAATGGCGCGTAGCCACTTGTTTCAAAAGGTAAGCGAGAGCGGGTTTGGCAAGTGGTGTGGGGAGTCGTATGACAAAAGCTATAACAAATTGAGAAGACCCATGACTGAAATGGTGCACCGCTGGCGTCGCTTTTTTACCTCTTTGTGGACCGTGTTCAACGAGAAGAACTGCCGGCAGAATGCCGCCGCACTCACGTACATGACGCTGTTCGCGATCGTTCCCCTGGTGACCGTGAGTTACGCCATGCTGTCACTGTTTCCAGACTTCGCGGGTCTGGAAAGCAAAATCCAACATCAGATCTTTTCCCATTTCGTGCCGGAAAGCGGGCGCGAAGTGCAGGAGTACATCGATAGTTTCTCCTCCCAGGCCCAGCGCCTTACCGGTGTCGGTATTGGCATTTTGCTGCTGACTGCGGGCTTTATGCTGAAAAATATCGAGACCACGTTTAATGCGATCTGGGATATTCCCAAGGGCCGCCGTGGTGTTTCCAGCTTTTTGCTCTACTGGGCAATTCTGAGTCTCGGGCCGATCTTGCTCGGTGCCGGCATGGCCGCCACCACCTATTTGTTCTCGCAGAAAGTACTCGCGCACAACGATAGCCTGGGCGTATTGCCGGTGGTGCTGCGGGTGCTGCCCTGGGTGTTTACCGCCATCGCCTTTACCTTGCTGTTTGTGGCGGTGCCCAATTGCCGCGTGCCACTGCGTCATGGCCTCGCCGGTGGCGTGATCACCGCCTTTGCCTTTGAGTTCGCCAAGTATCTGTTTGGTGCCATTGTCGCGCGCAGTTCGGTACAGGCGATCTATGGTGCCTTTGCCTTCGTACCGCTGTTCCTATTGTGGATCTATTTGATGTGGATGATCGTACTGGCAGGATGTGTGCTGGTACGTACACTGTCCGCCTACCACGCGGCGGCACAGGGGCGAAATTACTCCGACCTGGTGGCAACCCTGTCTATTTTGTGGAAGTTCTTCTGCAACTATCAGCAGGGGCAGACCATCCGCGAGCAGGATATTTCGCGCGCGGGTATTCGCCCGGCACAGTGGCGGCGCATTCGCGAAGTACTGCAAGACAATCAGGTAATCGGACAAACCGACCGCAATGAGTTCGTGCTGGTGCGCGACCTGGATTCCGTGACCCTGCAGCAGATGCTCGATTGGCTGCACCCGGCACCGGTGCCAGAGAGCGGCCACCGTGAGTTGGAGGTGCGCCCCTGGTACCGCGAGGTGGAAGTGCGCTTCCGCGAAGCGAGAGACTTTTCCCGCGAGCACCTTTCCCGGAGCCTTGGCGATTTGTTTCGCGAGTCGATGTCGCAAGAGGTTGTGGAGAAGAGCGTGGATACCAGTTTGACCCCTGCCGTCGTGGCCGGGGAAGAGGTCCCAGATAATAAATCGGTCAGTAAAGGGAGTGGCCGCAATGCGCGTAGCGGCAAGTCGTCGAGTAAAACAGCTAAGTCTTGAGCGGTTCCGCGCTCTTTTCCTGCTTATCGCAGTGCTCGCACTGGCCACGGGGTGCGGTGCGCGCTCCGGTGGCCTAGCCGATTTGCACGGCAAACCGCTGGATACCTCGGGAAAAGTCCTGTTGGTGAACTACTGGGCAGAGTGGTGCGCACCCTGTCGTGAAGAGATACCGGAGCTAAATACCTTCTACCGCGAGCACCAAGACCGGGTTCTGGTGCTCGGGATAAATTTTGACCAGCCGCCAAAAGAAGAAATACAGCGGCAAGCGGACAAGTTCGGCATCGCTTTCCCGCTGTTGGCGGATGCCCCCGAAGGTCGCTGGGGCCAGGCGGTACCACAGGTGCTGCCTTCCACCTTTATCATCGACCGTCACGGCCAGTGGCAGCGGACGTTAATCGGCCCGCAAACCGCAGAATCCCTAATGGAAGCTATCCAGCCTTACCTATCAGAGTAAGGGCGGAGCAGCGGGTGAGGATAGGCCGGCATGTGTCGTACGCTTGCTTCTACCCGTATAACCAAAGCGTCTTTAAGGGACATACGCGCCGGCTGTTAGGATGCGCGCAAACTATTTTCCTTAAATCCGCAATCTGGGACTCAAAATAAATGCAATTGAGTGCATTTCTACTGCTGGCCTTCTATCTGTTCTTACTCTGGCCGCTGGCGCGCTGGCACCACAGCCGCAATTCGCTGGCCCCGGCGGTATTTGCCGGGCTGCTGTTGGGGGTGTTGCTGGGTGGCTTGATGCATCTGGCGGAGGGCTGGGGCGTAAACACTCCCTGGGTACTCGACTGGATTGGCCTGATTGGCAACGGCTACGTGAATCTGCTGCACCTGCTGGTGATGCCGCTGGTGTTGATCTCGATCCTCGCCGCGGTGGTTAAGGTGAGCAACACCGCCTCGCTCGGCAAAATCAGCGGGTCGGTGCTGGTGGTCCTGCTGGGCACTACTGCGATTGCTGCCTTTATTGGTGTGGTAATCGCGCACCTGTTCGGCCTGACGGCAGAGGGGCTGGTGGAAGGCTCCCGCGAAGCCGCGCGGGTGGATGTGCTGAATGAACGCATGGGCCGCGTGACGGACCTCAGCATTCCCGAAATCCTTACCTCGTTTATTTCCCGCAATATCTTTGCGGACCTCGCCGGCCAGCGCGATACCTCGGTGATCGCGGTGGTGATCTTTGCGGTATTGATGGGGCTCGCCGCGCTGGCGGTACGCCGGGAGAACCCGGAGCAGGGTGCCGCTATCGAACGTTTTGTTACCGTGGCGCAGGCCTGGATAATGAAGCTGGTGCGCCTGATTATGGCGTTTACTCCCTACGGCGTTATGGCGCTGGTGACGGCGCTGGTGGCCAAGTCCAGCTGGACGGATATCTTTAACCTGTTCAACTTTGTACTTGCTTCCTTTGTGGCGATTGCGCTGATGTTTGTGGTGCACGCGCTGTTGCTTATGATCAACGGCATTAGTCCATTGCACTATTTCGCCACTGTGTTGCCGGTGCTGGTATTCGCCTTCAGCTCCCGCTCCAGTGCCGCGACCATTCCACTCAATGTGGAAACCCAGATCGACAAGCTCGGCAACTCCCCGGCCATTGCCAACTTTTCCGCTTCCTTTGGCGCCACCATTGGCCAGAACGGTTGCGCGGGTATTTACCCGGCCATGTTGGCGGTGATGGTGGCGGTACCCATGGGGATCAATGTGTTTGACCCCGTGTGGCTCACCTCGTTGATCGCCGTCATTGTGATCAGCTCCTTCGGTATCGCGGGCGTGGGTGGCGGGGCGACCTTTGCCGCGTTGGTGGTACTGCCTACCATGGGCCTGCCGGTGCAGATTGCCGCACTATTGATCTCCGTCGAGCCGCTGATCGATATGGCGCGCACCGCGTTGAATGTGAATGGCGCCATGACCGCGGGTACCCTGACTCAGCGTTGGTTGGGGCCCAGCGTGGAGGTTGCAGAGGCCCGCTAACCAGAAAATTTCATCGATGTGTCAACCTATTGCGGTCTTGCACGTTTTGATAAGTGAACCACACAGGTGTGTAACGACGTTTCCACCTGGCATTTACTTACCGACCACTGATTACTGATCACTGATCATAATAGGGAACCATCGATGAAACGGATCAAGCAACAGATCGTCCTCCTGACCGTAACCGCTGCGCTTTCCAGCGTCGCAGCAGCAGATGCCAGCGACCGGCGCGCGGAGTACCTGGATAACAAAGGGGATCGCATCGAACAGCGCCTGGATAACAAGGGCGACCGCATTGAGAACCGACTGGACAACAAGGGTGACCGGATTAACAACCGGCTAGACCGCAAGTCCGAACGCGCGGCAGCCAACGGCAAAGACAAACGCGCGGCGCACCTCGATAAGAAAGGGGATCGCATCAACAACCGCCTGGATCGCAAAGGCGAGCGCGTCGACCGCAAGCTCGATCGCAAGGGGCAGAAAGTGGATCGCCGAATGGACCGTCGCAGCGCGCGGGTGGGTAGCTAACGCAACTCGGAGATTAGATATTGCGGCCCGGGGTAGCGCGGGCCGCGCCGCAATCGCATGATAATAACAAGCTTTCACAATAGGCCCCTGTACTTTGGGTTTCCAAGCAAGGGGTCTCCAGGCAAAGGGCCGCTGCACGCCGCATGGAACAATTTTTAGCCTCGGTAGAGAAGCGTGCCTTCTCCATGGCCGCGATGGCGGTGGGGAACCGTGACGATGCGCTGGATATTGTGCAGGATGCTATGTTCGCGCTGGTGCGCAATTACAGCCACAAACAGCGGGAGCAGTGGCGCCCGCTGTTTTTTACCATTCTCAATAACCGAATTACCGATTGGCACCGCCGGCACAAGACCGTCTCGCGCTGGCAGCTTCTGCGGGAAAAGTTTGCCCGCGGTGACGATGAGTCGGACGATGTGTTTGACCCGGGCGCACTGGAAGACCAGAGTGGCCCGAGGCCGGAGCAAGGTGTGTTTTCCGAGCGCGCTCTGGATGCGATTGAGTCCGCCGTCGGTCGGTTGCCCCCGCGGCAGCAGCAGGCATTTATGTTGCGCTGTGTCGAAGGCTTTGATATCTCGGAAACCGCTGCTGCTATGTCCTGCAGTAGCGGTAGTGTGAAGACCCACCTGTCCCGGGCACTGGCTGCCCTGCGTGGACAATTGGAGGAAGTGCGATGACGTCGCCACAAGACAAGTCCAAGGCTCAGTCGAGGGAGCACAACGATGCCGAATTAGCGGCCGGTGCGCGCGCAGCCATGGAGCGCCGCGAGCAATCGCTCGACGGCGAAACCCTGTCGCGCCTGCGTCGTGCGCGCTCTGCAGCACTAGATGGTGCGGCGAATACTTCGCGGCCAAGCTGGATG
Organism: Microbulbifer agarilyticus; assembly: GCF_019800665.1. Taxonomy (GTDB): domain Bacteria; phylum Pseudomonadota; class Gammaproteobacteria; order Pseudomonadales; family Cellvibrionaceae; genus Microbulbifer; species Microbulbifer agarilyticus_C. Next base: position 148,046 of record NZ_JAHVKO010000007.1, read on the forward strand.
CTTTGGTTACCCACGGGGCTTGCCAGTGCCGCAGCAGTGCTTACGGTGGCGCTGTTTGTCGGACAGGAGCGTTCCAGCTCCCAGGGCGAGCCGGTGGATATGCTGGCCGATGCGTGGATTCTGAACGAAGACGCCGAGTTGGACATGATCGAAGACGTGGAGTTTTACCAGTGGCTGGCAGAGGAGGCGCTGGATGGCCACACGTCCTGAGTTGGGCCGCGGCAGGCGCCGCACTTCAAAGCGGATTCTGGCTTGGACTTTACCGCTTCAGCTGGTGATGTTGCCGTTTGCGTTTGCCAACGAACCCCTGGATGAAGACTTTTTGTTATTCCTGTCGGATTGGACCGACGAGACTGGTGAATTTATCGCCCCCAGCGATGTGGAAGGCGTATTGGAAAAGGAGCCTGCCCCGCCCAGGCCAGAGGTGGTCGATTTGGGTGAAGGTCGTGAGCAGAGAGAGCAACGTGAACAAAGTGAGCAGGGTGAGCGAAATGAGTAACGCCACAGCTAAACACACATCGAACCCCGTTTTCGGCAACGTGCGGAAAATCGGCTTCGGGCTGCTGTTGTTGGCCTCCCTTGCCAGTAGCGCCTGGGCAGACCCGGCCGCGTGGAAGGACCTGAGCGACAGCGAGCGCCAATTACTGCAGCGCTTTGAAGGCCGCTGGGACCAGTTTACCCCTGAGCAACGCACCCGCCTGCGGGAGGGCGCGGCGCGCTGGGCGGGCATGAGCACTCAGGAGCGACAGCAGGCCCGTCAGGAATTTGGCCGCTGGCAACGCTTGCAGCCCGAGCAGCGCCAGAAGCTGCGCGAGGCCTATGACCGCTTCAAAAAATTGCCGCCGGAAGAGCGCAAGAGAATTCGCGAGGCGCGCGAGCGCTTCAAGCAGCTGCCACCCGAGCGGCAGCGCCGCTTGCGCGACCGCTGGCGCAACATGACGCCAGAGCAGCGGGAGCGCTTCAAACAGCGCAGAGGTAAACGGCAGAAGCGGGGCTGATACACACGAGACCAATATAAGCGGGGCCAACTTAAGCGGGTCCAATATAAGCGGGGCAGGAGGCCCCGCTTTTTCATTTCAGTTCAGGAACGATTCAGTCAGCGCCTATTAAAGTACTCCCATCGGTCGAATTGTTGGCCAAACAAAGATGCCTGGTAGTGACCAGTTTCAGAAAAGAGTCACACCAGAGCACCACCGCTCAGGTCTAGGGAGTATGCAACATGGCATTAACAAACAAGTGGTTACAGCAGCTGGCACTGGTTGGTCTCACCGTGGTACTGGTGGCGGTGAGTGTCAGCGCTAGCGCGGGCGACAGTGGCTATTACCCCGGTCCACATGGGGGCCAGGATGGCTATGACTATGCCCCCGTCACCGCAGTGACGCCTATCTATAATGACGTGAATGTCGTCGAACCCAGAACCCAGTGCTGGGACCAGACCGTCACCTATCAGCAGCCGTCCCCGGCCGGAGCCATCATCGGCGGCCTCGTGGGGGCTGCGGTGGGGCGCAATGTGAGCAAAGGACACAAGCACCACAAGCGCTACCACCGTCGCTATCACCGCCACCATCACGGTAACAAGACTGCGGGCATGGTCGCGGGCGCTGCGGTAGGCGCCGTTATCGGCAATGCCATCAGCCGCAGCCAGGCGCCAGTCCAGTACGGCACCCAGCAGCGCTGTCAGGTTGTCGAAGAAGTGAGCACACGCCGAGAGCTGATTGGCTACGACGTCAGCTACCGCTACAACGGCCAGGAATATCTGATTCGCACTAACCACCATCCTGGAGATAGAATTCGGGTTCGTGTAGACGTCACGCCGGTACTGTGATCAACGTCTGATTGTTATTCATCCACCGGCGCTATGGAATCGACAGGAGCAGAGCAGTGAAAGTCACTCGAGGTCCGCAAGCCGCACAGCAAGTGAAAGGGGCCGTATCCATCAACTTCGCAGGGATGAAACTTGTACCGTTTGCCGTATTGGCCTGCTTATTACTGGCGGCACTGGTGAGCGCGCCGGTGTCTGCGGCATCGGCAATGTCACAGGCGGCGTTAACAGGGGCACAAATGCCGCAGGCCGCGAAAGTAAGGTATCTGGAAATAAAGCCTCTGGCCACGGTGCGGGTGCAGAACAAAGGCATTTCCAAAAATGAGGCCGCGGCGCTGGTGAAACGACGCTTTGGTGGCAAGATCCTGGCGATCAGCGAAGTACAGCGGAAAGGCAAAAGTATGTTCCGCGTGAAGGGACTTTCTGACAAAAGTCAGGTCTATGTAGTGTTCGTGGATCGACAGAGCGGAAGAATTTCTCGCTAACTCTATAACGAAAAATGCATTACTGAGGACACACCATGCGCGCACTGCTGGTAGAAGATGAACACGCGTTGCGAGAACAGCTGGCGGCTTCCCTGCGCAAGGGGGGGTACACCGTTGACGAAGCGCCGGATGGCGAAGAAGCATTGTATCTGGGGCGTGAATACCCTTACGACGTAGCGATAATGGACCTGGGGCTGCCGAAAATCGACGGTATCCAGGTTATTGAAACCCTGCGCAAAGAATCGCGGCATTTCCCTATCCTGATTCTCACGGCTCGCGGCCACTGGCAGGAGCGAGTGCGCGGCCTGGAAGCCGGTGGTGACGATTACCTGACCAAGCCCTTCCATACCGAAGAGTTGCTCGCCCGCTTGAACGCACTGGTGCGACGCTCCGCAGGCTTTTCTTCCCCTGTCATCAGTGCCGGCCCCATCGAGCTGGATACCAGTGCCCAGCGAGTGAAGGTGTCCGACAGCGAGCTGGACCTGACGTCGTTTGAGTACAAGGTGCTCGAATACCTGATGCTGCATCCGGATGAGGTGGTATCGAAAACCACACTCACCGAGCACATCTACGAGCAGGACTGTGATCGCGACAGTAACGTGATTGAAGTATTTATCGGTCGCCTGCGTAAGAAACTGGATGCCGCAGGTGGGATAAAACCCATCGAAACCCTGCGTGGGCGCGGTTACCGGTTTAGCCCGGCGAGCTGATTACCTTGCTGAACCGCCTCTCTGATATCCGCCAGTTCCTCTCGGGCTGGATACACTCCCTGTCTGGCCGTCTTTCGCTGATGGCCACCCTGGTACTACTGGTTTTTCTGGTGGTACTTTCTGGTGTGCTGGAAAAGGCCTACCGCACCTCCCTGGATGAGTCCAAAGCGCGTGAGCTGCAGTTGCATATCTATACGCTGCTGGCGGTGGCCGAGCCAGACGGCGACAATCTGCTGTTGCCCCTGAACCTGCCGGAGCCGCGCTTCAACCAGCCGGACTCCGGCTTGATCGGTGCGGTAATGGATGCCCGCGGCCGGGTTATCTGGCGTTCCCCTTCGGCACTTAGCCTGCCAAATTTCTCCGAGTTACCGCTGCCGTTACCGCTGCGCCAGGGCCAGCAGGTGTTTGCCGAAATTCAGCTGCCGGACTCGACCGTGCCCTACAGCAGCTTCCGCCAGGGAATCGCCTGGGGGCTGGATAACGAGCTGCAATTTACCTTTGTGGTGCTGGAAGACGCCGGGCCGCTGCAGGCGCAGGTGTATCAATTCAATACTACCCTTTGGCGCTGGTTGGGTATCGGCGCCCTGGCACTGATCGCGGTACAGCTCCTCGTGCTGCACTGGGGGCTGGCACCTCTGCGCCAAGTGACCAGTGCGCTGAAAAACATGCAGCGTGGGGGTGCCGATACCTTGCAGGGCAAATTCCCCAAAGAGCTCGTACCCCTGACCGATAACCTGAACCTGCTGATAGAAAATGAGCGTCGCCAGCGGGAGAAAACCCGCAATACGCTGGGTGACCTCGCGCACAGTCTGAAAACGCCACTGGCGGTACTGAAAGGCATGGACGTGGCGGCAAACCCACAGGCCGCACAGCAGGCGCTGGCGGAGCAGGTGGAGCGCATGGACGGGATTATCAGTTACCAGCTGAAGCGTGCGGTGGCGACGTCGCCCAAGTCCATTTTGCGCGGCGTGGCGGTACAGCCCATGGCAGAGAAAATTCTCTCGGCACTGGATAAAGCCTACCGGGATAAAACCATCGATGCGGAACTGTTGTGCGATCCTTCCGTATTATTTTATGGCGATGAAGGGGACCTGATGGAAATGCTGGGTAACCTTCTCGACAACGGTTACAAGTATGGCGGTGGCAAACTGCTGGTCAGTGCGAAGAACACCGACGACCGCCGCGGCCTGGAAATTATTATTGCCGATAATGGTCCGGGCCTTAGCGAAGACCAGTGGCAACAGGTGGTTCAACGCGGTGTACGGGCCGACGAGCAGCAACAGGGGCAGGGCATTGGTCTTGCCGTGGTGGTTGATATCGTGGAGAGTTACCACGGTAGCATCGCCATAGCGGCGCCGTCGGAAACGGCCGAGGGAAATCTCGGCGGGCTTACCCTGCGGGTCGAGCTTTAACCCGTACAGTTACAATAAAACAAACAGGGATTTTGTATGTTTTCACGATGGTCAGGGAAAAATTTACGGCAGCTACTGTCGGCAGCGTTTCCCGTTATCGCTTGTTGCTGCACAGCCCTGTTGGCGCCGGCCGCTCAGGCCGCTTCCCCCTGGCCTGGTGGTGCGGAAGTTGCTGTGGTGTTGTCCTACGATGATGCGCTGGATTCACACCTGGACGTGGCCATCCCCCAGCTCGATAAACATAAACTGCCCGGTACTTTTTATCTGAGCGGTGCGCGCCCGTCGGTGCGCTTGCGCCAGCACGAGTGGCGCCGCGCCGCGCAGAGCGGCCACGAACTCGGCAACCATATGCTTTACCACCCGTGCCGAAAATCGTTGGCTAACCGCAGTTGGGTGCAACCGTGGCAGGATTTGGATAAATACACCCTCGCGCAATTTGTGGATGAAGTGCAGACCACCAATACCATGCTCAAGGCCATCGACGGTGAGGAGGAGCGTACCTTTGCTTACCCGTGCGGTGATATGACGGCGGGGGGTGAGGATGTACTGCCGGAGCTGAAAAAACTGGTAAGTGCCGCGCGCTTGTTTTCCGCCGACGGGCAGCATCATCCGGACAACAAAGATTTTTACCGAATAGCCTCGTTCGACGGTGCAGAAAAAACCGCAGAACAACTGATTGCCGTGGCGGAAGCCGCCCGGGAAAACCACAGCCTTGTGGGCTTTTTGTTTCACGGAGTGGGTGGGGATTACATCTCGGTCGCCTCCGAGGACCACCGCGCACTCCTGCAACACCTGGCGGCCAATCCGGAGCGCTACTGGGTAACGACCATGCGGGAAGCCGTAGCCCATCTGCAACGGGAGCAGGTGCGTAATCAGCGTTAAACCGCGCTGCGCAAAAACCGAGGCACCTTGTCAGGTGCCTTCGCTACCCTCGACACCTTCCACACCTTCCACACCTTCCACACCTTCCACACCTTCCACACCTTCCACACCTTCCACACCTTCCACACCTTCCACACCTTCGACACCGTCCACTTCCACCGCTGCGCTGTTGCCTTGCACTTCGGCTTTGGTACGGCGCTGGCCGGGAATGACACCCTGCCACAATCTTCTGGACAGCTCTTGTGGCGCTTCGGCGCGGCCTTCGGAAATCCACTGAACAATAGCGTGCGCTACATCCGGCCAGTCGATGCGCACGCCTCTCGGCTGCTCCTCCAGCCAGCGGCCAATGGTGAGTGCATCGATATGTTTTACCACCCTCGCCAGTTGCAGTTCTTGCAACGCCATGGCGTTGGCCTCCTGTTCGAACTGCCCCTTGAGCGGGCGGGTCAAAATCGGTTTGCCCAGCGTCAGTGTCTCGGCAATTAGTTCAAAGCCACTGTTGCAGATAATCGCACGCGCCGTGGCGACATCGTGGCGGAAGCCTTCTATCGAAGGTGCCTTAAGGGTGATGTTGTCCGCTTTGGGGAGATCGGTTGGCAAGCCGTAAACAATAAACTTCTGCGGCAATTGCGCCAGTTGTTGCAACAGCGGCAGTGCATGTTCAAACGGCAGGTATACCAGCACATGGTCCTGCTCTGGGGGCACGGTGTCCTCGTGGGCGTGGGCAATCGGCGGCAAGATCGGCTGGCCAAAGTGATACCAGTGCATCCCCAGGCCCAGGGGCACTGGCGCAAACAGTTTCATGATGGTCCGTGGCAGCCAGCCAAAAGCCGGTGCTGGGATAGCGTAATCAAAGGCATACTGGTGCCCCAATCCCATACTTGGGCACTTGCGCTTTTTCGCCGCCCAGGCGGTGACCGGCTCAAAGTCACTGATAACCAGATCAAAATCGTTTACCGGGAGTTCACGAATGTCTTTCAGCAGCTTGCGTAAATCCAGTTGCCTGGCGGTGGCGAGCTGATCGATCTTGCCTTCCTTGTGCACGAAGGTAAGCCCTTCGCGCCACCAGTAATCGCCGAAAGTGTCCATCGCGAACAGCTTTTCCGGCGGGCGGCCAGAGAACAGCCACTGAACCTCCAAGTTCGGGAACTGCTGGAAGGCTTCCGCCATGGCCCGGGCCCGTGAAATATGGCCGTTACCAGTACCTTGAACGCCGTACAGAATTTTCAAATTGCTTCTCCGAAAGGAATTGCGATGGTTTGCAGGGTTTTGAGGTGTCTTATGCTTGGTTGGTCAAACGTGGCGCGCGGCACTTATAGCAGTGATCCGGCGACCGTAAGACCTACACAGGTACCGAGCAGTGCACCGGCACAAACATCGGTCGGGTAATGTACGCCGAGCCCGACACGGGAAGTGCCGACACCAGCGGCCCAGAAGTAACCCAGGGCCCACAATGGGTGCAGGCACTGGGCGAGCATGGTCACAAACAGGAAGGCACCGGAGGTGTGGCCCGATGGCAGGCTGAAGCGATCGTTGGCAATAACAATGGATCGCAGCCCGGGAATCGATTCCGGGGGCCGGTTACGGCGGGTGGTGTTTTTGATTGTCCAGTAGAGTGAGCGCTCTATGACGAAGGCCGCACCGCAGACCGTAAGGAACTGCAGCGCCACCTGCAGGCTCACAATCGCTACTAGCAGCGGTGATGCCAGATAGAGCCAGCCGTCCGCGGAGCGGGACAGCAGCAGGTAGTTTCTACGGGATGCCGGTCGCGCCGCGCGCTCTGCCATACGCAGGACCAGCGACACATCGACGGTTTTTAGGGTGATAGGTAACCTTCGCATACGGTAAAAGTACGAAGCCTATGTTGCGCAGACTTGAACAAAATGTGTCAGGTCTGTGAAATCTGCAAACGCTGGTGGCGTTTAGGTGCCGTTTTGGTGGGGAGGGAAGAGAGGGCGCCACGCGAGTGGTGGCGCCGTAGGCACAGGTCTAGTCGATGGACATTTTGATCGCGCCGGAGCCCGGCAGCTTCTCGACCAGTTCATGGCCACACAGTTTCGACGGGGTGAAATAGCCCCCGTTCCCGGTATAGCTCAGCAGATGCTCCAGTACCGCTAGTGACCCATGCACGGTAACGTCGTACCCGTTCGCGGTGACCACGCGGCCTACCCGGCGCTCGCCGCGGCGGTCGTTGCGGACTTCGCCCCATACCCAGGTCTGCTGCTGGGAGCGCTGTGACTCACTGGGGCCGCGGACCTTCTCGTCCACCTTGCCCTTCATCCAGTTCTGTACCCACTTCATACGCAGCAGCCAGCGGAATGCGTTCAGCTTTTGCATTTTCTTCGCCCGGCGCGGGCTCATGGGGATATACACCTCGATATTCGGGATCTCGGTGGAATAGTAGGCGGTAGCCACATCGCCCCAGGGGATGGCAACGGCAAACTTCTCGCCACGCCCGAAATTGATCTTGCGGGTCAGCTCGCCATGGGGCGTTACCTCGATTTTGCCATTGCGGCGCACCGCACCGCCCACTCCGAGGCTTTCGATCGAGGTCTTGGCGGTACCCGGGCTGAGGCCCGAATCCGAGTCAAACCCCAGGGTCAGGTGGGTGGCACTGTTCATTTCCTTATGCAGCGCCGCCGCCAGGCAATCGGTGGGAATGACATCAAAGCCGGTGCCCGGGCACAGCACCACGCCAGCTGCACGCGCCTCGGCGTCCATCCCGTGGGCCATCTGATACACGGACATTTCCCCGGTGATGTCCTGGTAGTGGGTGCCGGTGGCGATACAGGCGCGCATCATGGGTTCCGCGGTGGCGGAGAAGGGCCCGGCACAGTGGATAACGACGGCCACATCCTTCAGCGCGTGCGCCAGGGCTTCCTCATCGTCCAGCGAGGCCGCAATGGCGGGTAGGCCCAGCTCGTTTGCCAACGGTTGCAGCTTGGCGGCACTGCGGCCAGCAAGAATAGGCTTCAGCCCTTTGGCCACGGCCTGACGGGCGATGAGTTCGCCGGTGTATCCGTAGGCGCCGTAAATCAGGATTTGTTTGTTGTTCACCGAGAGTCCTTATTGTCTTTATTTGGCGAAGGCCGCGATGCTGAAGTCAATCAAGCGGCTTTTCCAGGGCAAAGCGCGGGAATGTCTTACCGTCTTTGGTTACGGTTTCTGCAAACATGGCCAGGGGACGTGCCCACACACCGAAGTCATCATACAGAGCGCGGTAAATAGCCAGTTGTTCCCCGGTTTCACTGTGGGTGGCAATTTCCATCAGGTGGTACAGATTGCCCTTGTAGTGCCGGTAGATACCTTTCTTGAGTGATTGCATGGGGTTCTCTTGTTTGTTTTTTCACCGGCTCGAGGATTAGTCGAGGTGAAAGGGCGAGAGCTGGATCTGGGTAATACGCTGGCCGTGCAGTACCGCGAAACCTTCGTAGCGGCGCTCGCCAGTCGAGGTGAATTCGAATTCGTAACGACGTTGAATGCGCAGTTGGCCGTGGCGGTCGCGCTTGATGCGGGTGCGGTCCAGCATCACCGTATCGTCCAGCAACTGAACACCGGTCTTCATACAGTGATCCTTAACAACCTTGCGTACCCGGTCCTTGGCCGCCATACCGGCCCAAAAATACCAGGCGGGCAGTGCCAGTAAAAAAATCCAGATCAAATCGCCAAGCGAGTAATACATAACATTTGCAGTTGCTATTATCGAACCGGGCAAGAATACCACCACAGGAGTCAACATGTCTGGCACGATTCTCATCACCGGTTGTAACCGCGGCATAGGCCTCGAAATGGCCCGGCAATTTGCCAAAGATGGTTGGAAAGTGATCGCTACCTGCCGTAACCCTTCCGCGGCGTGGGAGCTGAGCGAGCTGAACGAATCCTATGCAAACCTGGAAGTGCACACGCTGGATGTTACCGACTATGTGCAGTTGGCAGACCTGGCGCGGAGCCTGCAAGGGCGCCCACTGGATATTCTGGTGAGCAACGCCGGCTATTACGGGCCGAAAGGCGTGACCTTTGGCCACGTCGATGTGGATGAGTGGCGCAAGGTACTGGAAATCAACACCATCGCCCCATACAAACTCGCCGAGGCCTTCTACCCCAATCTGGCGGCTGGCCAAAATAAAGTTGTCGGAATATTGAGCAGTAAGGTAGGCAGTATTGCCGATAACCAGTCAGGGGGCGGCTACATGTACCGCTCCTCAAAGACTGCGCTGAACCAGGTAGTAAAGAGCCTTGCGATCGATCTAAAAGAGCAGGGGATCAAGGTTGTTGCCCTGCATCCGGGTTGGGTTAAAACCGAAATGGGCGGCCCCAATGCACTGATATCTACCGAGGAAAGTGTTACTGGTATAAAAAGTCTACTGCTTAATGCCAGTGAGGAAGATAGCGGCCAGTTCTTTAATTACGATGGATGCGTTATTCCCTGGTGACCATTTGAATATCCGTGTGTGGAGCAGCTAATTTCAATTGTCAGTCACGCTATTACTAATCCAAATATGACCAATATAGATTCGGTATTTCGGTCGTTACGACTACTATCTCCAGCGAGATAGGCACGCTCTTCTAAAAGACTATTCAATTCAATAAGTTAGAGCGATTGCGCCAATCGGGGATAGTAGTCGTGACGATCACTTTTGCAGAAAGGTAATGAGTGAGTTGGAGTGGTCAACTGCTTGAATTTTATAGGGTTTCTGAAAGAAGTTACCTTTGAGTGTCACTAGGAATAGTAGGCATGAGATAGTAGTCTTTGGGACTACGATTAAAATGTTAAGCGCATATGGAAATTACAGGCATCTTTTATCTGGTAGTAGCATCTGAATTGGTCTCGTTATTCCTTGTGATACGCAACTGGCGGAGAGAGAGATTCCTAGTTATGAAAATAATGGTTAGTGCAGTAACTGTAATTCCATTTCTGGGGCCATTTTTCTATTTGTTTGTAACAGATAGGACTAATCCTCAGTCAAGCGACTTAAAAAATGACGGCCGCTTTGGTTTTGGAGGATATTTTCGATATTCTGAATCGAGGAACGAAGTCTTACGTAAGCGGAATGGTCGTCTGCGAAATGAACAGTCCGATTAGCAGGGCCCGCTTAACAAGGCCGGGCAAAAAACTCCGGGCTACGGCCCTCCGTGGGACAGCTTACCTCGTGCACATTTTGCGCGGTTCGCTTCGCTCCCATTTTTGCGCAAAACGCGCACAAGGCAAGCTGCCCCTGCCGGCGGCGTTATGTGAGCTAGTAATGCAGCGTTCAAAAGCTATGAAGCATTTATCGAGCATCGAAATAGGCCTAGGCTTCATACTTGCGCTGATTTCAATATGGCTGTTCCTAACGACTGGTATGGCGCAAGGTGATAAAGATCCACATAGTCTTGGAAGGATAATCGCTTCGGTATCGTTACTAGGCTCTCTATGCCTATTGATTCCTGGTATTGCGCTCCGTATATCAGTCAAGATGGGCACTGTGCTGCAGACTTTTGTAGTTATTTTTGTTGTCTTTATCATATGGTTAGGGGCGCAGTAGCTTGCGAACACGCTCACATAACAAGCACAGGCAATATGCTCCGGCCCTTCGGGCCTCCGCGGGACGTCTTACCTTGTGCACCTTTTGCGCAGGTCGCTACGCTCCCAGTTTTGCGCAAAACGCGCACAAGGTAATCCGCCCCTGCTGTGGGCGTTAGTTGCTACCCAAGAGGAGTTAAAGTGAAGGGTATTATTTCAGTATTAATGGTTTTATCTTTTTCCTATACGGCCTATGCCCAGGAAAAAATAGTAACTATCGATCCTAATCAGATCCAGATGCATGGCTATGTACATCAAAGCTTGCCCCAAGATTTGCTAAAGCGTATCAAAGTTACCACCGATACCTTTGAGATTATTGATGGAATATCCTTTGAGCAGGCGGTTGACCTTTATAAAAGAGATCTAGACCCAGAATCTAATTTAGTAATTTGGGAAGAGATGGCACGCGTTTACAATATATTCTGTAAATCTCGCTGTGATACTGCTGCTGAGCGTAAAGAGGTTTATCGTGCGCTATTACTACGCTCGATGTTTTCTAGCCAAGAATCCCTAGCAAGGCTTCAGCTCAAAGTGCTTTCAGTCATGGAAGCGCAATCTATAATCTCTCAGTACAAGTTGGAAGCAAAGCCAATTGATGTTATCCAAAAGTAAAATTCAACTAACAAGGCCAGGCACAATTGCCCCTTCGGGGCTGGACCTCCGCACTGCGTGCTCCGGCCTGTGCTGGCGGCGTTATGTGAAAACTAAGTATTCCCGTAATATGTGCTGAATAGCTGAATTTTAATTAGAAGTTTTCGGAGTGACTCTTTTGTTTTCTTCTTTACGAAAAATAAGTTTGAATGTAGTAGTAATTTTATCCGTTATCGCCATAATTTTTGGTGCGTGGGCGGCCAATTTTAAATTGGTCTCCTTCGAGGAATTTAACAATAGCGTTTCGTCTTTTATTTCAATTGAGGGTTCGGATGAATATGTCGTTGCCACATTGAGAAGTGGTGAAACACTTGAAGTAAAAAGATTCAATAAGACGCTTTTTGATTTACCAATTGGGGACACGGAAGCTAGAATTTCGGTAGTTGCGAATTACAAGTATTTTGTTCAGCTTGGTGACATTGTTCATCATCTTAGTGGCGATACACTATACATTAAAGCTCCAGATTTGGAATTGTCTGAGCCTGTTGCTTTTGATATTCGTTCAATGTCGGAAAGCAGCAAGACGACTGGCTTCGGACCTGACGCGGACTCATTGTTGGTGGAGCTCCGTGTAAAAATGGCAAAGCAGCTAAAGGTTAATGGCTTGCTACAAAAAACATCCGTTTATGAGCGCGCAGCAAAATCTATCGCAGATAACTTTAATGAATATATGGAGAATAATGGTTTCTCCGGGATGTATGAAAAAATAGTTGTTTCCTTTAACGGTGCGAGTAGTGAGCTTAGTCGCAGCTATGAATATATTTCAGAGAACTGCGGGTATCTTCCGTGTAAAATAAATTGGAGTGTTGGTGGTTATCATATTCTTGCATCAGGAGAAAGTAATACGGACCGGCAATGAATTGTCGTGTGCCAAGGCACCGCCAAGATCTATCACATAACAAATGGCTGCAGCCGACTCCATACGCTTTGCTTCGCTTTTGTGATGTTCGCTGCGCTCACATTTTTACACAAAAGCTCTGCGTCGCTATGTCGCGCTGAGCCAGGCGTTATGTGTCAGGGAAACTACACCTTGATTTATGAGCACATACCTAAAGTATTAATGTTTGGGGTGGGGGTTTCGTCTTTTCTGATTTTGCTCTTCATCGTGGCATTCTCAAAGCCAGGATCGGGCTTTGTGATCAAAGGGTCGATCTGGCATAAAGACGCTGCTAGAGAAAGAATAGTGCCAGAACAATTTGAGAAATTCTGGTTACTTATTCAAGTACAAAAATTTAGTTTTTGGGGGCTGGTCGGTTGGGTTTTCATTGCCCTTTTGGCAAGAGTGGTTGGTCACACATAACAAGGCCGGGCAATATGCTCTGGGCCTGCGGCCCTCCGCGGGACAGCTTACCTTGTGCACCTTTTGCGCAGGTCGCTACGCTCCCATTATTGCGCAAAACGCGCACAAGGTAAGCTGCCCCTGCCGGCGGCGTTAAAAGGCATTAGTCATGTGCGTACATTTACAGAAAACACTGAACTATTTATCCGAAAATCATGGATTAAAAGTCGTGTCCACCGTAAATGGAAAAGGCTGGGGTGTTGGGCACTTAGTAAGTGGTGAAATTCCCTTCCAGCAGGTGCTAAAAGAAAAGCAACTTTATGGTGGCGTAGAACTATCGCAGGAGCATGGGTTAATTTCATGTCGCGCTTGCTGGGAAAATATAGCAGAGTACTCTCGTTACAAGGGTAAGTGGGGTTAGCATGCCATTTAACAAGCGGCTGTTGTCGCCCCTCCGGGGCTGGGACGGCCTTTCCGCTGCTTCGCAGCTACAAGTCCGCCCCAAAGCCGGGCGTTAGGTATCACATGAAAATTGCAACCATAGTGGCTGCTATATCGTTGTTTGCAATGAATGCTACAGCTGGTGAAAGTGAGCAGCGGATATTAGTTCGGGAAGCCGGTTATATATATCAAGGACATACATACAAAGGTATCAATGAATTAAAGTCGGTTCTTGATCCACTGCCGCCAAATCATTCAATTTCGTATCATTTTTTACCTTGTTCTGAGAGGATTAATTCACTTAAAAACAGCTTAGAGACCTATTTAAAAATACGAAACTTTTCGAAGGTTTCTAGCTCCTTCCCGCTTTGTGGTTGTCACTGTGGAAGTGATAAGGTACAAGAAATACCTAACAAGGCCAGGCAATGAAGCTCCGGGCCTGTGGCCCTCCGCGGGACAGCTTACCGTGTGCGCGTTTTGCGCAGGTCGCTGCACTCCCATTTTTGCGCAAAACGCGCACACGGTAAGCTGCCCCTGCTGGCGGCGTTAAGCGATAAAGGAGTCTGAATGCCACCGAATCACCATAAAGAATTAGCAATTTTCTTGAAGGAGATAGTTGGAGGTACTCCTTCTGTTAATGCATATCGTGATAACAGTGGTAGTAGACCTATCCCAATTGGACACTTCGGGGAGGTTTTTTTCTCGACAATTGGCGCATTTGAAATGGGTTTGTCGTTACCTGCAGGTAATTTCGAGTTTACTGCGATGGGTTCTGAACAATGGTTACCGAATTCGTTAGCAAGCTCTATCTACTGGTTAGCTGAGCGTAGCTCCGATGAGTGGCCTTTGGTTTGTGAAGATGTGATTCGCGTAAATGGGAAGAGTACCTATAGGCATATGGCTTATGTTCCGTCTCCATTTGATTTAAAACTATCTAATGGACAGTCGGTAAAATGGCTGTTGGGCGTGCCCATCACGGACAAGGAAATAGGTATTTCGGAGAAATCGGTTATGAATAAGGCAAAAGAAATATACCCTGATTGGCTGTTCAGTGAAGGCGCTTAACAAAGCCGGGCAATTTGCTCCGGGCCTGCAGCCCTCCGCGGGACAGCTTACCTTTTGCGCAGGTCGCTTTGCTCCCAGTTTCGCGCAAAACGCGCACAAGGTAAGCTGTCCCTGCCGGCGGCGTTATGTGTCGAGAGTAGATGTTGAGTAGGGTCAGTAGGAAACATATGTGTTTTCTCGGAGTTTTGGGCACTCCATACTTTATCGTTGTTGCCTTGCTGGTGCTGCAGTTGGGATACATTAGTAATTGGTTCTACCTACTGATGCTCCCAGCCTTGTATGCTTATGACAGATTGTCTCAACCGGCATATATCGAAAAGGTAGAGTGTGGAAATTTTGGTAAGCTGAAATTTGCAATGTGGGCACTTGGTTGGCAGTTTTTGTTTTGCGCCGTAGTAATTTCACTATTGTGGTTTCTAAACACATAACAAGGCCGGGCAATATGCTCTGGGCCTGCGGCCCTCCGCGGGACAGCTTACCTTGTGCACCTTTTGCGCAGGTCGCTTTGCTCCCATTTTTGCGCAAAAGGTGCACAAGGTAAGCTGCCCCTGCCGGCGGCGTTATACGTAAGTCGAGACCGAGCGATGGAATTAAGGGAATTCCCTATCAGTGATAATATGCAGCAGTGTCCCTGCTGTGATTATTATTCACTAGCGGAACGAGGAAAATGCCTAGTATGCCCAGTCTGCTTCTGGGAAGACGACTGTCTTGATCCTGAAAACCCAGATTGGAATGCTGCATCTGAATTAAACGATGATATGAATCTTCGTCAAGCAAGAGGTAATTTCGTAAAGTTCGGAGCCTGGAAGGCAAAATTTAGTAACGTGGTAATTGACGCAAAAGAGAGGCGCACATTACATGTTGCAAAGCGTAACGTATAACAAGGCCGGGCAATTTGCTACGGGCCTGTGGCCCTCCGCGGGACAGCTTACCTTGTGCACCTTTTTCGCAGGTCGCTGTGCTCCCATTTTCGCGCAAAAGGCGCACAAGGTAAGCTGCCCCTGCCGGCGGCGTTAGGTGACAGTACGGCCATGTTCAAAGCAATAAAAAAAATATTTGAGAAAGATGAGCCGTTGCGTGTTCAGAACGTAAAGCTCGGCTCAATGATTTTCGATCAACGGGCCAGCACATGGGAAACTGATGAGGGTGATATTTTTCACTCAGTTCCTGGAGATAATGACGGCCCTTCAGAGGCAGCTATCGACTTTGTAGTAAATAAGCTAAATCAATTAGAAAAATTTTGGCAAAAGTGCCAATCAGATCTTGAGTACATAGCTCATAGCTATGACACGATCAACAAATCAGATTCAGCTAAAAAAATATTTAAAGTATCAGCACTGTCAGTGAACTCTGCTGATCATAAAGAGTGGGAAATATGCTTTGAAAGTTTCCCGGAGTACAAGTGGCTGTATGTCGGTATGCATTTCTCAGGCGAAGAGCTCGTAGCTAACGACATATCCACCTAACAAAGCGCTGCAAGGGGACGGCTTACTTTGTGCACTTTATGCGCAGTCGCTCCGCTCCATTTTTGCGCATAAAATACACAAAGCAAGCCGCCCCTGAGCGCGGCGTTATGAGTACGTACTGACAGCATGCTAGTTATTGGAATACTTTGTTTTACTTTGGGGTTTGGGCTGTTTCTCTTTGCCACGGTTTCAGGCAGGAGCCTTTTAAAGGCTGTAAAGAACGAACGCCCGGATCTTCACAAAAAGTATTTTTCGCTTTTCAATCGTTCCTACTATTATTGGGGGCTGATATTTGGCAATGCGGAACTTGAGCGAGAGGATCTACCAAAGGAAGTATTAGCGTCTAAAAAACGAGTAAAAAGAAGGTATGAAGCATCATTCATATTCTTTTTTCTCTTCGTTGCGCTGCTACTCCTGGAGGTACTCATAACAAACGCAAGCAGTTGACTCCGGCCCTGCGGGCCTCCGTGGGACGCCCAACACTATGCACATTTTGTGCGAGTCGCTGCGCGCCCAATTTCGCACAAAATGTGCATAGTATTGGTCGCCCCTGTTGCGGGCGTTATACGCAACCAACATGAAACATAGTGCAGCCGAATACAACGTTCTGAGCTATCTCTTGCAGAAAAAATCCATCTCGTATGAGAAGGCCATCGACTGGGCCTACTCTCAGTACACAAAAGAAGGGGTTGACCCGTTTGTTGAGAAAATATCTTTGGCATATGATCAGTCTGAGATTATTGAGCTAATCAGCAATGACTTCCAAGTGTATGGGGAGCCTACTCAAGGCTTCCTTATTGGAGAGACTGCGAGTATGTATTCAAAAGAGCAGTTGTCGTTATACGCTGCTATAGCGCGAATACTCTTCGATCTTGATTTGGGGTTGTCCGAGGAAGAGCGGCAAGAGCTATATATCGCGGAAGATTACTTTGGCTGGCATAACCACGCAGAGAAAGAAGCCGTCAGACACTCACTGCCTATTTTTAATAAATACAGGCCCATTTATGAGCGTGCCGTTGCACATTTCAGCGTATAACAAGCCGCAGCAATCGCTCCCACTGGTCGCTGGGACAGCCAAAACGCTGCGCTTATTTGTCTGCCCCTGTGCGGGGCGTTACATGTCATTTCGGTAGAAGGATTGAATGGGATTAATTGCATTAGTTGGGTTTGTTGTTGCAAGTGCTCTTATATATTTACTTGCCCTACCTAAAGTCTTTTACGTGTTGGCGGCATTATGGTCCTATACAGGCAAGTTCTTTTTGGAACTAGTGTTCGGCAGGCCAATGGGACTGGAGCCATTTTATAAAATACATATTGTGGCCAGTTCAGAAAATCGAGAAACACGATCGTGTATAGTGTTGTTGTTCCTCATGCTTTCACTAGCTGCTAGTTGGTTGGTATATGATCACATGTAACAATCACAGGCAGTTTGCTACGGCCCTTTGGGCCTCCGCGGGACGGCTTACCTTGTGCACCTTTTGCGCAGGTCGCTTCGCTCCCATTTTTTCGCAAAACGCGCACAAGGTAAGCCGCCCCTGCTGTGGGCGTTAAGGCACACTATGAATAAGGTAATTGCGTTTTTTCTTGTTTGTGTTTCTTTTTACACCGAAGCCTGGGAATGCAACAACGAGAATAGATACAAGCAGTCAATAGGTGCGCATGCTG
>NZ_JAHVKO010000008.1 GCF_019800665.1 Microbulbifer agarilyticus
CTTCGGGCCTGCGGCCCTTCGCGGGACAGCTTACCTTGTGCACCACTTGCGCAGGTCGCTTTGCTCCCAGTTTTGCGCAAGTGGTGCACAAGGTAAGCTGCCCCTGCTGGCGGCGTTAACTGTCTTTAAAAGGAATATTGAGGTTAATTTGAAATTCAAGAACGAATACGGGCTATCGGACATTGTCGCAATTTTTGCATTTCTAATGAGTGGGCTGGCTCTTTATCAAAGCTATAAAGCAAATGAAGGCTATATAGTGCAAGGCGGAGGACCGGTTGCAGTAGGTATCGTTGACAGAAATACTTGTGAAATGCTTGCGTCTATCCCAATAATCTTTCACAACTCTGGTAAGAGGGCGGTATCCCTAAGGCGGTACGTTCCAGCAGGTATTGACGAGGTTTTATTCGTTAAAGATGGAAAGATCATAAAGGACCGTAATCCGACATACGATTTCTACATCTCTGGAAAACAAGATGAATCAATGATCGAAACCTTGCAAAAAGCGAAAAAGTTTGGGGTTTATGATTTGGACTCGTATTCATTTATAGATACTTTAATAGAGCCCGGTGAAATTCATGAGGCGAGCATCATAATACTAATCCATTCAATGGATAATAAGCTACCTCTAATAGATAGAATGATGGTGGCTACTGATGTTGAATTTGGGAATGGTCAAACTTTAGAGATTCGCTCTGCATTCAATGCTCAAGTTAGCACCCCTGAACGATGCAGAAGCTAACAATTCAATCAACTGCGCGCCTAAGGCGCCGGATGTAGCAGATCAACGCCGGTTATTGAAGCGTTAGATTTTCGGTGAAACTATGAGCTTTGAAAAAATAATCGAATTTGCAAAAGATCCAGAAAATACGGTTCCAATGCTCGTGAATTTTTTCAAGACGGCAATTTTTGCAATCCGGGATGATAAGAAATCTCCAAAGAGATTCAAAATGGAGGCAGAGGAAGCTGTATCGGAAGCGTTTCATAAAACATGTAGATATTATACGGCACTAACAAATGGGCAGAATAAATGCGTGAATGAAGAGCATGATATTGCCGAAAGGTGGGATAGGGCTGCAATAAGGCTTAATGAAATCGATCCAGCTCTTTCTATGAAGCTGAGGCTAAAGTCTAAATTTTGGAGAGACGGCGCAGCCTGGACGGAAGAGGAGATCTCGCTGGCAAAAATTAGCTTTGATGATCTCCGAAATAACTGCGGTGTAGTCTTCCCGCTATAAATCTAGCAATGCGCTACAGCGGGACGTTAGAAATACATATGACTGAAGTTGAGCATATTTACCTTTATAAATACCTCCCATTCGATGAGGGTTCGCTATGTGTATTGACAGATGGAACACTAAAATACACATGCCCGTTGGATTTTAACGATCCTTTCGATTGTAGGCCGGCTTATGATGACCAATCTCTAAACGAAATTGATAAGAATAAGAAAGAGCTGATTCATGCAATAGGCAAAAAAAAGAAGCTTTCTCCAGCAAAACGAATTCAGTCAAAGAAAAAGATAGCTAACCAAATCAAAGCTTACTTAGATAGTGGTCAATCGCTTGACAACGTTTTATTGGAGGTCGGCGTGGTTTGTTTATCTACTGATCCTTCAAATATTTTGATGTGGTCTCACTACGCCGATTTCCATAAAGGATTTGTGGTTGAGCTCAAGATACCCCTATATGGCACATGTGAAGCCGTAACAGAGGGGGGTAAAAATCTAATACCACTAGAGGTTCATTATGGAAAGCAAAGACCAGAAGTAAAATATGGTGCCGAAGACCCACAGGCTACACTGCAAAAAATGATTTTTACTAAATCATCTGTATGGTCATATGAAAGCGAGCATAGGGTGTTAGATCACAAGCGTGGCCCAGGGATTCATGAGTACAATAGAAATAAGCTGTTGGTCTCAGTTATAGCTGGGATGAGAATGACCGATGGCAATTATGAACGGCTAAGTAAAATCTTATCTAGCTTGAGAGATATCGAAGAATTAAGGGATATAAAGCTATATCGTGCTGAGCCAACAAAAAAGGAATATAAGGTCGTTATACCTGGGCACCCTGAATGGGGCTAATTTTCTAACAAGGTGTTGTACTGGACTCCGAGAAATCGATAGCTTTTTTGCGAAAGCGCAAAAAGCCACCAATTTTACTTCGCCGGAAAACACGGCGTTAGGGCCAAGACTTACCCACGTTTAGTAGACACCCTGTATAGTTAGGTTTCGGCCTAACACGGAGGTGTATCATGGCGAAGCTTCATCAAGGGATATAAATGAGTAGATTCAAAGATCCATTAAAGGACATTCGTGCATCGCTAGCTCTAATGTCAGATCCCTTGAAAGAACATCACGAGATGATGGCTTCAATTTCTGATCCCATGAAGAATCTTCGAGCATCAATGGCCTTGATGTCAGATCCTCTGAAAGAACACCGCGAGATGATGGCTTCGATCGCTGATCCCATGAAGGATCTTCGAGCATCGATGGCCTTGATGTCAGATCCTCTGAAAGAAAACCGCGAGATGATGGCTTCGATCGCTGATCCCATGAAGGATCTTCGAGCATCGATCGCCTTGATGTCAGATCCTCTGAAAGAACATCGCGAGATGATGGCTTCGATCTCTGATCCTATGAAGGATCTTAGAGCGTCGATGGCCTTGATGTCCGATCCCATGAAAGAGCATCGTGACATGATGGCGTCTTTCACAAATCCAATGAAAGACCTACGAGCATCTCTAGCTCTAATATCTGATCCATTTACAGACATACGAAAGACTATCGCTGATAGCGTATCTCTTAAATCGATTAGGGATATTGCATATGAAGCCCAGCAAGAGATAGAAGTAGATAGTAAAGGTGTAGTTTCACTTGCTACTAAGCGTATTGCTGCAGCTGAACTTCAAGAATTATCAGATGAAATATTTCATAATTCATCACTAGAGGAATCAAGCTCTTTAGAAGAATCTATAAACAACTTAGTAAATGAAATAAGGTCACAGAAAGACCCATTAACTCAGAGAATATTGATCTGTTTCGTATATCCACTAATAATTTTAGTGATTGCATCATTTATTAATCCAATCGTAGATCACCATGTTAGATCATACTTAAACTCTGACAAGAGAGCGCTAGCAAAAGAGTTAAAAGCGAATGTAAACTCGGTAATAGAAAATAAAGATGTATTAAGCTCATTAAGGTACATATCAGCTGACACCTTGAATGTAAGAGCCTCTGGTTCGGTCAAATCGGAAACAATAGGATATTTACGATTCTCTTCTACTGTTTTGGTTATCGAAAAACAAAAAAATTGGACGTTGATTGAGTGGAATGATCCTGAAACTGACGCTCAAATCACTGGCTGGGTTTTTTCAAGATATCTTGCAAAATTCAGGTAAAGCCCTAACAAGGCGATGCTGTCGGACAAATTTTCCGCTGCGCCCCAAATTTGCCGCAGAGCGCGGCGTTAATCTGCAAAAAACCTTACACAAGGACGAGAAGATTAGAAATCCAGTGAATTTTAACCAAGACATTTGCACCTACTTCGTTTGGGTATCAAATCTTGGCGTAAATTACATGAAAAATTTTCATACACCCGAAGAAGCTTTTGAATTTATATCGAAGAATGAGAAACGATGTGTAGATATAACTCGGACGATTACTGAAAGTGAGATACTAGAATGGGTTTCTGAGCTTAAGGCTGAATTTGGAGGGACTGCTGTAAGTTATGAAATTGCAAAGCCTTTTACTATAGCGTTGATGGCACCAGTAGTAGTATATGTGATTGGTCTTCTAGTTTATTTATTCGCAGACTTTCTGAGCTTGCTCAGACTCGCAGACCTACAGCTAACAGCATCATTTGTAAAAGGACTTTTGTGGCTAGGACAGATGAGAAATTATTTTTCTGCATTCGCAGCTGCTGGATCAGCCTTCTATATCACCATTAAATTATGTGAAATAGCAATCTATAGAAAATATATCTTTAGATCATCTGAAACCAATGACACGAAGACAACCTGAAAAATGCGAGTTTTTTGCAGCGACCCTGTGTACCCCAGCGGGCCTCACAACAATATACGTGTTTTGCAGTCATCATAAGTAAGCTTTCATTTTCATGACGAGGATAGGATGTGGATCTATGTGGCGGGCCAAAGCTCACTATTCCCAAATCTGAACATCAGAGAGTACTTCGTAAGAACGAAATAGCTCATAACCAGGCAATGCTGCCGGCGGCTTACGCAACGCGCTTCGCCCACAGATTCTAGAGCCGCCACAGATGGCAACGTGATCACCACATGAGTAAAGAATATCTTTTTACAATTACATTTAGAGAAATTTAATGCACGAATATGAAGTAAAGCGACTTAGAACAAGATCTATATTTAAGATTATTTTTGTTGGCATGACCCTATCGATAGTGCCACTATTTGCAATATCAGGTGTACTCGCATCAATTGGTTTAGTAAAGCTCTATTGGGGTAGCGAGCCGTTAACTGGTGGTAGCGCGATAATTGGAGGCCCTCTCGTGGGTATATTTATAGCTGTAACGTTCAGCTTCTTTGCCTCAATTCTTACATCACTGGGCCTCATCCTTTACGGCAAGAAACGTACACTAACAATGTACTACTACCCTATCGAAAAGAATGAAGCCAGCTAACACAGCGCAAACATACATTCTTACTCCTCAAATCATTAACTTAGCCATTTAAGGAACGGCATGATTAACAAAATATCACTTCTTTCGATTTCTTTTCTCTTGGCAGCCTGCGGCTCCATGAAGACTGTCACGAAGTCGAACTTTGAAATTGGCTACGACCTGTACAAGAATGACACCAAGTGCACAAGTACTACCAGAATTTATAGCGGTGTAACCTACGACTTCTGTCGCTTTCACGCGGAAAACACTGGATCATCCAACAATGTACTCGTTTCAGCGTTTTACGTATTTGATATCGCGTTCTTCTCACCTATCGCAGACACAGCCCTACTTCCGCTGACTATTTATCAACAAGTTAGCTACGGAAATCCGGATGTCCATGTTCCTCGTTAGTAAGAAACGCTACATAACTCTTAACTAGCACATGTAAAGTTCGCACAGGCTGACAATCAAAAAATGATCTCATCAGAGACTGCTGAACACTATACATGGGGTAATGCCTGCGATGGCTGGCATCTGGTGAGATCGCCCAGCCTAAGTGTGATTCAAGAGCGCGTACCTCCCGGCTGTGGCGAGGTACGCCACTTCCATAACCACGCAGAGCAGTTCTTTTTTGTGCTGTCCGGTATTGCCACGATTGAGGTAGACGGTACGACGCTCTTATTGCATCCCCAGCAAGGTATCCATGTACCCGCGGGCACGCCGCACCAACTTCGCAATGCACATGGCGAGAACCTAATATTTACCGTTACCTCTACCCCTCCGAGCCACGGGGATCGTGTACTGGTTGATTAACGGTAAACTGTAGCAATGCCTATGTATTTCCTTTCCCCCACAAGACTCGCGTATTTGGTGCTGCTGATGTTAGCTGGCACTCAGTCTCTTGCCGTGGAGATCAAACCCTTCACCTCCGACGGCTGCAGTGCCTTCCCCGACGGCACCATCGAGCAGGAAGAGCTGTGGCTAGAGTGCTGTACCGCGCACGATTACGCCTATTGGAAGGGCGGCACCTTTGAGGAGCGCGAGGCAGCGGACGAGGCATTGCGAGCCTGTGTCGAGAAAACCGGTGAAGAAGAGATTGCTCTGCTAATGCTCGGCGGTGTGCGCATTGGTGGCACCCCCTACCTGCCTACGGACTTCCGCTGGGGGTATGGCTGGCCCATGTGGCGCGGGTACAAAGCACTTACTGAAGAGGAGCTGGCGGCGTTTGAACGCAGTGAAGCGGCCAGAAAAACGGATAGCGATAAAACAAATAACGACAATACCGATAGCGGCAATACCAACAACAAGACCGACAACCAACAAGACGAAAACCAATAACAAATAACAATCTCACAGGGATACTTACAACAATGACCGAAGCAGTAGGGTTGGGGAAACACACGGGTACCAAGCTGGACGATGACCTCTGGCTGGATGATCACCTTTTTGAAATCCGCGAGAAGATCGTGGTGCGCGCCAAGGAGTTGCTGGCGGATGCGAATAACGAGCTGACCAAGGCGGCAGCGCTATCGGAAGCGGCCAAGGAGTATGCGCCGGGTATGCGCTTCCCCGAGGCCCAGCAGTCCTTCTGGCGTGAGAACATTTTGAACCAGCTCTCTGCTGTGACGCTGATCTCTGCCCTGCTGGCGATCGTGTTCGGCGGTATTGCCTTTGGTATCTCGCTGGCGGCGGAGGAAGGTGAGCCGGTGCCGGATGTTGCCGGTTATATCGACCTGGTGAAGATCTTTGCCGGTGCGGTGGTGGGTTCTACCGGGGCAGCGGTGGTGGCCAACCATACCAAGCACCGCGGCCATCGTTGATGGGTTACTCGCATATTGTTAATCGTTTAAAGGGAAGTACGATGAAGAAGTTTGCTATCGCTATTGCGCTGTCACTAGTGAGTTCACTATCTGCGGCGAAAGAGCTGGTGGGGGTTTGGGAACTGGTATCTGGCAACTATGTGGACGGTAGCGGCACGCTGGTGGACTACAAGGATCTGGACATGCAGGCACTGAAGGTCATTTCCGATTCCCACTTCAGCTTTACCTCCATGAAGGGCGGTGACTTCTGGGCGTCTGGTACCGGCACTTATGAGCTGGCCGACGGTAAATATACCGAGACGTTGCGTTACAACTCGTTCGGGCAGGCGACCGGTGCGCAGTTTGCGTTTACCACCAGAATCGAAGATTCGCTGTGGTACAACGAGCGCTGGGAAGACGGCAAGCGCGTGGAGTATGAGGTATGGCAGCGGGTTGAGTGATGGCCGGCGGCAGATACCGCCAGCCATTCTGGTCGGGAAGATTACGCGTTAGAACTTGCGGATCTTCTCGATTTCTTCCTGATCAATCCCCAGAGACTCCAGGAATTTCTGGTGCTCTTCCGGTTCCATCTCTTCGAACTTCTGGTGCCATTTAATCATCGCATCGTCGTCAAAACCGGCGGCGCGCATAATTTCCACCCAGCGTTCTTTGGTTACCATGTTTTCCTCCATCATATTGGGTTCTTGCAGCAGGGCCACGACGGCTTTCTGCTGCGCTCGAAGTAGTTGAATCTCCTGCTCCAGCTCTTTGAAGTGGGCCTTCAGAATCTGGGCCTGGGATTCGCCTTTGCGATCTATCAGCGCGGCAATACTTGCTACGGGTATCCCATAGGAACGATAAGAGACGATCATTCGCAGGCGCTCGACCTCTTTGTCTCCGTACCACCTATATCCGTTCTCCGAGCGGTTGGCGGGCAACAGCAGGCCCTCCCGCTCGTAATACAGGATGGTGGCTCTGGAGATCCCGAAGGTTCGCGCCAGTTGGGTTACTGTAAGCATGTGGTTACCAAGTCACGGCTGAGGCTTTATACTCAACCCTGATCCCATAGACGGGTCAACACCCATTGTAGCCACCGGCTTTGCGCCAGCTACATCCCCTCACGGCCGGGCACCCGTGGCACCTTTGCCGCCACCGCGCCGTATCACTTCGCTCAACGCCGAGCGCACATCCAGAGTTCAGGAGAACACCATGAAAATCTACGGAGATATTCGGTCTGGGAACTGCTACAAGATCAAGCTGCTGGCTTCCATCCTCGACATCGACCACGAGTGGATCGAGGTAGACATTCTGGCCGGGGAAACCCAGACCAGTGATTTTCTGCAGAAGAACCCCAATGGCAAGATCCCCCTGCTGGAACTGGATGATGGCCGCTGTATTTCAGAATCCAATGCGATCCTGAATTATCTTGTGAGCGGCAGTGCGCTTGCCACGGAAGACGCCTTTGCCAACGCGAAGATTTTGCAATGGCAGTTCTTCGAGCAATACAGCCACGAGCCCTATATCGCGGTTGCGCGGTTTATTGCCAAGTACCTGGGTATGCCGGAGGAACGCAAGGCGGAATTCGAATCCAAACAGGCCGGTGGCCACAAGGCGCTGAAGGTGATGGAAGAGCAGTTGGCGGCTACGGATTATCTGGCCGGCGACGCGCTTTCCATCGCAGATATTTCCCTGTACGGCTATACCCATGTGGCGGACGAAGGCGGCTTCGACCTGAGTGGTTACCCGGCGATTTTGCGCTGGATCGACCGAATTCAAAGCCACCCGAATTATGTGGCGATGGTGTAAATGACAATAAAACGAATTCACTTAGTGAGCGGCATGGTGTTTCTGGCGATATTTGCCATTACCGGCCAGTACATGTTGCGCGGGCTTGCTCTGCCCGACCAGGCGATGGATGCGCAGCGCATGATGTACCGTGCATCGCACATGTACATTCTGTTTGCCGCCGCGCTCAATGCAGTGGTTGGCTGTTACTGGAGCGCACGGGCAGACAAGCTGAACTATTTACTGCAAGTGGCCGGTTCCTGGATGCTGATTTTGAGCCAGCCGGTTTTGCTCTACGCCTTTGCCACGGAGCCGCAGGTGCTTTCCCCGGGGCGGGAATTCACATTGCTTGGCTGTGTTCTGGTATTGGCGGGGGTGCTGCTGTCCGTTGGCGCCAGCGTGCGGATACGCCGTGCCAGTGTGGATACCGTATCTGAGAGCGCAGGATAAAAACGCGGCGATTCCGCAGGGAGTAGAGAATGAACGTAGGGATATTTATTTACGACAACGCCGAGGTGCTGGATTTCTCCGGGCCGTTTGAGGTGTTTTCCACCGCCAGCCGCTTATCCAACCCGCAAAATGCATTTAACGTATTTTTGGTGGCGGAACACAAACGGCCGGTGATGGCCCGTGGCGGTTATGGCATTAACCCGCACTTCACCTTCGACAACCACCCACCGATGGACCTGTTGATCGTGGTGGGCGGAGTGCATACGGAGGCGGTGAAAAACCCGAAGGTGATTGAGTGGGTGACTGAGGTTGCCCCTAAGACGCCCCATGTAGCTTCGGTGTGCACCGGCGCGTTTATCCTTGCCGAGGCCGGGCAGATCAATGGCCTGCGCGTGACCACCCACTGGGAAGACCTGGCGGACCTGCAGGAAAGCTATCCCGATCTCACGGTGTTGGCGGAACAGCGCTGGGTGGAGGACGGGAAATTTGTAACGTCCGCCGGGATTTCTGCTGGAATTGATATGAGCCTGTATCTGGTTTCCAAACTCGTCGATCTGGCACTGGCGGAAGCAACCGCCAAGCAGATGGAGTACGACTGGCAGAAGCGCGCGTTGTAGGCGATTTTCTGCCGGGCCGATGCAGGGGAAATTGGCCTACGGAGATCCGCATGCAACCCTCGCGCATCCTGCTGCTCAACATTCTCGCTGCCGGCGCTTTTTATGTCGCGGGCTTTGCCGTGCTGGGCAGTGGTTACCCCACCATCGAATCCAGTGGGCGCGAGGTTATCGAGTGGTTTTCTCACAACGGGGCTGACGCCCGTATTTACGCCTGGACAGCGGCCTTCTTCTCCCTTGGGTTGGCAATCTTTGCCGCGCAGGTTGCTGCGGTGATGCCGAAGCCCCAGCGCTATATCTTCTTTGCCGGCGTGCTCGGCTTTGCGATTACCGCGCAGGTGCAGGGCTGGTTTTGGGCCGGCCTGTCCTTCCACCCCCAGGGGCTGGATGCGGCGACCGCGCGCACCCTGTTCCAAATTCCCACCTACTGGGGGCCGCTGATAAACGGCTCCACCATGACCATGGCTGTGGCGTTTATCGCACTGGGCTTTGGGCGCAAGCCCATTATCCCGCGCTGGCTTACCGGCTTGAGCGTGTTGTTCTTTGTGGAGCAGGCCATCGAGACGGTGACCGTGTTTGGCCGCTCCGGGTTTATTGCGCCGGGCGGCCCGATGAATGTGTACCTGGGTGGGATCATCGGATTTCTTTGGGTGGCGGGTGTGGTGCGCTGGGCTATGCCGCGGGTGGATCAGCAGGCCCACTAATCGGCTAAATCCTTTTGTCAGCCGCGCTTGCGTCCGCGCTGGCCCGGCGGCTTCTTGGCCAGAAAGATCGCGTGGCGGGCGCCCTTGCCCGGGCGTTCGCGCACGGTTTTAACCTCGACCTGATAACCCGCTTTTTTCAGCCGGTTGGCGTACACCGCATCCGGCGAGGCCGACCACACCGCCAGCACGCCGCCGGGTACCAGGCTTTTGTAGATACTGCTGGTGCCCTCGATGGAATACAGCCAGTTGTTATCGGAATGGGTCAGACCCTCGGGGCCGTTGTCCACATCCAGCAGTACGGCGTCGTATTCGCCACTGCGGTTCACCAGCAACTCGCCGACATCGCCGATATGCTCGACGACGCGACTGTCATCCAGCGGGCGCCCGGCACATTCCCCCAGTGGCCCGCGGTTCCACTCAACCACTTCCGGGATCAGGTCGGCGACGATCACCTCCGAGGAATCGGTCACCGCGTCCAGCGCTGCCGCCAGGGTGTAACCCATACCCATGCCGCCCACCAGCACCCGGGCATTCTTTTTGTTGTTGAGGTGTGCACACCCCAGCACCGACAGCTGCTGCTCGCTGTTGAACCGGCGGCTGTTCATCAACTCGCCACGGGGGCCAGACAGGGAGATGGAGAACTCCTGGTCCCGCTGGCGCAGGGTAAGCACGCCACCGTTATTGGGGATCTGGGCGGTGCCGAGTTCAATCCAGGGTTTCATACTACGTGCTCGCTAAATGGGGTTGTGCGCTTAGGGTTGTGCGCTTAGTAGTGCCGTTGGACGGGGCGCGCACTGTAGCATACGTTGGTTCGCTGGGCTGGTGACGTTATGATGACCCATTGCGCCTTCTGTCCTGAGTGACGGGGCCACCCCCAGTCTAGCCCCGCTTAGCAGTACGAGCACCAGCGAACCATGAACCGAAGAAAGAAGGTAAACCAGATCCTGAAGAAGAAGGCCAAGAAGGCTAACGACAAGCTGAACCCGAAAAAGAAGCCGCGTTATATCTCCAAGGCGGAGCGGGCGAAGCTGGAGCAGGAAGGCGGGACTGATATCGACACCGAGAGTTAACCGCTTTTTCCGTAAAGATTTACTTTGGAATAGATACGTCGATCTTTTACTAAATAAAAAAAGCCCCGGGGTAAAACCCGGGGCTTTTTGCTTTTGTGGTGTCTTGCAGAAACTTAGTGCAGGACAATCACTTCGTTTGCGTCGAGGTTCAGTACTGCAGAACCGCCGCTCACGTTGACCACATCACTACTGGTGTGGCTGTTGTACTGGCCGTCGGCCAGGCTCAGGCTGCTCACGTTGATGGAGGTGCTGCCACCGCGGTTTACCGCAACCATCACGCTGTCGGAGCCAGAAACACGCTCGAATACGAGAATGTCGCCGTTCACCCAGCGCTCGTTGTAGCTACCGGAGGCCAGCGCCGGGCTCTGTGCACGCAGTTCTGCCAGTGCCTTGATCATCAGGAACGCATCACTGGTTTCGCTGAAGGACGGCATGGCTTCACGGTTGTACGGGTCGTGACCGATCTGGCCATCGCCATTGGCGTCGAACCAGGTGGAGTTCTGCTCACTTCCGTAGTAGATGGTGGGGATGCCCGGCAGGGTCATCACCAGCGCCATACCCAGGTTCTGACGGGCGTCCGCCAGTGCCTCGCCGAAGCCTTTACCGGTACGACCGTTATCCACAGGGCCGGAGGTCTGCAGGAATACGCTGGTACGGGTCGCATCGTGGTTGTCGAGGAAGATCGGCTGCCAGGTTTCACGGCCATTGCTACCCATCGCGCCAGGACGGGACTCAATGTGGGTATTGAGTTCGGTCATGGTGCTGTCACCGGCGATCGCCGCTTCGATTGCATCGCGCAGATTGAAGTCCAACAACTCGGATTTGCCATTGTCGGAATTCAGGAACTCCATGGAAACTACGTCGTTAGCGCCTGCGCCATACCACTCACCGAAGATATACACATCCTGATCCACTGCTTTCACAGCATCATGGAAGCGTTTGATAAAGCTCGGCTCAATGTGCTTGATGGCATCGATGCGGAAGGCATCTACACCGTGCTGCATCCATTTAACTGCGGCATCGATCAGGTACTGGTCGGCAACGCTGTTGCTGCTTACACCGTGGTTAAAGTCGGTGAGGTTGAACAGGGTTTTATTTTGGTACGACCAGGGGTCATTCCACTCATTGCCACAAGTAGTGGATGGGTCACTATCACCACAGTCGGCGATGGCGCCATTGCGGTGGTACCAGGTACCGTCATCCTGCAGGAAGTCGGTGATGAAGGTGCCTTCTTTGTACAATGCACCGAACTCGTATTGGTCGTCCTGGTTGGAGTGGTTCAGGGCGATATCCAGTACCAGCTTCATGCCACGGGCTTCCATCTCGGCGTCCAGCTGATCTACCAGCGCCCAGTCACCCATGTGCTCGTCCACTTCGTAGAAGTCGCGGCCCCAGTAACCGTGGTAAGCGCCATCGCTGCCGGTGTTGTCGATGTTGTCATTCAGCGGGGTTACCCAGATGGCGGTAATGCCGAGGTTCTGCAGGTAATCCAGCTTGTCGATCAGACCCTGGATGTCGCCACCCCAGTACTTTTTCCACTCGGACAGGCCACCGGCCTGTTTGCTGGCGGAAGTGCCGGCGGGGTTGTTACCACCGTCATTGCTGGTGTCGCCATTGTGGAAGCGGTCCACAAAAACGAAGTACATGCTGCGGTTACGGAAATCGCTCAGCGGCGGAGTTACCACTTCACAACCGTCGGCATCTACGGTGGCACCGGGCGGCGTGTTCGGGCACTGGTCAATGCTATCGGGCACACCGTCGCCGTCGCTATCGGGCTCGACTTCGCCACAGTTGGCACCGAGGTCGGTAGTGACGCTGACTACTGCGCTGCTGTTACCGTTTACGACAATTTGCGTCCAGCCACTGGCAGATACGTCTTCCGCGGGGAATTCGTCACCACCCCAGCCGCCGTCGGGATCGATCTTGAAGCGCGGGCCGCCGTTGCCGTCACCGGCAGCGAAGTTACGACAGGCTTCGTAGTTGTCGGTACCGGCAACGCGAGTCAGCAGGTCGCCCGCTACCCAGCCGTTGTGGGTGCCGCGCAGGTGCAGTTCGAGGCCTGGTACAACTTCACAGCCGTTGGCGTCTACGGTCGCGCCTGCAGGCGTGTTGGGGCACTGGTCGACGTCGTCGAGTACGCCGTCACCGTCGGAGTCCACTACGATTTCACAACCGTTGGCGTCCACTTCTGCACCGGCGGGAGTGTTGGGGCACTGGTCCGCGGAATCGGGTACGCCGTCGTTATCGGTGTCTGGAATAATTTCACAGCCGTTGGCATCCACTTCGGCGCCAGCCGGGGTGTTGGGGCACTGGTCCGTGGCGTCGGGCACACCGTCGCCGTCGGTATCAAGAACACCGGTGCCACAGTTGGCAGCCATGTCGGTCGTGATACTTGTGATGCTCAGGCTGTTGCCGTTAACCACAACTTCGGTCCAGCCGCTGGCGGATACGTCCGCTGCGGGGAACTCGTCACCGCCCCAGCCGCCGTTCGGATCAATCTTGAAACGCGGGCCGCCACCACCGTCGCCGGCAGTGAAGTTGCGACAGGCGCTGTACAGGCCACCGCCGATATCGCTCAGCAGGTCTCCGGGCACCCAGCCGTTGTGCGTACCGCGAATATGCAGCTGCAGGGTTACCACAACTTCACAACCATTGGCATCTACCTGGGCACCAGCAGGAGTGTTCGGGCACTGGTCCTGGCTGTCGGGTACGCCGTCGTTATCGGCATCGGGGGCTTCGGCAGGCTGAATGCTGTAATCCTTGGTATCGGTGTAGAACTCGATATCCCAGGTGCCGGCGGCAATAGTGATGTCAGGACCGTTTTGCTGCTGGTTGGCACCGTAGTTTTCACTCCAGTCGCCCCAGCGGTCGAATTTGAATTGACCGGCAGAGGTAAATACGACGTCTTCTGCCAGCATGGTGTTGCTGCCGACATCGGTCATCTGGTCTGCTTGCCAGTTGTTATGGGTACCACGCAAGAACCACTCGGCGTGGGCGGCGCTGCTGGCAAATAGCAGCAACCCGGCCACCGCCAGGGTTTTTCTGTTCATCTTCATCATCTCACCTGAGTTATTTTTATGCGGTTTTACGAGCCATAGAAGGACCCTGTCTGCATGGTGCGAATTCATCGCGGGGCTGACCTCCCCCCTGTTTGGGGCGTGGATGAAATGCGCGCCAGGCCATCAAGCACGAAGCATTTTTAAGGCGGGTAAACAGGCAGAAAAATGTGAAAGCACTCACACAAACCCCAAGTGTGGAACGCGTTCTAAACTTGAGCAGATATTTAACCGTGATTGAAAAAAATCGCGCTGCTACGCACTTTCTCAATAGGCGCCACAGGAAAATCGGATGAAAAGGATGCTAATGAACCTATTTCGGTTGGCCGCTACAGGCAGTTTTTTACTGCTGACAAAGTTCGCATTGGCTCAGAGCGTGAGTTTGCAGTCCATTGCGGAGGCCGCATCGCCCCCCGAGCCCGCCACGATTTTTGTGGCGAAAGAAATTGTCACGCTTTCGCCGAATAAACCGAATGTCACGGCAGTGGCAGTGATCGGGGATCGCGTTGTGGCGACCGGTTCACTGGCGGAGTTAAGGGCCGCTGCGGGCGATCAAAAATTTACCGTGGATCGTACTTTTGCCGACAAAGTATTGGTACCGGGATTAATTGCGCAGCACGATCATCCGATGCTGACGGCACTTACCATGTCGTCGGAAATTATTGCCATCGAAACCTGGCAGATGCCCTACGGCACTATTCCCGCGGCGAATACCGAACAGGAGTATCGCGCGCGCCTGAAGGAAGCCAACGCAAAGCTGAAAGACCCGAATGAGGTGTTATTTTCCTGGGGCTTTCACCAACTGTTTCACGGTGAATTATCCAAAGAGCTGCTGGATAAAGTGAGCACCACGCGGCCGATTGTGGTGATCCATCGCTCTTGGCACGAAACGTTTATGAATACCAAGGCGCTGGAAAAACTGGGTATCGACCAGGCATTTATTGATGCATTACCAGAGGCCGCACAGAAACAAACCGACCTGGCCAAGGGACACTTCTGGGAAAGCGGCATGTTTGCCTGGGCACCCCAATTGCTGTCTGCCATTACCACCCCGCAGAAATTCCACAAGGGATTGCAGCTGACCCAGCAATATATGCACACCAACGGTGTCACTCTCGCCTCGGAGCCCGGCGGCCTTTATTCGAAGGAACTGCAGGCGGCGGAAAATGCGGTGCTGTCGCCGCCGGATTCCCCGTTCCGCTATTACTTTATTCCCGATGGCCGCTCCATTTTCGAAGCCTCCCCGGACAACGCCGTCGCGGAGGTCAAAAAGACCCTGAGCTGGGGCGAAGGCATGACCAGTATCACCCCCAACCAGATCAAGCTGTTTGCCGACGGCGCGGTCTATTCCCAGTTGATGCAACTGCGCGAACCCTACCTGGATGGGCACCACGGCGAGTGGATCATGCAACCGGAGAACTTTTCCAAGGCATTCCGGACCTACTGGGACGCCGATTATCAGATCCACATCCACGTGAACGGCGACGCCGGTCTTGATCTGGTGCTGGATAACCTGGAAGAGAATATGCGGCGCAAGCCCCGGCATGACCACCGCACGGTGCTGGTCCACATTGCCGTGTCGGACAAGGACCAGGTCGACAGGGCGAAAAAGGTCGGTGCCATTTTCAGCGGCAACCCCTACTACCTGGTCATGCTCGGGGATAGGTATTCGAAGGTCGGCCTGGGGCCGCAGCGGGCGGATAACATGGTACGCATTGGCGATATCGAACGCGCCGGTATCTCCTACTCGTTCCACTCGGACATGCCCATGGCCCCGGCCCAACCCCTGTTCTTGATGCACAGTGCGGTGAACCGCAAGACCGTTTCCGGCCGGGTGGCAGGCCCGGACCAACGCGCCAGCCGCATGGGCGCACTCAAGGCGGTCACGCTGGACGCGGCCTACTCCCTGCGCCTCGAAGAGAGAGTTGGCAGCATCGTGCCGGGAAAACTCGCGAACTTCACCGTTCTTGCGGACAACCCGATGACAATCGCTCCGGAGAAGATCAAGGATATTGCCATCTGGGGCACCGTACACGAGGGGCGTAAACTGCCAATTCAGCACAACAACAGCGCGGCAAACGGGCTCGGGCCGGTACCCAATGAGGCCACCGCACGTCTGTTGGCCGAGGCAATTCACGCGGGGCATAGCCACTCAAGCCAGCAACCCGCGGGGCACGGGGATATCTGCATGGCCAACCGTGTCTTTGGCGAGGCGCTCGGGCAGATGAAATGACCATCTGAGGGGTGATTATCCGCCACAAATATGGGTTCTACAGGGGTTCTGTATCGGTTCTTTTAGGAGCACGAATTAATGTCTTTCTCCCCCTCACCAGAGGGGGATAACAAGGGTGCAGCCCTTGGGCACAATGGAGAAAATAACCGGAAAGTCTCAGCGAACTCTTTAACGGGAGGCGCCTTGAGACGGCCCGACTGGATTTCTACAGGTGCCCGCCATGTCCAAGCCCACTCGCCGCCTGGCCGCCAGCCTGATGTTTGCGCTGACATCCACTCTCGTATCGGTTCCGTCCACAGTCATTGCCGCCGCGAGCGACCTCTCATCAACACCGCAGCTGGAGCGTGCCGAACCGCCGTTCTGGTGGGCGAATATGGCCGAGCCGAGCCTGCAGCTGATGCTGCACGGCAGCGACATCGCCGGTGCCGAAGTCAGCCTCGACTACCCCGGCGTGACCGTGATCGGTACCGAGCGCGAACAGAATCCGAATTACCTGTTTATCAACCTGTCGGTAGCCGCCGATGCCAAGCCGGGCACCCTGCAGATTCAACTGCGCAAGGACGGCTGGCAGCAGGCACTGAGCTATGAGCTGAAGCAGCGCCGCGCCGGCTCCGCCGATCGCCAGGGCTTCGACTCCAGCGATACCATCTACCTGATTACCCCGGACCGCTTCGCCAACGGCGACCCCAGTAACGACAACACCGCGGATACCAAAGAAGAAGCCAACCGCGCCGACCCGAACGGCCGCCACGGTGGTGACATCGCCGGTATGCAGGCGCACCTCGACTACATCGCCGATATGGGCTTCACCCAGATCTGGCCGAACCCACTGATCGAGAATGACCAGCCGCAATACTCTTACCACGGATATTCGGCGACAGACCTCTATCGCATCGACTCCCGCTATGGCAGCAACGCCAGCTTCCGCGCGTTTGTGGCGGCAGCCAAGGACAAGGGTATTGGCGTTATCCAGGACATGGTGCCCAACCATATTGGCGACGGACACTGGTGGCTCGATGACCTGCCGGCGGACGATTGGCTGAACGGCAAGGGCGTCGCCAAAGGCGAATACGAATACACCAACCACGCCCGCACCGTGCACATGGACCCCTATGCCAGCCACAAGGACCACCAGCTGTTCACCGATGGCTGGTTTGTGGACACCATGCCGGACCCCAACCAGCGCAACCCGCGCATGGCCAACTACCTGATCCAGAACGCGATCTGGTGGGTGGAATATGCGGACCTGTCTGGCATTCGTGTAGACACCTATGCGTATTCCGACGCGGACTTTCTTGCCGACTGGTCCGCACGCCTGATGCGTGAGTACCCCAACCTCAACATCGTTGGTGAAGAGTGGACCCGACAGGCGGCCTTGGTAGCCTACTGGCAGGCGGGCAACAAAAACCGCAACGGTTATGTATCCCACGTGCCGAGCATGATGGATTTCCCCTTGCTCTATGGCCTGCGCGATGGGCTGGAAAAACCGGAAACCTGGAGCACCGGCCTCGTCACCCTGTACGAATCTCTGGCGAATGACGTGCTCTACCCCGACCCCAATAATCTGGTCATCCTTGCCGGCAACCACGACATGAGCCGCATGTATAGCCAGCTGGACGAAGACATGGGCAAGTTCCGCATGGCGGTGGCCTATATCGCCACCATGCGCGGCATCCCGCAGTTCTATTACGGCGATGAAATCCTCGCAAAAAGCCCCAAGCACCGCGACGACGGCGTGGTACGCAGTGACTTCCCCGGTGGCTGGGCGGGCGACAAGGTCAACGCGTTTACCGGTAAAAAGCTGAGCCGCAAACAGCGCGAAGCGCAGCAGTATGTGCGCACCCTGTTTAACTGGCGCAAGCAAAAAGACGTAATCCACAGCGGCAAGCTCAAGCACTTTGCCCCCATCGACGGGCTCTACGTGTACTTCCGCTACGACGAAAATGAGACGGTGATGGTAGCCATCAACAAGAGCGACCGCGCGCGCGAATTACCCGTTGCGCACATGGCGGAAGTTCTTGGCGATAAAGCCACTGCCACCGACATCACCAGCGGCGAATCACAATCGCTGCAGGAACTGGTACTCGCTCCGAGCGATGTACTGGTTGCCGAAATATTCTAAAAAACGACAGTACTGAATCAAAAATACAAGTGAACGCGACGATGAAAGTAGTGAAAAGTAAAAAGCCCACAAGGCTGTTCCAAAAACTCGGCCTGAAAACTGTTTTGACAACAGCACTGGCCGCCGCCCTGCAACCAGCATTTGCGGATACCGCGCGCAGCTATCAGGAACACAAGCTGTTCGATGACAAGCTGGTGATCGAAACCAGCGACAGCCAGGTAACCCTGACCCCGCTCAACTCTGGCGCACTGGAAGTGCACTACCAGCGTGAGGGTATGAAGCAGCTGCCCTCCTTCGCACGCGCACACCAGCAACTGCAGCAAGACGTGCAGGCGGAACTGAATGTTTCCACCGAAGCGCTGCGCTATTCCCTTGGCGACATCACCGCGGTGATTCACAAGTCGCCGTTTGCGATCGAATACCTGCACGACGGCAAGCCGCTGCTGAGTGAAGAGCACGGCTTCTTCGCCAACCAGACCATGCGCGGCTTCCGCTTTAACCTGACCGATGATGAGAAACTGATTGGTGGCGGCCAGCGCGTACTGGGCATGGACCGCCGCGGCCATCGCCTGCCGCTGTACAACAAGGCGCATTACGGCTACTCCACCGAATCCGAGCAGATGTACTTCTCCATGCCGGCGGTGATGAGCAGCAACAAATACGTACTGCTGTTCGACAACAGCGCCACCGGCACCATGGACCTCGGCGCCAGCGAAGAAAGCGTCATGCAGTTTGAAGCCGTGGGTGGGCGCAGCGCCTACATCGTAGTGGCGGGTGAAAACTATCCCAAGCTGATCGAAAACTACGTGGACGTTACCGGCCGCCAGCCAATGCCGCCACGCTGGGCGCTGGGTAACTTCGCCTCGCGCTTCGGTTACCGCTCAGAGCAGGAAGTGCGTGAAACGATTCAAGCCTTCCGCGACGAAGATTTTCCGGTAGACGCGCTGGTACTCGACCTGTACTGGTTTGGCCCGGACATCAAAGGCCACATGGGCAACCTGGCGTGGGACAAAGAAAACTTCCCGCAGCCGGTCGAGATGATGGCAGAGCTGAAAGAACAGGGCATTAAAACCATTCTGGTTACCGAGCCGTTTGTTCTCTCCACTTCTGAGCGCTGGGACGAAGCAGTAGCCAGCAACGCACTGGCGAAGAACCTCGCCGGCAAGCCCAAGCAGTTTGATTTTTACTTCGGTAACACCGGCCTGATCGACGTCTTCTCCGAAGACGGCCGCGACTGGTTCTGGAATATCTACCAAGACCTGAAAGCACAGGGCGTTTCTGGCTGGTGGGGCGATCTGGGCGAACCGGAAGTGCACCCGTCCGACACCGTGCACGCGATCGGCATGGCGGATGAAATCCACAACGCCTTCGGCCACCGCTGGGCGCAGATGCTGTTCGAAAACGAAAAAGCCAACAACCCGGACGAGCGCCCCTTCATTATGATGCGCGCCGGTTTCCCGGGCTCCCAGCGCTACGGCATGATCCCGTGGACCGGTGACGTGTCCCGCGGTTGGGGTGGCCTGCAGCCGCAGGTTGAGCTGTCCCTGCAAATGGGCCTGCTCGGTTTTGCCTACACCCATTCCGACCTGGGCGGCTTTGCCGATGGCGAGCGCTTTGAGCGCACCCCGTACATTCGCTGGCTGCAGTACGGCACCTTCCAGCCGGTTTACCGCCCACACGCGCAGGAAAAAATTGCGCCGGAGCCGGTATTCCACGACCGCAAAACCCGCCGGATTACCCGCGACTTTATCAAGCTGCGCTACCGCCTGTTGCCGTACAACTACACCCTGGCGTTTGAGAACAGCCAGACCGGTATGCCACTGATGCGTCCACTGTTCTTCGAGAACGAAAACAATCTCGAACTGATGGATAACAAAAGTGCCTACCTGTGGGGTAACGACTTCCTGGTAGCGCCGGTGATGGAAGATACGCGCAGCGTATCTGTAGAACTGCCGGGCGGAATCTGGTTCGACTACTGGAACGACAATCAGTACGGCGGCGACAAGGCTGAGATCAAGGTGAGCCTGGAAACTATCCCAGTACTGGTGCGCGCCGGTGCCTTCATCCCCACCGTGGCGGATATGAAAAATACCCAGGAATACACCAGCGAATACCTGCGCCTAGATTACTACGCACACGAGTCAGTACAACAGTCCTCCGGCACCGTGTACGAAGACGATGGTGAGACCGCCGACGCCTTCGCCAAGGGCCAGTACGAAAAGTTACTGTTCAGCGGCGAGCGCAATGAAGCCGGTATCGACTTCACCTTTACCCGTGAAGGTGATGGCTACACCGGCGCCCCGGAAAGCCGCAATGTAGAACTGGTACTGCACAACGTAACCCTGCCCGCTGCCATCCAACAGGGCAACCAGACCATTGCCCTGGTGAAGCGCGAAAAAGATTTGACCGAGAACACCGCCTGGTACAACAAGCGTGAAAAAACCCTGCACGTGAAGTTCCCGTGGAGTGGCGCAAGCCAGTCCCTGTCGGTTGCCCAGTAAACAAAAAAGCGAATAGAGAGAAGATGAAAAAATTTATTCAGCTCGTACTCGCCTCTTCCGTCGCTGCCGCCACCCTGAGTGGCTGCGGTGCCAAAATGGAAGCAACGGAAAGTGCACAAACCCAGCCGAATACTGAGGTTGCAGTTGCGGCACCAGTAGAAAGTTTGTCTGGCAAGCCAGTTATCTACCAGGTAATGACTCGCCTGTTTGGTAACACCAACGCCACCAACAAACCCTGGGGCACCATTGAAGAAAATGGCGTGGGCAAGTTCAGTGACTTCACTCCCAAGGCGCTGGAAGAGATTCGCGATCTGGGTGCAGACTACATCTGGTACACCGGTGCCCTGCACCACGCGGTAGTACGCGACTACACCGAATTCGGCATCGCTAATGACGACCCGGATGTGGTGAAAGGCCGTGCCGGCTCTCCCTACGCGATCAAGGATTACTACTCGGTAAACCCGGACCTCGCCAACGACCCGAGCAAGCGTCTGGAAGAATTCAAAGCGCTGCTGGAGCGCTCCCACGCCGCTGGCCTCAAGGTCATCATTGATATCGTACCCAACCACGTTGCGCGCAATTACCAGTCCCTGGACAAACCGGAAGGTGTTGTCGACTTCGGTGCGGACGACGACAGCAGCGTAGCCTACGCGCGCGACAACAACTTCTACTACGTTCCCGGCGAGCCTTTCCAGGTGCCGGTGGCCACTGACGGTTATCAGCCGCTAAACGGTGAAGCCCACGATCTGGTAGACGGCAAGTTTGAAGAAGTACCGGCCAAATGGACCGGCAACGGCAGCCGCGCCCCGCAACCGCAGCAGGGCGACTGGTACGAAACCGTGAAGATCAACTTCGGTGTGCGCCCCGACGGTAGCTACGATTTTGCACAGCTGCCAGCCGACTACGCCGAGAAAGACTTCCGTGCACACGCGGCCTTCTGGGCGGAGCAAGAAATTCCGGATAGCTGGAAGAAGTTCCGCCAGATCACCGATTACTG
This sequence comes from Microbulbifer agarilyticus, assembly GCF_019800665.1. GTDB lineage: Bacteria > Pseudomonadota > Gammaproteobacteria > Pseudomonadales > Cellvibrionaceae > Microbulbifer > Microbulbifer agarilyticus_C. Next base: position 21,975 of record NZ_JAHVKO010000008.1, read on the forward strand.
GCTCGCCTTCGGTGTCGACGGTTTCCGCTACGACATGTCCGGCATGGTGCCGGTGGAATTCTGGAGCTACCTGAACTCCAGCATCAAAATGCAGAAAGCCGACGCACTGCTGCTGGCGGAAATCTACCAGCCCAAGCTGTACCGGGATTACATCCACCTGGGCAAGATGGACTACCTGTATGACAAGGTAGGCACCTACGATGCCATCCGCGCGGTGATGGAAGGCAAAGCCGGCACCGATCCGCTGGTGGAGATTCAGGAAAGCCTGAGCGGTATTGAAGCCAATATGCTGCGCTTTATGGAAAACCACGACGAGCAGCGCATTGCTTCTCCGGAATTTGCCGGTAACCCGCAGGCAGGTATCCCGGCCATGGTAGTTTCCGCTACCGTGAGCGGTGCGCCGACGCTGATTTACTTCGGCCAGGAACTGGGCGAGCCGGGCGATGGCGATGCGGGCTTCGGCAAAACCAGCCGCACCACCATCTTCGACTACTGGTCTGTACCTAGCATCCGTCGCTGGCACAACGAGGGTCAGTTCAACAGCGAGCAGCTGTCCGCGGGCGAGCAGTCCCTGCGCGACTTCTATCGCAACCTGCTGACTTTCAGCAACCAGAGCGCCGCACTCTCCGGTGAGTACCAAGACCTGCACCGCTACAACCGCGAGCAAGGTGAAAACTACTCCGACAAGCTGTACAGCTTTGCCCGTTGGGCTGGTGATGATCGCCTGCTGGTGGTTGCTAACTTCGCCGGTAGCGACAGCGCGGTGAACCTGGCATTGCCGTCTGACCTGGTCACGCAGTGGCAGCTGACTCCAGGTAAGTACACCCTTACCAACCAGTTGCAAGAAGGTACGGCGGAACTGGTGGTCGCCGATGACCTCAGCGCTTCCGTCGCCCTGACTGCGCCTCAGCTTTCCGGTCAGATCCTCAAGCTCGAGCACTGACCTCTAGCTCTGATACTCGCTCTGATACTGGGCGGGGCGCCTCTGCGCGCCCCGCACTTTCTTCCCATCCCACGCCCACACGCCTCCACGCCCCCGACCATAGCTCCGCAGACTGCACTCGTCCCCGCCTGCCACACGCCCCCGTATCCGAAACCTTTCCAACCTGCTACTGTCTCAGACTTCACAGTCAGTGGTTTAAACTGATTTTTGGGGCGCCAGATTGGGGGCGCAGCGTTTCAAGGGAGGATGGTGATATGGGTGGAACCAAAGAGTGGCTGGTTGCCGTACTGGTGGCCGTGGCAGTCGTTGCCGGTATTTACTGGTTTGTAATTAAAGAAGCCCACCGCCCCGAGACACCGGTGGCCGTGCCCGAGGCGGTACCCGAAGTTCAACCCAAAGTTGAACTGGAAGAGCCGGAACCCGTAATCCCCCCCGCGCCGGAACCCACTCCGCCCGTGGAAGAGCCGCGCAAGCTGCCCGCGCTGAACGATAGCGACAAAGAGGCCGCCAACGATCTCGTCAGCCTCTCCGCCGATGGCACACTCGCCCGCTGGATTGTGCCCGATGAAGTGGTGCGCAAATGGGTAGCCGCCGTCAACACGGCAACCAAGGGCGACCTGATGCACAAGAACCGTCCGTTTAAAAACGTAGACGGGAAAATTGCAGTAAAAGAATTGGAGATCCGCCCGGACGGACAAAAGGTCTATGTACTGTCGCAGGAGAACTACCAGCGCTACGACGCCCCCGTGCGTCTGTTCGCCATGGTGGATACTGACACAGCGGTAAATCTGTATCAGTTCTGGTACCCACGTCTGAAGCAGGCGTATGGTGAACTCGGGCTCAAGAACAAGAACTTCCACGCGGCACTACTCGCCGCCATCGACCAGGCACTGGCCGCACCGGAAGTCGACGGCCCGGTTAAGCTGGTCCGCCCCACGGTGTATTACAAATTTGAAGACGAAAAAATGGAGAAAATGCCCGGCCTGCACAAGCTGATGATCCGCATTGGCCCGGACAACGCGGCACGCGTTAAAGAAAAGCTAACCGAGCTAAAAGGCAAGCTTGAAAACATGCCTTCCGAACAGGAGTAGTTCGCCACAGCCTTTCTGTGAGTCAAACAAAAAAGCCCCGAAGATTCGGGGCTTTTTTGTTTTGAACTGATCGAAGCGGTTACACAACCCCGCCAGACCAGTGGCTCTCCGGCAAATTGGTTACACCCATATAGCGAGCCACATCACCAAACAGCTGATGCGTGCCATAAATACGCTGGCCATTATTGACCCCGTCACCACAATTGATGATACGGCCCATTTGCAGGGCGCCACCGGCACCACCGGCGAGGGTTACCGCACCCGCTGCACCACCGTGCTTCGAGCCATCGCCAACTTCGGAGAACATCACCACCAGGGTGTCATCCAGCAAGCCGCTGTTTTCGAGCTGCTGCAGGGTGTAGGCGAGCAGACTGTGATACCAGCGCACCTGTGCGGTGTGTGGCACATCGCCCGGGCGATGCGAGGCACTGTGGCTGGCAAATTCGTTGTACCAGCGGGTAATGGAACCAACGGTGCCACTGCCATTACTGTGTTGAATACCCTGGCTAATGGCGTCCTGCGACATTTGCCAGCACTCGTCGAACGAATAGTTCACCAGGTTGCCGTTCTCATCCCCTTTGGAGAGCTGCAGGGTGGCGACCCGGTTTAGGCCACAGGAGAAAGCACCCACAATGTTATCGATTTGCGCGCGCGCCAAATGCGGGAACATTTGCCATTCGTTGGGCGTTAGCTGGCTGGAGGAGCTGGCATAAGGGTCACTCATCACATTGGTGTTGAAGCTGCACTCGCCTACCTGATTGCCGGCGAGATCCCGCAAACGCTTCAGCGCATTTTCATGCAGTGTGAGTTTGTCGCGGCGGGCGCTGTCGAGAGTGACTTCCGCAAGGCCATCGAAGTCGTTGAGAATCGCTTCGTAATAGGCCTGCTTATCGCCACTGCTGCCGCCGGAGCTACTGCCACCAGAACTACTGCCGCCACCGCTAATACCAACGGCAAGTTTCTGCGCGGCATCCGCCGGGTCGTTATTCGGAATCGGGCGGGCGCCGCTATCGTAACCGCGCGGTTTGGAGATCATGATGTCGGAGCGGCCGCCGGTACGCACGCCGAGGCTCAATACACCCTCGCTGCCCAGCTGCTCCGCAATCAAGTGATCGATACTGGCACTTTCGCGGCTGATTTCATTGTTACCGGTGAGAATGCCGCGCATATCGTTGTAGTGGGCTCCGGCACCGCTACCGATATCCAGCGTCATGTTCTGCAGAACGATCATGCGATCGTGCCAGGAAGACAGCGGCCCCAAGCCAAAGCTCAGTTCCTGACTGCCACTGATGGTGCCCGGCCCCTGCTGTGGTACCCAGTTGTAGGGCACCACACCGTTGGGATAATAGAGGAACAGCACTCGCTGGGCGGCACCGCCCTGTGCAAATACCCGTTGCCCGAGCATGCTACTGGCCACCGGCAACAGCATGCCGGCTTGTGCCAGGTTGCGCAGGAACTTGCGGCGCGACTGGCTGGTGGATTCCTTTACGGAAGCAAAACCAAGTTTATTCAGCAGTTTCATTGTTTTTATCTCCCGAATTTAGCGACGCAGAGTAAAGGCGTCAGACAGAACCAGCGTACGCAACATGTCGCGCATGCCACCGCCATTGCGCAGGTCTTCACTGACCGCGTGGATGATCAGGTCATCACTTGTGCCTTCTTCGCGCCCAACCACGTAGCGGTAGAACTGACGTGCAAAGCAGGCTTCGCCCTGATCACTGCTGGCAATTAGCGATGCCAGCTCCGGTACTGAGTAGAAGTCGTAGCTTTCGCTCGCCGGGTCTAGCACCGTAGCCGCGCTGTACAGGCTCTTGATACTGCCGCTATCGTCAATTTCGCGCTGCTCACCTGTACCGATGGTTTCGATGGTGCGATACAGGGCATCACTACCGAAACGCTCGAAGCCGAAGCCAACACCGTCAATAAACTGGTGACAGGCAGCACAGGCCGGATCCGAGGTATGCCGCGCGGTGGCTTCCCGGTTGCTGTCGCTATCTTCAAACACTACGTTGAAGTCGGCTGCCGCAGGTGGCGGGAACTCCTGACACATCAGCACTTCGCGCACATAAACACCACGCTTGATCGGCGCCGGGTTTACCGTGCTGGTACGGGAAGCGAGGAAGCTGCCGTGACCCAGCAGGCCGGTACCACTGCGCGCGTCACCGTTGGGGAAGTTGCGAATAGACCAGTCACCATTGGTATTTTCCAACCCGTAGTGCGCGGCCAGTTCACCGTTCGCCCAGGTGTAATTCGCAGAGAGCAACTCACTGAATGCGTTGTTGCCGCGAATATTTTCCAGCACGAAACCGACGGTCTCTTCTTTGAATGCCGAAATCAGATCCGCACTGCTAATCGCCGGGAATGGATACTGATTGTTGATCAGCCAACCGGAGATAAAGCGGCGCAGTCCGCGTTCCGCACGCGGGTCCGCCAGCAGACGGTCTACCTGCGCGGCCACATCAAAGTTTGCATCGCTCGCAGCCAGCAACAGGGTGTCGTCTGGCGTGGTTACCCAGAAGGTGTAGGAAAGCAGAGTCGCGATTTCATAGTTGTTCAGGCGGTACAACCCGGTCGCACTATCCAGTTCACCCAACTCGGAACGGTACATAAAGTGCGGCGACATCAGCATGGCCTGGACAACCAGACGGCCATCGTCCTCACTGGTGTACAAGCCGGTGTAACGATCGATTTCCTGCGTCGTCAGCGGACGGCGGAATAGGCGGAAGCCAAGTGTGTCGACCACACAGCGGTTATCGCCACAGCCATCAATCAAGCTGTTAAAGCCGAACTGGGAAACCGCCATGTCGGCAACCTGCTCCGAAACCTGCTCGTACCCCAGGGTGCGGTCGTTGCCGGCCCTGAGGAAGGAAGCGGTGTCGAAGTTGCGGAACAAGCCATCTGCGGGCACCGGCCCCATTACAGACTCATCGAAGGCAATACCGAAGACATCGCTGACGCTGTTGAGGTATTCCTCACGGGTCAGCAGACGCATGTTACGCGCATCGAGGTTGCTGCCATCGCAGTCGCTGCCGGAACAATTACTCGTGCTCCAGGCTTCGTCCACAATCAGGCGAGCCGTTTCATAGGCACAGGCACCCGGCTGGTCGCCCGCACAACTGGCGGTAGCGTCCATCGGCATAAAGTCTTCGATGTACTGCGTGAGTACATTGAGATCCCAATTACTGCCGGTACCTGCCAGAGCCGGTGCCACATCGCCCTGCCCCTGATCGCCGTGACAGTTTGCACACTGGGCTGCGTAGAAGTTCTGCCCGGCCTGGTAGTCGTTATTACTGCTCGGGAAGAGTGCAACCAGCGACAGGTCGTGCTGCGGAATCAACAGTTGCACCTGAGGCTGCGATGGATCACCGACGATGTAAGGCGCCGCATCGCCAGTCCAGCCACCGAATTCGGTGCCCAAAGGAGCCGCATCTGCATTCACGGTAATCACACTGCCGATTGCATAATCCCGCCCGCCATCAGAGGTTGTTCCGCCAATCACTGACACACGTGAGGTGTCGCCACCCACCGGTGCTTCAGGAACCCACGGTTCCCAGGCACCGCCGACAAAGCTGGAGGACTCATTGATGTTGCGCTGGTCACCGGTCTGCTGACCGTTGCCACTGTTGAACACCAGATTGACTTCACCATTTTCCAGATCAGCTTCGTCTACTGAATGGCTCCACCAACCTTCCGTATCGGGGCCGGACATCAACAGCCCAGGCCACTGAGTGAGCGCCTGGTCCTGGCCATTTACAGTTACCCACAGATGGACGAATACCTGATCCCAATCTTCCGGGTTGTCGTAACGGACAGCAATACCGTTGAAGCCCTCTTCCAGAGTGGCCGCCGCGGTTAACTCACCCAACACGGCTTGCACCGTAACCGCGCCTTGCGCATTGCGGGTTACCAGACCACTTTGATCAATCGTCGCCGGGCCGCTGGTCACAGACCAAACAACCTGCCCGTATACATTTGCGCGCGTACCGTCGGCACGCACACCGTAGGCAACCAGTTGGCGGCTGCTATCCAGGGCGACATTGCCCGGGGCGATTTCCAACTTGGTAATGCTGACTTCAATACCCGTGACTTCGACATCCAGAGTTTCGGTAAATCCACCCTGTTGCACGGTGATCGTTGCGGTGCCATTTTTGGTGGTACCCGCACGCAACACGATAGCGCTTTGGCTTACCGACTCGACATCAACGAGCGAAGGATCACTCGTGGTAACGCTCGGAGCAACATCCACCGGTACGGTAAAGCCGTTGTCGTACAGCGCCAAAACATTAACGTTCAATGCATCGCCCTCATTGAGGCGATTGTCATCGGCGCGTACCACGATACCAACCTGCTGAGCGTTGACGCTGTCGATCCAGTTGCGGAACAGAGCCTCGGCCACCGGGTTGGTATACAGGGTGCCCTTCGGCATGCGGTTGTTATCGGTGGTCTGATAGATATAGACCAGGCTGCTGGCGTGATCGAACGGACGCAGGCGTGCGGCACCACCGGTGGTTTCCACGTTCACCAGGCGCATCTCGTCCAACGGCGTGTCGTACTGCAGGTCCATAAAGCCGCTGGCGTGACAGTGGGAACAGTTGGTGTCCAGATAAGCGCGTGCACGTTCGTCCAGATCGGCACTGGTATCTTCCGCATCAACAAAGCTGCCATGGGTATCGGCACCACCAATGTTCTGCGTAAACAGTGCGATGTTGTTGAACACGTCCAGCTGGTTAGCGATGGTTTGTGCACCTTCGCCGTACTGGAAGTTTTTGTTCAGCTGACGGGTATGTACCGCCAGGGGCTCGCGACTGCCACTTCCGATGTGGCAGGATCCGCAGTCGGCGGCAGACTGCACGGCCCTCTGACGGTTCTCGATACCGCCGTCCATCACTGTGAGTGATTCTGTAACCAGGTCAGCGTCGCTGCCGTCGCTGTTCCAGTAATAGTTTGCCGCCTGCCAATTACCGGTGTCCTGCCGGAACAGCACAGACGTGGTAAATGGCTTGGCTGGGCTATCTGCGGTAGCAATACTCTGGTGTTTTACCAGTACCGAGCCGATCGGCAGGTCCCAGTTATTGGTACCGTCGAACGTGATCTGGCTGTCGTTCGGCAAGGCAATAAAGTGACGGGTATCGGAGCCGTCAAACCAGCCATCGGTGTTCAGGTCGTATTCCAGTACGCCGGTAACCGGCACCAGGTTTTGCACGTCGGCGAACAAACCGGTTGCAGAAAGTGTTGCCGGGATCACCGCGCTTTGCGCATCGTCATCGACAACTTTGTAGATCGTCGATTGGCCACCGTACTCCACACCGTAAGTGGAGACCAACAATGTCTCACCACTCAGGTCGGTGCCGAACGAGGCGATGTTTTCCGGGAAAGCTTCGCTAATTAACTCCTTGGCTTCGCCGTCGACAATCGACCAGATGCGCTTGGTAACGTAGTCACCGAAGACAAACCGGCCGCTCAGGCCTGGCAGCGAATTTCCGCGATATACCACGCCGCCGATAATGGAGTAACCGGTGGGGTGAGCGTAACCATCGCGCGGCGGTTCGAAATCGGTACTACAGTTTTTCGCGGGGTCGCCGCCAAGGTCACCACGGTTGTTGGTGCCTTCACACACCGGCCAGCCGTAGTTCTTCCCTTTTTCGATGAGGTTAACTTCTTCGAAGCCCGCCTGGCCGACTTCAGTTTCCCACAGGGTGTACGGCGCCTCGGTATCGAAGCTCCAGCGCCACGGGTTACGGTGGCCGTAAGACCAGATTTCTTCGCGGAATCCGGGTACGCCGATAAACGGGTTGTCTGCGGGAATCTCGTAGTACTTGCCGTCCACCGGCTGTGCCAGCGGCTTGATACGAATGAAGGCACCGAGAAGGTTATCGGTTTCCTGTGCACCGTTATTGGTACGCGGGTCTTCCGGGTAACTCATGGTGGCACTGTGGCCGTAGGCACCGTCACCAACACCGAGGTACAGGTTATTGTCCTCGGGGTGGAACTGCATCATGCCACCCTTATGGTCCGGACCACGCTGCGGGATACGCAGGATTTCCACATTGGAGTTGGCAACCACCTGAGTTGGGTTGCTGGGATTATCTACTGTCCAGCGCGCGAGGATCGCGTCGCCGTAACTACCATCCGGGGCGCGTTCGTTATCGTCGGTTCCGTGGATGTAGTAAATATAAATATACCCGTTGCTGGCGTAGTTGGGGTCAAACGCCATGCTGAGCAGGCCCTGCTCGTGGTAGTTGCGCACCTCGTTGTCGATGTTCAACAGGGTATTCACTTCGCCGGGCGCCACATCTTCCCGGTTCGGGAAAATAAATATGGAACCGGATTTATCCACCACATACATGGAATCGTTAATGCCATCGGAAATCACCATCACCGGGGACATAAACTGGCCCTGAAGATTCGGGTAGGCGATTTCGAAACGGTAACTACCGCCGGAGACATTACCGGAAATCGGGAAATTCAGCGGCTGCTCGAGCAATGGGCGCGTGGTAGGCGGCAGGTCGACTACCGGCTCCGAGTCCAGCCCGCAGGCATCCGCAGTCATCCACTGGTTCTGGATGTAGCAGGGGTTACCGTCGTAGGTAAGGTCCGCAGTTTGCGGCGCACCATTGTTGTTGAAAATAACGCTCAGCGAATCCGGCATCACGCCGCCATTCAGATGCGACTCAAAGTCGTAGCAGAAATATTCACCCGATGCCGTCATCGCATTACCGGGCCAGCCCGGCAGATTATTCACGCTACCGCCCGGCTGCGGGTTCCAGAAATAAATATGCGGCTGGGCATAATTGTCCGGATTATCGAAGCAGATACTCGTGGGGGAATTCCCGGGTGGAGGCTCGACCACTTCGGTTACGCTGATGACTTTGCTGGCATCATTAAACGTGATGCGGTAGCGGCCATTAGCAACCTGATAGTCGTTCGCTGGGTAGGCTTCGTCCCAGTTCTGATAGTGGCTGATCTTGAAGCGCGGGTTGGCGTCATCGAAGGTCTGTTCGGTAACCCAAACACCTTCACCGGCATCGTATTCCATCGCCGTGGTGCCCCAATTATTCGGGGTGCCGCGGAACCAGGCTTCAGACCAGGTTTGCGCGCTCGCGCTCAACGGGAAGAGTAATGCCAGCGCAAAAAAAACGCGCAGGCAAACGTCAGCAACGGAGTGTGACACTCCGGCTTTTTTCGGGGTAGAAATCATCGCTGTGCTCCGGGAGTTATTTTTATCCGGACGACCATCATGTTTTTACATGCGGCTTTTATTATTTTGCTGACGACCTCTCAGCATGTTTTTTACGCCCCTTTTTGGGGCGAGTGTTTACGTTACTCCCTTTTTATAGAACCTTTCCTCCTCCCCCCCGGGGCGTAGTCGTCCCCCCCGCCAATTTGTGTTAAAGCGCGAACAATTTGCGGAAATTACAGGCAAAAAAAAGCCGATATCAGAATACTGATACCGGCAAACCTTTCGACGAGAAAGAGAGGGTTGGGTCACACAAGGATAAATGTGGACTCGAAAAACATCTTCGAAATTTCGTTACTCAAAAATTAGCGCGCACTCATCTGGCTGGATTTGCTTTCGCCAAGCAGCAGAATGTCGAATGCGGTATCGAACTTAAGCTCACCATTTTCGACAACGGCTTCACTGCCAGAGTAGTAGTCTTTTACCACTGCGCCTTCGGCAAATACGTCACCAGCTGCAACGCTCTTCGCACCTGCGGGCATATCGATGGCAACCAGGACACGGTCGCTCTCCGCACCATCACGCTCCAGATTACGGGAGAAAATATAAGGGGCTTCGTTCAGCTGCTTGTGCACACCAGCACCTACCGCCATATGCGACTGACGGAACTGACCGAGCTTTTTCCAGTGGCTCAAAATCTCGCTGGTTTCGCTCTGCTGAATGCTGTCCCAGTCCATCGGCACACGCATGGATGCATCGCCGTAGGCCTGCTCATCAATCATCGGGCGGGCAATTTCATCACCGTAGTAAATCTGTGCACCACCCGGTGCCAACATCAGTTTCAGCGCCGCGCTTTTCACCTGCTTGCGCTCGCGGTCGAACGAGTGGTGATCATCGTGGGAACCCAGGTAGTTCAACACGGCAACACCATCCAGCTCACCACCGTGAAGAATGCTGGAGTAGTCGCTGAAGATGTTTTCCATATCCTGAGAAGCGTGGGCGGCGAAGCCCATGTTGATCAGGCTATCGAAACCGTGGTTGAAGAAGTCGACCTTGCGATCACCGAAGTTGTAGTAACGGCCTTCGCTGCTGGCGAAGTTGTTTACGCCGTAATGGAAAACTTCACCGACCATGAAGAACTCGCGATCATCCAGTTTGCTTTCTGGGTTATTCGCTTTCCACTCGGCCAGCGCCAGGCTCGCTTCTTTTTTCAGTACGCCCCAGATCTCTGGCTCAACGTGTTTTACGGTATCTACACGGAAGCCTGCTACGCCATATTCGCGCACCCAGTCGGTCAGCCACTTCACGATGTAGTACTTCGGTGCACGCGGGTAACCAGTACGCTCAAAGAAGGCATCCAGCTCGGCAACTTCCTGCTCCAGACGGCCTTCACGCTGCCACTTTTCGGTGAGCTGCGGCGGCAGGTCGACTGGCTCTTCGCTTTCGGTCAGGATGTCTGGCAGGTTGTCGGTCAGCGCACAGGTGACGTTCTGGGCAAAGCTGCTCCAATCACACTGCGGGTTGGTACGCACCCAGTCGGACGGCCACAGCGGATCTTCGCTGGTAACCGGGCCGGTGTGGTTGATGATCACATCCATAAAGATGCGCACACCTTTGCTGCGCGCTTTGGCGATCAGCTCGGCCAGTTCTTCTTCGGTACCAAAGTTGGCATCTACGGTAGTCCAGTCCTTCGGCCAGTAACCGTGGAACGCGTAGGTGCGTTTGTCACCCTCGTCGTAGCCATGCACGTTCTCGATGATCGGAGACATCCAGATGGCATCGACACCCAGGTCGGTGAAGTAGCCCTCTTCCAGCTTCTGGATCACGCCGCGCAGGTCACCACCGTGGAAACCGCGCATATGGGCGGCATCGCCCTTACGGCCGTAGGACAGGTCATTGTCCGGGTTACCGTTGTGGAAACGGTCCGGGAGCATGAAATAGATGGTAGCGTTGTTCCAGAACGGATCAGTGGCCGCGCTCTTGTAGTTGGCCGGCTCCGCCTTGGCTACATTCTGGGGGGCCTCTGGGGCGCTCTGTACGGATTCGACGTCGCTGTCGGTGCATCCGCTCATAGTCAGGGCCGCCGCTGAAATAAAGGCCGCCAAACTGGTCATTTTTCTCATTATCTTCCCTCCGTCGTTATAGAACGGTCATCACATCAGCCTAATGTACTCCGCTGCCCCCCAGATTCATCCTCCCGAGGCGGGGCGTAGATGAAAAAATCGACGGTCGGTGATAGTCTTGACTCCCCGTTCTAGGGGCCGCCTACAAGCACAAAAAGCTCACAAAAACAGAGGGCGGTGAATCTGCGCTGGAGAAGAACAAACACTGCGCAGGGAGAGAACTTAGGGACCAGATTTCCAAATTTGTAGGAGTGAACATGCAGGACAAACCCGTAGTATTCGTGGTCGTAGACCCCAACGACGAGCGCCACGTAGCCCTCGACCGCGCCCTGGCAACCGCCCGCGAGCGCAACCCGCAGCCCAAATTGGCCGTGTTCGTAGCCGTTGACGGCGAAGCCGTAGACACCCGCGCGGTGAATGATCACCTGTTCCGCGACGAGTTCTGGTTCCGCGACCAGATTCGCAAGCCGATTGAAGAGGCCGGCGTGGAGTTCGACATCACCGTATGCTGGTCCAGCGACTGGCAAGCGGCCATCATCCAGGAATCCAAGCGCTGCAACGCGGAAATGATCTACCTGCCGGTACACGCGCGCAGCAGCAGCCGCTTCACCTTCGCCGAGTCCAAGTGGCAGGTACTGAAGCAGGCCAAATGCCCTGTAGTACTGATCCGTCCGGGCGCACAGGACCGCCGTAAAGTGGTACTGGCTACCGTCAACTACCAGGCGCAGACCACCCAGCAGCGCCAGCTGAACCGCCAGATCACCGAGCGCGCCAGCTACATTGCCGAGGTATACGGTGCGGAACTGCACCTGGTGAACGCGTTCCTGGATTCCATGCTGTACCCGGACCGCGGCGCCCTGGCCAAGCTGGCCACCAAAACCGGCGTACCAACTGACCGCATTCACGTGAAGCAGGGCTACACCAACGAAGTAGTTGCGGAGATCGCCAAAGAGATCAACGCTGAATTGGTGGTTATGGGTACCCTGAACCAGTACGGCGAAACCGGCTCACTTCTGCGTGGCAATACCGCCGAGCGTGTCATCGGCTCGCTGGATATCGATGTGATGGTGTGTAACGCGTTTACCAATACCGCGCACTAATTTCACAACCTTCATCTTGTGTAAAAAACGCCGGCATTGCCGGCGTTTTTTATTTAGATTTTTTTCTCAACATCGCGGAAAGGAACTCTTCGTGCCGTGGAAGCTGCTTGACGGTCCCTTGAACCAATGTCTTCAGGCTCTGCATAAGGTCATTTAATTGACCGTCGTTCAAACCATCAGCAATGATGTGATGGTCCTCAGGAACTAATCCTTGACCAATCATTACTTGATACCAAGCAATCTCAGTGAATAAATCGTCGTAGTCACGAAACACCTTACCAGTGGCACGAAATAGCTCCATTTTTTCATGTAATGAATCGGGGATAGCCATGTCTTCACAGTGTCGCCAGAAGTCAGTGTCACGACGCTGATTTGCCTTGTAATGAAGGATTATAAAATCGCGGATTCGCTCCATCTCCACGCGAGACTGACGATTAAACTCAGAAACATCTTCTTTTCTAATACCGCGATGTGGAAAACACTTAATCAAGCGCGTTGCGGCCGACTGGACGAGATGGATAGATGTACTCTCCAGAGGCTCCAAAAAGCCGCTCGCCAAGCCAAGACTGACGACATTTTTGCACCACTGCTCACGACGATGCCCCGTTCGAAATGGAATAACTCTCGGCTCAGCCAAAGGCTCGCCGGGAAGATTATCGAACAATACACTCCTTGCCTGTTCATCACTCCAGTGACTGCTTGAATATACCAATCCATTACCAGTACGATGCTGCAAAGGAATTTGCCACTGCCATCCAGCGCCATGGGCGACAGATCGTGTAAACGGCGGTATATATTCAGGCGACCCACTCGGCAGCGCAATTGCGCGGTCGCATGGCAACCATTGCTTCCAGCTTTCATATTCACTACCCACTGCCTTATCGATCAGTAGGCCAACAAATCCTGAGCAATCGACAAACAGGTCACCATCCACTACCTGTCCATTTTCCAATGCTAACTGCTCGACAAAGCCAGTTTCCGCACATTTCTGAACATTCGTAACCTTCCCTTCGACACGCTTAACACCTCGCCCCTCAGCCTGTCGACGCAAAAATTTTGCGTACAGGCCAGCGTCAAAATGGTAGGCATAGGTAATACCAGGAAGATTGGTATTCGGAATCTTCCCCAATTGAGCAAACTTATTTTGTACGGCAGCCTGATAGTTTAGGGAGTAGTCCCAGTAACTGTCGGTCCCACCCTGCTCGCGATAGCGGATCCAAAAGTTGTGGAAATCGCAAAGCGGGAAGTCTTTTCCGATTGACCCAAAGGCGTGCATATAGCTTTCGCCTTCCTTGGACCAGTTTTCAAACTGAATACCCAGCTTGATACTACCCTTCGTCTCACGCAGAAACTCTTTCTCATCCAGACCCAACGCCTGGTTGAAAGTGAGGATCGGCGGGATAGTAGCCTCGCCCACGCCGACAGTTCCAATCTGGTCGGATTCTACAAGGGTAATATCCACTACCTTCCCAAGCATCCGGATCATCAGCGCCGCTGCCATCCAGCCGGCTGTGCCGCCACCGAGAATTACCAGCTTTTTTATTGCTTTACTTTCCAATGGAGTTCCCCCTACGTATACCGCGCACAGAAGCGCTGTTGGCTATCTGAAAATCTGAAGGAATAAAAAAAGCCCTTGTAATCATAGATTACAAGGGCTTTGGACTGTGAGACTAGCTACAAAAATTACAGCTCGTAGCTGAAGCCCAGCAGGTAGGTCTTACCATAGCTCTGGTAATCGCGAACCTGAAGCGCGCTGTCACCCTGCAGAGTGGTGAACGGCTCGTCGGTCAGGTTTACGCCCTGCAGGAATACGGACAGACCTTCCAGTCCACCGATACCAGATTCAGCAAAGTCGTAACCGATCTGCGCATCAACTAAGGTTTCACCCAGTACGTCGACCTGGGCGGTATCAAAGCCAACACCGTACACTTCACCTTTAAAGTCAGAACGCTTGCGCAGGCTGGTACGTGCAGAGAAACCGTAGTTTTCGTAGTACGCGGTCAGTGTCTGGATACTATCAGACAGGCCAGCCAGCTCGTAGTCGTTGTCATTCTGATCTTTAACATCAGAGCTAACACCGGTGTGGCTAGCAATCATACCGAACCCGTCAAGGCTCTCGCTGAACATATTGAACGGCAGAGACAGCGCCAATTCGTAGCCCCGCAGAGTACCGCCACCACCATTGGTCTTGCTGTAGCGGGTAGCAGTGGTATCCGCACCATCCGGAATCAGAGCAGGATCGATATCCAGAACGTCCAAGGCGTCGACTTCATAGTTGTCATCAAAGTGCCATTGGCTCAGGTCTTTCCAGAACACGGCCACAGAGAAGTAACCTTCATCACTGAAGTAGTTCTCATAAGACAGATCAACACCGATCGCTTCTTTCGGCTCCAAGTACGGGTTACCACCACTGAACTTGAAGAAGTTGCCGTTGCCATCAGGCTGGGATTCGATACCGAACTCAACAGAAGAGTTCATCTCGTCCATGCGCGCACGGGAGATAGTTTTGGCGGCACCAAAACGCAGAGTCTGCTCGTCGGTCAGTGCCAGAGCCATGTTCAGGCTTGGCAATACATGGCTGTAATCATGCGAAACATCGCTTGCTACAGGAACGACCAGGCCATCAACAACGCGACCAACACTGCCCTTGGTGTCTACTTGAGTGTGGACATAGCGCAGGCCGGCTGTACCGGTCAGAGGCAGACCAGCCACCTCCGTCTCGAAGCCAGCTTGAGCAAATGCAGCAGTAATCGCTTCGCTGACGTCATAGGACTTGGTCAGATGCTGAATACCAGTCAGCGCTTCGTCGGTCAGGTCGTAGTAGCCGTCACGCAGCAAGCCAGCAGCGTTATAGGCAACCATATCGCCCATGCCGATGAAGTCGAGAGATACGCTACCCAAGCGGTACTCTTCCGGCACGACCAGGGTGCTATTTTCCGGAGTCCCGTCAAAGCTCGCCAGAGTCATGTAGTAACCCTGAGACTTCTTCACTTTTTGACGGTCTCGGTGAGAAACACCGTAGGTAACTTCATTAACGATGCCCGCTTCAACGATCTGAGTTGCGGCCAGCTTCAAGGAAGTCAGCTCGTCATCGATCTCGGGAGCATTCAGGAAGCCATCCTGTGCGGCATTTTCGTATTGAGTACCACCCAGGTTGAACTTATTGTTCAGCGCAGCGCTGTAACCCCAAGTCAGCGGGCCGCCCAGCTGAATCAGATCAAAATCGCTGTAATCCAGATTATGGCCGAATTGAGCGCCAGTATTGCCACCATTAAAGGTGTAAGTCAGATCGTCCGCAACACCTTCGTTATCACCACGGCCGGTGCCGGAATAGCTTTCGAAGCTCCAAATGTCACGCTCTACTGAAGAGTGGCTGGCATCGAACTCCAACTGCAGCGTGTCGCTGAAGTCATACTTGGTGTTCACACCAAAAGAGGTCATCTCGGCAGCGCGAGTTTCGAGGTCGTTACGTACAACAACACGCTGACCTTCACTAACACCAGAAGTGAAGAAGCCATCTTGAGCTTCACCAACCGGAGAGTAGGAGCCCTGCCCCCAAGCAAAAGGAACTTCGATACCACGCAGAATTTTCTCGTCAGAGAAATCTACATAGAGAGCATCAAGAGTTGCGTTCAGTTTTTCATTCGGCTGCAACTCGACAACCAACATGGCACTGTCACGTTTCAGCTCAGAAGAACGCACGAACGGTTTGGCACCGCCCAACATGCTGGCACCAGTGGATTCCCAAGGAGTACCGTCTGCATTACGGTTCTCATCATTACCTGGCCAGTTGTGATAATTACCCTGATCATCCACGAAAATCTCGGGGTAACCCCAAGCATTCCAACGCTCTTCCTGATTAGGGGAGCTCATGGTGTTATAGGCAAAAGCAACACCGATGGTGTCATCAGCGAACTGATCAATATAGGAAATAGTCGCGCGCTGACCCTGATCTTCACCGTCTGGGTTCAGCTTATCGAAGCTGGTTTGCTCCATCTGAGCATTGAACTTCACAACACGCTCACCGCGCTCCAGCGGGCTAACGGTCTGCATGTCGATTACACCAGCAATACCTTCCGCTTCCAGATCGGCAGTCGGGGTCTTGTATACGGTTACACCGCTCATGATCTCGGACGGGTAAAGATCAAACTCAACGCCGCGGTTATCGCCAATGGACACCTGCTCACGGCCGTTGAATGTAGTAGCGCTCTCGTTCTCGCCGAAGCCGCGGATGCTTACGCGACTGGCACGACCGTCGAGGCGCTGGGTGGCCAGACCCGGCAGGCGGGCAAGAGATTCTGCGATGGAGGAATCGGGCAGCTTGCCAATATCTTCTGCAGAAATGGCTTCAACAACGCCCTTGGCATCGCGTTTGGTGCTGATGGAGTCCATCACACTCTTGCGGAAGCCGGTAACGGTAATCTCTTCGAGGCTAGTGTTTCCGTCTTCTTCCTGAGCGAATACGCCAACGGAAGTTACGGACGCGGCGATAGCTGCGGACAGCAGCGCCGGTCGAAATCGTTTGTTTGTCAGACTCATCATCATCTCCCTTGGACTTATCGTTATGGTGAGTAATGCCATCCTAGGCTTACCCGAAGTCCATATCCTCCACCCCCCAGGGGGGAGGAGGGGGAGAAGCTAGGGTCGGCAGAGGAGGAGGGAGCCGACCCAGATCACCATCGAGGCGGGGATTATACGGGGCGTACAAAAAATGTTCAGCCCCAGATGAGCAAATATAAAGGCAAAAACGCCCAGATTAGCGCTCGAGCCAGGCGGCAGCGCCAATCAGCGCCGGATAACCGGCCTTCAGCACCTCTACCCGAACACCCTGCAGCCAGTCCCCGAGCTGCCCTTTGGTCACAAAGCGCTGCTCGAATTCACTTTCTGGCAACAGGGATTCGATGCGCGGCAGTACGCCACCACCGAGGAACACGCCACCGCGGGCGACATAGTAAAGGGCAGCATCACCTGCGGCACTACCGAGGAAGTTAAGGAAGTCGATCAGGGTTTCACGGCACATTGGGTCGGAACCATCCAGGCCGCGGCCGCTTACGTCTGGCGGAGTCAGGTCTTCTGCCGGGCGGCCGTGCAGTGCGCACACGGCACGGTACAGGTTCACCAGGCCACCGCCGCTCAATACATACTCGTTGTATACCGGCATCTGCTCGCGGGCGAGGATGCGCAGCAGCTCCAGTTCGCGCTCGCTGCCAGCAGAGAGGTTGGCATGGCCGCCCTCCCCCGGCACCACGCGGTAGCTGCCACCTTCACTCACCAGGCCTGCAACGCCAAGACCGGTACCCGGGCCCAGTACCACCATGGGGCCGCCCTGTTGCGCGGGCACATCGCGCAGGGCCCACTTGTCGGTTTCCGGCAGGCGCGGCAATGACAAAGCCAAAGCAGCAAAATCATTGACGACCAGAGCGCGTTCGAGCGAGAAGCGCGCACACAGCTCTTCAGCACGGATGTCCCAGCCCAGGTTGGTCATGGTCACGCGGCCACCCTGCGGGGTCTTTTCCACAGGGCCAGCGACGGCTACACACGCCTCTTTGGGCACATCGCACGACAACTCTTCGAGCCACTGACTCATTGCAGAGTAAAAGTCACCAAACTTAGCGCAGTTCACCACCTGAATAGCATCCAGCCGATAACCAGCCCCTTCCGGGATGGCCACCGCAAAGCGAGCGTTGGTACCGCCGATATCTGCGACGATTCTGGTCATGAATGCGTTCCTTGGGTCAACACGAGGGGACGAACCCTGTAGTAATTTTACAAAAGCACTGTGAAGGCGCGCTAAGGTAATGATTTCAGGCGATAAATTCCAGACCTGACCAGCAAAAAATACCCTAATAGTGAAGAAAAATGCACTATTTGGAAGAAGACCACGTCATAACCATCCCGTAATAAAACTACGAAACAACCTTCGACAGCACACTATCCAACCGTTAATGCACCAGTGAAGGGCTCGAAAGCCACAAACTTCAGCAACAAATAACAACAATAGTTGGACTGAAACACCAGAACTGAAACACCAGAATAGGCGCGCCCGTTATCCGAGGCGATTTTATCGATGATTCTTTTTCCGGTGTGTCGGAACCCGACCAGGCAAACCACCGGCTGTCAGCCCGAACCACTATGCGCGGCAGGACACTCGCCGAACGTGGGGCTGGCAAGCATGGATGAACGGGCGGATGCGATGCCTATAGCAACGAACAGTGACCCAGAAGTCAATCTACAGAAAGAAAAGCCCGGCAGGAAACACCTGCCGGTCCCAATGGGGCGACGAGAAGAGACCCGTTATAGGGAGAGGAAAGATGATGTCGAAAGCTTTTACAAAGTGCCCGGCCAAAGCATGCCAGCCAGGCGTCCTCCGCCGCCATGCAACCAATGGCGTACCCGACGCCTTCTAGAGTCGCGCTTCCCGCCCCGGAAATCGCCCCACTTTGCCCGAGCGGACAAACTGGGTGGTTTCACTTTACAGTTATTCGTAAACGGGAAGCCTGTAGGGGGCGTACAACCTGACCTCCCCTCCTCCCTGCTGGGGAATTTTCATATACTGGCGATACGAGAGAATAATAAGAACATAACAACAAACCCCATCGGCGATGCGCACATGAAACAATACATTTTCAATATCCACGACGTGGTGCTATTGATGACCGCCGCGGAATGTCTGCTGCTGGCAGTATTCCAGGCGATCCTCCCGACCCGCTCCCGGCATGACGGCCGGCTGTTGATCGCGTTTCTGCTCATTATTGCCGTCGCCTCGGCCTGCACTCTGGCCCTGTGGAATGACCAGTTCTCACTGGCACCCTGGCTGGAACAAACGCTGCTCCCCTACCTACTGTTTACTGCGCTGCTGCTCAAGGGGCCGGCCATCTATCTCTACGTGTGCTCGCTGACCCGCCAGAACTTCACGTTTACCCGGCGCATGGCGCTGCACCTGCTGCCGGCGGCTCTCGTCATTCTGTGCCTGGCGATTTTCAATATATCGAGCAATGACCTGCGCCACGCGGCCGCCGGACAGGGGTTTTCCGCGACCATCGTCTCGCTGATCTGGGATCTTGCCTCTCTGGCCCCCTTCGCCTACTCCGTTGCGGCATTACGACAGATCCGCCGCTATCGCCACGCCCTGAAGGATGAGTACTCCCATTACTCGGAGGTAGAACTCAACTGGTTAACTGCGCTGGTATGGGGTGTATGTGTGGCCTGGGCCTGGACCACCGTGGTGCACGTGGTGGCCAAGTTCTCCAGCCAGAGCGTGGCCGACTATATGGGTATTGCCGACAACTATCTGTCGTTCATCCTGATCAATGCCTTCTTCGCCTACAGCCTCACCTATGCGCACCAGTTACTCGCCACGCAACCGGAAGCGGCAAGCGATGAACGTATTCCGGAGGAAGACGAGCCTTCGGAGCCAGCAATCGAGAAGGTGCGAAACGCCATGGAAAGCGACAAGATTTACCTTAAAAAGAATCTTAATTTGGAGCAGTTTTCCGACCGAATCGAATTACCAGCAAAAGAAGTTTCCGCCGTAATCAACAAACACTTCGGCACCAACTTCTTTGAGTACGTGAACAGCTACCGCGTCGAAGCGGCCAAGTCGCTGCTATCCGACCCAAGCAAGACGGACATGACCGTACTCGATGTATTGCTGGAATCTGGCTTCAACAGCAAGTCAGCTTTCCACCGTTTCTTCAGCCGACTCGTCGGTATGTCGCCCACAGAGTTCCGCAAGCAAGCGCTGGCAGATACCAAGACTTCTTAACCGCTATGTGAAGGGGATACAAAAAAGCCGCTGGCGACCTGGTCGCCAGCGGCTTTGCTTCGTCTGATCAGGCTGTGGGGTTAGCCGCAGCTCACTTTCGCCGCATCGGTCTGGGCGATGCGCACATTGTGCACCGTCATATCCAGCTCACCCGCAGTGCGCACGTAGAAGGGTGATAACACCAGATCCATCTTACCGCCAGCTTCAGCCAGACACTTCAGGTCGACGGCGAGTGTCTGCCACTCCCCTTGTGCCGCGCCTTTCAGCAAATCGGTAATCGGCTGCTCGGCACCACAATCCATACCGCAATTCATGCCGAGGATTACCGCGTCGCTGGGGGCCGCATCAACTTTTACATCAAAGATCAGTGCACCCTGGTTGCTGACAAAGCCGGAAAGATCGGTGCGCTGATTCGCGAAGAACCCGGCAATCGCATTGCCCTGTCCGCTCCACTGCAGACGACGGCTGTCTTCCTGCACATTGCGGTCTACAGATTGCACACGGATACCATTCAGCTCAGACACACTGCTGGCAATGGTTGAGCGGGTGTTTGTGGCATCGATCACCTCGAAGCTCCATGGGTCCAGCGCACGGCCGTTGAATACTGCCAGTGTGCCGTTGCCTGAAACAGGCTGCAGACCACTTTCCTCTGACAGGAGCGCGAGCTCCATGCCTTCCGCATAGCTCAGGCCATAACCGTAAGCAAACTGTGCCGCCGCATCGCTTTCACCACGATTGTGCAACGCCGGGGTCGCATCGCCTGGCCAGGAGAAGGTCAGCTTACCGGTGAAATCGAAGTTTACCTTGCCAGCTTCATCCTGGAACAGGACGTCCGCCACACCACCAGCTTCGGTACCCGGCAGCCAGATGACCGCAAAAGCATCGGAGGCATTGATATGCGGGTTAACCCACAATGGGCGACCGGTGATAAACAGGCTGACAACCGGGATACCCTGGTCACGCAATTTCTTCAGCAGGGCCAGGTCTGATGCACCAGCGTAATTTACATTGGCGATGTCACCCTGCATCTCTGCATATGGATCCTCACCAAAGACCACCACAGCAACGTCCGGTTTTTCCTCGAAGCTGCCGTCTACCGACAGCTCTACCTGGCCTCCGGCTGCAGTAACAACTTCATTAATGCCACCGTACACAGAAGTCGCGCCCGGGAAATCAGCATTCTCGTTCCCGGTTCCCTGCCAGGTAATACTCCAGCCGCCAGATTGCTTACCGATGTTATCGGCACCATCGCCTGCAACCAGTACGCGCTGATTGCGCGCAAGCGGCAGTAATTGGTCGTTGTTCTTCAGCAACACCAAAGACTCGCGCACCGCCTGACGGGCAATGGCGCGGTGCTCGGCGGCACCAATCAGGCTCTCATCACCGGCAAACGGACGGGTCGAAGGCAGGCCAGCCTCAAACAGGCCCGCACGCAGTTTCACGCGCAGAATACGGCGCACCGCGTCGTCCAGCCGCGCGGGAGAAATTTCGCCGCTTTTCGCTTCAGCCAGGGTGTTTTTGTACAGCTCCCGCCAGTTCGGATCCGGCGCCATAAACATATCCAGGCCAGCGTTAATCGCCTGCGGGCAACTCACATTGCTGCAGCCGTTGACGAACTGGTGGCCAGCCCAGTCACCGACCACAAAGCCATCGAAACCAAGACGCTCTTTCAGCACGTCGGTCATCAGATACTTGTGACCGTGCATCTTCTCGCCGTTCCAGCTGCTGAATGAAGCCATTACGGTCTGTACGCCGGCTTCAATCGCGGAGAAGTAACCCTGCGCGTGATACTTGATCAGGTCCGCTTCGCTCATGATCGCATCGCCACGATCAATGCCGTTCTCGGTGCCGCCATCGGCAATATAGTGCTTGGCTGTACCGACAACGCGTTTACCGTTCAAGAGTTCCTGGTCGCCGGGTGCACCCTGCATGCCCTGCACCAGCTCGCCCGCGTAGGCGCGCACCAGCTCGGGATCTTCAGAATAGGATTCGTAGGTACGCCCCCAGCGGTCATCGCGAACCACCGCCAGCGTGGGAGCAAATACCCACTCAATGCCGGTCGCGGAAACTTCCGCTGCGGTTGCCTCGCCAATCTTGCGCATCAACGCGGGGTTTTGCGCTGCGCCGAGAGCGATATTGTGGGGGAACAGGGTCGCGCCGATCACATTGTTGTGGCCGTGAACGGCATCGGTACCCCAGATCATTGGGATTGCCACACCGCCGTCGCTGGTATCCACCGACGCGCGGTAGTACTCATCCGCCAGTGCTACCCAGTCGGCGACACTCGCGTGCTTGTTGTTATTGGGGAAGGCGCCACCACCGTTGAGAATGGAACCGATGTGATATTCGCGCACTTCATCCGGGGTGGCGAAGCGGATCTCGACCTGAATCATCTGGCCGACCTTTTCTTGCAGCGACATCTTGGCCAGCAGCGCATCGATACGTGACTCAATTTCGGGATCTTTCGCAATCCCCGAGGTCAGTGCCGGCCAGTGAGGATGCACCGACTCGGACTGCTGGTCGGCAACCTGATCTTCCACTTGGTCCGCACAGCCCAGAAGCCCACCACCGGCAACCAGAGCCGAGATGACCCCCAGTAAAATTCGCTTCTTAAACACCATACACCCCCATCCCGCAGATAACTTTTATTAATGCTATGACTTATTTTAGCCGGACGGTCACACTGCATTTGTGGCCACGCCCGGCTTTCTCAGTGTTTGTTGTACGGAATCTACCGGCAGGGTGCGTCCCACTTTCCGCTCCCCAGGCAAAATGACCCGGGCCACCTTACACAGGTGCGACGAAGTGAAATGGGACAAGAAACCGGCCCCCGTATCACTTCACCCAGCGGATGTTATCCAGCTGTAATACCGCACCCAGCTGATTGTCCCACCCAGGGGAAATAACGAACGGCGTGTTCACACTGGCCGCATTTAAACCGGCATTGGTGAGATCCATGACCGGAATTTGAAAGTGCGTCCACTCGTTCAGTGCGGGCATATCCAGGGGATAATCACCGGAACTGCAGGGATAGACGCAGTCAGCGCGGAAGGTCAGTGAGGCTGTACCGGGATCGGCAGGTTCAGCGGTCACCCGCAGGTCAAACTCGACGTAGGTAAAGGCGCTCAGGTCATAGGTCGCGTCAGACTGAAAGAAGCCGATGCCCTGGTTGGTGTTGTAGGTCACCTCGGCGACATCACCGTAGTCACCGCCAGCATCCACTGTCGCGTAACCGACGTCGCCACTCGCGGTCCAGGTGAACCAGGAGTATGGGGCTTTCGCCTCGCCGTCAAAAATAACCAGCTCATCGCCGTCACTGTCCGGTGCTGCCGGCGGCTGGATTCCCGGGTTGAGAACGAAGTCGCCATCTGTCGAGCCACAGCCTTTACCGGTATCAAAGTCTTCGCTGCACTGGTAGACGCGCACGTAGTCGATCACGAACTCCTGGGGAAATGCGCTTTCATCGATACCAGTATCGTTCACATTTGCCGGCCAGTTGCCGCCCACCGCGAGATTCAGGATCAGGTGGAAACTCTGGTCAAATGGAGCCAGCGGGTTTTCCAGATCGGCGGTGGTGTACCAACCGTCGCTGGTCTGCGTTGCGTAGTGGTCGCCATCCACATACCAGCGGACTTCGCCCTCTTCCCATTCCACTGCATAGGTGTGGAAGTCGTCTGCAGGGTTCAAACCGCCGGGAATCTGATAGGACTCACCGGAATACTTATTGCCGGGCCAGCTGCCGCCGTAATGCAGGGTACCGTGTACCTTGTCTTCACCGCCGACTTTGAGGTTCACCGCTTCGACAATGTCGATTTCACCGGACAGGGGCCAACCGCCGTACACACCCTCGGTCGGCAGCATCCAGAACGCCGGCCAGGTGCCCTGCCCCTGCGGGAACTTCGCCCGCATCTCGAAGCGGCCATATTTCCAGTCACCAAGGCCTTTGGTGCGCAGGCGCGCGGAGGTGTAAGTACCGCTGCCACTGGTATCGTTGGGGTCGTACGCGGGGTCATCATCCACGCGGCTTGGGCCAACCGCGTCCTGGCGGATCGCCTTGATATGCAACATGTCGTCGGCGACCCAGGAGTTCTCGGCATCGTCTACGTAGCATTGCGCCTCATTGTTGCCGCCACCCCAGCAATTGATTTCGTGTGACCAGTTGGCGGAGTCGATAGCGTCACCGGAAAACTCATCGGCCCACACCAGGCAGTAGCCCGAGTTCATCGGATCTTCCAGGCATTGCTCCGGCCGGTCACTTACCGGCGGATCAACCGGTCCGCCCAGGTCCGCATCAGTGTCATTACCGCTCTCGGAACTGCCACCACCACAGGCCACCAGTGCGATCGAAAGGGAAAGAAGGGAAGCGTGAAATAATTTGCTGCTCATTATTATCTCCTCATCATCGTTTATCGTTATGTATTCCTTGGTAATGGAATAACGAGCAGGCGTTTTTTAACGTCGTGTAGGAAGCTTGGTCGCCCCACTTTGCAGGAAAAGGCAAGGTGGGGCGACCCGATTAAAAAAGGAACCCTTCGACTATCGGGCACAAGAAGAGACTATCTGAGCCGAGCCACCTCAGGACATACCGGTCTTGCAGTAATGCGCGACAAAATCGGCATGCTTCGGCAACTTCGCGACTTGGTGTCGGGTCTGGTTACGAATCGTATCAAGAAAGTCTTTGAGCTCACCGTCGCTCATCATATCGACGATTGGATGATACTCCTTTGGAATCACCCCCTGGCCGACAATCACCTGAATCCAAGAGCTCTCCCCGAAGAGTTCACCGGCTTGCTTGAAAACGTGCCCTCGCTGCTCGAACAGATCAAGCCTATGCTGCAGGCTATCGGGTATCGGCATGCTGCGACAGTAACGCCAGAAACTACTGTCCTGCCGATCAGTCACGTGATAGTGCAACACAATAAAATCTCGGATCGTTTCAATTTCTGCGGCGGTCTGGCGGTTGAACTCTTCAATATCCGCAGCTTTACAACCATTTGTTGGGAACAGTTGAAGCAGTCGAATAATACTGCGCTGAATCATATGAATACTGGTTGACTCCAGTGGCTCAATAAAGCCACTCGAAAGTCCAATCGCAACACAGTTTTTATTCCAATGCTTGCGCCTTGTACCGGTGCGAAACTTGATTGCACGAGGTTCTGTCAGAGTCTCGCCGGAAATATTATTCAGAAGCAATTGCTTCGCGGCGTCATCATCGAGGTACCGACTACAATAGACCAACCCGTTGCCAACGCGATTTTGAAGGGGAATTTGCCATTGCCACCCTGATTCATGAGCAATTGACCGAGTGTACGGCACAGGTTCGCCCTTGGAGGTAGTCTGCACTGCAAGCGCCCGATCACAGGGTAACCAGTGCGTCCAATCCAGATAACCAGTGTGCAAAGCACCTTCGATCAGCAACGCACGAAATCCAGTGCAATCTATAAATAGATCCCCTTCTATACGCTCGCCACTATCAAGCGCGAGGGCCGATATATCGCCGGACTGCGGATCAAGCTGCACACTCTCAATCTTCCCTTCGATACGCGTTACGCCATGACGTTCAGCGAGTTCTCTTAGATACTTAGCGTATAGTGTGGCATCCAAATGATAAGCGTAATTCCTATCGCGATTGGTTTGCACCGCGAAGCGTTCCTCACGGGCGGCCAAGTGCTCGAAACAGTAATCACCAATTTCGTGATCAATGCCTAAATCCAATCCGCGGCGCCAAAAATGTTGAAAACCTGCAGCCCAGCAATCCTTACCCGGGTATCCAAAGGAGTGCAGATAATCTTTACCGACATCGTGCCAGCTTTCAAAATTAATCCCCAACTTGAAGGTGGCATTTGTTGCCGCCATTACTTCAGATTCTTTCAGCCCCAGTAATTGGTGGAACACGTGAAGAGTAGGGATTGTTGCTTCACCAACCCCAACCGTGCCAATCGCATCTGACTCTACCAAGCGGACATCCAGATGCTTGCCAATCAACTTGGAAATCGCTGCGGCAGCCATCCAGCCTGCAGTACCGCCACCGGCGATAACAACTCGCTTCACCATCTTGGACTCCCTCATTAATACATTCATTTATTCGTCGAAATCACAAATAGGACATTTTCACTGAAGCCGCTTAAGGAGTTCAGCCCTTAGCGTGGCTGCCGCTTTTTCACCAAGCGGCTCCTGTGTGTAGCCACGCGCACTCGCCGGAATATGCTCCGGTCGCTGAGGTTTCGCATCAAAAACATAGTAGTCAAACACAGCCTTCCAAGCAGATCGAAGACCTGGAGACAAATCATTCATGCTGAGCAAAGCATGCATCAATGCAGAAGAAGGAGACCCGTTATATGCTGGCGAATCACTCCACCAATGACTGTAAAGAACATTCAGATCATCTAGCCCCTCTACGTGGTGCCACCACATTCCTGGAATAATCAGCGAATCACCAGGATTCAATGTCACGACCAGCGCTTCAGCAAGCGCCTTTCGAAAGTTCGGAAATTTTTCAAAATCCGGATTGCGAAAATCAACCATGCTAATTTCTTGGCCACCTGGCGCAAACCCTAGTGGTCCAGGATACAGATTCTCTATTTGTTCCGGCGGGAACAGGATAAATCGGCGACGCCCGGCAATGTTACAGGCTAAATTTTTCGGGAAATCGTAGTGTGCCGCTATACGCGTGCGATTACCTAACCAAAGAAAACCAATCGGAGAAAAATCCTCCAGTCCAGATGGATTTTGATCCGCAAACCCGGGGAACCAGCGCCGTACATCGGTAGATGCCATGTACAGTGTCGGCGGCAACGGCTCACTGGCACTCTCAAGAATTTCCTGTAGCAGCTGCCGCAAGTCACGATTTTGCCCGCGGAAATTAAACCCATCGACAGCATCGTTGTAGAACACACGACCTTCTATTTCCGCTCCACCATAGGCAGCGTTAATAGGTGCCCCGCTATAGAATTCGCATAAATATGCGGCCGCATGCCGAGCAGATTGTCGACAAGCCTCTACTGCAGGCCAATGCTCACAAGCGCCCCGCAGTACGAGCGGTCGATCCGCGTTGAGAACCGCCTTAGGGATTTCGCCTACTCTGTAATCTGACACTTCCTCTACTGGCTGCAGGGCAATATCAGAAAGACAGGGATCCTGCCTACTCACGCGGCAGATACCTGCTTGTTCTTCGCCGCAAGCATCTTCATTACATTTGAATGAGAAGCCAGCACCATGTATATGGATGCCAGATACCCTTTAGCATGCAGTTCAGCCAAGGCTTCTCCGTCGAGCTGGCCAAGCTTATCTTCATTGATCGTATGTAACCCAACCAGCTGATGCTTATCGTTATTTTCGAGTTGCACTTCTAAAGTAAAACTTTCAAGTAATTCATGCCGTTCCAGGGCGCCCATAAAATCATCTGCCTGGCCCAACCCGTGATGTATAGCATCAAGCATATCGGCAACCTTATCCAAATAAGGTGAATTACCGCCGAACTCCATAAACAAGCGCTCGCCACTGTCCGAGTTGACTCGAGGGTTGTCCATATCGATATGAATCACACGCTCAACTCGCTCTTGACCATCAACAGTAACTTTTTGGTGACCAATCAAAAATGGTTCCCGCTTGATTGATAATGGAATATAAGGAACGGTCCAGCGATCACCTTCCAGGAACAAGTTTTCACCTTCCCGCAGGCCGAGCAGGGCTATTGCAAGAAAGCGACCGGTCTCTGCATGCTTTTGAAAAAAGATCGGGTAGTAGGCCTGAAGCGTTCGAAACTCCAGAGGGAACGTTAATGCGAACCACGTGTTATCACCGTAGGCTTCAGATCTATCTGTAATTACCCGCAGATCTTTGTGCTCATCGATATTCAACATTACCGGGCGTGTCATGGCCTTTCTCCTCTCATGCGCTTACAGCGCCGCATTCACTGCGACGTCTCGAATCTTATTAATTAACTGTCGATTACTGGGCAATGTGCGCAGCAGTCGCTCTCGATTATTTTGATTTTCAAAAAATGTTTTCTTTGCATCCGGCTCCGTAGGTCGTCGCAGTCCCCAGGGCAGGCTGCAGCTTTCGAAGCCCATGCCATAAAGTATGTATTGGTAGCTAGCTGCTGGGAAAAGCTCATCCGCGTAACCGACACAATCTCGCCATGGGGATCGGCATTTCCAAGTAGCCAGTGTCTGTTGCAGGGTTTCGGGAACACTCGAACTTGCACGATGGTCGCACCAATAAGTTGTCTCATTGCGCTCCGATAGCACGTAATGCAGCTTCAGAAAATCGATAATACGCAACCAGTGATGATGCATCTTATTGTTAAATTGGTTTTCCACGACCTTCATTACAGAACGAGTGGGAGGAAGTTGCTCTGCGAGAAATTTCGCACTCTGCTCGACCAACACAAGCGCTGAAGCCTCAAGTGGCTCAATAAAACCCGCGGCCATACCGACCGCGACACAGTTTTTATGCCAAAACTTTCGGCGAAAGCCTGGGTTGAAGCGAATTTTGCGTATTTCCAGAGACGCGACAGACTGACCATTCAGGGCCGGTGCGATATATTGCCGAAGGGCGTGCTCCGCCTGTGCCTCATCCGCATGGGCACTGGAATAGGTGTAACCAACGCCACGGCGTGTTGGCAAACCAATGTCCCAAATCCACCCGGCACCCTGCGCGGTAGAATGCGTGCAGGACGCAATGGGGCTTTCGGGATCCAAATACGGAACCTGTACCGCGAGCGCGGAATCATTGAAAAGTATCGAACGCTGCTCCATCAATTCAATGCCATAGTATTTGCCAAGCAAAAGGCTGGCAGAGCCACTACAGTCGATGAACAGGTCACCATGAATTCGCGCTCCGGACTCAAGCTTTAACGCCGAAACGTAATCGTTGGAGTCACTTTCGACCGCTACTATTCGGTCTTGCCTGTGCGTCACCCCCAATTTTTCCGTGCAATGGCGACGGAGAAACTCGGCGAATTTCCCTGCATCCAGGTGATAGCCGTAATTGAGTGCAAACGAATATTCAGGGGTGGAACTTAGTTTCGGAGCCAAATCGTGTCGGCTGATCTCTGCCTGCGGACAAAAAGCGTCAGCGAATGAGATCTTATCCCTAATTTTTTGCCACTGTTGAGATGGATCAAACCGGTCAAAACCTGCTGGTGCAGTAAACGGGTGAAAATATTCGTCCTTTCGACCAGACGCACTATCGTGCCGCCAACCGATGAAACGCGAGCCCTGCTTGAAGCTAGCATCGCACTCTCGGATAAAGTCGTATTCCGAAATGCCCATTCGCTTCAGCGTAGCCCTCATGGTTGGCCAGGTACCCTCGCCGACACCCACTGTGGGCACATCTGGTGACTCGACCAAAGTAATGTTGAGTTCATGATTGCCAACAAGGTACTCGGCAGCCAACACACCGGCGGTCAACCAGCCGGCGCTACCGCCCCCAACTATGACAACTTCTTTCACCAAGTCTTTCGTCTGCTCGATCATTTCACTTACCGCACGACTATTCACATTGGCCGTAAACAGAAAAGCCGCTGAAATTCAGCGGCTTCCCTGCTACTTCTTGCAAATCAAATCAGATTGCTGTTTTTAGAAGGCATAGCGAGCGCCGAACTGCCAGCGCGCGCCACCCTCGTAAACACCCAACACCTGACTTGAGGAGCGACCGTAAACCCGGCCATACTCTTCAGTCACGTTCAGACCTTCGAGGAATACTTCGAGACCTTCAACCTGCTGTACCTCATAGCTCACATTCAGATCAACCTGACTGTAAGCTTCGGTGAATTGCGGGTTCGCGCCAGTGTTTTGGCCGCGAGAAGACAAGAAGTCATCACGCCAGTTATAAGCAACACGGGCCTGCAAACCATTCTTGTCATAGAAGGCTACCAGGTTAGCTGTGTCACTGAGACCAATCATTGCTTCTTGGTCAACCAGCTGGAACGGGTCGTATTCATACTTGGAGTCGACGATGGTGTAGTTCGCTACCACACCGAAACCGGTGTCGCCGAACATGTGCTGCACAGAGAGTTCAAGCCCATCCAAGGTATCTTTGTGATCACCGTTACCTGGCACACTCAGATCAAACAGGATCGTCGGGTCTTCCGCAGGATTACCGTAGATGATGCCACCATCTACATCCACGTAGGGGTCGCTGGCAAAGTTAGCGAAGATGTAGTCACGAATCTCCACATTACCTTGAGCACCCGCATCCACGGCAGCCTGATAACGCGCACCATTGATCGGGGTTGCGATACCAAATACATCAACACCTTCTGAGGT
The DNA here is from genome assembly GCF_019800665.1 of Microbulbifer agarilyticus. Classification (GTDB taxonomy): domain Bacteria; phylum Pseudomonadota; class Gammaproteobacteria; order Pseudomonadales; family Cellvibrionaceae; genus Microbulbifer; species Microbulbifer agarilyticus_C. Next base: position 52,445 of record NZ_JAHVKO010000008.1, read on the forward strand.
CGCAGATGAGATGAAGTTGCTAATACGCTTGTTGAAGTAACCGATAGAAGCGTAGCTACCTTCGTCGTAGTACCACTCCAACGACAGATCAAAGTTGGTAGATTCGGTCGGGAGCAGCGCCGGGTTACCAGAAGAGCCACTACCACCATCTTCGCGCGCCAGCTGACCCACCACGGTGCCACCTTTGATGGAATCGTAATCCGGACGCCCAATGGTTTCGCTCGCCGCCAAACGCAGGACCAGATCGTCCTTCAGGTTGAGGCGGAAGTTAGCGCTCGGCAGCACGTAATCGTAATCAGCGGTTTGACTCAGGAAGCCGGTACCAGCCGGGTTCAAAGAAAGTTCATTCGCTGCAACCCAAAGCACTTCGTCATAGACCGGGGAGGCGGCCTTGGAGTCCACTTCGGTAGTCTCATAGCGCAGACCAACGTTCAGGTCATAAGGCATACCAAACATTTCGGACTGGAAGTTGTACTGAGCAAACGCTGCCGCGCTGGTTTCCACGGTAGTGCGGTCAGTCGCATTGGTGTAATCGGTAGAAGCACAGAACTGAGTGCCACAATCACCGATCAGGCTCGGCCACAGGTCGCCACCATACAGGTCCTCTGCGATCGCGCGAACGGTCACGAAGTCCCAATCGAAATAGGTGTTGAGCGGCTCGGCGCCACCGATTTCGGAGAAATCACCGCCGGCACTGTCAAACTTGTCCTGAATGCTTTTCGCAGTGAACAGTGCATCGTCAAGATCGCTCGGATCGCCAGCACCAGCCCATGCGTCACGCTGCACAACCGCCATCTGCGAGTGATTGCTCACTTCCTGCAAACTGATACCGAAGTCGATGTCGCTGCTCTCGTTCAGCTCGAAGTTACCACTGAAGCGATAAGCCTCGATATCGGAACGATCGCGAGAGTTGGTGAATACGCTGCCGGTTACTTCCATATCGGAGGCCTGGACCTCGTTGCCACCACCGACAGAAAGCATCGGGCGCTCACCGGTAAAGTCGGTAATTGCGCTGGTACGCACAAATGCAGTGGTAGACAGCAGTGCGGAAGAGCCCCAAGGGCTGTCTGGACGACGCTCGGCATCGGAGAAGCTCGCATCAAACGCCAGAGACAGGCGGTCATTTACTTGCCACTCGGCATTCAGGCCCAACGCCTGACCGCGATGCGCTTCGGCGCTTACACCAGCACCCATGGACAGATCAGCCGGCGCAGCTGGGTCATAGTATTCGGCGTAAATGATCGGTGTAGCGATCGGACCATCGGTCCACACATTTTCGGACGCGCCGAAGTTGTACCAGGCTGAGATATCATTGAACTCTTTGGTGATATCGTTGGCGTAGTACATGTAGTCTACGGTCGCAGTGAAATCGTCAGTCGGTGCCCACTGCAACACCAAGGAGCCATTGGTACGCTTGCGCTGCTGCTCTTCAAACTTGTAGCCAACGGCCTGCGGTACAGAATAGATATCACCTTCGCCAGGACGGTTTACCTGATTCTCCTGGGGCACACCGCCCCAATCAGCGGTACCACCCGCCCAGTCCTGGTCTACCCAGCCAGGGAAGCTACGCCAACCTTCGTTTACGGTAGCAATAGCTGCGCCACTCTCACGCTCAGCAACGCTTGCAGAGATAGCCACGCCTACCTTGCCATCAGCAAAGGTATCCGAGTAGAAACCCGACATCTCAGGAGTAATACCTGAATCGTCGGAAGACTGATCCGCCACGCCTTTTGCAGCAAACTGCAGGCGCTGCTCACCAATTTCCAGAGGACGAGCAGTCAGCAAATCGATAGTGGAGCCAATACCGCCGCTCGGCGCCAGCGCATTGCTGCTTTTGGCAACCAGCACACCGTGCACCATCTCGGAGGCGATATTTTGGAAGTCAAAGGAGCGGCCACCAGTGGTACGCGCCAGCTGACGACCATTCAGGGTCACTAGGTTGAAATCAGGGTTGATACCGCGAACGGTTACCTTGCTACCTTCACCATTTACACGGTCAATAGATACACCGCTAATCCGCTGCATGGATTCCGCGAGGTTGGTATCGGGAAACTTACCAATGTCTTCTGCGGAGATGGCGTCAACAACGCCCTGGGCATCGCGCTTGATATCAGCGGACTTTTCCAGGCTGCCGCGGATACCGACTACGACTACCTCTTCCAGAGCAGAGTCTGGAGTTTGTTCAGCCTGCGCCAGCAGCTGGCCGCTGAAACCGGCCATGGTAGCTACCGCTGCTGCGATGGATTTCTTCTTGAATCCGGTCATTTTATTCATGGAGTTGTCTCCCCCATCGTCACGTCATTTTCGTTATTGATTTCGCCAGGGTGGGCACCTCGAGACCTCGATAGGTTAACCCGATCTGGCGCAAGGCTATACTCTCGCCGGCCACTTAATCGGGTCGTCCCACCTTGGGGAATTGGGGAAAAATGGACTATCCCACCTTAAAAAATGCAAAGCGGGAACAAAAATAACTTTATAAATCAATAAGTTATAAGGGAGTGGCGATTATATCGAAAACAGATCAAAAAACAACCAGGCGCGTGTATCTACGGACTTGAGAACGCGACGGTCACCCTTTAACCGCACCCGCGGACAAGCCCGCCACCAAATACCGCTGTAGAGACAGGAACAGCAAAATAACCGGCAGGGAGACCAGGATGGAGCCCGCCGCAAAGTAGCCCCACTCGGAAGCGTAATCGCTGACGAAGAAGCGCAGCCCAACGGGGACCGTGTAGAGGGATTCGTCGTCCATAAAAATGGAGGCGAGGATGAATTCGTTCCAGGCGGTCATAAAGGCGAAGAGACCGGTGACCGCAATGGCCGGGCGTGCCAGCGGCAGGATGATGCGGATAAATATGGTCCAGCGACTCGCCCCTTCCAGCAAAGCGGACTCTTCGATCTCGTAGGGCAAGGTGTCGAAGTAACCCTTCAGCATCCACACGCAAAACGGCAGCGCGGTGATCGCGTACACCAGAATCAGGCCCAGCCAGGAATTCCCCAATCCCAGCCATTGCACCACGATGACATACAGCGGAATCAGCATGAGCACCGCGGGGAACATCTGCGAGATCAGAAACAGAGTCAGTCCGCGCTGGCGCCCGGTGAAGCGAAAACGGGAAAAGGCATAGGCGGCACTACAACTCAGGGTCAGGCCCACCAGTGTGGTCGCCAGGGCGACCACCAGGCTGTTGCCAATCCAGCGCAGGAATGGCTGCTCGGTCAGCACTGCGCGAAAGTTGTCGAGGGTCCACTGCTCCGGCAATGGGATCAGGGCCAGCAACTGCTGCCCGAGACTGGCATCTTGGGGTAACTGCACCAGGGTCAGCGACTGCTGCCCGGAGAAGGCGAGGCTCACCACCCACAGCAATGGGTAAACAACGATAAGCGCGGAGAAGATCAGCAACGCGAACCGCCAGCTGAAGATATCCCGCAGCGCCCGCTTCACCGGGGCCGCTCTGCCTTCGCGCAGCCGCTCAATCATGGTGTTCATCGCACCACCTCCATGGTCCGACTCATCCGCATCTGCCATACCGCGTAACAGAACAGCAGCGCGAGGATCACGATCGAATAGGCGGCGGCGTAGGCGTACTGGTACTTTTCAAAACCGATGCGGAACGCCTTGGTGATCAGGATATCGTTGGCCCCGGCGGGAGCACCGTCGCTCACCAGGTAGATCACGTTGAACATATTGAAGGTCCACACCACCGACAGGATCACCGCCGGAATCAGTACCGGCTTCAGCAGCGGCAGGGTGATGGAGCGAAACTGGAACCAACGCCCGGCGCCCTCCACCCGGGCCACCTCATACAGCTCCCGCGGGATCGACTGCAGGCCACCGAGAATCACCACCATCATAAACGGGATGCTCAACCACACATTGGTGACCACACCAGTGAAAAAGCTCGCGCCGATGGAATCAAACCAGGCCACCGGGGCCACCCCCAGCACTTGCAGCCCCTGGTTGATCACCCCAAATTGCGGGTGAAACATGCCCTTCCACACCAGCGCGGTAATGTAGTTGGGGATGGCCCAAGGCAGTATCAGCAGCAGGCGGAAGGCATTGCGGCCAAAGATCGGTTTATCCAGGGCCAGCGCCATGACCAATGCCAGCCCCACGGCGAGGATAACGTTGCTCGCGGTCCACAGAATGGTGATTAACAGCGTCCAGTAAAAATTGTCGAAATCCAGACTGCGCTCACCGTCCTGCCCACGCCACAGGTCAAAGTCCCCGAGGATCGCAGCGTAATTGTCCAAGCCGACAAAGCGTGACCACAGCGGGGTGTGCTCGTTGAACACCGTGGTATCGGTAAACGACAAAATCAACCCGTATAACAGTGGGAAGAACACCAGAACGAGCATGCCGAGCATGGCGGGCAGGATGTACAGATAGGCCGTGCGATTGGCGTGCCAGGTGGCCATCAGTCGCCGCCGGTACCGCGCCCAGGCCCACAGCGCAGCCAGCACCAGCGCCACGGGGATCAGCCACAGCCAAGCGGGCATCTGCTGTGGGATCTCACTACGCTGCCGGGAGCGCTCCAGTCGCGCAAGGTCGCCCTGCAACTGGCGCTGCAGCAAATGCATTTCGGCTTCCGGTTGCGCCGCGCCCTTGACCACTTTTTTCAGCAGGTTTTTCAGCGGCACCCACACCAGGGTCATGGCCGGAAGATTGGGAATCGGCACCGCCTCTTCCAACTGGCGCCGGAATGCCATGGCCGTGTCATAGTTGGCGATGCGGGGGTGTGCGAAGGCGCGGGTATTTGCCGGTAACTGCCCACCTTGAATGGCCATTTTTTCCGCGGACTGGCGGCTGGTAAGGAATTCCATGACCGCAACCGCCGCCGCAGGGTTCTTCGAGCGAGAAGAGAGGAATAATCCCTCCACCGCCACCCAGGGTGCCAGCGGCCGGCCGCTTTCGCTGTTCACCGGCAGCGGCACCACGCGATAATTTACCCCGGGGTCAATCTCACCCAGCATCCATGGGCCGCTGATCACCATCGCCGCACGCCCCTGGTTGAACAGGCTGGTGACCAGGGTGCTGCTGGGTTCTTCCGGCAGAATGCGTTCTTCGCGCGCCCAGCGCACAAGCATTTCAACAGACGCAATATTGCCCGGGCTATCCAAAGCCAGGCTTCCACCGCGGCTGAACGGCCCCGGGCCGAAGCTGTTCATCAGCATGCCGTGGAAAAACGGCTCGGTATACATATACGCGAGGCCGAAACGCCCCGCGTTGCGATCGGTGTATTGGCGGGCGATGGCCACCATTTCGTCGGTCGTCGCGGGGGCGCTCGCCACCAGGTCGGTATTGAGGATCAGCGCCGGGCTTTTGAAGGCCAGCGGCAGGCCGTACAGCTCGCCCGCAAAGGTCATCGCGTCGACCAAGTTGGCCGGGAAACGCTGGCGCAAACGCTCACTGACATAGCGGTCAATCGGGGCGACCGTATACCCGGCACTGGCCCAGCCGCCGAGGCGGTCGTGCGCAAAGACAAACAGATCCGGGCCCTGCCCCCGCGGCAGGGCGGCAGACAATTTATCGGCGTAACCACCAAAGGGCACCGCCAGGGCATTCACCTGTATTTCGCTCTGGCTGCGGTTGAAGTCCTCGATGAGCTGCTCAAAGGCGGCGCGTTCTACGCCGCGGTACCCATGCCACAGGGACAGGGTTTCCAGGGCTTGCACCTTGCCGGCCAGCATCAGCAGCAAAAGCAGCCGCAATAGAAACAGAAAGTACTGTGCGCCACGCCGCTTCAGCACTGACTCACCCCGGCTTTAGCGTTCCCTGCGCGGATACGCTGTTGGCTCGCACCATCAAACAGGTAGAGCGCGGCGGGGTCGAAGGCGAGTTCGAGTGCATCGCCAAGGGAGAATGCGCGCAGCCCGGCCAATCGCGCCACCAGCTGCGCAGAACCGACGCGCAGGTGCACCAGCATTTCCGCCCCCAGGCTCTCCACCAGTTCGATATTCCCGGTAAGCCGCGGCCAGTTGGCGGGCGCGCTGGACGCATACACCAGTTTCTCCGGGCGCAGCCCCAACAGCAGTTCCCGGTTGAGCCCCTGCAGTTGCGCGTGCGGCAGCGTGAGCAGGTCGCAACTCAGTTGCCGGCCATCGTTTACCACCTGCAACAGGTTCATTGGCGGCGACCCCATAAAGCCCGCGACAAAGGTATTGTCCGGGTCGTTGTACAGTTCCAGCGGCGTGCCCACCTGCATCAATTCACCGCCATTCAAGATGGCTATGCGGGTGCCAAGGGTCATGGCCTCCACCTGATCGTGCGTGACATAAACCGAGGTGGTACCCAGCTGGTGGTGCAGGCGGTGAATCACGCCGCGCATTTGCACGCGCAGCTCTGCGTCGAGGTTGGACAGGGGTTCGTCGAACAGGAATACCTGCGGGTCGCGCACCATGGCCCGCCCCAGCGCCACGCGCTGATTCTGGCCACCGGACAACTGTCCTGGTTTGCGGTGCAGTAAGTCGGAAAGCCCGAGCGTTTCCGCCGCTTCCTGCACCCGCCTTTCGATGCCGAGCTTGGGGAAATTACGCACGCGCAGGCCAAACGCCATATTCTCGAACACGCTCATATGCGGGTAGAGGGCGTAGTTCTGGAACACCATGGCGATGTCCCGGTCTTTGGGAGGAAGGTCGTTGACCCGATGGCCACCAATATACAGGTCACCGGAAGAAATCGATTCGAGACCCGCGATCATGCGCAGGGTGGTGGACTTGCCGCAACCGGAGGGGCCGACCAGCACCATCAATTCGCCATCGCGGATTTCCAGGTCGAGTCCCGGTACCGTCGCTGGACCATCGTCGTAGCGCTTGCTGACTCCACGAAACTCAATATTGGCCAATGGCTCGGGCCTCTCTCATCGTCGCCACTCCTGTTTATTATTGTCTTTTTATGGATGGCAGTTCCGTCTACCTGACATCGATTGTGCCTGAGAATAGCGCCCACGTCTTCTGATTCGTAGCGCCGACGGACCACTCCGTTTTTGCTGAACTTCTGACCCAGAAACAGCCTCCAACGGACAACTTCTCCGCCAAGACGACACAATAAAGACCAGCCAGTCACATGAGTGATGAGAGTCCGTCATGCAGCCTACGAGTAATTTCGGTGGCTCAACCCCTCGTATTTTCGAAATCCGTCCGCAATATCCCTAAGTAAGGAAGCATACTTCCGTACAATCGAACCCAGATCGGAACTATTTCAATAACCAAATCCAGTCGAGCCACAAGCATGACCGAGATCGCCGAAGCCATCGAAAATCAACAGACCAGCAGCCTGCAATCCCTGCTGGACAGCCAGCGCCAGGCCTACCTGGCCAATCCCGCGCCCAGCCGCGAAGAGCGTATCAATGACCTGAAGGCGCTGGCGCGTATGATCCGCGACCATCAGGATGAACTGGTAGAGGCAGTGAGTGCTGACTACGGTAACCGCTCCCACCACGAAACCCTGTTTGCAGAAATCTTCCCCGCGCTGGATTCCATCAAGGACACCATGAAGCGCCTGAAGAAGTGGATGAAGCCGCAGCGCCGCCACACCGATTTCACAGCCTTCCCTACATCCTCCACCAAGGTGATCCCGCAGCCGCTGGGCGTGGTGGGCGTAATCGTGCCGTGGAACTTCCCGATCAACCTGTCCTTCGGACCACTGATTAACATTTTCGCCGCCGGCAACCGCGCCATGGTGAAAATGTCGGAAAACTCCCGCCACCTGACCGCACTGCTGCAGCGTATCAGTGGCGATTACTTCCCGGCCGACAAGCTGGTCTTCCTGGAGGAAACTGGCGGCGTGGGTATCGAATTCTCCACGCTCAAGTTTGACCACCTGATCTTTACCGGCTCCGGCGCCACCGGCCGCAAGGTAATGGCAGCCGCCGCAGCCAACCTGACCCCGGTTACCCTGGAACTGGGCGGCAAGTCACCGGCCATTGTGGGCCCGGACTACAGCACCGACACCGCGGTTGAGCGGGTGCTTTTCTGGAAACTGTTCAATGCCGGCCAGATCTGCACCACCGTCGATTACCTGCTGCTGCCGGAAGACAAGGTGGATGCCTTTGTCGAGAAGGCCAAGCAGGTATTCAAAAAGCGCTACCCGGATATCCAGCACCCGGATTACACCTCGGTAATCGACGAGCGCTCCTTCCAGCGCATCTGGCAAACCCTGGATGACGCCACTGCGAAAGGGGCTAAAGCCATCGACCTGACCGACGGTCAGGGCAGCCGTGACGACCCGCTGAAAAAATTCCCCGCGCACCTGCTGATCAACGTCGATGAAGAGATGGACGTAATGAAGCGGGAAATCTTCGGCCCGCTACTGCCGATCAAGACCTACAAGAACCGTGAGGAAGTGGCCAGCTATATCAATGGCGGCGACCGTCCGCTGGCGATATACCCGTTCACCAATGACAAAGGCCTGCGCGATTACTATATCGACCACGTGATGTCCGGCGGCGTCAGCGTGAACAACGCGGTGCTACATGTAGGCCAGCACGATATTCCCTTCGGCGGTGTGGGCGAGAGCGGCATGGGCCACTACCACGGCTACGAAGGTTTCCTCACCTTCTCCAAACTGCGCCCGGTGTTCTACCAGGGGCCGCTTGATCCGCTGAAGCTACTGATGCCGCCCTACGGCAATGTGGCGAAAAAGATGATGCAGGTCATGCTGCGACTGACGAAATAGCCAGAAAAGCCCCCCAGTAAACGCCCCCAAACAAAAGCCGGCCGAGATTACTCGGCCGGCTTTTCTATGCCTGCTCAACACCTAACAGGAGATGGGCGGCAAAAACTCCTGCCCCTCCCGTGCTTGCCCCGGTTCAACGAAAAATCTTTGTGCCCGGCGGGAAATCTATAGTAGCCTTGCCGGCGTACAAGGATTTCGCAAAAACGAAAATATTGGACTTTTGTACTAGCTTACGAAACAAAAATAAAACATTGGAGGTTTATCATGTCCCTTTATAGGCTGACTTTTTCATCCCTACTTGCCGTCGCTGCTGGCCTTGCGCACGCAGAGACACCCGCAGCTGAGCTCCCAACTTCCCTTCCGGTAATCACTGACGACTGCGGCGGTGCCGGCTGCGCTGATCGCCGCGGTTGGACCGCTGCACAGGTACAAGCAATTCTGGATGGCGCGAATTCCAACGCGAATGCTCAGGCAAATGTAAATTCCTCAAGCACTGGTGAAAACGCCCACTCACAGGGCTTGAGCATGAGTGCAGACGGCACTCAAGTGGTGTATCTGGACTTCAACAATAGCTCGCCGGTTTTCTCGGCTGTTGTGTTCGGAGGCCAATTGCTCCAGTTCCCAAGCTATGAATATTCGCAAGCGGAACGCGATGAAATTCAGCGTCGTATTGAAGCTGACTATGCTGGTTTTGACATCGAATTCACCCAAACGCCCCCCGCTTCCGGCGTTTTCTCGACCCTAAACTTTGAATGCGAGCAAGATGTCTGCATCGATTTCGGCAATGGCATTTTATTCGGCCGCGCGCAAAGCATTGATATTGGCAACCAAATTCGTGACGACTCCGCCTTTGTCGATGCCAATTTGTGGCAGGTACTGGCGCAACTGGATCCGTCGGGCAACTTCCTAAGCAATATCTCCGGCGTTCCACTGGAAAATGGTGATGTTGCAGCAACGCTTTCCACCGCCGTGGTAAATCAGGCATCCAATACCGGTGCGCACGAACTCGGCCATAACTTGGGTCTGCGTCATCACGATTCGTTTGGCTCTCCAGGCAATGGCATTCCGACGACCGGTGTTCCTTCACCACTGGCGTTTTTCCCGGTTTTCGATGGCCCAATCGCTGGTGATGAGGCAGTACTGCACACCATGGCATCCGGCGCGAGCGTAGGCCTGGGACTCTCCGGCAGCACCAGCAGTGATCGCTTCTTCTCCGAGCGCTCGGTGATTAAACTGGTCGCGGGTGAGCGCAGCCGCCTGGTCAGCGAAACGTCGGTAACCGGCGAAAACAAGAAGGTACATCTGCGTCGGGTAGTGGCACCCAACACTATTCTCGAAGGTGACAACGCCGATGGTCGCTTGGATATCCGCGAAGCATTGATCCGCGGTGAAATCAGCCAGTCGGGTGAGGTTGATGCCTATCGTTTTGACGCCAAAGCCGGCGACGTGGTGAGTGCGGAATTTAATGGCTTTGACGTGCCGGTTGGCAACCCTGTCATCGGTGCCATCACCCTGTTCCTTGAGAATGCAGACGGCAGCTCGACTCTGGTGGCGCAAAACTTCCAGAATTTTGAGGGCTTCGATGCCCTGCTGATTGATGCGGAACTTCCGGAGAACGGCACTTATCGCATGGAAGTCAGTGCACCTAACCTACTGAGCTTCGGTTACGACGAAAACGGCCAGCCCACCTTGTTTCCACTTGATGAGACGGGTAACGGCCAGTTCCGTACCGGCGATTACAACCTCAGCATCTACAAGGTTGAAGGAAAACCGGGCCAGGGGGTTAGCTCCGTCCCAGGTGCATAATCCATCAACTTTGACTTCTAAAAGCCGGCAACTCGCCGGCTTTTTCTTTAGCGGTGTCGACGAGAGCGGCTTGGACCAGTATCGGGGCTGATAGGACATCCTCGCGTTCTTCAAGGGGCGTCCGTTGTGTTAGTGCGCCGAGGTTGCCATCGAATGAAAATGGACCTGAACCAAATCATTTAACCAGACCTGTGACTGCACCAGATACGACGACAAAAACGTAAGTACAAAAATAGCCGTCGCCCATCTTACCGGTGCATATCGCCATTTTTCGTCAAACCCAATTTGCAGCAATAGAAGCGTCACGATTGCCATGGTGGGAAAATAAAACCAACTCAGCGGCAAGCTGAATGGATAAAGGAATACGGCATAAAACAGTCGCCCAAGCCCTGGCGGAATCATTGCGACCACGGTCATACTTAAAAAACCGGCGTGCAACGGCAGATTCTTTCTGTAGAAAATTCCCAAAAAGTAAAACACGACGGATGCTGGCAGTAATACAAAATCCACCCAGTAAACCATGCGGAATACCGGGCCCTGTGCAAAAGCGGCAGGCGCGGTCATCCAAAGCAAAAACGCCGCACTCACCACCATCCCCAAAAAAACGGGAATGGATATCCACCCGGTAATTCGGTGGTACGGGAATACTCGTTTTCTCAACCAGAGAAACTGCAAGCTGAGAAGCAGCAGCCAGAGAATCGCAAACGTCGCATGCGTGAGATGCGCAAGACCCAGGCTCGCAAAGGTGATGACACTACTCGGCACAAAGCCAAGGCTAGAAATAACCGCAACAACGACCAGCCACTGATAGCGCGCGATTAGCTCCGGAAATTCCCCCGCTCTTGCATCTGTCATTGAACCAAATCAACCTAGGTCGAGCGCATTCAACGCTTCGGACAGCGTCTTCACGGGTATTACCTGCATCCCCTCGATATCATCCTTCAGACGATTTGCCGCGGGCACAATGGCTTTGCGGAAACCGTGTTTGGCGGCTTCGCGCAGACGTTCCTGGCCTGAAGGTACCGGGCGGATTTCACCGGCGAGGCCTACTTCGCCGAAGATCATCAGATCGCGATCCAAGGTGCGGTTGCGAAAGCTGGAGACTACTGCCATCAATAGGGTGAGGTCAGCACTGGTTTCCATTACCTTTACGCCGCCGACCACGTTGATAAACACATCCTGATCACCGACCAGCACTCCGCCGTGGCGATGCAAGACCGCGAGCAGCATATTCAAGCGGTTCTGATCGAGCCCCACCGCGACCCGGCGCGGGTTGCCGAGGCTGCTGTCATCCACCAGCGCTTGTAGCTCTACCAGCAGCGGGCGAGTGCCCTCCCACACGGAGGTAACCACCGAGCCCGCTGCGATTTCATCGGCGCGCTGCAGGAAAATCGCGGACGGGTTGGAGACCTCTTTCAAACCCTGTTCGGTCATCGCAAATACGCCAAGTTCATTCACCGCACCAAAGCGGTTTTTGTGTGCGCGCAGGGTGCGGAAGCGGGAATCGTGGGTGCCCTCAAGCATGATGGAGCAGTCGATAATATGCTCCAGCACCTTCGGGCCGGCGAGGGTACCGTCTTTGGTGACGTGTCCGACGAGAATGAGCGCAGTACCTGTCTGCTTGGCGAAGCGTGTTAAATAGGCCGCACTTTCTCGCACCTGCGCCACGGAACCGGGGGCAGACTGCACCTCGGCCATGTGCATCACCTGGATCGAGTCGACCACCATCACCTTGGGTTTCACTTCACCGGCGGTGAGGCAAATCTGTTCGACGTTGGTTTCCGACAGCATCTGCAGGTGGTCCGCGGGTAAGCCCAGCCGCTTCGCGCGCATGGCAACCTGCTGTAGGGATTCCTCACCGGTCACATACAGAGCCGGCAAGTTTTGCGAAAGATGACACAGCGTCTGCAACAGTACCGTGGACTTGCCCGCACCGGGGTGGCCACCCATCAACACTACCGAGCCCGGCACCAGTCCGCCGCCCAGTACACGGTCCAGCTCACTGGCATTGGTGGGTATGCGCGGTAGCTCACTGAGATCAATTTCAGAAAGCTTCTGCACCTTGCCCTGGCCCGCCGCACCGGCATAGCCCGACTGAGCGCCGGTAAAATTGGCCGCGCGACTATCTGTATGCTCGGGCCCAAGGCGCACTTCGCTGAGGCTATTCCACGCTCCGCAGGCACTGCACTGCCCCGCCCATTTGCTGTAATCGGCTCCGCATTCATTGCAGACAAACGCTGTTTTCGATTTCTTGGCCAAAAGTCTTTCTCTGAATTGTGCCCGGCGAAATGTCGCCGGGTCTCACATGTAGAAGATTCTGGCTGGCAGTCTACATGACACGTTTGTCGCTGAAAAACCAATACGCGGGCTAACTTTCCACGCGCACAGTCAGGCCCTCGCCCACAGGCACATCGTCGAGACGCACGGTTACTTTGCCATTTTCATACTGGAACGGCACAGGCTCCCCGTCGACTAGCACCCGCGCGGCAGCTTCGATACCCATTAAGCGCAGGGATAGATCGCGGCTGAGAGGCGCCCCGGTATAGGCCCCCTCAGCGGCGGCAATAGTGAGCTCTTGGCGGTTGTGCAGGTATTGGATGCGGGTTGTCATTTTCTCTCCGCTGATGCGGTACGCCTCAGTGACGTCATCATCTTCCACCAGCTCGAAACTACCGTCTGCACCGGCAAACACCATCAGCTCCAGTGCCTGCTTGTCGATAAATGCAGTGCTGAGCGCAAACTCCCGCTGCGGAATAATCCCACCGGCCTTGACGAACAAAGGCAATTCACCAGATTCAGGATTAACGATTATCTCGCGACCGCCTTGCCAGAGAGTGCGTTCCTGATCAAACGTGTACCAGCTACCGGGCGGTAGCCATACTGAGTAAGCTTTGCCGGCCTCAATCTGGGGCGCGACCAGTATTGAATCGCCCCACATATATTGAAGGTCATATTGCCAAGCTAGCGCCTCGTGCTGGTAATCCAACAGCATTGCCCGAGCCATGGGCAGCCCGGTCTGCGCAGCCTTGTGTGCAGTGGAGTAGAGGTAGGGCATCAATTCATAACGCTGCGCCGTGAATTGTTTCGCCACCGCCTGCGAGGTGTCACTGCGGTCCAGTGGCCAGCGCGACTGCCCCATACCGTGCGGCTTCCAGATTGGTGAAAAGGCGCCGAGGGCCATACCCCAGCGCTGGTAGAGGTCTTCATCGGGTCCGTGGGCAGCCTCCCAGTCGTAAAAGCCCCCCGCATCGTGTCCCCAGTACGGAAAACCGGACAGGCCAGCCAGCTGCATAGCGCGCACTGTGTGTGCCATATCCTGGTTATCGGGGTAAATATCACCGCTCCAGAGCGTTGCGTAGCGCTGAGCGCCTGCGGTCATACCTCGTACCCAAACATAAGGGCGCTTGTTCAGGCCTGCCTTATCCCAGCCCTCTGCCACCAGTGACTGCGCAATCAAGAAAAACCAATAATTACGCATTTCTGCTGAGCTGCGTCCATTGGCCAGAATCATGTCCTTCGGCGCGGCGCCCTGCTCATCAAACTCATCGATCCACAACGCATCGCCGGGGTAGCCATCTGCAGGTTTCAGCGCGTTGTTGAGGAACGACCACCAGAACCACGCGCGGAACTTATCGTTAGTAAGATCTGGAGCGCTGTCTTTAAAATCGATTTCTCCGGGTGTCGGCAGGTTAAATGTATCATCCCAACCGGCCGTGAACTGCCCGATGCAGCGATTAAAATCCAGCGTCATCACCAGCCCGTGTTCGGTGAGCCACTGGCCGTAAGCGGCCGGGTCCGGGTAACGTTCGGGGTCCCATTCGAGCTTCGACTCACAACGTTTCCCTCCCGCTGCACGCCAACGATTGTCGTTAACAACATGGTCCAGAGGGTAACCTGCCACACGGTGCTCGGTAATTTTCCGCTTCCACCATGTTTCATCGGAGGGTGTCGCGGAGTTGTGATCGTGCCCCTTATCGGAGAGCTGCAAACCAAACATGGCTTTTTGCGGCAGACGGGGTCTGCCGGTGAGCTGGGTATAGTGGTCAAGCACGCTGGCCAGTTGCCGCCCCCCGATAAAAAAATAATCCATACGCGCATCAAAACCGTGGGTTTCTATGGCCATGGAATAATCATCACCGGCGGCAAAACTGAATCGGTTTGGAAAAGTACTATTCAGGAATACCCCGTAGCCCTTGCTCGACAGGTAAAACGGTACGATCAGCGGCGCCTGTTCAATTTGGCGGCTGCCGTAATTGCGCTGAATCACTTCGCCACGCAGGTCGACACTGTCAGCGCGGCCGAAATAGCCGTGGCCAAGCCCGGTAAAGTGTTCTTGGGAGTCCACTTCGAACGATACGTGGATATCTTCTTCATGCCATCGCACCGGTAGTCGCTCCCGCAATACCGGCACCAACTCCCCGGCGTGCAGAAAACTCGCAGCAAGCGTTACCGTGTCGATATGAACGGTGACCTCGGCAGTACTGAGAATCAATGTATCGCCGCGCCGCTCAATGCCGAATTCTCCAGGCCAGTCATGGCGTGCCACCATGGCATAGTGGTCGTCGGGAAAGACCTCCTCGCCGGGCAGGGTGGATTGCATGCGAACCATCGCGTTGCCGTAAGGAGTTACGCGCAGCCGGCGGCCATCTGCGGCAGTCACAATAATGGAGGAACTCTCGCGCGTCACACCACTCCCGAGATGAGTGGCGTTTAAATCAATCTGCGCTCGCGGTTCCTTCGCCACATCGCAGGCCTCGATAAAGATGGCCACCCAAAGGAGCAGCAATATCCGGCCGGCTCGCACAATATAATTTGTCATTTCCACCCCCCTCATCAGACGCATCCTTCTTTTTCGTTAAAACTACGCTGCAGAAGTAGCACCAACAAGGGCTGACCACGGGGCGTAGCTCCTTTGATAGGGGGGGAGATAAGACAAGAATCGGTCACTATCCCGCAATCACTTTGGGCAGAGCCATGTTGCAGCGTATGATGCGTTTTTATTTAAAGCACGGTTAACCACAATATGGTTGCCCAGCAGCCATTAATATAAACAGCACAATGTCCCTACCCGCCGTCTGGATTCTGCATCGCGACGATATCGCCCCCGGCAGTGAGCACGCCAAAGCTCTCAACAGTCTATTGTCGAAAGAGGAACACGCGCGCCAATTGCGCTACGCGAGCGATCAGGCCCGTCACGGGTTCCTGCTGAGCCGCGGTCTGCTGCGCTCGGTGCTGGGCAAAATCAGTGGCCACTCACCGGAGTCGCTGGACTTCTCGATCAGTGACTCCGGCAAGCCCGCGCTGGCGGTCACTCCCGAACTGCATTTCAGTCTCAGCCACAGTGGCCAGTGGATTGCCCTGTCGGTCTCCTGCGAGGCACCGGTGGGTATTGATATCGAGCAGCCGCAAAAGCCGCGGGACTTTTTGCGTATTGCCCACCACTACTTTCACCCCGACGAATGCGCGCTGCTGGACAACGCGCCGCCGGAATTGCTCCCGGTGCATTTCTACCGTTTGTGGACCATGAAAGAGGCCTTCTTCAAGGCGCGCGGTACTGGCATTTCGGAAGGACTCGGGCGCATCAATCTGGCGGGATTCCACCTGGGCGAGGGCATCCATCTGGACGCCGCCATGGCCGATAGCGAGGCTCCCTGGCAGTTCAATTACCTGATGCTGCCTCTGCCGGACGGCAACCATCTGCACATGGCCCTGGCCGGGCAGGATCCGGTGCTGGGCGAGATTAGCGCGGAACAGATTACCCGGGGGCTGCCCGACTGAGGCGAATTTTGGGACACGATTCCCTCAGTTGAAACACGTCGGCAGACCCGCTTGCGCGGGAAGGCCCAAGCCCATACCATCTTCGCCAAGAGCGGGCACTAACCGCTCACCCAAAACACCAGATTGCGCCAAACCATGCTCAATGTTCTGCAAACCCTGCTGCTACTCGCGCTGCTCGCCATCACCGGCGAAGCCGCGGCTATGCACTGTGGTGGCTCGGAGAACGCGCAGCACGGGGAGACCAGCCATCATCAAGCGACCGTGGTCGCCGAACCAGCGCCCACGCACGCAATTGCAGACACTGCCGAGCAGGAAGCAAGCTGCAGCCATGGGCAATGCGGTACCCAGCACACCGAGCCGCATACCGACACGCATACCAAACCGAGTTCGCACACTGATTGCGATGGCAGCTGTGCCTGCTGTCCCGGCCATTGCGCAAATTGCATTCCCGCTTCAGTACAAGTGGCGGAATTTCATTCCTTTGCCCGCTCCGTGACGGCCTACCGCCCACTGGATTCCACCCCCGCACCGGAATCCTCAATCCGCCCACCGATTACCGCCTGATACGGGATAGGTGCGCCCGAACCTGGCGCATTTTCCATCCCACCCAAGCACTCGCTTACCCGAATACCCACTGAAAAATTACCAGCGCAAACGGCGCATCGCTGTGCCTCGGTCATTACACCGCTATGCGACCTGCGCCCCAGAATATGAAAGAGATCAGGAAAAGATCATGAAGATGATAAACAGTGCCATAC
The DNA here is from genome assembly GCF_019800665.1 of Microbulbifer agarilyticus. GTDB lineage: Bacteria > Pseudomonadota > Gammaproteobacteria > Pseudomonadales > Cellvibrionaceae > Microbulbifer > Microbulbifer agarilyticus_C. Next base: position 69,464 of record NZ_JAHVKO010000008.1, read on the forward strand.
GCCTAGTACGCCACAGCAAGTTATCCACCCTCACCCTGCTGCTCGGGGCTTTCACCCTGTTAGCCGTGAGTGCCTGCAGCAAGCCAGTGGAAAAAGAGAGCCACAGCAGTGAACAGGCAGCTGCGCCCCAAGGGGAAACCATCGCCCTCACCACCTATAAGTCCGCCACCTGTGGCTGCTGCCAGCTGTGGGTGGACCACGCCAACCGACAGGGTTTTGCGGTGGATGCACAAAACGTCGATGACCTGAACGGCATCAAGGACCGCTTCGGTATTGCGCCGCAGTTCCAGTCCTGCCACACCAGCGTGTCCGATAACAATTTTGTGTTCGAGGGGCATGTGCCGGCGAAGTTTGTCCGCCAGTTCCTGCAGAATCCACCGGTCAACGCGCGTGGCCTCGCGGTACCGGCAATGCCACTGGGCAGCCCGGGTATGGAGGTGGGCGACCGCTTCACGCCCTATGAAATTCTGCTGCTGCACAAAGATGGCGGCCACAGCGTGTATGCACGCATTGAAAATGCCCAGCAGCAATTTTGAGGCGCGCCGTGAATAAGTATCCTGATTCTTCCCCATTGGTCACGCCGATTTCACGGCGCCGGTTTGTCACCGGTGCCATGTCCGGACTCGCCGGTGGCGCCACCCTCGCCGGGCTGCCAGCCAGCGCTGAAGCGCCGCAGGCGAGCAACCCTCTGCCAAGCGAGTTACGCGGCAACCAGTTTGACCTGCACGTGAATTACCTGCCGGTTAACTTTACCGGCCGCGCGCGCACCGCCGTGGCGGTAAACGGCACTGTGCCCGCGCCGGTGTTGCGCTGGAAAGAGGGTGACACCGTCACCATCAATGTCACCAACCACCTGGCCCACGACACCTCCATCCACTGGCATGGCCTGATCCTGCCCAGCAATATGGATGGCGTACCGGGCCTCAGTTTTGATGGTATCCGCCCCGGGGAAACCTTCACCTACCAGTTCCCGCTAAAACAGAGTGGCACCTACTGGTATCACAGTCACTCCGACTTTCAGGAGCAGCGCGGCCATTACGGCGCCATCGTGATCGACCCCGCCGAACCTGACCCGGTGGCCTACGACCGCGATTACGTAGTGCTACTCACCGACTGGAGCGACCAGTCCCCACAGGACATTTACGCCACGCTGAAAAAGGAAGGGCATTACTACAACCGCCGTCGCCGCACCGTCGGCGACCTGTGGGAGGAGATTCGCCAGAAGGGTGTCAACCAGACCTGGCGCGATCGCAAGATGTGGAACGAGATGCGCATGTCGGACCGCGACATCGCCGACGTCACCGGCTACACCTACACCTACCTGATGAACGGCCAGACGCCAGACGCCAACTGGACAGCCCTGTTCAATCGCGGTGAAAAAATTCGCCTGCGGTTTATCAACGGCGCCGCCATGTCGATTTTCGACATCCGGATTCCCGGGCTAAAAATGACCGTAGTGGCGAGCGACGGCCAGAACATCGAGCCGGTCACCGTGGACGAATTCCGTATCGGCGTGGCAGAAACCTACGACGTCATCGTGGAGCCGGAAAACGATACCGCCTATACCCTGTTTGCCCAGACCATCGACCGCTCCGGTTACGCGCGCGGCACCCTTACTTCCGATCCGCGCCTACAGGCCAAGGTACCGGCAATGGATTACGCTCCGGTATTAACTCATCGTGATATGGGTATGGACCATTCGGCACACGCCATGGGTGACATGCCCGGCATGGATCACGGAATGAATCACGGCATGGATCACGGCGGAAACCACAGTGGGCACAGCATGCACCATGACATGGACCACAGTGCTCACACTATGGAGGGTATGGACCACAGCCAGCACGCGGGGCACCAGATGCACGGTGCCAAAGCCGGTAACAACATCGGTAACAATATCGGCACCACCACCGGCCTCGGCCTCGCCGGATACGGCAGCAACGCGCCGGTGGAACATTTACCCTCGGAATACGGCCCTGGGGTGGACATGCGCGCGTCTATGCCTGCCAACGGCTTGCACGACCCGGGTATCGGCCTGCGCGATCACCAGCAGCGTTATGGACGCAAGGTGCTCACCTATGGCGATATCCGCAATCTCACCCCCACCCTCGACCGTCGTCAGCCGGAACGGGAAATTCAGCTGCACCTGACCGGCAATATGGAGCGCTATATGTGGTCCGTTAACGGCATCAAGTTCAGCGACGCCGAGCCGCTGTTTTTCAAATACGGTGAGCGACTGCGGGTGACCCTGGTAAACGACACCATGATGACCCACCCCATTCATTTGCACGGCATGTGGAGTGAACTGGAAACCGGCGATCCGGAATACATTCCGCGCAAACACACGGTACTGGTGCAACCGGGCTCCACCATCAGCTATCTGGTGACTGCCGACGCGTACGGCCGCTGGGCCTACCACTGTCATTTGCTGTACCACATGCCGGGCATGTTCCGCGAAGTGCGCGTGGTTTAAGGGAGGCACACAGAATGAAAACATTCACTCAAACCGTCAGCGTCACCTGTGCGGCGTTCGTAACTTCGCTCTCTTACGCCAGTACGCAAATGCACGAACACCAGCACGCGCATCACGGTCATTCAGAGCCGGAGCCCGCGCCGGCATACCAGTCCCATCATCCTGAGCACGTGATGAATCACGAGGTACTGCTCACCAAGGTCACCATTGATCAGCTGGAGGCACGCCAGCACGAGGGTAGCGCCCTGGAAGGCAGCCTGTGGTTTGGCGGCGACCTGAATAAGCTGTGGCTGAAAACGGAAGTGGAACGGGAGGAGGGAGAAACTGCCGACGCAGAACTGCAGGCGCTGTATAGCCGCGCCGTGGCACCCTACTGGGATCTGCAATTGGGCGTGCGGCACGACTTCAAGCTACAGGGCGGCGACAGCAAGACGTGGGGAGCCATCGGCATGCACGGACTCGCGCCCTATTTCTTTGAAGTCGATACAGCACTGTTTATCGGCGACCACGGCGACACCGCCCTGCGACTGGAAGCCGAGTACGAAATGCTGTTCACGCAAAAGTGGATTCTCAGCCCGGAGGTCGAAGTCAATTTCTACGGACAGAACGACCCGACAACCCGCACCGGCTCCGGGCTTTCCGATATCGAAGCCGGGCTGCGCCTGCGCTACGAGTTCACCCCGAAGTTTGCTCCGTACATCGGGGTGAATTACGAGAAGAACTTTGGCAATACCGCAGACTTCCTGCGCGACGCCGGTGAGCATATCGACGAAACCACCTGGGTCATCGGTCTGCACGCCTGGTTCTAGGTACTGGCTAAGTACTAACTAGCTACTAAACAGTATCCGCGCGTTAATTGCCGGCCTGCACTTCCGCCACCGGCGCGATAGCGTCGCCGGCATTTTCTTCGCCCCGCCACCAGTAATGGGTAAGCGCGGGGCCTTTCACCGCAAGCGGAGCTCCGATAACCGGGGTGACCAGTTGCACACCGTTTTCCCGCGCGGCCTTGGACACCCGCTCCAGCGGCTCAAACCAATCGTGCAGGGCCAGATCAAAGGTGCTGTTGTGAATGGGCAGCATCGCCTTGCCACGCACATCGATATGCGCCTGCACACTCTGCTCCGGCAGCATATGAATCTGGCTCCACAGGGTGTTGTAGGCCCCGGTCTCAATCAGGGTTAAATCAAACGGGCCGAGGCGCTCGCCAATCTCGCGAAAGCCGCCGAAATAGCCGGTGTCTCCGCTAAAGAAAATCCGCGTGTCCGCGCTGGCAATCGCCCAGCCCGCCCACAGGGTTTCATCGCGATCGCTCAGCCCGCGCCCGGAAAAATGTTGCGCGGGCGTCGCGGTAAACGTCAGGCCCGCGTCCGCATAAGATTGCCACCAGTCCAGTTCGATAATTTTGTCCTCGGCAATCCCCCAGCGACGCAGGTGATCGCCAATTTTCAACGGGGTGATAAAGCGCGCAACCTTTCGATCCAGTGCCAGCAACGTGGCCCGATCCAGATGGTCGTAGTGGTCGTGACTGATCACCACCGCCGCAATCTCCGGCAGGCTTGCTAGTTCCAACGGCAGACCGTGGAAGCGCTTGGGGCCGGCCCACTGCACCGGGGAGGCCCGCTCACTGAATACCGGGTCGGTGAGTACATACTTGCCGTCAAGACGCAGCAGCACGCTGGAATGCCCCAGGCGATACACCAGGTCCGGCCCATCAAGGTTGGCCAGCTCCGCAGCTGAAATGGTACGTACCGGAATCGGCGCCTTCGGCACCGGCGCAGCGCGCTCCGCCCGCCAGTAGGCCTTGAGGATCTGCCACATATTCGCCGGCTCGTTGCGGTAATCGATCTCCGAGTTTTGAAACTTGTGCGCCGCAGGCGCACAGGCATTTAGCAGACTTACAGACACAAGCAGTACCCCGACTATTTTCCAGACAATGATTGACCAGCGTGTTTTCATCGCAGCCTCAAAAGTAAACTATACAGTGTAGTGTATACAAGAAACCCCAAAAGTAAACTGCATAGTGTAAAATCGTCTGCCAGTAATGCCTGAATCTCAGCGGCCCGGGCCTTAAGCGGCAGTTGAGGTAAGAACGTAGTCGGCCCGAAACACGGGAGTGGAAACACGATGGAAAAGAAGGTCTCCAGAAGCGAACTGAAGCGTCAGGCCATCCTAGATGCGGCGAAGCGCGTGTTTCAGGAGCGCGGCGTGCAGAGCACCAGTATGGATGAACTGGCCGCCCAGGCGGAGGTCTCCAAGCGCACCGTGTACAACCACTTCGCCAGTAAAGAAATCCTGATCATGACCCTGATCGGCGAGCTGTGGCAGCAGGCCACCCAGGCCAGCGAAGGGGACTACGACCCCGCGGCAGAGATGCAACAGCAGTTATGCGACATGATCGAAGCCGAGATCGCGGTCATTTGCAGCAAAGAATATATCGAGCTCAGCCGCGTGGCCTTCGATCACTTTTTCCACCGCACAGAAGCCTTGCGCGAACAGATGGATAAGTTTTCCGCGTTTGAAACCGGTATTCAGCGCTGGATCAAAGCGGCGGTAGCCGACGGGCGCCTGCGCGAGCTGGACCCGGAAATCGCCAGCCAGCAAATTCACAATCTGATCAAGGGCAACTGCTTCTGGCCGCAGCTATTGCAGATACAACCCACTCTTGACTCGCGCGAACGACACGAACTTGCCAGTAACACTGCGGCCATGTTCCTGAGCCACTATCGTGCCTGATCCGCGCACTATCCGCGCCTGATATCTCGAGCGACGCCGGGTCATGCCCCCGGGAGCTGACCACGCCGATCCTGTAGATATTGCCGCGGGCTCACCCCCACAATCTGGTGAAACTTGCGCGAGAAATACAGAGGGTCGTCATAGCCAACTGCTTCCGCCACCGCCTGCACGTTGCCCGCATTCTTTGCCAGCGCCTGACAGGCATCGGACATACGCCGTTCATCCCGCCACTGCAAAATACTGCGCCCGGTATATGCCTTGAACAATTTGGACAAACGCGCGCGGGACAGGCTGGACGCATCGGCCACATCCTGAATGGAGAAATCTTCGTACAGGTGGTCACTGATATATCCGAGCGCCCTTTTCACCCGGCTATCCACAATGGTGCCACCCGCACGTTGCGCGTACTGGAAGCTGCGCAAAAATAGTTGTTCCGCGAGGTTTTCCACCACCGCCTGCGCAAGCGGCTCCGCCGGTGACTCAAGCTCAAACAGCTGCTGAAAGATGCCCTGGATTCTCGGCATCTCAACAGCGGGTACCGCTTGGTGATAAATATACGGACCGAGTTCCTGCCAGTTCATCAGATTCATCACCTTTTCTGCAGGCTTGCAGTACAGCCAATAGGTATTCCAATGCTCTTCATCCAGGTGACGGTGAAATTCGTAGAGCGCGCCCGGCGCCAACAGCACCATGTCGCCGGGACGGGCAACAAACTGCTGACGAACACAGTTAAACCTGCCGCGGCCTTCCGTGGTAAACAGCAATCCCCAGTTGTTACTACTCCCCGGCGGGCGCCGCACCAGAAAGTCCCCCAGGCCGCCGCGGGTGCGGCGACTGTGTCCAAAAATCGTCAGGGACTCAAAGTAATCGTCAATATGCTGATGCGCGGCGAGAAACTCATTGATGAACGTCACCAACTCCGGTTTCTGCAGGGTCACCTCTGGCACAAATTTTCCGCGCCAGCGCTCAATAAATTCCTCAGCGTTCGGCTGTTTGAGAAATAACTCACGCAAGCGTTCCCCGGACCACTGTGGCAACAGGTCCTCGGCGATACCGCTGCTCTGATAACTCAGGTAAATCATGGCGCTGCTGACAGCCGAGTCATCCACCACCCCACCGGACACTATTCTCCATAAATTGGCAGCTTGCTGAATAGAATCTGGTGCCTCAGTCATAGATATTCCAGCTCCAAAACTCGATTTAACTCATTAAATATAGGGTAATCTGCCAGTCAACTGTGATTATCAGCGGCAACATGCTCCGACACCGATCGGTCACAAATTAATGAGCGATACAATTGTCCATATATGGACAGCTTCGTCTATTCCTATCAGGCCCCCTACCCCCATAGACTGCGCACATCTGCCAGTCCCGGCATGGATCCGGGATGGTCAAGCATTTCGGCCAACCGGCCGCCACCCAATGATTTCAATGGATGTTGACTATGACCCTGACCGGTAATTTCCGATCCCTTTCCCTAGTGCTGTTTCTTGCCGCGGCTACCAGCCTCACAGGCTGCGGCAATACAAAGGACGATACCGAGCAGAAAGAGCGCCAGTGGCCGGTAAAGGTGGCCGAGGTGAGCAACAGCGGTACTGCGGGAGTGCGTCACTTCGCCGGGCAGGTAAAAGCCGTGCAGGCGCTGGATATGTCATTCCAGGTAGCCGGCAAGTTGGGAAAGTTTTCCATGCAGGAAGGCCAGGTCATTTCCAAGGGCACGGTTATTGCCGCCCTGGATGATCGCGACTACCGCCGGCAGGTCAGAGAAGCCAAAGTGCGTGTTGAACTGCTGGAAAAGACACTCGAACGCCAGAGATCCCTCGCCGAGCGAAAAATTATTTCCGTGCAGGCCCTGGACGAAGCCGAGAGCAATTACGACCTGGCAAAGGTCACTCTGGAAAACGCCCAGCAGCAGCTCTCCTACGCCACTCTGCGTGCACCCTTTGATGCGATCGTGACCAAGCGCCTCGTAGAAAACCACACCAATGTGAAATCCGGCGAGGGCATCGTGCGCCTGCAGGATATTTCCGAGGTGCGCATCCAGATCTCAGTGCCGGAAAACCTGCTGGCAACCATGGACCGCAGGCAAGTAGATAGTGTTACAGCGACTTTTGAATTCCTGCCAGGTGAGGAATTCGCTCTCGAATACCGCGAACTACAGGCGGAAGCCAACAAGGTCACCCAGACGTATCTGGTTGAACTGGGCATGCCGCGCCCGCAGCAGGTACAGATCTACCCCGGCATGACCGCGCGTGTAAACCTGAAGCTCAATGCTGCAAACGGCACCCTGCGTATCCCGCTTTCTGCAGTGCAAACCAATGCAGAGGGCGCGCCCTTTGTATGGCGCATCAATGAGGAACAACGCGTGACGCAGACCGCTGTTGAACTGGGGCGCACCGACGGCGAACTGGTGCAGGTGATGTCTGGCCTTCAGGCCGACATGCAACTGGTGGCAGCAGGCGGCCAGCACCTGTACGAAGGCGCGCTGGTACGCAACTATCTGCAACGCGCCACTGTTGACGCACAGGCCGGACTCTAAGCCCTCGGTTAACGCAGTATTCGGAGAGCTTCGTGAAGATATCTGATTTATTTATTGAGCGTCCGGTTTACAGTTGGACCCTGATCCTCATTTTCTTACTGGGTGGTCTCTGGGGCCTGTCTGATATAGGCCGTCTGGAAGACCCCGCATTCACCATTAAGCAGGCGCGGGTATTCACCACTTACCCGGGTGCAAGTGCGCGCCAGGTAGAAGAAGAAGTTACGGAAAAACTTGAAATCGCCATCCAGCAGATGGCGCAACTCAAGCGCATTACCTCAACATCTCGTACCGGGCTTTCGGAAATCAATGTTGAAATCAAGGATGAATACCTTTCCGAAGACCTGCCACAAATATGGGATGAACTGCGTCGCAAGGTGAGTGACGCCCGTGCTTCACTGCCCAAAGGTGCGCTGCCTCCCGTCGTGAACGACGACTTTGGCGATGTGTACGGTATCTATTTTGCGATGACGGGGGAAAACTTTACTCCATCGGAAATGCGCGATATTTCCAAGGTTGTACGTCGCGAACTACTCGCGGTGGACGGCGTCGCGCGCGTTTCCCGTTCTGGCGTGATCGATGAAGTCGCCTATCTCGATGTGGATGAAACCCGATTGGCACAGCTCGGATTTTCCCTCGACGATTTGTCTCAGGTAATCACCTCGGAAACCAGCACCGAGCAATCCGGCGAAGTCGGCGACCGCGACCTGCGCACCCGCATTACCGTCAACAGTCAGGCAACCGATCTGGATTCGGTGCGCAATATTCTGTTCGGCGTACCCGGCTCCACCGCCCTGCTCGCGGTGCAGGACGTAGCCGACGTTTCTCTCGCCTACGATGAAAGCCCGAGCTTTATTGCCCGCTTCAATGGCCAGCCCGCAATCCTGATCGGTGTCGCCGGCAATCTGGACACCAATATTGTGGACGTGGGCAAAGCGGTGGAAGCGAAGCTTGCGCAATTGAAGCAGGGCCTGCCGCTGGGTGTGGAGCTGCACCCAGTGTATGCACAGCATACGGTAGTGGAAGAGAGTGTGGACGGTTTCCTGTTCAACCTGCTGTCTTCCGTGGCTATTGTGATTTTTGTGCTGTGCCTGTTTATGGGCTGGCGCTCTGGCGTGGTGGTGGGCACCGTTCTCGGCTTGACGGTACTCGGCACCCTGCTGTTTATGAACCTGTTTGAGATCAACCTGCAGCGGATTTCCCTAGGCGCCCTGATTATCGCCATGGGTATGCTAGTGGATAACGCCATCGTAGTTGCGGAAGGGATGCTGATCGGCGTCCAGAAAAACCAGCAGCCGAAAAGTGCCGCCGCCCGCATCGTGCGCCAGGCATTCTGGCCATTACTGGGCGCCACCATTATCGGCATCATGGCGTTCTCGGGTATTGGCCTGTCTCCGGACAGCACTGGTGAATTCCTATTCTCACTGTTTGCGGTGATTGGCATCTCGTTGCTGCTGAGCTGGGTACTGGCGGTAACCATCACCCCGTTTGTGGGCAACCATTTATTCAAACCCAGTGGGGAAACCACTAGCGATGACCTGTACAACGGCAGGTTCTATCGCATGTATGAAGGCGTGCTGTCGCGTGCGCTGGCCCACCGCCGTATCACCGTTGCCATACTGGTTGCGGTAACCGCGACCAGTTATTTTGCCTTCGGCTTCGTTAAGCAGAGCTTTTTCCCCAGCTCCAATACACCGATGTTCTTTGTGAATTATCACATGCCGCAAGGCAGCGATATCAATCGCACCGACCGTGCGCTACAGGAAGCCGGTGAGTATTTTGAAGCGCAGAAGGAAGTGGAGTGGGTGACCGCGGTCACCGGGCGCGGCGCCGACCGCTTTATGCTGACCTACGCCCCGGATGCGCCCAACGCTGCCTACGGTCAGCTGATTGTGCGTACCCATGACCGCGAACAGATCCCGCAATTGATCGAAAGTGCGAAGCTGGCACTGCGCGAGCAGCACCCGGAAGCGTTGATCACCTTCAAACGCCTGGCCTTCGGGCCCGGCAATGTACCGGATGTGCAGGTACGGATCTCCGGACCGGACCATGCGGTGTTGCGTGCACTCGCCGAACAGATCAAACCCATTTTCCTCGAAAAAGGGCTGGATAACGTCAACCACGACTGGCGCGGGCGCGAACCGGTAATTCGCGCACATATCCTTGATGAGCGCGCACGGGTTGCCGGTGTCACCAGTGCGGATATCAGTCGCACGATTCAGTTTGCCACTTCCGGCTACCGGCTCGGTAGTATTGAAAGTGGCGACCGTATTATTCCGGTCGTTGCTCGCCTGCCGGAGGCCGATCGCAACCAGGTCGGATCTCTGGAAGACCGGTTAGTATGGAGTGCAAACCAGCGCGACTATATTCCCGCGGGACAACTGGTGGAAAAATTTGAAACCACGGCGGAAGACGGCCTGATTCACCGCCGCAATCGTATCCCGACGATTACCATTAGTGGCGACGCACCCGCGGGTATGAATGCCATGGCCGCATCCGCGCAGATTCTGGATGGGTACGAAGACCTTTCCCTGCCACCGGGCTACCGCATAGAAATCGGCGGTGTGTTCGAGCAATCCGGCGATGCCCAGGAAAACCTCGGTGCGCGTCTACCACTCAGTTTCCTGGTAATGATCGTGATTACGGTGCTGCTGTTCGGTACCGTCAAAGAGCCCATTATTATTTGGCTGGTGGTACCCATGAGCCTGGTAGGGGTGGTGGTCGGCCTGCTGGTAAGCGGCTTGCCGTTCGGCTTTATGTCCCTGCTCGGGGTGCTCAGCTTGTCGGGCATGCTGATTAAAAATGCCGTGGTACTGGTGGACGAAATTGAAGTCCAGACGCATGCCGGCCTGCCACGCCTGACCGCGATCCAGCAGGCGAGTGTCAGTCGTTTGCGCCCGGTATTCCTCGCCGCGGTTACCACTATTCTCGGTATGTCGCCCCTATTGTTTGATGCCTTCTTTGCGGATATGGCCGCGACCATCATTGGCGGTCTGAGCTTCGCAACGGTGCTGACGCTGATTGCGGTACCGGTGTTCTATGCCATTTTCCACAAGGTGCGTGCAGACGAGGTGATGGTGGAAGTACAGCCTAATGCCAACCCGGTGATCGAACGCAAAGAGCCGGAGCCTGCATAACGCATTCCGCATCGAGTTCGCGGCTCACTCAACAATGAGTGTGCCGCGATACATTTGCATCTGGCAGTGGAACGGATATTCCCCGGCTTGTTTGGGGTGCACGACTATCTCGGTTAACTGATCCACCCCCAACTGTGCGCTCACCTCAAGATCGGGGAACAGCACCCATTCCGCGCAGGGACTGGGATCCTCACGCAAAAAATGCAGCACGGTTTTCTCATTCGCCGGCACCCGGATACGGTCGGGTGAATAGACCCCATCCTTGACCAGCACCTGCATCTGCGCATCCGCGCCGATAGCGGCCAAACGTTGTTTTCTTGGGGCAATCCAGAACCACCATACGATTGCTGCGATAGCGATCAGTCCTAGCAAGTTAATCAGCAACGTTGCCATTAGCTATCTCCCTCGCCGATGGAATTATTCGTGTGTTCAACCTGTTTTGCTGCAACGCGTGTTGGCTTAAACAGGCGCAGGCGGTTGGCATTCGTCACCACGGTCACCGAAGAGAAAGCCATCGCCGCGCCGGCAATCACCGGGCTCAATAACATGCCGGTTATCGGATAAAGCACACCTGCGGCAATAGGAATACCCAGCGTGTTATAGATAAACGCGCCGAACAAATTCTGTTTAATGTTGCGTAGAGTTGCGCGGGATAATTCCACTGCATCGGCGACCCCGTGCAGCGAAGAGCGCATCAGCGTGATATCCGCCGATTCGATGGCCACATCGGTCCCGGCGCCAATGGCAAAGCCCACATCGGCCCGCGCCAGCGCCGGGGCATCGTTAATGCCATCGCCCGCCATACCCACCTTGGCACCTTCTTTTTGCTGCGCAACGACAATTTTTTCCTTGTCTTCCGGCAACAACTCCGCATGCACATGCTCAATACCCAGCTGTTTGGCAACGGCGTTTGCGGTAGCGGCATTGTCACCGGTGAGCATTTCTATACGCAGCCCCAGTTGTTTGAGGCGTTGTACCGCCGCAGCCGCATCTTCACGAATCGGGTCGGCCACCGCGATCACACCGGCAAGCTCGCCATCCACGGCCGCGTACATCGCGGTCTTGCCCTGCCTGGAGAGGACTTCGGATTTCTGTTGCCACTCGTCGATTGCCACGCCTTCGCGCTGCATCAGCTTGCTGTTGCCGAGCAGAATAGTGGTGCCGTCCACATTTCCTTTTACACCGTGGGCGGTGATTGCCTCAAAGTCAGTAACCGGGCTAAGAGAAAGTGGCTTTTGTTTTGCCGCAGTGACAATTGCCTCCGCCAGCGGGTGCTCGGAGTGACTCTCCAAACTTGCCAGCTTTTGCAGGAGCGCACCGGCATTGCCGCGGCTTTCGATGTCGGTGAGCCTGGGCGCGCCTTCGGTTAGCGTTCCGGTTTTGTCCACCAACAATGCGTTTAGATCCGTGGCCTGCTGCAGTGCTTTGCCGTTGCGTACCAGTACGCCATTTTCCGCGCCCTTGCCCACCCCCACCATCACCGACATGGGGGTAGCCAAGCCGAGGGCACAGGGGCAGGCAATAATCAGTACCGAGGTCAGCACCACCAGCATATGCGCCACTTTCGGGTCTGGCCCCCAGTTGAACCAGACCAATGCGGCGACGACGGCAATGATCATTACCGCAGGCACAAAGATCGCGGAAATGGTGTCCGCGAGACGCGCAATGGGTACCCGAGAGCTCTGGGCGTTTTTTACCATCTGAATGATTTGCGCCAGACGGGTATCGGCGCCGACTTTTTCCGCCGCAAACAGCAGGCTTCCGTTCTTATTCAGAGTGCCGGCGGTCAGTAGGTCGCCCGCAGATTTTTTCACCGGGACCGGTTCGCCGGTGAGCATGGATTCATCTACCAGGCTGCTACCATCGACCACACGTCCATCAACGGAGATTTTTTCCCCGGGGCGTACGCGCAGTTTGTCGCCCACGCGCACCTGCTCGATAGGAATATCCAGCTCTGCGCCATCGCGCAGTACCCGGGCACTGCTGTCTTGCAGCTGCAGCAATTTTTCCACGGCCGCGCCGGTGCGGCCACGCGCGCGTACTTCCAGTGCCTGCCCCAGGTTGATCAGGCCAATAATCATTGCGCTGGCCTCGAAATACACGTGCCGCGCGCTCTCCGGCAATACCTGTGGCAGCAGTACAACCAACATGGAAAATAGCCAGGCGGTGCCGGTGCCCAGTGCAACAAGGGTATCCATGGTGGCGGAATGATGACGAAATGCCTGCCAGGCGCCCGTGTAGAAATGGCCACCACAAAACACCAGTACCGCCAGCGTAACCAGGCCCACACTGCCCCAGGCAAGTTGCTGAAAGGTGTTGTTCACACCCATCTCACCGGTGACCAGCCCCCATACCATCAGCGGGATACCGAGCCCCAGCGCAATCGCGGCCCGCCACAGCAGATGGTGATAGTGGCGCTGCTCCTCCTCGCGCTGTTGTTCGCGCAGCACCCTGGCACTGGCCTGGACCGGCTCGGCACCGTAACCGGCGGATTCCACGGCACGGACACAGGCAGCCGTTTCGGCGCTGCCCTGTATCACCAGAGTTTTATCAGCCAGGTTTACCCGGGCTTCGTCTACTCCAGTAACGCCTTCCAGTGCTTTTTCTATCTTGCGCACACACCCGGCGCAGCTCACACCGTGTAGCTGGAATGTCTGGGACGCGGCAGCCGTCTTGTTTGCCGCGGCGCCATCCTTCGTGATTCCCACGCGTTTCTCCCTGTGTCGATCTCTTAATCGTCGATCTCTCAATCAATGTAGCTGGGCATACTAAAAGCTTACCCCCGGGGTAAGGGCAAGCCGGGCAGGCGTACACAGGCCATATTGAGCAGCGCTATCACCACAATAAAAAAGCATATACTTATTTTATTGGCGAATGCTGCTACCTTAATAAAAAAACAAATTCGTTATTTATTTGGGGCATCCATGAACAACGCAAAGACCACGCTGATCACCGTGATGCTGGTCACCCTGATCGGCTCCGCCGGTATCGCGCTCCCGTACCCGGTACTCGCGCCACTGTTTCTCGATGGGCCGGCTACTGAGCTCACCCACTTTATGGGGCTGCCACCAAAACTGCTACTCGGTGTCGCACTGGCCGTATTTCCCATCGGCCTGTTGATCGGCAGCAGCGTTCTGGGCGCGCTGTCCGACCAGTTTGGGCGTCGCCGCACTCTCGTGCTCACCTTGATTCTGGCGGCTGCGGGCTACGTATTGGCTGCACTCGCACTGAGCTGGCAAAACTTTATGCTGTTCATCGCCGCGCGCTTTGTCACCGGCTTGTGTGAGGGCAACATCGCCATTGCCCGTGCCATGGCTGCAGACCTCCATCCAGTTATCGACCGCACCCGTGCTTTGTCACTGGCAATGTCCTGCGCCTACGCTGGCTGGCTGCTCGGGCCGCTGAGTGGTGGCTATCTGGCGGTATTTGGGGCCGCCGTGGTGTTTTGGGCCGGAGCTGCTGCGGTAATTGCCTGCGCTCTACTGGCGCAGTTGTTTCTGCCCGCGGACAAGCCGTCCGCGCGCGCCAGCGGTAATCTTCTGCAACTCGTCCGCTCGGAAAACTCGCTGACCCTGTGGCGAGAGCCGGCAATTCGCGCTCTGGCGCTGTTTAATCTGCTGTTTTGTCTTGGGGTAAACGCCTTTTACGAGTTTTATCCATTTTGGCTGGTGGAGAAGTTTGGTTACGCGCCGCACGACATCGCTTGGAATACCGTCGTCGCTACGGCGGTAATGATTACCATGAGTGCGCTGGCGGTGCCGCCGTTGAAGAAACGCTTCGGCGCAAATCCCGTAGTATTTAACGGCGCATTGGTACTGGGGGTTCTGCTGGCGTTACTGCCTCTTGCAAACAGCCAGGGCGCTATCGTGATGTTCGCGTTGATTGGTGCCAGTATCGCCACCGTGAATGGCGTCTTCCCGGCAATTATGTCCGAGCGTTTTGAACAGTACGGCCAGGGCAAGGTGATGGGTCTGCTGACGGCAAACTTTTGCCTGACCAACGCCATTATCGCGCTACTCGGCAGTGTGCTTGCACTACTGGGGAGCCAATGGACCCTGGTACTGGGCGGCGCCTTGTGCCTTGCTAGTGCCGTCTGGTTCGCGGCACTCCATCGCGCATCGTTTAACTGGCCGGCGAAGGTGA
This sequence comes from Microbulbifer agarilyticus, assembly GCF_019800665.1. Classification (GTDB taxonomy): domain Bacteria; phylum Pseudomonadota; class Gammaproteobacteria; order Pseudomonadales; family Cellvibrionaceae; genus Microbulbifer; species Microbulbifer agarilyticus_C. The sequence continues at coordinate 84,486 of NZ_JAHVKO010000008.1, forward strand.
TCCCACGTTGAATATTTCTGAGTCCAAGGCCGCGGAAACTACCGCCCAAACCACCGGGAAACCTGCAGATAACAGCGGCGATTCTCGCGAGCAAATCCTCTATTTTCTCAAGACTCGTGGCGCCCAGTCCGCAACAACAATTGCCGAGCACCTGAACATCTCAGTGGTCGGTGCGCGCCAGCATCTGAATCGTATGGCAACGGATGGGCTACTTGCACGCTTTGACCAGGCAGAGAAAGTTGGCCGCCCCACCAGTTTCTGGGAATTGACCGAAAAAGCCCACCAGCGGTTTCCCGATCGCCACAGCGATCTGACAGTCAAACTGATCGACAACGTTCGGGAAATTTTTGGTGAGCAGGGCCTCAATGCGCTCATCGATCAGCGTGAAAAGGAATCCCTGACCGAATATGGCTCGGCCCTGGCCAGCTGTAAAAGCCTCGGCGCACGGGTAAAAAAACTCGCGGAAATCCGCAGCCGCGAAGGATATATGGCCGAAGCGGTACAGGAAAAGCGCGGGGTTTGGCTGCTGTTGGAAAACCACTGCCCAATCTGTGCCGCCGCCCGTGAGTGCCAGGGCTTCTGTCGTTCGGAGCTGGAAATCTTTCGGCAATGCCTGCCTACGGCAAAAGTAGAGCGCTGCGAGTATCTGCTGGATGGCGCACGCCGTTGCGCCTATCGGATATCGGTGCAGGCATAACCGCAAGGCCCAGTCTACTCGGCTGCCGACAGCGAAAAACGACGCCAGCCAGGCGACGATAAGCCGACCAAACAGACACCTAATTCTACTCCCGGTGACTTGACCCGGGGTGGTATCATCGCGGAATGAAACACCCCCTGCTTCCGGAACGTCCCCTTGTAGTATCCCCCACTCTGGCCGCCACGCTCGGTCTGGAGGAGGCGGTGCTGCTTGGTGCCTTGACCGACCTGATACCATTTTTGCCGGCTGAGTCACATCCAGGCCGAGACTGGTATACCGCAGAGGGTGAGCAGCTGCAGCAGCTATTGCCTTTCTGGGAGCCCAATGACATTCAGCGGGTATCCACAAGCCTGCGCAATCAGGGCGCGCTATTGTTGGGCGCCGCGCCCTACGGTAGTAGTGCGGTATTGAAATTCGCGCTGCCTGCGGCGCAAGCACGCAGCAATTTGCCTGTACATCAGACCTCACCAGCTCCGTCCCCAGTAGCGCCTATGCCGGTACAGCGGGCGGCGAATATCATTTCCCCCAGCTGGCAACCGGATGGGGAAACCATGGCGCGCATCGCGCAACTGGGCGTGCCGGAACATTTTGTGCGCGAACAGTTGCCAGAGTTTGTGACCTACTGGCGCGACCGCGGCGAAAGCAGACACTCCTTTGGTTCCCTATTCCTTAAGTTGGTAAAGACCAAGTGGGAGTCTTACCGGGCAACGCAGGGTCGCAAGCAACCCCTGCCCGACCACTGGCGGCCGGGGGAAGATACCCTGCGCAAACTCTCCGATGAGGGCGTCCCCAGTACCTTCGTACAACGCTGTTTGCAGCGTTTCGTGGAGTACCATCGCAACAGCGCCAAGCAATCCATTTCCTGGGATCTGGAGTTTAACGACTGGGTAACCGAGGACTGGGAGAAGCAGGACACACCGTTTATAGAAAAACGGAAGCCCGAGCCAATGACGCGGGATTGGCAGCCCAGTGAGAACACCTGGGAACAGCTGCGTCGATTGGCCATCAACCCCAGTTTTGCGTCAGAATTACTGCCGGAATTTATCTACAAGTGGCTCGAGCGCGGTGGACACAGTGCCCGCTGGGGAGAACAGTTTATCGAGTATGCGCGCACCGAGTGGGCATACTACTGTCAAGGCATCGAGAAAAACCCGGTCGCCAAACCGATTTCTCGCAACTGGCAACCGACCAGTGACTGCCTTGGCCACCTCTTGAATCAATGTGAAATTGACCGCGAATTTGCCCTTGGCCTGGTACCGGAATTCCGCCTCTACTGGCGCGAGCAGGGTGCCGCACGTAAAAGCTGGGATTCCGTCTTCGTACGTCACGCCCGTCACCAGTGGGCCGAGCGCAACAAGTTCGCGATAGGACAACACCATGGCAAGCCACAAGAGCCCGGGAATGCAGCCAACCAACGCACCAGAGATACATCAGTCTGGGACATCGTCACAGACACAAACTGGTAACGCCGAACTGGAAGCACGCAAGCGGGCACTTAACGAGGTGTTCGGTTTGCTCAAGCTGAGTTATCACAATCAATTTAACTCGGCTTTTCAGGATGTGCAGACCCTGAACCACGCCAAGCGGTTGTGGCTGGAATCTCTTGCCGGCTTCTCACCGGAGCAGATCCTCGCGGGCGCAAAGCGCGCCATCAAACAGTGTGAATACCTACCCACCGTACACAAGATGCTGCAGCTCTGTGCGGAAGGCGAAAACGGTCTGCCAGACCCCCGTGCCGCCTATCGCGAGGCCTGCAATGCCCCGAGCCCCAAGGCCAACCAGAAGTGGAGCCATCCTGCGGTGTACCACGCAGGGCGTGCAGCGGACTGGTTCTTCCTCGCCAATAATCCGGAATCCTCCGCCTACCCGGTATTTGCCAGTCATTACAAAAAGGTTTGTGAGCGCCTGCTCGCCGGCGAGAGTCTGCCGGCACCGCAGCAGGTTCAATTAGAGCACCAGCCGGCCAAGCCGCTGTCCAAAGCTGAAAATGCCAAGAAGTTGGCGGAATTGCGCGCACAACTCAAAATATGATGTGATCTAGCTGCTACGTCGTCACGTAGCAGTGAGTCCCGACAGGAAGTTCCGGGGCGTTACACAACACTATTTCCATTCTCCAGAGCAGGTATCGCCATGGTTAGGCTCCTCTTTCTGCTTGTGGTACCCCTTTCATTGCTGGCCAGCAGCCCGGCAAGCGCAGACTTTTACTCCCACCGCTACGGCGGGCTAGCGATCCAGAGCACGGCACTCGACGATGTGTGCGGAAACTCACAGTCGTTCGTCAGCGGCCTGAATAGCTCCAACCAACTCGCGACATTTTCCAACTGTAGTGACAGTGGCGAGGGCGCGAAGCTTTACGCCGGTTGGCGCTGGAGTCCGAATTTCGCGCTAGAAGCCGATTTGCGGCAATCCACCAGCGCCACTTCGAACTTCGCCATCAGTAATCCACAGTTCCCAAGCCTGTTTATAAAAGATCGCGTGACGACCCGTATGGGGAATGCATTTTTCGTCAGCCATCTTCCGGTGGGCGGGTCCGGGATAAGCGTATTCGGCAAAATAGGCGGCGGCTTCTGGTTTAACCAGATACGCTCGTTGCAGCGGGGAGATTCCTTGGCGGTGGTACAGCTACAAAACGGTTCCCTGCAGGCCGTGACATTCCCTGTGGAGGGCGAGTTCAACGAAAGTGCCAGTGGCTTCCACTGGGGCTACGGAGCCGGGGTAAGCTACCGACTGCGCGATCGCTGGACCATTCGCGCCGAGTGGGAACTATTTCCCGAAGTAGGTGGCGATACAACAAGAGGCGAGTACCAGTTGGAGTCCGCATCATTGGGCTGGAGCGTCATCTTCTAAGGGGCAACCCAACGCATCGACCAGGGGAGTATTCCATCCACAGCGGTGGGTTATTTCCCTTTGTGCACAGAAATACTGGATAGCATTGGGGATAACTCCTGAAAAGCACCGCGGGCCCCCGTGGTTGCTGGGCTCGTGTTTTCGGCTATTTTTTCAACGGCTTTTTTCCACTGCATAAGCGCAATTCTTCACGCAGATTCCAATCATTAAATCACTCCTTGTACCGCTTCTTTGTGTGTAATCCTCGCGCTTTCTTTTCCCCACAAATAGCTTGTCGGTCGCTGTTGATATAGCTCTGGGGATGTATCGGTTAATAACTGATTTATCGCGCTTTTTGCGAGTTATGCACAGTCGGTTACACACAGAAACCTTGGACAGAGTTGTGGGTAACTACGGGATATTCGATGGGAGTGGCGTGGTTACTGGGGTTGCGACGGCGCCTAAAAAACCATCATTGCGATTTGGGGATAA
>NZ_JAHVKO010000009.1 GCF_019800665.1 Microbulbifer agarilyticus
GGTGACCCCGAGAAGGACGCGCATTATATGGCGCCAATCTCGTTTGGCAAGCTCTTTTTTAGAGCTTTTTTCAGCACTGGAAACCGGCAAATAAATGACCTGATTTTCAGTGCTGGGGGACTGCCTGGAGCCCCGTCGAACCCTCAACAAAAGCACCGACTAAACCGTGGTGACTCCGTTGAAGTGGCGCGCATTATAGCGACCGCTTCGACCTTGGCAAGCGCTTTTTGAAATTCATTTTTGCGAGAAAAACTCGTTGAAAATCAAAAGGTTAACTTACCTTCTCACCGCCGTTTGCGTTACCGCCTTGGCAGCGAGGGCGCGAACTATACGGAGCAGATCATTGGCTGGCAAGCAGTTTTTAAAAAACTTTTTTGCCGCCTCGACACCACTCCAGTGTCGCTTGTGTGAAGGCCAAAAACACAACCTTCACACATAAAAAAACACCCTCAATTGAGAGTGTTTTAAATATGGCGGTGAGGGAGGGATTCGAACCCTCGATGAGTGTTAACCCATACGCCCTTAGCAGGGGCGCGCCTTCAGCCACTCGGCCACCTCACCAATCAGTTTTTCGTTCAGAGCGATCAAACGCTTCTGGACTTAAGCATTCCACAACTGTGCTTTTGGACAGTTGGTCTTGCTCCTGAAAGTGAGCGGCATCATACCAACGGCGAGGCAAAAATCAATGGGGAATCAATAACTTTTTGCGATTTCTTCACAAGCGCTCACAAATCATACAGGCACAAAAAAAGGCCGCTTGGCGACCCTTTTTTCGTCAGCAAACTGCGCTGAATACACCAGCTCTCAGTCGGCACTCCCCTCACTGGAGGATTGCTTTTCACGCTGGATCCGCTGGTAAATCTCTTCGCGGTGTACCGCTACTTCCTTTGGCGCGTTGACTCCGATACGTACCTGGTTGCCTTTCACACCCAATACGGTAACCGTCACATTGTCACCAACCATCAGTGTTTCACCGATACGGCGGGTTAAAATTAACATTACCTACATCTCCTTGATCATCCTGTGATTTGGTACGACCGGTTATCCCTGGTCCGCACCTTGGATCATAATAACCCGAGAAGGCCGCAAACCGAGAATCTTGTCCGTCACTTTATTCAGTATCGTCCAGACGCGGAAAATCTCAATAGGTAGTACCGCACGCCAAGCAACCGAATTGTTATGGTTGCCTGGGAGATCCTTCAATTTGGTTATAGTTATTCGGTAATCTTGGGCTCAGACAGTTCAAAAGCGCTGTGCAACGCACGCACCGCCAGTTCGAGATAGCGCTCATCGATAATGACCGAGATCTTGATTTCGGAGGTGGTGATCATCTGAATGTTGATATTGTCCTGACCCAACGCTTCGAACATGCGTGATGCTACGTTGGCGTGGGAGCGCATACCGACACCCACGATGGATACCTTGGCGATATTGTCATCCGAGATAACTTCACGAGCGCCCAACTCATCGGCTACACGCTGGAGTACGCCCAGCGCCTTGCCCGCATCATTGCGGTGTACGGTGAAGGTAAAGTCAGTAGTGCCGTCAATGGCGCTGATATTCTGAACGATCACGTCAACTTCGATATTGGCCGCACCAACCGGGCCCAGGATACGACAGGCAACGCCGGGGGTATCGGGTACACCGCGGATTGTCAGTTTTGCCTCGTCACGGTTGAACGCAATGCCGGAGACTACAGGCTGTTCCATATCGTTGTCTTCCTCATCCAGACTAATCAGTGTGCCGTTACCCTCATCAAACGTAGAGAGGACCCGCAGCGGTACTTTGTATTTACCAGCGAACTCAACCGCACGAATTTGTAAAACCTTGGAGCCCAGGCTCGCCATTTCCAGCATTTCTTCAAAGGTGATGCGGTCCAGTCGGCGAGCACTGTCTACAACCCGCGGATCGGTAGTGTAAACACCATCAACGTCGGTATAGATCTGGCACTCGGTCGCGTCCAGGGCTGCGGCCAAGGCGACGCCAGTGGTATCGGAACCACCACGTCCCAGGGTAGTGATGTTGCCTTCGTCATCCACACCCTGGAAACCCGCGACTACGACAACCTTGCCGGAGTCGAGATCCCGACGCATACGCTCTACATCGATACTTTGAATTCGCGCTTTGGTGTGTGCATTGTCCGTAAGAATTTTTACCTGACCGCCAGTGTAGGAGCACGCATCGTAACCGCGCTTCTTCAGTGCCATGCTCAACAGGGCAATGGTCACCTGCTCGCCAGTGGATACCAGTACGTCCATCTCCCGGGGGTCAGGGTTTTCCTGAATCTGGCTCGCCAGGCCAATCAGGCGGTTGGTCTCACCGCTCATCGCGGAAAGAACAACAACCATATCGTGACCCTGGGCTTTGAAGCCGGCCACTTTGTCGGCAACCGCCTCAATACGCTCGATGGAGCCTACTGAAGTGCCGCCGTATTTCTGTACGAACAAACTCATCGTTCTAGTGTTCCTTACTACCTTGCTACGCGGTACCAAATCCGCGGGTGCCGCGCACTTAATCACCAAACCGCGGGCAAATCAACTGAAAACACAGAAACTACCCCAGAAAAAATTCGGCAAGCCTGCGAACTCCGGAATAATCGGCTGTTAGTTTCATTTGATATTGTTTTTCACCCACTCCGGGATCGCTTTAATCAGCGCCGGCAATGCAGCCACATCGGTGCCACCGCCCTGCGCCATATCTGGGCGACCACCGCCCTTACCGCCCAGCTCGCCCGCGGCAAAACGCATCAAATCACCGGCCGCCAGTCGGCCCGTAAGGTCCTTGGTTACAACGGCTACCAGAGCAACCTTCTCTTCACCCGGTGCGGCGAGCAGCAGCACACCGCTGCCCAATTTGTTTTTCAGCTGGTCGGCCAGATCCCGCAGCGACTTCGCATCGGCGCCATCAATAGAGGCTGCCAGCAATTTAACGCCCGCAACTTCTACCGCCTGGCTGGTCAGGTCACCGCCTGCACCACTGGCGAGACGGGTCTTCATGCTGGCCAGATCTTTTTCCAGCTTGCGATTACTGGCGATCAGCTGTTCAACCTTCTCACCGAGATTTTCCGGACGCGCTTTAAGCAGTGCTGCCGCGTGATCAAGACGCTGCTGGGCCAGATCAAACAGTGCCAGTGCGTGGGCGCCGGTGACTGCTTCAATACGACGCTGACCGGAGGCGATTCCGCTTTCTGCAACAATGCGCAGCAGGCCGATATCACCGGTGCGCTCGACGTGGGTACCGCCACACAATTCCACCGAGAAAGCGCCACCATCGGTGCGTTCACCCATGGTCAACACGCGCACGGAGTCACCGTACTTTTCGCCAAACAGTGCCATTGCACCTTTGGCTTTCGCGGTTTCGATATCCGTCTCTTCCGTTTCCACCGCGGTGTTTGCACGGATCTGGCTATTTACCAGCGCTTCAATCGCACGCAGCTGTTTGCTGGTCACTGCTTCCGGATGAGAAAAGTCGAAACGCAGACGCTCGGAATCCACCAGGGAGCCCTTCTGGGTCACGTGCTCACCCAGTACTTTGCGCAATGCAGCATGCAGCAGGTGCGTGGCGGAATGGTTCAGCGCGGTGGACTGGCGCACATCGCCGGCAACTTCTGCCGTTACCGCTTCATCGACGGCCAGACTGCCGGAGAGCAACTTGCCCTGGTGCAGGTGGTTGGCCCCGTGCTTAACACAGTCGGCCACTTCGAAGCGGCCCGACTCGGACTGCAGGTAACCACTGTCACCTACCTGACCACCGGATTCCGCATAAAACGGGGTACGGTCGAGCACGATAGCCGCAGACTCGCCTTCTTCAATGCGATCGACCAGCTCGCCGTCTTTGATAATGGCAACCACATTGCCCTGTTCGGTGACGCGGTCGTAACCGAGGAACTCGGTGGCCCCGTCCAGCTCGACGGTGTCGGTGTAATCCTGCTTGAACTTACCCGCTGCGCGGGCGCGCTCACGCTGGGCATTCATGGCTTTTTCATAGCCCGCCATGTCCAGAGTCAGGCCACGTTCGCGGGCAATGTCTTGGGTCAGATCGGTGGGGAAACCGTAGGTATCGTGCAGGGTAAACACCAGCTCACCCGGAATTTCCGTACCTTCGAGCGAAGCCAATGCTTCGTCAAGCAGCGCCAGGCCCTTATCCAGGGTCTTGGCGAACTGCTCTTCTTCCTTGCGCAGGGCGTTTTCAATTACCGACTGCTTTTCTTTCAGCTCGGGGTAGGCATCGCCCATTTCCGCAACCAGTGCGGCGACCAGTTTGTAGAAGAAAATGTCTTTGTGCCCCAGCTTGTGTCCGTGGCGCACCGCGCGGCGAATAATCCGGCGCAATACGAAGCCGCGACCTTCGTTGGACGGCATTACGCCGTCGGCAATAAGGAAGGAGCAGGAGCGAATGTGGTCCGCGATTACACGCAAGGACTTCTCTTCGGTGTCGGAGCAGCCAACGACCTTGCCCGCGGCATTCAACAGTGCCTGGAACAGGTCAATCTCATAGTTGGAGTGCACGCCCTGCATTACTGCCGCGATACGCTCGAGGCCCATGCCGGTATCCACGGAGGGCTTGGGCAGCGGATGCAGTTCGCCGTCGGCGGAGCGTTCGAACTGCATAAATACCAGGTTCCAGATCTCGATATAACGGTCGAGGTCGTCATTTTCGGATCCGGGGGGACCACCGGGCACATCTGCGCCGTGGTCGTAGAAGATCTCGGAGCTGGGACCACACGGGCCGGTATCACCCATCTGCCAGAAGTTGTCTTCGTCGAGGCGAGAGAAGCGCTCGGCACTTACACCCATTTCTTTCAGCCAGATATCCGCTGCTTCATCATCGCTGATGTGCACGGTCACCCACAGGCGCTCTTCCGGAAGCTTCAATTCCTTGGTCAGGAACTCCCAGGCAAACTTGATCGCTTCGCGCTTGAAGTAATCACCGAAGCTGAAGTTACCCAGCATTTCAAAGAAGGTGTGGTGACGCGCGGTGTAGCCCACGTTTTCCAGGTCGTTGTGCTTACCACCGGCGCGCACACAGCGCTGGGAGCTGGCGGCGCGAACGTATGGGCGAGATTCCTGCCCCAGGAAGGTATCTTTGAACTGCACCATGCCCGCATTAGTGAACAGCAGAGTCGGATCGTTACCCGGCACCAGTGAGCTGGAGGGCACACGGGTGTGTCCCTGCTCGGCGAAATAGTTTAGAAATGCTTCGCGTATCTGTGCACTCTTCATTACAGGCTGCTTCCAAATCGTCAGTAAATTCTTGTCGGTCCTGGATCGCTCCGGAGCCAACTATTCAATCAGTCTCGCAGGTCTTTAGCGAGTCCTGCCTCGGGCAGCTTGCGCTGCGCGAGTAAATGTATGTGTAAGTGAAACACCGTCTGGCCAGCACCGCGGCCATTGTTGACCACCAGCCGAAAGCCATCTTCCAGCTGCAGGCGCTTGGCCATTAACGATGCTACCCACATAAGATGACCGAGCAGTGGTACATCTTCCTCGCCTGCGTCTGCCACGCTCACCAGCGGTTTACGGGGAATGATCAGCAGATGGGTTGGCGCCTGCGGCGCCCGGTCCTCAATGACGATACAGTGTTCGTCTTCGTACAGCCGCCTTGCCGGCAGCTCTCCGGCAATAATCCGGCTGAATACACTGACGTCTTCCATATTCGTCCCGCCCTGCTCTTCCTTGGCATCTCCACACTGCGCCAGAATCCGGCGCAAACCCCGCCAATATTGCCCAGGCGGTCATCACTTTGTTACTTGGCTAGCTTCTCGTCCGTCGTAAGAGGACGGGCTTCAGACTCCAGCATCACTGGAATACCATCGCGAATCGGGTACGCCAGGCCACTCGCCTTGCACACCAGCTCCTGGGTTTCTTCGTGATATTCAAGAGGGGCCTTGCTGACGGGGCAAACCAACAAACTCAGTAATTTCTTGTCCATTTCTATCTCGGAATAACACTCGGATGGCGCCCCAGAACCCGACTCACGGGACTCTCCGGGGCCTTGGAGGGCCAAAAATGACCGCGTATGGTACAACGCTTTTTCGGTGTTTTCACGACTGAGGGGAGAAATCCCCCGCGCAGTCTACCGGCGGGAGAAGAGACGGTGGCGAGATGCCTAGAAGTGGCGGCAAGCGGAGACGGCGTTGCGCCACCCGGCGAGAAGGTCCTGGCGTGTCTGGGCAGACATCTGCGGCAGGAAATCCTGCTCTATATCCTGTAGTGACGCCGGTAGCGCCTCACTTTGCCAGATTCCCGCCCCAATTCCGGCGAGCAATGCCGCCCCAACCGCGGTGGACTCGATCTGGCGGGGGCGCTCAATCCGCAGGTCGGAAATATCTGCCTGGAACTGCATCAGGAAGTTGTTGGCGCTCGCACCGCCGTCGACTCGCAAACATTCGAGTTCAACCCCAAGGGTGCGCGCCATCAGTTCAGCCAGTTCGTGACTCTGATAGGCGATGGACTCGAGTGTCGCGCGGACAATTTCAGCCCGCCCGGCGCCCCGTGATAGGCCAAATATGGCACCGCGCGCATCGGCATCCCAATAGGGGGCACCCAGTCCACTGAAGGCCGGCACCATATAGACCCCCCGTGTATTGGGGATTTCCTGCGCCATTTTTTCAGATTCCGCCGCCTGGTGGATGATGCCGAGATCATCCCGCAACCATTGCACCGCCGCACCGGCATTGAACACGGCGCCCTCAATCACAAATTGGGGCATGCCCTTGGCATCGCAGCCGATGGTGGTCAGCATGCCCTCCGGCACCAGCGGTCGCTCCTGACCGGCGCTGGCAAGCAAAAAACAACCGGTACCGTAGGTGTTCTTCATGGTGCCGGGTTCGAAACAGCCCTGCCCGTAGAGCGCCGCCTGCTGGTCACCGGCTACCCCGGCGATGGGTACCGACGCGCCGAGAAATGCGGACGGATCGGTGGTACCAAAACTGCCCGCGGAAGGCCGGATCTCCGGCAGGATCGCGGCCGGGCAATCAAACATCCGCAGCAACTCCCTGTCCCACTGGCGGCGATCGAGATCGTAGAGCAAGGTACGGCAGGCGTTGGTGTGGTCGGTGAGATGCTGGCGTCCACCGGTAAAGCACCAGATAAGCCAGCTATCGATGGTGCCGAAGCAGAGTTCTCCAGCTTCTGCCCGGCGATGGAGCTCCGGTGACTCGCGAAAGATCCAGCGCAGCTTGCTGGCGGAGAAATAAGCATCCAGCAGCAACCCGGTTTTGGCCCGCACCATCGACTCGGCGCCGGCATTGCGCAACTCCCGGCAAATACTCGCAGAGCGGCGACACTGCCACACGATCGCCCGATGCACCGGCTCGCCGGTGGCGCGATCCCACAGCACCGTTGTTTCGCGCTGGTTGGTAATACCCAGCGCAGAGAGATCCGAAGGTTCGATACCCGCCCGCTTGATGGCGGCGGCACACACCTTGAGGGTGACCTGCCAGATTTCACTGGCATCGTGCTCCACCCAGCCCGGTTGCGGGTAGTACTGGGAGAACTCCGAGTAACTGCGCCCGCGCAGGTTGCCGTCGCGGTCGAAGACGAAAGCCGTGGTACCGGTGGTACCCTGGTCAATAGAGAGAATCATGGGCGCTCCTTGCCGTTGTCCTCTATTAAAGTGACGCCTCTTTTACCACAGGCACACGGGTAAATGGCTTGACTCCAAACTCCGGATACACTTCCGTTGGATAGAAAAACTTGCCATTGGTGGTCACCATCGAGATGGTTTTTATTGCTTTTAGATCCTGAGTAGGGTCGCCAGGCACCAGGAAGAAGTCTGCCTGTTTGCCCACTTCAATACTGCCCAGAGTATCGGCATGCCCCAGATACTCTGCCATATCATAGGTGCCACGCTTTAATGCTTCCGCAGCACTCATACCAAATTCCTGGAACAGCTCCAGCTCACGGTGTTGTTCAAAAGCGCCACCGAAATCGGTGCCCGGTACCAGCAAGATACCCTTTTGATGCATCAGTGCCAGAGTATCGATGATTTTTTGATAAGCCGCTTTGTATGCCTGGTCTTCCGCGTCATCTGCCACATTCAGCATGGCGACCTTGGCGCGACGCTGCACGCTCACCGGCATATTCTCGATGTAATCCAGCGCGCCCTGGCGAGTGATTCCATTTCTTGAAGTCATGCCAAGCTCGTGAATCACCGTGGTTGGATCAAGCGCAATGTCGTTTGCAACCATCATCTCCAGGGTCTTGGCCACTTTATCGCTGGTTAAATCCAGGTCGACAAAACGCTTCATCCCGGTAATGCGGAACAAGGTGCGCGTGTCCTCTTCTGGGGTCAGCACCCACCCCAACATCAACTGGTTAATGTGGGTGATCTCATTGTAGCCAGCCTCAATCATCTGATCGGCGGTATAAAACGCTGGAATATGACCGGCAACCCGCAAACCCAGTTTGTGTGCTTCTTTGGCAATATCCGGGATCCACTCGCCATTCATCGAGCTGTAAATTTTGATCTGCATGTAGCCATCTTTGGCGGCGTAATCACGCACTAGCTGCAAAGCGTCTTCTTTGGTGGGGGCCAATTCACCGGTTGAATTACTGTACTCACTAACGCCTTCGATAAAACCACTCTTGATGATGCGGGGACCAATCAATTGTCCACTATCGATTTTTTCAATCAGTGACTCCAGTACATCCGACTCATTACCCATATCGCGTACGGAGGTCACACCGGCAATCACGTTTAGCAGCGCATCGTTGTCACTCATATGGCCGTGCATTTCATAGAGACCGGCCACCAGGGCGCCGCCCTCGCCATCAATCGTGACTTCGCCCGGGTTTTGCTCGGTCTGGACATCGTCAATTGCCACGATGACTCCCTCTTTAACCAACACGGACACGGGCTGAGTGAGCCCAAGTGCCTTCGGGTCGAAGACGCGGACATTGTTTACCCGCACCGGCTGTTGGTACTGATGGGTAACCCGGCTGGCAATTTCTTCAAACCTGGCGGCATTCAGTGATGCAGCCAGCTCTCGCAAGCGCTTTTCTTCGCCCTCCAATCCCTGGCGAATAAATGCTGCCCGCGGGGACACAATTGCAATGAGTTCCTGCTGCTCATCCAGCACTAGGTATTGTGGATCCATATCGATGCCGCCCACCGCGTACATGGTGGCACTGAGTTCTTTACTTTCGCCTTTTAATTGCAGCTCCCGCTTGGGTGTCACAACCAGATCACCCGCCGGCAGGGCCGGATAGCTATCCCGGCCGGATTCCAGTACCGCTTGGGTATACAAAAACAGAGAGTAAGGACTGGCGTTTTGTGCAATATAGATCGGGTTTGCGGTTACATCTGCTTGCCCCTCACCGGATGCGGAACGCCAGCGTGCGGTACTTTCAGTACGCACATATTCCTCATCCACCGCATTACCAAAAGTGGTTTTGCCGGTGATTTTCCACTCGGTGGGCACGCTGCCTTCACCCAACACGAGCGTTTCCTGACTACTCGCACCACGGCCATTGTTGCTGAAGCCAAAATCGATCTGCAGCTGATTACCGGTACGAACGACGGCCATATCTCCCACTGTCGTACCACCAAACATGACAGAAAAGGTTTCTTCCGTTTTGTTTTCTTTCGTGCTCCCCACTTCATCTGCAGGCTTTGAACAGCCAAATAGAGCGAGCAGGAATAGGCAGGTGGTTAATGTGCGCATGGAAAGTCCTTTGTAATCGTTATTGGGACAGCATTGCATAATCATTTTTTGGCTGACCCGTTGCGGGTCGCCCGATGGTTACCAAAGTATGTATTTGGCATTTTGGCGAGTCAATGTGGCTCGAAAAGGTCGGCCTGGCGGAACTTAGAGAGCATTCAACCGAGATGGGTGCGGCTTTCCGGCATGGCTACAGGTGTATACCGGTTCAGATCAGGCCATCACCGCATCGAGCTTCGCGCTCTAAGGTATCCAGCGCATAACCGATGGCATCTGCCGAGAAGCCGCGGTAGGCCAGAAAGCGTTGACGCCGCGCACGCTCGCGCATCTGCTGCTCACGTTTCAGGCTTACCACAGCACCGCGACTGGCAAACTTGCGTTGTAACACGGAGTAAGCCAGTTCGAACCAATCTGTGTCGAGGGTATCGATCGCGCTTGTGGCCATACTGCTGGGGATACCCCGCTGCTGTAGATCCTGGCGAATACGCAGGGGGCCGTGGCCACGCTGTACCCGAGAGCGGGCAAACATCTCCGCAAAGCGCTGGTCGGATTGATAGTTAAGTTCTTCCAGCCGCAGGAACAGGGCTGAAAAATCCGCATCGGGGAATTTTGGCGAGAGCTTTTGAGTGAGCTCCCGACGCGAGTGATCGCGTCGGGATAGCAGCTCAAGCGCTGCGGTGAACAGCGCCTGGGCGGGGTCGGGAGTGGAAAACACTGAAGTAAATGATACAGGGACTAAAATCAGCCCTCTGATACTTCCTCGGCGTCTTCAGCGACCGGCGTCATATCGCCGAGCAGCTGGGAACGTAGCAGGCCTTCAATTTCATTGCGGATATCCACATTTTCCTTGAGGAATTTCACCGCATTGGCTTTACCCTGGCCAATCTTATCGCCCTTGTAGCTGTACCAAGCACCGGCTTTATCCACCAGTCCCAGCTTCACGCCGTAGTCGATAATTTCACCAATCAGGTTAATACCCTGGCCGTACATGATCTGGAACTCGGTCTGCTTGAAAGGCGGCGCAACCTTGTTCTTTACCACTTTAACACGGGTCTCGTTACCAACCACCTCATCGCCCTCTTTTACGGCACCGATACGACGGATATCCAGGCGTACAGAGGAGTAGAACTTGAGTGCGTTACCACCGGTGGTGGTTTCCGGGGAGCCGAACATCACACCGATCTTCATACGGATCTGGTTAATAAACACGCACAGGGTATTGGTGTTTTTGATGTTACCTGTGAGTTTACGCAGGGCCTGGGACATCAGACGGGCTTGCAGACCAACGTGAGAATCACCCATTTCGCCTTCGATTTCCGCACGCGGCGTCAGTGCCGCTACGGAGTCGACAATCAATACGTCTACCGCGCCGGAGCGCACCAGCATGTCGGCCACTTCCAGCGCCTGCTCACCGGTGTCCGGCTGGGATACGATCAACTCGTCTACGTTTACGCCGAGCTTTTCCGCGTAAATCGGGTCCAGCGCGTGTTCCGCATCGACGAATGCACAGGTACCGCCATTGCGCTGCGCTTCCGCGATCACCTGCAGGGTCAGGGTGGTTTTACCGGAAGATTCCGGGCCGTAGATCTCGACGATACGTCCACGTGGCAGGCCTCCAATACCCAAGGCTACGTCCAGTCCCAGGGAACCGGTGGAGATTGCAGGGATACGCTCGCGCTCCTTGTCTCCCATGCGCATAACGGTGCCTTTGCCGAACTGACGCTCGATCTGAGACAGCGCCGCCTGTAAAGCCTTGTCTTTATTGGAATCCATGACCCTTCCCATGTGTACCTGAAAGTTGGTGAGAAATACTGCAATTGATACTGCTATTGGGGAAGGAGCTTAGAGAAAAATTACTGTATAAGCAACCAGTAATCGGGAATGATCGGTATTCGTTTCGAAGCGGCTAAATTTTGTGCGGAAACAATGAAACAACGGTGCCAACTCTGGTCAGTCGGTATGGCTTTTCGTGATCGCCAGCAGCCCCTCCAGTGCCGTTACCACGGTCTGCGCCTGAACTTCTGCGCGACTGCCGCCAAACTGCATGCACAGGGCCTTTACTTCCAGCGGCTCCTGCCCCTCGCCATGGGCCCAGGCGATCCATACGGTACCAACGGGCTTTTCTTCACTGCCCCCATCGGGCCCGGCAATACCGCTGACCGCGACGGAGATGTTGGCATCAAGGCGATTCAGCACCCCCACCGCCATCTGCCGTACAACCGTTTCACTCACCGCGCCATCGGTGTCCAGGGCACCCTGATCAACGCCAAGAAAGCCGCGCTTGATACGGTCGGCGTATGACACCAGCGCACCATCAAACCATCCAGAGGAACCCGCAACAGACGTAATTGCCGCGGCAATGGCGCCGCCGGTACAGGATTCAGCAGTTGTCACCTTCCACTCCAGGCGGGTCAATTCCGCGCCCAGGTCGGTCGCCAGGTTTTTGGCCAGAGATAGTTGCTGTGCTGTGCTGTCTTTCACCAGATATCCTTTTCCGAACGCACTGAACAAGCGGAGTGCAAATTGGGGCTCAGGTAGATTTCCCCGGGGTAATAGCGGCTACAGAGGTTGCAACTGGCCATTGAGGTACAGGGTCTTGCCGCTCTGATCCTGGACCCGGAAACCGGTACCGCCGTCGCCTCGAGTGTAGAGGAATTGCGCCGACGCAGGCAGTAACACCGGGCGCTTGAACTCCACACTCATGCGGAAGGCCGCCGGCAAACCCCGCTCACCCGCTTCAGATTCCAGGGCAGCGAGACATGCAGCCTTGGTCCACATGCCGTGCACGATCGCGCTGGAGAACCCGAACAGGCGCGCCGACGAGGCAAACAGGTGAATGGGGTTCCAATCGCCGGAGACTTTGGCATAACTGCGCCCGGCCGCCTCGGAAATGGACCAGGGGATGCTCGAAGCCTCCGCCATATCGGGCATATCCTGAGGGAATGGCGCCAGGTTCGCGTGTTTCGGGGCGTCTTTGTCGGCGTGCTTACCGCGTACCAGCATGGCGCTCTCGCACTCCCATACCAGCTCATCCCCCACCTTCACCCGGGTCACCAGGGCAAACTCATAGCCGCGCTTTACCGGCACCGGTGCCAGCAAATCGCAGTGGATATCCATGGGTTCCTCAACCTGGATAGGCCGGTGCTGGGTAATCTGGTTGCGCAGATGCACCATGCCGAGGACCGGAAAGGTAAAGGCATCGGAGACCAGCAGCTTTAGGTGCAGGGGCATGGCCAGCACAAACGGGTAAGTTGCCGGCAGATCAGTCCCCGCGGCAAAGCCACATACATCGCAGTAGGCGCGCACGCGCTCGCGATCCACCCGCTGCTCACGCAGGCTAACGCTGGCCAGAACGGAGGAATTGTGTGCCTGGGTAGTACGCTTTTTACGCGCGGTCAGAGCGCGGAAGTACAACGGCAGTACCGCCGGACGGGCATTGAGCTCGATATGAAGGGGAGAAGATCTGTGGTTTGCCTTGGGCACAGGGATAAATCTCGGCATAAATCTGATGGCTCCAGATAATAACCCGGGCCGGAGTGGCTAGCTAGAGACCATTCGGTCACGCCACTCTGCCCGGCTCATTAGGCTACTTGCCAAATGCTACCTGTCATAGATGCCGAAACGATGACAGGTAGCCAGACGATCAGCTCTCCGGCAGCTCGGAGATACCCATATTGAACAGGGTAAAGCCGAAGATGTCCGCGTACTGCTCGATGATCTTCGAGACCGGGGTACCGGCACCATGGCCAGCATTGGTTTCGATACGGATCAGGGTCGGTGCAGCGCCTGCCTGCTTGCTCTGCAGCTCGGCGGCGAACTTGAAGGAATGCGCCGGCACAACACGGTCATCGTGATCAGCAGTGGTTACCAGGGTCGCTGGATATTCGGTGCCTTGCTGCACGTTGTGTACCGGGGAATACCCTTTCAGGTACTGGAACATTTCTTCACTCTCTTCCGCGGTGCCGTAGTCGTAGGCCCAACCGGCGCCAGCGGTAAAGGTGTGGTAACGCAACATATCCATCACGCCGACGGCAGGCAGCGCAACCTGAACCAGCTCGGGACGCTGAGTCATTACCGCACCCACCAGCAGGCCGCCGTTGGAGCCACCGCGAATCGCCAGATAATCGCTGGAGGTGTAGCCCTGATCGATCAGGAATTCACCGGCGGCGATAAAGTCATCGAATACGTTCTGCTTCTGCAGCTTGGTACCGGCGTCGTGCCAGCGCTTGCCGTACTCACCACCACCGCGCAGGTTAGGCACTGCGTAGACACCACCAAGCTCCATCCACACCGCATTGGTAATGCTGAATGACGGCGTCAGGCTGATGTTGAAGCCGCCATAGCCGTACAGGATGGTCGGGTTTTTACCGTTCAGTTCCAGGCCTTTCTTGTGGGTAATCAGCATGGGCACACGGGTGCCGTCTTTGGAGGTGTAGAACACCTGCTGAGACTCATAGGCAGACGGATCGAACTGAGCACCGGATTCCCGGTATACAGAAGATTCACCCTCGGCTACATCAAACGCGAAAATCGTGGAAGGCGTTTTGTAGTTAGTGAAGGAGTAGTACAAGGTGGTATCTTCACGCTTGCCGCCCAGGGAGGAGGCACTACCCGGCCCCGGCAGGGCAATTTCACGTACTTTTTCACCGTCGTAGTCGTACTGGTAAATTTTGGACAGTGCATCGACCATGTACTCGGCGAAGAAATAGCCACCGCCGGTGGACGCCGTCAGTACATTTTCGGTTTCACCGATAAAGTCCTGCCAATTCGCAGGCGCCGGGTTGGCGGCGTCCACGGTGACTACTTTCTTGTTCGGCGCTTCGCGGTTGGTCACCAGGAACAGCTTGCTGCCCTGATTGTCGATCACATAGGTGTCGGAGTCGAAATCGGTAAGCACCGGTACCAGTGGCGCATCCGCTTTGGTGAGATCGCGGATAAACAGGTCATTGCCTGAAGTGGAGGTCGCCCCGGAAATTACCAGGAAGCCATCATCTTCGGTCACTACACCGGAGACGTAGCGACGCTTTTCTTCGTCGGTACCGCCGAATACCAGCGTGTCTTCTGATTGAGGCTGGCCCAGCTTGTGGTAGTACAGTTTGTGCTGATCGGTTTTTGCCGACAGCTCACTGCCATCGGGCTTGTCGTAGCTGGAGTAGTAAAAGCCTTCATTCCCTTTCCAGGAAATACCGGAGAACTTCACGTCGACCAGCGGCTGCTCAAGGATTTCCTTGGTCTCGGCATCGATGATGAAGATCTTGCGCCAGTCACTGCCACCCTCGGATACGGAGTACGCGGCGATGCTGCCATCTTTGGAAAATTTCAGGGTCGCCAGGGAGGTGGTGCCGTCTTCACTGAAGGTATTCGGGTCGAGGAAAATTTCCGCTTCGCCGTCGCCCTTGTTGCGCCACACCACATACTGGTTCTGCAAACCATCGTTGCGATAGAAATAGGTGTAATCGCCTTCCTTGAACGGCGAGCCCACTTTTTCGTAGTTCCACAGGGCTTCAAGGCGCTGCTTTAGGGTATCCCGATAAGGAATCTGGTCCAGATAGCCAAAGGTTACCGCGTTCTGTTCTTTCACCCAGGCCTCGGTCTCGGCACTGCGGTCGTCTTCTAACCATCGATAAGGGTCCGCCACCTCGGTATCAAAATAGCTGTCCACCACTTCGCCCATGCGGGTTTCCGGGTAGGCCAATGCCACTGCGGCAACGGGCTGGGTCGTTTCAGCCTCTTTAGCGACGTCCTGGGACTCTCCCGAGCAGGCTGCCAATACGCCGGCGGCCGCCAAGATGGTTATTTTTTTCACGTTTGAGATTCCTTCGGCTGGTGAATGAATTATTAAGCACGCAATGAAGCGAGCACGTAACCAGACCGTCTAGGAAACCGAATTCCCGCGGGCGAATCAAGGAATTGGTACTCAGCAGCACCCCGCAAACCATTCTCCGGAAAAACTGAAGATTTAAGGTTTTTTCAACCACCTATACCTCAAAGGCCATCAATTATTTTGCTACAAATCTAAACCAACATTACCCAGCAGACGCCGGCGATGATCAGCGAAGCCAGCACACTGAGTACCGCCCCCTCCCGAACCATCTCCTGAATGCGCAATTTGCCCGTGCCGTAAGCAATGGCATTGGGTGCCGTCGCCACTGGCAGCATAAAGGCGCAGCTGGCACACATGGCTGCGGGAATCATCAGCACCATGGGATCAAACCCGGCACTGGTAGCGACTACCGCGAGGATCGGCATCAACAGCGTGGCGGTAGCCGTATTGCTGGTAATCTCGGTAAGGAAGGTGACCGACAGGCAGAGCAGAATCATCATCAACCACAGCGGCATGGCGGTGAGGAAGTTCAGCCCTTGCCCCATCATGTCGCTCAAGCCTGATGCCGAGAAACCTTTGGCGATGGCGATACCCCCAGCAAACAGCAGCAGCATGCCCCAGGGAATACTCTCGGCAGTCTGCCAATCCAGTAGTCGCCCGCCTTTGCCATTTGGAATCAGGAACATCAACACCACCGCCGCCAGCGCAACGGTGCTATCGCCAGCATCAGGAACACCCAGTAAATCGCTCCAACCACCAAACGGCTCATTGCGGGTTACCCAAAACAAAATGGCCACCCCGAACACCGCCAGGGTGCGCGCCTCTTCCGGACGCCACGGGCCAACACTGGGAGCCTCGAGGGACTTGTGCAGATGAATCCCGCGGGTGAGCCACAACGCCATCAGCGGCAGGGTGATCAACACCACCGGCAATCCGATCTTCATCCAACGGGCAAAACTGAACTCCCGGCCGGTCACTTCCTCGTAAATGCCCATAAAGATCACGTTGGGCGGTGTGCCCAACGGGCTGCCCACGCCGCCGAGACTCGCCGCGTAGGCAATACCCAGAATCAGGGCAACCGTGAGCCGGTGGTTGTCGGTGCGCGAGGCAATCGCGAGGGCGATGGGCAGCATCATCAAGGTGGTGGCGGTATTGGAAATCCACATGCTCAACAGGCCCGCCGCGAGCATAAAGCCCAGCACCAGTCGCCGCCCGCTGGTAAGACCCACCACACGCAGCATATAAAGTGCGAGTCGTTCGTGAGCACCGCTTTTCTCCAGCGCTTTGGAGAGGATAAAAGCCCCCATCAGCAACAGGATCACATGACTGCCCAGCGAAGCGGCCACCCCCTTGTGGTCCAACACCCCAAACAGGGGCAGCAATACAAATGGCACCAGCGATGTGGCCGGAATCGGCATGGCTTCCGTCACCCACCAGATGACGGTCAACAGGGTAATGGCCGCGGTTACCGCAGGCAGATACGCCATACCCGCCGCCGACAACACAAAATAGAAGGCTCCGGCGAACAAGGGCCCCAACAGCATTACAAAGGATTTCTGCACATTCATTTTTTTATTTTCCGTTTTCGCCACGCTCTGCTATCGGCGCTCACCTTATACGCCCGCTTTACTAACAGGGCTCACTTATTTCTTCGGTCTGTGCTGCAGGATCTTTGGGAGCGATCGCTGGAACAGTCTCCGACTTTGCAGCCGATCGTTTGCGCAGCACCAAATTCTGCATTTCCCAATCCACCGAAGGCGCCTGCTGTGCGTCGCAGCCGGTGATGTTCCAGCACAAAATCTGCACGCGCACATCGCCGTCGACAGTACCGGGCTCGAAACGCAGGGTAACAAAATTGTTGTTGCAGCTGTTTGTGGAACGCTTGCCACCGTCACCAATGGCGCTGCCCGCCTGCAGGTACTCCACCTCAGCACGGATATGATCGGTCGGGCGATCAGGGAAAACCGCAAGAGTCTGATCTGCGCCGGCAACGGCGCTGGGAAGGCAGGCCAGCGGCGAAGACACCACCTCCACCACCTGCTTGCCCCCCAGGTCAAAACGGGCGAGACGACTGAAATGCACATCACCTGCGAGGATCAACAGGTCCTGCGGACAATCGCGTATGGCCCGTACCAGATTCTGGTACTGCCCGGTATCCGCCAATGAATGATCCCCCAATCCCAGCTTTACCCGCAGTGATTTGAGCAGGCCACCGTCGCGGAACTGCCAGCGCGTCAGCAGCGGCGCCGGCAACACCAGCACCCCGGGGCGATCCAGCTCTCTGAGCCAGGTGGTGGCCGCAGCAAAGGTCTGGGGATCGGTAAAGTTGGCATCCTGCCCGCGGGCGCGCTGTAAACGCGTATCCAGCACGAAGAACTTCAATGCATCGGCCACGTCGAACTGGCTGGAACATGCCCCCGATGGCAGCTGGTATGCGTCGAACAGGTCCCGCGCACAGCTCTGCCAGGTATCACGCACCTTGCGCGACCAGAGCGTGGGCAGGAAACCGGGCGGATTCGGGAAGTCGTTCCAGAATTCGTGGTCGCCGGCGAGGAAATAGTGGAAACCCTGCTGCAGCTTGGTGCGCAAGCCGCGCCGCCAGTTGCGCAGGTATTCGGTGGTAAATACAGCGTTAAGCTTGCGGCGAATTTTGGCGCGGGAGCGGAAACCCAGCGGGGAAAAGTTGCGGCTGCTAAAGCCGCGAATGACGCTGGCACCCCAGCCAGTGTTGGAAAATGCTGTATCCAGATAAACCTGGTCACCGCCGAGAAAGGACACCTGGGGGCGATACGCCGCAGGTAACGCTTCCATCGCTTTGCTCAAGGCGCCGCCGTCCGCGTCGCCATAAAAACAGGTTCCATACCAAACATTGAAGCCGCCTTCGAGCGTGCGCGGGCGCCCACGGCACTCCGCATGGGCAAGCGCATGAGAGGATTCATGTAGCCCCCACAACGACAGGCGGTAGTGCACCCCCGGTAGCAAGGCGAGATTTACCAGGGTAAACGCTATGCCCGGGGCAGAGCGATCAAATACTATCGGGACATCCCGCCGGATTGATTCCCGCGCAACGGTCGCAGCGGCACCGTCGGCGGGCTCGACCCGCAGCCAGTAACGCGATTCTGATGTGACCGCAGCCCCGCTTTGCACGTCTGGCGCAGGCTCTGGATCATTAAAGTCAGCCACCCAGACCTGCCCCGAATCGCCCTCGCCGTATCCGTGCGGCACAATCATATAGCGATCGAGTTGTGCACCCTCTGCGGGGGTACAGTGCTCCCCGGTCGAAGCCAGTTTCGCGGCCGTACCGGCGTCTGCAGTTTGAATCCTTGTATCCATGCCCCAATAAATTCCCTAAGCACCCTGTTGTTATCCTTCTCTGCAAGCGAGAGGCGGGCAACATGGTCGCAGAATTTCACCTCAGGTCAATAATCGACCCGGTAACTCAGGCAACAGGCAGGAACTTCGTGTGGATGCTTTTCTCGTCATAATTCTCATCGCCGTACTGGCGTGGGTGGTGCCCTTCCTGTGGCAGCGCTGGCGTCGCAATTACCTGCGCTCGCGCCCCCTAAGTACCAGGCAGGAACGTATTCTGGCGGACCGTCTGGCCTTGTTTCGCTATTTACCTGCAGACAGACAGCAGGAGCTGAAGGAAAACATCAGCCTGTTCCTGCGCGATAAGGAATTTGTCGGCTGCAATGGGCAGGTAATCACGGAGGACATCCGCGTAACCATCGCCGCTCACGCCTGTTTGCTGTTACTGGAGCGCCCCAACAACTGCTATCCCGATCTGAAAACAGTACTGGTGTATCCGGATGCGTATGTCGCCAGGGAAACCCGCCACGATGGACATGTGCAGTCGTCGCACATGAGCGCGCGCGCCGGCGAAGCCCACTACCGGGGCCCGGTGGTGTTGTCCTGGGGAGACTTGGTCGATGGAATGCAGAGCCCACAAAGCGGCCACAATGTGGCGATCCACGAGTTCGCACACAAGCTGGATGAAGAAGATGGCTATGTGGACGGACGCCCACCCTTTGAGAACAGCGCCGATGGCAAGACCTGGGCGCCGGTAATGCGTGAGGCATTTACCGAGTTGCGCCAGCGAATCCAAACACTGCACGCTGGCGCAGAGCTGGCGGCGAGTGAAACCGCGGTGGCGCTTGGGGAAAAACCCTCGGTACTGGACACCTACGGTGCCCAGTCACCTGCAGAGTTCTTTGCGGTCGCGACGGAGGCGTTTTTTATTATTCCGACGGCGATGGAATCGGCGCATCCGGCACTGTATCGGGAGATGCAAAAATTTTTCCGAACAGATCCGGCCGCATTGCTGCGTGGAAATCGTCCGGACGGTTGATATCACAATTGATCGCGGGGTCCGCAACTTCCACATCCACCACCGCATCGGCAAATATACGCAGCACCTTTTCCATACCGGTATTGCGCAAACGGGACAGTGCGGAGAGGTACTTGCGGCCGATGGCAATCGGGTAACCGCGGGTACCCGCGCACACCGGCACGCAGATACGGTCTTCTTCCGCAGCCTGCATCAGCGTGGTGAGAGTTTCCGGCTCCACAAACGGCATATCCCCCAAACACACCAGTACCGCCTTGGGGTTGGCGCCAGACCGCTGTAACTGCTCAACGACGTGCGCCAGGCTGGTACCAATGCTCACCGGCCACACCGGTGCATGGATGACTTTGACAGGGAGTTTTTTCAGGCCATTGGCAAGGACAGAATCCCGTGCGCGCAGTACCACCTGCACCGCCGCGTGGTCGAACTTGTCGGCAGCATCCAGCGCCGTCTGCAAGGTGCGCAATATCATGGGTTCCCCATGAATACTCGCCAGGCGCTTGTCGGTACCAAATCGATGAGAGTAACCGGCGGCCAAAACCACGATTGAATATTCCATTATCTTTCTCGCATCGCTTTTTTTAGAGTTCAGTTTATATAGCTGGTCAGTAGTCCTTCTTCCACTGAAGCTCCACACTTCCGGCACCGCTTTCGCTACCGTCGGAGGATTTGATGTCGAGGCGCAAATTCTTGCGCAGCTCAATTTGCATTTCCGCCTGCCAGGGATTGAGCGGGTCGGTACTGCGCTGTAACTCAAGATAGATACGGCTGGTGATGTATTTACCGAGACTCAGGGAGTATTGATCCCCCTCATCCGTTGCCTCCGAATCGAAGTCCAGCGTATCCAGCCCCACCAGATCGCGGGTACTTGCCAGCGGGTCGAAACCGGTGCCACCAGTCTGCAGAGCACGCACCACGCTAACCAGACGCACCGCTTGCAGCGGGGAAATATCGGTCAACGACTTGCCAAACAAGAGCTGGGCAAAAATTTCATCCTGGGCGGCTGCCGGGTTCGAGCTGAATTCGATTTTTGGGTCATCCGTGGTGCCGGATATTTCTGCGGTAATCTCGCCGTCGGTATAGGTGTGTACGCCTTTTACATAAATCGCCGCCACATTGTTTTCAAACTGCACCTCACCTTCCTGCAAATCAAACTTCTTACCCAGCAAATCGAACTTACCGCGCACGATGGTGATGGTACCCGCCGCTTCCGGGCTCGCCGCGGTGCCGCTGATGTCCACCTCCCCTTTGAGCTGAGAATCCAACCCCAGGCCCCTGACGACAGATTGCTGGTCCAGCACGACCTCAATCTGCAAACCGATGTTTTCCAGCAGACGGGACCCTGTGGATGCGTCTTCCCCGCCATCGACTTCCACCTCGATCACATCAATTTCCGGCACACTGCTGCCGATAAAGTGCTCTACCTGTACGGTCAATGGCCGCAGGTTGATGGTGCCCGCCAGCAAGGCATCTTCGGTACTGCCAGAAAGCCGCAGATCGCCATTAATCGCCCCTTTGGCACCCGGCATGTTAAGCAAACGCGCCCTGCGTGCGGACAAAGTGAAATCCAGTGTCGCCGGCTCCGGGGAGTTAAAACGGGCGGCCCCGGTCAATTCCACACGCCCGCGATCCCGGTCGCGTGCACTAGCCTCGACAATCCGCCAGGCCCCTGGGGTCAGCTCCGCAATAAACACAACACGCCGCAAACGCGTGTTACTGGGGCGGTGTTCGTAGTAACCCTCGCGCAGATTGATATTGCCGCGCAGATTGGGCTTGCGACTGGTGCCCCTGGCAGACAGATCAAAATTCAGGTTGCCCCGCAAGGTATGAATCTCCGGGTCATACAGCACACTCAACGCCGCCAGGTCGGCACTGCCGCCTGCCTTGAAGTCAATGGGCAGTGGCGGGCGTTCTGCCGCTGGTTGCTCGCTAAATAGTTGCGTAAGAATCGGAGCAATAGCGAGCGAAGCCCGGGCGTTGGCCGCCTGGCGACTTCCGTGGCTAGCACCCAATTGCAACTTCAGATCTTTCGCAACGGTTTCCCAACTCAACGAAAGAATCACCGGCACCTGTACCAGCGCATCGTCCTGCAAAGCCGGCGCCTGCCCGGTAATCCGCAGTTCCCCGGAAAGGTCCGGATTGCGCGGTGTACCGGATGCGGTAGCGCGCAGGGACAGCTCACCGGTATCGCTGATATCCGCGTTTAACCATGTATTGAAATCCGCCAGCACCGCCTGCGCATTCACCTGTAGATCGAGCCCGGAGGCGCTCATGGCACCATCGATATTGAGCTGGTTGCGATCGGCCCAGAGCAGCTTCACTTCGGACAAGGTGATGGCCGCTTGCCCATAACTCACATCGCCCTGCGCCTGCCAGGGCTCCCCCTGAAACTCGCCCATACCCAGCACATTGACACTGGCTTCCAACGACGTAAACGGGCCGGTAAAGTTGCCGTCCAGACTCAATTCACCACTCAGGGAAAGTGGCAACGACACCCCCACCAGTTCCGCCAGGCCAATGGGAATGTTGCGCCCGGCAACACTGCCATTGACCTGCTGCGCTTTCGGCTCCAACACGCCGTTTAGTTCCAGCCAGGCGCTGCCTTCTGCGCGGGCGCGCTCTGCGTCCCGCGCTAACGCCCGGGTACCCACTACCCGCTCGGCAGATTGGCGCAATGGATACTCTTCGTCCGGATCGATTACCTCACCCGCGCGCAGGGACTGTTGATTGGAGCGGTGCGGTAGTCCCGCGCTACTGCTAAACAGATCGAGACGCAAACGGTCGAAGGTAATCGCATCCAGATTACCCGCGGCACCGCCTCTGAGACGGTAGCGGTAATCTCGATACTCGCCGTCGGACATAATACGGGCAGACATTTTGGGGTTGTCCCAGGGGCCGGTTACCGACACCACCGCATCCAGGTCAACTCGGGTACCGGGATCAACGGGCACATTAAACTGTTCCGCCGGTTGCAGACCCCGCGCTGCGACATCCAGCTGCAACTGCAACGTCTTACTCTGCACCGCCACTTCGCCACTGCCGCTTACGCGGAGTCCTTCGCCTTCCAGCAGCAGGTCCTGTACGGCAAAGCTTTCCAGGTTGCCGCTGGCGTGTGCCTGTGCGTTTACCTCAAAGCTTCGATACTGCAGTGCGCTGGTGACTTCCACGGCGAGATTCGGGTTGTCCCACGGGCCTTTGGCGGTAACACGCAACTGCTCGACGGTACCGGCAATATCCTCAGGAATCTGCACACTTTGCGTCTGCTCGATTCCCCCGAGTATTTCGCGCACCTCGTCAACCGACAGCTGTTCGAGGGACGCCTTTACATCAATGGATTTACCTTTAACGTCCACTACACCCGCGACGGCTGCTTTGGCATCCGCGAGTGATAATTGGGCACTGCGGATATGAATGTCGTCCTCAATGGTTTCCACTTCACCATTGAAGCGAAGCGGCTGGGATTGAAAGGTAGAGCGCAATTCCAGCGTGCCATTGGCATTCGGCAACTTCAGGGGCCCCTGAATATCGAGCTTGGCCGACAGCCAGCCCCCTTCGAGAAAATTCTGAAATGGCTGTGAAATGGCGACCGGCAAGCGATTTAACCGGACCTTCAAATCAACAGACTCAGCGTCGACCTCGCCGCGTACGGTATGGAACGTATCGTCCACACGCAAAGTGAGATCGCGAGTGGCGACCGACCAGGGTGACAGGGCCAGCTCCGCGGTCCCCTGCAGGGCAAAGCGATGATTCACCAGCGGCAAGGAAAACTGCTCCACCGTAACCTGCGCATTGTTTTCGTCGCGCACCTGCAATAGCACACGACCTTTCGCATCCAGCGCTTCCCCGTCTGGGAGGTGCAGGGAGCGCCCGAGGAAGCCGCCGGATAACTCACTGGCAGACAGCGTTAACCGGTACTGTTGCTCCGATATCATCTGCCCATCGAGACGCAGGTGCAGCTGATGCTCCTGATGCTCGGCGATCTCCAACGACAGCGCCGACGGCTCTCCGGGCCATTGATAACTTGCCCGTCCATCCACCCGTACGGTGGGCAATCCCGCAACGGCCTCGTCGATAATCGTCAGGCGATTGATCGCCAGCTTCTCCAGCCAGATCGCAGGAATGGAAATTTCGCCGCTTTGCGGTGGTGCTTTTTCTTCATCTTCCCCGGCGTGCTGTTGCAGGTACGCCTGCAGCACCGTGTTATCAAACAGCAGCTTCTCGGCCGTTACTTCCGGTATATGTATTTGCTTACGCAGCGGCGCCCACAGGTCGACATGCAGCGTAAGCTGCTGTCCCTCGAGCAAGGTGCGCTCCTTGTAGCGCACCCGCAGTAATTCAAAATACCACTTGCCCCACTGCGGGCTGCGCATCCCCTCTTGATGAATTTCCAGATCGGGCAAGTAATGGCGGGCAGCGGCAAGACCGGCGTGGGTTAAGGTTTCCCGTCCCTTTTCCGAGCCGAGAAAGATCAGTGCAAAGCACAGTGGTAGTAGTAGCAAGACCGCCAGCAGAGTCAGGCGGGGCCGGTTGCGCCAGGGCCGCAATCGTTGCCTGCGCGCTGGTTTGGCGGGGCGTGAATCCACCATGGCTCAGAACGCCTGCCCGAGGCTGACGTAGATCTGGTAACTGCTGTCATCAAGACCATCGCGGCGATCCAGAGGGAAGGCAATATCAAACCGTAATGGGGCAAACGAGGTCATGTAACGTACCCCCAGCCCGACGCCCCAGAAGAGGTCGTCAAAGCTTGGCTGCGGGTCTTCATAGGCATTACCGCCATCCACAAACAGCACCCCACCCCAGGACTCGGTAAAACGAAACCGCCCCTCGAGTGAAATTTCACTGAGCGCCCGGCCACCGATAGGGTCAGAAAGCGTTGGGGGTTCTCCCGCCACCGTCGATGGGATCAGACGACGCGGGCCAAGCGCCTGATAGCTGTAGCCCCGCACCGAGCCGCCACCGCCCGCATAAAAACGTTCATCAGCGGGTATCTCCAGGTTGTCGATACCATTGATGACACCGGCCTTAATGCGCAACGCGAGCGTCGGGTCAAAACGCACGTCGTCGCCGGTGAGATAGCCGGTGGCGACCAGCGTATTTTTGACGAAGCGGGTGCCGCTATTGCGGAGGTCAAAATAGGGCTTCACCTCAAACGCGACGGTGGCGCCGCGGCGGGCATCCAGCAGGTTATCGGTGGTATCGATCTTCAGGCCGAGAGGGAACGACAGCAGATTGTAGTTTTCACTTTCCTCGCCCTCCTCCTGCACCTCACTGAATTTCAGCTCACTGCCGATACTGAAGGTGCGGTGCTTGGTATGCCGGCGAGAGATGGTGCCGCCGATGGTGACGGACTCGGCGTCGTAGGAGTCGCGCTCTTCATTGGACGCTTCGGCCTTGGCCGAGAAGTTCTGATCGTCACGGAAGAAACGCGGCACCAGGATTTCGGTCTTGATCGACTGTTTGACCTCGTTGACGCGGGTTTCTACCTCGATCTTTTCCCCGCGGCCGAGGATATTGCGGTGCTCCCATCCGGCAGAAACACCAGCGCCCTCGTCGGAGGTATACCCCACGCCGAGACGCACGGTGCGGTGTTTGCGCTCGGTCAGCAGGAAGGTGATATCAACCGTACCGTCATAGGGCTCTGAGACCTCGGTATTCACCCCTGCAATCAGGTTGGTGCGCAACAGCCGCAATTTGGCGGCATCGAGTTTTGCGCGATTGAAACAATCGCCCGTCGATAACTGCAGGCGCTTGCGCAGGTAGGGCTCGTTAATACTGGTGACGCCTTCCACATACAGCTGCCCGATGCGGACCTCTGGGCTGGGCGCAACCCGGTACTCCAGGCGTGCGGCGTGTTCGCTGTGGATAACCGTGGCTTTGTAGTCCACATCCAGTTCGAGCAGACACGCATTTTCCGCCAGGTAGGTTTCTATTTTCTTGACGCCCTCGGTGACCTTAACCGCCTCCAAAGGGTCACCTACCTGTAGCCCGACACCCGGAAAATCGGGTTTAAGCCTGGCGGGCATATCGATTTCCAGCGACTTGATTCGAAATACCTGCCCCGGGACCACCCGATACAAAATCTCGCCATTGTCGACCGTTTGTCGAACCCGACCGTCGTAATAGCCCCGGGAGCGCAGCAACTTTTCCAGGGTGCCGCGCTCATAGCGCGCCACATCCTGAGGATCGTCGTAAGACTTGAGTACGCTACTGGATTTACGCTGCTCGTTGAGTTGATCTTTCAACCACTCCTGCAGTTCGGCGTTTTCCAGCACACGCACTTTGAACTTGGGAAGACGGTCAAAAAACGGGAGTGCAGCAGTGGGGTGCGGCAACAAAAAAAGTGCCGACAACAGAACAACAGAGATGTATCGAAAAAATGCCGCTCCGCGAGCGGGAAGAGAATCGCGCAAGACCAAATCCGTTTGCTAACCACTCCTACTGCGACGCCGCGAAACGAAAAAAGTTGCTTCCGTCTCAACGGCGTCTGCGGTGTTTACCGCAACCTAACTATTTAATACCCGGGCGCATCCTGCCCCGGGCGATGAGTCCTCCCCTTTCAATACTCTCCAAACACCGCCACATACATTTTCTAGCGGGCAGGGATCGTCGGGCGCTCTTTCGCCTCGATCAATGGATTGCAATTTTTGATAACCACACGGCCTTCCAGCAGGTTGCCTTTGGAGTACTCGGTAAAAATACACTCATTGGATTCGGGGTCGTAATTCTCAACCCACAGGTTGTCATCCTTCCAGGTGGCCCCGAGATGCCGCTGCCCAGACGGCACGCTGATATACATCACGCCGCCAAAGCGCTTTACAAATACCTGCTCGAAATGGAAGTAATAGGCGAGCCAACCCACCAGAAAAATGATGGCTGCGACAATCGCGCCTTTGCTGAGGCTGCCCAGGCGCCCACCGGCAAACAAGCTCAAGACCACCAGTGCGATCACTGCGGCCCAATACAGATAGGTAATCATGCAGATCTTCCGTGAATTTATGGTTTATTAGCGGGGAATCACTACCCCACAGGGTAGCGCAGTTTGGCGGATCAGACATGTCCGGGGCAAGCCCTGGCTGAATACGCGGGCAGCGAAAGAGCCGATACCGAGGAGACACGAAAACTAAGAATCCACGGTGCATCGCGGCGGGAGAATTCACTGCGTGGATGGGTTATTTCAGGGGTTTGTTGCGATGCCCGCCCAAAAGAGCAGTAAAAACCGGAACCTGCGGGGCGGTTGATCCAAATCAAGTACCCGTTTGGGCACCTGCATACACTGGAATCAATCAAGAGAGAGCAGCAATGCAATAGGAGTAGAAAATGGACGCACTGATCGACCTGTTCACCAGCTTTTCTGGCCTACTGAGCCTCGGCATTATCGGTTTTGTGTGCCTGATGGGCGGTTACTTCACCCGTATGGCGTTTCGCAAAATGGATCAGGAACTCGCGCAGCAGGCGGAACAGCAAGCGGCCTGATCCCATACCTGCCTGCTCATGACCAGCAAAAAAATGCCGGGCCAATATCCTTTAGCCCGGCAACGTGCTGTTTGAAATTCGGCTAGCGGAGAGAACGCTGTATAGTGCGCCTCCTTGTTCGCTTGCCTCGCCTATCTCACATATCTCGCCGATCTCAGTTACTCGCCGGCCAGCGCCTCAAGATCTTCGTAGAGTTTGAGTGCTTCCGGGTTCGCCAGCGCTTCCTGATTTTTTACCGGCTTACCGTGCACCACGTTGCGCACTGCCAGCTCGACAATCTTGCCACTGATGGTGCGCGGGATATCCGCCACCTGAATCACCTTTGCCGGTACATGGCGCGGCGTGGTATTGGCGCGGATGGTGGTACGGATTTTCTGGATCAGGTCGTCATCCAGCGTGAGCCCCTCGCGCAACACCACGAACAACACCACACGCACATCGTCGCGCCACTCCTGGCCAATACAGATGCTATCCAGTACCTCTTCGACCTTCTCCACCTGACGGTAGATTTCCGCGGTGCCGATACGCACGCCACCGGGGTTCAGCACCGCATCGGAACGCCCGTAAATAATCACGCCGCCGTGCTCGGTGATTTCTGCATAGTCACCGTGGGCCCAGACACCCGGCCAGCTGTCAAAGTAAGCGCCGTGGTACTTACTCCCATCCGGGTCGTTCCAGAAGCCGATCGGCATACAGGGGAAGGAAGTCGCACATACCAACTCGCCCTTCTCTTCCAGCACCGGCTTGCCGTCGTCACTCCACACCTGTACCGCCATACCCAGGCCGCGGCACTGCAGTTCCCCCGGGTAAACCGGCAACGTCGGGTTGCCCAGCGCAAAACAGGAAATGATATCGGTGCCGCCAGAGATCGAGCTCAGGCACAGGTCGGATTTGATGTCGCGATACACGTAGCGGAAGCCTTCGTGGGCCAGCGGTGAGCCGGTGGACAACACCGCGCGCAGGCGCTCCAGCTTGTGGCTCTCGCGGGGTTTGTACCCGGCCTTCTCCAGTGCGGCAATATATTTGGCGCTGGTGCCAAACACACTGATGCTTTCTTCATCGGCCATGTCCCACAGGCACTCAGCCGCCGGGTAGAACGGCGAACCATCGTACAGCACCAGGGTCGCGCCACAAGCCAGTCCGCTAATCAGCCAGTTCCACATCATCCAGCCACAGGTGGTGAAGTAGAACAGCGTGTCGTTGCGGGAAATATCGGTGTGCAGGCGATGCTCTTTAATGTGTTGCAGCAGTGTGCCACCCACCCCATGCACAATGCACTTGGGCACACCGGTGGTACCAGAGGAGTACATGATGTACAGCGGGTGATTAAACTCGGTCTGCTCGAAGGTAAGTGGTCGCGCGGGCGCGTTTTCCACAAATGCGCGCAGGCTGACTGCGCGATCCAAACCGGAAATATCAGCTTCTGTTTGCTCTGGCGAGCGGGCCACCGGCACCACTACCAGCTGCTGGATTGATTCGATCTGGTCGACGATCTGCTCAAGACGCGGCAGCGAATCGATGGTTTTGCCGTTGTAGAAATAGCCCTCACAGGCAAACAGTACCTTGGGGCCCACCTGGCCGAAGCGGTCCAGCACACCGTTGATACCAAAGTCCGGCGAGCAGGAGGTCCAGATGGCACCCAGGCTGGTGGTGGCAAGCATGGCCACCGCGGTATCGATAATATTCGGCATAAAGCCAGCAACACGATCCCCCTTGCCCACACCCGCATTGGCCAGCGCCGCAGCCAGCTTCTCCACCTCGGCAAACAGCTCGCCATAGCTCAGCTCGCGGCGACGACCATTTTCCAGGCGCTCAACCAGCGCCGCCTTGTCGTCGCGGAAGCGCAGCAAGTTCTCGGCAAAGTTCAGGCGCGCGTCGGGGAACCATTCCGCACCGGGCATGGTGTCTTTACCCAGGACGCGGTCACCGCGCTCACTGGCGATCACCTCGCCAAAGTCCCACAGCTGGTTCCAGAAGGCTTCGCGGTTATCCACAGACCACTGATGCAGGGCGTGGTAATCCGGCAGCGACTGCTGGTGCAGTTCGTTTACCTGACGGCGAAACTGGTCCATCTGCGTAGCGGCAATCGCTTCTGCGGTGGGCTGCCAAAGGGGTTGCACGGGATTACTCATTGCGGCGGTTTCTCTCGTTGTTCTATTCCGACGTTCTGCTTCACCCCTATCCACAGGTGTGGGTTCGGGGCCTTGATACGGGGCCAAGATACGGGGTTAAGTTACAGGGCTGTATTGCGAAGCTCGCGCGCGCTTTCAGCGCCCGTATGAATGGTTGACCATTATTCGCGGTCTCGCCATGTACACAATCATGCCTTGGTCTAACACTTTAAACTAATTTAAACTTATTAATATTTATTAAATTTTACTTATATTTGACGTAAGCCCGGCTACCCATGAGCACGACCATCAAACAACTGCGCGCATTCGTCGCCGTGGCCACAACCCACAGCCTGGCGGAAGCAAGCGCCCAGCTGCATGTGTCGCAGCCGGCCATATCCATTGCAATCCGCAGCCTGGAGGAATCCCTGGGTGGCACCCTGTTCAGTCGCGATGGTCGCCAGCTTGTACTTACACCGGAGGGCGCCGCCTTTGTCGAACGCGCACAGCAGCTGCTGCACAACTGGGATAACACCCTGGACGCAGTGCAGCAACGCTTCCGCCTGCAGCAGGGGCAACTGTCGATTGCCGCCATCCCTGCCTTTGCCTTGAATCACATGCCGGAACTACTGCGCGAGTTCCACCAACGCTATCCGGATATCAATATCGTGCTGGAGGATATTGTGATGGAACGGGTAATCAGCGCCGTGCAGGAAGGCCGCGCCGAGCTAGGGTTCAGCTTTCGTCCAGATGATCTCGGCAGTCTCACATTTACGCCCATCGGCGATGATCGGTTTGTCGCCGTGCTACCCAAAGGGCACCCGCTGGAAAACAACGACCTGGTGCGCTGGCAAGATCTGGCACGGGAGCCATTTATCGCAATGAACCGGGGGTCGGCAGTTCGCCGCTGGACCGACGCCGCGTTCTCGCAAAGCGGAGCCGCCGGCGACGCGGCCCCGCGATTACTATGTGAAGCCTACCAACTCAGCACCATCGGCCGGCTGGTAAAAAGCGGGCTCGGCGTCAGTGCCGCACCCAGCCTGTGTATCGGACAGATGCAATCCTATGGGCTGGTATGCAAACCACTCGCAGAGCCGGTGGTCTGCCACCCGGTGGGCATTCTTGCGCGGGAAGTGGGCGCACTCTCGGCGCCGGCCCAGGCGTTTGTATCCATTGCGTTAAGCGAACACCAGCGACCGAGCGCAGATTAGTCCGCACAAGCACATAAACCGCAGACATAAAAAAACCGGCCATAGGCCGGTTTTTCGAAAACGTACAGAGGTCACTGCGAGGTGGCGCGCAACATCCACGCGGTTTTCTCATGCACACGCATACGGTCGCTGACCAGCGCCGCAGTGGATTCATCATCCGCATCCTGCGCGGCCTTCAATACATCGCGGCAGGTTTTCACCACCTGTTCGTGCCCCTGGGTAAGGATTCGTACCATCTCCTCTGCTGCAGGTACGTCTTCTACCTCCTTAACCGAGCTCAGTTCCGCAAACGCTTTATAGGTAGCGGGGGCGATGACGTCCAGCGTACGAATGCGCTCCGCGATGTCGTCCACCGCTGTCGCCAATTCGGTGTAATGCTCCTCGAACATCAGGTGCAGTTCCCTGAACAGGCGCCCGGTAACATTCCAGTGAAAGTTATGGGTTTGCAGATAAAGCGTGTAGGAATCTGCCAAAAGGCGTTTCAAACCCTCTGCTACTTTTTCGCGATCCTTTTCACCGATACCGATATCAATATTGCTCATTAGCAACCTCGTTTGTGTGAATCGATTACATTCCGTTTAAGCCGGTAAAGCGCTTCGAATGAACGATCGCGGTTACCGGGCCGGATAGATTGCAGGCAAAAGCACCCCACCCGACTTACAACAAATCTTGACTCATTCTAAGGTCACAAATTCTGATTCAAACCCCTAACCCCATTGGCAATTTCTAAGCGGCCAATAGGGCTAGGCAATAGAGTCAGGCAACAGGAGAGACCAGCGCGTACTGCCGATTACCAACCACAGTCGCGATCTTTATTTTGCTCTTCCAGATACACCATCAGCGGTTGGAAATAATCCACAATCGCCGTGGCATCCAGTTCGCGCTCACCGGTGAGCGCCTCCATGGCATCCGGCCACGGCTTGCTTGCGCCCATGGCCAACATGTTGCGCAGCTTTTCTCCGGCCGCTTTATTTTTGTAAATGGAGCAGCGGTGCAGCGGTCCGGTTTCACCGGCGGCCTCGCAGAGCGCGCGGTGGAACTGGAACTGCTGAATACGCGCTAAAAAGTAGCGGGCGTATGGCGTGTTTCCTGGAATATGGTACTTGGCACCCGGATCGAAGTTCGCTTCGCTGCGCTCTACCGGCGGGGTAATGCCCTGATACTCTTCACGCAGTTGCCACCACGCCTTGTTGTAATCACCGGGGGCAA
Organism: Microbulbifer agarilyticus; assembly: GCF_019800665.1. Lineage (GTDB taxonomy): Bacteria > Pseudomonadota > Gammaproteobacteria > Pseudomonadales > Cellvibrionaceae > Microbulbifer > Microbulbifer agarilyticus_C. The sequence continues at coordinate 31,838 of NZ_JAHVKO010000009.1, forward strand.
CTTCGCCGTTGAACACCTGCCAGCGCCATTTATCCACCAGCAGACCGAACGGCAGGAATGCAATCTTATCCAGTGCCTGCTGCATCAGATAACCGAGATCCTTGTCTTCACCGGGGATCTCATCCATCAGGCCGATTTCTTTCAGGTACTTGGGCGTGATAGACAACGCGATGGTATCCCCCACCGCCTCGTGGAAGCCGTCATTGGCGCCCTCTTTGTACAGGAACGGCTGCTGGTTGTAGATGCGCTGGTAGAAGTTGTGCCCCAACTCGTGGTGGACGGTGATCAGGTCTTCGCCGGTCTTGTTGATGCACATCTTGATGCGGATATCGTCCTGGCCATCCAGGTTCCAGGCACTCGCATGGCAAACCACATCGCGGTCTTTTGGCTGGACAAACTGAGAGCGCTCCCAGAAGGTATCCGGTAGCGGTTTAAAACCGAGTGAAGTAAAAAACTTCTCCCCAGTCTTCACCATATCCTGTTCGGTCATGCCGGAATTTACCACCAGCTCGGTGAGATCGTAGGGTGCCTCCATATCGTCATCTTTGACGATATCGTAAATATTGCCCCACTCCTGCGCCCACATATTGCCGAGCAAGTGCGCCGGAATTTTGCCGCTTGCCGGCGCTACTTTATCGCCATAGTGCTCGTTCAGTTTTGCGCGTACGTGGCAGTGGAGCGCCTTGTACAGGGGCTTCACCTTGTTCCATTGGTTGTCCATGTCCGCGGCAAATTCGTCCGCCGGCATATCGTATTTGGAGCGCCACATCACACTGAGGTTGTCGTAGCCCAAATCCTTGGCACCGGCATTACCGATCTCAACCTGGCGTTCGTAAAGAGGCTTCATCGGCGGCGCAACCTTGCGCCAGCCAACCCAGAGATCTTTCAGCAGTTTCGGATCGCGGCTGTTGGCCATCATCTGGCCCATTTCCGTCAGGGTGAAGCATTTGCCCTCTTCCTTGACAGTAGGATCCAGTCCCGCGGTTTCCTCGGGGCAGTACTTACCGGCACCGTACATGCCCTGCATTTTGGAACCGATTTGCGCAAGCTCCGCGGTCATTTCCGGGTCATTCGGGGCGGGGAAAACCAGGCCCTGCTTGAGCATGGTCAGCATGCGGCGGGTTTCGGGGTCGAGATCGACGTTATCGAACTTGGCCGCCTCTCCGGCCAGCTCGACCGCAAGCGCGGTATAGCGCTCCATCGCCAGAGCTTCGGTGTACTGGGAATCCAGATTGATATAAGTAGAGGCTACCCAGCTCGCATGGCTCGCTTCCTGGGCCATTTTTTCCAGGCGGGCCTGGGCGTCAGCCAGGAATGCCTTGGCATCCTCCGCGCTCGGTTGCCCATTACTGTCGGCGGTGTTCATCTCCGCATTGGCGGCCGCTGTGTTTTCCGCCGCACCCTGCACGGTTTCAGAAGTGGCACTCTCAGAGACTGCCGCCCCGGTTTCAGTAGAGTCACGGTCACAGCCTGCCAGGGTGAAAGTGGCAGCAGCGATTATTAGCGCGAGCTTTTTCATCGACTTCCTCGGATCATTTTATGGTGTTATTTGGGATCTCTACCCGGCCAAGCGAGTGGAATGAAGCAAAGATTGTCGTCGTTTTATAGCACACACCCAGCCACGAATTAGGTTCAGCGCGCGCGTCGCACAACACAACGGCACCAAATTCCCCAAAGAACCGCAGAAACAGAGAAAAATATTGCAGTAGCAAGCGGTGAGAAAACCGGGATGCAAGGCTAGAAAGCAGGACTGGGAAGCAGATAGGAGCGGAGGAGAAATGGAGGCAGCCCAACCAGCACACCCCCGGCACATGATGTCACTGCTACCGTTGCTCCCTTCCGGGCCTGGCGGGGTTCACAGCTGATCATTGCGAGGAGACCGGAAGGGCCGCCACAACGTTCGAGCACTCAGATTAGCACTGGCGGTTGTGACTGCAAGAATCGCAAATACACACCACTGCGCTCGAAGAGGGCGCGATTATAGAGACTCCTGCCGCCAGGTTCCAGCCCCTATTTTCGGCTTTGTTTTCGCCTCTGCTTTCACCTTTGCCTTCACCCTTGATAGCCGCGCGTCATTTTGTGCCAGGGACAGGTCAAATTGCGTGCATAAAAAAGCTATAATATGCCGCGCCCGATCCGGGCCCATTTCCAGCGATTACCCTAATCTAGCGATTACTCAAGCGAAATTACCGAGTCTCCTATGCACCTGTTCGTCGACAGTCTCACCAATGTGGATTTCAGCTATCTCCACCACACCCGCGGTGTTGTCGGTGAAACCTGGCTGGCCAATGCCGCCCTCGACGGTGCACTCGACCACCAGGGCATGGTGTGTGACTTTGGCATCGTCAAGAAGACCCTGCGCAACTGGCTGGATCACGAGCTGGACCACCGCTTGCTGGTACCGACGCGCTCACCGCACCTGAGCATGCAGCAGGATGGCGAGCAGATTCAGCTGACATGGGCCCTGCCCGACGGCGAGCACATCACTGTGGGCGGTCCGGCGCAGGCCTTCGCCCTGGTTGCGGTGGAGTCCATCACCCCGGAGTCGGTAGCGGCCTGGTGTGTAAATGAACTGGATGGGATTTTCCCCACCAGCGTGGACAAACTCAGCCTGAGCTTTAGCGTAGAGCCCATCGACAGTCCGTTCTACCACTACAGTCACGGCCTGAAAAAGCACGATGGTAACTGTCAGCGTATTGCCCACGGCCACCGTTCCCGCATTCGCATCGACATCGATAGCGAGCGCAGCCCTGCGCTGGAATCCCAGTGGGCGGAACGCTGGGCGGACATCTACCTCGGCACCAGAGAGGACCTCACCGGCGAGGATACGCAGGGCCAAACCACACAATTGCACTTTGCTTACAAGGCTCAACAGGGTGATTTTACTCTGACGATTCCAGCGAACCGCTGTGAGATTCTCGACTGCGACACCACTGTGGAGCAGCTCGCGCAGTACATCGCCGATGTACTCGCGGCGGAAAACGCCGGCAAACAAATTACCGTGCGCGCCTATGAAGGCATCGGCAAAGGCGCGGTAGCGTTCGCCGGGCGCTAACCCCATGAATCTGATCTTACTGGAGCCCGAGGATTTTCAATCCTCCAGCCAGGTGATGCTGCGCGGCCGTCGCTTCCAGCATATGGTGGAAGTACAGCGTGCCGAAGTTGGCGACCGCCTGAAAGTTGGCGTGGTGAATGGTCAAATCGGTGCAGGCGAAATCACCGAGCGCAGCGAAAATCACATCGCCATGACGGTGTCACTTGTGGCAGAACCTCCGGCGGCACTGCCACTGACCCTGATTCTCGCCCTGCCCCGCCCCAAAATGCTCAAGCGTACGATTCAGCACGCCACCGCACTGGGGGTAAAAAAGCTCTATCTGATCAACGCCTACCGCGTAGAAAAGTCCTACTGGCAAAGCCCCTGGCTGGCTGAAGAAAAGCTGCGGGAACAGTGTGTGCTCGGGCTCGAGCAGGCCGTGGATACCGCCATGCCGGAAATACAATTACGCAAGCGCTTCAAGCCCTTCGTCGAAGACGAACTCCCCGAAATCGCCAATCAGTCTCTCAAGCTGGTTGCACACCCGGTGACGGACGCGCCCTGCCCGGTGGATATCGAGCAGCAAACGACGCTCGCCGTCGGCCCCGAGGGCGGGTTTATCCCCTATGAAGTGGAAAAGCTGCAGGAAGCCGGGTTTCAGTCGGTTCACCTGGGGCCGCGCATTTTGCGTGTCGAAACCGCTTTGCCGGTACTGCTGAGCCGCCTGTTTCCCGCTCGCTAGTATTACAGCGGGCAAACGCCCCACCTCAGCTCTCAATCCTCAACTTACGGGCATAAAAAAGCCGCGCTAATCAGCGCGGCCATAACGGCAGTGACAAAACTGCCGGGGTCTCACAGAGCGGGGCGTGAAGCAGCCCCAGAAGAGAACCATTTGCGGAGCGAGGCAGAGACTTCCCTAATTTGAAATCTCGCGCCCCGTTCCAGTCATTTCCATCACGTGACGATGAACAAATTGGCTTAGGCGGCAACACCTGCGTCAACGGCAGACTTCTGCAGTGCCAGCTTCGGATCTACGTATTCGTAGCCCAGTACGTCGGCAACAGCCTTGTAAGTCACCATACCGGCGTGCACGTTCAGGCCTTCCAGCAGGTTGGCGTCGTCCAGCAGCGCCTGTTTGGCACCCTTGTTCGCCAGAGCAACCGCGAACGGCAGAGTTGCGTTGTTCAGTGCCATGGTGGAGGTACGCGCAACGCCGCCCGGCATGTTGGCAACACAGTAGTGCACAACGCCATCGACTACGTAGGTCGGCTCCTGATGCGTGGTTGCCTTGGAGGTTTCGAAACAACCGCCCTGGTCAATCGCCACGTCTACCACAACCGCGCCTTTCTTCATGCGGCTGATGATGTCGCGGGTCAGCAGTTTCGGCGCAGCAGCGCCCGGAATCAGAACCGCACCTACAACCAGGTCCGCTTCCAGCGCGTGGGATTCAATCGCGTCATCGGTAGAGTACTCGGTACGTACCGCGCCACCGAAAATGTCGTCCAGCTGACGCAGACGCGGCAGGGAGCGATCCAGAATGGTTACGTCGGCACCCATACCCAGCGCCATCTTGGCTGCGTTGGTACCTACTACACCACCACCGATAATCAGTACTTTGGCCGGAGCTACACCCGGTACGCCGCCCAGCAGCACACCCAGGCCACCCTGAGCTTTTTCCAGGTGGTGTGCGCCACATTGCACGGACATACGGCCGGCAACTTCAGACATCGGAGCCAGCAGCGGCAGTGCGCCAAAACGGTCGGTTACGGTTTCGTAAGCAATACAGGTTGCACCGGACTTCACCAGCAGTTCGGTCTGCTTGGGGTCTGGGGCGAGGTGCAGGTAGGTGTACAGCAGCTGGCCAGGACGCAGCATTTCGCACTCGTGCGGCTGAGGCTCTTTTACCTTCACGATCATGTCGGCAGTGGCAAAGATCTCTTCCGGAGTATCGATGATCTTGGCGCCGGCATGTACATACATTTCATCAGTAAAGCCGATGGAAGCACCACCGTCTTTCTGCACGATCACTTCGTGACCATGACCAATCAGTTCGCGAACACTCGAAGGCGTCAGGCCAATGCGGTATTCGTGGTTCTTAATCTCTTTTGGGACACCGATCAACATAGCGAATCTCCTCAATTACTCTGTCAGCGCCAGCGAGTGCGCATTACGTTCTTGTTGGATTCCCGCAGTATAGGCACCTATATGAAGTGGATTTTTATACTTATTTAATTATGATTAGTGGAATCCACTGCAAAAACTGATGAAAGGCTACTTTTCAGCCAGCCAGAACCACTTTTTAACCAGTGGCCAAGTCAAGCCCACCTAGTTCCCGTGCCGCAGCAGGCAAGATCGGGCAATTTTCGAGAGATTCAGATGAAGAGACGCGCCGGCGAACTCAGCACCATTGACCGCAATATTCTGCGTGTACTGCAGAAAGACGGTCGCACCAGCTACGCAGAACTGGCCCGTCAGGTCGGCCTTACGGCGACCCCTTGCGTCGAGCGGGTCAAGAAGATGGAAAGTGATGGGGTGATTCAGGGCTACACCACGCTGATCAATCCGGAGTACCTGGATGCCGCGCTGGTGGTGTTCGTGCAAATCCGCCTGAATCGCTCCGCCCAGGATGCCTTTGAAGCATTTCGCAACGCCGTTGCGGAGCTACCGGAGGTGCAGGAATGCTATCTGGTCTCGGGCAGCTTTGACTACCTGATCAAAGCCCGGGTGGCCGATATGGGCGCGTACCGAAAATTCTATGGGGAAACCCTTCTGACACTGCCGGAAGTACAGGAATGTACCAGCTACGTGGTTATGGAAGAGGTAAAAGAGACGTTGGAGGTACCGGTGCACTACAACCGGTAAACGACAAACGGAAGAGAGAAAGTCGAGGAGACGGCAAGCGAGCACCCGGTTGACCGCGGTGCTCGCCGGCAAAACTCAGTACTTGATGCCGAGCTTGCGATACAGGAAACCGATTACCCACGCAGGGCCAATCAACAGGAACTGCAGATCTTTAAAGAAAGACGGCTTTTTGCCCTCGATATGGTGACCGATAAACTGGAACACCCACATCACCACAAACAGTCCCACAGACCACCAGAGCACGCTCAGACCGGCTCTTTCCAGCCCGCTGCAAATACCTAAGCAAATCAGTGAAAGTGCGATCATGCCCAGTGCCACCGGGAATGACATCAGCACATAAAACAGCATGGCGGGCACCATCGCCACCACCGCCCAGTTCAACCAGGGCAGCGCTGCCATCCAATCCGGCTGGGGTATGGCCCAAAGCAGGCCCACAACGGTGAAGTAAATGACCGGCACTGCGATCCAGTGGATGGCCTTGTTGGTGGAGTTCTGATGGCTCTCGCCGTATTCGCTGAACCATTGCTGTGCTGTACGCATCGTTTTCCCTCGCCTTGGTTGTTATAAGGATTGGCTTTTCAGAGATGGTACATCAGAACTCAATGAGACCAAACGGTCACAGGGAGAGCTGTAAGAAGTGCAGGCAAATATTTTGCCCAGCATACTTCGGTGATCTAAACTCCAATCGCCTGACACACAGCTCAGGCTTCAACTCCTGACAGCCAGCACCGACTGGACACCTTTTGTACGATTATCTCCTATCCCTGCTCGACGACCTCGATGGCGTCCAGCAAAACCCAAAGTATCATCCAGAGGGCGACGCCCTATTTCACTCACTCCAAACCTTCGATCTAGCCTACCGAAACTCAACCAGCCCAATTCTCTGGACAGCCGCACTATTGCACGATGTTGGCAAAGCAGTAGATACCCGCGGTCACGAACGAATTGGGGCAGAAATGCTGGGCGGAGTTGTGTGTGACGAAGTAATTTGGCTTGTACAACACCATTTAGATCTAATGAGAGCCCCACGGCACACCCGGCACAAGTACGTGGGCCAGCCCCGCTTCTCTCGACTGCAACAACTCCGCCGATTCGACGTAGAGGGAAGAGACCCGAAGGCAAACGTCATCACTCCCGAAGAGGCACTCACAATTTTAAAGCCTTACGATTCCCTAATCGCGGCCTAACGTCGCCTGATTCATGAAAAAGGAAGAAAGATTCCGCCACCTGATCAAACAGGAGGCAGCCCGCCTAATGGTGCATGAAGGAGTAAACCAGTACTTCGATGCAAAACGTATCGCCGCCAGGCGCATCATTGGTAAACAGTACAAATACAACCCGAAGTATTTGCCCTCAAACGGCGAAATTTCTGACGCAGTCCATGCGCTCGGACAAGCAGCAGATCCTGCAAGCCACCAACAACTGCTATTTCGTATGCGTTTACTCGCACTAGAGGTAATGGAGCGACTGCAGCCCTTCTCCCCTCGCCTAATTGGCTCAGTAAGTACCGGTCGGATCCGGAAAGGAAGTGATATCGACCTACATGTTTTTACCGATGAAATTGAGGTACTTGAACATCATTTGCATGCTCTCGACTGGCAGTTTGATCGCGATACAGTGTGTATTCGTGCAAACGGCAAATTGATCGAGTACCAACACATCCACCTAGACTTCGAGTTTCCTGTGGAGCTATCTATCTACCCTGAGCGGGAAATACGCGTGGTTGGCAGATCGAGTACCGACGGCAAACCAATACGACGATTGAACGCAGGCAAGGTTCGCCAATTGATTACAGATGAACACTGGGAAGACTACCTTCGACAAGATGGCCAACTGGAATAGTCCGATGAGTTAGCTTCTTAAAGAGTAAGAACCGGAGGGAAAAACGGTACCGAGAGGTACCGCCAAGAAACATGTGCAGCCCGGCAAAGCCGGGCATCACGCTGAGAAGAAGGTCCAGAGAGAATTGGCAAGCTCACTGACTAATTCAGCTTGGCAGTCATGGCTAACGACGCACGCAGGCATCCAGCTGCATGCGATACAACTCGGCCATATCTTCGTCAAAGCAACAGAAAATCACATGGCGTGGACCGCCGTCGCGGTCGAGGTGCTGCTGTGCCTGCTCCACGGCAACTTCGACAGCGAGTTCAGGGGGATAGTCATAAACACCGCAACTGATGGCGGGAAAGGCGAGCGAGTGGGCGTTTTCACGGCGAGCGAGATTGAGGCACTGACGATAACAACTGGCCAGTAGCTCTGGCTCGCCCAAATTACCGCCGCGCCACACGGGTCCTACCGTGTGATAAATGCGTTTGACCGGAAGACCGTAACCTTGCGTGGCGCGTACTTCGCCAACCGGACACCCGCCGATAACACGGCAGGCCTCCAGTAGTGCCGGACCGGCCGCGCGATGTATGGCGCCATCGACGCCGCCTCCACCCAGGAGCCTCTGGTTGGCTGCATTGACGATTACATCCACATGCAACCGAGTGATATCACCGAGGTGTACTTCGATCACTCTAACTACTCCAGCCGCGGCACCACCGATCAATAAGTGCAACGTTGCACTTGTACCGCAATCGAACTACTGCTTTTGCCCCAGTATTTGACGGTGGCGCGTTGAAATTCCTTCGGGGCAATGCGTCACGGCACTTACTAAAACAATAGCAGCTGCGGAGAGGACAAAACCCGGTAAAAGCTCGTATATATCGAAGATGCCACCAGAGAGGTGTTTCCAAACCAATACGGTTATACCTCCAACAAGCACCCCGGCGATGGCACCCGCGCCGGTCATACGCGACCAATACAAGCTAATGAGTACTGCAGGACCAAACGCAGCCCCGAGGCCAGCCCAGGCATAGGCGACCACATCCAGCACTTTGGAATCCGGGTCCATGGCCACACCGATCGCAATCAGCGACAGCGCCACCACCGCCCAGCGGCCCACGACTACCAGATGCTCAGAGGAAACCTTCTTACCGAACCAGACGTGGTAGATATCCTCCGCCAGGGCCGCGGAGGACACCAGCAACTGCGAGTCTGCGGTACTCATAATCGCCGACAGAATTGCCGCGAGCAGAATGCCGGCAATCAGCGGATGGAACAGGGCTTCCACCAAGGCCATAAAAATACGCTCGCCATCGGGCAGCGCCTGGGTAAGTTCCAAATGCCCAAACAGGCCAACACTCAGGGCACCAAGGAAACCCGCGAGCGACCAAATTGCAGCAACCGTCGCCGCCGCCGGCATATCATCCGGATGACGCAACGCCTTGAAGCGCGCCAGGATATGCGGCTGGCCGAAATACCCCAGCCCCCAAGCCAGTGAGCTCAGAATTGCGGCCAAACCCAGTGCTGTTCCAGACTTGTCCACCATCAGGTGCATCAATTCCGGGTGTTGCGCCTGCATCTGCGCCCAGGCTCCACCTACTCCGCCCTCGTCGGAAATAATCATGATGGGCACGATCAGCAGCGCCAGGCTCATCAACAGTCCCTGAAACACATCGGTCCAGGACACCGCGAGAAAGCCACCAAACAGGGTGTACGAGATCACCGCGATCGCACCGATCACCACCGCCCACTGGTAATCCCAGCCGAACACCGTTTCAAACAGCTTGCCGCCGGCAATCAATCCAGACGCCACGTAGAAAAGGAAAAACAGCAAAATGAAAAACGCACACACGGTGCGCAGCCACGGCGTATTCAGATCGAAACGCCGATGCAGATAAGACGGCACCGTCAACGCATCATCCAGCGCAAAACTGTATATGCGCAGGCGCCGCGCCATGATGGTCCAGCTCAGCACAATTCCGCCGAACAGACCAAACGCGATCCACGCGGAAGACAGGCCACTGGCATAAGCCGCACCGGGCAACCCGAGCAGCAACCAGCCACTCATATCGGAGGCACCGGCGCTCAGCGCCGCCACCGCTGGCGGTAGGGAACGCCCACCGAGAAAGTAATCGCTCGCATCCTTGGTACGACGGTAGGCGTAGACACCGATCGCAAGAATGAGAACCAGATAAGCAATGAAGGTAAGGGCGACAAGCCATTGTCCAGACATGTGGAATTCCCCGTCAGATTTGGCAGATCCAGCCTTATTTGGTGAAAGATTAGGCTGATTCCGTCGTTATTGGTCTTTATTGCGCGTAAATCTACCCATTCACTGGCGGTTACTCAATCCGCAAACTAAACCATGGATATGTACAGCTTGTGCAAACTACCACGGACGGTGGTTTCAGACTGAGTACACAGGGAAAAATTAAACACTATGGGTATTTGCCTGGATGAACTGCGTTTATTCGTCGTTCGTCCCACATTAAAGCAGCTTCGTGCCTGGTCCCCCGGGATGGAAGCGTTGTTGCTGGGCACCGCCGCTCAGGAATCCCAGCTCGGCTTTCACCTCAAGCAGGGGCGTCGCCACGGCATGGGTATTTTCCAGATTCTGCCGAGCACGCACCGCCAGATCTGGGATAAATATCTGATCAACTTTCCGCCGCTCGCCTCCAAGGTGCGCGGCCTCGCCAGCCAGCGCGACTTTTTGCAGCACCCCCACACGGAACTCGCCACCAACTTGCGCTATGCCACCGCCATCGCATGGCTGATTTATCGCGCGGCAGGCGTCGAACGCGTGGAAACCTCCGATTTACCGCGCATGGCCAAACTGTGGAAAAAACACTTTCACCACGGCCCCAGCGCCCGCTTGCGGGACTTCGTCGACAGCTACGCCAAGCTGGTTAGACCTTCAGAAAATGCCCTACCAGAACTAGAACCGGAACCCGAAAACGAAACAGCCGCGGTACAAACCGCGGCTGCTCAAAAAACCGATACGCTACTGATCGAGGACGAATCGCCTACAGATTCCGCGCCTCAATATACAGCGGCTGCGCCGGCTCCTCCTGAGAAGCTGCTGGAGAAACTTCCGGCTCCTCATCGCGAGCGTCTTCAGGAATCCAGGAATCCACATACTGCTCAATCGCGCGCGCGTCCACCGCAGGCGCGGGTTTAGAGCGGTCCAGTTCCAGGCTCTCAAAATCGTACAGATCGCGATCCGCCAACTGGGATGGAGATACCCGGGTTAACGCAGCAAAAATGTTGTCGCTGCGACCGGGATATTTCTTATCCCACTCATTCAGCATGCCCTTGATCGCCTGACGCTGCAGGTTTTCCTGACTACCACACAGGTTGCACGGAATAATCGGGAACTGCTTGTGGTCGGCAAAGGCAATTAGGTCCGTCTCGCGGCAATACGCCAGCGGGCGAATCACAATATTACGGCCGTCGTCTGCGCGCAGTTTCGGCGGCATCGCTTTCAGGCGGCCACCATAAAACATATTCAAAAACAGCGTTTCAACAATGTCGTCCTTGTGGTGACCGAGCGCCACCTTGGTCGCACCGATTTCTTCGGCAAAACCGTACAAAGTGCCACGGCGCAAGCGCGAACACAGGCCACAGGTCGTTTTGCCTTCCGGCACCACTTCCTTCACCACACTGTAGGTGTCTTTGTTTACGATGTGATACGGCACGCCGATGGACTGCAGGTACTCCGGCAGGATGTGCTCGGGGAAGCCCGGCTGCTTCTGATCCATATTCACCGCCACCAGCTCAAAGTGCACCGGCGCGGTCTTCTGCAGGTTCATCAGGATTTCCAGCATCGCGTAGGAATCCTTACCACCGGACAGGCACACCATCACCTTGTCGCCCTCTTCAATCATATTGAAGTCGGCGATCGCCTTGCCCACATTGCGGCGCAGGCGCTTTTGCAGCTTGTTGAATTCCAGCCGGTCGCGGCGGTTTTCCAGGTCAGACATCGGTAAATCTCGAAAATAACGTGCGGTATTACCCGGGGAACAGACAGAAGTGAATACTTGCATGCGCAGGCGCTGACACCGGGGAAGCCAGTGCGGGACCGTCTGTGGCCAGGGATGGCCACAGCCGAGCGTTCATGGATGAACTCGTAGCGTGTCCCGCAGTGGCTTCCCCGGTGGCAGTGCCGCCCCGGAACCATCTACGGAGCCCCACTACCAAAGCAGGGCCCGACGAAAATCAGGCCGCGATTGTACGCTTTCCGATCAAGAAGTGCACAAACTATCGGACCGCGTGTCCACATTGCCCTTCAAGAGAATTTCCAGGCAGGGCCACACATGGTCCAGTAGCGCAGGCTGTGCTTTCGCTGTGGGATGGATACCATCGGTCTGCATAGCACCATCTAGCAACGCCACCGTCTCCAGAAAGAACGGCACCAGCGGCACCTTCTGCTCCGCCGCTACCTTCGGAAAAACTTCGGCAAACGCCTTGGTATACGCCTTGCCGTAATTCGGTGGCATTTGCATACCCAGCAGCAGCACCTCGGCACCCTGCTCCCGCGCCATCTCCACCATGCGCACCAGGTTCTGCTTCAGCATCCGCGGCGGATAACCGCGCAAACCATCGTTACCACCCAGCTCCAGCACCAGCCAGTCAGGCCCGTGCTCACTCAACAGTCGCGGCAAACGCGCCAGGCCGCCCGCAGAAGTCTCGCCGCTCACACTGGCATTCACCACCTTCACCGCCAGATCCTGCTCCGCCAGGCGGTCGCGCAACAGCTGCACCCAGCCATCGCGCTCATCAATGCCGTAGGCCGCGCTAATACTGTCTCCAAGCACCAACAAAGTGCCTGTCTCAATCGCACCTCGCTCATCCGCTTTGACTGCTGCCGCGTAAACTAAAACGATCAACAGCAGGCCACGCGAGATGAAACCGGGCACAAGACTCCGGAAAAAAACCGCCGCCATGTCATACTCTCCACTATTCATCTAAAGCGCATTTTGCAGAAATTCCAGGGACTTGCCATGTCAGTGATGCTAAAAGCCGAAAACCTACACCACCGAGTCAGCACAAGTGAGGGCCCACTGACCCTGCTAAACGACATTTCCTTGCAACTCCCCACCGGCCAGAGCCTAGCCATCACCGGTGCCTCCGGTTCCGGCAAATCGACGCTGCTGGGCCTGCTGGCCGGGCTCGACCGCCCCACCGAAGGCAAGATCTGGCTGGCCGGCCAAGAAATCACCGCCATGGACGAAGAACAGCGTGCGGCGCTGCGCGCCCGCTGTGTCGGCTTCGTGTTCCAGACCTTCCAGCTGCTGCCCGGTCTCACCGCACAGGAAAACGTCATGCTGCCCAGTGAACTGCGCGGTGAACGCAACGCCGGCAAGCGTGCGCAGGAGTTCCTTGAGCGCGTTGGTCTCGGTCACCGCTTGCACCACTATCCGCGCCAGCTCTCCGGCGGCGAACAGCAGCGCGTCGCCATCGCCAGAGCGTTCTGCAGTATCGCCAATGACTCTTCGACCGCCGATAACGGTATTTTGTTCGCCGACGAACCCACCGGCAGCCTGGATGCCCACAACGGCGAAAAGGTGATTGACCTGCTGTTCAAACTGAATGAAGAGACCAACACCACGCTGGTATTGGTCACTCACGAACAGCGCCTGGCGGAGCGCTGCGGCGCGCACCTGCGTATGGCCGCCGGCGAAATCACCACCGCCGACATTCCCGACAACTACCTGGGCGACCAGGCGGAGGTGTCTGTCTGATGCTGCCGCTGAAACTACTGGGCCGCGACTGGCGCGGGGGCGAACTGGCCCTGATCGCCACCGCCCTGGTCCTCGCCGTTAGCTGCGTAACCGCGATCGCGCACTTCTCCGATCGCCTCACCCGCGCCATGTACATCCAGTCGCAAAGCTTTCTGGCGGCAGAACGGGTAGTGCAGAGCAGCAAGGTGGTGCCACAGGAATGGTTGAGCAAAGCCGACGAACTGGGTCTGGAGCAGGCACAAACCACCGTGTTTGCCTCGATGCTGTCCGCCGGCGATGAATTCCAGTTTGCCTCGGTGAAAGCCGTCACCGACGACTACCCGCTGGTTGGCCACCTGGAAATGCGCGGCAACGCCAGCGATGAACCGCGCACAGTACAACAGGGCCCGGCTCCCGGCGAGGTGTGGCTGGAAGCCCGTTTGCTGCCGCTGATGGACCTGCAAATCGGCGACCAGCTACAGCTGGGCGATGGTGACTTTGCGATTACCGGCATCCTCGACCACGAGCCGGATCGCGGCGCCAGCCTCTTCTCCATGGGCGCGCGCCTGATGATGCACCAGTCGGATCTCGCAGAAACCAATATCCTGCAGCCCGGCAGCCGCGTGACCTATCGCTACCTGTTTTCCGGCGATGACGCCGCGCTCAACAGCTACTTCAACTGGCTGAAACCGCAGCTCACCGAACACCAGCGCGTTATTGACCTGGAAGAAGGCCAGCCACGCGTCGCACGCACCCTGGATCGCGCCGAGAGTTTCCTGTTCCTCGCCGCCAGCCTCGCGGTGCTACTCGCCAGCGTTGCCGTGGGCCTCGCCGCGCGCCGCTACAGCCTGCGCCACGCCAACTATGTGGCAGTGATGAAAAGCCTCGGTGCCGGCAAAAATAAGATCCTCGGTATTTATATCGGCCAGATGACCGCGCTCGCACTGATTGCCACCGCCATCGGCCTGGCCATCGGCTCGCTGATTCAGTCCCAGGCAGTCAACCTGCTGGAAGGCTTCTTCCCGGTTGCGCCGCCCCCCAGTGGTATTCAGCCGCTGTGGGTTGGCCTCGCTACCGGCGTCGCCTGTGTAATCGGATTCGCTATGCCGCCACTGTTCCGCCTGGCCCAGACCGATCCCATGCAGACCCTGCGTCAGGACTGGAGCAACCCGGACAAACGCGAATGGCTCGGCCTGATTCCCGGCCCGCTATCGATGTTACTGCTGATCTGGTGGTTGTCCGGCAGCCTCGCCATCACCCTTGCCCTGCTCGCCGGTCTCGGCCTGCTGATTGCCGGTGCTGCCGTGGTGAACCGACTGCTGGTACGCGGTCGCCTCGCCTCCTTGGGCGGTAGCTGGCGCATTGCGCTCGGCAGCCTGCAGCGCCGCGCCGGCTTCAATACCCTGCTGATTGCCGCCTTCGGCACCGGCCTGCTGGCCATGCTCGCCATGTTCTACGCGCGCACCGCACTGATCGACGAATGGCAGATGCAGTTGCCGGAAAACGCCCCCAACCATTTCCTGGTCAATATCGCGCCCTACGAACTGGACGGCGTAAAGCAAAAAGTTGAAGGCAAAAACCTCGAGGGCACCGAGTTCTACCCCATGGTGCGCGGCCGCCTGATCGCGGTGAACGGCACCCCGGTGAACGAACGCGACCAGAAAGACGGCTCAATCCGCCGCGAGCTCAACCTGAGCTGGACAGATACAGTTCCTGCGGACAATAAAATTGTTGCCGGTGAATGGTGGAGCGAAGACCTGAACGAAGGCGTATCCGTAGAAGTGGAAGTCGCCGCGCGACTGGGCCTGAGCTTGGGCGACGTGCTGCGATTCTCCATTGGCGGCCTCGAAACCGAAGCCACCATCACCAGCCTGCGCACACTCGACTGGAACAGCATGCGCCCCAACTTCTTTATGCTGTTTGCCCCCGGCAGCCTGGACACCTTCCCGGCCACCTACATCCAGAGCTTCTACCTGCCGCCGGAAGACAAACTGTTCGTCAACGAACTGGTGAAAAACTTCCCCAGTGTCAGCATCATCGAACTGGATAAGATTCTCGAAAACATCCGCGAAACCATCGGCCAGGTGGCCATTGCAGTGGAATCCGTACTCGCACTGATGCTGGTTGCCGGCGTACTGGTACTGGTTGCCGGCGTGCGCGCCAGTATCGCCGAGCGCTTGCAGGAAGCCGCGGTAATCCGCACACTGGGCGGCCGTCGCCAGCTGCTGATTCGCAGCCTGATGATCGAGTTTGGCCTGCTCGGCGTTGCCGCTGGACTGCTGGCATCCATCGGCACCGAAGCCACACTGGCTGTGCTCACCCAACGGGTATTCGACATGCCCTTCCAGTTCCATCCGGGGCTATGGGTGATTGGACCACTGGCCGGCGCATTGCTGGTCGGTACTGCGGGCACGCTGGCATGTAGAAGTGCAGTCAGTCAGCCTCCGCTTAAGGTCTTGCGCGAATTGGCTTGATCGCAAAGGCAACAGCGCTCGGATTAAAAACGCATTAGCCAGAATTGAAGGTGAGGCTCCGGGTGTTCGTTTTCGGAAGCGTCGGCGACATGGACGTCGCCGACGCAGCTTACAGGGATGTATTCACAGCGGTTCCGAAAACGAACACCCGGGGTCTCACCGCCACCGAAAGGTTTAAAGAACCCCTACCGCAATATGATTGATCTCGAATTCGACAAGCAGCACGTCTGGCACCCCTACTCGTCCCTGATCAACCCACCACCCGTCTACCCCATCGCTCGCGCCGAAGGCGTCCGCATTTATCTGGAAGACGGCCGCGGATTAATCGATGGAATGAGTTCCTGGTGGAGCACCCTGCACGGCTACAATGTTCCCGAACTGAACGCCGCCATACAGGCCCAGATGGAAAAAATGAGCCACGTCATGTTTGGTGGCCTTACCCACGAGCCCGCAATCGAACTGTGTAAAAAGCTCGTGGCGCTCACCCCGGAGCCACTGCAAAAAGTCTTCCTGTCAGACTCCGGTTCCGTCTCCGTCGAAGTCGCCATCAAAATGGCCCTGCAATACTGGCACTCCCAGGGCAAGCCAGAAAAAAGTAAATTACTGGCACTGCGCAACGGCTACCACGGCGACACCTTCGGTGCCATGGCCATCTGCGACCCGGTCACCGGCATGCACCATATGTTTGCCAAGCTGCTACCGCAGCACCTGTTTGCTCCCGCACCAACACCAAAATTCGGCGAGCAATGTGCCGACAGTGACACTGCAGAAATTCAACAGCTGATTGAACAGAATCATGAGAACCTCGCGGCCGTCATTCTCGAACCCATCGTGCAGGGCGCAGGCGGCATGCGTTTCTATTCGCCAGAATACCTGCAACGCGTCCGCGCACTGTGCGACCAGTACGATGTACTGCTGATCGCCGACGAAATTGCCACCGGCTTCGGCCGCACCGGCAAACTGTTTGCCTGTGAACACGCAGAGATCTCACCCGACATCCTCACCCTGGGTAAAACCCTGACCGGTGGTGTACTCACCCTGGCCGCCACCGTGTGCACCGACAAAGTCGCCAACGGCATTTGCACCGGAGAAGCCGGCGTATTTATGCACGGCCCCACGTTTATGGGTAACCCCATGGCCTGCGCCGTGGCCAATGCAAATATCGACCTGCTGCTTAAAAGCGACTGGAAGCGGCGCGTCAGCGACATTGAACAACAGCTGCAAAATGAGCTCGCGCCGTTAAAAGATGCACCAGGCGTTGCCGACGTGCGCACACTCGGCGCAATTGGCGTGGTGGAAATGAAACAGCCTGTGGATAACAAGACGTTGCAAGAGAGCCTGATCGAGCAGGGCGTGTGGTTGCGCCCGTTCGGCAAGCTGGTTTACACCATGCCGCCTTACGTGATCAGTTCAGAAGACCTCACGCAGTTGACCGACGCCATGAACAAATCGCTTTCCGCACTGTAAGCCGCGCCGCAAACATTTAGTCCGCATAAAATCCGCATAAAATCCGCATAAAATCCGCATAAAAAAGGCGCTCCCGGAATCCGGCAGCGCCTTTTTTCTAGCTACGAGCTACGGCGGTAAATCAATATTTCACACTGCAGCCATACGCACGCGAGGAAGCTACCTCAATGGCCTTGCCTGCCAGTGACGCATCCAGAGCTGCCGCAACGTAGTTGGCGGAGTCCGGGATCACTGCCGGGTTCGCTGAATCGTTATCATCGATGGCACCGGCGTACACTACTTCACCTTTCGGATTGATGATAAACATATGCGGCGTGGTCTTGGCGCCATAGGCACGGCCCATACTGCCATCGCTATCGAGCAGGAACGGCGCGCTGGCTTGCAGCTTGTGGTTCTTCGCCACGTCCAGCGCCTCGGCCGGCTCCAGATAACCCTGCTTTCCCTTCGCAGAAGAAATCACGGTCAGCCAATTGATATCCGCGTCGGCATACTTTTTCTGCAGTGCCTGCATGTTGCCGCTACCGTAGTGCTTTTTTACGTAGGGGCAGTCTTTGTTAAACCACTCCAGCACCAGCCACTGGCCCTCATAGTCCTTCAGGTTGTGGGTTTTGCCGGCAGCATCCACTTCACTAAATGCCGGGGCTTTCTCACCCGGTACCGCGGCCGCCATGGCCAGGGTTGGCAGAGCAAACAGCACGGCGCTGCCCAGGAATTTAGCAATCGAACGTTTACTACGCATACCTTGTTTCATCACGACAGTGCATCCTCTTTGGTTACAGTGTTCTGGGTTACTTCTCACTAAATAAATCTTTAATCATGCTGACCTGCAAAATTTGCGGCAGCAGTACCGGCGTCCGCTCACCCGCCGGGTACCAGGCATACACAGGTACCGAATTGCGCCCCAGCTCACCCAGCGCGCGGGTAATTTCCGGGTCCTGATTGGTCCAGTCGGCGCGCACCATATAGACATCGTTATCGCGGAATAGATCTGCAACTTCTGCCGTATCCAGCACCAGTTTTTTGTTCACCTGACAGGTAATACACCAGGCTGCGGTGTAATCAATAAATACCGCCTGCCCACTGGCCAGCGCCTGCGCAATGGCATTGCGGTCATAAGGCTGCCAGCCTGCCGCTGCCTCCTGCTGCTGCACGCTACCATTGGCAACGCCCTGCTCCTGCAGGCGGTTGGCCGCGCTGAAGCTTGCCACGAGCGCTGCCAGCACCAATCCCCAGGCCAGCCAGCGGCTACCGCGGAACCCGTGGCGCCCTAACCAGAAGGCAAACACGATCACCAGCATCAGCATCGCGCCGATTAGCCAGCCACTCTCGCCCACCAAACGCCCCAGCACCCACAGCAGCCAGATCACTGTTGCGTACAGTGGGAAGGCCAAGGCCTGGCGCAGAGTTTCCATCCATGGGCCCGGCGCAGGTAAGCGGTTCAGCAGCGCCGGGAACACACACAGCAGCACAAATGGCAACGCCAGGCCGATACCCAGGCCGAGGAAGATCGCCATGGCACTGTATGCCGGCAACAAGGTAGCGGCGCCCAGGGCCGCGCCCATAAAGGGACCGGTACAGGGGGCTGCGACAAACACCGCCAGCACGCCGGTGGCAAAACTGCCGCCGCGGCTGCGCCCCGCCACATTCATCAGGTGATGGCCAAATTCATACAGGCCACTGAAGGACAATGCCATCACCCAGAACAACAGAATCAACCCGAGCACCACCGGCGCCGATTGCAGCTGGAAACCCCAGCCAATGGCAGAACCGCCTGCGCGCAACACCAGCAACAGTGCACCGAGTGCGGCAAAGGTCACCAGCACCCCAGCAGCATAGCGCAGCCCTTCCTTCACGCGATGCGCAGCCTGTCCGTCGTGCCCGGCCAAACTGAACAGCTTGATCGAAAGTACCGGGAATACGCACGGCATCAGGTTCAGGATTGCACCGCCGGCAATGGCGGCCAGAATCAGCAGCCACAACGGCTGAGTACTCGCTGGCCCTGTCGCGGAAGCCATAGTTACGGCAGCACCAGCCGCACTCGCCGCACCGGCCTGAATTTCTTGATCGTCCAGCTGCCAGGCCCGCTCGCCGTCACTCACCACAAAGCCGGTGGACGGTGGCATAGGTGCGCCGGGAACCCGCTCAAAGGTATAGCGGATGTTTTCACCAGCCTGCGCCACCTCTGGCGCTTTTGCCGTCAGCAATCCGCCGTCGAGGGGGAAAACATCCGGTGTGGATAACTCCACTCCTGCTTCTCGCGGCGCCAGCTCAAACTGAAGGGTGCCCGCCTGTGGCGAAGCGGCGACCGCCGCTACCTGCCAGAGAAAGTTCTCTGCAGTGGCCTCAGCCGGGACCATCGCCAGGAAGCGATCGCGCAGCTGCACATCCTGTGGCTGCCAGCTCGCAGCTTCGTCCACGGGCCGCGACAGGGTCATGATGCCGTAACCGGGAATGCAATCCACCTTGCACACCAGCCACTCCAGGTTCACCACAATATCCATCGCCGCAGCGTCCGGGGTCACCTCAAACAAATAGGCGACATCGCCCTCGTAGCCGAGGTTGGTCAGGTGCTCGATGGGCAGGCGCACCGGGAAAGGCCACTGGATAGGCCCCACCTCGCCGGTGGCACCGGCAAAATCAAAGCGCGGCGCGGCACCGGAATCCCCGGCATTGCGCCAGTACACGTGCCAGCCAGGGTCTACCTCAAAGTAAAAACCAATGGTTTCGGCACCCGGGCCGAAGGTATCGGGCACCAGCCAGCGCACCTTGACGTGGTCGCCACTGGCGGTTTCCTGAGCAGCAGACAAACCGCTCCAACAGGCCATCAGCAGTACAGAGGCCAGAAAAACAGTGCGGTTAAAAATCGAAAGCAACAAATGCGACTCCAACTTGCCGTGGTAATCCGGCGGACCGGATCCTTTTTATACTGACCAACTATCTAAATGGATTGCCCACACCTCCGCAAGTCCCTGACGCTCAGTCTCGACAGAAGGCGTCTAAGAAAGGACCAAGATGAGAAGTTCAACGGCGACACATGCTTCCGTAGGCCGCGGCTGGTAAAATTGCCGCCACGCAATTCCCGGAGCCCCCATGAGCGATTCCACACCATCAACCCCAGTACGTCTCACCCAGTACAGCCACGGCGCTGGTTGCGGCTGCAAGATCTCGCCTGCGGTGCTCGACAAGATTCTCGCCGATAGCGATGCGCCGCAAATGGACCCGAACCTATGGGTTGGCAACCACTCCCGGGACGACGCGGCCGTATACGGCCTGGATGAGCAGCTGGGCGTGGTTTCCACCACCGATTTCTTTATGCCCATCGTAGATGACCCCTACGATTTCGGGCGTATCGCCGCGACCAATGCGATCAGTGACATCTACGCCATGGGTGCCGACCCACTGATGGCCATCGCCATCCTCGGCTGGCCGGTAAATCTGTTGCCGCCTGAGGTAGCCCGCGAGGTAATTCGCGGCGGCCGCGCGGTTTGCGCCGACGCCGGCATCCCCCTGGCAGGCGGCCACTCCATCGATGCCCCAGAACCCATCTTCGGTTTGGCAGTAACTGGCGTGGTGGAAAAGCAGCGCCTGAAGCGCAACGATAGTGCGCGCGCCGGCGATAAACTGTTCCTCACCAAACCCCTGGGCATTGGCATCCTGACCACCGCTGAAAAGCAGGAAAAGCTGCGCCCCGAAGATGCCGGCACTGCGCGCGACCTCATGTGCACCCTGAACCGCCCAGGCAGCCGCTTCGCACGTATGGACGCCGTCAGTGCAATGACCGACGTTACCGGCTTTGGCCTGCTCGGGCACCTGGTAGAAATGGCCGATGGCAGTGGTCTCACCGCGCGTATTCGCTTTGATGCAGTGCCGCGTATCAATGGGGTCGACCACTACCTGCAGCAGGGCTGTGTGCCCGGCGGTACTGGTCGAAACTTTGACAGTTACGGGCACAGGGTGAGCCTGTCGAGCGACGATCAAAAACAGCTACTCGCCGACCCACAAACCAGCGGTGGTTTGTTAGTTGCGGTTGCGCCCCAGCAGGAAGCAGAGTTTCTCGCAGCGGCCGCGGAATTTGGGCTGGAACTGCAACCGATCGGCGAACTGGTAGCGCCACACCCTGAGGGTGCAGAGCAAGGCCCTGCGGTGATTGTGGAATGAGTGGCGCCGGCAGCAGACCCGATAGCACGGACTACCGGGAAATCTTTCTCAATGATCGGCCACTGATCGACACCCGTGCCCCGCTTGAATTCAACAAGGGCTCCTTCCCCTACGCCACCAGCCTGCCGTTGATGACCGACGCAGAACGGCAAAAGGTTGGCACCTGTTATAAACAACAGGGCCAGGACGCCGCCATAAAGCTGGGGCACCAGCTGGTCAGCGGCGCGACCAAAGAAGAGCGGGTAAACGCTTGGGCCGAATTCGCCCGCAAACATCCGCAGGGCTACCTGTTTTGCTTCCGAGGTGGCCTGCGCTCACAGATTAGCCAGCAGTGGCTGCATGAGGCAGGCGTCGATTACCCTCGGATACAGGGTGGCTACAAAGCCATGCGCACTTTCCTGTTGAATGAAATAGAAAGTGCCGTCAGTGAATGCCAGTTTACCCTCGTGGGCGGAATGACCGGCACTGGCAAAACCGAAGTGCTCAACGTGCTCGCCAACGCGGTAGATCTCGAGAAGCACGCAAACCACCGCGGATCCACCTTTGGTAAACGCGCTACACCACAACCGTCGCAGATCGGGTTCGAGAATGCCCTGGCTATCGACTTTTTAAAACGTCGCGCCACAGGCCAGCACCACTTCGTGCTGGAGGACGAAAGCCGCCTGATCGGTCGCTGTTCGGTACCCCTTTCATTACACCAGCAAATGCGCAGCTACCAGCTTGTATGGCTGGATGATGCATTCGAAAACCGTGTGGAGCGTATCCTCAGGGACTATGTCATCGACCTGTGTGCGGAATTCGTCAAAGAACACGGCCTAGAACAGGGCCCGGAAATATTTGCCACGTCACTCAAGCAAAACCTCGCCAATATCACCAAACGCCTCGGCGGTGAACGATACCGGCAGCTAGCCAAAATGATGGATCAGGCTCTGGAGCAGCAGCTGACCAGCGGCAATGTCGAGCGGCACCGGGACTGGATTAGCAGCCTGCTACAAGATTACTATGACCCGATGTACGACTATCAAATCGAAAAAAATGCTGAGCGCATTATATTTCGCGGCAAGCAACAGGAAGTGGTGGAGTATCTCCGAGAGCAAGCATCCGCGTAGTGACCGCTCACTTGCGGTCTGCAGGGTGGTTCACCCCATCGAAAGTGCGTATTACTATGATTCGCCGACCATATTCGACAACCGGAAGCTGCAACCTTGTGATTTTTACCTTTTAAAGATCACTTCTTCGAAAACCTGACCCCGGCATATACCGATCGAATAACGACATACAGACCTGCAGCCACGCAAATCGCCACCAGCCAAATATCGCTAATCAACCCAAGATAGCTGCCTGCTGCCGCCAATAGTACTGCAAGACCGGCATAAATCAGGGACCGCCCAACGGTATCCGGCAACTCCGGATTCTTTGGCTTATCACCCTCTTTCCAGCCAACAATCAAGTGATACTTCTTCTTAACAGCTATCGCATAGCCAAATGCTATAAGTGGAATCGCGCCTAGAAGAATGAGCATTAAAGGACCAATAAACGCTTGTTGACTCATAGTACCGACTCCACTCCTTACCCCTGACAAACACAGGCCTGAACAGCAGCGATAATGCCAAATAGCTCAGTGACCTCAAGGTACGGATTCCTCACGCCTGATTTTCACAAATAAGCAAGTTCGCTAATTAGAGCCCGTACCGTGAGCCCGATTACCAACAGTATAATAAGGCAGGTCAGCCAATTAAAAAGGCGGTATTTAGGTGAACGGTACCCTGCAACGAGCCAAACTGCGACCGAGTATAGAACCAGCTCCCCGATCAACTTTGCCGCGATGACCTGATGTGACGCCCCATCAACCCAGAAAGATCTGGGTGCATACTGAAAGTATAAATACCAAGCCGCCTGATACAGCACAGCTACAGGCAATATACATAGCCAAAAAATTTTCAAAATTAATCTCGACGGATCCAACACAGGCTTATCCGCCCCTGTCAGGTACTCGCTGGATTCAGCAGTGACGTTAGAATGTGATCTTCCCAAACCCCATTAATTTTCAAATACCGCTTCGCCTCACCCTCTTTGACAAAACCAAGGCTCTTGAGGAGCATCGCCGACCTGTCGTTTCTCGGCATGTAGTTTGCCATAACTCGATTTAACGACAGGTCCGTAAACGCATAATCGATGACGCGCTGACAAAGTGCCTTCATGACACCTCTACCCTCGTATCGATGATCAACCGCGTACCCCATATAACATGCCCTGAACGGGCCTTTTACGACATTCGTGAGCGAGCACATAGCAACGACTTCATCGCTGCCGGGCTCGATTGAAATGAAGTGAAATGAATTGACGTCTTCGACTGGGGAGCACCACTCTTGCAATCGCGCCTTCCAGGCAGCTTCAGAATGGTGACCCTCTGACTTACTCGGCTCCCAAGCTTGCAGATGCGTCTCGTTTGCCTCATAGAACTTGGATAACCGAGCGGCGTCATCAATAGCGACCAATCTAACTTCCATGCATAACTCTTAGTGACACAAAACATGAATAGACGAGAAGTCATATCACTCATAATCTAAAACCAATACACACATTCAGGTCATCCAACATTCCCGCTACTCATGAAGAGAAGGGGAATGCAATCAACTTGCCCAGCTCGGTCCCTGGCATTATAGCGATACAAATTATCTGGGTACTGATGTAGAGCGGAATACCCCATTTAAAAACCGGGTGCACAGCACCAAACTTGAAACGATCCATCAACACAGGGGCAACCAACAATCCATATGTGCTGAGTAAAACGAGAGCGGTTCCATCAATCGGAACGCCTGGCAGATAGGCAACGCGAGTCACGGAGGCAGAAATCATGCTTAATGATGCCAGAAGCATAAGACGTTTATGTGCATGAACATCTTTTCTAGCAATTAGAGCCGCAAGATAAAACGCGGAAAAGAATAGTATTGTATGCAGTATTCCCCATATGAGGCTCAGCTTGAACTGATTATTACTGCGCATTACATCGATTAACATTTCGATGCCGCTAACCTGGAGCAAGACAAAGAAAACGATACTCGCATAGCCAAGCTTTCTATGAAAATTTAGCCTTCCCGATTGCACAAAGTTACATTGCACACTGAGTAAAATGTACCACCCCAAATACAGGGCAGCGTGTACAATAAAATTAAGGGATACGGCTTCAGACGGACTTGAAATCTTAGAGTAATGAGGCATTACTGTTATAAAAATAACGCCCAGCAAAAATATGGAAAATTTTCCATATATAGGCCCCCTCTCAAAGCCTACGACTGCACTGTCCTTACTTCCAACCACACCCCCTTTCTGAACCTGCTCCATTTCAAATTCCTTATTATTAAGGACGAGCCCTAGGCCCGAAGCGTCGATGTCTTTACGTATTTTATGTATTCGGATTTCAATTTAGAAGTAAGTCTGGCCCTATTGGAATGAACGTGGTGGCAGCAGACATTAATGATTTGGCAGTTAAGGCCTCGACTCCATAAACTTCAACAGAGGAATTATGGGTCGCGATAATTCTTTCTACCAGCAAATCAAAGTCACCGTCTCCTGATACGAGAACGATTGTATCGCTTGATTTCGCATATTCCATTGCATCCAACGTAATCCCTACATCCCAATCGCCCTTTGCAGAGCCATCAGACCTTTGAATGTAGGGCTTTAATTTAACCTCAAAGCCAATTGCGCGGAGTATATTTTGAAACTGCTTTTGCTTTTCATCTGAACGATCAATGGCATAAGCCGTAGCATGCACGATCTTCCGGTTGCCCGTAACCTTGGACCAAAACTTGTTGTAGTCGAAATTTTGACCATATGTTTGCCTGGTCGTGTAATAAACGTTTTGTACGTCTACCAATATTGATACTGATTCCATCGATACGTAGCTCTCAGGTAGGTAATGCATAACGCTCGGTTTAGGGGCGGCTGGAGCGTAGCGAAGGCCGTCCCAGCCGCGTCTTTCGCGCGATTACAACCGCTTGTTATGCGTGATAGCTGGGGGTTACGCATACTTGACCTGCACTCCGCGCTTTTGAAGCAGCTCTAGAAACCTCTCCAGATATGAGGGGCTCATTTCGAATTGAGGAGAGTTGGCAGAAATTGGGTAACCTAGATCTCTCAATTCCTGCTCCGTTAGCAGGCCTCTATCAACTGCTCTTCTCTCCCAACATAGATGCCAATTGTGCTCCGCATCCGCACATGTAGATGCAAATCCCAACTCCTTTTTAACCACAGTAACTGTGAAAGGCGGCCGCGCTCCAAAGCTTCCACTTAGGCAGTCATCCAGTGAGTCCAAGCACGCACCATAGTAGCCCGCTGTACCGTTAATTAGACTACCCCACTCTATAAAGAGGCTTGGAATGTCGTGTATTTTTTCACAGTCTAAGATGACTTCGAAGCCGCAAACGTCAAGACTTTTGGAGGGCCTTTTTCTACACCACCCCTCTCTAATACGGTGAAGCTTCAAGTAATTGTTGTACGTCTGATCAAATTCATTCCGACTCAATCATATTTCTCCGTACGCATAACGCCCGCAACAGGGGCGTGATCTGCTACCACTTTCGTGGACACTTTATGCCGCCAGTTTTTCATACTCTGAAGGCGATTGATAGCCGAGACTGGAGTGAAGCCGTTCTCGGTTGTAGAACTCAATGTATTCGATGATATGAGCTACCGCATCGATTTCGTTTTCGAACATCCTCTGATGAACAAGCTCTGTC
>NZ_JAHVKO010000010.1 GCF_019800665.1 Microbulbifer agarilyticus
TTTGCCTGACGACCATAGAGTTGTGGAACCACCTGATCCCTTGCCGAACTCAGAAGTGAAACGCAACATCGCCGATGGTAGTGTGGGGATTCCCCATGTGAGAGTAGGTCATCGTCAGGCTTCTAAATAAAAGAAAGGGCCACCCATTTGGGTGGCCCTTTTTTTATTTGGGATACGGTGAATTACTGTTTACTACCAAGCAGTGCGTAGCACTGCCATGTGAAAGCCCATGCTCCGAAGGAGCAAAGGCTAGGGCGCCGCAGGCGTCGCGCAGCGATGGCGAGCGCAGCTTGACACCCAGTGTAGGTCATCGTTGTCGAGGTTCACTGCGGAACTTGATCAAACACACCAGCCTACCGATGACCTGCTCTCACATGTCGGAGCCTGTTTGCAGGTGAGCGAATTCTTCGTAAATGTATCGAGATTGGAATGGCGGGACGAAATAGCCTCGCTGCCACCTGCCCGAGGCCGGACTGATCACATCGGCTACGCCGATGTGCCCCTGCGGGCGCCTGGCGGCGTCCCAACTGCTGGCGCAGTTGGTCGAACCGAGTGCCGGGCTCGCCGGCTTCCAGTACCAAACAAAAAAGCCCTGACTGCTCGCGCAATCAGGGCTTTTTTGTTTGGTACCAGAGGCCGGACTCGAACCGGCACGCTTTTAAGGGCGGGGGATTTTGAATCCCCTGTGTCTACCAATTTCACCACTCTGGCAGTTCCTTTAACCGCCATAAAGGTCGGTCAGGAAAGGACGATGATTATAGCGATGAGTTGTGGATGGTCAACCAAATTTGGCTGCGGAAGTGGTTTCCGTTACTCTTCGCGGCCGATTGATTAATGCCTAGACTGAAGTGATGCAACGCCAGGACTTTTATTTCGATTTACCCGAATCGCTGATCGCGAAAGCGCCGACTGCGGAGCGCCGTGGCAGTCGCCTTTTGTGTCTGGATGGCACAACCGGGGCTCTGGGGCACCGCCAATTTGCGGAGTTACCGGACCTGATTGCGCCTGGGGATTTGCTGGTATTCAACGATACCCGGGTGATTCCGGCACGCCTTTTTGGGCAGAAGGCGAGTGGCGGCAAGCTTGAGATTCTCATCGAGCGCGTGCTCGACGAACATCGTGCACTGGCACATATCCGCTCCAGTAAATCGCCGAAGCCTGGCAGTGAAATTTTTCTCGAGGACGGCTCGCGTCTCTCAATGGTTGCGCGCCACGATGCGCTGTTCGAATTGGAGTTTCCCGCAGAAGGTGTGCTCCCTGTACTCGAGCGTCAGGGGCATATGCCCTTGCCGCCGTATATCGATCGTGAAGATACGGAAACGGACAAAGAGCGCTACCAGACGGTTTACAGTCGCAACGCGGGTGCAGTAGCGGCGCCGACCGCCGGTCTGCATTTTGATGACGAGATGATTCAGTCGTTGCGGGACAAGGGTGTAGATACGGCGTTCGTCACCCTGCATGTGGGCGCCGGCACCTTCCAGCCGGTGCGTGTGGATGATATCAACACCCACAAGATGCACAGTGAAATACTGGATGTGTCTGCCGAGGTGTGTGATGCGGTGAAAGCCTGCCGTGCTCGGGGTGGCAAGGTGATTGCCGTTGGTACAACCAGTGTACGTGCGCTGGAAAGTGCTGCGGCGAGCGGTCAGCTCAAACCGACTCAGGGCGAGACCGAGATCTTCATTTATCCCGGCTATGACTTCCGTGTGGTGGATCGCTTGATCACCAATTTCCATTTGCCGGAATCGACCCTGCTGATGCTGGTGAGTGCGTTTGCCGGTTACAACAACGCGATGAATGCCTACCGACAGGCGGTTGCTGAAGAGTATCGTTTCTTCAGTTATGGCGACGCGATGCTTATCGAGCGCAACCCGGCGGTAGATCCCGCCGAAGTGGGCGCTGGGCAAGCGGACGACTGAGTTCGCACAGAGTTTGAATCAAGTGGTTTTGGATGAGGAGAATGCCTTGAGCCGCGAATGTTTTATGAAGTTTGAGCTGGATACCACCGACGGCAAGGCCCGTCGGGGGCGGCTGCATTTCCCTCGTGGCACGGTGGAAACCCCGGCATTTATGCCTGTTGGAACCTATGGCACCGTAAAAGGGATGCTGCCGCGTGATGTTGAGGACATTGGTGCTCACATCATTCTCGGTAATACCTTCCACCTGATGCTGCGACCGGGTACCGAGGTGATCAAGGCCCACGGTAGCCTGCACGAGTTTATGCAGTGGAAGGGCCCGATCCTCACCGATTCCGGCGGCTTCCAGGTATTCAGCCTTGGCAAGATGCGCAAGATCAGCGAGGAGGGGGTTTCCTTCAAGTCGCCGGTGGATGGCAGCCCGGTATTTGTTGGGCCGGAGGAGTCGATGCAGGTACAGAAGGACTTGGGTTCCGACGTGGTGATGATCTTTGACGAGTGCACCCCGTATCCGGCGACGCCGGACGAAGCACGCAAGTCCATGGAGCTGTCCCTGCGCTGGGCCAAGCGCTCCAAAGGTGCACATGGGGATAACCCGTCGGCGCTGTTTGGCATTGTGCAGGGCGGCATGTATCCCGAGTTACGTGATGTGTCCCTTGCGGGGCTTACCGACATTGGCTTTGATGGCTACGCTATTGGCGGACTCTCCGTAGGTGAGCCAAAAGAGGAGATGATCAAGGTACTGGATCATCTCGCGCACAAGATGCCGGCGGACAAGCCGCGCTATCTGATGGGTGTGGGTAAACCGGAAGATCTGGTGGAGGGCGTGCGCCGGGGTGTGGATATGTTTGATTGCGTGATGCCCACACGCAATGCCCGCAATGGACACCTGTTCACCTTTGAGGGTGTGGTCAAGATACGCAATGCCAAACACCGTCACGATACTGGACCACTCGAGGAAGGATGCGATTGCTACACCTGTGAGAACTTCTCCCGCAGCTATCTGCACCACCTGGACAAATGCGGCGAGATTCTCGGTTCCCAGCTGAATACGATCCACAACCTGCGGCACTATCAGCGCCTGATGCAGCGGCTACGGGATGCCATTGCCGCCGGTACCCTCGAGGAGTATGTGGCGTCTTTCTATGCCGGATTGGGGCGTCCGGTGCCTCCGCTGGATTAATTTGCCGGGCGGCAATTTGTGCCACCTGATGATCCCCGTATAATCAGCTCGCAATTCTGTACGGTAGCGCTCGCGCCTTGTATTTGGGCGCGGGGGCCGCATATCGTTAGTTACCAAAAAAACGTGCCCGACAACGGGCCATTCCAACAATGAGAACAGCATGAATCGCTTCCCCCTCTGGAAATATATCCTGATTCTGATCATCGTCGGATTGGGGCTGCTGTACGCGTCCCCGAATCTGTATCGCCCGGATCCGGCCGTACAGATCTCCGGTCAGTCCAGCGCCCTGAAAATTGATCAGAATGTACTCAGTGAAGCCCAGAAAGCCTTGGATGACGCGGGAATCGCGTATTTTGGCGGCGAGGTGCAGGACAAGTCTGTACTGCTTCGCCTGAAGTCTATCGAAGAGCAGCTGCCAGCCAAGCGTGCTATTCAAGAGGCACTCGGTCACAGCGATTACGTGGTGGCCCTAAACCTGGCGCCCACCACCCCCGAATGGTTGAGCAAGCTGGGCGCGAGCCCGATGAAGCTGGGTCTCGACCTGGCCGGTGGTGTGCACTTCCTGATGGAAGTGGATACCAACTCCATCGTTAAAACCAATATGGAAGGCTATGTTTCCGATGTGAAGTCCAAGCTGCGTGCGGCCAAAGCGCGCTACCGCAGCGTGGAGTTGGAAAACGATCGCGAAATTGTGGCCCGTTTCCGCAGTGATGAGTTGCGCACCCTGGGTATGCGTACCCTGCGCAGTGAGTTTCCCACCCTGCAGCTGACCGAAGCCGGCGGCGGCAGCAATCTCGAGATCCGTGCGACCCTGGCCGACCAGGAAATCAAGCAACTCGAAGACTATGCGGTTACCCAGAACCTCACCACCCTGCGCAATCGTGTGAACGAGCTGGGTGTGGCGGAGCCGATCGTACAGCGTCAGGGCCGTAACCGTATCGTGGTAGAGCTGCCAGGTGTTCAGGACACCGCGGAAGCCAAGCGTATCATCGGTAAGACCGCCAACCTGGAATACCGTATGGAAGCGCGCCAGGATGCCCTGGTCACCAATAAAGAGTATTTCGAATTCCGTAACGAGCAGGAGCGCGCGGCCTACGGTGGTGCCTGGCTGGAACGCAAGCTCATTATTTCTGGTGAGCGCGTTACCGATGCACGGGTTGGTTACGATGAGAGTGGCTTCCCGCAGGTAAACATTACCCTGGACTCTCGCGGCGGTGAATTGATGCACCGCGCTACCTGGAAAAACGTTGGCCGCCGGATGGGTACGCTGTTCGTAGAGAGCCGCTTTACCCCGGAGACGCAAGTCGACGCAGAAGGCAATGAAGTCACCGTTCAGGTGCGTACCGATGACAAGAAAATCATCAGTCTCGCTACCGTACAGAGTCCGCTCGGCCGTCAGTTCCGTACCACTGGTCTCGGAAGCCCTGCGGAAGCGCAGGAGTTGGCACTGCTGCTGCGTTCCGGTGCACTCGCTGCCCCCATGTACTTTGTGGAAGAGCGTGTAATTGGCCCATCTCTGGGTGCGGATAACATCAAGGTCGGCGTGACCTCGGTGCAAATCGGCCTGGCGGCGGTGGTGCTGTGTATGCTGATCTTCTACCGGGTATTTGGCCTGGCAGCGAATATCGCCCTGGCAACCAACCTGATCCTGCTTGTTGCGGTGATGTCTATTCTGGGCGCCACCCTGACCCTGCCGGGTATTGCGGGTATGGTACTGACCATCGGTATGGCGGTGGATGCCAACGTGTTGATCTTCTCGAGGATACGGGAGGAGTTGCGCAATGGCCTACCGCCACAGTCAGCCATTAATGCGGGCTTCGACAACGCCTACAGCGCCATTGTCGACGCCAACCTCACCACCCTGATTGTTGCGGTCATCCTGTACGCCATTGGCTCCGGGCCGGTTCAGGGCTTCGCGGTAACCTTGTCGATCGGTATTCTGACTTCCATGTTCAGTGCCATCATGGGTACCCGCGCGTTGATCAACCTGTTCTACGGCGGCCGCCGTGTTCAGAAATTGTGGATTTAAGGGGACGGTGATGAGCAGTAATACCAAAGAAGAGAACGGAAAAATCACCGAGTACATGGGCAAGCGCGTGTACGATTTCATGCGCTGGCGCAAAGTTGCCGCAGCCATGTCTTTTGTCCTGGTGATCGCATCGGTGATTGCACTGGCGATGAATGGCCTGAAGCTCGGTCTGGACTTTACCGGTGGTACCCAGATTGAAGTGGGTTATCAGAATGCCCCGCAGATTGCCGACGTGCGTAGCCAGCTGCTGCAAGCCGGCTATGAAGGTGCCGAGGTGGTGCGCTTTGGCTCCGACAGTGAGCTGCTGATCAAGCTGCCACCGGAAGTTGCACAGAAACAGACGCAACAGAACGCCCGTGATGCGGAAGCAACCAACTCCATTGGCGATAAGGTTGTTGGCGTGCTGCGCCAGGGTAGTGATGGCCGCGTCGACCTGCGCCGTGTGGAAATGGTGGGGCCGAAGATTGGTGAAGAGCTGCGTGACGATGGTGGCTTGGGCATGCTGTTCGCGTTGGCAGTGGTGATGGCGTACGTGGCCCTGCGTTTCCAGTACAAGTTCGCCATTGGTGCGGTGGTCGCCTTGATCCACGACGTGATTATTGTGCTTGGCTTCTTCGCGATCCTGCAGCTCGACTTTGACTTAACCGTGCTGGCGGCGGTGCTGGCGGTGATTGGTTACTCGATTAACGACACCATCGTAGTGTATGACCGCATACGTGAGAACTTCCGCAAGGTTCGTCAGGCGGAGCCTGCCGAGGTAATTAATATCTCCATGAGCCAGACGCTAAGCCGTACCTTTATGACGTCCTTCACCACTTTGCTGGTGCTCTGGGCTCTGCAGTTCTTCGGTGGTGAGTTGATCCACAACTTCTCCCTGGCACTGATTGTCGGTGTGATTATCGGTACCTTCTCTTCTGTGTACGTTGCCGCGAATACCTTGATGGCGATGAACATCAGCAAGGAAGACCTGATGCCGCCGGTGAAAGAGGGTGCAGATCTGGACGAGATGCCGTAATTCATCGAAAACGGCAGACAAAAATCAGATCAAAAAAGGCGGGTATGACCCGCCTTTTTTGTGCCTGCGATTTCGTGCTGGACCGATCTCATGTGATTGATGTGAATCAATCAGTCAGCCTACCACCGCAGTTAATCTGTGCCCGTCCACTGAGCTGAGCGGGCTCGCTGGATCGAAATAATTAATTTGGGATTCTGGAGAAACTCATGAAGTTAATCGCCGCTGCGGCCACCCTCTTACTTTCTGCTCCTGTATTTGCGTATGAATCCGGTAGCGTGTTGCTGCGTGCGGGCGCGGCCACGGTTAGCCCAGATGTCAGCTCATCGGCGCTCGCGTTATCCGGGACCGCTTTAGAAGGGACGGCTGCGGGGGTGAAGGACGGTTCCGCACTGGGAATCACCGCGACCTACATGTGGCGGGATCACTGGGGAATTGAGTTGGTTGCGGCAAGTCCATTTAGCCACGACTTGAAGGTCACCGGTTTGGGGGAAAGCTTCGATTTGGGCGAGACCCGTCATCTGCCGCCAACTGTGTTGCTGCAGTATTACCCACTGGCGCCATCCTCCAAGGTACAGCCCTATGTCGGCGCCGGTTTGAATTACACGGTGTTCTTCGAGGAAGCGATTAGCTCCCAGGCAGACAGCGTGTTCGCCACTCTGGGGGCGACCGATGGAGCCGACCTTTCGCTAAAAAACTCTACGGGTGTCGCGCTGGAAGCGGGTGTTGATTTTACTTTTGGTGCAGATCAGCGCTGGTTGTTTAATGTGGCGGTTTTCTGGATGGACATCGATACTAAGGCCACTGTCGAGGTGCCTGGCGTGGGTAAAATTACCGCGGATGTTGAACTGGACCCGCTGGTGACCATGGCGGGATTGGGGTACCGGTTCTAGACCGGACCGTCAGAAACACGCGGAAGAATCTAAACAGAAGAGCCTTCAGAGAAGAAACTCAAGATAAGAAGCTTATGATCAGCCAGCTCCTGCGAGGAGCTGGCGTGACGAGAAATCGTCGACGGCCTGTTGGCCTTCTGAATAGTAAAGGCGAGCGGTAGGATTAGCTGCGTGGCTTTTTGCCCAGGGTGATGTGCTTGGGGCCTGAGGTATTGGTTTGGCCGCTCACACCCTTGGGTACTTGCTCAATTTGGCCGCCATTGGCCAGGAAGGCCTGTACCTGGGCTTCGATGGCTTCGCGCGACTCTGTAGAAACAGTTTCCTTACTGCGTTTGTTAGCGCTAGATGCTTTTTTAGCCACTATTCTTTCCACTTTTTATGCATGAACGGCAGATAATACCGCATTTTGTGCAAAAAATCACCCGCCAGTACACTCGTCTGTTTAAATGGTGTACGAAGCGGCTAAGTCTGCTACAGCTTTCCTTGCCCCAGAAACGATAAAGGCCTGATTTCTCAGGCCTTTTTCTCGGTTACTTGGGACTACTCCGCTATTGCTCAGGGGCAGTTGCCCTGTTCGTAATAGCCCGGTCCGGTTTCAGCCAAGGTGGTGGTGACAAAGGTGTTGTACAGGCCGAGGTTGTCGCCAGAGCCGAGTGCATAGACGTAGCCGCCACTGGTGGTTGCGCGCCCTGCCGTCACATGGCTGTAGTTACTGGCGGTGTACTCGGTACATGCATGGTCGCCGCCGCCACTGCTGCCACTGCCGCCACTAGAGCTGCTGGAGCTGCTGGAGGAGCTGCTACTCGAAGAGCTGCTGCCGCCGGAACTACCGCTGCCGCCAGAACTGCTGGAGGAACTGCTGCTCGAAGAACTGCTGCTCGAAGAACTGCTGCCGCCCGAGCTGCTGCCACCGGTGGAACATGCTTGCTGAGGCCCGGTGCACGAGGCATCGTTGTCCTGCCACTGGCACATGCCACCACCCACGGACTTCTCATCCAGGCGGAATGCGGCGGTGCTGTACTCCAGATAACAGTTGGCGTAGTTGGTGTAGTCCAGGCGTGTTGCGGCAATGTGCTCATCCAGAGTGGCGGTAACGCCGGCATCGGCGACGAAGCTTACGCTGGCACTGCTGCTGAGACCGCTCATGTCGGATGCGGTTACGGTGGCGCTGCCCTGGCCGCCGGGCAGACTGCACTGCTGGCCGGAGAAGGTCGTACCTGTTACGGCAGCGGGGATACTGCCATTGCTGAAGGCAATGCTCACGGTATCCAGATCCAAGTTCTGATCGATCACGGTACCGGTTACGGTGACACACTGGCCATCTACCGTTGCTGCCAAGTCACTGAGTTCGGGAGCGGTAGGAGGAGGCGCAGGGCCGACACGAACCGTGGATACGTAGCTTTCGCTTGCCGCACCCTCGTTGTCCGTTGCCGAAATGGATACCTCGTAAAGCCCGTCCACCAGAGTCGCGCTGCTCAGGGAAAAATAACCACTGGCATCAACAGTGCCATTTACGGAGTCACTGGCGGGACCCTCAAAAGTGGCGTCAACACTGCTCACACTGCCTTCCGCGTCGATTGCAGTACCGCTCACCGTGATCAGGCTGCCGCTGGACGCAGCAGTAATGTTACTGAGCTCCGGCCCCTGGTTGCGATCTACCCGCTGGTTGTTTTCGGCAAAGTACTGGCCGAGATAGCGGCCGTAATTGATTCCGTTGCCGTTCACATAGCTACCGCTAGCGCCCTGGCCGCCGGACCAGGCGTGATCCACACCATTCAGCCACAGCATGGATACTCTTGAGTCCTGCCACAGGGTTTCCGCGGCGGTGCGTCCATTGTCGCTATAGGTATTGGTGCCAGACAATTCGCTAACGCCATAGACGCCGGCCATGCCTTCGGCATTTTGCCGGTTGTAGCAGTCGTCGACGGTAGTGTCGCTGGTGCCGTGGGCGATAGAAGCTATTTGGGTGTCGAAGTGGCTCGCATAACTTCCGGCATAGGAATTACAGCGGCTGGTGACGTTGGCGGTCTCACAACTGCCGATGGCGCCATTGGAGCTGGTGCCAATACTGGGGCCGGCGCTAATGCCCATGCCGGCGAAGATATCCGGGGCGATACACGCGGTGGTGTTGGCAAATGCAGCACCGGATGACAGGCCCGCGATATACACCTGGTCGGGGTCGATGTTGCGCGCGGCATCGCCGGTCATGGTGTTGGCCAGATGGATCAGGTTGGCATAGTCACCTGCGGTGCGGGAGCGGATACCTTCCCAGTAAGACCAGCAGCTGAAACCGGCTTTATTTACCGCGTCTGGAACGGCAACCACCATGCCGTATTCTTCTGCGGCGTCCTCGAGGTTAGCGGTCAGGTAGGCATCAATAGACTGGGTGCAGCCGTGCAGTACCACCAGCAGGGATTTTCCGTTGCCGATGGGAGATACAGAATCGGGGGTATAGATGTGGACTCGATTAAAGCCGCCGATGGCGACGTTCTGCTGCCAGCTTCCGGCATCGACCGCACTGGCGCCCAACAGCATGGACAGGCCCAGGCTCGCGCCCAGGAGTTTTCTCTCTTTTGTTATTGTCATCGCTTTCACCTTTATATTTTTATAGGAAGCGATACGAGACTAGCGGGGCCCCATAACAGTGCATATGCGACTTAGGTATTGGTTGGCAGCTAGTTTTGCTTCGGTGAGCGGGCAGGGTTGAAGAGAGTGGCGGCGGGAAAGACCGGGGCGCAGAAAGCGCCCCGCTGGTAGTGGGTTATTCTGGCTGAACGCGCTGATTGTTTTCCGAAAAATACTTGCCCAGGTAGCGGGCATAGCTCACACCGTCCGCGCTGATGAAGCGACCCTCGGCGCCTTCGCCGCCCGCCCAGGCGTGTCCCACATCGTTCAGCCAAACCATAGACACGCGTCCGTCTTCCCACAGGGTTTCGCTCGCGGTGCGTTCACCTTCTGTGTAGGTGTTGGTTCCCTGGATCTTTTTCACCCCGTAAACCTCTGCCATGCCTTCCGCGTTTTGGGCGTTGTAGCAGTGATCCACTGTGGCGTCTTCGGTGCCGTGTGCCACGGACGTGATCTGGGTAGCGAAATGGTTTTTGAATTCTCCCGCATAGGTGGCGCAGCGATTTGCCACATCGGCCGTCTCACAGAAACCGAGAGCGCCCTTGGGGCTGGTACCAATACTGGGGCCGGCACTGATGCCCATACCGGCGAACACATCAGGTGCGAGACAGGCGGTGGTGTTGGCAAAAACGGCACCGGAGGAGACGCCGGCAATGTATACCTGGTTGGGGTCGATGCCATGCTCACCGTCACCACTCAGGGTCGTGGCCAGTTCAATCAGGTTCTTGTAGTCCCCCGCGGTGCGGGAGCGGTCGCCCTGCCAGTAGGACCAGCAGCTAAAGCCGGCCTTGTTTGCCGCGTCAGGTAGTGCGATCACCATGCCGAATTCATCGGCGGCGCGCTCGAGGTTGGCACCCAGATAGTTGTCGATGGGCTGCACGCATCCATGCAATAGCACCAGCAATGCGCGGCCATGGCCGATGGGGGAGGTGGTTTCGGGGGTGTAGACGTGTACGCTTTCGAATCCGCCAATCGCCACATCTTTTTGCCAGGCGCCGGCGGTTGCGTTGCCCGCGCTTAATAGCAGGGACAGCCCGAACGGCGCTGCCAGATACTTGCCGAGGGAGGAAATGTTCATCGTGCTCACCGTAATTTCGTTGGTAGCGCTCCAGCCTAGCGGCGGGATTTTACCGGCGACATACGACTAAGGTATGAGGTGTGGTGAGCCGGCGACAGCGGTTGCTCAGGTGTCGGCTGCGTCGCCTTCTTCACCGGCGTCTTCATTGCCGTCGACAGCGTCGACGGGCGCATCGGCCAGCGGCCAGCCGCCCAGGTCGCGCCAGCGATTGACGATGCCACAGAAGAGCTCGGCGGTTTTCTCCGCATCGTATTCCGCGGAGTGGGCGCTGCTGTTGTCGAAGGGGATCCCGGCGGTCTGACAGGCCTTGGCTAACACGGTTTGGCCATAGGCAAGCCCGGCCAGAGTTGCGGTATCCAGGCACGAGAAGGGGTGAAATGGGTTGCGCTTCAGACCACAGCGCGCCACCGCAGCATTGATAAACCCGAGGTCGAAGTGGGCATTGTGCGCAACCATGATCGCGCGGGTGCAGCTGTGTGCCTTGATGGCGCGACGGATATGCCGGAACAGCTCAGGCAGGGCGATCTCCTCGGGCCAAGCGTCGCGGTCCGGCGAATCCAGGTCCACGCCGATAAAGTCCAGCGCGGACTGTTCGATATTGGCGCCTTCAAAGGGCTCGATATGGAAGCTGTGGGTCTCTTCCGCGAACAGGGTGCCGGATTCATCCATATTCAGGATGACCGCGGAAACTTCCAGCAGGGCATCGGTGCGGGCGTTAAAGCCCGCCGTTTCCAGATCCAGGACAATCGGAAGGAATCCCCGGAATCGTTGTGCCAGGAGGCTTTTGGGTCCGGTGGGCGTTTCTGCTGGTGTCACGGGAGTCCTGAAGTCTTAATCAATCACAAAATAGCGGCGGCAACCGGGATCAAACCCGGCGCCAGTTCAAGGTTTCGCCAGCGGCCAACGGGATCAGTGCGTCGTCAGCCATCTGCAAGCCAGAGGGCAGGGTCCATGGCTCGCGTACCAGGGTAATGGTATCGGAGTTGCGCGGCAGGCCGTAGAAGTCTGGGCCGAACTCGCTGGCAAAGCCTTCCAGTTTGTCCAGCTTGCCGGCGCGTTCGAAGGCCTCGGCATACAGCTCGATGGCGCTGAACGCGGTGTAGCAACCGGCGCAGCCGCAGGAGCTCTCCTTTTTACCCTGGATATGTGGGGCGGAATCTGTGCCCAGGAAAAACTTGGGGCTGCCACTGGTGGCCGCCTCAATCAGCGCCATCTGGTGGGCGTTGCGCTTGAGAATGGGCAGGCAGTAATAATGTGGGCGGATACCGCCTACCAGCATGTGATTGCGATTGTACAGCAAGTGATGGGCGGTAATGGTCGCGGCAATGCCCTCGCGGGCCTGGCTGACAAACTCGACGGCGTGCGACGTGGTGATGTGCTCGAGCACGATCTTCAGGGTGGGGAAGTCGTCAACAACCGGGCCCAGAATATTTTCGATGAACACGCGCTCGCGGTCGAAGATATCGATATCCGCAGTGGTGACCTCTCCGTGCAGCAGCAGCTTCATGCCGCACTCCTGCATGGCTTCCAGCGCCGGATAGATGTTGGCGATATCAGTAACGCCGGAGTCGGAGTTGGTGGTGGCGCCGGCCGGGTAGAGCTTGGCGGCAACCACACCTGCGGCGTGGGCCTGCTTGACCACTTCCGCAGTCGTATTGTCGGTCAGGTAGATCACCATCAGCGGCGTGAACGGGTTGCCGGCGGGGACCGCCGCTTCAATGCGTGCCTTATACGCCAGCGCGTCATCCGCATTCACCACCGGGGGCACCAGGTTCGGCATGATGATCGCACGGCGGAACTGGTCTGCGGCGTCACCAACAGTGCGGGTCAGGGCATCGCCATCGCGCAAATGAATGTGCCAGTCGTCAGGTGCTCGCAGGGTAATATGCTGTTTGGAATCCACCGAATATCTCCTCCCGGATTGAACGCGGCGCCGATGCTACCCGAAGCGCCAAAAAATTGCGAAAACTGTGGTAAATGCCTCTTAGGTGCACAGTTTGGGTGTAAAGTGATCAGCGTATTCCGCCTGCCAATAATCACTATTTGCGGACGCCCCGTATGGTGCTGGCCGTAGGGCCTTCTAGGCGCTACAATCCCGCCCCGAAAAAACGCGGCCTCTCCGCGACGACTGGGCACACTTCCAAAAATAATCCCTCCCAGAACGAGATTTCCCCGCAGGTGATCGCATTCTCCTGGGGTGCTTCACGTTTGTGGTTAGCAGTTGTGTCCGGATCATCGCCCGGGACTGAGGGCTTACTGTACAGAGGATAGTAATGAGCAAGATCGACAAGGTGGTATTGGCGTATTCCGGTGGTCTCGACACTTCGGTGATCGTGCGCTGGCTGCAAGATACCTATGGATGTGAGGTCGTCACCTTTACCGCCGACATCGGTCAGGGTGAGGAAGTAGAGCCC
Source organism: Microbulbifer agarilyticus (assembly GCF_019800665.1). Taxonomy (GTDB): domain Bacteria; phylum Pseudomonadota; class Gammaproteobacteria; order Pseudomonadales; family Cellvibrionaceae; genus Microbulbifer; species Microbulbifer agarilyticus_C. The sequence continues at coordinate 13,151 of NZ_JAHVKO010000010.1, forward strand.
GCGCGCGCCAAAGCGGAAGCCCTGGGCGTCAAAGAGATCTACATCGATGATCTGCGCGAAGAGTTTGTGCGCGATTTTGTATTCCCGATGTTCCGCGCCAACACCATTTATGAAGGTGAGTACCTGCTGGGTACCTCCATTGCGCGCCCGCTAATTGCCAAACGCCTGATCGAGATCGCCAATGAAACTGGCGCAGATGCCATTTCCCACGGTGCGACCGGTAAGGGTAATGACCAGGTGCGCTTCGAGCTGGGCGCATACGCGCTGAAGCCTGGCATCCAGGTGATCGCGCCGTGGCGCGAGTGGGACCTGAACTCCCGCGAAAAGCTCATGGAATACTGCGCGCAGCACAAGATCCCGGTGGATTTTTCCGGCAAGAAGAAAAAGTCCCCGTACTCCATGGACGCCAATCTGCTGCACATCTCTTACGAGGGCGGCGTGCTGGAAGAGCCGTGGGCCGAAGCCGAAGAAGATATGTGGCGCTGGAGTGTCAGCCCGGAAGCGGCCCCGGACAAGGCTACCTATATTACCCTGCAGTTCGAGAACGGCGACCCGGTTGCCATCGATGGCGAGCGCATGAGCCCGGCGACCCTGCTGGAAACCCTGAACAAGCTGGGTGGCGCCAACGGTATTGGCCGATTGGATATCGTGGAAAACCGCTACGTGGGTATGAAGTCCCGCGGCTGTTACGAAACCCCTGGCGGTACCATCTTGCTGAAAGCGCACCGCGCCATCGAGTCCATCACCCTGGACCGTGAAGTGGCGCACCTGAAAGATGAGCTGATGCCGCGTTACGCGAAGCTGATCTACAACGGTTACTGGTGGTCCCCGGAGCGCCGCATGCTGCAGGCGGCAATCGATGAGTCCCAGTCTGTGGTTAACGGCGAGGTGCGCCTGAAACTGTATAAAGGCAGCGTGACTGCGGTTGGTCGTCGCTCGGCAGACAGCCTGTTCGACGAGCGTATCGCAACCTTTGAAGATGATGCCGGCGCCTACGATCAGAAAGATGCCGAAGGCTTCATCAAATTGAACGCCCTGCGCCTGCGAATTGCTGCAGGTAAAGGTCGTGACTTGATCTAAATCAGTTGGGAAGGGCGATTACAGCGTATAAATCGTCTTCCCTGTGCCTACTCGGTCTAACGTGAAGGGAATAGCCACTACTTTAATTGGCGAATCCTGCACGTTTGACGGAAGCGAATTTCAAAAAGCAACGGAAGTTACACAATGACGACAACGGTGGCAGAGGCCGGCAAGTTGCCGGACTATGACTACAACATTGTGCGCCAGTTCACCATTATGTCGGTGGTCTGGGGCATTGTTGGAATGGGTGTCGGCGTATTGATCGCCGCTCAGCTGGCGTGGCCTGCGCTGAATGACCTTTGGCAACCATTCACGAACTTTGGCCGACTGCGCCCGCTGCATACCAACGCGGTTATCTTCGCGTTCGGTGGTAGCGTGTTGTTCGCCACTTCCTACTATGTAGTGCAGCGTACCTGTCAAACCCGTCTATGGGGTGGCTGGCTGATCCCGTTTACCTTCTGGGGATGGCAGATCGTCATTATCGCTGCCGCGATTACCCTGCCACTGGGCTACACCTCCGCGAAAGAATACGCCGAGCTGGAATGGCCGATTGATATCCTGATTGCGCTGATCTGGGTTGCCTACGGTCTGGTCTTCTTCGGCACCATCGTGAAGCGCAACACTTCCCACATTTATGTGGCGAACTGGTTCTTCGGCGCCTTCATTATTACCGTTGCCGTTCTGCATATCGTTAATAGCATCGCCATCCCGGTAAGCACCTGGAAATCCTACTCCGCATACGCGGGTACTACCGATGCCATGATCCAGTGGTGGTACGGACACAATGCGGTGGGCTTCTTCCTGACCGCAGCGTTCCTGGGCATCATGTATTACTTCGTGCCCAAGCAGGCTGGCCGCCCGGTATATTCCTACCAGCTGTCCATCGTGCACTTTTGGGCGCTGATCTCTATCTACGTGTGGGCCGGTGGTCACCACCTGCATTACTCCGCACTGCCTGACTGGACCCAGAGCCTGGCGATGATCATGTCCATCATCCTGCTGGCGCCGTCCTGGGGTGGCATGATCAACGGCATCATGACCCTGTCTGGCGCATGGCATAAGCTGCGTACCGATCCGACCCTGCGCTTCCTGGTTGTCTCTCTGTCCTTCTACGGTATGTCCACCTTCGAAGGCCCGATGATGTCCATCAAGACCGTTAACGCACTGTCCCATAACACCGACTGGACCGTTGGCCACGTGCACTCCGGCGCCCTGGGTTGGGTAGCGATGATTTCGATCGGTGCCATTTACCATCTGGTCCCGATTCTGTGGAACCGCAAGGAAATGTTCAGCGTGAAGCTGGTTAATGCGCACTTCTGGCTCGCTACCATCGGCACCGTACTGTACATCGCCGCCATGTGGGTGAACGGTATTACCCAGGGCCTGATGTGGCGCGCATTTAACGCCGACGGCACCCTGACCTACAGCTTCGTGGAAAGTGTGGTCGCCAGTAAGCCGGGCTACATCGTTCGCTGGCTGGGTGGTGCGATCTTTACCTCTGGCATGTTGCTGATGGCGTACAACGTTTTCCGTACCGTTACCGATGAGCCGAAAGAAGGCGAGGTTGGTCGCGATGAAAGTCTGCCTGTGGCAAAGAGTGTTTAAGGGGGATTGAATCGTGAAGAATCATGACTTAGTAGAAAAAAACATCGGTTGGATGATTTTGTTTACCGTCATCGCGATTAGCTTTGGCGCGCTGGTGGAAATCGTTCCTCAGTTCTTTATCAAAGAAAACAACGAGCCGATCGCGGGCCTGAAACCTCTGGGTCCGATCGAGCTGGAAGGTCGCGATATCTACATTCGCGAGGGTTGCCACGTTTGTCACACGCAGATGATTCGTCCTCTGCGTGCGGAAGTGGAGCGCTATGGTCATTACTCCATGGCGCAAGAGTCCGTATACGAGCACCCATTCCTGTGGGGCTCCAAGCGTACCGGCCCGGACCTGGCGCGCGTTGGTGGCCGCTACTCCGATGAGTGGCACCGTGCCCACATGTACGACCCGCGCAACGTGGTACCGGAATCCATCATGCCGGCTTACCCGTGGCTGTTCGACAATATCGTGACCGGTGAACACACTGCGGCGAAAATGCGCGCGATGCGCACCGTCGGTGTTCCTTACACCGATGAAGATATTGCCAATGCCAGCAAGCCTTTTGTAGGTGGCCGCGTAACCGAAATCGACGCGCTGGTAGCCTACCTGCAGCAGCTGGGTACTCTTGTACAGCAAAAGCGTTAAGCGAGGTGCTCGGTGGATATCGATATTCTGCGGCAAATTGGTGTGGTTCTCGGTTCGCTGGCATTCCTCGGGGTTTGCTGGTGGGCTTTTTCGCCAAAGCGTAAAAAGCGCTTTGAGGAAGATGCCAAGCTGCCGTTTGCCGACGAGCAGGAAACTCTAGATAAGTCCGCTCGCGAGAGCGATAGCACGGCCGAAAAGAAGGCCGGTGAGAAACAGGAACAGGGGCAGGACAAATGAGTACATTTTGGAGTGTTTGGGTAATTGTGCTCACCCTCGCCAATCTTGCATTGGTAACTTGGGTTCTTTTTGCAAACCGCAAAGTGGCGGTGAGCGACCAGGACGACCCGGAAAACAAAACCACAGGCCACGTTTACGACGGTATCGAAGAGTATGACAACCCGCTGCCCAAGTGGTGGTTCTTGCTGTTTGTCGCCACTCTGGTGTTTTCCGTTGCGTACCTGGTGATTTATCCGGGTATGGGTAACTTCAAGGGTATCGGCGGCTGGACATCGGTTGGCGCGCTGAAAGCCGATCAGGCCAAGGCCCAGGCGGAGTTCAAGGAATCCTATGGTATGTACGCGGAAATGCCGATCGAGCAGATTGCGGAAAGCCGCGATGCGCTGAAAATGGGCGCGCGTATTTTTGCCAACAACTGTGCCGTGTGTCATGGCGCTGATGGTGGTGGTAACTACGGCTTCCCAGACCTGACCGACAACGACTGGCTGTACGGTGGTTCTCCGGAAAAAATTCTCGAGACCCTGCACAATGGCCGCCAGGGCATGATGCCGCCACAGGAGCCGATTATCGGCGTCAATGGTGTGAAGCAAGTGGCTGAATATGTTCTGTCCCTGAGCGGTCAGGAGCACGATGCGGCGCTGGCGGAGCAGGGCGCACAGGTATTTGGCACGGTATGTATGGCGTGTCACGGTGCAGACGGCAAAGGCAACCAGGCTCTGGGTGCGCCGAACCTGACCGACGACATCTGGCTGTACGGCGGTACTCGCGAAGAGATTCAGCACTCTGTCCGCGGTGGCCGTAGCAACAACATGCCGTCTCAGAAAGACAAGCTGCGTGAAGACAAGATCCGTCTGGTTGCAGCTTACGTTTACAGCCTGTCACGTCAGGAAGACGTACAGCAGTAAGCTTGTTTGCTAGAGCTTATTGAATGGGCGGGCGGCGAGTGATCGCCGCCTTCGCCTGAGGGAAGGGCACCGCAGGGAAGAAGAACAAGCCTCATTGCATCCACTGCAGGAATGCCCGAATGACACAGTTTCGGGGGAGCGAGGTATTGTGAGCGATAGAATTCCGACCCGTGAAGAGCAAGATGGTGATGGCGAAGTCCGCTACCGGATGCTCTACGAATCCGACGATAAAATCTATATTCGTCATATCCGGGGTGTTTTCACCCGTATCCGTAAATACACCGGCCTACCACTACTTCTCGCTTTTTTCTTTATCCCCTGGCTGAACATTGATGGTCAGCAGGCGGTACTGTTTGATCTGCCCGCGCGACAGTTTCATATCTTCTGGGCCACCTTCGGTCCACAAGATGGCATTCTGCTGGCGGGGCTGCTGATCATTTCCGCGTTCGCGCTATTTGCGATAACCACCTGGCTCGGTCGTGTGTGGTGTGGCTTTACCTGTCCGCAGACGGTGTGGACCCTGATGTTCATCTGGGCGGAAAGGGTTTGCGAAGGCGATCGCGCCAAGCGCATGAAACTGGATGCCGCACCCTGGGGCGCGGAAAAAGTGTTGCGTAAAGGTGGCACGCACGCGATCTGGTTGTTTATTTCCCTCGCGACTGCGTTGGCATTTGTCGGCTATTTTTACGGCATTCGCGACCTGGTGGTGGACCTGGCGACCTTCCAGGCCCATCCCCAGGGGGTATTCTGGGTAGCCTTCTTTACCTTTGCTACCTACATGAATGCTGGCTTTATGCGCGAGCAGGTGTGCAAATACATGTGCCCATATGCGCGTTTTCAGTCGGTCATGTACGACCAGGACACCCTGGCGGTTTACTACGATGCCCGTCGTGGTGAGGCGCGTGGTCCGCGCAAGAAAAATGTGGATTACAAGTCTCAGGGTATGGGCGACTGCATCGACTGTTACTGGTGTGTGCAGGTGTGCCCGGTAGACATCGATATTCGCGACGGCATGCAGTACGAGTGCATTAACTGTGGCCTGTGCGTGGATGCCTGTAACAGCGTGATGGACAAGATGGAGTACCCGCGCGGGCTTATCCGTTTCACCTCAGAAGACGAGCTGCAGACGGGCAAGACCCAGTATATGCGCCCGCGTCTGCTCGGATATGCGTTGGTGTTGCTGGTACTTGTTGGCGCCTTCACTTACCAGGTGGTGACGCGTTCCCCGGTGCAGGCCGAAGTACAGCGTGACCGCGGTGCCCGTATGTATCGGGTGTCACAGGGCATGGTGCAGAATGTCTACACGGTCAAAATCAATAATATGGATCAGCGCCCGCACGAGTTCACCGTGCGCATAGACGGCAAAGAGGGGTACGATTATTCCTTGCGTATGCAGGGGAATCCCTATGTTGTCCCCGGCGAGATATACTCTGTGCCGATTCGGGTTAGTGTGCCCAAGGATCAGCTGAAGGATACCAAGCACGACATCTATATTGAGATTCAGGCCAAAGATGCGCCCGAGCTCAAGGATCGTCACAAGACCGTATTTATCGGTCCCAAGTAGCCAGCGGGGGCGGTTGCCCCTGCGCAGGCATTTGTTCCAAGTAATTCGTAGATTTAGAGTTCGGGTTTAATAAGTTCGTGCCTCAGAAAAAAAATTCCCAAGCACCAGGTGTCTGGTACCGTGAGCCCTGGTTCTGGGTGGTCATGGCACCGCTGGTCGTGGTGGTGATCGTGTCCTTTACCATGCTGTCCATCGCTGTGCGGCACGGCGATGATGTGGTGAGCGATACCTATTACAAAGACAGCCGTCTGTATCACTACCGTGCGGAACAGGACCAGCAGGCGAAGGCTTTAGGCCTGGCGGGCATGCTGCTGTTTTCTCCGGAGGAAAAGTCCGTGTCTCTCGATTTGCGTGGGAGCCTCGAGTACCCGGAAAAACTGTTACTGATCCTGAGCCACCCGGTGGAAGCGGACATGGATGAGCATGTGGTGCTCGAACAGGTTTCCATCGGCCGCTACCGCGGAGAAGTCGCCGCACCCATGCGCCACCGCTGGTATTTGCAGCTGATGCCGGAACTGAACCCGGAAAACTTCGAACAGGCGGAGTGGCGGCTGAAAGGGGAAATTAATTTCAATATTGGCAATGGAGTGCCCCTGAAGCCTGCGGAGCAATGAATCCATGGGTGATTCGATGAGCGATTCTTTCGCGCCGGATTCTTCTGCTGTTGATCCATCCCGTGTCGCTGCCGAGCGCAGCGATTGCTTCCACTGTGGTTTGCCCGTGGCTGAGGGCAGCCAATATTCCGTCACCATTGAAGGGGTTGCCCGCCCCATGTGCTGCCCAGGCTGCGAAGCCGTTGCTGGGGCGATCGTCGCCGGTGGCCTGGATAACTTCTACCGGTTCCGTGAAAACAGCAGCGAACGCCCCGAAACATCGTCGCAGGACCAGCGCTGGCAAGCATATGATCTGCCGCAAGTGCAGGCAGAGTTCGTGCGCGATTTCTCGGGCTCTCTCCACGGAGTCGATACTGCTGAACCCCTCAAGGTTGCCAGCCTGCTGGTGGGAGGGATTACCTGTGCCGCCTGTGTGTGGTTAATCGAAAAGCAGCTGATGGCGATACCTGGTGTGCATCGTGTATCGGTCAATGCCAGTACCCATCGTGCGCAAATCGTACTTGACTTGGCACAGATCAAATTGAGCGAGCTTTTTGCTGCACTCGCCCGTATTGGTTACCGTCCTTCCCCCGCAACCGCGGCCAACAACGAGCAGTTGATTCAGCAGGAGCGCCGCTCCGCTATGCGTCGTCTGGGGGTGGCCGGCCTGGGCACCATGCAGGTCATGATGTTTGCGATTGCCCTCTACTTTGGTGGCAACAAAGGCATTGATGTTCAGTTCGAGCAATTCTTCCGTTGGGTATCGCTCGTCGTCGCAACGCCGGTGGTGTGCTATGCGGCGCAGCCGTTTTTTGCCGCGGCCTGGCGCGCCTTGCGCAGCGGGCACCTGATCATGGATGTGCCGGTCTCACTGGCGATCGGACTGGCCTATGGTGCCAGTGTTTACGCCACGGTTTTTGAAACCGGTGAGGTGTATTTCGAATCCGTCTCCATGTTCACCTTTTTCCTGTTGCTGGGCCGTTTTGTCGAGATGCGCGCGCGTCATCGCGCAGGACTCGCCAGCGGTGGGCTTGCGCAGTTGCTGCCGCTGGCCGCGTTGCGCCGCGGAGAGCGTGGTGAACTTGAATCAGTGCCGGTGGCGGCGCTCGTGGTGGGTGAGCACATCCTGCTGCGCCCGGGGGATACCGTGCCGGTGGATGGTGTGGTTACCGAGGGCGCAAGTGGCGTTGATGAATCCATTCTTACCGGCGAATCCGAGTTGCAGCAGAAAGTCTGCGGCAGCCGGGTGTTCGCCGGCAGTGTAAACGGTGATTCATCGCTCACCGTGCGGATTTCTGCCGCCGGCAGTGGCACACGCCTATCCGCCATCGAAAAGCTGGTGGAGCAGGCGCAGTTGGACAAGCCTGAGCAGGCGGCGCTCGCCGATCGGATTGCCGGGCGGTTTATTGCCGCAGTGTTGTGCATTGCCGTGGCCGCTTTTGTATTCTGGTGGCAGCAGGATCCGGGGCGCGCCTTCTGGGTCGCCCTGTCGGTACTTGTGGTTACCTGCCCCTGTGCGCTGTCATTGGCGACGCCCGCGGCGCTGGCGGCGGCAACGCTGCGCCTGCAGCAGCTGGGGCTTCTGGTTGCCAAAGGGCATGTGTTGGAAACCTTGCCCACGGTCGATCGTGTGATCTTTGACAAAACCGGCACGCTTACCGAAGGGACGCCGCAATTGCGTGCGGTGATGCCGCTCAGGGAAGGTGTCTCCAAGGAAGCTGCACGAGATATCGCCGCTGCACTGGAGGTGGAAAACAATCACCCACTGGCGCGCGCGTTTCGCCCCTGGTTTGGTAACCGCTCCGCCAGCAACCTGCGTTCGGTGACCGGGCAGGGCGTGGCCGGCGAGTGCGATGGCGTCGAATATCGTCTCGGCGCGCCAGGTTTTGTCGGGGAAATCAGTGCTTCCGGGATCGATATGTCTACTCCCGCAGAACCCGGGCAATGGTTGTTGCTGGGCGATGCTTCGGGGCCGGTGGCATGGCTTGGGCTGGGCGATGATATGCGCCCCAGTGCAACGGGTGCGGTGCGCATGCTGGCTAGGCAGGGTGTCGCGGTTGAGCTACTGAGTGGTGATCAGTCCGCGGAAGTGCCGCGCCTGGCAGAGCTCGCGGGCATCCGCGACTATCAGGCGGGTGCGTCTCCCGAGCAGAAACTGCAGCAGCTGCGACGATTGCAGGGAGAAGGTGAGCGCGTATTGATGATTGGTGACGGTATTAATGATGTGCCGGTGCTCTCCGGTGCCGACGTGTCCGTGGCAATGATGTCCGCGGCAGACCTCGCACAATCCAGAGCGGACGCCATTCTGTTAAAGGGTGACCTGTGTGCCTTGCCGCGCGCGTTTACGCTGGCGGCGAGTTGCCGCAAGATCATCCGGCAGAACCTGGGCTGGGCCATTTTATACAATCTACTGGCGCTGCCCCTGGCCTTCCTTGGGCTGGTGCCGCCCTGGGCCGCAGCCATCGGTATGTCGCTGAGCTCTTTGCTGGTGGTGGTTAACGCTTTGCGTTTGTCGCGCTGGCAGCCCGCGGCATAAGGCGATGATGCCGAAATCCTATTTCGAGGTTTAAGTGGACAGTATTTTTCTTCTCGTGCCCATCGTGATCGTCTTTATCGCCTGTGCGGTGAAGTTTTTCTTCTGGGCGGTGAACAATGGTCAGTACGATGATCTGGAAACGGAAAGTCGCCGAATCTTGTTTGAAGACGATCGCAAGCCGCTTAAGCAAGCCGATACGGAGCAGACTGCTGCAGAGCGCGCTGAGGTGTCAGTGGATGGGCACGCACGTAAAGCGTTGAATGCCGGCGACGAGCGGAAGTCGGACTGATGGCGGACTGGAGTTTTTTCGCCGCTGCGCTGGCGATCGGTTTTTTGGGCAGTAGCCACTGTATTGGTATGTGCGGCGGAATTTCCGGGGCGCTTGGACTGGCGGTACCGGGGGAGAAGCCCCAGTGGCCCAAATTACTCGGATACTCGGCCGGACGCATCGCCAGTTACGCGTTGATGGGTTTGCTTGTGGGCTCTCTCGGTGCCTTCCTGGCTGCAGACCTTGCCGCTGGTTTGGCACCCCTGCGTATTGTTGCCGGTGTGATGCTGATCGCCATGGCACTGTACCTGGCGGATTGGTGGCGCGGGCTGGTATGGCTGGAGCGTGGTGGAGCGGTATTGTGGCGCGCGGTGCAGCCCTTGTCGCGACGCCTGCTGCCGGTAAAGTCGACGCCGCAGGCGGTAGCGCTTGGTGCGGTCTGGGGCTGGCTACCTTGTGGGCTGGTATATAGCGCGCTGACCTTCGCGCTTGCCCAGGGGAGTGGTCAACAGGCGGCGCTCGCCATGTTCGCCTTCGGCTTGGGCACCGCGCCCGCGGTGCTGGCGACCGGAGTGGCGGCCACCCGTTTGCGCAAGATCGTACAGAAGCCCGGTGTTCGCTTGTCCATGGCATCCCTGGTGCTGGTGTTCGGGGTGTGGACACTTTGGGGAACCCTGGGACATGGCGCTCACGGCGCTCACACTGGCCACGATGCTCACAGTACTCACAGTACTCACAGTACTCACAGTACTCAGAATACGCACGGTACCCACAGCGAGCAGGGTGCCACTGAGGTCCACGGCGAGCACTCGATGCATGCCAACCACAAGGGCCACGGTACTGAAGACATCGACACGGTGCCGCAAACTGAGCCGGCCGAGCAGGAAGAAGCTCCGGCGGAGCATGAGCACCATCATCACCCTCACTGAGGGCTATCAGGTGACCTGCCGGGTGACTAGTTGGGCGACATAACTGACTATTCGTTCTCCCCGCATCCAGTGATGCCGGGGCGATTCTGGCGGTGCTCCGGGGATGGCGGTAAACTGGTGCAAATATGACCTGTGGTCTGGCCGCCCCATCTGGTATTTCCTGTGATGCCAAAACTTGGTTCGGCTGTACAAGTTGGACCGAGCATGAAGAAAATAAAAAGTAAAAAAACGGCCTCCAAGAAGCCCTCTGCAGAGCGCGCTTCGCAACCTCGCAAGAATGGGGTTGAAGTTGTCCCGTCCTGTCCGGACGCCCCCACCAATATGTGGATCAACCTGTTTGCCCTGGGTGTGTCGCTTGCCGCGGTCTTCTGGTTGCGGGAATACGGCCAGGATCTGCATGTCAAAACCCAGTCACTGGTGGTGGTTGCCGTCGCCTTGGCACTGCCGATCATTCTGCTGGAATGGGTCTTCATCAAACCCTGGCGCAATCCGTCCGCCGGTCTCGACTTCCGCCGGGTGAATTTCAATTGGGGACGCACCGCCCTGAAGCTTGTGGGCTTCTATCTCACAATTGGCTCGGTGGCTTTTGTGTACTGGCTGTTCCCCGAGTATCACGGTTCCTTTTACGATAACTATTACGCAGTAGTGAAAGCAGTACTGCCCTGGTGGATGGCGCTGGCGGTGCCGTATTTTTACCTGGTAGACGGGGCCATGCAGTCTCCCAAGGACGGTTACTGGCAGCTCGGAAGCTGGGTGATGGGGAATACCAAAGAGGTATCTGGCAAAGCCGTTGGCCAGTTGTATCTGGGCTGGCTGGTGAAGCTGTTCTTCCTGCCGCTGATGTTTGTTTACCTCGGCAACAACCTGACCAACCTGCTGAATTTTGATTTCTCCAGTCTGCTGGTGAACTTCAAATCGGTTTTTGATTTCACCTTTAATTTCCTGTTCTACATCGATCTGCTGTTTGTCACCGTGGGCTATGTGTGCACCCTGCGCCTGTTCGATTCGCACATCCGCACCGTGGAGCCCAGTTTCCTTGGTTGGGGGGTGGCGCTGATCGGGTACCAGCCATTTTGGAGCCTGTTTTCCGGTACCTACCTCAAATATGACGATGCGCCGGCGTGGGGTTACTGGTTCTGGGATACCCCCTGGGCCTACAGCCTCTGGGGTTCCATCATTTTGCTGCTCATTGCCGTTTACGTATGGGCCAGCATTCCGTTCGGAATCCGTTTTTCCAACTTGACCCATCGCGGCATTCTCACCAACGGCCCTTATAGGTTTACCAAGCACCCGGCATACATCAGCAAAAATATTTCCTGGTGGATGATCTCCATGCCGTTCATGGTCAGCGCGAGTGGCCCTGACGCCCTGCGTCAGTCCCTGCTGTTACTGATGGTGAACTTTATTTACTTCATGCGCGCGCGTACCGAAGAGCGACACCTGTCCTGGGATCCGACTTACGTGGCTTACGCACACTATATTGCCGAGCGTGGGACCTTTGCATTCCTCGGGCGCTGGTTCCCCGTACTGCGCTTCGGGCATGGCCGTCTCTTTTTCCGTGGCGAAGATGCCCCAGCGGTGGAGCCACTGGTATCTGGCGCCTCAACATCGGCCAAACCCGCCGCTAAACCCGCGTAGTCCCGGAGCCTGCCGCAACGATGAAATTCGATTTTTTCAAGCGTGACCAGGGCGCGCTCCTGAACAGGGGGGCGGACTTGGCCCTGATCGTCCTGCCTCAGGGAACTCTGCACATTGATCGCCGCTGGTTGCTGTATGCGGGGCTGTATCTGTTGATCGCACTGGGTATCTGGCTGCGTATCGACCATATCCTTACGTACAATCCGATCAACTTCATCTGGAGTGACCCGCAGCGGCACTGGGAGCAGGGCACGGAAACCCTGCGTACCGACCCCATGACGCTCACCGATCCGGTAATGTACCAGCTGTATATCGGACTTCTTGCCAAGCTGACGCTGGGCGAGCCGCTGTTAATTGCGTTTTATACCGTGCTGCTCGCGTGTATTACCCCGTGGATCTGGTATCGCTTTGCGCGTGAATTGCTGCCGTCGCGCCTGCTGGCAACGGCAGTGTGGGCAGGAATATCGCTGCTGCCTTCGTGGATCGCAATATACGGCTACTTTATGCAGGAGACCCTGCTATTGCCGTTATTGGGGGCTGCGCTCTACGCCAGTTGGCGCTGCCGACGTAAGCAAACACTCGCAAGCTTTCTGTTGATGGTTGGGCTCTGGGCTGCTGCCGGATTGACGCGTGGTATCGCGATTCCGTTTGCCGCCGTGGTTACCACCTGGTTGTGGCTGGTTCAGCCGCAAAAGATTGCCAAGGCGGGCTATAGCCTGTTGGTACTCGGCCTGATTATGGGGCCACTGGTGTACCGCAGCTATTCCGCCATGCACCTGATCGCGCCCCACGGCATCGGTAAATTGAATGAGCTGTATGCCCGCTCTGGCAAGCGCGATATTCACATCAGTTACGATCGCAATGGCGCACGCTGGGTGTACTGGTTTGCCTCGCCGGCGATGGACGCAAAACCCCTGGCCCCGCTGAGCGACTGGAGTGCAAGCCGGGAAGGTGTGGTGAAGGCTGAGATCGATATCACCAACGGCTCCGAAGACTGGGATGCGGTGATGGCCAAATACCCGCTAACGGCCGAGCGTTACCTGCAACTGACCGGCGAAAATCTGGTGAACTTATTTTTTGGCTCTTCCTGGCCGGATAATAATCAGGCCCGCTGGCTGGAGGCCGTCAATCATCATACGCGCTGGGTATGGGCGCCCACTACTCTTCTGCTAATGCTGGCTGCGCTGCTGTACTGGCGCCGACTCGGCGGTACACGGCTGTTGAGTGTGCTGGTGTTTACCTGGGTGCTGGTGCAGGGATTGCTGCCGATTTCCGTGAACGAAGGGCGCTATCGCAAGCCTGTAGAAGGGTTGTTGTTGGTACAGGCGATGGTACTTGTGGGCGCAATGCGGCGGCGTCGTGCCGATGATACTGTAGTCGCAGATGCCGACAGCTACGCCGCGTCGCCGGAGGCTATGGAACAGGAAGGAACCGTTGTGGTCCAACCGGTACTGACTCCCGAGCCGCACGGGCCAATTGAATCCAAACCGCAGCATCATGCCCCAGTCTGATTCCACGTCCTCCCATTACTCCTCGTCTGAGCAGCCACGTGTGCCGTGGCTGTGGCGGCCACTGTATGGCCTCGCGCGCAGGCTGGGGAGTTTTATTCTGGTTGGTGGGATAGCAACGGCGGTCCAGTACCTTTTATTGGTTGCGCTGGTGGAATTGTTTGGCGTGTTTGCGGTGACCGCATCGGCGGTGGCCTACGGCGGTGCCGCGGTGGTCAGCTACCTGCTGAATTTTCAAGTGACATTTCATGGCCGCGCCGGGCACCGGCAGGCGCTGCCAAGGTTTATTGTCGTGGTGGCCATCGGCCTGGGGGTGAATACGCTGAGCTTCGCTCTGCTACTGCTGTTTTTGCCTTACGTGTTTGCGCAGGTAGGCGCAACGCTGGTGACGCTGGTTAGTAACTACTTGCTGCACCAGCACTGGATATACCGGCCCTCTGCGTAACCTCCGAGCGCCGGCTATGTTGGGGGTTGCTTACTCCGAGTACAGGCGCAGAGACAGGTCGATGGCACGCAGGTGCTTGGTCAGGCTGCCTGAGGAAATGTAATCGACTTCCAGGTTGGCCAGTTGTTGCAGGCGAGCTTCGTTTACACTGCCGGAAATTTCAATCTTGGCGCGGCCCTTGGCCAGTTTCAGTGCCTGCGCAGTCATCTCGTCGGTAAACTCATCCAGCATAATCACGTCGGCACCGGCGTCGAGCGCCTGCTGAAGCTCTTCCAGGCTTTCTACTTCCACTTCCACCAGTGCGCCGGGCTTGATCTGATGCGCTTGCTGAACCGCATTGTGGATACCGCCCGCTGCGGCGATATGGTTTTCCTTGATCAAAAATGCATCGTAGAGGCCGATTCGATGATTCTCACAGCCCCCGCACAGAACCGCATACTTCTGCGCTGTGCGCAGGCCCGGGATGGTTTTGCGGGTATCCAGGATTTTTATCTGAGTGCCAGAAGTCAGAGCTGCATAAGTTGCCGCGGTGGTGGCGGTGCCGGAAAGCGTTTGGACGAAATTCAGGGCACAGCGTTCGCCGGTAAGAATGGTACGGGCATTGCCCTCCAGCTCAAATAATTTGCTGTTCGCGGCGACGCGCTGACCGTCCTCCACATGCCAAATGACGTTAAGTGTTGGGTCGAGTTGCCGAAATACTTCGTTTACCCAGGCAGCTCCGCAAAATACACATTCCTCACGGGTGATTACTCGGGCGCGGGCCTGGCGGTCCGCAGGGATCAGCTGTGCTGTGATGTCGCCATCGCCCACATCCTCCGCCAGCGCATCTCTCACCGAACGCTGTATATCCAGGACAAGGTTGGGGATGTTGGCATTGGCGGGCGTCATACGTGAACCTCAATAGTGCTCGCCTAAATAAAGACGAAAACCGAAAGCTGGGGGCATTGTGGGGCGCCAATACTAGCAAATCTGCTCGCAAGAAGAACGCGTATAAGGTGTCGTTGGGAACCTTGGCGGGCTTGTCCGGTGGGGCTCCTGTGAATAAAGTCGCAAAAACGGTCTGACGACCCTGTCTGTGGTTGTTTGTTGACACATGCTGTCTTTAGAATCAACGGTCGACAAAAATAGGTTACCTCGCTCTCTGCCGCCTTAGCTTAAAAGGGCGGTGCTTTAGGTCGTTAAAGAGGGAGCGCAAGAAATCCAATAATAAGCGCAGTGGCTTCCCAGAGCGGCTGTGATGCATCACCCGGAATCTTCCTTAGGGAAGACCGGACGAGGCTAGATGACATGAAAGACAGCGAAGGTCCATCTTCGAATGTGGTATCCCTGCAGCGAGGCTCGCGTGACAAGCGCGAATCCCAGCTGGGGGGCGGCCTGCCTGCCGCAGTAGAAGTGGTGCGCGACAAGGCGCAGCAACAATTGGTGGAGCTTGTGAAGCAAGTTTTCGCCAAGGTTGATGATTCGCTGTTTGCTATGGGCGAGAAGGCGCACGGGCAAGACGAGCAGGACGGCCTGTTTCAGGCATTGCGTTTGCTGCGGGTTGAGCGCCGCCGAGTTGTCGAACAGTTTGCCGACAAGTGCGCGCAAGCATTCTATGTGCAGGAAGCTGCCGACGACGAAGATCCTTACGAGGCAGACAATCTTTCCCTGGTGCATAACGACGATTTGGAACAGTTGGTGGCCGTCGATACGATGGTCGCGAATGCCAAGCGTGACTTTGCCGAATCCCTGTCTGCGATTTCCCTGCGTTTCGACACCCTGCTTTCCGCCAAGATTTACGACAAGAACAACCCTCTGGGACCCGATGCGATTTGCGATGCGTTTGTTGAAGCTTCGCGCTCATTGGATCTGCATATTCGCGCCCGCCTGACTCTGCTGAAAAAGTTTGAGCAGGTGGTAATGGCGAACCTTGGCACGCTTTACGATACGTGTAACAGCCTGTTTGTTGAGCAGGGAGTATTGCCAACCCTGAAGCATCAGCGCAGTGCACGGCCGCAGCGTCAAGCGGCCCGTCCGCAAAGACCGCAAGGTGCGGGGGAAGGGCAAGCTGCGCCGGAGCAGGGCGGGGTTTATGCCGGCTCTCCTGGTAATGCTGCCTCTGTTAGTGGTGCGTCGGGCCACGGCCTGATCCCGCTGGGAAGCGGTGTTGCGCCGATGGCCCCGCAAGATCTGCTTTCTCATCTTGGCGCGCTACAGTCTCACTTGCCCCAGAGCTACGGTGATGGCCAGGTAGAGTTGCTGAACGTCAACAGCCTTCTGCAGAATCGTTTAGTTGAGGCTCGTGAATCTGCCTCACTGGCAAAGATGGATAGCGATATCATCAAGCTGGTGGAAATGCTGTTCTCCTTCATCCTTGAAGACCGGAATTTGGCAGAACCGATCAAGTCGCAACTGGGGCGCCTGCAATTGCCGCTGCTGAAGGTTGCGATCGGAGATAAGTCGTTCTTCAGTAAGGGCGGCCACCCGGCCCGTAAGCTCCTGAATGAGCTGGCCGATGCGTGTACCGGTTGGCAGGCAAAAGACAACTACGAAAAAGATCCGCTGTACAAAAAGATCAGCGAAGTGGTCGCTCGCGTACTCGCAGAGTTCGACCAGGATATTAATATTTTCTCCACCCTGCTGGAGTCCTTCCGCGAGTTTATCCTGCGTGAGCGCAAGCGCGCCGAGCGCCTGGAACGGCGGATTGTGGATGAGGCCGACGGTAAGGCCAAAACCCAGGCCGCACGTGCCCGGGTTGCTGCGGTGATGGATGCGCTGATGGCCGAGCGCGATGTGCCGCCGGTGGTTGCCGATTGGCTGCAGAAGGTCTGGAGCAATATGCTGTTCCTGACCTGTATCAAAGAGGGTACCGACAGCGAAACCTGGAGCCGGGATGTGCGTACCGCCCGCGATCTGGTGTGGAGTGTGCATGCCCCTATGCCGGAAAGTCGCAAGCAATTGCTCGGTTTGTTACCCGCATTGCAGGATCGTCTCAAGGCCGGCGTGGAAGCGGTATCGCTGAATACCTTTGAGGCGCGCCGCCTGTTCGCCGGACTCAAGGAAATTTACCGTGAACGCTTCGCCTTGGCGCAGCGCTTGATGCAAGAGCGCAGCCGGCAGGTTGAGCAGGAAGCGCGCGCGATGGCAGAGGCGGCCAGTCAGACTGAAACGACAGCGCCAGAACCTGCCGCGGCTGCGGAAGTGTCTGCTCCGCTGGCTGAGGATATGACAGCGACTGAGGCTGCGCAGGAAGCCGTGGCGGAGCTTCCAGAAATGGAGGCGCTGGAGCAGGCGGTTGCCGAGGTCGAGCTGCAGCCAGATTCTCTTGAGGGTGAAGACATTCCCGAAACCGATACTCACTGGCAGCAGACGTTCCGCCTGGCGCAGGGGAGCTGGTTCGAGCTCAAGCGCGGTGAGGAAGAGCAATTCCGCTGCCGCCTGGCTGCGGTTATTAAAGACATCGACCAGTTTATCTTTGTGAATCGCAATGGTGCCAAGGTGGCAGAATTCACCCGTGCGGAGCTGGCGGTTGCGCTGCGCAAGGGCGAGTTGATGTCGATGGATGATGGCATGCTATTTGAGCGCGCGCTGCAATCGGTCATTGGTACCGTACGCAAGTCCCGGGGCGAGATGCACTGATCAACTCCTTTCGGGGGCCGCGCTCCGGGGAGCGCTGATGGTTGCGAGGGCATCCCGGGGTTGCTATCCGATTCGCAACATGTAACGATTTGTCACCAAGCATATTTGGCATCCAAATCTACAATTTGGCTGCCATCCCTCCTGAATATCCTGCCATTCCGGCACGACCGTACAATTTTCAAAGAGATTCACGCAGATTGGTCCTTTTTGGCACTTGCGTGTCGCTGTGCTTTGCAGGATATTGAACGCTGTTTTGAGACATCGGTCGCCTTTTGGGCCTTGATGTCACAGCTTCTATAAAGAAGAGTCATAGAATTTTAGCGGTTTTGGCGCGCAAATCACTTTGAGTCCGCCGAAAATTCGCGCTGATGACCAGGTGCATTCTGTTCGGATCGTTGGTTTTTGAGAGAGGTACCCGAGCAGGTGCGCGTCAAGCCGATGCCAGGAGGGCATACTGGGGTGAGCATGGATGATATGGAAAGAAGTAATAACGAGCTTTTTGTAATCAGTGGTGGCGCGAAGACGGGGCGAGGTGGTGCCTCTGGCGGTAGGTCCGCCACCCGGCAACTAAGTAAAACCGTGAGCCTAGTCAATCAAAAAGCCATTCAGTGGATCCAGTCCCGGGCGGAAGAAGTCTTTGCCCAGGTCGACGATTCCCTGTTTACGATGGCGGAAAAAGCGCATCAGCAGGATGAGCAAGACCAGCTGTTCCAGGCCATCCGTGCAATTCGGGTAGAGCACAGCAACCTGGTTGATAGCTTCTGTGACGGCGTCGAAGAACGCTTTCACCACCCCCGCAACGACTCTCCCGGCGAGGATGCCGAGCTCGATTTGCGCGCGGCCGCCAAGGGCCTGTCGCTTGTCAACAACGACGACCTCGAGCAGCAGGTCGCGATCCGCTCCATGGTTGCCAATGTCCGTCGTGATCACGCCGAGCCCATCGCGGCCCTTTCTCTGCGCCTCGATACCTTACTGCCGGAAAAAATCTACGACGAAAACCTGCCGTTAGGCCCCGCGGCAATCTGTGCGGCCTTTGCCGACGCGTTGGATGACGTGGAAATTTCCCTGCGCGCGCGGATGACGGTACTGAAAAAGTTTGAATTGCAACTCGCCAATCGACTGGGTGAACTGTACGAAGACTGTAACAGCCTGCTGATCGAGCAGGGGGTTTTGCCACATATTCAAGATCCGCTGCGTCAGCGGAGTCGTCAGCCAGGCGGCCGAGCGCCAATGCCCGGTGCGCCGGCTGCCCCAGTTGTGCCGCCAGTGGCGGGTGAACAGGGTGTTCCGGGTCCAGGTGCTGCAGATATGCCCGCCGCAGGATTTGCTGGCGGTATACCCGCAGGTTTTGCCGGCCAGCCCGGGGCGGCTGGCTATCCGGCCGCAGGTTCCGTTGCAAGTTACTCTGGGGGGCCAGGTCTGGCGCCGGCGGGCGCAGGTGTTCCTGCCATGGCAACACCGGCACTGCTGCAGCAGCTCGGTCAATTCCAGATGTCGATACCCGCGCACACCGGTGCTACCGGTCAGCTGGTAAATGTCACCGAGTTATTGCAGCAAAGCCTGATTCAATCCAAACAAAGCGCATCGCTGCACGAGCTGGATAGCGAAGTCATCCGCCTGGTGGACATGTTGTTCTCGTTTATGCTCGAGGACCGCAACCTGGCAGAGCCGATTAAAGTGCAATTGATCCGCATGCAGCTGCCCATGTTGAAGCTAGCTGTCGCGGATAAGGCGTTTTTCAGCAAGGGTGGGCATCCCGCACGCCGCCTGTTGAATGAACTTGCCGATGCCGCCATTGGCTGGCAGCCGGGCGAAAATTACCTGAACGATCCCCTGTATCGGGAAGTCTGCACCATCGTCGAGGAGGTACTGGCGAAGTACGACCAAGACGAACAGATCTTTGTGCGCTTGCTCGAATCTTTCCGTCAGTTCTCTGCGCGCGAACGCAAGCGCGCGGAAGTGATGGAGCGTCGCACCGTCGACGAAGCCCAGGGTACCGCGCGGGTCGAAGCCTCCAAGGCGCGGGTTGCGGCAGTATTTGACGCACTTACCGCCGAGCGCAAACTGCCAAAGATTGTGCACGAGTGGCTGAACCGGGTTTGGAGCAGTGTACTGTTCCGCGCATGCCTGAAGGATGGCACTGACAGTAGTGCCTGGCGCCAGCATGTTCTGACCGCGCGCGACCTGATCTGGAGTGTGGTTGCACCCATGCCGGAAAGCAGCGTGAAAATGCGTCGCCTGTTGCCGGTGCTGAAGAAGCGCCTTGAGGCCGGTGCGCAATCACTTTCGTTGAGCCCGAGTGACCGCCAGCGCCTGATGGGCGGTTTGGATATGCTCTATCGTGAGCGCCAGAAATTGGGCGAGCGCGTTGAGTCAGAGCGCGAGCGGCGTACCCGCGAGCGCCTGGTGCAAGAGCTGCGCCGTGAGGCCGACAGCATAGTGTCTATTCCGGTAGAGGAGACGACCACCGCTGCGGTGATCGAGGAGCAGGTGCCGGAAACTCAGGTGCTGGATGAATCCCGTGAGCTGCCGGCAGAGCAGAAGGCGCTGCCGGAAGTGGAAGAGATCCAGCAAGTGGTCACTGAAGCGGCATCGGCGAAATCCGAAGACCTCAAGCCGCTGCCCAACGACGACAATCACTGGCAGCAGACTTACCACCTGAAAGACAGCTGGTTCTTGCTGCGCCGGGCGGAAAAGCTTCCGGTGCGTTGCCGTTTGGCCGCAATTATCAGCGATCTGGACCAGTTTATGTTTGTAAACCGCCAGGGCGCCAAAGTAGGGGTGTACTCGCGTCTGGAGCTGGCTCACGCATTGCGCAATGAGGAGCTGCTGCCGCTAGAGCAGGGGCCCCTGTTTGAGCGGGCGCTTGAGTATGTGGTCGGCAACTGTGGCGAAAGTAAAATCGCGATCAGCGTTTGACCTATTTTCCTGATCCCGTAGGGCGCGCAAGGCCCATCTGACCTGTGGGTCTCTGCGCGCTTCTACATCCTCAAGGGTGTTTTTTGTTCAGAAAATGCCCGATTTCCATAAAAAAACTGCATTAGTCCCATAACTCGTATCGGCGGCTATTGGCAGACTCTTCTTCGCTTCCATAGAATAACTTGGTGCCCAGTTTCAGCGGAGTCGTGTTTTGAAATATCAGATCCAGTCAGGATGGCTTTCCGGCGTGCGCCGGGTCGCGAGTCCGCACTGTAATGCGCGTCCTGACAATACGGATGTGGATCTGTTGGTCATTCACAGTATCAGCCTTCCGCCCGGTCAGTACGGCGGCGCCTTTATCGACGAATTTTTCCTCGGCCATCTGGATATCGATGCCCACCCGTACTTCGCGGAGATTGCCACCTTGCGAGTGTCTGCGCATTTGTTGATCGACCGCAATGGGCGGGTAACCCAGTATGTGCCTTTCACTGCGCGCGCCTGGCATGCGGGGCAGTCCACCTTTTGCGGGCGGGACAACTGTAACGACTTTTCCATTGGCATTGAGCTCGAGGGGCTCGATACCGATACCTTTACGGCCGAGCAATACACCGCGCTGGCGGAGGTGACCGCGGCGATCGTGGAGGAATACCCGGGTATCGATCGCTCGAGGATTACCGGGCACTCGGACATAGCGCCCGGCAGGAAACTGGACCCGGGACCAGGGTTTCATTGGAGTCAATATTTTCACGAGCTGGATGCGTTGGCCGGGAATAACAAAGGCGACCTGCCCGAAGCCTAGCGCGGGATAGGTCAGCCACAGATGACAACGGGGGAGTTATGGCACTTTTGATTGTGCTGCTGGCATTGGCGCTGGTACAGATATGGGGCTCTGGCGGCCCGCTGCACCGGGACGCCTGGTTTGGCCACTGGAAAGATTTTGTGTTGAACCGGCCGGCGCTCAAGCAGCGTTACAGCCTCGGGTTCGGCATTCTGGTGTTGGCGCCGGTGATGGCGGTGGCACTGTTGTTGGCATTTGCCGAGTCCATGCTGGGTTGGCTCGGCGTGTTGCTGGTCAGCGTGCCTGCACTGCTGTACTGCTTTGGACGGGGCAACTTTAACGATGCCCTCGCAAGTTACCTGCGTGCCTGGTACCAGGGCGACCTGGATGCGGCCAAGGTTGCGGCGGGGCCTCTCCTGGGCCCGGATGCTGAGCGGGAAGTGGCGCAAGTCTCCGATGCCCAGTCCTTGCATCGCCTGGTGTTCCACGCTGCCGTTTACCGCGCGTTCGAGCGGCTGTTCGCGGTGCTTTTCTGGTTTTTGTTGCTGGGTGTGCCCGGTGCATTGTTGTATCGCATGAGCCAGCTGGCCATGTCCGCATTTGCCCGCCAAGATGCAGAAACCGATGCTGTGTCGGACGATGATGCTGAGACCGAGGACGGTGCAGAAAATTCACAGGCGGAAGAGGGAGCGCTGGCGGCGCGCTGGTTGTGGCTTATTGAATGGCTGCCGGTTCGCGCTCTGGGCTTCTCGTTGGCAATTGTGGGTAATTTTGCCGGCTGCTACCGGGCGTGGCGTGAACGCCTGACCTGCAAGGAAACCACGACTGCCGACGTACTCGAGCGCTATATGGAGGGTGCCCTTGGCGGTATCGATAGCAGCGAGTGCAGTGCCGGTGTTGCGGTGAATGAAGGGCAGCGGCTGTGCGGCGCCGAAGTTGAGGCAATGCAGAGTTTGTTATCCCGTGCGCTGCTGATGTGGATAACGCTGATGGCGTTGTATGTGCTTTGGGGGTGACACGCGCGTTTGCTCCCTAGAGCCGGGTCTTACCACTACTTTCTTTCCGTGCCGCCCTCAATAGGGCGGCTTTTTGATGGGTAATTTTGTGTCTGATTCTCCTGCCGAATCCATCGATTTGCCGGTGGCTGCGGATATCTTTACCGCTGCCGAGCGGCTCTGCGGTCTCGTGCACCGAACACCACTGATCACATCCTCTGCGCTGAACGAAATACTGGGCGCTGAGGTGTACTTCAAGTGTGAACACTTGCAAAAGGTCGGTGCGTTTAAAGCCCGCGGTGCGGCGAATGCCCTGTTCCAGTTGCCCGCGGGTACCTCCATGGTGGCGACACACTCCTCCGGCAATCACGGTGCGGCGCTGGCCTGGGCGGCATCGCAGCGCGGGATTCAATGTACCGTGGTGATGCCGGAAAATGCACCTGCGGCCAAAAGAACCGCGGTTGCCGCCTACGGGGCAAACATTGTGCAGTGCACGCCAACCCTTGCCGCGCGGGAATCCACTCTGGCGCAGGTGGTCTCAGAGACTGGGGCGCATGTGGTGCCGCCGTTCGATGATGCGCGGATTATTGCCGGCCAGGGCACCGTCGCACAGGAAGTAATAGGGCAGTGCCGTGAACAGGGCTTTGAGCCCGATCTGCTGGTGGCCCCGGTGGGCGGCGGTGGCCTGTTGGCCGGCGTCGGCTTGGCGGTATCGGCGTTGGCACCACAAATAAAAGTACTGGGCGCAGAGCCGCAGGGTGCGGATGATGCCCAGCGCTCTCTGCGTGGTGGTGTGCGCATCACCGAGCTAACCGCCGATACGATTGCCGACGGGCTGCGCACAACCCTCGGGGTGCGCAATTTTGCGGTGATTCGGGAAACCGTTAGCGACGTCGTCACCGTTTCCGAAGCGGGTATTCGGCAGGCGCTTGAATTATTGTGGAGTCGTACCAAACAGCTGGTGGAACCATCCGCAGCAACAGGAATGGCGGCGCTGCTGGAGCACCGCGCGCGTTTCCGTGGCAAAAAGGTCGCGGTGGTGCTCACCGGGGGTAATATGGATTTGGCCACCATCCCGACCTTGCTGGCGGAAGCGTCGTGAATTCTGCGGACAGGTAAGAGCTGAGAATGTTTATGCACGCGACGAATCTTTGCCCTGGCATTGAGTTTTCGGACACACAGGTTTGCGGCCGTGGGCTGCTACACTGGGAGGGCGATACTCCATGGCGCCTGTAGCAATGCTTTTGCGCGCAATGAGCGCACTGGTTTGGATGGCCTTGGCCGTAGCCGTGCGTGCAGAAACCTTTGCGCTGACGTCTTCGGATTACACCGAGGGTGACACCTTACGCGCCGCACAGCTGTACTATGGGCTGGGTTGTAACGGCGAGAATATCTCGCCCCAGTTAGCCTGGTCTGGCGCACCCGCGGGTACACGCAGTTTTGCTGTGGTGATGGAGGATATTGACGCGCCTGCGGCAATCGATGCCTGGCACTGGGTTGTGTTTAACATTCCCGCCGAGGTCACCGAGTTGCCAGCTGGCAGCGGTGATCCCAAAGTTGGTCTGCTACCGGAGGCGATACAAAGCCGCTCGAGCTTCGGTGATCCCGGTTATGCTGGCGCCTGTCCGCCAGAGGGGCAGGGGGCGCATCGTTATCAATTTCGTGTCTATGCCCTCAAGGTAGAGCAGTTGGCACTGGGTGATGAAGCTCCCGCCGCCGAAGTGGCCGCCCAGATTGAAGCCAACAAGTTGGCCGAAGCACAATTAGAAGTAAAAATAGGTCGCTAGGGGTTCCGTTTTGTCTCGGGCCTTAGCGCAGAAACTTCAGGCAAGCCGATAAAAGGAAGAAGAGCCTGCCCATGCAAGAACCAAAAATGACCTGGGGACAGGCACTACGGGTTTACCTAAAACCCAAAGTGCTGGCAATGTTTTTTCTCGGCTTTTCTGCCGGCCTACCGTTCCTGTTGGTGTTTTCAACACTGGCGGCTTGGCTCACGGATTATGGTGTGAGCCGAACCACGATTGGTTTCTTTGGCTTGGTTGGCCTTACTTATTCCATTAAGTTTGCCTGGGCGCCGGTGATCGATCATCTGCGCATTCCTTTCTTTAATGGTATGTTGGGAAAACGCCGTAGCTGGTTGCTTCTATCGCAACTGGGCATTGCCCTTTGTCTGTTTTTTCTCGCCAATCTCAATCCACAGCTTGCCCTGACGAAAATTGCACTGATCGCCGTGGCTGTTGCGTTTTGTGCCGCGTCTCAGGACGTGGTAATTGACGCGTTTCGCATTGAATCCGCCAGTGAAGAACTTCAAGGCGCCATGGCTGCCAATTATGTATTTGGCTATCGAGTGGCGTTATTGGTAGCCGGAGGTGGTGCACTGTACATTGCCGATATTGCGGACTGGTCGACTTCCTATCTCAGCATGGCGTTGTTGATGGGGGTTGGCATCATTACCACTCTAGTGGTTGCCGAGCCTGATCATACCAAGGCGGCGGAATTGGCCAAACCGTTTGAGCGTGCTTGGATAGAGCGAATCTGGGGCTCCGGGGAGCACAGCGGATTAAAAGAATGGTTTGTAAAAGCGGTTGTCTGCCCAGTAATTGATTTCTTCAAACGCAACGGGCGCTTTGCATTGATCCTTTTGCTGCTAATCGGTATTTATCGAATTAGTGACCTTGCCATGGGTGTTATGGCTAACCCGTTTTACTTGGATCTGGGCTTTTCAAAAACAGATATTTTCCAGATCGTAAAAGTCTTTGGTTTCTTCTTTTCAATTCTCGGGGCCTACCTCGGTGGGTTGCTTGTTGTGCACTACGGTATTATGCGCCCACTGATTCTGGGCGCAGTGATGGTTTCTGCGACCAATCTTCTATTTGCGCACATGGCACAGATCGGGCCAGATAAGAATTGGCTGGCGATCCTGATTAGTGCTGATAATGTCAGCGCGGGCATTTCTAATACGGTGTTCATCGCCTACCTGTCGAGCCTGGTCAACCAAGAGTACACGGCGACGCAATACGCCCTGTTCAGCTCTTTGATGACTTTACCGGGCAAATTTATCAGTGGGTTCTCCGGGATCGTTGTGGACTCTATGGGGTACTCCGTATTTTTTACCTATGCGGCGATTCTCGGGATACCGGCGATCCTATTGGCGGTCTATGTCTGGTGGCGAGACAACCGCAAGGTTGAGGTGGATGCACCGACGACTAGTTAGGAGTGCTGCGTTACGGCCGCCAGAGGAATTGTTTAAGATCGACTTTACCGTGTATCAGGACTATACCCTCTGCCTCTAGTCTACTTTTCTGCCTCTGATACCCTGGTTCTGGAATTGAAATACGCCCCTGCGCATTGAGCACTCGGTGCCACGGCAGGGTGGTATCCCGCGGTAACTTGCGTAGGGTTTGTCCCACCAGCCTCGCTGCTCTTGGCAACCCAGCCATCTCGGCCAATCCCCCATAGGTCACCACTCGTCCCGTCGGCACCTGCGCAAGTGCAAGGCAGATGCGACTTGTGGCATCATTGTTTGCTGACATTGGTTTCTGCACCATGTGTTATCCGGATGTTTGGAAACTTTTTCATTTTGCCGAACTCCTGAATTATTAGTTTCTCGCAATTAATAATGTCAAGCTATCGGAAGGTTGTTTCGTGCTGTCTGTTGTACCTCGTTTTCCCGCTTTTGCCGCGAAATTTTTCTCCTCTTTTTCAAAAAGTTGGCTGAAAGTTGCGCCAGTCTCTTTTTTCGTCTTTGCGCTGGGCGCGTCCACTGCGCACGCCGGAGTGCTGAGCCTGGCCAACGGCGACCGCATTTATGGTGAGCTGGTGGTCGTGGAAAAAGACCATGTAATCTGGCGGTCGGAAACCTTCGGCGATATCACGGTGGAGAAAGCCAAGATTCTGTCGCTGGAGACCGATAAGGATCTGAAGATTGCGGGGCGAGATGAACCATGTGCGCTTGCTGGTCACCGCCGCCAGCAGTGGGAGCTGTACTGTGACGAAGGCGCTGGCTGGATCATGGATTTTCCCGCCATTGATCGCGCAGAGCCCTACGTAAACTTTGTCGGCAACCCCATCGTGCTGCACGGTAACGTGTCTGCGGCGGGAGTATTCGAGGATGGTAACCGCGAGAGACAGGACTGGGACGTCAATGTGAATTTTGACGTGCGCCATGGTGATTTTCACCATCTTATTGGCACCCAGTATCAGAATCAGAACAACCCCGAAATTGATGATCTGGAAAAGTATCGCCTTAGCTATGACTTGCGCTGGATCTTCGCGGAAAAATGGTTTGCCGCGGGTAACAGTGCGCTGCTGCGCGAAGAAGCGCGCAACCTTGAGCTCAGCACTACGCTCGGTCTCGGCCTTGGTTACCTGTTTTTCGACACGGATAAAGCTGCACTCTCTATCCAGGGTGGTGTGAGCAGTCTGCAGGACGAGTACATTGATCCAAGCCTCAATGAAAACTCGGGCAAGCGCTACGCCGCGGGCCGATCGGCCTGGGACTTTCGCTACAAGTTCGATTTAGGCCCCGAGGTTTATTACAACCAGGAAGTTCTCCAGTCCTTTGAAGGTAGTGAGGACTACCAGAGCAACGCGGAGATCGGCGTGCGCACGCCGCTGGTCAAAGGCATTTTGATGGAAGTGAAATACGCCTGGCAGTATGACAACACGCCTTCCATCGACAGCGAAAAACAGGATACAAAAATGACGGTCGGTGTGGGCTATTCCTGGTAAACCGATCGCAGAAAAATAACAAGCTCGACATGCCGAGCCTTCGACAAGAGTGATGAGAGTTTATGAAGATTAAAAATAGCGTTGTAGTGATCACCGGTGGTGGTCAGGGGCTGGGTCGCGCCATGGCTGAGCATCTGGCCAAGCAGGGTGCTCGCCTTGCCCTGTTGGATGTGAACCAGGACGCGCTGGACCAGAGCGTCGCGGCCTGTGAGGCGCTGGGTGCTGAGGCGCGCAGCTACAAGGTAGATGTCACCAGTGAAGAGGCGGTCGACCAGTGTTTTGCGGCGATTACCGCAGATTTCGGTGCGCTGGATGTTCTGGTGAACAACGCCGGTATTATGCGCGACGGCATGCTGCTGAAGGTTAAGGACGGTAAGGTGACCGATCGTATGTCGCTGTCCCAGTGGCAATCGGTGATCGACGTTAACCTGACCGGTGTCTTCCTGTGCGGCCGCGCTGCAGCCGGGATCATGGCGGAGCGGGGCAATGGCGGTGTGATCATCAATATCTCCAGTGTTTCCCGTGCCGGAAATATGGGGCAGACCAACTATTCCGCTTCCAAGGCGGGGGTAGCGACCATGAGCGTAACCTGGGCCCGTGAACTGGGGCGCTACGGGGTGCGTGTTGCGGCCATCGCCCCGGGGTTTATCGGCACCGAGATGGTTGCGCAGATGCGCCCGGAGATCCTCGAAGGCCTGATCAAACAGGTCCCCCTGCGCCGGATCGGCGAACCGGACGAAGTGGCCAGTACCGTGGCTTTTATCATTGAGAATGACTATCTCTCTGGCCGGGTGATTGAAATTGATGGCGGCGCCCGCATCTAATCCCCTCCTGTAACAATTTTGAAGTGCTCGTGGCTGTAGTTCGCAATATGGTTCGCAAGCGCTTCCCCAGAGACCCACACCATGCGTCCATTTCTACTGCTGTTCATCATCATGCCCATTCTGGAGATGTGGGTACTGATCCGTGTGGGTGAAGAAATCGGCGCGCTTCCGACCATTGGTCTGGTGCTGCTGACTGCCGTGGTGGGGTTGGCGCTGCTGAAGCGGCAGGGGCTATCCACCATCTTGCGCGCCCAGCAAAAAATGGCGCTGGGTGAACTGCCTGCTCAGGAAATGGCCGAAGGCATCTTCCTGGCGGTCGGTGGCGCATTGCTGCTTACCCCCGGCTTTATCACCGATGCGATTGGATTTGCCTGTCTTATCCCGGGTATCCGCCACCTGTTTCTCGGCAAACTGCTGAGCCATGTGGTGGTGGTGCGCGGGCCTGGTTACCCCCCGGGAAGCGATCATACGCGCGGTTCTCAATCTCAACCGGGTCAATCTCAGCCGGGAGAAAACCGCTCCCACGATGTTATCGAGGGTGACTTCAAACGCGAAGACAGTGATAAAGACCAGCGGTAATGCTGGTTTTTTGAGCAGTTTTGCCGCGGTTGGCCCTGTGCAGCCGAAATTCTGAAAAATTCTCCGGGTTTTTTTCTCCGCCGCCGTTGAAATCCCACTTCCCCTCCCACATATAGCTTCCACCTAGATTTTCCCTGCGCCCGAAGCTCGCGCGCAGGAATGGAGCCCGCCTCGCCAAGGGGGCTGGCCCACATGTAAATGCAACCCTAAAACGACTCATTGGAGAGCAATCCATGAAAATTCGTCCTTTACACGACCGTGTAGTCGTACGCCGTAAGGAAGAAGAACAGAAAACTGCCGGTGGTATCGTTCTGCCTGGCGCAGCAAAAGAAAAACCAAACCAGGGCGAAGTGGTTGCCGTGGGCGCAGGTAAGCAGCTGGACAATGGCGACGTTCGTGCACTGTCCGTAAAAGTGGGTGACACCGTTGTATTCGGTCGCTACGCGGACAGCAACACCCTCAAGGTGGACGGCGAAGAGCTGATCATCATGAGCGAAGGCGACATTTACGGCGTACTGGAAGGCTAAGGCCCGAGCCTAGCTTTAGCTAGCTCCAGCTCTTTCCAGTATTAGGCAACCACGAACAGAATTGAGGAATTAAGATCATGGCAGCAAAAGACGTAAAATTTGGTGACGACGCTCGCCAGAAAATGCTGAGCGGCGTAAACATCCTGGCTGACGCAGTAAAAACCACCCTGGGCCCGAAAGGCCGTAACGTGGTTCTGGACAAAGCCTTTGGCGCGCCGACCGTAACCAAAGACGGTGTATCTGTAGCCAAAGAGATCGAACTGAAAGACAAGTTCGAGAACATGGGCGCGCAGATGGTGAAAGAAGTTGCTTCTAAAGCCAATGACGCCGCCGGTGACGGCACCACCACCGCGACTGTACTGGCGCAGGCAATCGTTGTTGAAGGCCTGAAGTCCGTAGCTGCTGGCTTCAACCCGATGGATCTGAAGCGCGGTATCGACAAAGCGGTTGCCGCAGCCGTTGACCACCTCGCTGGCCTGTCCACTCCGTGTGAAGACAGCAAGTCCATTGCCCAGGTTGGCACCATCTCTGCGAACAGCGACGAGAGCGTTGGTACCATCATCGCTGAAGCGATGGAAAAGGTTGGCAAAGAAGGCGTTATCACCGTTGAAGAAGGTTCCGGCCTCGAGAACGAGCTGGACGTAGTTGAAGGTATGCAGTTTGACCGCGGCTACCTGTCTCCTTACTTCATCACCAACCAGGAAAACATGACCGCTGAGCTGGAAAGCCCGTTCATCCTGCTGGTCGACAAGAAAATCTCCAACATCCGCGACCTGCTGCCGCTGCTGGAGCAAGTAGCCAAGGCTTCCAAGCCGCTGCTGATCATCGCTGAAGACGTAGAAGGCGAAGCGCTGGCAACTCTGGTTGTAAACAGCATGCGCGGTATCGTGAAGGTTGCTGCGGTTAAAGCACCTGGCTTCGGCGACCGTCGTAAAGCCATGCTGCAGGACATCGCGATCCTGACCGGTGGTACCGTAATCTCTGAAGAAGTTGGCCTGGAACTGGAAGCCACCACTCTGGAGCACCTGGGTACCGCCAAGCGCGTAACCCTGTCCAAAGAAAACACCGTAATCGTTGACGGTGCTGGCGACGTAGCCGACATCGAAGCGCGCGTTAAGCAGATCCGTGCGCAGATCGAAGAATCTTCTTCCGACTACGACAAAGAGAAACTGCAAGAGCGTGTAGCCAAGCTGGCTGGCGGTGTTGCCGTGATCAAGGTTGGCGCAGCCACCGAAGTTGAAATGAAAGAGAAGAAAGCCCGCGTTGAAGACGCACTGCACGCTACCCGCGCTGCGGTAGAAGAGGGCGTTGTACCTGGCGGCGGTACCGCACTGGTCCGCGCTACTCAGGCAATCTCTGTAACTGGCGACAACGAAGACCAGAACCACGGTATCGCAGCAGCCCTGCGCGCCATGGAAATGCCTCTGCGTCAGATCGTGAGCAACGCTGGTGACGAAGCCTCCGTGGTTGTGGACAAGGTTAAGCAAGGCGAAGGCAACTTCGGCTACAACGCTGGTACCGGCGAATACGGCGACATGCTGGGCATGGGTATCCTGGACCCGGCCAAAGTAACCCGCTCTGCACTGCAGGCGGCAGCCTCTATCGCTGGCCTGATGATCACCACCGAAGCCATGGTTGCTGAACTGCCGGAAGACAAGCCGGCTGCCGGTGCACCTGACATGGGTGGCATGGGCGGAATGGGCGGTATGGGCGGCATGATGTAAGTCAGCCTTACCGACCTATCCAAAAAAGCCCCGCATTTGCGGGGCTTTTTTTATGGGTGAAAACTTTTCAGCTGGCTATAGAGTATACGGGGCGATTCTCTTCGATCCCTCGATTGGACGGTAGCCGATCGACGGGGCTCAACACGCCTTTCCCCCCTCTATTGACCACGTGTGTATAAATCTCTGTTGTCGCGATATCCGAATGGCCAAGTAACTCTTGAATAGTGCGTAAGTCGTAACCCGCTTCCAAAAGGTGCGTTGCAAAACTATGTCGGAACGCATGGGCCCGCGCCGGTTTGTTGACACCGGCAGCCTTAACAGCCTTACGGATATGTTTAGAAAGCGCCGTAGCGTGCAAATGATGACGACGCAGCTCGCCACTTCGAGGGCAAGGACCAATACGGGATGATGGGAACAAGAACTGCCACGCTGTATCTCTGGCTGCGTTGGGGTATTTCCGGGCGAGAGCGTCAGGCAAATAGACATCCCCAAAACCCGCAGCGATATCCTCTGAGTGTAGCAGCTTCACCCGCTCGATTTGTCGCTCCAGCAAAGGGATAAGTGCTTGCGGTAGCATAGTTGTACGATCTTTGTTCCCTTTGCCGCTGCGCACCAAAATGTTATTACTACCAAAATCGATGTCTTTCACTCGAAGTGCGAGGAGCTCCGCGCTCCGTAGACCCGTACCGTACATTAATTCGACCATAAGCCGAGGTGTGCGCTCCAGCTTTGACAAAATAGCCTGTATTTCAGTGCGGCTATACACAATTGGAAGACGGCGATATTGCCTTGCGGGCTTGAAGTTCAGACCATCGAGGCTTACGCCAAAATAGCGTTTGTACAAATAGACGAGCGCATTTAACGCAATCTTTTGTGTATTTACCGAGCAAAATTTATCCACAGATAAATTACTAAGAAACTCCTCTACTTCAACAACACCAAGCTCTTTTGGGTGGCGAAGTTTGTGAAAGTGGATAAATCGCTTTATCCAATGCACGTACGTCTGCTCCGTACGATAGGCGAGCCCGGCCTCCCGAATATGTCGTCTCAAGGAAGTTATGAACCTCGAGGAAGATTTCTCAATAGTGTGTCGGATGTCATCCATGACTAACTCCTATGTAACTGTTTTTATATACAGTAGTTGTGGCGGGGAGGCTAGTCAATAGCCGAAATATGAAACGAAGTCTCCTATTTCTAGAATCAAAGCTGTAAGT
Organism: Microbulbifer agarilyticus; assembly: GCF_019800665.1. Taxonomy (GTDB): domain Bacteria; phylum Pseudomonadota; class Gammaproteobacteria; order Pseudomonadales; family Cellvibrionaceae; genus Microbulbifer; species Microbulbifer agarilyticus_C. The sequence continues at coordinate 44,999 of NZ_JAHVKO010000010.1, forward strand.
CATTGACTTTTAAGGCGGTTGAAATATGCTCAATAGCCTGTGGATGAAATAACCGACCGAAGCCAGGGGCTATATATTTCAGATGAATTTTGCGCCACGGGCAGCTTTCCCATTGATTTGAAATGAATTTTCGCAGTGAGGGAATTACTGGCAATTTAAATAGCGCCCAAAAATATATAAAGCCCTAGGCTTATGAATAAACTGTTAGCCTGATTTCGCTATGAACATAGACAAGCTCGCAAAAATCAAAAATCTGAATACCAGAGAGCAAAATGAGATTAGTAAATTCAACATAGCTAAAATTGCCAAGCTATTTCATGATACTGAGATTTTTCCTGATGCAATCCGCTGCTGGCTAAAATCGAATAACTTCTCAAAAGACAACTCTATACTTGTGGAGTTTGGTCAAGGCCCAATTTGTTGTGATTCCACTTTCAGTGGAACCTTACTGAACGAGGAGTTGGAGTTCTGGGAGTTCGAAATAGAGCTCGATGCAAAGAGTGGTAATATTGTTGAAATTTACGATTGGAAAAATATCACTAAAGAAATTTCAGTCACTGAGCATGCGAAAGGCGTCGGAAAGTCTTGGGGTTTCTTATGTGTCCAAGTGCTTCGGGAGCACCTCCAATCAGGCTAACAAGGTGCTGCAGGGGACGTCTTACTTTGTGCACATTTCGCGCAGTCGCTTCGCTCCTATTTTCGCGCAAAATGCGCACAAAGTAAGCCGTCCCTGAGCACGGCGTTATTGGTGCCGGTCGGTATTTTCTTGTTTTTTGTGGTTGCTGAAATTTTAGTGCCACTAAATAGCTTCCAATATTGAGCCGGTTTGGTCGGTTGCTATTCAATCAGTTCCGTTCCTAGAGTGTTCGGTCTGTTTCAGTAGAAGAGGGCAGTCCGGAGTTATCTTTTGGGGTGCCAGTAAGATGAAAAATAGTTGGGGAAAGTGCGGTATTCTTTCCTCGTAAATTTTAAGCAGTGGCCAGCCAAGTCGTGGCTGGCATAGTGCTAGTAGCTGGTTCAGAGTGCGGCCGCAATAACCAGGCTAGGCAAGATCGCCCAAGGCCCCTGCGGGGCCCCGGGCTGGACAGCCTACGCTGCGCTCCGGCTGCCCCTGCTAGCGGCGTTAAATGTCATCGTATTATGAGCTGCATAAACATTGAATCAGCCTTGTTTATTTCGTTTGGCGTTCTTCTGGCCGCGACAAACTTCTCTTCTTGGCGTATGCAAAAACATGTATT
>NZ_JAHVKO010000011.1 GCF_019800665.1 Microbulbifer agarilyticus
CTTCGGGCCTGCGGCCCTTCGCGGGACAGCTTACCTTGTGCACCACTTGCGCAGGTCGCTTTGCTCCCAGTTTTGCGCAAGTGGTGCACAAGGTAAGCTGCCCCTGCTGGCGGCGTTAAGTACATAAAAGGTGACGAGGTGTTTGAGTCGCATGAGCTTAATGAGGTGCTTAAAGCTGAGCTAGCTCGTGGTAATGAGGTGGTCGAAGAAACGGACTGGCCACCAAAATGCAAAAGACTAGTTATTTTAAAAAAGCGCTTTCATAATTCTTATAATACTACCGCGCTAGAGTATCGTGAGTTGAGAGATTCGCATTATTGGTACGCAGAATACACAACAATAAGTGAACTAGAGTGCCTGGCTTGCAGGTGATAAGCACTTAACAAGGCCGGGCAACTTGCTCCGGGCTTGTGGCCCTCCGCGGGACAGCTTACCTTGTGCACCTTTTACGCGGGTCGCTGTGCTCCCATTTTCGCGCAAAACGCGCACAAGGTAAGCTGCCCCTGCCGGCGGCGTTATTGGTGCCGGTAGGTTTTTTTCATTTATCCGAGGTTACCGAAGTCTCAGTGCCTCAAAGTAGCATCCACCATGGAGCTAGTTTGGCTGGTTGCTATGCAAGCATGTTCGTTCCTAGAGTGTTCGCTCAGGCTCGGTAGAGGAGGGCAATCCAGAGTATTCCCCTGGAGTGCCAGTAAGATAAAAAATAGTTGGGGGAAGTGCGGTATTCTTTCCTCGTAAATTTAGGCAGTGGCCAGCCAAGCCGTGGCTGGCAAAGTGCTAGTAGGTAATTCAGAGTGCGGCCGCAATAACGAGGCTAGGCAGGATCGCCCAGCCCCTTCGGGGCTCGGCTGGGACAACCTACGCTGCGCTCCGGCTGCCCCTGCTAGCGGCGTTAGTTTTCCCCAAGGAGTAGCGAAATAAATATACGGAGAATGGACTACAAGCTTGGGAAGGAGAGCAAGCTATTTAAGGTGCTCGTACTTAAAGAGATTCGCAGGCTTCAATTGAAATCGCTAATTCAAAGGTTTGCTACGCGCGAAGCCAAAGCGATTCGGTCAGGTGATTCGTTCTATCTGTGGCGTGTTAGGCGGCTTCGCGCTGTAGGCATATATGAGGATCGGTTCGGCGGCGTTCCTGATCTATTTAAAGCCAGAAAACTGCCGATACTAAAATCTTACTATGTAAATAATGGGGTATATATTTGGCCTCGCCCTCGGTAAAGTGACCTCAGGCGCAGTGGACTCAAAAACTAACAAGCGCAAGCAAAATGCTCCGGCCCTTCGGGCCTCCGCGGGACGCCCAATACTATGCACCTTTTGTGCTGGTCACTGCGTTCCCAGTTTCGCACAAAACGTGCATAGTATTGGTCGCCCCTGTTGCGGGCGTTATATGTCACCAATGAAAGAAAGCCATGCGTAGAAGTCCCGTCCCATTGAAGGCGCGTGATATAGGGTTAGGCGTTTCCATAGCTATAGCCACTGCGATTTTGACGCTTATAAATAAGCCGTCTGAGTTCTTTAATTTGGGTAATGGGCGTATCACGATGTGTGAGCAAACCTTCTCATTACGAGGATCCATTACTAGGCTATATTTCCGCACGGATAGTGGACTTGTAGCTGATACGCTCCATCATAGATGCAAACCAGGTGATTCTATTTTGGTAAGGCAAGGTAAAGGTAGGATTTTTGGGAATGCCTACTATGAAGTAAAAAACATATAACAAAGCCAGGCAAATAGCTCCGGGCCTTCGGCCCTCCGCGGGACATCTTACCTTGTGCGCCTTTTGCACAGGTCGCTGTGCTCCCATTTTTGCGCAAAATGCGCACAAGGTAAGCTGCCCCTGCTGGCGGCGTTATGAGTACGTACTGACAGCATGCTAGTTATTGGAATACTTTGTTTTGCTTTGGGGTTTGGGTTGTTTCTCTTTGCCACGGTTTCAGGCAGGAGCCTCTTGAAGGCTGTAAAGAACGAACGCCCGGATCTTCACAAAAAGTATTTTTCGCTTTTCAATCGTTCCTACTATTATTGGGGGCTGATATTCGGCAATGCGGAACTTGAGCGAGAGGATCTACCAAAGGAAGTATTAGCGTCTAAAAAACGAGTAAAAAGAAGGTATGAAGCATCATTCATATTCTTTTTTCTCTTCGTTGCGCTGCTACTCCTGGAGGTACTCATAACAAACGCAAGCAGTTGACTCCGGCCCTGCGGGCCTCCGTGGGACGCCCAACACTATGCACATTTTGTGCGAGTCGCTGCGCGCCTAATTTCGCACAAAATGTGCATAGTATTGGTCGCCCCTGTTGCGGGCGTTATGAGTCTAAGAGCTGATGAGCCAAGAAGATCTAAAAGCCAGTATTTGTAGGGAAGCTTTGCTCATTTGCAATGATCGGATTGAGAGTAAGGCACGAGTAACCCTGCCCCAGATTATGGATTCCACTAAAGCTCAACTTGAGTGGCTCATATCCTATTTTGAGACAGGAACCGGAGATAGAGCAGGGCTCTTTAATCTAACTTTCGGGCATTTTGCGGCAAGAGAGATAGATGAATCGGATCGGGAACTTATAGAGGCGCTGAATAAGGCCTTTTATGTTGCTGTAAGAACCAGAGAGGGGTTAAAGGTTGACCTCAACGTCCTTGGTACAAACTCATAACAATCGCAGGCAAATTGCTACGGCCCTTTGGGCCTCCGCGGGACGCCCAACGCTGTGCACATATTGTGCTGGTCGCTGCGCGCCCTTTTTAGCACAATTTGTGCACAGCATTGGTCGCCCCTGCTGCGGGCGTTAAGCACTCGAAGGTAGATATGAAAGAGCTCGAAGATAGAGTCATCAAAGCCAGTCAGCTAAAGAATGCCCTTGTCGTAGCGGGTTCAATAGTTTTTGTTTGCGTCGGAGTTTGGTTACTTACTCTTGATATATCGACTATTGAGGATGCCAAGAGGTTCAATAATCCCACTTTGGTCTATGCATTGGGCATAATCGTGATATTTGCTTGCGGTATCAACGCTATCTTAATTACGAAAAAAATTTTTGAAAGAAAGCCAGCCTTGACTCTTACCGCGGACGGCATAGTTGATAATTCAAGTCCTGCTTCGGTCGGCAAGATTTTGTGGTCTGAAATAACTGGGCTAAGAGAGAGAGAAGCGGGTGGTCAAAAATATATCGCAATACTCGTTAAAAATCCTGAAAAGTACTGCCAATCTGGAAATCCAATAAAAAGAGCTATCAATAGCTATAGCCTCAAGACTTGGGGTACACCTATATATCTCACAGCTAACAGTCTTAAAGTTGACCACCAAGGGCTAAAAACCGTCGTTTATGACTATTATCGAGCCGCCAAGAAGCGTGCTTAACAAGGCCGGGCAATTTGCTCCGGGCCTGCGGCCCTCCGCGGGACAGCTTACCGTGTACACCTTTTACGCGGGTCGCTACGCTCCCATTTTCGCGCAAAATGCGCACAAGGTAAGCTGCCCCTGCCGGCGGCGTTATAGGTCGTACATGAAGAAACTATTTTTGCTCTTTTCGACATTCGTGATGAGTGGCTGTGTGACAACGGCAACAGTGGTGGCATGTGCAACAAGCTCTGATAAGTTCCCAGGTAAAGAGCGATATAACCTCTCACTTGCGGCGGAGATCGAGACAGAAAAGGGCTCTCAGGTAAGCGAAATTCCAGTCTTATGCATTTATAAGGATCGTAAATGTGGAGGTGGGGATTGGTATTTTGAGTGGAACCAAAGAGTAGAAGAAGATTTGTCTTTTAATCTTGGAGCAGAAAAATCTCTCTTATTTGACGTTCCCAGCTGTACTACTCTGCTGCAATACGTTGGGGAAGAGTATCCTCATGGAGATTCAAGCATAATCTCCAGCGGCCAGATTTTTCCAATTGGTAATGCGGACTTATCAAAATCCCAAGCAAAAGCAGTGTATGGCGTTAGGCTGGTCAACTATTCCATCACCGAGAGCGGCGAGGCTCCAAACCTATAACAAACACAGGCAGTAGGGCTCCGGCCCTTCGGGCCTCCGCGGGACGTCTTACCTTGTGCACAATTTGCGCGGGTCGCTGCGCTCCCATTTTCGCGCAAATAGCGCACAAGGTAAGCCGCCCCTGCTGTGGGCGTTAAGTGAATATGTGTCCGGAGAAGAAAAAGCTAATAGCGGATCTTAAAGAGGCGTCTTCGTTCCTAAGAGAAGAAGGTTTCGATTGTTTGTGGTCATCGTTTGATAGCTCGGAAGATTTTGCAGATGAACTGGATAGAATTTGCTTCTTGTTGGAGAAAGAGGGCTTCGATCCTTTTTCTTCGATAAAATGTTTTTATCTTAGAAAGAAAGCTAAATATCTGTGGTTTACGCCTACTTTTGACTGGGACGATACTGTTTCTGGCGAGCGAGCGCTGAGGCTTGGAAATGATCTATACGAAAACCTGTAGAGTATCACTTAACAAGCAGCGGCAGGGCGACAGCCAACGCTACGCACATTTTGTGTTACTCACTGACGCTCAAACATTAACACAAAATGTGCTCCGCGCTGGCTGCGCCTGCGCTGGGCGTTATGCATAGGTAGGAATAATGAGCTTAGAGTGGTTTCTGGCAATGGGAGCATTTACAGGCTGCTGGATACTTAGCGCAGTGCTCCCGAAAATGATCTTTGATCCTGATTATCTATCTGCACACTCATCATTATATAAGCTTATATTGCGACTATTGGGTTTCCTTGCCTTGGTGGCCTGCTACCTATATTCGATATTTTCTTCCATACCTCTCGTGGTCTGGAGTGGCCTTGGTATACTCGTTGTTGTGACCTTATGCACTGTTTACGCACGGTTTAAAAATGCATAACAAGCGCAAGCAAAATGCTCCGGCCCTTCGGGCCTCCGCGGGACGCCCAACGCTATGCACGTTTTGTGCGGGTCGCTACGCTCCCAGTTTCGCACAACACGTGCATAGCATTGGTCGCCCCTGTTGCGGGCGTTATGAGTCTTTAATCCGAGAGTAAGCATGCTTAAGAAATTATTTGGGAAAAAGGAAAATACAGAAAAGGTTTTTATTATCCCTTTTCATGTTAAGCCTCTAGAAAACTCAATAATGCCTCCTGAATTAGGTGGCGCGTATGTAAGCTGTTATGCCACAGGTGAAACATACGTTGAGGCAACAGAGAAAGCATTACAAAAGTTAGCTGAAGACGGCTTGCACCCAGAGGAAATACTCCAACCAATCAATGAAATGCTAGCATCAGATTGGTCTGTGCACATAAATGAGCAATGGAAAGATTATGTTAGCAATCTGCCCACTCAAAGTGAGTTCGAGGCCAGCATTATTTCCGGCAAAGTTGTTTATGGGCCGTTCGGTTCATACAACCCAGATTAACCATGAGTCATAGCAAAATCATAACAAGTCAAAGCAGCCTCGCACCTACGGTGCTGGACTGCCAACACTGGGCGTCTTTTGCAATGGCTTCGCCATTTTATCGCAAAAGCCCCCCAGCATTGTCAGCCGCTGTTTGAGGCGTTAGGCATACAAAAATGAAGTGGATCTTGTCGTTGGCAGTAGCCTTATTACTAACTATGTCTGCAGAAGCGGAAGAATTTAAGCTTTTTCATGAGCTACTGTATGTCAGGGACGGAGTTGAAGTTGTAGAGCAGGTAAGTGTCAGCGAAAACGAACTCCTTGTTTTGATTAATTGGAGTGTAGAGGGTTCGGCGGTCTTTCCTGAGTGGGATTCAGTCAAAATAAATAACGCAGATAAAAATCAATTAATTTACTTGGCCAAAAAGTTTGACTTGTTACAGTGGGAACATGATTACCATTACAAGTGGTGTCATGGTGGACACGCACAACTATCAGTGCAGATTTCAGGCGAATCGAATCATAGCTTTGGTGCATGTTCTTATCCGCCAAACTATAGAGAGTTCTTGGATGCTATGTATTTCATCGTTAATGAAAAGATGCAAAAATTAACCCTTAAGGGCAACGAATTCGCTGTAATCGAAAGCCGTGGTGCGGATTAGATCGTTATCATAATAATATAGAGCTTATTTCCTGTTTGGGGGCTGTACCCAGATTGGTATCCCTAACAAGGCCGGGCAATCTGCTCCGGGCCTTCGGCCCTCCGCGGGACAGCTTACCTTGTGCACCTTTTGCGCAGGTCGCTGTGCTCCTATTTTCGCGCAAAAGGCGCACAAGGTAAGCTGCCCCTGCCGGCGGCGTTAGGGTTTAAGTAGAATTTATGCCAAGAAAGCAATTGTATATCTTGTTTTCTTCAATTATATGCTTCGCGGTGTCTGTAGAGATATTGAGTCGAAGCATTGGGGTTTGTCAGGGCGTTTTTATAGAGGAGCTCCCAGATCATGAGCAAGTTTTTCCTTAAGTGCTTACCGTTTACTGTAGGCATATTTTTTACAGTTGCATTTGTATTCCTGCTCCATGAATTCGTAAGGGGTTTCGACTATGAAGACTTGGAGTTTACTATTGAGGTACTGCCTTATCTCGGGATGTCATTTCTTTGTGCATTAGTTGGCATTCCTTCAGTAATTTTTGGCATAAATCGTTTGTCTGAGGGGCAACCCTAACAAGGCGCTGCAGGGGACGTCTTAGTTTGTGCATCTTTTGCGCAGTCGCTGCGCTCCATGTTCGCGCAAAAGTCACACAAACCAAGCCGTCCCTGAGCGCGGCGTTAGGGCTACTCTCTGATCGAGAGCTATTTGGATTTAGAGTATGAGAAAAATTATAAAACTGAGCTTAACTGGCTTGCTGTTATCGGCTGCACAAGCCTTCGCAGGAGCGTGTGATAGTGCACCGAAGTCTTCCGTTACCCAAATCGCTGGAGCCCCTGTAGAGCGATGGGCAAAAGTTGAATGTTCAAAATATGGCCACATTATTACTTTTACTGAAAACTATGGGTTCATACTTATCCCAGAACGCAGGCCAATAATTTATCCAGCCCAACTAGTTACTAACGAGAAACCGAGCTTGGGGCCAGATCAATACTATTTCACCTCTATATCAGTAGATGAGCTTAGTGGAAGTGCAAATGAATTCCTGCACGGCTTGCACCAGAAAAATATATTCGGATCTATTGGTCAAGATGTCCCAGAGGCTAAGCCAAAAATTTGGGAGCTTTCAGCTACTACAAATGAAAACAAGGATTTGGCGCTCTATTTTTATGAGTATCCAGATATTGTGGTGGGTACTTCATGCTGGGAAAGTTGTGCACCTACAAAAGGCTTTGTCGTGGCAAGGAAACCAAAGTAGCCCTAACAAGCGCAAGCAGTATGCTCCGGCCCTTTGGGGCCTCCGCGGGACGCCCAACGCTAAGCACATTTTGTGCGGGTCGCTGCGCTCCCAGGTTCGCACAAAATGTGCATAGCATTGGTCGCCCCTGTTGCGGGCGTTAGGTGCACTATGAAGTTTCTTTCACTTGTTTTAGTTTTACCAGTGTTGGCTTCGTGCTCTGTAATTTACACCGGCATTATTCGAAACAACTACGAGACTCCTGTCCTGATCGATAGTCAAAAGGGAGTTAAAGGGGATAATCAAGCAGACACGGGTGGCTCCGTTCAAATTCCAATATTTGAGACAGAATCAGGTACATGTATATCGGTTAAAAATGACGGGAATACAATTTACTATTCCGTGCCTGCCCCACCTAAGTGGTCGCACATTAGCGGCAACTGGGATGTGAAGTTCCAGCTAATGGTGTCTCCAGAAGGAGCTTTTTATATAGGGAAAAAGGGGCAGCGTCGTAAATTAATAGAGGTCGCGAGCTGTGGCACCTAACAAGCGGCTGTTGTCGCCCCTGCGGGGCTGGGACTGCCTTTCCGCGGCTTCGCCGCTCCAAGTCAGCCCCAAAGCCGGGCGTTAAATACACATCAGGCAGATGAAGAACTACATAATTCTTGGTGCATGTACTCTGATGATTCTGATGTTTTCATCGGTATATGCTTTTTTGAAAGGCGTGGAGGGGGAAAAGACTCTTTTGGATCAAGTAGAGTCTTTGGCCAGAGCCAATGCGGTAAGAGAGCTTGAGACGGGTAATCTGAGTCTTCTGGCAGAAAGCTATATGGGGGCTGTACTAAAATTCATACCCGGGCTAGATAAAGACAAATACCTTAATTGCCTATCGCCATTTATTAGCGTTCGTTATTATAAAGACAATGCTGATCTAGAGCCGACCGCTACCATTTTGGAAACCTATGCTGAGCTCGAAGATAGACCAGAGACTAGCTACCACTATGCACTAGCATTCAATGCAGCAAAGCTAGAGGTCATAGGCGAGCACCCGAGAGCAGGTTGTATTTAACAAGCACAGGCAGTGAAACTCCGGCCCTTTGGGCCTCCGTGGGACGTCTTACCTTATGCACGTTTTGCGCAGTCGCTTCGCTCCCATTTTCGCGCAAAACGCGCATAAGCTAAGCCGCCCCTGCTGTGGGCGTTATGTTTCAGGAGGCCATGTGAGTAAGGATTACTTTATCGACTGTCCTTGCTGTGGGTATATATCTCTAAGAGCTGGAGAGCATGGTGAAATTTGCCCAATCTGCTATTGGGAGTATGACTCCTCTGTTGATCACCGAGTTTCGGTTCCGTCAATTTGTAACCACGGACTAACCTTGGAGGAAGCTAGGGTAAACTTTGACATGATCGGCGCTTGTACAGAACATTGTGTTAAGTATGCGCTACCCGCTGAAACTCGAGCTAAATTCGAGCATATAAGTGAAAAAACATAACAAACACAGGCAGTTTGCGTCAGCCCCTAGCGGGGCCTCTGCGGGACGGCCTACGCTACGCTTCAGCCGCCCCTGCTGTGGGCGTTATGTGAGCAGAAGTCCAATAAAACTCTAAGGTATAAGATGAAGTTAAATAAATCGTTACTTGTATTGCTATCTGTCATTTCTTCTAGCGCGATTTCTTCTGAAATTTATGACTGCAAAATTTCGGAATCATATACCTTGGGAAAAAACGCAGAACTTAACAAGTATTCCTACGATAAATTCAAAGGGAAAAGTATCACTTTCAATAAAGTTGAATATAGTATCGACGTCAACGGCGAAGGAGAGCTTATGCCAATACAGAGCTCTAGTCTCAGCGCAAACTATATGAAAGATAAATCACTAGAAACTATGGTTCTTTCAACGCCGGAAGGTAACGATGGTGCGTTTGAAGTTTCCTATTTTTATAAGTTTAAAAATCCAGCAGGCGCTTTTACAAAAGGTGTAGCTAATCTATCGATTTATGAGTTCTATAGAACAAGTAGTATCCTAAGTAAAGGAAGAGAAAACCCTACTAGTGCACCATTTTGGTTTAAATCCAATGGCCTGCTGCATACTGGCTTGTGCTCCGACGTCTAGTGGGTTCACATAACAATCAGCGGCAGAGCGACAGCCAACGCTACGCACCTTTTGTGTTACTCGCTGTCGCTCAAACATTAACACAAAAGGCGCTCCCCGCTGGCTGCGCCTGCGCTGGGCGTTATTGGTGCCGGTAGGTTTTTTTCATTTATCCGAGGTTACCGAAGTCTCAGTGCCTCAAAGTAGCATCCACCATGGAGCTAGTTTGGCTGGTTGCTATGCAAGCATGTTCGTTC
>NZ_JAHVKO010000012.1 GCF_019800665.1 Microbulbifer agarilyticus
CCTGACGATGACCTACTCTCACATGGGGAATCCCCACACTACCATCGGCGATGTTGCGTTTCACTTCTGAGTTCGGCAAGGGATCAGGTGGTTCCACAACTCTATGGTCGTCAGGCAAACTGGCTTGGGTTGGACTGGTCTTATGAGCCTTCATTAATGGCTCTGCGCTGCCTGTTATCGCTGTTTGCCTCGGTCTTGCGACCGGCGATAACCCCAAATAAGTCGGTAAAACATTCTGTAGTAATACACCGCAAGTCGATGCTCTTTCGAGCTCACTCTGCGCGTCTCTCGATCGGACACAATCCAAATCGTTAGTAACCATCTCTGTTGTATGGTCAAGCCGCACGGGCAATTAGTACTGGTTAGCTCAACGCCTCACAACGCTTCCACACCCAGCCTATCAACGTGGTAGTCTTCCACGGCCCTTTAGGACTCTCAAGGAGTCAGGGAAATCTAATCTTGAAGGAGGCTTCCCGCTTAGATGCTTTCAGCGGTTATCCCGTCCGAACATAGCTACCGGGCAATGCCACTGGCGTGACAACCCGAACACCAGAGGTTCGTTCACTCCGGTCCTCTCGTACTAGGAGCAACTCTTCTCAAATTTCCAACGCCCACGGCAGATAGGGACCGAACTGTCTCACGACGTTCTAAACCCAGCTCGCGTACCACTTTAAATGGCGAACAGCCATACCCTTGGGACCGGCTTCAGCCCCAGGATGTGATGAGCCGACATCGAGGTGCCAAACACCGCCGTCGATGTGAACTCTTGGGCGGTATCAGCCTGTTATCCCCGGAGTACCTTTTATCCGTTGAGCGATGGCCCTTCCATACAGAACCACCGGATCACTATGACCTACTTTCGTACCTGCTCGTCATGTCTGACTCGCAGTCAAGCGCACTTATACCATTATGCTCATTGCATGATTTCCGACCATGCTGAGTGCACCTTCGTACTCCTCCGTTACTCTTTGGGAGGAGACCGCCCCAGTCAAACTACCCACCATACACTGTCCTCGATCCGGATAACGGACCAGAGTTAGAACCTCAAACATACCAGGGTGGTATTTCAAGGATGGCTCCACTGCAACTGGCGTCACAGTTTCAAAGCCTCCCACCTATCCTACACAAATAGGCTCAAAGTTCAGTGCAAAGCTGTAGTAAAGGTTCACGGGGTCTTTCCGTCTAGCCGCGGGTACACTGCATCTTAACAGCGATTTCAATTTCACTGAGTCTCTGGTGGAGACAGCGTGGCCATCGTTACGCCATTCGTGCAGGTCGGAACTTACCCGACAAGGAATTTCGCTACCTTAGGACCGTTATAGTTACGGCCGCCGTTTACCGGGGCTTCGATCAAGAGCTTCGCATACGCTAACCCCATCAATTAACCTTCCGGCACCGGGCAGGCGTCACACCCTATACGTCCACTTACGTGTTTGCAGAGTGCTATGTTTTTAATAAACAGTCGCAGCCACCTGGTCACTTCGACCGGCCTCAGCTTAGGGAGCAAGTCCCATCACCAAAACCGGCGTACCTTCTCCCGAAGTTACGGTACCATTTTGCCTAGTTCCTTCACCAGAGTTCTCTCAAGCGCCTTGGTATTCTCTACCTGACCACCTGTGTCGGTTTAGAGTACGGTTCACAATTGCCTGAAGCTTAGAAGTTTTTCCTGGAAGCAGGGCATCAACCACTTCGTCTCTTAAAAAGAGACTCGTCATCAGCTCTCAGCCTTAGGGACCCGGATTTGCCTAAGTCCCCAGCCTACTACCTTAAACATGGACAACCAATCGCCATGCTGGCCTAGCCTTCTCCGTCACTCCATCGCAGCAATTGCAAGTACAGGAATATTAACCTGTTTCCCATCGACTACGGCTTTCGCCCTCGCCTTAGGGGCCGACTAACCCTGTCCCGATTAGCGTTGGACAGGAACCCTTGGTCTTCCGGCGGGGGGGTTTTTCACCCCCCTTGTCGTTACTCATGTCAGCATTCGCACTTGTGATACCTCCAGCAAACCTCACAGTTCACCTTCAGCGGCTTACACAACGCTCCTCTACCATGCTTAAAAAGCATCCGCAGCTTCGGTTATCAGTTTGAGCCCCGGTATATCTTCCGCGCGGGCCGACTCGACTAGTGAGCTATTACGCTTTCTTTAAAGGATGGCTGCTTCTAAGCCAACCTCCTAGCTGTCTGGGCCTTCCCACATCGTTTCCCACTTAACTGATATTTGGGACCTTAGCTGGCGGTCTGGGTTGTTTCCCTTTTCACGACGGACGTTAGCACCCGCCGTGTGTCTCCCGCGATTGCACTCCACGGTATTCGGAGTTTGCATGGGGTTGGTAAGTCGGGATGACCCCCTAGCCCAAACAGTGCTCTACCCCCGTGGGTGAGACGCGAGGCGCTACCTAAATAGCTTTCGAGGAGAACCAGCTATCTCCCGGCTTGATTAGCCTTTCACTCCGATCCACAGGTCATCTCCTAATTTTTCAACATTAGTGAGTTCGGTCCTCCAGTTGATGTTACTCAACCTTCAACCTGCCCATGGATAGATCGCCGGGTTTCGGGTCTATTGCCTGCAACTAAACGCCCTATTAAGACTCGATTTCTCTACGGCTCCCCTAAGCGGTTAACCTTGCTACAGACAATAAGTCGCTGACCCATTATACAAAAGGTACGCAGTCACCCCGAAGGGCTCCTACTGCTTGTACGTATACGGTTTCAGGTTCTATTTCACTCCCCTCTCCGGGGTTCTTTTCGCCTTTCCCTCACGGTACTGGTTCACTATCGGTCAGCTGGGAGTATTTAGCCTTGGAGGATGGTCCCCCCATGTTCAGTCAAGATAACACGTGTCCCGACCTACTCGATTTCACTCTAAATGCCTTTTCGTGTACGGGGCTATCACCCTGTATCGCGGAACTTTCCAGATCCTTCCACTAAGACATAAAGAGCTTAAGGGCTAATCCCCTTTCGCTCGCCGCTACTCAGGGAATCTCGGTTGATTTCTTTTCCTCCGGGTACTTAGATGTTTCAGTTCCCCGGGTTCGCCTCCCTAACCTATGTATTCAGTTAGGGATACCTGTAAAACAGGTGGGTTTCCCCATTCGGAAATCCTAGGATCAAAGTCTGTGTGCCGACTCCCCTAGGCTTATCGCAGGCTCCTACGTCCTTCATCGCCTCCAGCTGCCAAGGCATCCACCGTATACGCTTAGTCGCTTGACCATACAACACAAACGACTACTAACGACTTTGTATTTGAATACGGGTAAGTATTCAAACACCGGATTGTGTGCTTGAGAGACACACATTTCTATTGAGTTGAGTATTGTTAGTACTCAACCTCGCCTTGCAGTGTATTACTACAAAATGTTTCACCTTGTTAAAGAACATCTGATGTAAAAATCAGAAAGCTAATCTCTCGAATCAAGCAACAT
>NZ_JAHVKO010000014.1 GCF_019800665.1 Microbulbifer agarilyticus
TAACGGCTTGAAGCTTATAAGCCAGAGTATAACGATCGTAATTACGCTTTTTTGTTTGTCCCATACTGGACCTCTTTCGTGGATAAAAATACCGTCCACGAAAGTGGTTTCAGATCAGCGACCAACGCTATGCACCTTTGGTGCGAAACTGGGAGCGCAGCGACCCGCACCAGAGGTGCATAGCGTTGGGCGTCCCGCGGAGGCCTATAAGGCCGCAGCGCATTGCTTGCGCTTGTTATGTGTTTACCCACCGCACTGGGCCGGTAGACCAACACTTAAGCATTGCCGTAAGTGATACTCAGATTTTTCCAGGTTATCACGCTTTTTATATATTTCTGAAAGTGCAAAATGGCTAGGTGCGTAATTTCCCTGAGCTGAGCGAGTTAGTAATTTTATCGCCTCATCTTCGTTGCCAGAGAACAGAAGAGATACCCCTACAAAGTATCCGACCCGTGGATCCCCCGCTTCGGCCTCCAACACGCACGGCGTGTAAACATGTGCATACTCTTGCCCTCTTTCTGTGGCGGAAATCCACTCAAGACAGCTGAGAGTATTACCATCATCATTCGTACCCAATAGAGCAATTAAAGAAATAGCATTAGATATCACTGCTTGCCCCATTGATCACATAACGCCGCCGGCAGGGGCAGCTTACCTTGTGCGCCAATTGCGCAAAACTGGGAGCAAAGCGACCTGCGCAAGTGGTGCACAAGGTAAGCTGTCCCGCGGAGGGCCGCAGGCCCGGAGCAAATTGCCCGGCCTTGTTATGCATTGCCAGCGGACTCCATTTTAGACTCTATGAATGTAATTAAATCTTCTAGGTTTTCGGTATGAGTAGAGATATATACCTTACCATGCTTTCCTGCGTTCGCTACGACTGCGTCTATCCCGTTATTACTGAACGGGTAAAGTTCTTTAATCTCTGAAAGAGGGATGCTATTTGTAACAAACCAATAGTTCCGTCCAATTAGATTGTCATTTTCTATTCTTATAGATGCAAATTGGAATGCCGCTGCTATTAAAAAACCAAATACAGCAGAGAATGCAAATATACCTAAGAAAAATAAAGGTAGCTGCCATAGTGCGACATGCTCAAATGTCTTTTCTAAATTGAAACCCGTTGAAAAAAGCCTTGCTATAAAAACGAATGTAACAGGTATGGATATGGCCATACCCATAAACTTCGTAAGCTTCTTGCCCAACCCTATCCAGTTTACTTGGTACTTCACTAAGCCTCCTTTGATGCATAACGCCGCCGGCAGGGGCAGCTTACCTTATGCGCGTTTTGCGCGAAAATGGGAGCAACGCGACCAGCGCAAAAGGTGCATAAGGTGTATAAGGTAAGCTGTCCCGCGGAGGGCCGAAGGCCGGGAGCAAATTGCCCGGCCTTGTTTTGTGTTGCGACCTACTGAGGTACAACTTTAGTAGCGCACGGGCCTTTCTGGCCTTGCCCAACTACGTACTCGACTTTTTGACCATCTTCTAGGCTCGCATAGCCACCGCCGGCCTGAATTTCTGAATGGTGGACAAAAAGATCTTTACTTCCATCTTCTGGAGAGATGAAGCCATAGCCTTTTTCAGAATCAAACCACTTTACGGTTCCTGTACTCATAATATTCACAAATGTAATTGGTGAAACATAAATCCCTGATTCCACTATCACCATCATGGAATCAGGTGTTGAATTCTAAAAGACACATAACGCCCACGGCAGGGGCGGATTACCTTATGCGCGTTTTGCGCGAAAATGGGAGCGAAGCGACCGCGCAAAACGTGCATAAGGTAAGCCGTCCCGCGGAGGCCCGAAGGGGCGGAGCTCCACTGCCCGTGTTTGTTAGTGGTTTAGCTACTACGAGGCCACCCTATCTTGGGTATACCGGATCTCAGTTTGGTTTTGTGATTCTTCTACGACTTCAACACGATAGATTCGAACCTTTGAAGCACGTTGAAAATAAGGTTTTTCATCTGTGTCCCGAGACTGAGTCTGTTTCGAAAACTTTTCGGGAGCATGATTTTTTATGCTTTCTACATACTTTTGATAGATTTTCATAGAAGTTTCTGACGGAACCTTAACCCGCACCTCAGCATGAACTATCAGACCCTTACGACAATCGTACGTGACGTCAGAGTCAACTCCATATATTTTCTTACTAAACTTTGCTTTTGAAAAATCTCCACTTTCTCTTTGCCAATTCACGAATAGAGCATCAGAACATTTATACCCTGTAACCCGATCTATAGACGCAAATCCATCACTTGAAAAGACAATGGATATGAACAGAAAGAGACAGATATTTATATACTTCATAGATTTTCCACTTACCACTAACGCCCGCAACAGGGGCGACCAATGTTGTGCGCTTTTTGCGCAATACTGGGAGCGAAGCGACCGCGCAAAAAGTGCACAGCATTGGGCGTCCTGCGAAGGCCCGACGGGCCGTAGCGTATTGCTTGCGCTTGTTATGTTTTAACCCATGAACGAGATTGCTAAGAATATTGCCGCAATAACGGCTGCAAAAGCGAACATTAAACCCAACTGTCGACGCCCCTGAAAATTTCTCTCCCTTTCGTGAAATAGAGATTTCAACCCTGAGTCATCTAGATGAGAGCAATGGGAGCACTCACCTTTCCTAGTATCGTATTGGTAAAAGCAGCGCTGGCACTTTCGAAAGTACCTACGATGTTCAAGTAATTCTTTGAACTTATATAGTGCTGTGCCAAATGCCATACGATCCTCGAGAAACATAACGCCGCCGGCAGGGGCAGCTTACCTTGTGCGCCTTTTGCGCGAAAATGGGAGCATAGCGACCTGCGCAAAAGGTGCACAAGGTAAGCTGTCCCACGGAGGGCCGAAGGCCCGGAGTAAATTGCCCGGCCTTGTTAGTGTTCTCTTGGCCAATACCACCGAAATATTACACCGATGATGAATTGGACCAGGCCCATAATACTAAGGAACTTAACGATGAATTGGGCTTCATCTTCAAGCGCATACCGCATGTCAAACCAACGCGGAATGAGGAACTGACTAGAAAAAATGCTATGCCATGCCCAAAGACTTATACCCGTCACCAGTAAAATAAAACCGTAGTTTTTCACTCGATCTATCGAATCTACCTCCTTTGGGTTGGACAGATAAAACCCGATAATCACTGTAAATATAATTAATAGACTCATTTCTCTGGAACACTAACGCCGCCAGCAGGGGCGACTTACCTTGTGCGCTTTTTGCGCGAAAATGGGAGCGTAGCGACCGCGCAAAAAGTGCATAAGGTAAGGCGTCCCGCGGAGGGCCGCAGGCCTGGAGCTTTACTGCCTGGCCTGGTTATGGCTGACGCGCTCCGGACTACCCATTGGCACTTTGCCAGCCACGGCTTGGCTGGCCACTGCCCGAATAATACGAGGAAAGAATACCAAACTTTCCCCACCAATTTATTATCTTACTGGCACTCCACGAAACTGCAGCGGACTACCCTCTTCTACCGAACCAGAGCGAACACTCTAGGAACGAACATGCTTGAATAGCTACCAGCCAAAGTGGCTCAATGTTGGATGCTATTTGGTGGCACTAAATTTTCAGAAGCCACGAAAAATCAAAAAAACCGACCGGCACCATAACGCCCACGGCAGGGGCGGCTTACCTTATGCGCCTTTTGCGCGAAAATGGGAGCAAAGCGACCAGCGCAAAAGGTGCATAAGGTAAGCTGTCCCGCGGAGGGCCGAAGGCCGGGAGCAAATTGCCCGGCCTTGTTATGTGTTGCGACCTACTGAGGTACAACTTTAGTAGCGCACGGGCCTTTCTGGCCTTGCCCAACTACGTACTCGACTTTTTGACCATCTTCTAGGCTCGCATAGCCACCGCCGGCCTGAATTTCTGAATGGTGGACAAAAAGATCTTTGCTTCCATCTTCTGGAGAGATGAAGCCATAGCCTTTTTCAGAATCAAACCACTTTACGGTTCCTGTACTCATAATATTCACAAATGTAATTGGTGAAACATAAATCCCTGATTCCACTATCACCATCATGGAATCAGGTGTTGAATTCTAAAAGACACATAACGCCGCCAGCAGGGGCAGCTTACCGTGTGCGCATTTTGCGCAATAATGGGAGCACAGCGACCTGCGCAAAAAGTGCACACGGTAAGCTGTCCCGCGGAGGGCCCAAAGGCCCGGAGTATCCTGCCTGGCTTTGTTAAATTTTGGACTACCTGGAGATCCAAAACTCAATTAGAGCTTTGGTTTTATTACCTGGGGCCAGAGATCCAGGCTTGTATACCCATTTATTCACGGCACTTAATGCAGCTTGATTGAAGCCCAATTCAGGACTTGCATCAACTACCTTTGATGAAATCACTTTCCCTTGATCAGAGACTTCCACCTCCATTAGAACCCACCCTTCTACACCACGACTGAGAAGGTCCTTTGGGTAGTATGGATTGACTTTAATCAAGGGCTTATGAGTAATCTGTTGATGCGGAGCCGCAACAGGCGCAGGAATAATAGGGTTGGACTTGCAACCAGCTAAAACCAGAATAAATAGGAAAAGTACTAAATATCTCATTGCAACTCCTAGAAATTTAACGCCGTTATAACCGGCGCAGCTTTGCTGCGTCCGGCGCCGAAGGCGCGTAGTTGATAACCTTGTTAGGCTGGGCATGGGGCATCAGAAGGCCGCCTCCCCATTCTTACGATATGCCACCACACCTTTGCTCCAAGGTATTTCAAATGATCGACAATCTAGAATCGATCGTAGAGGAATGTGTGGGTCATCAGGTTTTAACCATTCGCACACAGAAACCATTACGGCGTGAGCACTATATTTAACGCCAGCTATATCATTGGGACTTTCACATGCAACCAGAAGCTCCTCTATTTGTTTTTGGTCAAAGCTGCTTGGCTCTAGAATTGATAGCCTGGATCGGCTCAGTTCTTTTAAAAGTAAACAATTGTTTTTTCGATTTTCAGTGAACCTAGCGTCCCATATTGAGCGAGTAGTCAGTGCAAAATCAAGGAGCACATCATGCTTTTTCATAGTCTTCGTTTTGTTTTCTTCTACATAGATGTACATTTGAATTAGTACCGCAAGAAGCCCGATCGTTATTACAGCATAGCCTCGGGCATTTAATTTCTTACTGACTGAATCTCGAGTCTCCCCAAGTCCGACAACTAGAGCTACAAAAGAAATGACCATAAGAACAAGTGGGATATAATACATAGTTTGTTCTCGCTTCTGAGCAAGCCTAACGCCGCTAGCAGGGGCAGCCGGAGCGCAGCGTAGGTTGTCCCAGCCGAGCCCCGAAGGGGCTGGGCGATCCTGCCTAGCCTCGTTATTGCGGCCGCACTCTGAATTACCTACTAG
>NZ_JAHVKO010000015.1 GCF_019800665.1 Microbulbifer agarilyticus
TGCCTTAACAAGCAGCGGCAGAGCGACAACCAACGCTACGCACCTTTTGTGTTACTCGCTGGCGCTCAAACATTAACACAAAATGCGCTCCGCGCTGGCTGCGCCTGCGCTGGGCGTTATGCATTTGGAGGGACCTGAGTGAATTGGAAGCTTGTAGCGATATTCAGTTTCTTGTTGTTTTCAGTGAATTTAATGACTGGAATAGTATTCGGTATTTTACTTGCAAGAGATGAAACAGTAGCTTCGCAAGATTGGTTCCATTTCAGCCAGGAAATTTTGGTTTTCGTTTTAGAATCGATTTTATTCTACTTACTATTCATTCAAAAAATTCATAGGCCCATAACTCATGCTCTGTCTATAACCATAGTTACATTAATAGTATCTTTTGTTCTCCATGGAATCTTCGTTGGTATACCTGTGCCGAGTATATTAATCGCCTTGGGTATCGTGTTAACTTTCGGTTCAATCGCTGTTGCTTTGGTACTAGCGAAATTGACAGCATCAAGGTGCAAGCATGCATAACAAGGCCGGGCAATTTGCTCCGGGCCTTCAGCCCTCCGCGGGACAGCTTACCTTGTGCACCTTTTGCGCAGGTCGCTTCGCTCCCATTTTTGCGCAAAATGCGCTCAAGGTAAGCTGCCCCTGCCGGCGGCGTTAGGCTCTCCATGAATCAAATTCGATGTTTCATTCTGGCTCTCTTGTTAGGCGCATCAATAGCCACTATGTCTAGTACCGAAATGAAATTTGAGTGCGAGGAGCCAGAAAACGAAATATTTGACGGTGTCTCAATAACCGTCACTCGTTGTATCGATTCGTCTGGCCCAGATAGTAATGGTGCTTATGAGTTCTACTACGACTACGAAACTTTTGTTTTCGAGTTGGGGGATGAGTCTATTTCAGGTAAGAAGTACGCAGATACGCCAGAGGAAGCTTCCTTAATACGCATAAAGGAACGAGGGAAAGAGCGATTATTTGAGAACGCCGATTTTAAAAAAGAGCTTGTAAAAGTATCTATCTCTTATCTAAAGGCTAATGGTGCAAAGTCAGTAAAATACTTAGACCGGGCTAATACACATAATGGCTATAGCGAGGTTCCAAGTGAATAAGCCTAACAAGGCGGTGTTGTCGCCTTCGGCTGGGACGTGCCACTCCGTGGCCCGCCCCAAACTTTGGCGTTAAGCGCAGGAGAATGTGCAAAAAATGAGTTTCGGTGAGAAATCGATCCAAGGAGCAACGATTCTTCTTATCATGCTTTCAGCTTGGGCTACCTATCAAGGAATTCGTTTCGAGAGTTACAACTATATAGGGACAGCGGCGTACCTTTCATTAGCGTTTTTTGTTTATCGTAGGAATAATAATGCGCGCTATGTTTCATTTGCTGTGCTTTTAGTTCATGGAGCAATGACATTCTTTGTTATAGCTATGACGCTTAGTCTAAAGCAGCCAACTCCTGACGAAATTCAGGCTATGAGTAATGGGGCTCATTCAGTATTCACTTTGGAGGTTAATGTTAAGCAAGTATTGCTAAGGGAGAGTGCAATATTTGCAGGCATTGTTGCCAGCATTATATTATTGGCCAATAAACATGCGGCAAGCCTGTTCGAAACACGCGCTTAACAAGGCGCAGCAACGGACCTCCGGCAATTATCACCTTTTTTGCGTTCCGCAAAAACAGGCGCCAATCGCCTCCGGCCGCTGTGCGCGGCGTTATTGGTGCCGGTCGGTATTTTTTTGTTTTCGTGGTTGCTGAAATTTTAGTGCCACTAAATAGCTTCCAATATTGAGCCGTTTTGGTCGGTTGCTATTCAATCAGATCCGTTCCTAGAGTGTTCGGTCTGTTTCAGTAGAAGAGGGCAGTCCGGAGTTATCTTTTGGGGTGCCAGTAAGATGGAAAATAGTTGGGGAAAGTGCGGTATTCTTTCCTCGTAAATTTTAGGCAGTGGCCAGCCAAGTCGTGGCTGGCATAGTGCTGGTAGCTGGTTCAGAGTGCGGCCGCAATAACCAGGCTAGGCAAGATCGCCCAAGGCCCCTGCGGGGCCCCGGGCTGGACAGCCTACGCTGCGCTCCGGCTGCCCCTGCTAGCGGCGTTAGAATTAATCCGAGAAAGTGGTGCCGAATACGTGAAGAAGTTTTGTGTTTTTGCTTTCTTAGCTTTTTATTGTTCGACCTCTCTTGCGCAGTCATTAAGGGGCGTTTCGGGTCACGAACAATGTGAGAAGCTGGAAAGTATCGAAAATACTTTAGGAAGTGAATTGCTCGATAAAGGCGAGCGTCATTACGTTTTTAACGGTGTCCATTTTGGTCGGCCTGTCGAGGTGAGGTATCTATGTAGTGGCAATAGTATTCTTGTGCAATTCATATCATTTCAAAATCTGAGTAAACTTGAAGCCAAAGATGTCTATCTCGAAACTATGCAGACTTTGGCTACGGGGTATTACGGCGCTCCGGGTAGAGAGGAATTTAACGCTGATAATGAATGGGAGAGGGTAGCCGCATGGAGCGTTGAAGACGGCACTGCGCTGCTACTCTTACAGATGAAAGATAGCGGTCCTAATGTGTCAATTAACCGAATTTGGAATCGTAATTCTAACAAGCACAGGCAGTAAAGCTCCGGCCCGCCTGGCCTCCGCGGGACGTCTTACCTTGTGCACCTTTTGCGCAGGTCGCTACGCTCCCAGTTTCGCGCAAAACGCGCACAAGGTAACCCGCCCCTGCTGTGGGCGTTAAAAGTCTATGAAGTATCTGAATTGCCCCGATTGTAAAACTAGAGTTGCAACTAAAGCTGTGAAAGCTCGAATTGCATTTCTAGGCGGCTCGGTAGTGTGCAGTTCTTGCGGCGCTCAGCTAAAGCCCGGTGGCAGGTGTGTTTCTATGTTAATCGGAGCAGCCGTAGGCAGTGTATTTTTATATGTGGCTCTCTATTCATTAACGGTGAGTTCATGGCTACCTGCACTTTCAGTGCTGTTGTTGGCTTGGCTTTTTGTTGGGGCTGCCATATATTTTTCAGGGTTTAAGCGTGTTGGCACCAGGCAGTTTCGCATCTAGCTGGCAACTTTTAACAAGGCCGGGCAATTTGCTCCGGGCCTTCGGCCCTGCGCGGGACAGCTTACCTTGTGCACCTTTTGCGCTGGTCGCTACGCTCCCATTTTTGCGCAAAATGCGCACAAGGTAAGCTGCTGATCTGAAACCACTTTCGTGGACGGTATTTTTATCCACGAAAGAGGTCCAGTATGGGACAAACAAAAAAGCGTAATTACGATCGTTATACTCTGGCTTATAAGCTTCAAGCCGTTA
>NZ_JAHVKO010000016.1 GCF_019800665.1 Microbulbifer agarilyticus
GCTCCGGGCCTGTGGCCCTCCGCGGGACAGCTTACCGTGTGCGCGTTTTGCGCAGGTCGCTGCACTCCCATTTTTGCGCAAAACGCGCACACGGTAAGCTGCCCCTGCTGGCGGCGTTATGCGATAAAAACCTGATTCACGCGATGACCACTATCGCACTATAGGGGACGTCGGGGAAGTGATGCCGGGTGGCAGAGAGCGATCCAGTTCAGTCACTGCTTGTCGATCTTGTAGTGAGACAAGAACATATCAAGGCAGTCTGGCATGACTCCATTGTTTTCAAGCTTTTGCCCAATTATGAACTCTGGTGTGTAGAAGAAGTCTCTGATCAGGCTTATCAATTGCCTTGAGGCATAATCAGGATCAGCCGAACCCATAGCGCCTGTCTCCCTTGCCAGGCTCTGCTGCAAGTGGCCTGGAATGCGTTACAATCTCCGCTTTTGTCCATTTACAGTCACTCGCAGGAGGAAACAAAAGATGCGCTGCGCAATCATGAAAAGCACCGCACTGGTCATGTTTACAACACTTGTGGCACTCCCATCGCCGAATGTTAGAGCAGAGGCGAGATTCGATGGAAGCACGCTCAAGTCTAATCTTGAGAATGTCAGATCCAGTTTTCAGGTGCCTGGAATGGCGGTCGTCGCACTCTCTGACGGCAAGGAGATATTCAAAGAGGGGTTTGGCTATCGAAATGTCGAGTCAAGAGAGCCATTCACGCCAGATACGATCGGCCTCGTGGCTTCAACGACGAAGTCGATTACCGCAGGTTTAGTAGGGACCCTGGTTGATGATGGCACCTTGGACTGGACAACGCCTGTTAGAGAGTACTGGCCAAAGTTCAAGATGATGGATGCGTTCGCCAGCAGCGAGATGACACTGGAGGATATGCTCAGTCATCGGTCCGGCCTGCCCTATCACGAGAACCTACTAGCGTATGGGGTTGGGCGTGAACTGCCGGATAAATCGAAAGCAAAAGAATATCGATTGGAGCTATTGAATCGATTGCAATACTTTGAGCCATCCTATTCGTTCCGTGCTGGTTGGCAGTACCAGGATGTCATCTACACCAGCGCCGGAGGAATTATCGAGCAGTACACCGGAGAACACTACGAGGACCTCGTACAAGAGCGAATACTCGATCCTTTGGGGATGGAGCACAGCACTTTCTCACGGGAAGCGGCTCGCAATTCTGGCAAGCTGGCTCGGGGCTACGGAGTAGTAGACGGTGATGTCGTGGCAATACCTTTTGCGGACACCCGTTACCTGGCTCCCACGGCCGGCCTCTATTCGTCGGCTGCAGAGATGTCCAAGTGGGTTCAGCTCAACATTGATCAAGGGAAGTATGATGACAAACAGGTCATTTCCCCCGAGAGCATGGAATGGATTCATGGCGCTCACGCCATTATCAGTAACGATTCCAAAGGCATCGGGGGAGGATTGGCAACCTATGGGCAGGGATGGTCTCAGCATACGTTTCGAGGCATGGCCGCTATAGGCCACAGCGGCTAATTCAATGGATCCAGAACACATATCATGTTTATCCCTGAGAAGAGGATCGGTGTTGTCGTCCTTACGAACCTTAACCTCAGTCAGGCAATGGTGGCTGCTAGTTTTGTGACAATGGATTTCCTGCTCGGCAATGAATCGACGGTTGAGTGGACCGACTATTTCCAGGCTCTGGAAGAAAAATCGGCTCAGGCAGTGCAGGCTGCTGAGCGTGAGTTTGACTCCGGGAGAGATCTGTCTCTCGCGCCGCGGCATGACTTGCAGGCCTACGTTGGGAAATTTCATAACCCGGGCTATGGCACGTTTGAGATCGCGCTCCGGGGTGACTCTTTAGTGCAGACTTACGATGGTCGGACTTTCGACCTAGTGCCCTACAACGGCGAGACATTCGCAACTCGATACCAGTCCACAGAGAATCACCTTCATCATATGCCCATGACGTTTGAAAGCAATTCGGACGGCGAAGTGATAGCCGTGAGAATACCGATTGTCCCGGGCATTGAGCCGCCACGATTTCTTCGAGAATGAGTCGGCCAAGGCGAACAGCGAGTATCGCGGTTCTTCGGGCGGACGACCGCTTGTGACCGTTTCTCGCCGCATGGCTCATCTAACCAGGCGTCCGCTTTGGGCACATTGCAGCCATCTCTCTTGAGTAGCAAAATATCGCATAACAAGCGCATGCAGACGGACGCTTCGCTCGCTGCGCGAGCGGCGCGCCACTGATGCGTGGCGTTATGTGTCAGAGAGTTAAAGATGAACCTTCTTTTCGTATGTAGTGAAAATAGACTGAGAAGCCCCACGGGTGAAGAAGTCTTTTCAGCGTATGAAGGCATTAATGCTATTGGTGCTGGAACAAATAGTGACGCAGAGACGGCGGTAAGTGGAGATCTTATAGAGTGGGCAGATATAGTCTTTGCTATGGAAAAATCCCACAAAAATAAGGTTTCTAAGAAGTTTAAAGATCTTTTAAAAGGCAAAAAGCTTGTCTGTCTGGATATTCCTGATAATTACGATCGGATGGATCCAGTATTGGTTAGGATTTTAGAGAATAGGGTTGCGAAACATGTGCGCCTTCGGTAGCGCACATAACAAGTGACTATGGTTTCCCGTCAAGCGATTAAGCCATTTTTTCATCCCAGTGGGTGTTGTTTTTTACCATAGTGTTGAGGATCGTGAGCTGCTTTCGCATGCAGGCGACGATAGCA
>NZ_JAHVKO010000017.1 GCF_019800665.1 Microbulbifer agarilyticus
ATTCTTTCGGACAATGTTTTCTTCGTATATTCGATCCAGCAGCTTGCCAGCCCACCTGGCGAGCATGTCAATAGAGCAACGACTACTAAGAACTTATTCATGGTTAAGAGGCTAACGCCGCCGGCAGGGGCAGCTTACTTTGTGCGCGTTTTGCGCGAAAATGGGCGCGTAGCGACCTGCGCAAAACGTGCACAAGGTAAGCTGTCCCGCGGAGGGCCGCAGGTCTGGAGCAAATTGCCCGGCCTTGTTATGTGTTATTCGCAAAACGGGCAACAGAGATTATCCAAAAAATCCAATACATCAATATTGGAATTAGGGATAAGTACAGTCACCCGACCATGCTTTTCACACTCAATCTCTTGAAAAGCACCCTCTACAGCAAGCGTACTAATTTCAAAGTCACCCCACCCACACCAAGGACAACTTTTTACCTCTTCACTAGAGGTAGAAATTATCTCCTGATCCCAGCCGCATTCACCACAATATAATTTACGGACACTCTTCGCTTCAGTAAGCGTGATTACTTTAGGTCTGTGTACCATAAGACTATTCTCACACATAACGCCCGCAGCAGGGGCGGCTTACCTTGTGCACATTTTGCGCAAAAATGGGAGTGAAGCGACCCGCGCAAAATGTGCGCAAGGTAAGACGTCCCACGGAGGCCCGAAGGGCCGGAGAAAATTGCCTGCGTTTGTTAGCATTTATCACAGCGATAGATCTACACATAGGACTGGAGCAAAAAATAGAAATAGGAAGCCTAAAATATAGGCTATACCTCTAGCTCCACGAGTACGGATAAAGTACCACGGAACATAGAGATACCAGAACGAATGTATTGATAGACCGAAGTTATACGGCCTATCAAACTTCTCTTGCGACGCAGACTCGTAGTAGATCCAATGCCAGAACAGCACAAAATACACGATTGACCAGACCCCGATAAATGAACTAAATGATACCGCGCCTGAGAATTTGGATACTCCAACTATGAGTAGGCACGAAACCGTACTCAAAAATATAAGGCTAGAGAAAATTGTTTTTGCTTTTCTTTCGTTCATATTTTCGGTGGGCAAGCCTTAATGCTAACGCCGCCGGCAGGGGCAGCTTACCTTGTGTGCTTTTTGCGCAAAAATGGGAGCACAGCGACCTGCGCAAAACGTGCACAAGGTAAGCTGTCCCGCGGAGGGCCGCAGGCCCGGAGTAAATTGCCCGGCCTTGTTATGTGTTACGGGACATCTGGCCTGTGCGTTTATTTATTATTTCGCCAATGTACTCGATTTCTATGATACATCCGTAGCTTTGAAGAGAGCCAGGCCACCTTGGTATTGACTTAAATGCAATACTTACTTCTAGGCCATTGTACAGCTTCTCTCGCTGGTCAAGACAAGGAAGCAACGACTGCATACGGAACTTGACGCCACCTACTTCAAAAGACGTAAATCCATTGTAAGTTTCAATTTCTGAAATCTTACCATTTACAAATTGTGTTTTCTCAGACTCGATAGCTCGATTTAAGCTCAGGTACTCATATGTAGCTGCAACTAGAGCAGGAAGTAAGAATAGAAATCCGATGTATCTATATTTCATACTCAGATGTCATTCACAGATGACACATAACGCCGCCAGCAGGGGCAGCTTACCTTGTGCGCCACTTGCGCAAAACTGGGAGCAAAGCGACCTGCGCAAGTGGTGCACAAGGTAAGCTGTCCCGCGAAGGGCCGCAGGCCCGAAGCCTTGCTGCCTGGCTTTGTTAAATGTAACCGGCTAGCTACGAAGCCCATACGGGCAAACCCACGATTTATCGTACAGATAGATATATACCGAGCCCCAAACTAGCAGCAATATGAATGAGGATACTGACGCCCTGCGCCATTGTAACCCTTTATCATTTAGATATTCTTCCCCTAAGAACACGTCACCAATAAGTAACTTCCAAAATGGTGCCTTTTCGACTGACTCCAATACATGTTTTTGCATACGCCAAGAAGAAAGGTTTGTCGCGGCTAGAAGAACGGCAAACGAAATAAACAAGGCTGATTCAATGTTTATGCAGTTCATAATACGATGACATTTAACGCCGCCGGCAGGGGCATGATCTGCTACCACTTTCGCGGACACTTTATGCCGCCAGTTTTTCATACTCTGAATGCGATTGATAGCCGAGACTGGAGTGAAGCCGTTCTCGGTTGTAGAACTCAATGTATTCGATGATATGAGCTACCGCATCGATTTCGTTTTCGAACATCCTCTGATGAACAAGCTCTGTC
>NZ_JAHVKO010000018.1 GCF_019800665.1 Microbulbifer agarilyticus
GCGATTGATAGCCGAGACTGGAGTGAAGCCGTTCTCGGTTGTAGAACTCAATGTATTCGATGATATGAGCTACCGCATCGATTTCGTTTTCGAACATCCTCTGATGAACAAGCTCTGTCTTCATGCTATGGAAGAATGACTCGACGATCGCATTATCCAAAGGGTTACCCTTTCGGCTCATACTCCTTGTCATACCCGCCGACTCAACAAGCTCTCGATACTCATGTGCTGCATACTCAATACCCTGATCGGAATGAAATATACAGCCTGACTGTGGTCGCTGGCGCGCCAATGCCATCTTGAGCGCACTTTTCGTTAGTTCGCTATTGCGCTTCCTGCTGAAGGACCACCCGACGACCGATCTCGTGAACAAGTCGATCACGACGGCATGATATAGCCAGCCATTAGCGGTCTTAATATAAGTAAAGTCCCCTGCCCACTGTGTGCCCGAGCTATCCGCCGGAGCTAACTCGCCGAGCTGATTTCCAGTCGAGGAATAGAACTCGTGCTTACCCGGATTCCACATATAAAGCCCCCTACTCGAGGCTTTTATACCGGCCGATTTCATGAGCCTGGATACTCGCCGAACACTGCATGACAAGCCGCTACGTTTTAGCTGTTGATGTACTCGACGAGCCCCGTATGCCTTTCGAAATCCCTGATGCAACTCCACAATAGCATCGGTGAGGCGGCGATCATGCCTGCGATGCTCACTCTCTTCACGGTTTCGCCAGGCGTAGAAACCACTTTTTGATACACCAAGTAAGTTACAGAGTTTCCTGACATCACGCCCTTTACGGCTCTTCTCAACCAGCTCAAAGAGCTTTACTTTTTCCGTTGGAAGAACCGCTCGGCCTTTTTTAGCAGGTCAATCTCGTCGTTACGATTGGCCAGCTCTCGCTCTAGCTTCTTAATTTTCTTCTCAGCTGCAGCCAGCTTCTCTTCTGCTTCTTTTACTGGGTCAGCACGACTTGGACGACGCTTGGGGGATGGTTTGGCAGGCTTCATATGCTTATTTTCCTTCAACTCTCCGCGACGATGCTCCATCTGCCACCGATAGAGCATCACAGGATGTATGCCGAGGGATTCTGCCACATCCTTTGATCTAACGTCAGGATGATTGGCTAACCTAACGGCTTGAAGCTTATAAGCCAGAGTATAACGATCGTAATTACGCTTTTTTGTTTGTCCCATACTG
Source organism: Microbulbifer agarilyticus (assembly GCF_019800665.1). GTDB lineage: Bacteria > Pseudomonadota > Gammaproteobacteria > Pseudomonadales > Cellvibrionaceae > Microbulbifer > Microbulbifer agarilyticus_C. The sequence continues at coordinate 1,199 of NZ_JAHVKO010000018.1, forward strand.
GACCTCTTTCGTGGATAAAAATACCGTCCACGAAAGTGGTTTCAGATCAGC
>NZ_JAHVKO010000019.1 GCF_019800665.1 Microbulbifer agarilyticus
ATGTCGTTATCGGAGATAAGTTAGGCGATCAGATTTCGGTTCAGAATTGTAATAATATCCTTACGGAGCAATTCTATGAGTTGCATCAGGAGTTTGAGCTTGGGGGCAAAGGCTAACAAAGCCAGGCAATGAAGCTACGGGCCTGTGGCCCTCCGCGGGACAGCTTACCTTGTGCACCTTTTGCGCAGGTCGCTGCGCTCCCATTTTCGCGCAAAACGCGCACAAGGTAAGCTGCCCCTGCTGGCGGCGTTAAGAGTAGTTAGAGAAAAGTACGATGGATGAATCGTCAAAGTCAGCATATAGACATCTTGGGTTAACTGGATATGCTGCTATTCAAGGTATTTCGTCAGGTCTAAAGGTAGGAGCTATACATATCGGATCGGCGAGACACCTAAATAAGTCTATAAAATTAATAAATTTATTGTCTGAATGGCTTGGTAAGCTCATGGATGCAAACGTCAATGACTTTGTAGATTTCAACGAGAAAGATTTTTGGGCGGAGCACAAAACAATCTGTGAAGCCTATGTCGGCTATAACATAGAAACTTACAAAGCTGTTTACGAGGACAGCTTGTCCCATTGCCGTGGTAACTCTTAACAATCACAGGCAGTATGCTCCGGCCCTTCGGCCCTCCGCGGGACAGCTTACCTTGTGCACGTTTTGCGCAGGTCGCTTCGCTCCCATTTTTGCGCAAAAAGCGCACAAGGTAAGCCGCCCCTGCTGTGGGCGTTAAATGTCATCGTATTATGAGCTGCATAAACATTGAATCAGCCTTGTTTATTTCGTTTGGCGTTCTTCTGGCCGCGACAAACTTCTCTTCTTGGCGTATGCAAAAACATGTATT
>NZ_JAHVKO010000020.1 GCF_019800665.1 Microbulbifer agarilyticus
TCTATGCCACCCAAGCCGCCGTAACTACCACCGGATTTCCAATGCGCACCGGATTCCGCGAAACGCCCTTTGCCACTTACATCAATATATGAATTGGAGCTGACATAGAAATCTGTGGCGCTTAGGGTGATGCCAGCCGAGAAAACATCAGAAGCCACGGGCGTGGTTATCTTGCCACTATTTTTAACTGCGATGGATTCAAAGCTGTAATCCTGAGGCAGCTCCAAGGTAAAGCCATCTACTACCAAATTGTTATTGAGTACTGTGAAATTACCCTCTGCCGTGACATAAACCGAACTGAAGCTATTACCTGAAATTGGGGAACCTAAATGCACCCCATCATTCAAAACAACTTTCGTATCTTTGAATGTAATTGGCGCAGATAAGTTAACATCTTGATCGATTGTTACGCGCAAATGTTCGAAAAAAACAGGAATCTCGACTTCCCCACTCAATATATACGGGGGGTAAGTCTCGCTGCTACTCCGATTAATAATTTGTAAGCGCGCATTTTCAGACGGCAGAGAGCGGTCATAAAGATAAACCGTTCCCGGGCCACCATAACCGGTGGCACCTGAGTAATTAGTTCCAGCTCGCGTAAATATATCATCCGCCGGAACAATTCCAGACATGGCATCATAGTAGAGTGCAATTCGGCCACCACCACCGGTTCCCGCTCGATATCCACGACCGCCTGATGCTTCTATTAATGTTCCACTGCCGCCGACAATCTCTGCGGC
>NZ_JAHVKO010000021.1 GCF_019800665.1 Microbulbifer agarilyticus
GTTAAGGCACACTATGAATAAGGTAATTGCGTTTTTTCTTGTTTGTGTTTCTTTTTACACCGAAGCCTGGGAATGCAACAACGAGAATAGATACAAGCAGTCAATAGGTGCGCATGCTGACCAGGCGACCGATGTATTTTTAGGGCAGGTAGTTTCTGGGACCTATGACCCAAATAAAAAATATGGGAATGAAACTGAAATTACTGTTGCGGTAAATCATTCATTCAAAGGTGAGAATGGAAAGTCAATCACTTTAGTAACTGGTTTTGAGTCGCTGTTTCAAGGAGTTACATTGGGTGAAAGTTATGTATTCTTTTTATTCTCAGATAGAGAGTTGACCTTTTGTCGAGAATTAATTCCGGTTGGTCCAAGTACGCGTAGCCTCGAAGATCTCAAGGAGATGACTAATCGAATGGATATATACTCTGGATCTAAGATCAAGCATTTACTTCACCACTTTGGGAACCTGCCTTAACAAGCAGCGGCAGAGCGACAACCAACGCTACGCACCTTTTGTGTTACTCGCTGGCGCTCAAACATTAACACAAAATGCGCTCCGCGCTGGCTGCGCCTGCGCTGGGCGTTA
>NZ_JAHVKO010000022.1 GCF_019800665.1 Microbulbifer agarilyticus
TGAGTTGAGTATTGTTAGTACTCAACCTCGCCTTGCAGTGTATTACTACAAAATGTTTCACCTTGTTAAAGAACATCTGATGTAAAAATCAGAAAGCTAATCTCTCGAATCAAGCAACACACTCAATCCAAAAAACCAGTTTTCTGATTTCTGACATTGATAAAAGAAAGAAAGAGGAAGTAAATTTTCACGAGTTGGTATTTTTGGATCCCGTCGCATAGCCTGCTATGTAAGGGATTCAAAAGTGCCGAATCGTGGAAATTTGGTAGGCCTGGGCAGACTTGAACTGCCGACCTCACCCTTATCAGGGGTGCGCTCTAACCAGCTGAGCTACAGGCCTATAAACATCTCAGGAAATGGTGGAGCTAAGCGGGATCGAACCGCTGACCTCTTGGATGCAAACCAAGCGCTCTCCCAGCTGAGCTATAGCCCCAACTCGCTGAAGCCTTTCAAACATCAACGTCATCAGTCCGATCAAGCAATATGTGTGAGCACTTACGAAGTTAGGTCGACTTCGATTAAGGAGGTGATCCAGCCCCAGGTTCCCCTAGGGCTACCTTGTTACGACTTCACCCCA